>CAVONB010000009.1:0-97596 GCA_963697205.1 uncultured Alphaproteobacteria bacterium | reverse complement strand
ATTGACCGACTGACCGCCGAAGGTCTGAACTGTGCAAGCACATCTTGACGTGGCGGCGAGAACTAGGAAGCCGCGAACGCAGGGTTGGGCTTTCCGACCCGGATCGCACAGGGACGTCTGGGAACCGAACCATGGGTACGGAGCTATTTGTGGGTAATTCTGCGGGTAATAGAAAAGCGTCATCATATTAAATAGCATTAAAACAATATGTTGTACCAATTATTCGATTCCGCCCCTGCTCCCCGACCGGGAGGACACCTCCCGAACCCACCGCCTTTTTCACTCGAGTAAGCGGCGACGGGCGCGGCGCGCCCACCTTAAGGGTGGAGACCGAAACGCCACGAGCCTAACTGGAAACTTGATGCCAGTTCCGTTTTCTCCATTCAGCGCAGTCTGAAGGTTTGCACCTCTGAGGAAAATACAACGGCAACAAACCTTTCATTCCTCCTATGTGCACACCCCAAGAGCGATGTTAGGCTAGCCTCAATTCTTTTCCAACTGGAAGTCATTGTCTCTTGTTGAGGTGGCGAATGGTCTACCGGCTGGCGCTACTAGTATTCATAACCTCGATGTCGATGGGACACGCGGCTCGCGCTGAAATTTTGGATGGTCGGGCCTATGCAGGATTCTTTACGGTCGCCCAAACCGACGTCCGATTGACCGAAGTGATCACATTTTCTGCGGGTCGCCTGAAGTCGGAAGCGGCCGACGCGTTCGGATACGGCGACGGAGAATATGCCGTCAGAAGTTCTTCTGGCGTCGTCAACTTCCAAGCTTTTATGGACAGTCCACGCATGGGATGGATGCGTTGGGACGGCTACATCGTAGAGGACCGATTGGTCGTCCGAATTTCTGCGCGCGATCCCGATGAGCCCGAAGAACACTTCTCGGTTGAGGCGCGCCTCACGTACATTTATGAGCTGAGCGAACCCATTCTTCCAAACGCGCAGACTTGGGATTTTTCGTCACTTCACGGAAGCGGGCCCTAACCCTGCTTCAACTGACGGAAAAATGGGGACGGTTCCATTTTTCTCAGACTTGCAGTCCTTCAGGCCGCGCCCAAGGCAGACAGCGTACCCATTTCACCTGACAGTACTTTCAGCTTGAGCGCTTCTTCCACCAAGCCGCCCCGGCTAGAAGGATCAAGGATCCCACGACGGCCGATACGATGTCTCGCAACGATATCGCCACCGCGTCCAGCCCCGGCAGCAGCCCTGTCATTTTGAAGAGAAAACCTCCCAATACGGCGCCCACTAGGCCTATGCCGAGATTCTCGAAAAGAGCGGCTCCGGCCTTGGGTCTTCCGGTGATGGCGGCCACGATGTACCCGGCGAGCACGCCAATGACGAACCAAACGATGATCTGAGCGTACGTCATTGCCGTCTCTCCAAACGAGCTTGAGCGCCCCGGGACAAATGGGGCGATTCCATTTTCCTCAAGGGCACCAACCTACAGGCGGCGCCAAATAGAGAAAATGGAACCGCCCCCATTCTTCCATGCCTGGAATGGCGATGTCGCCAACAATTTTACTGCGAGCTGGAGACTGTCCTGACGTCACTGACCGATCCATAACAGCGTCCGCGCCAGCCGCTGCCCCTCACCCCGGTCCTCTCTGCGCGAACGGGGAGAGGGGGAAGGCTGGCGCGTCCCCTCCTGGCCCCAAAGCGGTAGCGGCGCGCCGAAGCAGGCGGATGAAAACGAAAGGGCCGGATCTTGCGATCCAGCCCTTTCTGACGATGAGATCAGCTTCGTCTCAGCTGCACCCGCTCGTCGAGCCGCAGGTGTCGCACTTCAGGCAGGTGCCGTTGCGCACCAGCGTGAAGTTCTGGCACTCGTGGCAGTTCTCGCCTTCGTAGCCACGCAGCTTGGCTTCCGCGCGCCGGTCGGATGCGCTCATCGTCGCCTTTGTGACCTTCACAGTCTGCTCGGTCACCGTCGCGCGCGAATAGAGCAGCGTCTCGTCGGGCTTCAACGCGTTGGCGCCCTCCACGGCTCCGGAGAAGGCGGTCGTCAGCTCCTGCTGCATCGTCGCAATCGCCACGCCCTCGCCGCCCTGGCCACTGCGGCCCGCGCCGATGCGATGCACGTTGCCGCGCACGAGACCCATGGACACGTACTTCTGCGCCGGCGGCGGCAGCTCCAGATCGAGCTGGTCGTCGGTCTCGGCATCCGAGGAGCCGAGCCCCGTCTCGCCGACGATCTCGCGCGGGTCGACGTGGGCCAGGTCGTGCCGGCCGAGATAGGAGACGGCCAGCTCGCGGAAGATGTAGTCGAGGATCGACGTCGCGTTCTTGATCGTCTCGTTGCCCTGAACGAGGCCCGCCGGCTCGAAGCGCGTGAAGGTGAAGGCCTCCACGTACTCCTCCAGCGGCACGCCGTACTGCAGGCCGAGCGAGATGGCGATGGCGAAGTTGTTCATCAACGAGCGGAAGGCGGCGCCTTCCTTGTGCATGTCGATGAAGATCTCGCCGACGCGGCCGTCGTCGTACTCGCCGGTGCGCAGGTAGACCTTGTGACCGCCGACGGAGGCCTTCTGGGTGTAGCCCTTGCGCCGCGTCGGCAGCTTCTCGCGCTCGGTTGCGTCGGCCTCGTGAAGCTGGCGCTCTAGCTCGGTGACACGCCGGGCCAGCTGCTCGGCAAGCGCTTCGGCACGCGCCAGCTGCGGGGCCGTGGCGACGAGCTTTTCGGCCACGTCGTCCTGCTCGTCCTCGGTGTCGCCGAGCACCTGGGAGTTGAGCGGCTGCGACAGCTTGGAGCCGTCGCGATAGAGCGCGTTGGCCTTCAGCGCCTTCTTCCAGGAGCGCCGGTAGGCGTCCTTGCAGTCCTCGACCGTCGCGTCGTTCGGCATGTTGATGGTCTTGGAGATGGCGCCCGAGATGAACGGCTGCGACGCCGCCATCATGTCGATGTGGCTGTTGACCGAGAGGTAGCGCTTGCCCTTGCGGCCGCACGGGTTGGCGCAGTCGAACACCGGCAGGTGCTCCGCCTTCAGGTGCGGCGCGCCTTCGAGCGTCATCGCCCCGCAGACGTGCTCGTTGGCGGCCTCGATCTCCTTCTTGGAGAAGCCGAGGTGGGCGAGCAGATCGAAGGTCGGATCGCTCAGCTTGTCGGCGGGGACGCTCAGCGTTCCGGTCAGGAAGTCCTCGCCGAACGTCCACTTGTTGAACACGAACTTGATGTCGAAGGCCGTCGCGAGCGAGCCCTCGATCTTTTCGAGAACGTCGTCGGTGAAGCCCTTGGCCTTCAGCGTCGAGTGGTTGATGCCCGGCGACTGCCTGAGCGAGCCGTGGCCGACGGCGTAGGCCTCGATCTCGGCGATCTCGCTCTCGCGATAGCCAGAGCGCGCAAGGCGGTCGGCACGGCCTGGTTGATGATCTTGAAGTAGCCGCCGCCGGCCAGCTTCTTGAACTTGACGAGCGCGAAGTCGGGCTCGATGCCGGTCGTGTCGCAGTCCATGACGAGGCCGATCGTGCCGGTCGGCGCGATCACGGTGGCCTGCGCGTTGCGATAGCCGTGCCGCTCGCCGAGCGCGATGGCGTTGTCCCAGGCGCGCGTGGCGGCCTGCGAGAGGCGCTGATCCTTCAGCGAGGCATGGTCGAGCGGCACCGGGGCGATGGCGAGCGCTTCGTAGCCGGCACGCTCGCCGTAGGCGGCGCGGCGGTGATTGCGGATGACGCGCAGCATGTCGCCGGCGTTTTCCGCGTAGCCGGGGAACGGCCCCAGCTCGGACGCCATCTCCGCGCTGGTCGCGTAGGCGACGCCGGTCATGACGGCGGAGATCGCGCCGCAGATCGCGCGGCCTTCTTCGCTGTCGTAGGGAATGCCCGACGCCATCAGCAGGCCGCCGATATTGGCAAAGCCCAGGCCCAGCGTGCGGTAGCGGTAGGACAGCTCCGCGATCTGGCGCGAGGGGAACTGCGCCATCAGCACCGAGATCTCGAGTACGACCGTCCACAGCCGGCAGCAGTGCTCGAAGGCTTCCGTGTCGAAGCGGCCTTCGGCATCGCGGAACGTCATCAGGTTCAGCGAGGCGAGGTTGCAGGCCGTGTCGTCGAGGAACATGTACTCCGAGCACGGATTCGACGCGCGGATCGGGCCCGACGACGGGCAGGTGTGCCAGTCGTTGATGGTGGTGTGGAACTGGATGCCGGGATCGGCGGAGGCCCAGGCGGCGTAGCCGATCTGGTCCCACAGCTCGCGGGCCTTGATGGTCTTGACGACCTTGCCGGTGATGCGGGCGGTGAGGTTCCAGTCGCCGTTGTCCTCGACGGCATTGAGGAACTCGTCGGTGACGCGCACGGAGTTGTTGGAGTTCTGGCCGGAAACCGTCAGGTAGGCTTCGCTATCCCAATCCGTATCGTAGGTGGCGAAGTCGATGTCCTTGTAGCCCTGGCGCGCGAACTGGATGACGCGCAGGATATAGTTGTTCGGCACCTGATCGCGGCGCGCCTCCTTGATGGCGGCCTTGAGCGTCGGATTGCGCGCGGGATCGAAGCAGGCCTCGCCATCGGCCTCGCAGTTGACGCAGGCCGTCATGACGGCCTTGAGACGCTTCTGGCAGATCTTGGAGCCGGTGACGAGGGCGGCAACCTTCTGCTCCTCCTTCACCTTCCAGTTGATGTATTCCTCGATATCGGGATGGTCGACGTCGACGACGACCATCTTGGCCGCGCGCCGCGTGGTGCCGCCCGACTTGATGGCGCCGGCAGCGCGGTCGCCGATCTTGAGGAAGCTCATCAGGCCCGACGACCGGCCGCCGCCCGACAGCCGCTCGTTGGCGCCGCGCAGCTGAGAGAAGTTGGTGCCGGTGCCCGAGCCGTACTTGAACAGGCGCGCTTCGCGCACCCAAAGGTCCATGATGCCGTTCTCGTTGACGAGATCGTCCTCGACGGACTGGATGAAGCAGGCGTGCGGCTGGGGATGCTCGTAGGCGGACGCGGAGAGCGTCAGCTGGCCGGTCTCGAAGTCGACGTAGTAGTGGCCCTGGCCGGGACCGTCGATGCCGTAGGCCCAGTGCAGGCCGGTGTTGAACCACTGCGGCGAGTTGGGCGCGCCCATCTGCATGGCCAGCATGTAGCGGTGCTCGTCGAAGAAGGCGCGGGCGTCGTCCTCGGTCGTGAAGTAGCCGCCCTTCCAGCCCCAGTAGGTCCAGGTGCCGGCGAGACGGTCGAACACCTGGCGCGCATCGGCCTCGCCGCCGAGCCGCTCGCCCTCGGGCAAGTCGCCCAGCGCGCGCTCGTCGGGCGCGGAGCGCCACAGCCAGGACGGCACCTGCGTTTCCTCGACCCGCTTGAGGCGCTTGGGCACCCCGGCCTTGCGGAAATACTTCTGCGCCAGGATGTCGGCGGCGACCTGGCTCCAGTGCTCGGGCACCTCGAAGCCCTCGAGCTTGAAGACGATCGAGCCGTCCGGGTTCTTGATCTCACTCGTGGCGCGCCGGAACGGAATCTTCTCGTAAGGTGATTTTCCGGCTTCAGTGAAGCGCCGCGTGATCTTCATGTTTCTTATTCCCCCGGAATGGCGTGATGGGGGTGACGTACGAGATACGGGTCGGCACCGCCGGCTTTGATCGGCTCGTCACAGCCCCGCAGTTTGCGCAGGCGGCGACGCAAATCCTGTCTTGGACGATACGCAGGGCATACGGACGGGCACCGTACGGCGCACAAAAACGCGCGCTCGAAGTCTCGACCTAAAAACATTGGGTCGAGGACTGTGCGCGGGACGCCGGAAAACGCGGATGCTACTGGGTGGAATGACGATCTGTCGGCGTCGCCTGCTCGCTTCAGAGCATAGCGCCGCCGGTCATCAAATTGACCGATTCGAGCGCGCCGGCCAAAGGATTTGTATGTTGCCCATCGCACCCATACTAGATGTAGATGGCATGTGGGGTTGGTGTGGGAAAGATGTGGACGGTGACAGGCCTGTGGCGACAGGGGGCCGTCGGCAAGCCCGCAAACCTTGGTCGCGCGGCCCTGTGGACCCACAGGGAGCAATTTAGCCCCAGCGCGCGGTGGCCGGCCGACGTCGAGACTAGTCCGATTCCGACGTCCGAGGGTGTTGCATTCGCGCCGCGCCGATCCGCGCGCTGGACTTCCGCCGCCCCCTTCGCTAAGCCCGCCGGGAGCTTTGATCGCGCCGGCTCTCCAGCCGGGCACGCTTCGGGAAGGAACGCATGAGCATTCTGTCCGAGATCTTCTCGTGGTGGGGCGGCAACACCTGGGGCACGCGCCTGATGACGTGGCGCCAGGGCCGTCTGGTCGGCCAGGACGAACTGGGCAACCGCTATTATGTGCAGCGCCGCGGCGTCGGCCCGCTCGGCAAGCCGCGCCGGTGGGTGATCTACCGCGATCTGGCCGAGCCCTCGAAGGTGCCGGCGGACTGGCACGGCTGGTTGCATCACACGGTCGAGCAGCCGCCGGGCAACCAGCTCTATCAGGCGCGCCCGTGGGAGAAGCCGCATCAGATGAACATGACGGGTACGCCGCAAGCCTACCGGCCGCAAGGCTCGATCCTGGCATCCGGCGCCCGACCCAAGGCAACCGGCGACTATCAGGCGTGGACGCCGGACCCGTAATACCCGGGCGGCAGGACACCCAGGCGGCAGGGCCGCCGGCGGGGGCCTGCCTCGGCATCTGGCCCCTGGGTCTGGCCACGGCGTCTGGCCACGGCGTCTGGCCACGGCGCCGCCACCATTGGGCGTCAGGTTGACCAAGACGTGCGACCGCGACTCGTTTCAACATTGCCGAGACACGGCGCGCTGCAGCGAGATGCGTCGTCCGGTTCCCAGAGGCAGCCACTGCTCGTGATCCCGTCGAGACCATCGATCGATCGGCGCCACCCTGCTCCATGGCGCGAAACCACGGGAGCGACGGCGCTCGTGCTCGGCTTGGCGCTTGCCATCGGCGTGATCTGGCCGCAGCCCGCGGCCGCCGATCGCATCGATAACGCTGTCGCCGTGTTCGCGGCCCTCGACAAGGTCACCGCCCGCATCTCCAAACTGGAAGTGCCGCTCAACCAGACCATCAGCTTCGGTGCGCTGAAGGTGACGCCGCGCGTGTGCTATTCGCGCTCGCCGACGGATCCGCCGAAGACGACGTCGTTCGTGCAGATCCAGGAGACGCAGCTCGACGGCAAGGAGAAACAGCTGTTCAGCGGCTGGATGTTTGCGGAAAGTCCGGGCCTGAACGCGGTGGAGCATCCCGTGTTCGACATCTGGCTCACGGGCTGCGACAAGCCCACGCGCAGCGTCGCGCAATCAGGCGGAGAGCGCCGCGCGCGCGACGGCGACGCCGGCGACGAGTCGCCCGAGCCACCCCGCCGTCGCGTACGGCGCTGAGGCGGGCACGCGCGCCAGAGTGTTTCCGACGGACGCCGAAACACTCAATAGCTTTTCGCTCGCCGCGCGTGGCAGCGCCGCGTGGGCGGCTCAGCAGGCATACGGCTGCCGAGCAGCCTTTCGATCTGTCGCCTTCGGTTCCATCCAAGTCTGGAGGCCGATAGGCCGGGGTCCCTAAGCGTCGAAAAAGACGGTCTCCCGAGGGCCCTGCATGTGGATGTCGCAGCGGTAGACCGTGCCTCCGGGCGTTGTCTCGCGCCTGGCGATCAGCGTATCGCGACGATCGGCGGGGACACTTTGCAGCACCGCGTCGTGCGCATTGGTGGCGGCCTCGTCCTCGAAATAGAAGCGCGTGTAGGCGTGGGTCAGCATACCTCTCATGAACACGATGACGTTGATGTGCGGGGCCTGACGGCCGTCGACGCTCGCCGGCTTCACGGTGTCGAACCAGAAGCGTTTTTCCGGATCGGTTCCCGTGCCGCAGCGACCGAAGCCCTTGAAGGCCATGTTGGAGGCGCGCGGATCGGCAGGGTGGGCATAGCGGCCCTGCGCATCGGCCTGCCAGATCTCGATCATCGCGTCGTCGATCGGCGTGCCCTCAGCATCGAGCACGCGGCCCTCGATGCGGATGCGCTCACCATCGGTTTCGGCACCGGCCAACTCACTTCCTGCAATGGAGGTTAGTGCGGCATAGCCGTACTGGCCGGGCGACAGGCCGTAGGCGAAATAGGGGCCGACGGTCTGCGACGGTGTCTGTCCAAGCTTCTTCGTCATCGGCTCACGTCTCCATCGGCGTTGCCGCGCGCCCGCGCAGCACGATGTCGAAGACATAGCCGAGTGCGAAGCCCGGCTCGGTCACGTCGATCGAGAATTTGGCAACGAGGCGCTCGCGCACGCCCGGCGGGCTCGACTGGTAGATCGGATCGAGATCGAGCAGCGGGTCGCCGGGAAAATACATCTGCGTGACGAGGCGCGTGAGGAACGACGGGCCGAAGAGCGAGAAGTGAATGTGGTTGGGCCGCCAGGCGTTGTGATGATTGCCCCAGGGATAGGCGCCGGGCTTGACCGAATAGAAGCGGTAGCGCCCTTCGGCGTCGCTGACACAGCGGCCGCCGCCGAAGAAGTTGGCATCGAGGGGGGCGTCGTGCTGATCGACGAGGTGGATGTAGCGACCCGCTGCATTCGCCTGCCAGATTTCGATCAGGGCGTCGGGGATCGCGCGGCCATCCTCGTCGAGCACGCGGCCGGTGACGACGATTCTCTCGCCCAGCGGCTCGCCGGTCTTGCGCGCGTTGCGCGTCAGGTCCCAGTCCAGCGCGCCGACGACCTCGTGGCCGTAGACGGGACCGGTCAGCTCGCTCAGCGTCTGGCGCAGAGGGACGAGCGGCCGGGTCGGTCCCCTGAGCGGCGTCGAGCGATAGGGCGGATAGATGTATGGCGGGTGTGCCGCCCAGTCGCGCGGGGCGAACGGCGCGTCGGTCATGGGACGTCTCCCTTCGTGGAGACGCCATGATGCGCCCTGGGTCGCGGGACGCGCAAGCGGCGCGGCGCCGCGCCGGTCTCATGCGCGTAAGAGGCTTGCGGACAATTCCGGCTTCGTGTTCAGCGTCTGAAAGACGACGCAATAGCGCTCGGTCAGCTTCAGGAGCTGGTCAACCTTTTCCTGGGGGGCGTCGGTGTCGACCTCGAACCTGAGGCGGATCGCCTCGAAGCCCACCGCCGCGCCCTTGTCGACGCCGAGCGTGCCGCGGAAGTCGAGGTCGCCTTCGGCAAATACGCTGGCGCTTTTCAGGGGCACGTCGATGGCGGTCGCGACCGCCTTCAGCGTCACGCCCGCGCACGCCACGAGCGCCTCGAGCAACATGTCGCCCGAGCACAGCTCCACGCCCGAACCGCCGGTCGCAGGGTGCAGGCCCGCAACGGCCAGCGCGCGGCCGGTTTCCACCTTGCAGGCGATGTGGCTGTCGTCGAGCGATCCCTTCGCCTTCAGCGTGATGCGTGCGGCATCGGGGGTCTGGCGGTACTTGTCCTTGATGGGAGCTTGAAGATTGCGAAGACTGGTGGCGTCCATGATGGTCTCCATTGGTCGGTTCAGGCGGCGTCAGATGCTGAAGGTCTCGGCGGCGGACGGTGCACGCGTGCGCCGGTGCATCAGCGTCTCGTCGAGTGCCAGGAGCACGCGGCGTTTCTCAGCCTCGTAGAAAGCCGACAATCGATCACGCGGCCTGGGCAGATCAAGACTTATATCGCGCGCGATGCGGCCGGGCGCGGGGCGCATGACGACGATGCGGTCAGCCAGCAGAAGGGCCTCGTCGATGTCGTGGGTGACGAGCACCATCGTCAGGCGTGCTGCCGCCCACAGCTCGAGCAGGTGGTCCTGCAGATCGGCGCGGGTGAAGGCATCGAGCGCGGAGAAGGGCTCGTCGAGCAGCAGCACCGAGGGCCGGGCAGCCAGTGCGCGCGCGATGGCGACGCGCTGGCCCTGGCCGCCGGACAGCTCGCGCGGCCAGCGATCTCGAAGCTCGGAAAGACCGACGCTGGCAAGCGTCTGGGTGACGCGGCGAGCGCGCTCGGCGGCGTCCAGATGCGCGATCCCGAACGCGACGTTGCCGGCGACGGTCAACCACGGCAGCAGGCGCGGCTCCTGGAAGATCATGCCGACCATCGGAAGCGGTCCGTCGATCCCAGTGCCATCGACCGCGACGCCGCCGGCGGTTGGACGATCAAGGCCGGAGACGATGCGCAGGAGCGTGCTCTTGCCACAGCCCGAACCGCCGATCACGGCGAGGATCTCGCCCGGGCGCACGTCCAGCGTGATGTCGTGGAGCGCCTGGGTCCCGTTCGGATAGGTCTTGGCGACCCGGTCGAGCGTCAACATGGGCTCACCACTAGCGATCCGATCCGAAGGCGTCCTGCCAGCGCAGAAACGGCCGGAAGGCCAACGCCAGCAAGCCGTCGGTGATCTTGCCGATGATCGCGAAGGCGATGATGGCGGCGACGATCTGCTCGGGCTTGCCGAGTTGCTGGCCATCGACCAGCAGATAGCCCAGGCCTTCGGACGCGCCCATGAACTCGGCGGCGACGACGAACATCCAGCCGAGCCCCAGTCCACTTCTCAGCGCGATCACATAGGAGGGCAGGATCGCGGGCAGCAGGATGCGGCGCACGAGCGCGGCACCCGACAACCGATAGATGCGGCCGACCTCGACGATCTTGCGATCGACGTCGCCGATCGCGGCCATCACACCGAGGTAGACGGGAAAGAACACGCCGACCGCGATCAGCGCGACCTTGGAGGCCTCGAAGATGCCGAGCCAAAGGATGAACAGCGGGACCCAGGCGATGGAGGGAATGGCGCGCAGGCCCTGCAGCGTGGGGTCGAGCAGCCGGCCAGCAAGACGTGAATAGGCGACGGCGGCGCCGCCCAGCGTGCCGGCGAGAACCCCGATCGCGAAGCCTGCGGCGACGCGTGCGGTGGTGGCGGCGACGTGCCGCCACAGCTCTCCGCTCGCGGCGAGTTCCACAAGCGTCGCGAGGATGCGCGACGGCGGCGGCATCAGCCGGCCTTCGGCCATGCCGGTCCACACCACCACCTCCCAGCCGAGCGCGAGTGCTACGGGCACGATCAGGCCGAGCAGCCATCCCGAGCCGGACGGCTTTGACGGCGTCGACGACGGCGCGCGCTCATCGGCATGCAGCACGACCGGCTCGCGTGATGCGCTCACGATCAGTGTCTCGGACATGATGTGCGGCCCGCCCGGCTCAATTGAACGAGGCGTCGAGCAGCGCGTCGACGGCAGCCTTGACGTCGACATCCGCCTTGATCACGCCGGCCCTCTGCAACGCCAGTCCGGCAGCGAGGATCGAAGCCTTCTGCGCGTCGCCGATCTTCGGCTGGGTGAGATCGGTGCGCTGGTCGATCTGGCGGGCGACGACGTCGGCGGGGAGCTTGGTGGCGGCGGCGAACTGCGCCTTGAGCTGATCCTTGTTGGCGAGCGACCATTGCCGCGCCTGCTCGTAGACGGCGAGTACGCGCTTGACGATGGCGGGGTGATCCTTAGCGAACGCCTCGCGCACGTTGAGCACGCCCCAGGTGTTGGCGGCGGGATCGCGATAGAAGAGCCGCGCGCCTTCCTGGATCTCGGCCGTCGCCATCATCGGATCAAGGCCCGCCCACGCGTCGACGTCGCCGCGCGACAGTGCCAGGCGGCCGTCGGGATGCTGCAGGAGGACGAGGCGCACGTCCTTCTCCGTGAGACCGGCCTTTTGCAGCGCGCGCACGAGGAAGATATGCGGGTCGGTGCCGCGCGTGACGGCGACGCGCTTGCCTTTCAGGTCGGCGATGGCGTTGATGGCGGTATCCTTGCGCGTGACGAGCGCGGTCCATTCGGGACGCGAATAGGCGTAGATGGCGCGGATGGGATTGCCGTTGATCCGCCCGACCAGGGCCGCCGCTCCCGCTGTCGAGCCGAAATCAATCGAGCCGGCGTTGAGGAACTCGAGCGCCTTGTTGGAGCCCAGCGTCTGTACCCAGCGGATGGCGATGCCGTCCTTGGCGAAGGCCTTCTCCAACAGGCCCTGGTTCTTCATCACGATCGACACGGGGTTGTAGGTCGCCCAGTCGATGCGGACCTCCTTCACCAGGTCGGCGGCGCGCGCGGGGCCGGTCCCGGTCGCGAGACCGAGCAGCGCCACCGCCGCAGCCGCCAGCATGCACGCCATGCGTCCGGCGATGGCCGATGTCGACCGGGCGGGATGGTCGGCTGCAGCATGAGACGGCATGGGATGTCCTTCCGATGGTTCGCGTGCCGTCAAAGCTGTCGGTGGATGACGGCGGGCGGATACCAGCAGAGGATGAAAAAAAATTCCACTGAAACCATATTTTTTCTATAAAATAAGCAAATTTTTCCCCCTTCTGCCTTGGGTCGGCGTTGGCGTCCTACGGTCGGTCATCGCCGCGCGAAGTGTCATCGCCGCCATCGGCGGTCGGGGCAAATTCATTCGCGGTGGCTGTTACTCAGGCTTCGACGAGCACCGGCACGCCGACCGGCTTCAGGTAGAACAGCACGATCTCGACCGTCTCGGTGTCGCTGGGGTTGCGGCCGTGGTGGACGACGTCGGGCGCGATGTGGTCGCCCTCCCCTGCTCTGAACAGCTTGGCCGGCGCATCGCCCTTGGTGAACATCAGGCTGCCGCTGGCGATCGTGAACCACTCGTGCCCGCCCGGGTGGTAGTGCGCCTTGCCCTGGACACCGGGGCCGCGGCGCACGATGCGCATGCCGACCTCGTAGCCGGGGATCTCGGGCAGTGTGCGCAGCTCGTGCGCCCAGCGCATCGCGTCAAGACCACGCTCGGGTTGCGTCGGCATCGCTCGGTCTCCTCGGGTTGGGGCGGTTGGTGCCGATAGCCTAATGCAGGCGCTGCGGGCGCGCCATGCAGCGAGCGCCGTCGCAAGAACGCACGGGCTCGCCTAGAGTGCGCGGCCGATCCGCCAACGCCGCAGTCTGCGGCCCCACTCAGCCAACGCCCCTCGTCGAGCCGCCCCGCCCATGCGCCGTTTTCGCGTCCCAGCCGTCTTCGCGCTCGCCGACTACCGCCGGCTGTGGGGGATCGGCGCGTGCGTCGGCGTCGGCCGCTGGCTGGAGATGCTGGCGCTCGGCATCTACGTCTTCCAGCTCACGGGGTCGCCGGCGCTGGTCGCGCTGACGGCGATCGTGCGGATGCTGCCTTACGCCTTCTGCGGGCTCGTCGTGGCCGCACTTGCCGATCACATCGACCGCAAGCGGCTCTTGCTCATCAACCTGGTGCTCGCGGTCTTTACCGCGGGTGCGATGGCGATGCTGGCGCGCGCGGGTCTTGCAAGCTACCCCGTCGTGCTGATCGTCACGGGAACGCTCGGGCTGCTTTGGGTCACCGACATGCCCGTGCGACGGCGTATGATGGCCGACGCGGTCACGATGGACCGGATCCCGGCCGCGCTGGGCTTCGACAACGCCACAAATTATGCCACGCGCGCCATCGGCCCGCTGCTCGGCGGCGTCATCTATCAGTGGCTCGGCGTCGAAGGCATCTTCTCGCTATCGGCGATCATCTACACGATCTCGGCGTGGCTCGCCGCACGCATCGAGATCGATACCACGCCTGCGGCGACAACGGCTGTCCGACCCCGCCTGCGCACGCTAATCGTGCCGCCGCCGGAACTGATCCGGGATCGCACGTTCCTCGTCTTCCTCGGCGTCACGGCGGTCTACAATCTGTGGTGCTTTCCGGTTCTGGGCATGGTGCCCGTGATCGCGCAGAAGGATTTTTCGCTGGCGCCGGCTGCCGTCGGCGCGCTGGCAGCGTGCGACGGCATCGGCGGTACGATGGGCGCGCTGCTGGTCGGCACGCTGGCGTCGCAGAGCCAACTCTTCCGCATCTATTTCTACGGCACAGCCGGGTTCCTCGTGCTCCTGCTGGTGATGTCGACCCATCTGACGGTCGGCTCGGCGGTCGCCGGATTCCTACTGATCGGCGTGTGCGCGGCGTGTTTCTCGGCAACGCAATACGGACTGGTCTACGCCCTGGCGAAGCCTGAAACGCGGGGGCGAGCCACGGGAGTCCTGTCTCTCTTCATCAGCCTGTCCACGATCGGGCATTTCCATACCGGCCTGATGTTTGACTGGCTGCCATCCACGCACGCGCTCGCGGTGATCGCCATCGAAGGACTTGTTGCGATGCTGGTGCTGTGGTGGGCGTGGCGGCGTGTGCCGGCGGCGGCCTGAAGCTGCGGCCTTTACGGCCACGCGGATCAGCGCACTGCGAAGACCAACAGGGCGAGACACCACACGACGGTCACGGCGTAGAAGACCGCATCGATACGCCGATGCAGCTGCCAGCGCGATACGCGCTCAATCATAGTTGAACCTTTCGAGCAGAATGCGATGCGAGGGCACGCCCATATCGATCAGCGCAGCCTCGACCTCCGTCATCATCTCCGGCGGACCACACAGCACGTAGAGCCAGGACGTGGCCTCGGGGCCGGAGAAGACGTCGCGAATCGTGGCGGCGTCGATCCATCCGGTCCGGCCATCCCAGTCCGCGTCGGGCTCGGACAGCACCGGCACGAAATCGAGGCGGCCGCGCGCGGCGAAATCCTGCATTTCCTCGCGATAGACCATCTGTGTGGCGAGGCGATTGCCGTAGACCAGCGTCACCGGCCGAGGATCGTCCTCAGTCTGCATCTGCCGAAGGATCGACAGGAGGGGTGCGATGCCGACACCACCGGCGATCAGCGCGACACCCGGCGCAGAACGTGACGAGACGACGAGATTGCCGTGCGGGCCGTCGACATAGGCTCGCGTGCCCGGCGCGATCCCGCCCAGTGATCGCGTGAAGTCGCCAAGTTCCTTGATGACGAACTGAAGCTCGCCACGCTGCCCCGGGGCGGAGCTGATCGAGAATGGGTTCTCGTCGAGACGGAACGGGCTGTGGCCGACGTTGATCCAGACGAACTGCCCGGCTTCGAAGTCGAGACCGCGATGCCCGTCAGGCCGGAGCACGAGCTCCCAGGTCTTGAGCGCGACCGGGCGAACGTGCACTACCGACCAGGGCCGGCGGCGCTGCGACAGCGGCTTCAGGACGTAGACGTAGGCGAGCGAGGCGGCTGCGCCCAACGACAGGGCCATCCAGAAGACGAGCAATGCGCCATGTCCGCTATAACGTCCCGCGCTCAAGGCGTGATGAAGCGTCAGCGCGGCGATGAGCAAAGCCATCACGCCGTGGATGAGGCGCCACGTCTCGTATGTGTAAGGCAGCTTGTCGCGGCCGATCGCCGTGAGGACGAGCACGGGCAGGAGCACAAATGCGAGGACGCCGCTTGCCAGGCTCGACAGGTCGAAGGTGATCGTCAATTGGCGCGTCTCATCCCAGGGCAAGCCCATCCGCCCCGGCGAGCGATAGAGAAAGGGATGCACGAGCACGAAGGCGAGTGCGGTTCGCGCGAACAGCTGATGCAGGCGCATGGTCACGTCCATGCCCATGCCGCGCGACACACTGCGAAACCGGCCCGACAGCGCGAACTCTACGAGGATCGCGGCGAAGGCGACGAGGCCCGCTGCGGTCGCCAACTCGTCCCAGAACGCGCGCGGCGGCCAGCCGGTCACTGCGACCAGCAGCAGCGGCAGCATGGTCACAATAACGTATGCGGCCAATAGCAATCGTGGGTTCATCGTCCTGCCGCGTGCTCGGTTCGGTGGCCATGAAAACGCGTTTCACCGCCGCCCGCCTTCATACCTCGGCCTCCCTCATCGCACTTTGACAAAGCCCAAGGACCGCGCGCGCGGGCGCGCCACTTGCGGGCTGCGACGGCCGAGCGCCATCGCGGGGCCTGAAACCAACGCCGCAGGCACCGGAACCCGTTGGCTTTGCGGCACATTCCTGCTTAGTTGCGCCCCTTCCGACGACGGTGCACCTCTCGCCAACCGACGTTCAAACATCACTCAAGATTGGGAAACGCCCATGGCCAAGAAGTCCGGCAAACCGAAAAAACTGACGCTCAAGGATGTGGAGGCCGCCGCCGAGCGGCTGAAAAACTGGGGCAAGTGGGGCAAAAACGACCAGATCGGTACGCTCAACTACACCACGCCCGACGACATCGTGAAGGCGGCCTCGCTGATCCGCAAAGGACAGGTCATCAGCCTCGCTCTCAACTACGACAGCACCGGTCCGCAGGGCGGCAAGACGAAATTCCCGCCGGTCGGGCGGTTCAATCCCGTACACCTGATGACTCGCTCGGGCGCCGACGCCTACTCCGGCATCCTCGACAAGCGCGGCATCCGTTCCGCCGACGACATCGTGCTGTTTCCCCTGCAGTGCGGCACGCACTGGGACGGTCTCGGCCACATCTTCTACGGCAACCATATGTGGAACGGCTACGATTGCCGCGAAGTCAACTCCTTCGGCGCGCACCAGTGCGGCATCCAGCATACCAAGGAGAAGTTCGTCGGCCGCGGGGTGCTACTCGACATCGCCCGTCACTTCAAGACCGATTGCCTGGAGGACGGCTTCGCGATCACCAACGACATGCTCGACGACGTGTGCAAGGCGCAGAAGACGTCGGTCGGCCGCGGCGACCACTTGTTCATCCGCACGGGCCAGCTGGAGAAGTGCCTCAATGTGAAGAGCTGGGACGGCTATCCGGGCGGCGATGCTCCCGGGCTCGCGTTCGAAACGCTCGATTGGCTGCAGGACAAGCAGGTGGCGGCCGTAGCGACGGATACCTGGGGCGTGGAAGTCCGGCCCAACGAGACCGAGCACGAGGGCAAGGTCAACCAGCCCTGGCACTGGATCTGCATCCCGATCATGGGCCTGACGATGGGCGAGATCTTCAAGCTCGACACGCTGTCCGAGGCTTGCGCCAAGGACAAGCTGTGGGACTTCTTCTTCTGCGGTCCCGCCCTGCCGATCACGGGCGCCGTCGGCTCTCCGATCAACCCCATCGCGGTACGCTGATAGCATCCTCCTCGCATCGATTGGACGCCCCGGTGCCCTGCGGCATCGGGGCGATTTTATTGGGCTTTGAGCCGTAAGGAATTACCGCTAGAAGAGTCGCCGCGCCAGGGCGACCGGCCTCTTAAATATTCTCGTCGTCCCATCGTGTTAGCTACCGCGCTCCGCAAACAGCGTTCGCGAAAATGGGAGGATTTAACCATATGTCAATAGCCCGTAGATCCCAGAGTCGCCGCCGGTTCCTGAAGGGCGCCGGCGCAACAGCGGCCGGCACGCTGGCTGCACCCTTCGTCGGACGCATCGGCAGCGCCGCCGCGGCCTGGCCGGAGCGGCCGGTCAAGATCGTGGCGCCGTTCGCAGCCGGCGGCCCGACTGACGTGATCGCGCGCATTGTCGCGGCCGGCCTGCAAGAGGCCTTCGGCGGCAGCGCCTTCGTGGTGGAGAACAAGGGCGGCGCGGGCGGCAACATCGGCATCGGCGCCGTCGCCCAGGCAGCGCCCGACGGCTACACGCTGCTGATCTCCTCGAGCGCGTTCGTCCTGAACCCGAGCCTTTACGCTAAGATCCCCTACGATCCCCACGCCTTCGAGCCGATCGCCGACCTTGGCACGTCGACGAACGTGTTCGTCGCACGCCCCGACCTCGGCGTGAAGTCGATTGCCGACCTCGTTGCGCTGGCGCGCAAGGATCCCGACAAACTGAACTACGGCAGCCCTGGCATCGGCACGACGCCAATGCTGTCGTTCGAGCTCCTCAAAGTGCGCGAAAAGATCCAGGCCGCGCAGGTGGTGCATGCCGGTGCGGCTCCGGCCGTGCAGGCCCTGCTCGCCGGCACGGTGCCGGTCGCCTGCGTCGCCCTGCCGCCGGCGCAGCCCCACATTCAGGCGGGCAAGCTCGTCGGCCTCGCGGTCACAGGCGAGAAGCGCTGGATCGGCCTGCCCGAGGTCCCGACCATGCTGGAGCTCGGCTACAAGGATTTCGTGCTTGAGACCGCCCAGCTGTTCCTCGCGCCGCCGGGAACGCCGAAGGCGGTCGTCGACAAGCTTGCCACGGCCAGCATCGAAATCCTGAAGCGGCCGGAGACGACAGCCAAGCTCAATGCGGCCGGCTTCGACGTCAACGCGCGCGGCCCGGCAGAACTCAAGGCGCGCATCGCCAAGGAAGTGCCGATGCTCAAGGAGATCGTCACGCAGGCCGGTGTGAAGCCGCGCTGACCCCATCACTGCAACCGAAACGAAAGGGAGACTACGCCTCATGGCAGACAAAGTGCGTGCCGGTCGCCGGCAATTCCTGAAGGGTGCCAGCGCAGTCGCAGCCGGCACCGTGGCATCGCCGTTCATCGGCAAAATGGGCGCGGCACACGCAGCGTGGCCGGAGCGGCCGGTCAAGATCATCGTGCCGAACTCGGCCGGTGGCCCCTCCGACATCCTGGCGCGCATCGTGGCGCCGATGCTCCAGAATGCGCTCGGCGGCTCGTTCTTCGTGGAGAACAAGGGCGGCGGCGGCGGCAACATCGGCATGGGCGCGGCCGCGCGCTCGGAGCCCGACGGCTACACGCTGCTGCTGATCACGTCGGCATATGTCGTGAACCCGAGCCTCTACGAGAAGCTGCCCTATGACCCCTTCAAGGACTTCGAGCCGATTTGCGAGATCGCGACCTCGCCCAACGTGGTCACCACCGATCCCAAGTTCGGGGTGAAGTCGATGAAGGAGCTGGTCGCGCTGATGAAGGCGGACCAGTCGAAGTTCAACTTCACGACGCCGCCGGTCGGCACGACGCCGCAGGTGGCGGTGGAGTATCTGCGCTCGCTGGAAGGCCTCAACAACACCGGTGTGATCGTCAACACCGGCGGCGGCGTTGCGTTGCAGCAGCTGCTGTCGGGCGCGGCTCAGGTGTCGGCAGGCGTGCTCGCGCCGGCCAAGCCGCACATCGATGCCGGCAAGATCCAGGCGCTGGCGATCATGAGCGAGAGCCGCTATCCGGGCGCGCCGGACATCCCGACGATGGTGGAGGCCGGCTATCCGGGCTTCGTCTTCGAGACGTTCCTTGCCCTGCTGGCGCCGGCCAAGACGCCGAAGGACATCACCGAAAAGCTCTCCAAGGCGATGGTGGAAGGCCTGAAGAAGCCCGACACGACCGCGCTTCTGGAGAAGAACGCCTTCATCGTGCGCGCGCTGGGTCCCGATGGGCTTAAGGCGCGTATCGCCAAGGAGGTGCCGATGTTCAAGGACGTCATCTCCAAGGCCGGCATCAAGCGCAAATAGCGCCGCGGCGGGCGGCCGTCCGCCGCATACGCCACGCAAGACGCAACGACGGTGCCCGGTCCTTCGGCCGGGCACTTTTCATTCTGGGCACCCGGCGTTTGACAATCCGCGCCCAAGTCCGCTTCCTGAGCGCACACGGCGCCGCGGGCAAGACGCCGGAGCCGCTGGGCCGCACAGGAGGCATCATGCAAATCGGAATCGTGGGGCTCGGGCGGATGGGCGCCAACATCGCGCGCCGTCTGATGCGGGCGGGACATGCGTGCGTCGTCACGGACCGAGATCCCGCCCCTGTGGCTCAGTTGCAGGCCGAAGGCGCGGTTGCCGCCAACGATCTTGCCGATCTCGTCGCCCGGCTGCAGCCGCCGCGCACGGTCTGGGTGATGCTGCCGGCCGGCGCGGTGACCGAGGCGACGATCGAGGCGCTGGCGGGACTGCTGTCGGCGGACGACACGATCATCGACGGCGGTAACACGTTCTGGAAGGACGACGTGCGGCGTGCGGCGACCTTGAGCGGTCTGGGGCTCAACTACCTCGACGTCGGCACCTCCGGCGGTGTGTGGGGGCTGGAGCGCGGCTATTGCCTGATGATCGGCGGCGCGGATGCGGCCGTGCGCCGTCTCGATCCGATCTTCAAGGCGCTGGCACCCGGGCGCGGCGACATTGCGCCGACGCCGGGACGGGAGACGCGCGATGCCCGCGTCGCGGACGGCTATCTGCACGCCGGCCCGATGCGGCGCGGGACACTTCGTCAAGATGATCCACAACGGCATCGAGTACGGCATGATGCAGGCGATCGCGGAAGGCCTCGACATCCTGAAACACGCCGCCAGCCCTGCCCTGCCGCACGAGCATCGGCTCTTGATCGACGTCGCCGACGTGACGGAGGTGTGGCGGCGCGGCAGCGTGGTCACCTCGTGGCTGCTCGACCTGACGGCGGCGGCGCTGGCGCGCGACGGCGAGCTTGCCGGCTATTCGGGGCATGTGGAGGATTCGGGCGAAGGGCGCTGGACGGTGCAGGCCGCGGTCGAGGAAGCGGTGCCGGCGGAGGTGCTGACGGCTGCACTTTACGCCCGCTTCCGGTCGCGCCAGGATCATACGTTTGCGGAGAAGGTTCTGTCGGCCATGCGCGCGGGCTTCGGCGGACATGTCGAGCCGGCGCCGCCGTCAAGCAAGAGCTGAGACAGATCGGTACCCACGATGACCACCGACACCGTGTCCATACGTGCGCCCGACGGTCTCCAGGCCATCGTCGTGATGGGCGTGGCGGGCTCGGGCAAGACTAGCGTGGGCAATGCACTGGCCGAGAGACTCGGCTGGCAGTTCCGCGACGCCGACACTTTTCATCCGCCCGCCAACATCTCCAAGATGTCGGCCGGCACGCCGCTCAGCGATGACGACCGCTGGCCCTGGCTCGACGCGATCGCGACATGGATCGGCGCGGCGCGCGCGGGGGCGTCGCCGGTCATCGTGTCGTGCTCGGCGCTGAAGCGTGCCTATCGCGCACGCCTGATGGCGGGGCGCGCGGGTGTGCGCCTCGTCTATTTGAAGGGCGATCGCGCCGTGATCGGGGCGCGGATGGCCGCGCGCCGCGACCACTTCATGCCGGCTGCGTTGCTCGACAGCCAGTTCGCCACGCTGGAAGAGCCTGCAGCCGACGAAGGAGCACTGGTGGTGGCGATCGACGGCGACGTGTGCGCGATCGTGTCGGAAATCTGCCTCCGTCTGGGGATCGTGCGATAGCTCTGCCACGCGACACCTTTGTCGGAACCGGGTGCGATCCAGCGAAGAGCGCGCCCGGTCCTGGGTGCGGTGCGAAAGCGTGGCTCGCTCGCCGTCGACACGCGCACTCAGCCGATCCCACACCGTCGCGCCGTATAACTGGTGCGCATTGCTGAAAGCCTATTACTGCGTGGCGGCCGCATTCGGGAAGAACAGCTGCTGGCCGTTCTGCTGGTAGCCCTTGATGGCGGTCTGGCCCTTGGCCGAGATCAGCCAATCGACGAACGTCTGGCCGAGGTCAACCTTGACACTCGGGCACTTGGCCTTGTTGACCAGGATGACGCCGTATTGATTGAACAGCGACTTGTCGCCCTCGACGGCGATCTTGAAGTCACCCTTGTTCTTGAAGGCGATCCATGTGGCGCGGTCGGTCAACACGTAGGCGCCCATGCCGACACCAGCATTGAGGGTGGCGCCCATGCCCGAGCCCGTCTCGCGGTACCACTTGCCGGAGCCGGTCGTGGGGTCGACGCCCGCCGCCTTCCAAAGCGACAGCTCCTTTTTGTGCGTGCCGCTGTCGTCGCCGCGCGAAGCAAAGAGCGCGCTCTTGGCGGCGATCTTTTTCAAGGCATCGGCGGCGTTCTTGCTGCCCATGATGCCGACGGCGTCGGCGGGCGGTCCGACGATCACGAAGTCGTTGTACATGAGGTCGAAGCGCTTCACGCCGAAGCCGTCGGCGACGAACTTGTCCTCGGAGGCCTTGGCGTGCACGAGAAGCACGTCGCCGTCGCAGTTCTGCGCGTTCTTGATCGCCTGACCGGTGCCGACGGCCACGACGTTGACGGTGATGCCGCTGTCGGCCTTGAACTTCGGCAGGAGGTGCTCGTATAGGCCCGAGTTCTTGGTCGACGTGGTCGACTGCACGATGATGGATTTCTCCTGTGCGCCGGCCGATGCGGCAAAGGCTGCGATCGACAGCGCGGCAAGCGCACGCGCGAGCGTCTTTCCAAGCTTCATGCTCATCTCCTCCAAGCCATGGTCTTCACAACACGATCCGGCCCGCCAGATATGCTGCGGCCGCATCGGATGACGGTGCGTCGAAGAACGTCTCTACGGGCGCGCATTCCGCGATCCGTCCGCGATGCACGAACACGATCTCGTCGGCGAGGCGCTTGGCTTGGCCGACGTCGTGCGTGACGAAGATGACCTTGGTGCCGCGCCGGTGGGTCGCCTGCACGATCTCCTCGATCGCGAGCACGGAGGCTGGATCGAGGCTTGCGGTCGGCTCGTCGAGGAACAGCACCTCGGGCGCCATGGCGAGCGCGCGGCCGATGGCAAGACGCTGCTGCTCGCCACCGGAGAGCAGGCGGGCGGGCTGCTGGGCCCGATCGTGCAAGCCGACGTGCTCGAGGATGTCGGCCCGCCGGCTCGGGTCCACGGTGCCGCGCAGCCCCAGGACGAAATCGATATTGGCGGCGACGGAGCGGCGCAAAAGCACGGGACGCTGGAAGACAAGCGCCTGTCGCCGCCTTACCGCCTCAGACACATTCTGTCCGCCCCATGAGATCCGACCAGCGGTCGGCACGATGAGGCCGTGCAGCAGCCGCAGCAGCAGGCTCTTTCCCGCGCCATTGGGTCCCATGACCACGGTCAGGCGGTCCGCCGATAACGCCAGGTCCAGGCCGTCGATCAGCCGGCGCCCCTCGGCCTCCAACACCAGGCCCTCCACGTGCAAGGGGAACAGCGGCGGGGCGCGGCCGGTGGCCGGCGCGGCGAGCTCAAGGGGGCGCGCGGGCGGGCGATCAAGCATAAGCGGTCCGCTGCGCGGACAAGCGCAGCCCCATGACCAGCGCGTTGATCGCAAGCGCGATGCTCAGAAGCACGATGCCGAGTGCCAGCGCCAGCGCCAGATCGCCTTTCGAGGTCTCCAGCGCGATCGCCGTCGTCATGACGCGTGTCAGATGATCGATGTTGCCGCCGACGATGATGACGGCGCCGACCTCGGCCACCGCACGGCCGAAGCCTGCGAGCGCGACGGTCAGCAGGGAATAGCGCGCATCCCAGATCAGGGCACCGACGGCGGTGCGCGTCGAAACGGAGAGCGAGCGAAAGAGTTCGGCGTACTCAGTGTTCAGATCCTCCAGCACCTGCCGCGACAGTGCCGCGACGATGGGCGTGATCAGGATCACCTGCGCGATGATCATAGCGGTCGGCGTGTAAAGGAGCCCCAGCCAGCCAAACGGGCCGGACCGCGACAAATGGATGTAGACGAGCAGGCCGACGACCACGGGCGGCAAGCCCATCAGGGCATTAAGGACGATCAACGCTGCGTTTCGACCGCGAAAGCGCGCCACAGCCAGGCCCGCGCCCAGTGGGAAGCCGATGGCGCAAGCAATAACCATCGCCGTCAGGCTGACGCGCAGCGACAACGTAATGATTTCAAGCAGCTCAGCGTTGCCGGAGAGGACCAACCCCAGGGCCACGCTGAATGAATCCGTTAAGTTGTGCATTTTTTACGGCATATGCCTGCGTTTGAGTTATCAATCACTTATTGCAGCAAATCTCGGGCGCGGACAATACTGAAAAGCTCGCCTGACAGGAGATGGGCCGAGGCCCAGGACTGGGCTCCGGCATGAGGTCATGGTCGGGATCAGGGGATGGATGAGCGCGCTAATCGTGCCCGCGCGGTGGTTGCCGGAAGGATTGACCGACAAGGCTGTTCACGAAGGCCGGGCACGCGGGCTCTACGCACACACTTCGGGTGTGCAGCGCGGTCGTGCCAGCGGATGGTCGAGGCGCACGCGCCCGTCCGACCGCTAGACCGCGAAGTCGCCGTCGCCGAGCTGGGCGATGAGGAAGTTGCGGATGGTGATCTGGTCGTCCGAAGCATTGAAATCGATCACGGTGTTGAATCCCGCCCCGAACGCCACCTGGGTGATGCTCGCAGCGTTCTGCAGCTCGGCCAGCGTTTCGATGCCGGCCGCGTATGAGCTGAGGTCCAACAGATCGGCGCCGTCGGCGAAGTCGTAGATGGTGTCGTGGCCGAAGCCGTCGACGAAGCGGAACGTATCTGAGCCGGCGCCGCCGATCAGGGCGTCGTTGGTGGTCGACACGCCGCCGCCGAGCGCAACGCCCTCGATCACCTGCGATCCGGCCGTGCCAACGACGTGCTGGCCGCCGCCGTTGACGCCTGCGTCCCAGAACGTGCGGAAGATCTGCGTCACGCCGCCGTCATACTCGCGGTCCTGGTAGAGCCAGGGCTTGCCGGCGTTGGCGCTCGAGGTGTCGGTCGTGCGCTCCAATGTGATGACCCCGGCCGTGAAGAACTGCTCCACGAGCGTGTCGTTGTCGTTGACCGTATCGACCTCGGTGACGACGCCGTTCTCCAGCGTCGTCGTGATGGTGGAGAACGTGCGGGTCAAATGGCCGTCGGTATGGACGATCGTCGTCGCGAACCCCGTCGCGGGATCGAAGGTGTAGTTCGATGTGATGCCGCCCTCGGGCCCCGGGAAGTCGTAGTCGTTGGTCTGCGAGACCTTGCGGCCGAAGCTGTCGTATTGGGCGTCGATCGTATCCCAGGGCTTCAGGTCGTCGCCGTCGTCGTAGGAGATGATGAAGCCACCGAGACCGTCGGGCACGGCCTCCACTGCGGACGCGAATCCCGGGATCGACCATTCGACGCGTTCGACGCCGGCGTCGATCAGCTGCTTCACCAGTGCCTCATTGGGGCTGCCGCTCGCGATCTGGACGATGTCGTTGGCGCCGGCCGCACTGGTGATCAGCGCGGCCTGGGCGGCGGTGACTAAGGCGGTCGTGTTGCCTGGACCTGCAAGTTCGATCTGCTCAATGCTCGTCAGCGTGATGCCGGTGGTGAGGTCGACGGTGCCGCCACCCTCGATGCGCAGGGTGTCGATGTCCGCGCCCCCGTCGATGATCTCGCCGGGCGCAAGATCAGCTGCGGTGACGATGAAGACGTCGTCGCCGGCCTCGCCGTGCTGTTCGTCGACACCCGGTCCGCCGGTCAGGGTGTCGTTTCCGTCGTTGCCGCGCAGCGTGTCGAGACCCGCACCGCCGTAAATGGTGTCGGAGCCGGCGTCACCCGTGATCGAATCGTTGCCGCCCAGGCCATCGATGGTGTCGTCGCCGAGCGTGCCGACGATCTGCGTCAGACCCTGGTCGTTGCCGGGCGTGCCGACGATGTTCTCGTCCAGCCGGCGCGCTGGCGCTTCCGTCGAAGGTAATAGCCGTCGTTACCGGAATCGCCGGCGAGCGAATCGATGTTGCCGCCGCCCGTGACGAGTCGCCGTCGGTCGGCCATGCGGGCGTGAAGTTGTCGGCAGTGAAATCGCCGGGGTCGGTGTTCTGGAAGCGGAACAGCGTCGTCCAGGTGGAGCCGCCCGTCGCGCCGTTGGCATCGACCTGCAACAGCGTGTCGACGCCATCCGCGACCAGTTGCAGGAAGCCCGAGCCGAACGGATTGGTGCCGCCGTAGCCGGTCAGGTTGCTCAGGATAAATGTGATGTCGAGCCGGTCGCCGCCCGCGCCCGTCGCGAAGTCGGTGACCGTGGCGTGCTGGACATTGAGCTGAGGGTTGGACGCAAAGAAGCCAATGGTGTCCTGGCCGTCGCCGAGGGTCAGCGTGCTGACCTGTCCGCTGTTCGTGAAGCTGTACAACAGCACCGTGTCATTCCCGGTCCCGGCATCGACGGTGTCGCTGGAATAAAAACCGACATATTCAATCCGGTCGTCGTCGGCGCCGCCGGAGAGGGTCTCGTTGATTGCCGAGTTGGAGGTCGACGCCCGGAGCGTGTCATTGCCCCCGCCGCCTACCAGGGTCGCGGTCCCGGAGGTGGCAAAATTGTAGAGCTGATCGTTGCCCTCACCACCGTCGAGCGAGCTGCCCGCGCCCCGCGCTTCAAGCCGGTCGTTGCCGTCGCCGCCGATCAGCGTATCCGTGCCTGTGTCACCGTAGAGCTGATCGTTCTCCGTGCCGCCGTCGAGGTAATCGTCGCCGAAGCCGCCGCGCAGCGTGTCGAGACCCGCACCGCCGTAAATGGTGTCGGAGCCGGCGTCACCCGTGATCGAATCGTTGCCGCCCAGGCCATCGATGGTGTCGTCGCCGAGCGTGCCGACGATCTGCGTCAGACCCTGGTCGTTGCCGGGCGTGCCGACGATGTTCTGTCCAGCCGGCGCGCTGCCGTCGGTCGGCCATGCGGGCGTGAAGTTGTCGGCAGTGAAATCGCCAGGGGCGGTGTTCTGGAAGCGGAACAGCGTCGTCCAGCTGGAGCCACCCGTCGCGCCGTTGGCGTCGACCTGCAGCAGCGTGTCGACGCCATCCGCGACGAGTTGCAGGAAGCCCGAGCCGAACGGGTTGGTGCCGCCGTAGCCGGTGAGGTTGCTCAGGATGAATGTGAGGTCGAGCCGGTCGCCGCCCGCGCCCGTCGCGAAGTCGGTGACCGTGGCGTGCTGGACATTGAGCTGAGGGTTGGACGCAAAGAAGCCAATGGTGTCCTGGCCGTCGCCGAGGGTCAGCGTGCTGACCTGTCCGCTGTTCGTGTATCCGTATAACAGCACCGTGTCATTCCCGGTCCCGGCATCGACGGTGTCGCTGGAATAAAGACCGACATATTCAATCCGGTCGTCGTCGGCGCCGCCGGAGAGGGTCTCGTTGATTGCCGAGTTGGAGGTCGACGCCCGGAGCGTGTCATTGCCCCCGCCGCCTACCAGGGTCGCGGTCCCGGAGGTGGCAAAATTGTAGAGCTGATCGTTGCCCTCGCCGCCGTCGAGCGAGCTGCCCGCGCCCCGCGCTTCAAGCCGGTCGTTGCCGTCGCCGCCGATCAGCGTATCCGCGCCCGTGTCACCGTAGAGCTGATCGTTCTCCGTGCCGCCGTCGAGGTAATCATCGCCGAAGCCGCCGCGCAGCGTGTCGAGCCCCGCGCCGCCGTAGAGGATGTCGGAGCCGGCATCGCCCGTGATCGAATCGTTGCCCGCCAGACCATCGATAACGTCGTCGCCCACCGTGCCGGGAATGGTGTTCGGATTTCCATCACCGTCGATTTCGTTGAGGTTCAGGACCGAGATCGTGACGATCTTGGAGAACGTGTTGAATTGGGAATCCGTCACCTCGACGGTCACCTGCATGCTATCGGCGGTCTCGTAGTCGATCGCGGTTCCATCGAGCACGCGGATCTCGTCGCCCACGATCGTGAAGGCGCCCGACGGATCGTTGGTGATCGCGTACGTGAAGGTGTCACCCGGATCGGCGTCGACCGTCGCCAGAGTCGCGATGACGACGCCGTTGATCTCGCGCTCGCGCACGATGCCGCCGGAGACGAGGATATCGGTTGGGGATGCCATGGCTTTGTTCCTGAAAATGGAGAAATGCTCTCTCAGCGAGCGCTGGAGGCGCCGCCGCGTCGATGTCTGAAAATTGTTGAGCCTAGGCTGCGCAAAGCGCACCGGGCGGCGCGCTCACGGCTGGAACTGCTGGCCAATGCCGTGGGCATGTGTGAGGCGCGGCCGTTGCGGCCGAGGCGTTTTGGCTCTTCGTCATCGAACTCTCCCGCACTTCCTAAAAACGCGCACTGTTCGGCACAATTTGTCGAACTGCTTGATCAAACCACTCGGCCTCGAAATTCGACAATCAGGGGATATACTTATCTTCCAGATTGCTGTGCCTCTTGTGCCGATGACCATCTAAAGGCGGGGCGCACCCTCGCGCATCACCCTTTTGGTGGAGGCGGCTGAAGGGCGGGGCGGATTGGCGGACTTTTCCCCGACAGGCGGTGCAACTGGGCCGACGCCCTACCTTGTGGCGTCGGAGTTGACCGTTGCGGCGCCCATTGACGGCGTCGTGGACAGTCCGCCCGCGTATGCGGTTTCCGTCCGCTGGGTGACGACATCCGAGCCGCTTGTCGTGATGCATGGCGCTGGCACGCGACGGGTCCGAGGGCTGGTCGATGCCGACGTCCGGGGCCGCGTCCGACCTGGCATGGAAGCGTGGTTCATTCCGTCCGATCTGATGCGGTCGCGCATCAGCGCCACGGTCACTTCCATCGGGGCGGGATTCAACTTCCGGCGCCAACGTCGCCTTGATCGATCAGTTGCCGCTTTCGGAGAGCTTCGGCGGCACGATCCCGACGACCCTCAACAACAAGCGGCAAGCGGTGCCGGTCGCACGGCATTATCACGCGCATGCAGAGACGTCGGCACTGTCAGCGGCAGCGACGCCGCACAACATCTCGAATACGGTGTCCTGCTAGTCGAAGCCGATCGCGAGAGCCTGCTCGCCCGGGTCTGGCGGCGCGTGCTGATGGTTCTCGTTCGAGATAGCGGCTTTTGAGCAGAGCGTCACCGCTGCGTGGGACGGCCGGAGCCGACGAGCCGCCGGCTGATAACGAGAGCGGTTGAGTTGCGAGTAGCCGGGACCTTACTCAGGCACGATCTGCGCGATCGGCCTGTCGCCAATCCGAAGGACCGCCGAGACGCCGACCTCCGCTTCCTGCAGCAGTACGATAGCGGGGCGTCTCGCCCGGCAGCAGGACGTGGTCGCGGGTGATGTCGCTGATCCGGCTGACGCCCAGATTGCCCATCGTGCGGGTGATCTCCGAGCGGAAGATCTCAAGCGCGCGGGCGACGCCGGCCTCGCCGGCGGCCCCCACGCCATAGAGCGAGGCGCGGCCAATGGCGACGGCGTCCGCACCCAGTGCCAGACCCTTGAGCACGTCGGAACCGCGCCGGAATCCGCTGTCGACGATGATCGTCAGCCGGTCGCCGACGGCGGCGCGGACATGCGGCAGCATCTCCATCGACAGCGCGGCACCGTCGAGCACATTGCCGGCATGGTTGGAAACGAAGATGCCGTTGGCACCGCAATCAGCGGTCAGGACGGCGTCATCAGGATGCAGGATGCCCTTGACGAGCAGCGTGCCCGGCCAGCGGTCGCGAATCCGCTTCAGCCAGTCCCAGGTGAGCGAAGCATTGCGCGTCATGAAGCTGTCGATCTGCCCCGATCCGTATCCGGCGTTCGACTGCCCTTCGGGGATGTGGATGTTCGGCCAGCCGGGCATACCGCGCTCGGCGAGCAGGTAGGGCAACATCGTGCCGAACAGCCAGCGGGGGTGACGCAAGCTGTCGACGACGCTCTTCGGCGTGATGCGCGGCGGTAGCGTCGCACCATTTCGGATGTCGATCTCGCGATTGTTGTAGGTCGGCGAATCCACCGTCACAACCAGCGCATCGAAGCCGGCATCGCGCGCCCGGTCGACCGTGACCATCGCCGCTTCGACATCGCGCCAGACATAAAGGTGGAACCACTGCGTGCCGCCGCCCTCGGACCTGACGCGCTCCATCGGCGTGTTGGAGCTGCTGGCCAGCGTGAACGGGATGTTGGCCGCCCCAGCCGCGCGCGCCATGGCAATCTCGGCGCGGTACCAGGTCCAGCCGGCGATGCCAGTCGGTCCGATGACCAGCGGCAGGGCATGCGGCTTGCCGAACAGGGTGGTGGCCGGCGTGCGCTGCGTCGTGTCGACGAGTTGGCGCGGCAGCAGCTTGATCGCATCGAGAATGGCGCGGTTGGCCCGCGTCATAACTTCTTCCTCGCTGCCGCGGTCGCAGAAGTCGAACAGTGCCTTGGTGAGGCGTCGCTTCGCCATTAGGCGCAAATCGGCGATGTTGAGCGCGCGGCGGGAAAGGTCGGTCACGGGGCTACTCTGGGATGATGAAGGGGGCGGGCGGACTGGGGACGGGCAAACCGCACCCGAGGCTGCGGGACGCCATCCGACACGGCCGCCTTATCCGACACTCCCCATATGAAGTCCAGTCGCCCGGGGCCCAGCTGCACCTGCGCAGGGCTTCTGCCGGTCAATCACATTTGGCTTCAACGGCCTGGGCGACATCGCCTCAAAGGCGGACATCGCCAAGACGGCGCAGAAGATCGCTGCGCCCTCCCCACGCCCGGTGCCCCCGAACGATTGCAGCAGCGCCGCGGGAGGGCCCGCCTTGATGCAGCGCTTCAGTGAAACACGGTGAGAGTTGCCGCATGAACCAGCGTGTTGCCGCCCCCTTGACGCGGCGAGCAGCAGTCCGCGATCGATAGCTGGATGACGGCTGTCTTTTGACCGCTGACCGTTTGAAAGAACATATATCCAACCGTGCGCGGCACATCGTGGAAGCTCTCACGCGCGGGATAGGCTGGCGGCCGCGGCTTCACTTCCGGTGCCAAGCGCCACACCCATTTGGGCAGATTGTGAACAGGCTCTGATACTGCCGGGATGTTGTAATTCGTTCCCGGAAACGTCGCAGCATGCCCCGCCATCGGCGCGCCATCGATCGTCACCTGAAAGGCTGCGTGATTGTCCGCCGGTTGGATATATGCACTGACGTGCACGACAACGCAGGTGACCGGCTTGTCGAGCACGACCCTGGCGCTGAGCACGGGTGCGAGCCGCCGGTCGCCAGCGTAGTTCGCGCTCGGCCGCACCATGCGGTCCGTGCTCACCGCCGTCACCTTGCCGACGGCGCCGGAGCAATTCGCGGCTTGGGCCTGTGTATTGCAGTCGATAGCGACAACGGTCATGGCGGCTACGATCAAAGAACGCATGAACATCGAGGCAACTCCCCCAGTAGACTGAAAATGTCTATTCAATTCCATCTTCAAAGATTTGACCTGTCAATCTATGGAAGTCCATATTGCGAAAGGTATCGACGGACCAGCGCATTTGTCATCAGCACGTGTCTGTAACTTCGCCAGATCGAAGTCCTTTCGATTGGTCTCAGCCTCAGCAGTCAGGCATCCCGACAATGTCCGACCCTCTTGCGCTGTTGACCGCACGAAGGAGGCGCACCTCCGCAGAACAATGGAAAGCCCGGCCCCTCGCGATCCTGCTGGCTGGCCAGTGCCCTATCGACTTGACGCCCGGGTAGCCTTTGCAAATCCAACGATGGTTTTTGGACGTTCGCCGGCCCCGTCCAGACGATCGACGCGGATGAGGAAAACGGTCCATGATATTTCCTGCAGACAAACCCAGCGCCCCGGCTGCAAGGCCCTGAACGAGACCCTGTTTGCGCCTCGCGCCTGCAGGGCTTGAAGGCATTGCGCGGTAGTCGGCTCGCTAGGTCCGAAAACCGCAAGCCGATTATTCCGATCTGGAGGCGACTCCAGGTTCTGCTGCGTGTTTGAGATGGCGTTGTTCCAAAAGAGCGGCTGACCACTGGGCCAGCCCTCTTTGAGGCTTCCGCGCAGGTCCCGTATGTTTCCTCGCTTGAACATATAACTGGGCCGCACCTCGAACGAGAACTCTGCAAGGACCGTCGGCAGGTTGTTCGTGCAGGTGAATCCCGCCTTCCCGGACGTATTGACCGTGCAATTTGGGAAATCTGCAGGAATGCGATGTTGAACAAAGATTTGCGGTAAATACGTGCACTGCAATCGACCATAATAGCTCGGCCTGTCCAGAATCTCTGCCGTTCCACAACTGGGGGATATGGAATCAAAGCTCTTTGTCCAACCCGGTGGCGGCTGAAAACGAAACTCCAATCGCTCTTTCAAACAAGGGCAGTCGACACTCAGCGAGTTTTGACTCCAGGCCGGTTCCGCGGCAATTGTCAGTCCGACGAGGGCTAGGCACAGGGCAAAAGGTCTGGAAACACCGATCATGGACTCTCGTCTCCAAGCATCATGCCCATCGTGCGAGCCATGCCATTTCATCAGTATGTGGCTCTGAAGCGCCGATCGCGCGGCCCACGTGCGCTCAGCGCAAGCCGAGGCGCACGAGAATGGCGGCGTTCTCGCGGCCGTGCGAGCCGGCGAAGAGGAAACTGTCGCCGAGCCAACCGACCGGATGGTCCGGGCTGTCGCGCCAGACTTGACCTGTGACCGTATTGACGAGCAACTCGAGGTGGGTGCGGTTGGTGTCGGGATTGACGTCGACGACGTCATCGTCGCCGCCACAAACAAGGTCGTCGTTGTCCATGACGCGTATCGTGACCTTGGCGTTGTCTATGAGGGCTGGCACGTTCCCCGACAACGTCCAGTTGGGCCGGATGTTGTTGCCCTGCACGACCGGGAACTTGCGCCGACTGCGGGGACCACTCTCGTTCACCCGCCATGTCCAGCCCGCGCCGACCTCGACGATGGCGTAGAAATCCATCTTCCCGTTGCAGCTGTCTGTCGATCGGGCGAGCAGGCCTTCGATCGTCACGGACAGGAGGCGTGTCTGGTTGACCGGCAGTGGAGCATCGCCGGGGTTCGCATAAAGCAGGCGAAGGGCCGCGATGTCGCTGGCGCTGAGCCCAGCGCGGTTTGCGATGACCGGCTGGCCGTCCCGGCGCACGATCGTGGGCAGAGCGTTGCCGTTGCCGTCCTGCTTCGCAAAGGCAAACCCACCGTAATGCATCACAGAGTTGAAATCATAGGGCCCGATGTCCATCGTTTCGCCCGATCCCAGAAACTGCGGCCGGAACCTCCGCTCGATGTTCGACCAGTTGATCTGAATGAAGCGGTCCCGATCGGCACGCGTGTGCTCGTGGTAGACGCCTGCCGAGTGCAGGATCTCGTGCATAATGACCCCGGGAGTGCCTACGCACGACTGGTCGATCTCGATGTCCTGCGGTCCGCCCTGACGTCCGAGCGGAGACATGCCGCAATAGGGTTTGTTCGTCACCTTCTTCAAGCGAATGAAGTCGCGCTCGCCGTTCCGCGGGCGCAGCTGCACGGGGGTGCCGTAACCGTTCAGCGTCGTGATGGCGCTGACGATGCTCGCCGTCTCCGAAGCCGAGAAGGCGCGATCGATCGTGTAGGGGATGACACCTCCCCCCCACAAAAACTCGAGGCGGTTGGTGGCCACGAGCGGATCGCTGCGACCGCCGATGTCGCCCTGACGCGGCGGTAGCGGCTGCACGACGAGAGGCGGCTGCGGCGGTTTGAAACGGCGGGCGAAGTCTTGCGGCCGGCCGAGCACGATGTCGCCTTCCATGACGGCGACGCCGTCGACGAGCTGATAGTGCACCTCCCGCGCGGTTCGCGCGCCGGGCAGGTGCAGCATGGCTTTGGCGAACGGTGCCTCGATGCCGCGGACGAACATGGGGTCCCGCGACGCCGAGGCGGGCACGCCGGTTGCAATCTTGCCGGCCAGGGCGCCGCGAGGAAGGGCGTCGCCGACGGGGAAGCCCGGATGCTTACCGCGTTGATCGGGTCGCGAGGCCGCTTGCTTGAGGCCCGACGTGCAGCATTCGGCCGGCCGCCGTTGCACGATCTGCGATTTGAGCGAGCACTGGCCCTGGGGGATTTTCTTGTCCGGCCGATCGTAGGTGAACGCGATGCACTTGACATCCGATGCGCACGCCTTCTCGCACGCCGCGAGTGCTCCGCTGCCCGGCGCAAACCGCTTGTAGGTCCCGCCGGGGTAGGTCGTGCCCTTCTCGATTTTGAAGGACTGCGCATCTGACGGGGTTGCTGCGATGACAAGGATGCCGGCTGCCGCGAGGGTGCGAACGATCTGAGACAGGTTCGACGCTGCAGTAAATGAATGCATGGATTGTTTTCCCGGAATTCGAAAATGCACCTAATGCAGAGTTGCTGCTTGGAGACTGAAGGGCTGCGACAGACCTCCCGCATCGGTTCCTCAGAAGCGCTTGAGCGGCCCGCCGCCCGGCAGCATGCGGGGCTCCTTCAGAACATCGTCGGCTTTGCCGGGCGGCAGGGGCGTGCGATGCCCGAGGTCGGTGGCAGTGGTCACCTCGGCCGCGCCGATTTCGCATCGTCCCTGGCTCGCGGTCGGCGTTGACGGTCTCGCTCGGCCCCGCTGATCGACGCTGAGGCAGCCGGCCCCGCTCTCAATCGCCGGACTGCCCGGGAAGGGCAGATGCACGGCGGTTGCGCCGCCTGCCAGCCTGAGTGGTTGCAGCTTCGGAGCGCCTCTCACGGACATGCCGGCACACGAGCCGTCGTCGTTGAGGTTCGGGTTCTGCAACGTCGGCGCCATCGTCATTGCACAGCTTGGTCCGACGCGATTGTCAGCGATGATCGAGTTGATGATCTCGACCCGGCCGCTTGAACCTGAAACAAGGCCTGAGCCGGTCGGCGCCGAGTTCTGCGTGATTGTCAAGTCGTGAAGCTTTGCGCGTCCCGACGAGACCTCGATAGCCCCGCCGATACGTGACGCGCGGTTGGCGGAGAAGGTCGACGCGGAAATGGTCGAGAGGGCGTTGGAATTAGGCAGGAGGCGGATGGCGGCCGAGCTGGATGCCGTGTTGGCGCGGAACAGCGATTGGCTGACGTCGAGCGTTCCCATCGCACGCACCGTGATGGCGCCGCCGTCAGTTCCATTGTTTTCCTCGAAGGTCGATTGCGAGACGGTCAGGCGACCGTGTGTATCGACGGCACCGCCGAACGAGCCCGCCGCGTTCGTGCGGAACTTGACCCTGGTGAGCGTCGCCTCCGCTCCGGGCGCCACGAAGAGGGCGCCGCCACCAGCACCGCCGATGCCGGATCGGTTCCCGCTCAGTTCAGCGTCGACAATCTCGAGACGTCCATAGGTCGCGATGGCGCCGCCGCTCTGCGTTGCCGAACTGTCGACGAGATAGGCGCGTGGCCCCCTGATCGTAAGCGTGCCCCGGTTGAGGATAGCCGCGCCTTCGCCTTCCGCCCCACGTCCAAGCGGCAGCCGTCCTTTCGACAGCGTCATGCCCACGATCGTGAGGCTTGCGCGCGGAGCCACGCGGAAGAGGCGGAATGCGTTGTTACCGGCGCGCTCGATTCGTCCACCGCCGCTGATGGTCACCTGCACGTTTTCATTGATCGTGAGCGCCGAGCGGCCGTCCTGACGAGCGTAGCCGCCCGGCTCGTTGTTATTCGGCTCGCGCGACAATCGCGCGGTCATACCGGTGATGCGGATCGTGCGCATGCCGCGTCCGGCGCACTGGTTGGCGGCGTTGACCGCGTCCCGCAACGTACAACGGACCGAGCGGTTGGCGCACGCCGTCAATGCGCCGGTGGGCTCGCCGGCGTCGTTGACGATGAACGGGCCAGGTCCGCACCCCAGTGCCGTGGTCGTCCAGATGGACAGCGCCGATGAGATGGCCAGTGCCTGGCCGATGACCCGTGACGATCGCAATGCCGCCATTTCCTCTCTCCCGCAATGTTTCACACGAGACGACCTATGGAATTGCGTAGGTGGCCGCTCGTCGCCTATCGCGCCGCCTGCCAGTCACGGCGCGATCAGGCCGAGCGTTATGGCCTTTGCGACCGCATGCTCGCGCGTCGTAGCGCCGAGCTTGACCCGCGCGTTCTTGATGTGCAGCTCCACCGTGACAACGGCGAGCGACAACCTCTCGGCGATGGCTGCCGATCTCAGCCCGCGGGCGAGCCATAAAAGACACTCCGCCTCGCGGGTCGAAAGCGTCACGTCGGCGTGGCCGGACGCTGGCCGTTCGGTTTCATCGTCTAGCGGCAATGCGAAATCCTGCATCGTGAGCCCTGTCACTGAATTCGCTTCGGGTGGCTCGCGCATCATGTGGCGCAGGCTGGGCGCGGCACAATCCTTCAAAACTTGGAGATCGGTGTGGTTTTCCGCACCAGGACCCGATTTTTTTTCTGGTATCAGGAGGGCTCGTCGGGGCCGGCGTTGCGAACCTGCGAAATGCGGGCTGCGCTGCACCCCTTGGGGAATTTCGCACCTTTGGCCTAGAATGCCCGGTACACCATCGCGCGGAAGAGCGCTTGCGCATTGGTCCGCGCATCGAGCCGCGTTCGGGCCGCGGCCAGCACCTTATCGAAGCCACGTTGCGAAACTCCGCAGTGCTCGGCCGCCTCCGCCATCGAGAAGCCGCGGGCCAGGAGCTTGAGTGCGGCGGTCTGCGCGCCGGTCAGACCCGCATAGCCGGCGAGCCAGCGGTGCTCCTGCGCCATTCGCCACATGACCTCGGACACTGCCTGCAGCGCGGCCGGCACGTTTGATCGTCCCTTGCGTATGTCGGTGCTCGCGGTGTGGTCGAGACTGAAGAACAGGACGTAGGGCGCGGTCGTCACGGGGTCGCGCCCGGGCTGACAGTAGTGGTAGCGCCGGCCCTGCTCGAGAAACGCCAGGGCGATGCTACGAAGCACAGGATTGACGTTCTGGCTCATCGGGCCGAAGCATTCTTCACAGTCGAAAAGCCGTCCGACCTGCTGGTGCGCGAAGTGGGAGCCGATGGGATTGTTGGCCATATCGGGGGGTTCGGCCAGATTGTCGGTGACGTTGGGCTGCAGAAAGGTCGACCGCAGAAGCCGTCCGCCGATCGAAAACGTGCCCTCGGGTTCCGCGATCACGCCTATCGTCGTTTCGACCGCACCGAACGTCGCGACGTGTCGCACGAGACGATTCCAGCCATCATTCAGTCCAACAGCGCCTGCCAAAGCGCTGCCAGCATCAGCGGCGAGACGGTCGGGCTCAGCTGCGTCCAAAAGCGGCCACTCGCTATCACAGGTCGTGCTAGCTGTTGCCGGCTTCGGGGTGAATAGCGCGACAACCGCCTGCCGGGTGGTTGAGACGCTGAGTTTGCGGCGGGCGGCGGCGAGGTGGAACTCCAGCGTGGACTTTCGGATGCCGAGGTCGGTGGCGACATCCGCCGTCGACAGTCCCTGGCCAAGCAGTCGCAGGCAATCGCGTTCGCGCGGGGTCAGCGCATCATCGAACGAAGGACGCCGCTTCATCTCTTCTTCCTCATCCAGCCCCGCTGCACGTCCGCCGTCGACGCCTCAAAGCGCCCGGTACACCATCGCCCGGTACACCGCCTGCGCATTCGTGCGCGCGCCCAGCTTCGCGCGCACCACGGCTAGGACTTTCTCATATCCGCGCTGCGATAGACCCGAGCGCTCGGCCGCGCACTGCATGCTGAACCCTCGCACCAGGAGCTTAAGGGCTGCGACTTCTCTCTGGGTCAGTCCGGGGATGTCCGAAAGAAGCCGCTGGTTGCGGACGCAGGCCGCGAAGTAGACCGCCGCGCTTTGAAGAAGCGCCGTCCGTTCCGAGCGGTGCCGCTGCACGGCGGAATGCTCGGACGGATCGAGCACGAACGCCGCCCCCATAAGTGCTCTGGTTGTCTCGTCCCGCAAAGGTGCACAAACCGAAAGTGTCAGGTGGTGGTCGAGCATGCTCGTGGCCAAGCGCCGTGCCGACGGCGGCAGCGTAGAGAACTGCCCCTTCAGGCTTGCGGCATCAATCAGGAAAGGAGCGCGACTGCAGGCGAAACGCGGAACGTTGGGGTCGGTCGCGACGCCTCCACATTGCAGGTAAAGGGACGAAACCTCGTGCGGAAGCGAGGATCTAAAGTACCAATTGTCGACCGTCGTGACTGCTTCGGGTTCCGCGATAACACCAAAGTTTACGCCCGCAACACCGAGCTCCTCCATCGCGCGGCAGAACCGTCGCCATGCCTGGGCCAGGCTCGTTGCGCCTTGCAGATCGGGCAGATGGCTATCGATGGAAGAGAGTTGCGCCCTGATCAGAAGCACTTGCTCTTGCGGATGGGCCATCATTTCTGGACTTCGGTCATCCTGTAGAACAACAACCGCCTGCCGGGTGGTTGAGACGCTGAGTTTGCGGCGGGCGGCGGCGAGGTGGGACTCCAGCGTGGACTTTCGGATGCCGAGGTCGGTGGCGACATCCGCCGTCGACAGTCCCTGGCCAAGCAGTCGCAGGCAATCGCGTTCGCGCGGGGTCAGCACATCATCGAACGAAGGACGCCGCTTCATCTCTTCTTCCTCATCCAGCCCCGCTGCACGTCCGCCGTCGACGCCTCAAAGCGCCCGGTACACCATCGCCCGGTACACCGCCTGCGCATTCGTGCGCGCCTTGAGATTCACGCGCGCGCCCGCCAGATGCTTTTCGAAGCCGCGCAGAGAGACGCCGAGCTGCTCAGCGGCCTCGGCACTTGTAAAACCTCGGGCAAGGCAGCGCAGCGCTGCTGCTTGTGCCAGTGTCAATTCCGAGAAGGGTGCCAGCCACCGACGCTCCTGAGCGATCGTCCAAAAGAGATCCGAGATGGCGCTGCATTCGTCATGCAGAGCTGCATGATCGCGCGCCCAATCTCTCACCGCCGTCCCATCCAGACTGTAGAAAAGCGCATGTGCCGCCATCGTCGCGGCATCGCGCCCCGGTTGGCAGTAGACGTAGCGAAGACCGCAATCCATGTAGGCGCTGGCGATGGCACGCAAGTTCTCGTGGACGCTCTGATCATCCGGATCGAGAATGCTGACGGAGTCGAGTACGCGGCCCTGTCGGTGACTGGTGACGTATTTCCCGATTGGATCGCGCGAGAAGTCGTCGGGATCGCCTATCTCTTTGGAAAATTCCTGCGGAAGGAAGCTCGTTGCGATTCGCCGCCCGCCATTTGACAGCGTGCCTTCGGGCTCGGCGATCAAGCCGAGGCTGAGGTGCTGCACGCCCAGTGCTCCGACTGCATCGACCAGAGCGTCCCAACCCTGTTTGAAGCAGCTACTACGCATGAGGACGTCGGCAACATCCGTTGCGAGAGCAGAGTGCTCGGCGAACCGGCGCAGCGCCTCGCCATTGACAGCTGAACCACCCGCGGGGCTGGGCCTGGATTGCAGTGCGCTCACCAAGACCGCCTGACGGGTCGTTGCGACCCCGAGTTTGCGGCGGGCGGCGGCGAGGTGGGACTCCAGCGTGGACTTTCGGATGCCGAGGTCGGTGGCGACATCCGCCGTCGACAGTCCCTGGCCAAGCAGTCGCAGGCAATCGCGTTCTCGCGGGGTCAGCGTGACCATGGCGGGACATCCAAATACCGGGGTGGCGGCACGAGGGCGAACGCCGGAAGACCGTCGCTTGGCATGCTCGCTACACCTGTCCAATCAAACGAAATCGTCAATCGATACGCTTACGAACTATGAGTATCCATAGCTTGACGCGATTGGCAAGCTGGTTCGAAATGACCTCATTTTCTGGTGCCTTCATTTCCGCACACCTGGAACCCGTGGAGCACGCGATGCGAGAATTGGCGGATCAATTGCCCTTCGCAGCACTTCTGGCCGTTCCCGCCCCGCCAGGGCGTACGGCTGCGAAAACGGATATCATTTCCGGCCCGCGGCGGGCGACGGCAGCGGTTCTGGCAATGGATGGGGCGTGAGGATGCCCCGTGCGTTCCGGCGCGCATTGTGTTCGCTGTGCGCGCTCATCATGAGCGTCCTTTCCATTGCCACCGACAGCGCTCCCGCGCGCGCCGAAAGCTGTCCCTGGCATTGCCGCGTCATGTCGGACGGCTGCAATCGTTGCGATTGTGTGAATGGGACCGTGACGAATTGCACCCTGGTGGCATGCGAGACAACACCAATGCGTCGCATGCGCTGCTCGGTTCCCGCAGAGGCCTCCTACCTTCGCCCAGGCGACTGCCGTTGGTTCGGCACGGCACCATTCTGCAATGGATCGTGCCCCATTGGATACTATCAGGCGCTGCGCGATGTCAGTGGCGATGGCAAGGCGTGCCGGAGAGGCAACAAAGCTTACTGCTGTCCGCAGACGCGTAGCCAAAGTCCGTCACAATGCTTCGCGTATGCGCGCAACGCCATTGATCAATATGCGCGAGCGCGCCGGCTTCGCTGCGGCGTGTCCGGCCCCGAATGGAGTGGGGATTTCGATCATCACTACGAATGGTGCCGGCAGCTTGTCAGCCTGGAAACGGCCACTGCCGGCCAGCGCGCGCGCGAAGCGTTTCTGCAATCGGCCTGCGGGCGCTAGGAGATGGTCGTCAGCGCCTCGCACTGATGCGACACTGATTATCTTGGCTCTGTTCCGCCTCAGTGTTGTGAGACCTTGCTGACCACTGATTTGGCGGCAGCGGGGATATCATGAAAGCGCAAGACTTCCGGGCACTTGTCGAGCAACTGGGCGACCTCAGCCAGGTCCAGCGCGACGCGCTGGTTGAGGCGCTGTCTGCGAAGGGGGCCGGCGAGGAGGTCGTCGCCATGATCGAAACGCGGTTCGCGGCAGCGCCGGCCTGCGGCCATTGCGGCGAGGTTGACTTCAAGCCGTGGGGCTCGGCCTCGGATCTCAAACGCTATATGTGCAAGGCGTGCGGGCGCACCTTCAACGCGCTGACCGGCACGCCGCTGGCGGGTCTGCGCCTGCGCGAGAAGTGGCTCGACTATGCCCGCTCGCTGGTCGACGGCGTCAGCCTGCGCAAGGCGGCGGCGCGCACCGGCATCCGTCTGGACACATCGTTCCGCTGGCGCCATCGCTTCCTCGCGACGGCCAGGGACAAGAAGGCGAGCGCGGTGACCGGCATCGTCGAGGCGGACGAGACGTTCATCCTCAAGTCCGCGAAGGGCTCGCGCAAGCTGGTCGGCCGCGCGCCCAGGAAGCGCGGCGGAAAAGCCAAGAAGCCGGGCCTTTCCACCGATGAGCACGATGCCATCCTGATCGTGCGCGACCGCCATGGCGAGACCACCGACGCGATCCTCTTCGACCTCAGCGGGGAGACGATCGGGTCGCACCTAAAGCCCGTCGTCGCCAAGGACGCCGTGCTCGTGACCGACGGCAACAGGGCCTACGAGGCATTCGCGGCTGCGACAGACATCGTCCAGATTGCGCTCGTCGCCAGCGCCGGCGAACGGACGATCGGCTGCTATCACATCCAGAACGTCAACGCCTACCAGAGCCGCTTCAAGGGATGGATGGCTCGATTCAAGGGCGTGGCGTCGAAGTATCTGCCGAGCTACCTGGGCTGGCGCCGCATGATCGAGCGCGACGGTGACGCGCTCACGCCGCGACATTGCCTCGCCGGAGCGATGGGGCAGCGGGCCCTGCTACATTGAAGCGGAACAGAGCCATTATCTTTGATAGCTGTCATATCCTTCAATCTTGTGACTGCAGGGTTATGGGATGACTGGTTGCGGGGACGTGGGTGTCGACGTCGCCGCATCGATGGCGGTGTCCAGATAGTAGATGAGTGAAATCGTCCCATCTGCGCCCTCGACGAGCGCCGTTCCGCTTTCGACCCAGTCCCCGCAGTTCAGGTAGCGGATGTCGCCGATCATCCGGTCGGCGGCATGATGAATATGACCGCAGATGATGCCGTCGACGCTACGGCGGCGCGCTTCATCGGCAAGAGCTTCCTCGAACTCTCCAATGAAGCTCACGGCCTTCTTCACCCGCAGCTTGAGGTAAGCCGACAGAGACCAATAGCCCCAGCCCATATGCCGCCACACCCAGTTCAATGGCGCATTGCATCGCAGCAGGGTCTCGTAGGACAGGTCCCCAAGAAACGCGAGCCAGTGTGCATAGCGTACGATGACATCGAACTCGTCGCCGTGCATGACAAGGTATCGCTTGCCCGCCGCCGTCACGTGAACGAAGTCGCGTGCGATCTCGATTCCACCGAAATGGGCACCGCAATAGTCGCGTAGTCCCTCGTCGTGATTGCCGGGTATGTAGATGATGCGCGTACCCTTTCGGACCTTGCGCAGAATCTTCTGGATTAAGTCGTTGTGAGACTGCGGCCAATAGGGGCCACGGCGCACCTTCCAGAAGTCGACGATATCTCCAACGAGGTAGATCGTATCGGATTCTGTTGTTCTGAGGAATTCGAGGAAGGCGCCGGCCTGTGCGTTCCGGGTCCCAAGGTGGAGATCTGAAACGAATATAGTCCGATAGTGCCGGACGGCGGGCTCACCCGTCGAACGCATGGGCGACATATCCTGCATGGCGAGCGCTCCCGATGCCAATTTGGCGCTGGACATGCCGTAGGGGATTCTGATTGCAGCTACGTGACAGACAACGCGCGTGGGTGTTCAGCGTGCAGGGCCCGTTGGGCACGTCTCCATTGGCGGTGACGCGTGACCATGAGTGGCCGCGATCCTGCACTGCAGGAGACGCGTGATGTCGTCCACGAGCACGGAAACAGAGAACGGCTTTGAGAAGAACGCGTCCACGCCGCTCTCAAGCGCACGCGTCCGGTCGGCTGGTTCACAGCGCCCGGTCAGCATCACCACGGGCAGAGTGCGCGTGTGTGGTGTTGCCCTCAGGCGGCGCAGCAGCTCGATTCCCGACAGTCCCGGCAGATTCCAGTCGAGGACCACCAGATCAGGTTTTGCGCAATGGAGGCCCTCTAAAGCGGAGTGCCCAGTCTGGAAAAGCTCCACGATCCAGCCAGACACTTCGAAATTGTAACGCAGCAGGCAAGCGATGGCCTCGTCGTCCTCGACAAGTGCTACCTTCATCGCGTTGCCACTCCTCTTCCGTTCGCTGCGGGTCCATGCTCTTGGTGTCCGCAACCTAGGCTAGGTTGCACGGGCACCGGCATCGATCGGTGGCTCGACCAATTCACCTGCGCCTCTTCTGCTGATGACGATCGTATGGCCGCGCCATTCGTAAACGCGCGTCGTCCAGCCACGAGCCCAGATCACCAGTATCAGCAGATCACGTGCGAGCCACGCCAAGGGGCTCCAGATCGCCAACGGCCATTTCGCGTAGCGCGCCAGGACAGCTTCGGCGCCATACCATACGCTTGCCATGACGCAGCCGGTCAGCAGCGCATCTCCCCCTGTCAGGCCGGCACCGATTGATCCGGCCATGACAGGCAGCAGCGCTCCGGTGAGGACCTCCAGCGCGAAGTGCATCGGGAACGACAGACGCCGCAACTGCGCCCAGCGAAGCTGACGGTTGATCACCTGCGCATAAGAGCGATGGCCGAGTGGCTGTCTGAACACTGGATCACTGAGGCGAACCCGTAGCCCCGCCTCGCGCACGAGTTTGGTCGCCGCGGCGTCCTCCGCCAGCTCGCGGCTCAGCGCCTGCAATCCGCCCGCGCGGTCAACGAGGCCGCGTCGACACAGCATGATCTTGCCCTGCGCGAAGCCGTAACCGAAGGCGTCAGCCGCATACTGCCAGCGGGCCTGGTACGTATTCAGGAAGGCGCATTCCACCGCCGCCCAAAAGCCGTTGGGGTTGTCACCGATTGGCGGCGCACACACGAGGCCGGTGTCGGCGCGCCACGTCTGCAACAGATGGGCGATCGTCTCCCTTGGAAGACTGACGTTGCTGTCGGCCAGAACAACCCAGTCGTGAGATGCCACTCGCCAGCCCTTCAACAGATTGTTGAGTTTCGGGTTGGGTCCGTCGGTCTGGCGCCCCACGAGAATCCGAGAGGACGTGTCGGCTTGAGGGCGCACGTGCGCGATATGCGCGATGGCAGGATCCGCCGCGTCCTCGCAACAAAAAATCGTTTCCAGTGGCACATGTGACAGGGCAAACGTCGACGCCAGGGTTTCCCGCTCGCAATCCTCCAGGCCACAGATGGGACGGAGGAGCGAAACGGAAACGTCGCGAAACCGTTTCGCGGGGATGAGGCGGCTGGTGTATACGCGTCGCATCATCAAGGCGGTCGTCACGAGGTGGGCTGCGGTCGCGGCGGCGGCGAAGAACAGCAGCATCCCAGCGAGCTGATCCATCATTTGTGGGCGGTCCCTCCGGTGACGTACGATGGATCCTGGCTGATTTGTGTGACAAGCCTGTTTCAGCAGCTTCGCGAGCGGAGTGCGTCAAGGCGGCCGTTCCAAGTCGACCACAGCTGCCCATGGACCGCGGGCAGCTGGGCGGCTGTGGGCCGGCACGGCGCTCGACACCTTGACGCCCGCGCCCTCTCATCACTTGACGGCGATCTTGCCGAACATGCCAGCCTCGCGGTGGCCGGGAATCAGGCAGGCGAAATCGAACTCGCCCGCTTCCGTGAACCGCCAGAGGAGATCGCCCCTCGCCTTCGCCGCCACTTGTTTCGCGTTGGGATCGTCGTGCTTCATCTCGGGCATCGCCTTCATCATGTCGGCGTGTTCCTCGATCTCCTGAGCCGTTCCGAGCAGAAACTCGTGAGCGAGCTCACCGACATTCTCAAGCCGGAAGCGGATCTGCTAACCCTTGCGGATTTCGATCAGGGACGGCTCAAAGAGCATCCGACCGTCGGCCTCCTTCATAAGGACCACGATGTCGCGCGAGGGCTTTGCGGGATCGCCGGGCACGCCATAGGCGGCATGCTTGTGATCGCCGTGGCCGGACGGCCCGTGCGCTTGAACGGGCGTGATCGTGAGCAGCGCCAGCAGCGCGATCAGGATGGGCGACTTCGACATTGGCCTCGTTTCCTTGCGTTTGGTTTGAGAAGGTCCATCGGTTTGCGGGTCGCTATTTGACGACGAAACGCGCCAGCAGATCCTGACCGCTTGCGAGCTTGGCCGAGACGACGATGCGGGCACCCTTCGCCAAGGGCTTGTCCAGCCTTGCGCTGAGCCGGTCGGGCTCCGCCGGCGCCAGCTGCACGGTTCTCTGACTGCCGCCCTCGAGGATCACGGCGCGGGCGCTGGCGCCCTTGCTGGCGAGCGGCGCATGGCCGGCATCGCTGAGCAAGACGGCGAGTTCCCCATCCTTCGCGACCAACTCCAGATGCAGTCCCTTCACCTCCACCATCGGCCCGCCGTTCGGGCCCTTCTCGCTCTCGTGGGCCGATGCCGGTGCCACGAGCGCGGCGATCGCCGCAAGCGTCAGCCCGGCCACCAGTGTTCGTTTCGTCAGCATCTGTCTCTCCTCGTGGTCGACGATCAGTAAGCTTCGGCGGGCTTTAGACCGGCGCTCGCGGCGCCCCCCTGCGCGAGCCGCGTGACGGCGGATTGCCCGAGCATCAGGAGCAGAAGCGGGGTAAGGACCAGGTCCAGAAGTGTCGCGGAGACAAGGCCGCCGAAAATCGTGACGGCGACCGGGTGCAGGATCTCGCGGCCGGGCGCATCGGCCGCCCACAGCAGGGGGAGCAGGGCGAGGCCGGCTGACAATGCCGTCATCAGTACGGGCGTCAGCCGCTCCAGGCTCGCGCGGATCACGAGATCCGGCCCGAACGGCAGCTGCTCGGCAATCGCGATATTGATCGCGTGGCTGATCTTGAGAATGCCGTTGCGCGCGGTAATGCCCGCCAGCGTCACGAAACCGATCATCGAGGCCACCGACAGCGGCTGGCCAGCGATGTACAGCCCGGCGACGCTGCCGACGAGCGCCATCGGAATGATTCCCATGATGACGAGTGCCAGCACGGCCGAGCGATAGCGCGAGGCCAGAATGAGGAAGATCAGCGCCAGGGAGACGAGCGACAGCATGCCTATCAGCTTGGACGCCTGCTCCTGCGCCGCGAACGTGCCCTCGAGCGCCACCGCATAGCCGGAAGGGAGCGTTGCCTTTGCGATCTCGCCGCGGATGGCTGCGACGACGCGCGCCATATCGGCGCCGTCGGCGGTGTTGGCGAACACGACGATCCTGCGCCGCGTGTTCTCGCGCTGGATCTGGTTGGGTCCTTCGGTCTCCTCGATGTCGGCGACGAGCCGCAGCGGTATCACGCCGGCAGGGGTGGAGATCAGCATGGCACCGAGCCCCGCGGTGGAGCGGTCGGCATCGGCGAGGCGGACAACGACCTCGAATGTCTTCAGCCCATCGGCGATGGTCGAGACCACGCGCCCGGCCGACAGCGTCTCGAGGGCTTCCGTGACCGAGGCTGCCGTCAGGCCGTAGAGGGCGGCCCGCTGATAGTCGACCGCGACGCGCACCTGGGGAATGCGCACCTGCTTTTCGATCTGCAGGTCAACCAGCTCTGGCAGCGCCGACAACCGCTCGCGGAACGCCTCCGCCAGCGTGCGGAGCGTGTCGATATCCTCGCCATAGATCTTGAGCGCGATTTCGGCCCGGATGCCGGAAAGCAGATGATCGAGCCGGTGAGAGATCGGCTGGCCGACGTTCACCGCGACGGGCAGCGCCGACAGCCGCAGGCGGATGTCGGCCAGGACCTCTGCCTTGGAGCGGGCCGAGCGCACGAGGTCGATGTCGATCTCGGATGAGTGGACGCCTTCCGCGTGCTCGTCGAGTTCCGCCCGCCCCGTTCGCCGGCCGACCGACTTCACTTCGGGCACGCCGAGCAAGAGCTGCTCGGCGACGAGGCCGAGGCGGTTCGATTCCTTCAGGCTGATGCCGGGATCGTAGAGCACGTTCACCGTCAGCGTACCCTCGTTGAAGGGCGGCAGAAAGCTGCGCGGCAAGGATTGGGCGGCGAGCACCGCGCCGGCTACTGCACCGGCGGCCAGCATCAGCACCAACGCACGATTGGAGAACGCGAAGAGCATGGCCGAGCGGTTCGCCGATTTAAGCGTCCGCACCAGCGGATTGTCGCCACGATGCGCGTTCGCTCGTATTCCCAGCAGGTAGTAGGCCATTACGGGGGTCAAAGTGACGGCGGTGACGAGCGAGGCCAGGATCGCGATGATGTAGGCGACGCCAAGCGGGGAGAACAGGCGCCCCTCGATTCCCGAAAGCGCGAACAGCGGCACGAACACAAGGATGACGATCGCGGTGGCGTAGACGATGCCGGAGCGCACCTCCTGGCTGGCAGCGGCGACCACGTCGAGCACAGGACGTGGCTTGGCGCGCTCCCGGTTCTCGCGCAGCCGCCGCAGGATGTTCTCCACGTCGACGACGGCATCGTCGACCAGCTCCCCGACCGCGATGGCCAGTCCGCCGAGCGACATCGTGTTGATGGTGAGGCCGAACAGCGAGAAAATCACGATCGTGGTCAGGATAGAGACCGGGATGGCGGTCAAAGAGATGACCGTGGCGCGCCAGTTCATCAGAAACAGGAACAGCACGACGGCGACCACCGCGGTCGCCTCGATCAGCACCGATTTCAGATTGGCGATCGACGTCTCTATGAAGGTCGCCTGACGAAACTGCACGTTGTCGGCCGAGACACCTTGCGGCAATGTCGCCTGCATAGCTTCGAGCACGGCTTCGATGCGCTTCGTCAGTTCAATCGTGTCGGCGTTTGGCTGCTTCTGGACCGAGACGATGACGGCGGGCTTGCCCTGGTAGCCGGCCTCGCCACGCTTCACGCGGGCGGCAAACTCCACGCTTGCCACCTGCCGCATCAGGATCGGCTGGCCGTCACGGGTCGACACGACAACGTTGCGTAGGTCATCGAGCCGACGCGTCAGGCCGACGCCGCGGATGAGAAACTCGCGGCCCTGCTGATCGACGAAGCCCCCGGCGACATTCTGGCCGAAGCGTTGGGCCGCGCGCTCGATCTCGCCGGCCGATACGCCCGCGGCGCGCATGGCGCCCGGCATGGGCGAGATGCGGAACTGGCGCACCTCGCCGCCGATCGGGATCACCTGCGACACGCCGGCTATGGTCAACAGTTGCGGGCGCAGCGTGTAGTCGGCGATCTCGCGCAGCTCCATCGGCGAGACCGTCTCCGACTGAAGCGCGATCAGCATGATCTCGCCCATGATCGACGTCACCGGTCCCATCTGCGGCGTGATGCCCGGCGGCAGCTGACTGCCGATCGAGGTCATCCGCTCTGCGACAAGCTGGCGGTTGCGCCAGATGTCGCTGCCCCATTCGAACTCGACATAGATGATCGACAGGCCGATGCCGGAGACAGAGCGTACGCGCGTGACGCCCGGCAAACCGTTCATGGCGGTCTCGATGCGATTGGTGACGTTGAGCTCGACCTCCTCGGGCGCGAGGCCTTCGGCCTCCGTCATGATCGTGACGGTCGGCTTGTTCAGGTCGGGGAAGACGTCGACCGGCACCTTCGGCAGCACGAAGGCGCCATAGAGCACCAACAGCATGGCCGCTGCGATGACCAACAACCTGTTCTGGAGGCTCTTGGTGACGAGGAAATTGAACATGACGGCACCTCACCTGACCTGCGAGATGAGCTCGGCGGCATGCACGACGATCCGGTCATTGGCTGTGATGCCAGCCGTTACCACCACCTGCGCGCCGTCGTAGGTCACAATGCGAACGGGCCGCGCGACGAAGCGCTCGGGGTCGACATGGTGCCAGACGATGCTCTCGCCGGCCGGACCGCGCACCACAGCGTCGCGCGGCAGTAGCATGCCCTTGATGCGCTGCGCGTTCCTGGCATGCACGGTCACGGGCAGCCCGATCAGCGCGCTTGCGGGTGTTGCAGTCATCGCGAACTGGATCAGGGCCGCCTGCGACTGCACGGCGCGACCGCGACCCTTGTAGACGAGCGGCACGACTTTGCCGTCCGGCATGGTCGCGCTGGCCTCCTCGATGCGCGCGGGGTCGAGCGGATCGAACAAGAGCGCTTCGACCCATAGGCGCGCAGGATCGACGATCTGAAACAGCACGTCCTGGCCCTGCACCACCTGACCGATCGCTACGCGCGTGGCGGAGACGACGCCGTCGATCGGCGCCTCCAGGATTTCCGGGCTGATCTTGGCCGCTTTCAGGCTTGCCAGGCGCTGCTCGAGATTTGCGATCTCCTGGTCGATGTCCTCTATCTGCGCCCGTGGCGTACTGGTCGCTTCGAGGCGCGTCAGGCGGGCGAGGCGTTGGCGTGCGAGCAGAAGCGCACCTTCCAGCTCGCGCTGCTTTTCGAGCAGCGTCGACTGGTCGGCCAGCGGCAGCGCGGGCGTCACGGTCGCCAGGGTCTCGCCCTTTCGCACGGTTTGACCGAGCAGAGGCAAGCCGCCGGCCGGCGCGCTGACGCGCCCGCCGGCGATGCTTTGCACCAGGCCGGACCTGTTGGGATCGGCAATGATCCGACCGACTAGGCGGGTGCTGCGCGGCACTTCCGCCTCCACGGCGAGCTGACTGCGTATCGACAGCAGCCGCTGCGTCGGTTTCGGAAGGAACACGCTGCCGTCCGGCAGCCGGCGCGGAATATCTCCCGACAGGCTTTCGCTTGCCGGTGCGGGGCTCAGCGCGTGGCCCTCGTGTGCTTGGGCTGCAGGCGGGGACAACGCCAAGGCGACGGCAGCGATCAGGAGAGGCGCGGCGGCCCGCCGTCGCACCAGGCTGCCGAGTGCGAGGCCCGCGACGAGGGCCAACGCTGCGGCCCACCACGTCTGCGCAGAGTGGCCGTCGGGGCTTGGGGGGGGCGGCGCGACGGGCGGCCCCGGCTCGGTCACGATCTCGCCGGCGAGGAGGTCGTCGCCGAGGGCATGGGCTACGGTGAAAATCAGCTCGTGCCGTCCGGCTTCGGCAAGGCTCGGCACGTCGACCCGGTAGGTGCCGTCGGGGCGCGGCTCGGCGGCATAGGTCTCGGCCCCAGCCATGACGGCCAGCTTGGCGTCCGTGACGGGCGCGTTGGTGGCGTAGCGGTCGAGGAAGATCGACAGCCGCGCGCCCTGACGGATCGCGACGAGCTCGTATGTGTCGGTGTGCACGGCGAGCCTCGGCTTGATCGTGGTCGGCAGCGCGGGCGCCGGCGGCCCATGGTCATGCCCCTCGTGGGCGACGGCGGGCAGAGCCAGCAGGACGAATACGAGGACGGCAAAACGCAAGGCGATCGCCTGCGCTTGCAGCGAGACTGCGATGGACATCGGAAATTCCCGAATCGGTTGCTCGACACCAGCGGGGTGCGCAGCATGGCTGCACGCCCGCTATCAGACCTGGTCGGGCGTTCGCGGGGGCTTGCGGGGCCCTTCCGGGGTATGCCCGGCAGGGACCTGAGCCTCAACCAGCGCGAGCTTGTCATCGCGCGGACTGCTGTGGCCGCCGACGGGCGCCAGTTGCGGCAGGACGGCCAAACCTGCTGGTGGACAGCAGGCCGAATGGAATTACTTTGCGCCGGGTGACGGCACGTCGCCGGACGGGCCACGATCGGTGCCAAGCCGGTGAACGGCATGCTCGTGCATCATGAGGCCGGGCGCTTGGGAGGTCGTTGTGCTGGCGGCGCCGATGGCCGAGCGCCCATGGCAATGCTGATAGTCGCCATACGTAGACTGCACGGTGGAGGCCATCGCCAATGATGCAAACATGCCACCAAACGACAGCATAACCGCCGCCAGCAACATGGCTGCCAGACCCGTTCTGCTGGTTCTGCGACCGATCCCCGAGTGCATGCCAAGGACTGTCGACAATTGAGCATCGCTGTCAACGAAAATATAGTCGCAGCCGAGGCCGACGCCTGTCGATGGCAATCTCGCTTTGTGCCCACCCCTTGCGCTGTCACCGTTGGCCGGACACCGCTAGCTATTGTTGGTGCGCTCGGCGCCTTGGCTTCAACCGGAGACGGCTCGCCGGCGACGGGCGCAACTTGGCTTGCCCGTGAATCGTGGAGACAATCCACGGGACAGCCTCCACCCCTAGCCGTGAAACCGGCCCGCGTACCCTGGAACAAGGGCAGGCTCGTCGGCTCGAAGCCACCGGTGGGGCCGAGCCAAGCTGCAGATCGAGGTCAAGTCGAGGAGCCTCGTGTTGTTCAACATGCGACCGGCAGTAAATTGCGAGGTTGCGATGTCGTCGCCGTCAAAGGCGATGATGTCGCGCCGGGCGGCTATTCGCTGGAACGGGTGACGAGACGCCCGAAGAAAACCGGCAGGGCGGTGCAACTTCTGCTCGGCCGCTCGAAGATCGGGATCACAGTTCCATGCCTCGGCATCGAGGTGAATGACGCCCTAGAGATCGCAGAGAAGATCGATATTTGCTCTGCTGACGCGATATCCCAGAGACCCGACACGGTGGATGGCGCTTTCAGTGTCGCCGCCCGCAACTGCCGCGGCTTCGGTCGAAGTGATCCGATACCGACCGTCAGGCCGCCGACGTGACGGGCCAGAAGCAGGCGGTGTCGCCGCGAAGATCTCAGCAACCCCTCAAGGCTCAAACCGAAGCCTAGGACTGGCGGCTGCTTCCGGCCCTACCGCGTCGATCGGCACTTGATCCTGAGCGTGGCAAAGCGCAGCGACGACGGTTGGCCTCCTCGCCGCAACCATGCGGATGACGATCAGAGACAGGTCGGCGACAGCGATCGGGATAGGCTGGTTCGCGGTCAGATGCGCGGACATCAGCGCCTCCACATGACCCGACAAATCTGGCATGGCCAGCCCATCGACTATGCCACGGCCGCTGAGCTTCAAGATCGATTCCTTCGCCACCCAAAGCGCCATGAACAGCGCTTTTGCTTCGGCATCCTTGCGCGATGCGATTGCTGCCCGCTCACCGGGCGAAAAGTGATCGCGGGCCAGTCGCCGGACATCAAGACGCTCAAATCTCGTCTCCTGTTCGAGATCGACGCCGACAGCGCGACTGCAGGAAAGACCGATCAGACTTGAGCAGCCGCTGTGCGCGACCGAAATCCCAAGCTCTGGGAGCGGCGGCCCGAGGCAGGGACGACCACTTGGTCTCCGCCCGACGATGATGTCGTCTCGCCCTGCAGCCCGTCGCAGGAGATGCTGTACCCGCGCGATGCGGTCAGCCGGTGCCACCGCGGCCAAGCCCTCGAATGTCAACACCGCGATCGAATGATCGAGACGCAAGGCGGTTCCTGGCCAGTCGGATGGCATCGCAGAAACCCACTAATCAGAATTACGCGACAGCCGCTGCCAGTTGGGCGTTGCCGGGTTCCGGAACACTCTCGTCCAGGATTGATGGCGTCTCCTCAACGACCCTTCGTGCCGGCGCGCCGGTCCACACTGTGTGCGGTGGGATGCTCTCCCCCTTCATCACGACGGTCAGTGGAGATAACCGAGCAAAATCGCCGATCTCGCTGTCGTACAGGACGATCGCTGCGGTTCCGATCGTAACGCCACGACCAATCTTGATGCGTCCGACCTTCATGACGCGGTCCTCGTAGAGATGGGTTTGCGGACTGGCAAGCATGTTGACGACCGCGAAATCACCGATCTCGACACAATCAAACTCGGTCAGATCCGGGCTGTTCAGATAGGTTCCCTTGCCGATCTTGGTACCGTAAAGGCGGAGCATCATCGGTAGGAATGGCGTGCCCCTCAGATAGTCGAGCATCACTTTACTCGACAAGCCGCCATAGAGCACGGCGACGGCCTCGGTACGCATCGCCCACCACGACCACATCGGCCGCACGGTTGGACGATAGGCGCCCATGAGGAGCCACTTGAAGCCAACCGACACCAGGACCATCGCGAGCGAAACGAGCAAGCCGGCGACGAAGAAGATCGCGATAGCCATGCCCCAGTCGCCCGCGTCGATGGGGAACTCCATGACGTCGGCAGAAACGTAGGCAAGCGTGATCAGGACAGCGGTCGGCAGGGAGGTATGCAGCGCCTCGAAACCGGTCCGCAGCGCGCGCATCCTCAACGGTGGACGGTACGTCAGACTGTTGCCGAGAACCACACGCTGGCGGTTCGGGATCTCGATCGGCGGACTGCCGAACCAGGTCTCATTCGCACCAACCCTGCCGCTCTCGGGAAGTTTCGACTTCACGCCGATCAGGGCTCCATCATCGATTTGGGCCCCCTTGGCGACAACCGATAAGTTCCCAAAAAAGCAAAGATTGCCAGTCTTCACGCGATCCAGCGTCATCCAGCCGCCACGAACGTCCTCATCGCCAAAGATTGCCTCATCGCCGAGGAAATTGTCCTCGCCAAGCTCGATGAGATCGTAGCGGCCCGCAAAATTCGAGGATATCTCCGTACCACGCCCGATCTTCGTCCCCATCAGCCGGTACCAGTTGCGCATGAACAGCGTGGCATAAAGGGAGTTGAGCGTCTCGAGCACAGTCTCCGTAGCCAGGCTCATCACCCACTTACGGAAATAGAACCCGGAAAAAATCGAGTGGGTGCCTGGGCGAACGACAGGAAGAAGAGCCCAACGCATCACGACGATCAGCAGGATCGAGCTGAGGATCAAAATCATGGCTGCAGGCCATGCGAGCACGAACACCCACTCCCAGGGCACGACGTGATCCCGGTCGCCGAATGTGAAATCGTCGAGCTCGGTCAGGATGTAGAACGCGGGGAAGATGGGCAACAGCCCGATCATCATGGCGAGGTTATACGTCACGAAGTAGCGCACGACATGCCACGCGCGCAGCAGTGATCCGGCTTCCGGATGCGGCGGCAGCCCGTGCGGCTGCACATGGCCGACGTATCGTCCGGGTGCACCGTCCCAGCGCTCGTGACTGCCCACGCGCATCCCGGCCGGAATAGAGGTGAGATCGGCAATCTCCGCGCCGGCGCCTATCACGACGTCGCCCTCCAGAACGCAGGCGTTTCCGATAACCGCGTCGTCGCCGATCGATGTGCAACCGACATGCACCTCGTTGCCGATCACCTCCACATTCGCAAAGCGCACCTTCTGCCCTGTCGATACCCGAGCGCCGATCGAGATCAGGTCGATGGCGCCCTCCTCGAACTCGTGAATGATCGCGTCGCGTCCGACTTTGGCACCCAACGCGCGCAGGTAGATCCGCATCAGAGGTGTACCCTGAAGGAACTTGTGCCCGGTCAGGTGCACGATCCGCTGCATAAGCCAGATGCGGTAATAGTAGGCTCCCCAGAGCGGGTAGACACCGGGCTTCGTGCGTCCGATGACGAGCCACTTGAGTGCCACCACCAGAAGCTTCGAGCCGAGGTTCAGACCAGCGAAAATTCCGCACAGGATCACGACTTCCTTCCAGAGCGGGGTTTCTGCGCGGATCAAGTAGATCGACGAGAGCAGAAGGCCCATCCACTGCAGCGTGACGATCGCTATGATGAAAGGCAGTGCGGCAGCCTGCGCCAGCCCGCAGATGAAGCGGCGGCGAAACGGCGGCGGTTCGAAAGACAGATCCTGATGAGGAATTGACGAGCCGTGCGTCCGCGCATCGAGCGCCGCTGCGATCTTACGAAGGGTGCGCTCGCCGTAAACGTCCTGCAACGCGATTCCAGCGAGCGCTGTTGTTTTGCGGACCTCAGATACGAAATTCGCCGCGAGCAGCGAATGTCCACTGAGATCCTCGAAGAAATCTGCGTCGAGGTCGATCACCGGCTGCCCGAGTACGTCTTGCGCCGCCTTGAGCAGCACGCCCTCGGTGAGCGTCGACGGGCTTTCCTGTTGATCACGCGAAGTGCGGATTTCGATCGGCTCGGCGGCTAGACTGTTGCGATCGATCTTGCCGGAGGGCAATCGCGGCAGTTCAGCGCGCATGCGCCAATGCTGCGGCAGCATGTAGGCCGGCAGACGCTCGGCGAGCAACGCCCGCGTTTTATCGAGATCGAACGCAATGCCGGCCACGACATACGCAACCAGCATGTCGCCGACCACCGGCTGCTTGTGGACGACCACGGCTGCCACCTCGACCTCGGGCTGGTCCGACAAGGCGGACTCGATCTCCCCCAGCTCGATGCGATAGCCGCGGATCTTGACCTGCGAGTCGATGCGACCGTGGAATTCGAGCATGCCTTCGGAATTGATGCGAACGGCATCGCCCGAGCGGTAAAGCACGGGGTGTCGATCGGCCTCCTCCTCGAACGGGTTGTTGATGAACTTCTGTGCCGTGAGCTCGGGAAGGCCGATGTATCCCGACGCCACGCCCGGACCACCGATCAGCAGCTCTCCGACGTCGCCGGGCGCGACAGGACGCATCTCCTCATCGACGACGCAGACGACCGTATTGGCAATCGGAGTACCAATCGTGACCGGTTCACCTGGGCGCAATTCGCAGGTCGTCGCGACGACCGTGGCCTCCGTCGGCCCATAGGTGTTGACGATCCGCCGTCCGCTGCGCGCGAAACGCTCTGCGAGCGGCGCCGGGCACGCTTCACCGCCGAGGATGATCAGCCTGACGCTCGCTGGGTCCCGCTCCAGCAACGACAGCAGCGTGGGGACCGTGTCGACGACCGTGATACCCTCCGTCTCGAGCACGTCGGCCAGCCGGTCCGTGCGTTGAAGAAAATTGGGAGGGGCAACCTTCAGCGTCGCACCAACGAGGTAAGGAACGAAGATTTCCTCGAGCGACAAGTCGAATGCGACGGATGCCTGCTGCAGAACGACGTCGCTTGCGTCGATGCCGAGCACGGCGTTGCCGGCCCGCAGATAATGACAGATGCCGCGGTGGGTTATCTCGATGCCCTTAGGCCGACCGGTGGAGCCGGATGTGTAGATCACATAGGCGGCGTCGTCAGGGCGTGGCGTATCCAGTTTGGCTCCAACATCATCGCTTTCGAGCAACTGCCCAAGCGTCAAGGTCACAATGCGCGGCTCTTCAGCGGGGAGAGGATCGACCGAATCGGTGACCAGCCAATTGGCGCCGCAATCAGCGAGACAGTCCAGAACGCGTGCAGCCGGTGTATCGGCGTCGAAGGGAACGTAGGCGGCGCCCGCTGCGAGAATGCCAAGGAGCAGGACGTGCAAATCGAGCGAGCGCGACACCCACAGGCCGACGCGCTGGCCGCGGCGCACGCCCCGCGCGGCGAGCGCCCGTCCCACCCGCTGGGTCCGGGCTTCGAGTTCGCAATAGGTCAGCGCCTGCCCGCCCCCGATCAACGCGATCGCGGTCTTGTCGGGAGCCCGACTGGCGGTGGCTCGAAAGATGTCTACGAGTGTTTCGGAGCGGATCAGGTCCGGGTGATCGCGGCCGCGCAGGAACGCGCCGGCATGACGAGCGCTTGAGTGGTCCATGGACGCTGCGCATTTCCCCAGGTTCCGCCGAAGGTAGGGAATGCCCCCGGTCGATCCAATGCATAATCCACACGGCACAGCAGATCCCACCCCTGAGATCCGCTTGGTAAACGACGAACCAATCCCGAGGATAGGAACGGGCCATACTCCGTGAGCAGGCAAGCGATATTCCAAGCCGAAACGTCAGATTTTTCGGTATCTGTTGCGCCGCTGCAATCTGGCCAGCCGCTGCTGCACCTGCTCAATAGAATGGCTGTAGCGTGGATCTGCCGAGGCTCGCTGGTCAGTCACTCGCACCCAAGGCGGCCAGCACATTCACATCTGGGACTTCTGCGATGCCGATGTCGAGCTTTGGGTTACGAAGCTGGCCAAGCGTCCAGCCCATCGGCTCCCCGTATGTGCGGGTGACCTGATTGCGCAAGCGGTCCTGCGCGGTGTACCAGGCCCGCTTGTTGGCATCGTCCGGACAGGTGGCCAGCTCTTCGGAGCTGCGCGCTCCCCATCTCAGTTCCGGACAGTGATGCGGGTCGAAGGAAAGGTCGAAGAGCCGCTTCTCGACCTCGTGGTAGGACAGCGTTTTTGCCGACCCATCGGACCTTAGGTAGGTGATCGCGCACGCCGCGGTCTCCTGCCGGTAGACCTTTGCCAGATCGTCGCGAAGGCTGGTGCCGTCGTAGCTCAGAAGATCGCTGCCGCTCTTGTGGAGATCTATGAAGCGTGCGATTTCGTCGCGCAGCTCCTCGAACGAGGTCTTCAGCCGAGCATCTCGCGAGGGCGTCGAGTAGGTCTCCCAGTCGCCCTTTGTCGCATAGATGTTGTCGGGCAGCTTGTTTGGCTGAGGACGACGATGGATACCCGCCTTGACCGCGATCTGAACCATGTCGACCCGGTAGCGCAGATCTTGGCAAATCCCGCGAATTGCCTCGCGGGCCTCATCGACCGGCTTGTACTTGAAGCCGGCATAGGCGAGCTTGAACCGCAGGTAATCGTAGTAATCGTATGTCTTGCCGTTGAGGACGAACTTGCCTTCGCTCCACTTGCCCGGCCGTGTCGGCTCGTTGCCGTAGAACTGCTCGAGGGACCAGTCGGAGAGTTCCTTGTCGGTTTTGTGGACGATCTTGCCGCCGATCAGCGTGCCGTCGGCGGCCCGTCTGGCGCCTTTCAGCACGAATGGACGGAAGCGCTTGAAGCCGGATCCCATCTCCGGCTCCACCCGTGCGAACTCCCGATTGTAGACGCCGCGCGTCAAGGAGTTGTCGGGATGGGAGTCGATGTAATGGATGCGGCCGTCATCCGTAACCTTATAGACGATCGCCAGATGGCCATCCGGATCGAAGATCACGGTGCCGGGGCGGATGCTGTCGCGCGTCAGCTGGACCGGATAATGGTCGGGCAGCAATTTGGCCGAGTATTGGGCCGGCGTGCGAAAATGCTCCGATGAGACGAACCGGCCGATCTCGGCCCATGCAATTCGCATGTCGGGACCGGGCCCCACGATATCGTGGCGTTCGGTGATCCTGTTGCCGGTAATCGCCGTCTTGTTTCGCGTGCCGCGAGGATGAGCCGAGTACCGATATGAGAAAGAGTAGGGCAGCCCGTTGCGCGAGGCGTAGTAGGCCCTCAGAAAATAGGGGAGATCGGCACAGTCGGCGTAAAACCGGTAATACGGTGGGTTGCCAGCCTGAAATCTTGGATTGGCCTGTGGCGAGTTTATGCAGTCGTGGACCGTCCCGCAGTCGCTCTCGCCGATCGCTGTGATGAAAGCTTCGAAGCCTTTCTCGTCCGTCTCGGACCAAGACGTCTTGGTAATTCTCCAGCGCCACTTCCCGAACGAGGGGGGCAGCTTGGGTTGGAGAAGTTCAGGTTTGGCCTGCGCAGTGCCCGGAGGATTCGGATCAGCATTTTTGCCCACTTGCGGGGGCTTTGCCGCACCGCCCCCGAAGCGTTCGGCCAGCCAATCCTGATCAGCAAGCGCCTCCGCCTGGAGCGCGAATAGGCCGACAGCGCACGCAGCCGCGACCGCCAAGTGCCGACGTATTGGCATACCCCCTCCCCCTCGCCGGGACGAACGCCCCGCGAATAGTGGATATTCCGGAAGGGCGCCGCGTGTCCAGGGAGATTGCGCCTTTTGCAGCGCACCAAGTCATCAACTGCGCTTCAGAAAGCTACAGCCCCCCCTTCAATGAGGGAGCCGATTTCAGTCTTTTGATGAGCCGCGCCGAAGGCAACGGGACTGGGTTGCTCGAGCCGTTTGGTCGACACACAGGTTATGGAAAACGCTGACCTTCCAACCGTTGCTGGTTGAGGCGGAGCCATATCGGTCCTGGCCATGTGGGATTGGGCAAGGCGGTCGGCGTAACGCCGCCAGATCGAGGGCAAGTCAGTGCGCCGACCCCTCTTCAGCCAGGGCATTGCCCGGGCGTTGCGGAGCTTTGGCCACGTTGTGGTTCGACGCTTCAACTCAACCGCTCGAACAGACCCTGGAGCAGGCGAACGCCCGGCGCGATCGACGGGATCAATAGATGCTCGTCGAGGGTATGCGCGCCCTCTCCGTCCACCCCCAGGCCGTCGAGCGTCGGGATACCCATCGCCGCTGTGAAATTGCCGTCCGATCCGCCGCCCGTGCGCGGGCCCGTCGCGAGCTTGATTCCGAGGTCGGCCGCGATCGCCGCCGCCGTGCCGAAAATCTGCTCGGCCGTCGCATCGAACGTCCACGGCGGTCGTGTCATACCCCCCGCGACGTTCAGCGTCACGCCGTCCACCTTGGAGGTGAGCGCGCGATACCTGCGATCCATCTCCGCGGCGCTGTGCGGATCGCAGACGCGCACATCGGCATTGATGCGCGCATGTTCCGGGATCACGTTGACGCCGGTCCCACCCTGCACGATGCCGACATTGGTAGTGATACCGCGCGCATAATCCGTCCAACCCTCGATCTCGAGAATGGCGTGCGCAATGGCGCGGATCGCGCTGCGGCCCTCCTCATGCTTGGCGCCCGCATGAGACGGGCGGCCGCGCGCCTCGATCTGAAAACGGCCAGTGCCCTTGCGCGCCGTCACCACGCGTCCGCCATGCCGCTTGGGCTCTGTGACAAGCACATACTTGGCGTTCCTGGCCGCGGCTTCGATGTGCTGGCGCGAGCCGACCGACCCGTTCTCCTCGTCGGGCGTGAACAGAAACGTCACCGGCAGCGGCGTGCGGACCTTGGCCGCGACGAGGCTGCGCCATGCGGCGATCGCGAGCATCGCACCGCCCTTCATGTCGAACACGCCCGGCCCGTAGAGCCGGTCGCCGTCGCGGCGGATCGGCAGATCACGCGCAATCGTTCCTAAGGGATGAACCGTATCCAGGTGCGACAGGACGAGAATGCCCGGCCCGGCCCGCCCCGGGTCAGTCGCTACACGAACCATATCGCCGAACCGCGGGTCGATTTTCTGCCGCTCGAGCCCGGCCCCGAGCGGCTCGAACCACGTCATCATCAGGTCCATCATGCGGTTAACCCCTTCGGGGCTGGCCGTATGACTCTCGATGCTGGCCATGCATTCGATGTCGGCCAGCACGGCCTCGACGTCGATCGATCCTGCGAGCGCGCTCATGGCGGGGTCTCCTGGTCTGCCCGCGTTCCGGGCACGGCGATGCATTGCACGCGACGCCAGATCCGTGCAAGCCTCTAGGGAAGATATCGCAAAGGGAGACTACGATGTCGTTCTTCATGCGCGCGCTGGTGGCAATCGCCGGCATGTTGGTCATGCCTGCCGGAGCCTCGGCTCAGGAGATCAAGGTGGCGCTCTCCGCAGAGCCGTCATCGATGGACCCGCACTACCATAATCTGACGCCGAACAACGCCTTTCTCAGCCACATCTACGAGCGCTTGATCGAGATGGACGAGAAGCAGCGTCTGATCCCGGGTCTCGCCGAGAGTTGGAAGGTGGTGGACGATGCGACCTGGGAGTTCAAGCTGAGGAAGGGCGTCACCTGGCACGACGGCACGCCGTTCACTGCCGACGACGTCGTCTTCACTTTCGGCCGGGCCGGCAACGTGCCCAACAGCCCGTCGAGCTTCGGCGGCGCAGTCAAGGGCAAGAAGGTCACCAAGGTCGATGACCACACTGTGCGGTTCAGCACGGGCTCGGTCTACCCGACCATGGCCAACGACCTCGCCACGATCATGATCGTATCGAAGAAGCATGGCGAAGGCGCCACGACCGCTGACTTCAATTCCGGAAAGGCAGCAGTCGGTACGGGTGCCTGGAAGCTCGTCAAGTTCACGCCGGGCGACCGCGTCGAGCTCGCCCGCAACGATGCTTACTGGGGCAAGAAGCCCGACTGGCAAAAGGCGACGTTCCGCTTGATCAAGTCCGGACCGACACGCGTTGCAGCACTGCTTGCGGGTGACGTCGACTTCATCGAGGACGTGCCGACCGCCGACATCGCGCGCCTGACGAACGATCCGAAGCTCCAAATCGCGCAGGCGACCTCGAACCGCGTCATCTACTTCTTCGTCGATCATGCGCGGGAGACGACACCCTTTGCGAAGGGTAAGGACGGCGCCGAGATCAAGAACCCGCTGCGCGACGTGCGCGTCAGGAAGGCAATGTCCAAGGCGCTCAACCGGCCCGCCATTGTCGAGCGTGTGATGGAGAATGCAGCCCTTCCCGCCTCGCAGTTCCTGCCCGAAGGCTACTTCGGCGTCTCCGACAAGCTGAAGCCAGAGGGTTACGACCTCGCTGGCGCCAAGAAGTTTCTCGCCGACGCAGGCCTTGCCAACGGTTTCAAGTTGACGCTGCACACGCCCAACGGCCGATACACCAACGACATCAAGATCGCCGAAGCGGTGGCGCAGATGCTCTCCCGCATCGGCATCGAGACGTCCATCGAGGCATTGCCACCCGCCACGTTCTTCACGCGCGCGTCGACCGGCGGACCCGGCGGTGGCCCCGAGTTCAGCTTCATCCTCGTGGGCTGGAGTGCCGGCACAGGCGAAGCCTCGGGCTCAGTCAAGCCGCTCGTCATGACGTTCAACAAAGCAACGGGTCGCGGCGCCACCAACCGTGGCCGCTACTCCAACGCGGAGGTCGACCGCCTGACCGAGGAAGCACTCGTGACCAACGACGATCCAAAGCGCGCGGCGCTCCTCGCCAAGGCGACCGAGATTGCCATCGAGGATGTCGCGATCATCCCGCTGCACTACCAGGTGAGCACGTGGGCCGCGCGCAAGGGTCTCACTTACAAGGCCCGCTCCGATGAAAACACGCTGCTCAAATACCTGAGCGGGAACTGAAGGACGCGGGGGCGCGACGAGAAACACCGTCGCGCCCGCCCCCACGGAGCGCGCCCATGCTCGCCTTCATCCTCCGGCGTCTGATGCAGAGTGCGCTCGTCATCGCGCTGATGTCGGTGATCGTGTTCGCCGGCGTGCACGTGATCGGCAATCCCGTCTACCTGCTGATCGACCCGCAGGCCGACCAGGCCGAGATCGATCGCGCCATCCAGGCACTCGGCCTCGATCGTCCCCTCTGGGAGCAGTACCTCCACTTCGTCGGCGGCGTGTCCGAAGGCGACCTCGGCAAGTCGTTCGTGTTCGGCGAGCCGGCCATGCGCGTTATTCTCCAGCGCATGCCGGCCACGTTCGAGCTGGCCTTCGCCGCGCTGCTGTTCGCCGTCGTGCTCGGCATCCCGCTCGGGCTCTACGCGGGCCTCAAGCCCGACAGCGTCGGCGGCAAGTCCATCATGGCTGGGTCCATCGTCGGCTTCTCGCTGCCGACATTCTGGGTCGGCCTGATGCTGATCATGGTGTTTGCGGTGATGCTCGGTTGGCTGCCGTCGTCGGGCCGCGGACAAACCTCGACGGTGCTCGGCATTACGTCGAGTCTCTTCACGCTCGACGGCTGGCGCCATCTGGCTTTGCCCGCCTTCAACCTCGCGCTCCTCAAAATGTCGCTCGTCATCCGCCTGACGCAGGCCGGCGCGCGCGAGGGCATTCTGCAGGACTACATCCGCTTCGCCCGCGCCAAGGGCCTGTCCGAGCGGCGCGTCGTGGGTGTGCACCTATTGAAGAACATCCTGATTCCGGTCATCACCGTTATCGGGCTCGAGTTCGGCAACCTCGTCGCCTTTTCGGTGGTGACAGAAACGATCTTCGCCTGGCCCGGCATGGGGCGCCTGCTCATTACCTCGATCCAGTCGCTCGACCGGCCGGTGATTGTCGCCTACCTCGTCATCATCGTGCTGCTGTTCGTGTTCATCAATCTCGTCGTCGACATCCTCTATTCGGTGCTCGATCCGCGCGTGCGTCTGGCGGAGACTGGCGCATGAGCATCGACGCCGGCACGCCGTCGGATCGCAGCGGGGGCGCGGGCGCGGTCGAAGCCGAGCGACCCTTTCGCAGATTTCTGTCAGCCTTTCTCGAAAGCCGTATTGCAGCCGTCGCGCTCTGCCTTCTGGCGATCATCGTCGTGCTTGCCGTCCTTGCGCCCTGGATCGCGCCGCAGAACCCCTATGACCTCGCCACCGTCGACGTCATGGACAGCCGCCAACCGCCCGGCAGCAAGAGCATGACGGGCATGACTTTCTGGCTCGGCTCGGACGGAGCCGGGCGCGACCTCGTCTCCGCCATGCTCTACGGCCTGCGGATCTCGCTTGCCGTCGGCGTGCTGTCGGGTCTCATCGCCATGGTGCTCGGCGCCGTGGTCGGCCTGATCGCCGCCTACGCCGGCGGGCGCATCGAGGCGGCGATCATGCGCCTGATCGACATGCAGCTCTCGTTTCCCGCGATCCTGATCGCACTGATGCTGATCGCAATCCTGGGCAAAGGCGTCGATAAGATCATCATCGCCCTCGTGACCGTACAGTGGGCCTACTTCGCCCGCACCGTGCGCGCGAGCGCGCTCGTCGAGCGGGGCAAGGACTATGTCGAGGCCGCCCGCTGTCTCGGCCTGTCGCACACGCGCATCCTGTTGCGCCACATCCTTCCCAACTGCCTCGCGCCGCTGATCGTCGTCGGCGCCGTGCAGACCGCGCACGCCATCGCGCTCGAAGCTACGCTGTCGTTCCTCGGCGTCGGCCTGCCGCCGACCGAGCCCTCGCTGGGCCTGCTCATCTCCAACGGCTTCGAGTACATGCTGTCGGGCAAGTACTGGATCAGCTTCTTCCCGGGCCTCGCGCTGCTGATCACAATCATGTCGATCAACCTCGTCGGCGACCGCCTTCGCGACGCGCTCAACCCGAGGCTTTCGCGATGACTGGGGCCATCTCGACGTCGGGCCCGACGCCAGAAGCCACGCTCGCGGTCGACGAACTGGCAACGCACTTCTTCACCAGGGCCGGCGTGGTCAAGGCCGTCGACGGCGTGACCTTCCACGTGGATGCCGGCGAGGTGCTGGGCCTCGTCGGCGAATCGGGCTCGGGCAAATCGATCACCGGCTTCTCGATCCTCGGCCTGATCGATCCGCCGGGCCGCATCGTGTCGGGGGCGATCCGCTTCAAGGGCGAGGCCCTGACCACGGCTGTGCCACAGCGCCTGCGCGATCTGCGCGGCAATCGCATCGCGATGATCTTCCAGGATCCGATGATGACGCTCAACCCGGTCCTGCGCGTCGACACACAGATCATCGAGGCGATCAGCGCCCACCGCAAGGTCTCGCGCGAGGAGGCCCGCCGGCTGGCCGTCGCGGCGCTCGCCGAGGTCGGCATCCCGAGCCCCGAGCGCCGTCTGGCCGCCTATCCCCACGAGCTGTCGGGCGGTATGCGCCAGCGCCTCGCGATCGCAATTGCCTTCATCAACCGGCCCGATCTTGTCATCGCCGACGAGCCGACCACCGCGCTCGACGTCACCATCCAGGGCCAGATCCTGCACCTCGCGCAGGAGATGTGCCGAAAAACCGGCACGGCGATGATCTGGATCACACACGATCTCGCCATCGTCTCCGCGCTCGCCGACCGGATCGCCGTCATGTACGCCGGCCGCATCGTCGAAACAGGACCGACCGCCGACGTGGTCACAAACCCTGCCCATCCCTACACGGCCGGACTGCTCGGCTCCGTGCCGAGCGCCAATGCGCGCGGCGCGCGACTGACCCAGATCCCAGGCAGCGCGCCCTCCTTGCTCGATCTGCCGGCCGGTTGTCCCTTCCGGCCACGCTGCGCGCACCGCGGCGAGGGTTGCGAGACCGCGCAGCCCACCCGACCCATCGCACCGAACCGCGAGGTCCGCTGCTGTCGCCCGCTGATGGAGGCGATGCCATGAGCGCGTTACCGATCACGACACCGGTGCTGGAAGCGCGCGATCTTACCAAGCGCTTCGTGAAATCGCTCGACATTGCCGGCCGCATCGCTGCCGCACTTGGATCCGGCCAGCGCGAGGAAACCGTACACGCAGTCGACAGCGTCTCGCTGGCCATTGGGAAGGGCGAGGTCGTCGGCCTCGTCGGCGAATCGGGCTGCGGAAAATCGACGCTCGGCCGCATGCTCGCGGGCCTGATGACGCCGACCGAGGGCGCCGTCCTGTTCGAGGGCCTCGACCGTGCCACGCTTGACGCCGATGCGGGCAAGAGGGCCCGCCTCGCCGTCCAGATGATCTTCCAGGACCCGTCGGCCTCGCTCAACCCGCGCCAGCGTGTCGAGAGCATCGTCGGCGAGGCGGCCGTGGTGCACGGCATCGTGGCCGCCAGCGAGCGCGCCGACTATGTCGCCGACCTGCTCGGACGCGTCGGCCTCGACCCCACCATGATGCGGCGCTATCCTCATCAGTTCTCGGGCGGCCAACGCGCGCGCATCGGCATCGCGCGCGCATTGGCCGTCAAGCCGCGCGTCCTCGTCTGCGACGAGGCGATCGCGGCGCTCGACGTGTCGATCCAGGCTCAGGTCATCAACCTGTTCATGGACCTGCGCCAAGACTTCGATCTGACCTACCTCTTCATCAGCCACGACCTGGGTGTCGTGCGCCACATCTGCGACCGCGTCGCCATCATGTATCTCGGCCGCATTGTGGAGACTGCGCCCAACGAGCAGGTGTTCGCCAGCACCTCGCCATCCCTACACGCAGGCGTTGCTCGACGAGATGCCACGCGTCACGGCCTCGAAGCGCACCTTCCACCCCGTGCGGGGTGAAATCCCCTCGCCCCTTGCGCCACCGCCAGGCTGCCACTTTCACCCGCGCTGTCTGCACGCTTTCGACCGCTGCAGCATCGAGAAGCCGGTCCTTGGGGCGATTGCACCGGGACATCTGTCAGCGTGCCACCTCGGCACCTGACGCATCCGTCGACGCCTTCTGTTGGGCCATCCCATCCAAGGCGCGACCGGACCACCTCATTTTCGGTAGTCTGGCCGAAGCCGCGTTAGATCACGTCGGCCCGATCGCCTTGACGGCGCAACCCCGGTGCTTGGCAAGCCGCAACAATCGAGCCGGAGACGTGGACCGCCCCGAATGGACTGTTGCCGCCCGTGCTTTGAAGGGCAAAAGCCGTGGTTGGCTGCCTCGGTGACCTCTGGATCAGGTCGACAAGAGGGTCTGGTTCTTGTTTGTCTCATAGGTGCGTGAGGCGTACACCGACGTCGGTTCGGTGTAGGCTGACGCCGAAAGCAAGATCGACCAGACGGGAGGAAGCGAAGATGTCGACCGGTACTGATACCGCCAGCAATGAAACGCTTGGCATTGCGTTTGTCGATTGCGAGTTTTCCGCTGCAGCCGACGCAAGATCGGGCGGCGGTTCCCATGCCCACGCCCATTCCCAGGGGCGCTGGGAGGTCGTGATCGCAGGCAAGCGGGTCAAGACCGTCGACGTTCACGCGCATTGCATCGTCCCCGACGCTGCGAAGCTGGTCAATCACCCGCTGGAAGCACCTGAGCTGCTTTGGTCGGATGTCGGCGACCGTCTCGCGCACATGGACAAGTCGGGCGTCGATGTCGAGGCGTTGAGCATCAATCCTTACTGGTATCGCGCCGAGCGCGACGTCGCCGAGAAGCTGATCAAGGTGCAGAACGAGACGCTGGCCGGGTTCTGTGCCAGTCATCCCGACCGCTTCGTCGGCTTCGCGACGGCGGCTCTGCAGTATCCCGACCTTGCGGCGCAGCAGATCGAGCACGCGGTGAAGAAACTCGGATTCCGCGGTGTCGGCGTCGCCGGCAGCGTGGCCGGCGAGGAATTGGCAAGCCCGAGGTTCAACCCTTTCTGGGCGAAGTGCGAGGAATTGGGCGTGCTGGTGTTCCTGCACCCGCTCGGCGTCCGTGAGCTGGAGGCGAGCGGCCGGCTTGGCGGCAGCGGCCTGTTGACCAATACGATCGGCAATCCGCTCGAAACCACCATCGCGCTGTCGCACCTGATTTTCGAGGGAACGCTCGACCGCTTTCCGGGGCTCAAGATATGCGCCGCGCACGGCGGCGGCTTCCTGCCGTCCTATGCCAACCGCTCGGACGCTGTGTGCAGAGTGTTCCCAAACAGGGTCGGGACGCTACCCAAAAAGATGCCGACCGACTACCTGCGCAACGGCCAGCTCTACTTCGACTCGATCATGTTCACCAGCGAGGGTATGCGTCACCTCATTGCCGAGGTCGGGGCCGAGCACGTGGTCCTGGGCACCGACTACCCGTTCCCATGGAATACCGAGCCTGTGGCGCACATTCTGTCGATCCCAGGCATCAGCGACACCGACAAGATCGCGATGCTCGGCGGCACCGCGGCTAGGCTGCTCGGTATCGAGCCGTAAGGGGTCGCTGTACATCCCGCAGCGCGGCATGCTGCCGGGAGTCGAACGGCAAAGTCACGCCGTGGGTTCGACAGCCTCGATAGGCGTCTCACCTGCGCGTCTCACGTGCGCGGCTTATGGGGCGCCGCGATCCGACTGGCACCGGGATTGCTCGACAACGTTGCCGTGTGCTGCGTGACTGCGCTGGCGGTCGTTGCGGCTCGTGGCCGATCACCACGCCGCTTGCCTACTGGCAGAGCGACATCGATCGCGACATCGATGATGACAAGCGCCTCTGCGGCGCGTTGAATAGGCGGACGCGGGCGGCCGCGGGCACGCAAGGCCATCCGGGTCATCCCGCAGGCGGCACGGCGTCCGTGCCGTCGACGCCAGATTGTCGGACAGGAACCCTCGCCGATGTCAGGATTCGATCGCAGGGGCAAGGGGCCGGTCGAGGCGGCGGTCGCAGCGCGTTTGGCCTGTCGTGAGGGGCATCACCGCGGTCACACCGCCGGCCAAGCACCGGGTTGCGTGCAGGGCAACGTGTGCATCCTGCCCCGTGACTGGGCGATCGACTTCGCAGCCTTCTGCCAGCGCAACCCCAAGCCCTGCCCCGTCATCGGCATAAGCGCGGTCGGCGATCCCACGCTGCCGGATCTCGGCGACATCGACATCCGCACCGACGTTCCGCGCTACCGCGTCTTCCGTGACGGACGCTGCGTCGACGAGCCCACCGATATCAGTGACCTTTGGCGCGACGATCTTGTCGCATTCATCATCGGCTGCTCCTTCTCTTTCGAGGAAGCGCTGCTGGCCGCCGGCATCCCGATCCATCACATTTGCGAGGATACGGTCGTGCCGATGTACCGCACCAACATCGATTGCGTCCCGGCCGGCCCCTTCTCGGGCAAGATGGTGGTGTCCTTGCGTATGATGACGCCGGCCGACGCGATCGAGGCGATCCAGATCACCTCACGGTTCCCCAATGTGCATGGCGCCCCCGTCCACCTCGGCCTGCCGGCCGCAATCGGCATCGCCGATCTCATGAAGCCAGACTACGGCGATCCCCCGCCTGTGGTCGACGACACGTTGATACCGGTGTTCTGGGCCTGCGGCGTGACCCCGCAATCCGTCGTTCTCAACTCCAGGCCACCGCTCTGCATCACGCACTGGCCGGGCTCGATGCTGATTACCAATCGCCTCAACGCGGATCTCGCCGCCTTTTGACGCCAACCGCCCGACGTCCGTCGCGCGCCTCAGGAGCACCCAATTGCCGAACGATCTCGAAACGGTGCACCTCGAAACGGACGTTCTGGTCATCGGCGCGGGCGGCGCCGGCATGTACGCCGCTATAGAGGCCGCTCGCGGCGGGTGCCGCGTGATCCTCGCCGACCGTGCCCTGATCGGTCGCGGCGGCGGCACCGTCATGGCCATGATGACTGTTGCCGTCGCCCTCGGGTCCGACGGACCTGACGATCCCGCGTTCCATCTCGCCGACACGCTCGCGGCCGGGCGCGGCCTTTGCGACGAGACGCTCTCGCGCCTGCTCTGCGAAGAAGGACCCGAGGTCATCCGCGAAATGGACCGCTGGGGTGTTGGCTGGGCGCGCGACGGCGAAAAGATCCGCGCCGCATTCGCACCGGGGCATGATCGACCGCGCTGCGTTTACGTCGACTTCCTCAACACCGGCCCGGCGGTTTCCAAAACGCTGCGCACAGAGTTGCACAAGCACGACATTGTGCGCCGTATCGGTGACCTGCTGGTCGTCGATCTCGTCGTTGCGGAAGGCACGGTATCAGGCGCCGTCGGTATCGACATGGCGACGGGCCGCGCGGTGACCATCGCCGCCCCCGTCACCATCATCGCCACAGGCGGCCTGACACGCCTCTACAGCCGCACCAGTGCTTCCGCCAACATGGGCGGTGATGGCTACGCGCTCGCACTGCGTGCCGGCGCCAGCCTGATCGACATGGAGTTCGTGCAATTCTTCCCGATCGGCCATCTCGCCCCGCGCCTGATCGGCCTTGATCCGATCATGTGGGACCCATTCCGCTACAAGCTTGGCGGCCGACTGTTGAACGGCAAGATGGAGGAGTTCACGCACCGCTACGGCACGGCCGAGGACGGCCGCTACGTCATCACGCGCGACAACGCCACGTACGCCATCACCAAGGAGGTCGCGGCCGGACGCGGCACGCCGCATGGCGGCGCCTACCTGAGCTTTATGCACCTGAGCGCAGCGGAGCTGAAGGCGGCCTTCGGCCCCGTCATCGCCAAGCTTGCCGCCAACGGCATCGACCTGACGAAGATGCCCGTCGAGGTGGCACCCATCGCGCACTACCATATGGGCGGAATCCGCGTGCACGTCGCCATGGAGACGGGCGTTCCGGGCCTGCTGGCGGCCGGCGAGGCGGTCGGAGGTGCCAACGGCGCCAACCGCCTGTCGGGCAACGCCATCACCGAGGCGCTCGTGTTCGGCCGCGAGGCCGGGCGCACGGCCGCCCGACAGGCGACATCCCGCGCTGCCGTCCGCGGGTTCGACGCCCGCACCGCCGCACCCGCCCTGGCGCTCGCCCGCGCGGCAGGTCCGTCCCCGTCGGCGCTCAACACCGCCGCAATGCTCCACGAATTGCAGACGCTTATGTTCGCCGACGTCGGCCCGTTCCGCACCGCGGCAGGTCTGGAACGCGCCCGCGCCGCCATCGAGTTGCTGGCAACCCGACTCGGCGTCGCGCCGCCGGGCACACCGGGCGCCTTCGATACCGCCCGCCTCGACTGGTTCGACCTACGCAACATGCTCCTCGTCGCGCGGGTCGTCACGGAGGCTGCGCTGAAACGCACCGAGAGCCGCGGCGCCCATCAGCGCGAGGATAATCCGGGCATGCTCGACGCCTGGTGCCGCAATCAGATCGTGACCCTAGACGGCGGGCAGCCGGTGATCGCCGCGACGCCCACGCGCGTGCCGGTGGAGGCAAAGCCATGAGTGAGAAGGCAGTTGAGCGGGTGAGTGAATTGGCACGTCTTCTGATCGAGCGCGGCACGGCATCGGGCGCGCCGCGCACCGACGCCTTCGACGTCCCCTTCGAGCCGGGCCAGTCCGTGCTCGACGGTCTCCGTTGGATCCGTGTCCACCGCGATCCAACCCTCGCATTCCGCTACTCGTGCCTGAGCGCGAACGCCTGTAAGGAATGCATGATGCGCGTCGACGGCGCGGTCGTGTACGCCTGCCTCGCCCGCCTCGAGCCGCGCGAGATGCGCGTCTCGCCGCTGGCCACCAAACCGCTGGTGCGCGATCTCGTCACCGAGATCGGACCGCCGCCCGAGCGCTTGGGCGACGGGTGAGGCGCGCCTCGCCGGTCAATCGAACACCACCACCTGCCGCACGGTCGCGACATTGGCGAGCCGGTCGAAACCGGCATTGATGTCGTCGAGCGGGATGCGCGCGCTGAGAAGCCGGTCGATCGGCAGCTTGCCGGCACGGTAGAGCGATACGAACCGCGGAATATCGCGATCTGCGTGGCAGCTTCCCATGTAGGAGGCGAGCAGCCGCTTTTCGTTTTGCACGAAGTTGTAGGCGTTGAGGCTGAGCGCCTTATCCGCCGCCGGCAGGCCGGCCGTGACCGTGCCGCCGCCGCGTGCCGTGACCGCGGAGGCGAGTTCCAGCGACGCGATGGCGCCCGCCATCTCGAACGCCCAGTCGACGCCGCCGTCTGTCAGGTCGGCGATCTGCTTGACCGCATCGGGATCCCTGGCCGACACCGTATGGGTTGCGCCGAGCTGCCGCGCGAGCGCGAGCTTCTCATCTGACAGGTCGACGGCGATGATGCGTTCAGCGCCTGCGAGCGTGCATCCCAGCAGGCACGATAGCCCGACGCCGCCGAGCCCGATCACGGCGACGCTCTCGCCCGGTTTGACGCCCGCCGTGTTGACGACGGCGCCGACCCCGGTCTGCACCGCGCAGCCGACGAGCGCGGCATCCGCCAACGAGACGGCCTTGTCGATCTTCACGATGGATTGGGGCACCACCACCGCATACTCCGCGAAACAAGAGATGCCGCTGTAGTGACCGATCGGCTTGCCCTTGACCGACAGCCGCGTGCCGCCGGTGTAGAGTTCGCCCTTTGCGCGCGATGCCTGGAAGCCCGAACACACGTTGGGCTTGCCCGCGCGGCACTGCCGGCACACGCCGCAGCTCGGCGCGAACACGAACACCACGTGGTCGCCGGGCACGAATCCCGCAACGCCGGAGCCGACCTCGCGCACGACGCCAGCCCCCTCGTGGCCAGGGATCGCCGGCAACGCGCGCGGTCTCGAGTTGTCGATGGTCGACAGGTCGGAGTGGCAGAGCCCCGCGCCTTTCACCTCGACCAGTACCTCGCTCGCGCGTGGCCCTTCCAGATCGACGTCCTCGATCACCAGCGGTTGAGAGCGCGCATAGGGGCGCGGCTTGCCCTGCTCGTAGAGAACGGCAGCCTTCATGCGCATCGGCGCGAACCTTTCCGAGTGAGAAGCCGCCTCAGGCCGCAAGCCCCGGCGTGAGCGCAAGATCCAATCCTTCCGCCCCATCATGCCCGATGCGCGCCGCCTTGAGGGCCGCGGCGACCCGCTCACGCTCCGCGTCCGACAGCCGCATGAGTGGTGGGCGCACAACGGCACGCGCCTGGCGCCCGAGCATCACCGCCGCCTCCTTCATCCGGTTGTGCATGTCGAGGAACGGCGGCGCGTAGAAGGCTTGCGTCACCGGCTGCATGCGATCGTTGATCGCGCGCGCGGTTTCCAGATCGCCGGCCTTGATGGCCCGGAACATGGCGACCTGCAGGTCCGGGATGATCGAGCCGGCGCCCGACAGCAATCCGTTGCAACCCATCGCGAGCGACGCCATCAGCCACGCACTGTTCGTCGTCAGAACGTTGATGGGGCGCGGCAGTGCCTGCAGCGTGCGCACATTACGCTCGTGCTCCGTCGGCTCCGCCGTCCAGTCCTTGATCGCCCGAATCGTTGGGATCGCCTCTGCAAGACGAACGATCGTCTCCAGCGGATAGGCGAGGTTGGTCCAGCGCGCATAATTGAAGCAGATCAGCGGCAGGTCGCTGGCATCGGCCACCGCGCAGAAATGTGCTTCCGCCAGTTCGGGACGCCGGTCCCCACCCATCATCAAGGCGTTCGATGGGAACACCAGCAGTGCCGATGCGCCTTCCGCCGTCGCCATCCTGGCCAGTGACGCCGCCTCGCGGCTGCCGTCCGCGTAGACGCCGGCAATAATCGGCAGCTTGTCGCCGATGGCCTCAAGCGTCTTGGCCAGGATCTCGCGCTGCTCGTCGAACGAGCACGCGTGCATCTCCGAGGAATGCCCGTTCACTGTGATCGCCGACAACCCGGGTGTTGCCGCGACGTGGACGAGATGGCGCTTCATCTCGCCGTAGTTAATCGACATGTCCTCGTTGAACGCGAGCAGCGTCGCGGGAATGACACCGCTGGGAACATAGTTGCGGAACCGTGCCATCGCTTCCTCCTTGCCGGGCCCTGCCCGATCCAGACCATCGCTAGCGCACCCCGCGATGCGCGCATGGGCCTCAATCTCTGACCGTCACCGTACCACGCTCGATCAGGAACGTTCGTTCGATCATGTCGCGCACGTGCTGCTCGTTGGAATTGGCGATCAGCACCGCCATGCCTTCCGACTTGAGCTTAAGGATGATCTGTGCAAGCCGCTGTGCCAGCGCCGGCGCCACCCCCTCGAACGGCTCGTCGAGCAGCAGCATGCGGTTACCGCACAACAAGGCCCGGGCCAGCGCGACGAGCTTCTGCTGCCCGCCCGACAGCTGGTTGGCCCGCCGGTCGCGAAAGCCCGCCACCTCGGGCATCAGCTCGTACATCCAAGCGAGCCGGCGGTCGGTCTCGGCCATCCCAGTCGCCCATGCCGGCAAAAGCACATTCTCTTCCACCGTGAACTCCGGCACCAGCTTGCGGTCTTCCGGCATATAGCCGATGCCGAGCCTCGCCCGCCCGTGCGCCGGCATCGCCGCGAGATCGTGGCCATCGAAGCCGAGCCCGCCCTCCATCGATCCCACGAGCCCCATCATGGCGCGCATGAACGTGGTCTTGCCGGCACCGTTGCGTCCGATGAGCCCCGCCATCATGCCGGACGGCAATTCGAGCGACACGCCATCGAGCACCTTCAGAGGACCGAAGTAGACGCCGAGACGATCGACCTTGAGCATCAGTGGCCTCCCTGCGAGGCCGAGCGCGCATGAAGCGTCTCGCCGATCACGTATTGACGAACCTGGTCGTCCTTGAGCGCCACTGCCGGCACGTCGTCGGCAATGATGCGTCCCTCGTAGAAAGCGAGCACGCGCGTGGCGTAACGCTCCACGATCTCCATGTCGTGCTCAACGAACAGGATTGTGACGTTCTGGCTCTTCAGGGCGGTCACCACGATGTCCATGATCGAGAACTTTTCCGCCGCCGTCACACCACTGGTCGGCTCGTCCAGCATCAGCAGCTTCGGCTTGTGGATGCTGGCCATCGCAATGTCGAGCAGCTTGCGCACACCCTGCGGCAGCGTCTGCACGAGTTGGTTGCGGTAGTCGAAGATCTCGTAGCGCTTGAGCACGTCCCCGCACCGCGCTGCCCGATCCGGTGTCTCCAGCGCGCCCCAGAAAGGCATGCCGCCGCTGTCAGCGACGCCGATCGCCAGCAGAAGGTTGTCGTAGGTCGTCGCCGTGCCGAACAGCTGCGGGATCTGGAACGACCGGCAGATGCCGAGCTCCGTCGCCCGCTTGGGATCGAACCCGGTGATGTCTCGCTCCTGGAAGTAGAGTTTGCCGCTGGTGGGCGTCAGGTAGCCGGTGACCATATTCACGAACGTCGTCTTGCCGGCACCGTTCGCGCCGATCACGCCCACCACCTCGCCCGGAGCGATCGATACGTTGATGTCGTCGGCTGCGGTCACGGCGCCGAAGGATTTGTTCAGGCGCTCAGCGCGCAGGATTGGCGCCATGATCGCCCTCCTTCGATCTTTCGATCAGGCTCCACAGCCCGCCCGGCAGGAACATGATTACGGCAAGCAAGCAGCCTCCAACCACGAACTGCCACGCATATGGCGCGTACTGGATGGCGAACGTCCTCAAGATCTCGAACACGACCGAGCCGACCAGCGGCGCCAGCACATGGCCGACGCCCGACAGGATCGTCACGAACACGAACTCGCCTGACTGGATCCACCACACCATTTCCGGATCGATGTGTCCGATCGCGATCGCCGCCAGCGCGCCGCCAGCGCCTGCAAGTGCTGCGGCAAGCACGATCTTGAAATGCACGGCGCGCTTGGCTGAGAAGCCGAGATACTCCACACGCAGCTCGTTATCGCGGATCGCGCGCGACATCCGGCCCATCGGGCTTTCCAGATACCGGTTGACGAACACACAGCCCAGCCACGCGACAACCGCCGAGAGCACGTACAGAATGCGATGCGTCTCCGCGGCGCTGCCGGGCTGATAGCCGAAGTACGAGGTCTGTACGATGTTGAAGCCATCGGTCGACCCGAGCGTTTCGCTCTTCACCAGCACGCCGTAGAGGATCATCGAGAACGCCATGCACAGCATCGCGAAGAAGATCTCGCGATAGCGGCGCAACAGGAAGCCGAGGAAGAATGCGAGCAATCCCGCGCCGACCGCCGACAGAGCGACGAGCAACACCCCGTCGGTGACGGGCAGATGTTGCGGCAGGATGCCGACCGTATAGGCGCCCGCCCCGTAGAAGAGGCCCTGGCCGAACGAGACCAGACCGGTTCGCCACAGCACCATCAGGCCGAGCACGACGAGCGCCTTGGCGAGGCTGACGATCGCCAGGAACACCGCCCATTCCGGAAGGAAAAAGCCGAGCACCATCAGGACTGGCGCCACGACGAGCAGCAGCAGGCGGGAGACCGATTGCGACATGGTGGACCTCTATATCTTCCGCGCCTTGGGGCGCATGAACAGGCCTTCCGGGCGGAAGATCAGGACCAGAGTCATGACCGCATAGATGACGAACAGTTCGAGCTGGGGAAAGAGGTGCACCGAGGCCGCACGCGCGAGGCCGACGGCCAGTGCGCCAACGATCGCCCCCCAGATGCTGCCCATGCCGCCGATCACGACGATGGCGAAGGCAAGTACGATGACCTCGACACCGATGCCCGGCGCCACCGAGATCTTCGGCGCCATCACCGCACCGCCGAGGCAGCCGAGGATCGCACCGATGACGAACGTGGCCGTGAAGTAGCGGCGGACGTTGATGCCGAATGCCGACGCCATTTCCGGATCATGGATGACCGCAAGCAGCAGCCGGCCCGACGAGGTACGGCTGAGGCCGAACCAGGTCAACGCGCCCAGCGCCACCGACAGCGCGATCAGCGCGAAATCGTAATTGGAGTAGACGAGCGTGCCGATCCGCGTCTCGCCCAGCAGCTTGTAGGGCTGGAACGCGAAATAGGGATTGCCGCCCCAGATCCAGATAATGACGTCCTCCAGCATCAGGAATGCTGCGAACGTGACGAGCACGATGATCACTTCGTCGCGCCCGTACATCCGTCGCAGCAGACCGCGCTCCATGAGCAGCCCGATGAATGTGCCGACCGCGATCGCCACCGCCAGGATCAGCGGGAAGCTGCCCCATGCCGGCAGCCCCTGGGCGAACCACCAGCCGATAGCCGTGGCCGATGCATACGCGCCGAAAGCATAGAGCGACCCGTGGGCGGTGTTGAGGATCTTCATGACGCCGAAGATGAGCGTCAGCCCCAGCGCGACGAGGAACAGGTACGACGCTTCGATCAGACCATCGATCACAATGGCGATGGAGGTGAGCATTCTGTCTCCGTGGCGATCGGGCGTTGGGGTGAACGGCGGGGGGTTGGCGAGATCGGGACGTACCGGCACTGGGCACTCGGAAATGGCGCCCTGCAGATAACGTCGACCCGGACGCGGGGTCCGGGTCGACGCCGTGAGGTCAGGCCGTCCCGATCAGCACTTGGCGCCGGGCATGCCGTTCTTGATCCAGTCCGCGCTCTTCATGCCTTCCGGCGGGTTCACGCAGGCCGCCGGATAGCGCACGATATCGACGATGGTCTGCTGGCCCTTGGCCGCATCCCACTTGCTGACGCCGTACGCCGTCTCCGTGATCGCCTGCTGGCCCTTGCCGAGCGCCATCTCGACCTTCGTGCCGAAGGCCTCGTAGGACTTGCCGCGCAGCCCGTCGCCGGCCTGCTCCGACGTCGGCTTCTTGCCACCCGTGGTCTTGGCCGCGTTGTCGTAGGCGATCTTCAGTCCCAGGAACGCCTGCGCCATCTGGTAGGAAGGGTACGTCGGCGGCGTGCTGAAGCGCTTGAGGTACTCCTCGCGGAACCACGTGTTGAGCGGCGTGTCCTGGGCGAGCACGCCGTAGGGCCCGCGTCCGCCGAGCACCACGCCGTCCGGCAACTGCTTGTTCAGGCGGAACATCACGGTCTCGCCCGTCGTCAGCACCATGACCGACTTCTCCTGCAGGCTGCGCGCGCTGGCCTGCAGCAGGAAGCTCTCCAGATCGCCACCCCACAGCGAGGAGTGCAGGATCTTGGGCGGCGTCACCGACAGCCGCGAGATCTCCGCGCCGTACTGGCCCTGGAACAGCTTCGGCCACAGCGGCTCGGCGCCCTTGGCCTGTGGCATCAGCTTCTTCATGGCGAGATCAAAGTCGCCCCAGGAATCCTGCCCCCAGGCATAGTTCTGGTTGATGCCCTGGTAGCTGTCGGCCTTCGGGAACTTCTGCGCCACGTAGTGCGCGGCGCCGACACTGTCCATGGTCGCGGTCGCGCTAGTGCGGAAGACGTATTTGTAGCTGCCGTCCTCGTAGATGCGCGGTGTTCCACAGTCGAAGAAGATGGTGAACGTCTTCAACTCCTCGGCGACCGGGGCGATGCCGAGGCAGCTGCCCGACGAGATGTAGCCAACGACGGCATCGACGTTCTGCCGCTGCACCATGTTGCGAAATTCGGTGACGACTTTCGTCGTACTGCCGGCCTCGTCGACGTAGACGCCTTCGATGGCTAGCCCGCCGGCACCCTTCGTGTTGTAGGGCGCCGGGATCGTGCCCGAATTGATCGCATCGACGATCAGCTCCGCCGCATTGCGCGAGGGGATGCCGAACGGACCGGCGGCGGCACCCGTGTAGAAGGCGACGACGCCGACCTTAAGCTTGTCCTGGGCCTGCACCGAGGGGGCATGGCTGGCAACCGCGAGCGTGACGGCGGTTGCTGCCAGACCCAGGCAGCGCAACCGGCCTTTGACGGATGGCATAGAGGTCCTCCCTGTGAGATGCGCGTGTCGCCACGCGGCGAAAGCATTTTCATTTTTCTTGGCGTCGAGTGCACAATACGGCGCGCGCCAAGTCAAGGACGAGCACAGGTCCGCCTGGGGGAGGCTTTGCAACGCGTCCACGTTGGCCGCCTTGAAACATACTATCCGATGGGCACATCGCATGAGTGAAAGCAACGGCGTTCGTCCAACACCCCGCAAGGCCTTGATTGCCGGAGCGACCGGTGCCGCCTCCAAGCGCCTCGTCGAGCACCTCGCGGCCACCGGTGGTTGGCGCATCCTCGGCGTGAGCCGGACGCCGCCGACTGCCAACCAACCCGGTCTAGACTTCGTTGCCGCAGACCTGTCCAACCGTGGTGTCTTGCAGGAGATTTCTGGCAGCTCACCCCGACATCACACACGTCTTTTATTGTGCACGTGCGGCGCACGGCGAGACGGGGGTGGAAAGCGTTGCTGAGAACGTGGCGATGTTTGACGCCGTCCTCGATGCGGTCGTCGACTTTCCCGCACTGCAGCATTTCCACTTGGTCGAAGGCGGTAAATGGTACGGCATGCATCTGGGCCCCTTCCCCACCCCGGCCGACGAGGATGATCCCCGTCATATGCCGCCCAACTTCTACTACGATCAGGAGGATCGCCTGCGCGCCCGCCAGCGAGGGTGCACTTGGACGTGGTCGGCCTCCCGGCCGAATTTTATCTCCGATTTCGCACCTGAACGCCCCCGCAACATCGTCACCGTGCTCGGCGCCTGGGCGGCCTTCTGCCGGGCCTGCGGCACACGGCTCGACTTCCCCGGCAGCCCGGCCGCCTATGGCGCCCTGGCCGAGTTGACGGATGCGACCCAGTACGCCCGCGCCATGCACCACATTGCCACCGATCCTCGGTGCGCCAATCGCGCCTTCAATATCACGAATGGCGAGCCTTACCGCTGGAGCCGCATCTGGCCACGCCTGGCCGCGCTGTATGGTCTTGCACTCGGCATCGCGCGGCCGATGCGGCTCCAGCACTGGATGGCCGACAAGGAACCGCTCTGGCGCCACCTCGTCGCCGAGCATGGCCTGCGCGACCAGCCCATGGGTGACGTCGTACGCTGGGAGTTCGCCGACTTCGCTCTCAACCAGGCGCACGACGTCTTCTACAGCATGAACCGGATCCGCGGCGCAGGCTTCACCGAGAGCGTGGATACCTGTGACCTTCTGATGCGCCAGATCGCCTTGTATCGGGAGGCGCGCATCTTACCGTGATGATCACCGGCGACGTGGTCTTCAGCGAACAGTGGCTCTTGAGCAGACGGTGGCGTGACTTGGGTTAACGGCAAGATCATCGTATAGGATGGCGTGCGCGCCGACGCATGGATCAACAGGCGCCGGACCGGGCCAATAGCGAAGGTAGCGGAACGATGCGCAAGACACTGGGCATCATCGGTGCAGGTGCAGCCGGCCTGTGCGGCGCCAAGCACATGCTGGAAGCCGGCTACGACGTGACGCTCTACGAGATCGGCTCCCACGTCGGCGGCATGTGGGTCTACGGTAACGACAACAATCGCTCCTCCGCCTACAAGACGCTGCACATCAATACCGCGCGCGATCTGACCGCCTTCAAGGACTTTGCGTTCGATCCGAGTGTGCAGCCGTTTCCCGACCACAAGGACATGGCCACCTATCTCAAGGCCTACGCCGACCGCTTCGGCATCACCGGCTACATCCGCTTCAATACGCGCGTTACCGACGTGCGCCCCGCATCGTCCTATGCGCCCGACAGTCCCCGCTGGGTGATCGAAACCGCCGACGGCACGTCGAGGGAATACGATCGCGTCATCGTCGCCTCGGGCCATCTCACACGCCCCTCGGAAGTCGCCATGTTCCGCGAAGGCTTCAAGGGCGAGTACCTCCACAGCCACTACTACCGCGAGCCCGCGCCCTTCGCGAACAAGCGCGTCTGCGTCGTCGGCGTCGGCAACTCGTCGTGCGATATCGCCAGTGATCTCGCCACCGTCGCCGAGAAGACCATCATCGTCGGCCGCTCCACGCCGCTGATCATTCCAAAGCTGATTTTCGGCCGTCCGTTCTGGAGTGTCGTCAAGCCGTTCTACAAACCCTGGGTGCCCGCTGCCGTGCGCACGCGCGCCGTGAAATTCCTCACCTGGGTCGTACACGGCTCCATGGATGATCTGGGCTTTGCGCCGTCGACCAAAAAGGTGCACGCGACGTCCAACGCCAACATCGTCAACCACATCAGGTATCGCCGCGTGTTGGTGAAGCAGGGCATCACCGCCATCAACGGCCAGGACATCACCTTCTCCGACGGCACCACCGAGACCTTCGACACGCTGATCGCGGCAACCGGCTTCGATCTCGACCTCGATTTCATCAAGTCGGACATCGTGCCCGTCAAGGCCAACAGTCTCGATCTGTACATGCGCATCGTCCCGCCGGACTGGCGCGGTCTCTACTTCCTCGCGTTCTTCAATTCCGATTCCGCGCTGAACTGGATCACCGAGGGACAGATCCGCTGGCTGCGCGAGCACGATCTCGGACGCGCCGCGCTGCCGACGAAAGCCGAGATGCTTGCCGAGATCGAAGAGCGCAAAGCCTGGGTGCGCCGCCATTTCAAGGACACCCCGCGCCACGGGATCGAGGTCGAGCACATGCCCTACTTCCACGACCTGCGCCGCACGCTGAAGGAGGCGCAGCGGCGCGCGAATGTGCCGATCCGCGACGTCGGCATCGGCACCGAGAAGCCAATGCAGCCCGAGCAAGTGCCCATCGCGGCAGAATGAGCCTCGGCGCCCCCCGAACGGAGACGAGACCGATGAGCGGCGCGAAGATCGGCGATGCACCCCGGCGGCGCGAGGACGATCGCTTTTTGACGGGCCGCGCGTGCTATCTCGACGACGCCGATACCGCCGGCGTCGCCCACGCGGTCGTCCTGCGCTCGCCGCACGCCCATGCCAGCATTAGGGCCATCGACATGACCGAGGCAAGCGCGCTGCCCGGCGTTATCGCCGTCCTGACGGCCCAGGATGTCGCGCGCGACGGCCTCCAACCCGTGCGGCCGACCGCCGAGGCGAACGCCAAGACGGGCGAGCCTTTCGCCTTCATCCCCCAGCCGCTCCTCGCCGATGGCAAGGTCCGCTACGTCGGCGAGCCGGTCGCGTTCGTCGTCGCCGCCACGCGCGATGCGGCCCTCGATGCCGCGGAGGCCGTTGTCGTCGACTACGCTCCGCTTCCCGCGATCACGACTCCTGCAGAGGCCCGCGCGCCCGACGCCCCGCGCATCGCCCCGAACGTCCCCGGCAACGTCGTCTTCGACTGGCGCACCGGCGCAACCGATGACGTTGCCCGCGCGATCGAAAACGCCGCCCACGTCGTGCGCCTGTCGATCGACAACCACCGCGTCCTCACCAACGCACTGGAAACCCGCTGCGGCATCGCCCGCTACGACGCCGCGACCGAGCGCATCACTGTCCACATTGGCGCACAGAATGTCCACGTCACGCGCGACAACATTGCGCGCGCCTTGAACCTCGCGCCCGACCGCGTCCGCCTCCTCGCCACCGACGTCGGCGGCGGCTTCGGCACCAAGAACTTCACCTACCCCGAATACATCCTACTCGCCTGGGCCGCGAAGAAGACCGGCCGGCCGGTGAAATGGATGGCAACCCGCTCGGAAGCCTTTCTCACCGATCACGCTGCGCGCGACCACCAGGCCTCGGCCACCCTCGCGCTCGACGCCGACGGCCGCTTCCTCGCGCTCGATGTCGATAGCGTGACCAATGCGGGCGCCTACCTCATGAGTACGGGGGCCGTTCAGACCTATCAGTACATCCATTTGCCCGGCAGCGTGTACCGCCTGCCCTCCATCGCACTGCGCATTGCAGCCGTCCTGACCAACACCACGCCCCTCGGCGTCACGCGCGGCCCGGGCTTTGCCGAGGCCGTCCACATCATCGAGCGCCTGATCGACGCGGCTGCGCACCAGTGTGGATTCGACCGCATCGATCTGCGTCGCCGCAACATGATGCCGAGCGCCGAGATGCCCATGACCAACGCCTTCGGTCAGAAGATCAACTCGGGCGCCTTTCCCGAAACCTTCGATCTCGCCCTGGCGCGCGCCGACACTGCGGGCTTCGCCGCGCGCCGCGCAGCGAGTGAGCGGGCCGGCCGCCTGCGCGGCCTCGGCGTCGTCTATCACATCAAGGGCACCGGCGGCTTCCCGAGCGAAAACACCGACGTCCGCTTCGAGGACGACGGCAGCATCTCGCTCATCGTGGGAACGCAGACCATCGGCCAGGGCCACGAGACGACCTTCCCCCAGATCCTCGCCGATCGGCTCGGCATAGACGACAAGCTGATCCGCCTGCGCCAGGCCGACACCGACCTGATCCCGATGGGCGGCGGCTCGGCGAGCTCGCGATCCACGTACATGGTCGGCACCGTGATCTGGCGCGCCGCCGACGACATCATCGCGAAGGCGCGTGCGTTCGCCGCCGAGATGCTCGAAGCCGCCGAGACCGACCTGCGCTTCGAGGACGGCCGCTTTGTCGTCGCCGGCACCGACCGCGCTGTCCTGCTTGTCGACGTCGCCCGCCAAGCGCGCGCGGCGGGCGCACCTCTGCAGAGCTACCAGAAGTGGACGCGCGAGTGGCTGACCTATCCCAACGGCGCCCACATCGTGGAGGTGGAGATCGATCCCGAAACCGGCGTTGCCACGCTCGCACGTTATACCGCGGTCGACGACTACGGCGTGCTCGTCAATCCCATGGTCGTCACCGGCCAGGTGCACGGCTCGATCGCACAGGGTGTCGGTCAGGCCCTTCTCGAGCGCGTCGCCTACCATCAAGGCTCCGGCCAGCCGCTCAGCGCCTCCTTCATGGACTACGCGATGCCGCGCGCCGACGACCTGCCGACACTCGATCTCACCTTCAGTGCGACGCGCTGCACCACCAATCCGCTCGGCGTCAAAGGTGTTGGCGAATCCGGCGCCATCGCCGCGTTACCCGCCATCGCCAATGCCGTCGATGATGCACTGATCCATGCAGGCGCCGCGCCGCTCACACTGGCGCCAACGCCCGAACGGATCTGGATGGCATTACACGCGCGCTCTCCGTCCGAGATCACTGCGTAGCCGTCTGGATCCTGATGATGTCGGGTGCGTCTGCGCGTCGTTGACGCGCAGACGAACGGGCCCCGGCGCATGACCTGAGACCCGCCCACTCCTCCAGATTTGGGTAGAGCCGTCGATCATTTGCTCCCGAAAAGCTCCAGGCGTAAGACGGGTCTCTTCGCAAGCAGCTGATGAAGTCCAATGGCTCGCTGAAGCCGATCTCGCAACCGCTGTTGGCGACCGGCAGCAGAGAGTGCGCGGATAGGCACTTGGCCATTAGCGCGATGCGATCGGCCAGGATTGCCTTTGTACTGCAACGACTAACCGCATGCGTTGGGTGCGACAGGCTCTTCTCGGAGTATCCCAGCTCCCGGGCGCAAAGCCAGACGTTGTGCCGTCGCGCAAACGCGCCATCTACCAAAGCCCCATAGCCCCTGCAGCGTTGCAGTAATGCAAACTCAGCGAACTCCTCGACCGCGGGTGAGTTGTCGACACAGAGACGAATGCTCTGGGCCGCAAATTGTCGTCGCAACAGCTCGTTGAGTGCACTCGTCGTAGGACGACGGGAGCCGCTGGCCAGTCGCTCAATCATCTGATCGGCGCTCCGAGCATGACGACGCTGGAGCACCACGTCACGTGTGACGGCCGATCGGCACCGACACCGATGATCCGGGTCGCGGACCGCTGGCGTCCGATGGGACGTGCTTGTTGCGAAGCGATCATACAGCGCGGTCAACCAGGCGCAGCACACGTTGCGAGGCAAATATATCGACGGCGTAGGCCTCCAAAATATGTGGCAGAACTGTGACCACGTAACCGATTGTACTTTGGTACAGAAAGTCACTGTCCGTTCGCCGATGGGCGTGCCCAAGGATCGTCTATATCACTTGGGCATCGGTCCAGGGTCAGACACCCCGGAACACCGCTACGGGTGCCACGGAAGAGGTCCCGCTTCGGGATCAGGTGTGTGGCCCCGATCTCGATGGGCGGAGCGCGATGTGTGGAGTTGAGGACCAATCCATGACCGGCAGCGTCGCGTTTTGCGTCTCCGCCAGGACCGGCATCGGCCACCTCCGCCGCGTCACGAACATCGCAGCAGCGATCCGGCTGGCAGCACCGAACACGCGCATCGAGCTCCTTTCCAACGCGTCGATTGAGGGTCTCTCGCAAGCCGAGCAATCACTGTTCTCGCGTACATGTGTTGTCGCGCGCCCGGCGATGGCGCGCATACTGGCTGACACCAAGCCAGACGCCGTCGCCGTCGATACGGCGGTTATTCCCGATCTGGAACTTCTGTCGCAACCGCTGGCGCTCATTCTGCGCGAAACTGTCCCTCACCGACTCGCCGCATTTCGATTGCCCGGCGATCGGCTGTGGGACGAGGTAATCGTCGCCGAGCCGCCAACGGTCTGGACACTTGACCCTGACCAGATTGGAGCACGGCGAGCGACCAATGCCGGTTGGATCTACCGCACAACGGAGCACGCACACGCAGTTCTCGAGCCGAGGCCCGGCGCGCGCACTGTGCTGATCGCAACCGGCGGAGGGGGGACGACAGCGTCGCTGGTCCACGAGATTGGCGAGATTGTACGCATGGTGCGTGAGCGCTCCCGCGTTCCCTTGCGCATCGTTCAAGCTCTCGGCCCTCGGGCGACGCCCTCGGCAGTGATCCCCGACGTCGACGAGATCGTGGATGTCGGCGCGAACCTCGACCGCGCGTTCGCAGAAGCCGACGTCGTGATCAGCACGTCGGGCTACAACTCAATCCTCGAGCTGGCCGCGACGACGACACCGGCTCTGTTGTGCTCGATTGCGCGCACCTACGACGATCAAACAGCGCGTGCGACGACCTGGGCGTCTTCAATGGGGCTCGCCCATGAAACGGGCCGAGGCGAGCGATCGGCCAACTGGATCGCGGACCTGCTTGCTACCGGGCGGCGACGGCCGAAAGCGCATCTGTCTCCCAGCGGATCTGATCGCGCCGCTCGTCTTCTCATCGATCTGGTGCGAGACAGCCGTGACCTCGAACGTCGAGTGTTCATCAAGCCGGCCTCTTCTATAGATCCGCGCACACTCGATGCCCGGGCGCGCGCACTGCTGAGCGCTGGCATACCGACGCCACAATCGCTTTCCGACAGCGCAACGGACCGGGTGTCATTCGTGCATCTCCAGGGTCCGACCGCAGCAGACGACTGGATGGATGCGCAAGCGGTCCAATCCTCCGCGACGACGTCCAACCTTGTCGCGCTGGCCGATGCCGTAACCGCACCACTCGCCGCCTTGCACGCAGCTTCAGCGCAGGGCGCGATCAGCCAAGACGCTCAGCTTATCCGGCTGGATCCCTGGCGACGGATTATGCCACGCTTGGCCGTCCCCGCGCCGGTATCGGCCGGACGAAACGGGCCGCAGCGTTTGCGCGCAGGCCAGCTGGCGTCAGAGCTTCGGAATATTCATGACAGACTGACTCCAAAACCGGCAGTCGACACCATCGTCCATGGTGACTATCACCTCGGGCAACTGATCCGTCCGATCGGGCGCGACGGCTATGTCATCGTCGACCTCGACGATCTCGCCATAGGCCCGCGCGAGCACGATATCGGCAACTGCATCGCCCATATCGCCACGTCGCCCCGGCTCTGGCCTCACAGGACCCAGGAAGCTCTGGTCCGCATTTCTCCCCTCTTCATCGCAGCCTATAACGGTCATTCGGCCGTTGCGCTCGACAGCGCGCAGATCGATCTTCACTGCGCCATCGGCATGCTGCGCCGCGCGTTGAAGCTTGCTGAACGCGGAGACCACGCGCGCGTCGCCGACATCCTGGAAGCCGCCGAACTGCTCTGTCTGAGCCTCGGCGCGCGCGTCCTTCGGATGTTGCCCCACAATTCGACGCACGGACTTCCGCCTACTGCCATCTCGACGCAAGCATCAGACTGAGGGTGGTCAACGATATGCGCATTCTGATGTACTCTCCCGACAGCATCGGCCTCGGCCACATGCGCCGCAATGCAACAATTGCTGCGGAAGTCGTGCGCCAGCGGCCATCCGCCAGTGTCGCACTGATGATCGGAAGCGGTGCCGGGGCGTTCTTCTCGTTGCCGAAGGGCATCGACACCATCAAACTGCCGTCTGTCCAGAAGGTCGCTGCGGAAACCTGGATCGCGCGCACACTGAACCTTTCAGCGCGCGAAACCTGCACGATGCGAGCCGGCATCATCCGTGACGTGGTGCATAACCTCAAACCCGACCTGCTGCTCGTCGATCACTTGCCCATGGGGGTCGGCGGTGATCTTGTCCCGGCACTCGAGTTGATCCGCAAGCGGGGACTGCCGACACGTACCGTTCTCGGTCTACGTGACATTCTCGATGAGCCCGAGGTCATTCGGCAGCGCTGGTCGAAACAGGCCCTCTATGGATTTGTGGCAGACCACTTCGACCGCGTCCTGATCTATGGCGACAAGTCGGTGTTTCCGACAGCCGAGTTGTATGGTCTGGAAGATTGCATCCCTTCCGGCGTGGCTTATGCCGGCTACGTGCGCGGGGCCAGCGATGCCGGCCGAAACACGCGGGGCACTCGACCCGAAGTCACGAGCCTCGATGGCCTCGCAGCATGGTACCCCGGCGAGAAGGTCATCGTCGCGACAGGTGGCGGCGGCAATGACGCCTACCCGATGCTGTCCGCGGTCACCTGGGCACTGAGACGTCTCGACAAGACGACCGGCTTTCGCGCCGTCGTCATTGCCGGGCCATTGATGCCCGACGCGGACCGCGCGCTCCTGGAGGCCGAAGCCAGCGGCCTCACACGGACCCGGCTCCTGCCCTGGACATCCGATTGCATGGACTATCTCGCCGCAGCCGACGTGTCAGTCGTCATGGCCGGTTACAACTCGTCGCTCGAAGCCCTCTCGACCGGCTCCCGCGTCATCATGATCCCGCGCGACGGACCAAGTGCCGAGCAGCGTATGCGCGCGGCGATGCTGGATCGCCAAGGATTGGTCACATGCATCCCCCAGCCGGCGGCAACCCCAGATCGCATCGAAGCCGCATTAATGGAGGCGATGGCCGCGCCATCGAAGACGCTATCGACGCAACTTCTCGACGGTGCGGTCGAGGCCGCGCGCGTCCTCCTCGCTCTGGCGGGTGCGCCCTCTAATCGCTCGGCTACGGCCGTCACCGAGACCGGATCGGAGCCGCTATGTCGTCTTTTGATCAATACTCCACCAGAACCATAGGCCTCCCGCGCGTTCGGCTACGTCCTGAAGCGCTTTCCCGGCTCAGCGAGACATTCATCCTCAACGAGATCCTGCGAATTGGAGCGACAGGGCGTCCATGTCGAGATCTTCTCGCTCAAGCGCGCCATGGACGAACCGCGCAACTCACTTCTTGCGCAGCTGCGCGCGCGCGTGACATACGTACCGGCGACAGCAATCAGCGATATTCCCTCAGGGGATAGGTCTGGATCTGGCAGCATATGCGCGATCTGCTGGCCAGCCTCGTCCCAGGGAAGAACGCGGCGCAACGCGCAGCACTTGGCCGGAAGGGCATTTCCATTGGCCGGCTTGCACGCACATTCGGACTGCAGCATCTGCATGCTCACTTTCGCCTCCGATGCGGCAACTGCCGCACTCGTCGCATCAGATGTCGCCGGCATGCCGTTCTCGTTCACCGCGCACGCCCGCGACATTTTCCATTGTTACGTCTCTCGCGACGTGGACGATCACGCACGTCGGCTGAAGATCGCGGCTGCCGAGTTCGTCACGACCGTTTCCGACTTCAATCGTGCCTATCTGCAGAGCCTCACGGGCGGACGTGGCGGGTCGAACATCATCCGGCTCTATAACGGCATCGATCTTGCTCGCTTCGCCCCCGGTCGTGACGGGCGGCGAAACCGCCGATCGATCCTCAGCGTCGGTCGTCTGGTCGAAAAGAAGGGACTGGGTGACCTCGTCGCGGCGTGCGGTATCCTCCGTGAGCGCGGCGTCGCGTTCTCCTGCGATATCGTCGGTGACGGGCCGCTGCGGGGCGCTCTCGAAACACAGATCACGGCTGCGGGGCTCGACGCGCACGTTGCCCTGCGTGGGGCCCTGCCCCACCACGAGGTGCGCGACGCACATGCATCGCGCCGGCATGATGGTGTTGCCGTGTGTCGTGTCGTCGTCGGGCGATCAGGACGGTCTGCCGACGGTTCTGCTCGAGGCCCTCGGCGATCGGACTACCTGCAATTTCGACCCGTGTGGCGGGGGTGCCGGAAATCATCGTGGACAGCGTAACCGGACTCCTGGTCGAGCCCTCCGCACCGCATGGCCTCGCGGATGCGATAACACGCCTTCTGGACGAGCCGGCGCTTGCGGACCGGCTGGCGACGGGTGGTCGCGACCATGCCCTTCGCCACTTCGATCTCGCCAGCAATGTTGCCGTGCTACATCAGCTGTTCGCCAGGGCCGTCACCGGCTCGCCCCAACGCACCGAGGCCCCAGATGCGCATCGCCTATCTGTCAGCTGACTACGGCGTGCCCGTGCTCGGCGGCAAGGGGTCGTCGGTCCATGTGCAGCAGCTGATCTCCGGGTTCGCCGCGGACGGGAACGAAGTCGTTCTCTACTGCGCGCGCCGAGGCGAAGGTGATCCGCGAAAGCTCGCCGCGCGCATCGTCGAGGTGTCGCAGTCCGCACGGACACCAGGCCCGTCGCACAGCGTCCTCGTAATGGGCGCCGCCGCCCTTGAAAGTGAACGGCTCGCCAAGGAACGTGATTGGATGGCGCGGGCGTCGCTGCTCGAGAACCGCATTGTCGCCGACCACGCCAGTCATCCGTTCGACTTCATTTACGAGCGGTATTCCCTCTGGAGCCGGGCCGGTGTGAACGCATCCCGGCGTACAGGTCTGCCGAATATCGTCGAAGTCAACGCGCCGCTGGTGACCGAGGCGGAGACCTATCGCAAGCTCGAAATCGAAGCCGGAGGCGCTCGCCATCGAAGCTGACGTGTTCGGCTCGGCGGACGCACTCATCGCGGTATCCGAGGGGGTCAAGGCTTACGCCGTATCGCGAGGGGCCTCGCCTGCGCATGTCCATGTCGTTCCGAACGGCGTCGATGCCGCCGCATTCCATCCCGGTGTGGCTGCCAAGGACGTGCGAGGTCTACGATCTTGGAGCCCCCGTCATCGGCTTCGTCGGCGGCTTGAAGCCCTGGCACGGATTGCAGGAACTGCTGCAGGCTTTCGCGCTCGTATCCCCGTCGCATCCGAGACGCCCGGCTTGCTGATCGTCGGCGATGGACCGATGCGTGGCTGGATCGAGGGCTTCCTCACGGGTACGCGTCTCGCGGAGCGCGCGGTGCTGACCGGCTGGGTTCCGCACGACGTCTTGCCTGGCCTGGTCGCGCGTATGGATATCGCCACCGCGCCTTACCCACAGCTCAATGATTTCTATTTCTCTCCTCTGAAGCTCTTCGAGTACATGTCCGCCGGCCGCGCCATCGTCGCAAGCCGCATCGGCCAGATCGACACGCATCCTTCGCGACGGTGACAACGGGCTGCTGGTCACGCCTGGCTCCATCGACGAACTCGCGACGGGCCTCCAACGACTGTTGGACGATAGGTCGCTCGCGCGCCATCTCGGGCGGAATGCATGCGCCGCCTCGGCGCGCTACACCTGGGCCGGCAACGCGCGCTTCGCGGCCACCCTCGGCGCAAGCCTCCGCAAGGGACCTGCTGAAGCTCGTCCAGGCTATCGAGGGTCGGGGCATGAGTCGGAACACCTCCAGATTTCGTTGGCTCGACGACGTTGGACGGCCCCGGCTCGCCCGCTTGCGCGCAGACATCGCATTGCGCAAGAGGGTGCATGAAGCTCGGGTTCCGCAGGGCTCGCACGTTCTCTGAAGGAAAGAGTGTCCGCAGCGTCCGCCACACGCGTGGCCGGCCGCGACCGCAAGCGCGTTCGAAGGCTCCAGCCCTCCGCCACGCGCCGCTTGTTCAATCGGTTTCACGGCTACGTCGCCAGGGAACGGTCATCGCTGATCATCGCAGCGGTGATGATGGTCGGCACGGCCATCGCCGAGGTGCTGCGACCATGGCCGATCAAGATCATCTTCGACGGACTTCTGGTCCCCGTGACCGCAAAGGATTCGACCACGCGCATCGTGACAGACGCACTCGGAACGGGCGATTTCCTGCTTGCCGTCACGACTGGATCGGTCCTGTTGATTGCCGTCGTCGGCGGAATATTCGCGTACGGGCAGACCGTGATCCTCGCGAGAGTCGGTCGTCGCGTCGTCACTGCCATTCGCTCCGACCTCTACAGGCACATCCAGTGCCTGTCGCAGTCGTTTCACGACAGCGCGAGCGCTGGCGATCTCCTGACGCGGCTGACAGGCGACGTGCGCATTGTGCGCGACCTTCTCGTAACCTCCGTCATCTACATGATGGGCCGGGCACTCGTCTTGACCGCCACACTCTTGGTTATGGCCGTGATGGATTGGCGGCTGACGCTCGTGGCAGATGGTCATCCTGCCGATGCTGATCGCGAGCATGGCCTTCTTTTCCGGGCGCCTGAAGCAGGCTGCGCGACGGCAGCGGAAGACCGAAGGCAAGGTCACGCATGTGATGGCCGAGAACCTCGAAGTCAATGCGCGTGATCCAGGCGCACGCGCGCGAGGAGTTCGAAGGTGAACGCTTCCAGCGCGAGAATGCGTCGAGTGCCGAGGGCGAACTGCAGACGACCCGACTCGAGGCCTCGCAAAGCCGGCGCCGTCGAGCTCCTGCTCGCCCTCGGAACTTGCGCCGTCCTCTGGTACGGCGTATCGCGGGTCCGCGCAGGCGCGCTGTCGCCCGGTGATCTCCTGGTATTCACGGCCTATCTGTCCGGTCTCTACAAGCCCATCCGCAAGCTCGCCACCATGACCAGCCGGATTGCGAAGGCGACGGCGTGTGGCGAGCGCGTGCTGGCCATTCTCGATCTCGAGCCGGAAATCTCGGATCGCCCCGGCGCAATCAGCGGCGCGACCATCCGCGGCACGATCGAACTCGACGGGGTGGAGTTCGGCTACGATCGCAATCGACCGGTGCTCGCCAACGCCAACCTGCGGATCGAGCCGGGCGAGACGGTCGCGCTGGTGAGCGCCAGCGGCAGCGGCAAGTCAACGATCGCCCATCTGTTGTTGCGCTTCTACGAACCGAGCGCGGGTGCGATCCGAATCGACGGTCTCGACATCCGCGACTACAAGCTAGCGGAATTGCGCGAGCAAGTGACCGTTCTGCTGCAGGAAGCCGTGTTGTTCAACGCCTCGATCCGCGACAACATCACCTACGGGCGGCTCGACGCCACCGACGAAGACGTCGTGGCGGCGGCCCGAGCCGCGCGCGCGCATTCCTTCATCGAGTCGTTGCCCGAAGGCTACGACACCGTGTTGGGTCGGCGCGGTGTCACGTTGTCCGGCGGTCAGCGGCAGCGGATCGCCATCGCCCGGGCCATCATCCGTCGGTCCCCGATCATCATCCTCGACGAACCGGGGACCGGACCTCGACGGCAACAATGAGGCGGCCGTCATGGCCGGCATCCGCGAGCTCGTCGTCGGCAAGACATGCATCGTCATCACTCACGATGCCGCGATCGCCCGGATGGCGACGCGCGTTCTCGATGTCCGCGACGGCCGCATCGTCGAGCGGGAGCCGATCGTGCGACCGACCGAAGGCACGCCGCGCGGAAAGCGCCGCGCGGGCGCGAGGAGAACATGATGTCGCGTCGTAGCAAGGACCAAATTCTCCAGCGGCGGTCGGATGACGCATTTGCGGCGTATCTCACCCACCCTCGACGGGACAGAGCGTGCTCGCAGCGTTGCACCGCCACGGCGCAGATAGGCCGTCTGTTCAGGAAAGGCAAGCCGACTGCGTGCTTCGTCGACCGCGTGCACCTCGGCAGCCGGATCGGCATCGTCATCGACTACTCCGTTCAGGTGACCGACGCCAACGGCAGCATCTCTGAGGTTCGCATCTTCGGTCAATTGCCGTGGATCGATGTAGATGCCGCCGCAGAAAGAGCCGAGCGGAAGCTCGCACGCCTGCAGCACAGCGAGTTTGATGGCGGCGACGAGACGCCGAACGTTCTACAGATCCCAGAATGGGGTCTGCTGCTGCGACGGCCTGCTCAGGACGAGCGAATATGTGGACTATGGCTGCTCAAGCCACGCAAGCAATGGTCGCGGCACGTTGTCGACGACGAAGCCGCCGAGCTATCAAGGCGTTTCGATCGCGCAACTCTGCTGACGCACCGCTTTGCAAAGCGTGCGGTCTTGAGATTGCATAACGGCCGCGCGCCTGAATGCCCGCCGACCGCCATCCTCAAATTGTACCGTCGCGCGACCTCAGCGGCCCAGACATCGGCCAATCTTCATCGCATTCTGGGCGACGGCGCTTTCCCGACTCGGAAAAGACGTCGCCGCTCCGCGCGTTGACGCTGTTCTTCCCCGGCATGTCGGGCCTCCTCATGCAGGACGTCGCCGGGGTTCCACTACCGGCGTTGCCGGGCGACCGCCGCGTTGCAGCGATGGCATTCGCCGGCACTGCGTTGGCCCGCCTGCATGCGACGAACGTCGCGGGATTGCAGGACTATGGAATCGGCGACGAAATCCGGCTTCTGCGGAATTGGGTGGAGTTCACGACCAGCCTGGACCCGCTGTCCCGGGACGTATTCACCGAAAAGCTCCGATCCGTCGACGCAGGCCTTGGTGCGCTGTGCCCAGCCGCGCCTACCTCGTCCGATTCATCGTGATTTCCACGAGCGCCAGCTGATCTACAGTTCCGGGTCGGCAACGCTCATCGATTTCGATACAGTCCGACTGGGGGATCCGGCCCAGGATATCGGCAACTTCCTCGCGCATCTCAAGTTGGCCGAGCACCTGTCCGGTGACCCCGGCGACCAAGCACGAGCGAATTTTCTGGATGGTTACAATTCCGCAGCGGTGATGGAGCCGGCTAGCGCTGCCAATGTCAACGTATACGAGCGCGCCACACTACTGAGGCTGGCACTGATTAACTGGTTCAATGAACGCAACCGCCTCGCTGCCGGCGCACTGCTCGATGGGATATAGTGGAGATGGTCATGAAGCATGACCCCATCGCCGGCAGGCCCGGCGCCGCGAACGGCCCGCCATCGAGAGTATCCTTGCGCGGCCTGCTCGCGCGAGTTTCATCAGAGGCTGGAATGCGAGGGGCAGGACTGGGCATTGCCTCGGGCGCGCCTGCGGCATCGGGGAAGCTCAACGCTGGTGGCGTCAGTTCAGCCTCGCCCAGCAATTCGGCATCGCCGCCGCCTCGGTGATCCTGATCGGCATGTCGGCGATCGGCAGCTGGGTGACGGAAAAGATCCAGCAGGGCGTCACCAACAATTCGGCCGTCGCGGCCACGCTGTACATGGACGCATTCATTGGACCGCTCATACAGGAACTCGCGCGCGACCAGGAAATCACGCCGTCCAGCCGCGCCAAGCTGGATGAGATCATGGAGCATAAGGACATCCGCGACCACATCCTCTCGATCAAGGTCTGGAAGAAGAGCGGGGTCGTCGCCTATTCCAATCACGCTGAAATCATCGGCCACCAGTTCACCCCGACGAACAATATGAAACGCGCGTGGTCCGGCATCGTCTCGGCCGAGGTCGACGGTCATACGCACGAGGACGACCTCGTCGAGAAGAGGCTTGGAATTCCCCTCGTCGAGATCTATGCGCCGATCCGCGAAGCCGGCTCCAACCGGATCATCGCCGTATCCGAATTCTACGTGCGGGCCGATGCATCTACTCGCAGCCCTACGGACCGCGCGCCTTCAAAGCTGGGGCATCGTCGGCGGCACGGCGCTTTTCATGACGCTCGTCCTCTACGGGATCGTCCGCCGCGGCAGTCAGACGATTGAAATCCAGCAAGCCGCCCTTTCCCTGCGCGCCAGCCAGAATGCAGAGCTGCGGACAAAGATCGAGACAGGCCTACTGGCGTGCCGATCAGACTCAACGAGCAGTTCATGCGGCGACTCGGCGCGGACTTGCACGATGGCCCGGCGCAGCTCATCGGCTTCGCCCTGATGAGCCTCGACGATCTCCCCGTCGACAAGAGCGCATACTCGCGGCAGATCCTTCTCCGGACACCCAAGAGACGATCCGCCATGCGCTCGAGGACGCCCTCCGCGACATTCGCAACCTCTCTCGAGGGTTGATGCTGCCGGAGCTGGAGACAATGACGCTTAACGAAACCGTCGCCTTGATCGTCCACATTGCACGAGGAGCGAACAAGCAGCTCCGTCTCGCTCGAACTTCCGTCCGACGCCATCGAGGCGCCGACCGAGGTCAAGATCTGTACCTATCGCTTTCTTGCAGGAAGCCTTGAACAACGCCTACAAGCACGCCAGAGCTGCAGCGAGCCAACGCGTCACGATCGCATGCGATGGCAGTCAGCCTCCACGTAGCTGTTTCCGACCGGGGCCCGGGGCTGCCCACAGGCGGGTGCCGAGCCACGAACCGACGCGACGAAGCTCGGACTGATCGGCATTCGCGACCGCGTCGAAACGCTTGCCGGCCGCTTCCGGATCAGTTCTCCGCCAAGCGGCGGGACACTGGTCGAGATCGAGCTGGACTGCCAATCTCCAAACAGGTACTGAGATGACCGAGAAGTTCCGCATCGCCATTGTCGACGACCATCCTCTGGTTCGCTCCGGAGTCATCCGCACGCTCGAGAAGCAGCCCCAGTTCGCAATCGTCGGCGAAGGCGAACTCCTGCGACGACGCCGTGCGGATTGCCCAGGACGAGCTTCCTGATCTGATCCTCCTCGACGTCAGCATGCCGGGTGGCGGCATCAATGCCGCCAAGACGATCGCAGACATCCTGTCCCGCCGTGAAAATTGTATTCCTCACCGTATCCGAGGACGAGGCGACGATCACCGCTGCGCTCGAAGCCGGTGCGCGCGGCTATATCCTGAAGGGCGTCCGTGGCCCCGATCTCGTCAACACCCTCCTCAGCATCGCGGAAGGCGACGCCGTCGTGCTGCCGGGTCTGGCCGCTCGCCTGCTCGGCGCAGCGAAGGGCAAGCCGACGCAAAGAGTAAGCGCGCCGACCTGATGTCACAGCTGTCGGCGCGCGAACTAACGATCCTGCAGCACCTCGCGCAAGGCAAAAGCAACCGCGACATCGGCGATGCTCTCGGGCTGACTGAGCGGACCATCAAGCACTACATGCACAACATACTGCAGAAGCTTCATGTTCGAAATCGTGTGGCGGCGGCGCTGTTTGCCGAGCGCGAATTCCAGAAGAGCGATTGACGCGCGCGACGAGGCTCTTGTCGGCAATGACCCAATGGAGTGAATACCATGACCAATAAAGCACTCTGGTTCGTGTCAGGGCTCGCGCTTTTATCGACGCTGGGGCTGACCGGCGGCGTCGCGCTCGTGTCCGCCAAGCCAGATCCGGCAACCGTCATCTTCGAGACGGCGCCCGTCACAAAGGGCGAGATCCGTAAGGTCGTCGCCACGACGGGACCGTGCGTCCGCGAATGACTGTCCAGGTCGGCTCGGAGCTGTCGGGTCGTGTCAAGTCGATCACGACCAATTTCAATGCGCGCGTCAAAGCCGGCGACCTGCTGGCGGTGATCGAGCCGCGGTCGTTCGAGTCCAAGGCGCGTCAAGCGAAGGCGGATATGGAGTCCGCGGAGGCCGCGGTCATGAGCGCGGAAGCGGCGGTCAAGAAGTGGAAGTCGATCGTCACCAATGCCGAGCGGGCCTTCCACCGCCAGCGGCTCCTCGATCAGAAGGGCATCGCGGCTGGCGCCGCGGTCGATACCTCCGAACGTGATCTCGATGTCGCCAAGGCGGAACTGGAAGTGGCGCAAGCCAACCTCGCGAACGCCAAAGCGCTTGTCGCTCAAAAAGCCGCACAGCTCGATCAGGCGATGATCGATCTCGATCGGACCCAGATCCGCGCTCCGATTGACGGCATCGTCCTTCACCGCGCCGTCGATGTCGGCCAGACGGTGGCCGCGAGCTTTCAGGCGCCGGAACTGTTCCGGCTTGCCGGCGATCTCGCATCGGTCCACGTCGAGGCACAGGTTGGCGAGGCGGACATCGGGGTCATCAGGCATGGTCAGCCCGTCAGGTTCGATGTCGATGCCCACCCCAAGAGGACCTTCACGGGCTCAGTCGAGCAAATCCGCCTTTCACCGGCGGCCGCTGACAGCGTCGTGGTCTATACTGTCATCATCGAGGCCGACAATGTCGGTATGGACCTCTTCCCGGGCATGACGGCGAATGTCCGCATCGAGACTGCACGTCGCGACGACGTGGTCCGCGTTCCCGCAGATGCGGTGCGCTTCAAGCCTCCCAAATCGACGCGGCCCGCCACCAAAGGTTCGTTCTGGCAGCGCGGGTCTATCGCCGCGCACAAGCCCTCCGTCGGCGGAGGCCGTACGAATTCCGGCCTCCAGCGAGACCAGAGCGCGGGGAATTCAGCCGGCGCCCGCGACGCGCAAATTCAAAGTTGGTCACGTCGACTGACGCTCGACGCGAAGCAGGTCGCAGCCATCGAGGCGACAATGCAGAAGCAGGGTGCTGCCCGTGGCGGTGGGAGAAGCGGCCGGAAGCTTGAAGAAGTCGTCGCCAGCGTCCTGACCGCACAGCAGAGTGTCAGCTTCGAAGCGATCCTCGCCGAGCGCAGAGGTACGCAGCGCGCCACAGTCTGGACGCTCGACCCGGACGGCCAACCCCGTAAGCAATCGGTTCGCATCGGGCTTGCCGACACCCGCTTCGTCGAGCTTGCCAGCAAGGAATTCAAGCCCGGCGATGAGGTCGTCGTACGAAGTCGGAAGCGGAGGACGCCATGACCGCTTCTGCTTCCGCGCCAATCACCGGTCACGCCGCGGCGCCCGCCGTCGTCGCCGGAGCCGTAGTGAAGATCTACGCCCTCGGCGAGCAGGCCGTCCGCGCCCTGGACGGTGCCTCGTTCAGCATCGCGCAGGGCGAGTTCGTCGCGATCATGGGACCCTCGGGATCGGGCAAGTCGACGCTGATGAATTTGATCGGCGGCCTCGACGTTCCGACGTCGGGCACCATGGAGGTCATGGGGCAGAACCTTGCCCAGCTCGGCCACAACGGGCTTGCCGAAATGCGCAACAGCACCATCGGCTTCGTTTTCCAGCAGTTTAACCTGCTGCCGAGAACTACGGCGCTACGGCAGGTGATGCTCCCCCACTCATACAGCCGTGTAGCGGTGCCGGATGCGGCGGCCCGCGCGCGCAAGGCGCTCGACGCGGTCCAGCTGTCCGATCGCGTCGACCACCTGCCGTCGCAACTTTCCGGCGGCCAACAGCAGCGCGTGGCCATTGCGCGCGCTCTGATCAATGATCCCCCGATCCTGCTGGCCGACGAGCCGACCGGCGCGCTCGACAGCCGCACGGCGCGCGAAATCATGGCGCTTTTCGGCGAATTGAACCGGCTCGGCAAAACCGTCATCGTCGTCACGCATGATCGCGATACCGCCAGCTATGCGCGCCGGATCATTACGTGTCGCGATGGACAGATCGTCTCGGATCGTTGCTCCGATCCCGCCGAGCGGGAGGACGCGGCATGAGATGGGTCAGCGAGGCGCTGCGATCCGCTTTGATCGCGATCCTGGCCAACATGATGCGCAGCCTGCTCACGGCGCTCGGCATCATCATCGGTGTCGCCTCCGTGATCCTCATGGTCGCGGTCGGCGAAGGAGCACGCGTCGATATCCAGCAAAAGATCGCAAGTCTGGGATCAAACCTTCTGCAGCTTCGCCCCGGCTCCAGTCGCGTCAGCGGGCGCTCGGCAGGCGCCGACACCCGACTGCCATTCTCCGAGCGTGACGTGGCCGAGATCCGGTCGAGCATACCCACCGTTACTGCGGTGTCGGGGCACCTTCGCCGCAGCGCGACGGCGGTTAGCCGCGAGCAGAACTGGCTGACCAACATCGACGGCGTCCACGCCTCCTATCTCGACGTCCGCGACTGGGACCTCTACGGCGGCCGCTTCTTCACCGAGGAGGAGTACCAGCACGGCGCGCGAACAGCCGTCGTCGGGGCGACCGTGGCGCGTACGCTGTTCGGTGATCAGGATCCCGCGGGACAACGCATTCGGATCGCTGAGATTCCATTCGATGTCATTGGCGTACTGGAGCCGAAGGGCGCCGACCCCTACGGCAAGGATCAGGACGATGTCATTCTGGTTCCGCTATCGACAGTACGTTCGCGCATGATCAAGCGCCACAAGCTGGTTCCAGATCAGGTCGGCTACGTCAGCGTGAAGAGCGCGGACGAGCAAACGATGACGGAGTCCCGCGAGCAATTGAAGACGCTCCTCACCCGTTCGCGGGGCTCGGGCGACAGAGGTGGCGAGAAGTTCGAGATCCGCGACCTCACTGACTATCTCAAGGCCAAGACGGCGACACAGCAGACGCTCGGTATCCTGCTCGCGGCGACAGCGGCCATCTCACTCGTCGTGGGCGGCATCGGCATCATGAACATCATGCTCGTCTCCGTGACCGAGCGGACACGGGAGATCGGCCTGCGCATGGCGCTCGGCGCGCGTCGCCGCGATATCCGCTTTCAATTTCTGGTCGAGGCCGTGATCCTGTGTCTGGTCGGTGGCGCCATCGGCGTTGCCATTGGCATTGCATCCGCGATCGGCGTGGCGGAAGCCGCGCAATGGCCGGTTCTAATCGCTCCCGAACTCCTCCTGCTTGCCCTGGGCGCTGCGGCGCTTACCGGTATCGGCTTCGGATTTCTGCCGGCCCAGCGGGCGGCCCATCTCAATCCGATCGAGGCTTTGAGGAGCGAATAGAGATGCCGTCTCATTGCCCCGATCGCGGTGGCGCTTGCAAGCCGGAAGCAGGGATCTCCACCACGAGGCAATCTTTGCACGGCTTGCCGCCCGATCCCGACATGCACGGATTTCAGGTGGCGCTCGACAGCGATGCCATTGTGCCCCATCTGTGTCAGCACGTTTTCTCCGGCAGATCCGTGGAGACGTGCCGCATCGTCCGCTTCCGGTATCGCCGCGGCGACCGGCTGATCGTCGTCTATGAAGCCGATGTTTTCGACGGTACGCGTGGATCACTACGCCATATTCTGACCGGCCGCATTCACGTCGGACGCCCCGTCAAGGCCGAAAAGCCCAAGCCAGGGCCTCGATCCAGAGCTCGCATCGCCAATCTCGACATGAAGGTCGAGGTCTTCCCGCATGATCGTCGTCTGCCGGCGCTTCCCGAGTTTGCGCACG
>CAVONB010000008.1:0-409955 GCA_963697205.1 uncultured Alphaproteobacteria bacterium | reverse complement strand
TCCGTCCCGGTGATCTCATTGACATCGAGAACTTGGATTTCTACTTGCTCGCTGTAGGTATTGCCCGTGCTGTCCGTCACAGTAACCGTCACAAAGATGGATTGGGCCGTCTCGAAGTCGAGCACGCTGCCATCGAGCACCCGGATTTCGCTGCCGACGATCTCGAAGGCCCCAGACGGATCATCGAGCGCGTACGTGAACGTGTCGCCGACGTCGGCGTCGACGGTCGCCAGCGTAGCGACTAGGACACCCGCGCGCTCGGAAGCTCTCTGACAATACCGCCTGTAACGAGAATATCGGAAGGCGTGGACATCGAAGTTTGCTCCCTACATAGGAACTCTTGGAACGCACGGTGGAGGTAACGTCACGCCCCGTGGTCGTCGATAGAAGGCCAGGGTTGCGCCACGACTGCGCCACGAGCATCGACAAGCTGCGGGCGCCGGATGTACACACCCCGCACTCCCGATAGGCAATGATCGCAATCAGAAACTATTTGATGACGGATAGCTTCCGTGCGCTTTGGCGGCTTGTCGAGACCCACACGAATCCGCTTAACCGCTTGACCCAAATGTATTCTTTTGGAGGATTGGATTGAGTTGGAAGGTGCCCATGTAAAGCAGGTTGTCGATAATCGGCTACGAAGCATCTGCGTTGCCAACCGCTTCACTCGCGTGGCACGCCTAAAGCGATCCGGAACTGGCCTGAAGAGGAAGCCCGGTATACGGCACCGTTTTGTGGCTGGCCCCATGAAACTTGCGAGTGCTGGTTCGAGTTGATCGCGTCGTCTATGGCCGGTTTGACGGGCGGCGGCTGGTCCCTCAGAAGCGGCCATTGATCGCCAGATCCACCCGCTCACCCCACCTCATCCAGCTCCCGCTTCGCCATTGCCAGCCACTGCCTGATGCGCCGCACATCGGCGAGCGCCTCCCGCGTGGCGCCGCCGTGCCGATAGGCGCCGTTGCGCTTGCCGCTCGGCGCGCCGCTGCCCAGCGCGCCGCCGTGCATCCGGCACCGCGCCCTACCGTTCACCGCTGGAGAGCGGCACGGGCTCCCGCTCCGCGTCCTCGCTCCGCAGCGGCGGCATCGGCTGAGCGCTGGGGGCTGGCAATTCGCCCTTTGCATGGGGTTGGCTCCGGTTTTCATCTGCACCCCCACCCCTCCCGCCACTGGCGCCACTGGCCGCCGTGACGACGTTGCCGACGACGGCCTGCGCGCCCGAATGGACGTGAACCACCTTGACTACCTGCTCACCGCCCCGCTGGAGCTTCGCCAGCGCCTCGACCTGCATCGTGTAGGTCCGCATCAGCTTGACGGCCATGTTTGCCGCGCTGTCGAACTGTGAGAACTGATCGACGCGGGCCGCACGGCGCAAGACCTGCATCGCCAGTTCATGCGTGGTGGCCATCTGCACGGCCAGCATCGCCTGGACCTCGTCGGCAGGATTGGCGGCCTCGATCGCCGGCAAGCAGCGCGTTGGCTTTCACCGCATCGTACTTGCCGTGGCTGTCGCGCACGAGACCCAAGACGTGATTGAGCTGCGTCAGCGGGAAGTTTGCGTGCCGTTCGTGCCGAACAGATTCTGAAGGCGCGCCAACCACCCGGTATGGTCGTCGTGCTCAGCGCCGATATTGGCGATGCCGCCATCCTCATCGACTTCGCAGCTTCGTCGTGACACGCGGGCGGCGGCTCGCGATGCGTGTCCGCGCCTCCGCGATGGCCGCCTTGCTCACTCGGGCTCGGCGCCGGCAGCGGCGATTTCGATGGGTCCTTTTCCGGTCTTCTTCATCAGACCTCTCGGTCCTCCGACGAGCCACTTCGCCGCTCGCGTCGCCATCCGTTTGCCTCGAACTTGCCGTATGGCTTCCGGAGCTTCATCCGCCTCGCGCGCGTGCGCGTGCGCGCGCGAGGGCGTGCGAAAAATTTCCCTCAGAGCCAATGCGGACGCCGGCGCTCGGCCGATCGAACACCTCGACCCCAGCGGCGCCCAGCGCTTCTCGCATGCGCCAACAGGCGTAGGGCTCGCGATAGGGCCCGACCGGGATGCAGGATCTTCCGCTCCCAATAGGCGACGCGTTCGGGTGCAGCGCGGCAGCTCTCGCGAGATCGTCCCGCGTCCAATCGAGAAGTGCCCGTGCCGCTCTGATTTGTGCCCCCAGGCGGATCATGGGATCGGCTGCCCTCCGAATGGCCGGCGTGCCGTGGCGTGGCGTCGTGGGCCTGCCGGCGGCCGTAGCGTGATGAAGTGGTGCATTCGCAATCCGCGCCCCCTACGCGCTGCGCAATTTTGATAGCTCCGCGCTATGGGGGCGCTACGCTGTCTGTGTGGAACGCCGTACACTGACGCACCCCTGAAAGTAAATACTCACTAGATCGGTTACAGTGAGCACAGATAATACGCCTGTCGCCCGCGTCAGGGCAGTCACTGTCACCGGTGTCAGAGCCCGTCCTTGACCATCATGTCAGCGGCTTTCCACTGTCGCCAGCTCAGGGGCTGATGCTTTTCAGGACCAGATCTTCGGGCCACCGCAGAGGATGTAGTCGATTGGCAGCCCATCCGCCGTCTGGTCAGTCTGGATCAGGATCCACATCTGATCCATCACGTATCCTGTAATGAAACTGCCGTGACTGCGCGCACGGAGAAGCCGGGGCGCATGTTCAGCCTATTTGGCTGCGCCGTTGATTGAGAATCTCGCGCACAATTGCAAATCGGACCGGAAGCGGTGCATGACGTACCCGGCGAGCGCCACTGTATTGCCCTGCCGGCGAAGGTCCCGTCCTTCAAAATCATCTCATGCCACGCGAACCGCAGACTGTTGACCTGCTTGATGCGGTCGCGCTCCTCGACAGGGGACCTCGACAGAAGACATGGGCGCCTCCCTTCAAGCGGAAAACGCTCTCATCACTCCCACCCGTGTCAGATGTCGACTGCCGCCGCTTGCTGGCGAGCCAGGCGTCGAGATCCGCCGGATCGTAGACAACCCGACGCCCGAGTTTGACGTAGCGAGGACCGCCGCCGGTCAGCCTCAGCTTCTCGAAGGTCGAGGCGCTGGAGCCGCAATAGGCGGCGGCTTCCCGCGTGCGCAACATCCGGCGTGCACGATCGGTGACGTGCTGCATCGTCGTGCGAGCCCTGCAATGACCGGGAAACGCCCGGACCGTTTGGGCAAGGAAGCGCACTTCTCGCAGGCATTCAAAGCCGAAAGGCATTCGGGCATAAGCCCTTTGGGCATCAGCCCTTCACTTCGGTTTTCTTCGCCCACGTCCCTTCTTGTGATCTGGCTCACGAAGCAATGTGGCCATACGCTCGATGTCGGTTGGGGTTAGATCGTCTGGCGAACCGGGCCAGTACCTCGGTAGAGCCTCGATTAACTCGACCCTCTTACGGCTATCCGTCGCGGTGATGCCCAATCCGCGCGTCGCGTCAATCATGCATCGCAGATAGGGCGACAAGTATTCGTCCTTGGCCAAACGCCGCGTTCGGTGGCGCCTCGCCGGATGGATGGTGGATGCAGAGGCTTGGTCGAGCGTGGCGTTATCGACGAATATATAATCGCCGCCGATTGTCAATGTCTCCCTCGGAATGGATCGAGCGCATCGACGCGACACGTGCTGAAACGCCCCCAGACGTTTTCGGTGTTCCAGAACCAACGATCTTGCGACCACACCAAGCCGCCCCCAACCTCGCGCGTGGCGGTCAAGACCAGGCCTTTTTAAACGCTCTGGAGAGCCGTGAGCAAACCTCGAAGAACCGGTTCAATTCGTTCGATCGCTCGCCTGAGAGCAACGGTCAGAGATTTCCACCGCCCGCTGCCAATCAGCATCGGACGGCATCGGCCAGAAATCGACGAGCGTCGCGTATGACTCGCATCGAGCCGCATAGGCAGGCACGTGCTGGGCAGCAGCCGACAGCCGCGAATTAAGATCTGCTTGCGCGATTGAGGCGTGCAACGCTTCAGGTAAGGGCGCGACCAACTCGACCGCCGGCTCTCTACCTGGTCCACGTTGCTCCGAATACAGCTTCGCCCACAATGCCGACGACACGAGCCAGGAACGTGAAAGCTGGTGGGTCATCATCCGGCCACAGCTCAGGTTGGCTCCAGAACGCGATCCTCGGGTCTCCTTGAGACGTTCCGGCCTGGGTCACTCCTCCACTCCCCCGCACCATCACCCCCGCATGGAAACCGTTGGTGCAGACCGGCTTTCGGACGCTGCGCGTCTATCCAGCGCTACTACCGGCAACATCCCGAACAATTCGGCACGTCAATGGGCATCCGCACGGCGAAAATGTGATGCGCGCTTATCTCTCTGCTCGCGTCCCGAGTTGCTCTAGCCTTCCTCACCATGACCGTTTTGCTGTAGACAGACGGATCGAGGACCTCATCACGCGCTGGGAGGCGTCTTTGGCGCCGGAGCGAGCCGAATTCCAAGTGCCAGCCTGCGAGTTGTATTAACTATTTTATGTCGAGGGTCCCTGGCCCTCCAATGGCGCACTCCCGCAGATGACCGACTACTGCATCGAGCGGTCCTCTAGCTAAAGGCGTATGGCGCTGCGACCATCGACGGCCGGACCGACTTCTGTCGCCGGAGCGCGTTTGCCCGAAGGCGAAGCAGAGCCGCGAGAATGATCGCCGCAAGGTGCTGAGCCTACTCGGGCAGGCGTATCTCTTGGTCCCGGATGCGAAACCGCGCGGCCAGTCTGGCGCCTCGCGCGTCTGGGATCAGTTCCCAATGGACGCGCGCCGACAGGCCGAGGAATATGCTCGTGCGTTGCAGGCGGCCCACGGCTCGCCGCCATTCTCGCTCTTCGGCGATGTCAGCCGTGGCGGCGAGGTCTGTGGCGATTTCTCCGGCCAAAGGTGAACCATGCACGGACCGACCGGGATTTTGGATCCATTATTTTTCCGGCAGATTATCCCCATGAAGAGCCGCCGAACAACGTTTCAGCGACACGTGCGGACATCCGGCGCGTCGCTCCTGCCGCGCACTGGGGAGGGCACTAACGCCCTACTTCCGAGAAACCTCTTTAACCAGTTGGATGCCCGGCACCCTTAGGTGATGCAAAAGGCACTTGCCTCTGGGGCTTTGGAACGAAAGAATATTTAATTCTGCAGTTCTCAGAGGAGATATTCGTAATGCGTCCTGCAAAGTTTGTGGTCTTCGCCGCGGTCTTTGGCGTTTTCGGATTTCTTTCGCACGTCGCAGCTGCCAGCGGTCCCGCGTCATCAAGCACGTCGCCGACCCTTGCCCTGCTGAAGCCACCCGCCAATATGAGCGTTCCCTCCGCAGTCGAGCGCATAGCCTGCCCGAGCGGCAAGCTACCTTGCCGAACTTGGTGCGACCGTTGCATCAGAGGTGCAATTCAGAAGGTGAAGTGCTACGGTCGGTGTGATTCCGATCCCAATTGGTGCGGGAAGGCCTGCTAATTTTCCACCGCGGGTGAGCTGTCCAGCGGGCTCCAACAAACAGGACCAAATTGCTGCCGGTAACTCTCGGAGACTTTCTGGCGGTCGCGTTGGTTGTTAGTTTGGCTCGGTGGGGCAACAGCGAACGTGCCACGATTATCGACAATCAACTCAGCACGGGCTTCCGCAACCGCACGCTTCTTGAAAGCTGCCATGTCGTGAAAGCTGCCATGGACGGATATTGGTTGGTGTCGCTCGCGCGGCGTGCCGCTTGGACTGCGCTCGGGTTCGTGCTCGGCATGACCGCTACGGCTGGGGACGCCACGGCTCAGCAGGCCTATCGCGTGGTCACGGCCGCCCAAGGCAAGTTCGCCCCTGGCCACGTCGCATTCGTCGATACGGCTGGACAGCGCATCGTCGAACTGGATCGCGGCGGCAAGGTCACCTGGAGCTTTGCCATACCTGGGTCGATGATCGGCGGGGGGGGACCTGCGCAGTGGAGCCGATCTCGAATGGGTACGCGGGGACAACTCGTTCCTCCTGGTCGTACCCTTCGCCGGCGTGTTCCGCGTGAGCCGCGAAGGTCAGGTGATATGGAAGCACCTTACGCGCAAGATCAGCCACGATGCCGATCTCCTGCCGAACGGCAATGTGCTTTACGTCTATGGCTGGGACTCGCCTAGTGACGCGCAGGCCTACGAGGTGGACCCGAGTGGAAAGCTCGTTTGGTCATGGACCGCGAAGGGCAAGGTGGATGACACTTGGCACCGGCCCGTGACTGGCGAGAGGCGCCAATCCTATGCACATACGAATGCCGCCGTCCGTCTCCCGAATGGCGACACACTCATCAGCCTGCGCAATTTCAATCGTGTGGTTCGCGTCTCGCCCGAAGGCGAAATCCGGCGCGTGTTCGGGCCGATCCCGCGCGTACATGAGCCGATACTGTCCGGCGGCACGTTCATTGCCGCGAAGCACACGCGAGAACTCGACACCGTCATCATGTCCGGCAGGGGCGGAGAGCGACGCGAGCTGTTCAGGAATACTCTCGGCATCAAACCAATTCGCACCGTCGAACCACTGAGCAACGGCAACTATTTGCTGACCGGGGGAGAGGAGATTGTCGAGATCGACGACAGTGGCGCGGTCGTGTGGCATGTGACCATCTATCCCAAAGCTGCGCGCGGTCAGCGGGGCGGCAACCGGGGCCCCAAGAGCGGCAGCCGGGGCGTGTATAAAGCGGTGTTCGTCGATATCGCCCGATAGGCGCGCCGCCCAAATTTGCGGCGTGCAAGCAACAAGCATGTCTGCAAGCAGATTTTTCTAGCTGCACTATGTGACGGTCACTTACCGCCCAGCGCCCTCGCAATCTGCCCGCCGATCTCGTTCGCCGCGCGCCGCAGCGGATCGCTGTCGAGGTGCGCATAGCGTTGCGTCGTCGCCGCCTCGCGGTGGCCGAGCAGCTTGCCGATGATCGGCAGACCGAGCCCGCTGCCGGCGCCGAAGCTTGCATAGGTATGCCGCAGGTCGTGGATGCGGACGCTTTCAAGCCCAACGCGCTTCGCGATGAGTTTCCAGGGGCGATGCAGATCAGCGCGAGGCTTTCCGGGAACGTCGCCGGCAATGACGAAGGCGCCGATGCGGGGTAACTCGGTCAGGACGGCGAGTGCAGGCGCGTTGAGTACAATCGTCTTGCGCCCCGTCTTGGAGTCGGGGAGCAGCAGGAGCCCCCGGCCGAAGTCGATATGCTCCCACTTGAGATGCAAAATCTCGCGCAGCCGCGCCCCTGTGAGGATCAAAAGGCGGATCGCGGCGGCGGCATGAGGACCAAGCACCGTCCGACGGTTCTCGGGCTTGGGCAGATGCTTGGCGTTCGGCTGGGCCTCGTCGACCTTCCAGGGAATGCCGACAGTCTCCGCCTCCCGAAGCGCCGCACCGATCCGCTCCAGTTCCTCCGGTGTCAGGAAGCGCTCGCGACGGTGCTCGGGATACTTCTCGATGCCACGCGCCGGATTGCACCCTTCGCTGACCAAGCCGCGCTTCGCGCCGAACACATACATTGCGCCGACGACCGCGAGCATGCGATTGGCCGAGTAGGGCCGGTCTTGCATCTTCAGATGGAGCGTCGCCAAATCGCGGCGGGTGAGATCGGCAGCCTTCATCGAGCCCAGCGCCGGGACGACCTCGGAGTGGAGCAGGTGCCGATAGTTGCGGCGCGTCCCGGGCTTTCGCTTGGCGTCGACGTGATCGGCCAGGAAACGCTCCACCAACTCGGCCACCGTGGCCGAGCGGCGGGCCTCCCCCTTGTCCCGAGCCGGGTCGGCGCCGAGCCGCGCGCGGGCGAGGGCCTCCTGGGCCATCTTGCGCGCCTTGTCCGGCGTCAGGGTCCCCGTCGAGCCGAGCGTGAGGCGCTTCTTGGCGACAGCCCGGCCGCCGCCGTTCGTGCGGTACTCGACGATCCACGACTTAGCGCCCGAGGGGAAGACCCGGAGCCCGAAGCCCTTCAGATCGTCGTCGAAGATCGTGTAGCGCGCTGGGCGCGCTTCGGCCGCGTCCACAATCCGCTTCGTTAGTCGCACCCTCGCCATTGCTTCCCCTATCTCCGCCTTGGGTCGCCACCGGGTCGCCACCGGGTCGCCACCGAAAATGAAGGTCACGGAGACTGGCGGCAACGCACGGATAGGAATATGCCGCAAAATCAATGCGACGGGAAACGGGCAGAAACGGTGGGAAAGCCCCGGACCAGCCAAAAATGAAATTCCTAATCTGAGGGTCACAGGTTCGAATCCTGTCGGGGTCGCCAATAGTTTCAATGATTCAGCTGGTCCAAAATTTTCGGACAGCGGTTCGGGCAACATCCCGGGCCACAGCAGCCCCTGAGTTGCGTATCGCATGACTGGGCTTGCTTTCCCCGATTTGCGGTTGGGACAAAGTTTCCGCTGCCCTTGTCCAAGCATTGTCGGGGGGGCTGTTTTGGGAACGTTTCCATCCTTTTGGCGCAGGCCGCCCGGCCCTCCTCCGCTCAGCGGAGCAGCGTGATGCGTCACTGCGTTCCGCTCGCAGAAGAGTGCGAAACGGCGCTGCGGTGAAGTCACGCGTGCGCCCGCCGCGGGGGCCGGCGGCGGGGGCGCGGGTGCGCACTGATTACTGGATGGGTCCTGGCTGGCGCGCTTTCCGGCGGCGGTGGCCGGGCGGGCGGGGCGTTGCTATCATGACGGGCGCGCCTTTCCGGCGCGATGGGATCGCGGACCGGCACGCGGCGCAATCAAGCGAGGACGCATGGACTTCTCCCTCACCGACGAGCAGCGCGCGTGGCAGACGAAGGCGCGCCGGTTTGCCGAGGACTGCATCCGGCCGATCTCGCTCGCCCGCGATCAGATCGCGGACCCCGCCGGCACGTTCGACCAGGACGTCATCCGGCAGGGTTCCAGGCTCGGCCTGCGGACGGCGGCGGTGCCCGAGGCCTGGGGCGGGGCGGGGCTCGATTTCGTGACGCAGGTGCTGGTGGCGACGGAGCTTGCCCGCGGCGACAGCGCGATCGCAAAGACGTTCACCCAGTGCTGGAAGTGGAGCCACCTGCTGGCGACGCTGTGCAGCGAGGACCAGAAGGCGCGGTTTCTGCGCCCCTTCATGGCGGACGAGGACTATCTGCTCGGCCGCGGCATCACCGAGCCGACGGCGGGATCGGACAACCGCCTGCCGCCGGCGAACGATCCCAGGGCCGGGCTGAAGCTGCAGGCGGAGCGGCGCGGCGACGACTGGATCCTCAACGGGACGAAGTCCTATATCGCCAACGGGACGGTGGCCAAGCTGTTCATCGTCGATGCGCGCACCAATCCCGATGTCGCGGTCAACGAAGGCACGACCATGTTCCTGGTGCCGAGCGAGACGCCGGGATTCCGGATCGGAAAGGTGTTCAACAAGAGCGGGTGGCGGTTCTACCAGAACACCGAGCTGGTGTTCGAGAATGCGCGCGTGCCGCACGCCAACGTGGTCGGCAGCGTTAACCGCACCGACAAGAAGCGCAGCGGGCAGGCGGCCGGCTCGGATCCGTTCGGGGATCTGGAGTACACCGCCAACGCGCTCGGCGTCGCGGACGCGGCCTGCGCGCAGGCCATCGCCTACGTGCGCGGGCGCACGCAGGGTGGCGCGCTGTTAGCCGAGCAACAGCTCGTGCAGCTGAAGCTCAACCGCATGTTCATCATGACCGAGGCGTTGCGCTCGCTTGTGCTGCGGGCGGCATGGGAGCACGACAACAAAGTCAGCTCGCCGATCGGCACGCTGGCGATGAATTTCTCCACCGACGTGATCCAGGAGGTGAGCGAGCTGAACCTTGCGCTGCGCGGGGAGGCATCGTGCGCGCTCGATCACAACGCCGACAAGCTGGTGCGGGACGGGTTCATCTGGAGCCACATCGCCGGCGACTCTGCCCAGCGGCTGCGCGCCACGCAGCAACTGTTGCGGCACACCGCGAGCTGAGGGCTGAGGGCTCGCGGTGTCGGCGTGGGCCGGCGTGACGGCGTCGGGGTGCGCGGGCGCCTCAGTCCTTCTTCCACACGCCGCTGCAGTTGGCGTGCATGTATTCGGGCGTACCGTAGGACGGGCTCGCAGCGGCCGCGGGCGGCGGAGGGGCGAGCGGGTCGGAGCCGTCGAGCGCGCGGGGCGGAAAGACGCCGACGTAGCCCAACGCCTCCAGCTCGGCGCGCGCCTTGGTCACCTGATCGGGCTGCGTCAGATACTCCGCGACGAAGACCGGCTTGCCCTCCGCACGCAGCGCGTCGAGGCGCGTGCGGCTCCAGCCGATGGAGGTCGGGGCGTTGCGCGTGGAGGTGCCGGCGAGCCCGTAGAGCAGGTCCTCCTTGCCGAGGCCGTCGAGCAGGCTGCGGTAGCGCTGGTCGTCGAGCAGGTCCTCCGCGTTCTGAGCGACGACGAGGAAGCCCGGCGTGCGTCCGCGGGCGGTCGCGGCCAACTCCGCGACGAAAGCGATCATGTCGGCGCGGGCGTCGGGATGGCGGTCCTTAATGTCGGCGTAGACGTCGACGCGATCGAGGTAGACGCCGTCGAAGCCGGCCGCCTGGATGCGTCCCAGGTAGGACTTGGGGCCGCGGATCATGATGTCCTTCCAGCCGTCGTGCCAGAAGCGCACGAGGTGGTTGCGCGGCCAGCGGCAGTTCTCCGCGATCAACCAGTCCGGCGGAGACGTCTTCCACGCCGGGTTCCAGTAGAAGCGGTACTCCTCGGCCTCGCCGATCGAAAAGTAGGCGAGCACGATCCGGCGGCCTCCGTCCGGCTTCTGCTTCAGGCGCGCGACCTCCTCGCTGGAGAACGGCCGCATTGGGCGGCCGCCGCTCTGGCTCATGGAGAAGTCGACGACGAGTAGGTCGGCAGGCACTGCGGCAATGCGGTCGAGATCGCGGTCGAGGTTCTGGAGCTGATAGTACCAGGAGCCGACGCCGGAGAGCGGCGAGGACGTGGCCGTTTGCGGGCGCAGCGCCAGGAGATCGACGAGGGCGGCCAGCGCAACGAAGGCGGCCACGGCGATCGATAGGAGACGATGCATGGATGTTCTCGCGTTCGCCGGGACCGGCGGGCCGAAGTGCGCGCCATCGCCACGACCGGCGCACTCGGCGCATTATAGCGCATCGTGCGGGTCGATGGGTGGCGCATTCACCAGGCTCATGGCGAGGAATTGCGACGCGGCTGTGACCGCGTAGTGGGAGGGGATGGCGGGGCACGCCAACCCCGCGGCATGCCCGCCCGGTCAGACGACGAAGTCGGTGTTGTCGAGCTGGGCGATGAGGAAGTTGCGGATGGTGATCTGGTCGTCCGAAGCATTGAAATCGATCACGGTGTTGAAACTTGCGCCAAACGCAACCTCCCTGATCGAGGCGGCGTTCTGGAGCTCGGAGAGCGTCTCGATGCCGGCAGCGTATGAGCTGAGGTCCAACAGGTCGGTGCCGTCGGCGAAGTCGTAGATGGTGTCGTGGCCGAAGCCGGGCACGAAGCGGAATGTGTCCGCCCCTGCACCGCCGACCAGCGCGTCGTTGGTGGTCGACACGCCGCCACCGGCCACCACGCCCTCGATCACCTGCGACCCCGCCGTGCCGACCACCTGCTGGCCGCCGCCGTTGACGCCCGCGTCCCAGAACGTTCGGAAGATCTGCGTCACGCCGCCTTCATACTCGCGGTCGATGTAGAGCCAGGGTTTGCCGGCGTTGCCGCTCGAGGTGTCGGTCGTGCGCTCCAGCGTGATGACGCCGGCCGTGAAGAATTGCTCGACCAGCGTGTCGTCGGCGTTCGACGCCGTGTTGTTGTCGTTGATCGTGTCGACTTTGGTGACCACGCCGTTCTCCAGCGTCGTCGTGATGGTGGAGAACGTGCGCTGCAGGTGACCGTCGGTATGGACGATCGTCGTCGCGAACCCCGTCGCGGGATCGAAGGTGTAGTTCGATGTGATGCCGCCCTCGGGCCCCGGGAAGTCGTAGTCGTTGGTCTGCGCGACCTTGCGGCCGAGGCTGTCGTATTGGGCGTCGATCGTATCCCACGGCTTCAGGTCGTCGCCGTCGTCGTAGGAGATGATGAAGCCGCCGAGGCCGTCGGGCACCGCCTCGACCGCGGATGCGAATCCCGGGATCGACCACGTCACGGTCTCCACGCCCGCATCGAGTATGAGCTGCTTGACCAGCGCCTCGGTGACGACGGTCGATGACCCGATGTGCACCCTATCGCTTGCACCCGCCGCACTCGAGATCAGCGCGGCCTGGGCGGCATCTTGCACCGTGAGCGTCGTCCCGGCTGCATCGGTGAGCTGGATATCCTCGATGTCCGTCACGGTGACGCCGACGAGCGACACCGCGCCGCCGCCGTCGATCAGAAGTGTGTCACCGGTCGTGTGCGTGCCGCCGTCGATCACCTCCCCGGCCGCCGTATCCGCGAACGAGAAATGGAATGTGTCGTCGCCGGAAAAGCCGAGCAGCGTGTCGGCGCCCGCGCCGCCGGTGAGCGTGTCGTTGCCGTCGCCGCCGTCGATGGTGTTTCCGCCGGAGCCGGCGATCAGCGTGTCGTCGCCGAGGCTACCCTGCATCGTGTAGGGACCGGCCACCGCGCTGGCGTCGATGCCGCCGGAGAGAGCGGTTGGCGCACCAAAATAGTCCGCGATTTCGAAGATCTCGATGCTGGAGACGTTCGCAGAGACGGATAAGACCTGCGGGATTAAGTGCGGCGCCAGCCTGAGGGTGTCGGTGCCGCTGCCGCCATCGATGGTCTCGTTGGCTGGATGCGCGATGGACACGGCCAAGCCATCGATGACGAATGTATCGTCGCCGCCCTCGCCGCGTAGATCGTCGGCACCCTCTCCACCATCAATCCGATCCGCCCCATCGCCGCCGAGGATGGTCTGATCGCCCAGGCCGGAAACAAGACGATTGTCGCCGTTGTTGCCCTGGAGGGTGTAAGCCCCCCCGACACGGAACCCTAGGATACTGGCGTTGTTCGTCCCGGAGTTGTCGCCTGCGATATCGGAGATCTCGATCAGCTCGACGCCGGTAATGTTGTCCGACAACGTGAGAGCGAAGTCGCCCGTCGCCGTGAAGCGAAGCGTGTCGAAGTCGTCACCGCCGTCGATGACTTCGCCTGTGGGACCGCTAGGATGGTCCGCCAGCAGGTTCCCGATGACAAACACATCATCGCCCGCGCCGCCCTCCTGCGTATCGTTGCCCGCGCCGCCCGTGATCGTGTCCGCCCCCGCGCCGCCGACCAGCGAATCCGCGCCATCGCCGCCGTCGATGGTGTTTCCGCCGGAGCCGGCGATCAGCGTGTCGTCACCGAGGCTACCCTGCATCGTGTAGGGACCCGCCACCGCACTTGCGTCAATGCCGCCAGACAGAGTGGTTGGCCCGTCATCATAGTCCGCGATCTCGAAGACCTCGATACTGGAGACGTTCGCAGAGACGGATACGACCTGAGGGATTGAGCGCGGCCCCAGCCTGAGGGTGTCGGTGCCGCTGCCTCCGTCGATGGTCTCGTTGGCTGGATGCGCGATGGACACGGCCAAGCCATCGATGACGAATGTATCGTCGCCGCCCTCGCCGCGTAGATCGTCGGCACCCTCTCCACCATCAATCCGATCCGCCCCATCGCCGCCGAGGATGGTCTGATCGCCCAGGCCGGAAACAAGACGATTGTCGCCGTTGTTGCCCTGGAGGGTGTAAGCCCCCCCGACACGGAACCCTAGGATACTGGCGTTGTTCGTCCCGGAGTTGTCGCCTGCGATATCGGAGATCTCGATCAGCTCGACGCCGGTAATGTTGTCCGACAACGTGAGAGCGAAGTCGCCCGTCGCCGTGAAGCGAAGCGTGTCGAAGTCGTCACCGCCGTCGATGACTTCGCCTGTGGGACCGCTAGGATGGTCCGCCAGCAGGTTCCCGATGACAAACACATCATCGCCCGCGCCGCCCTCCTGCGTATCGTTGCCCGCGCCGCCCGTGATCGTGTCCGCCCCCGCGCCGCCGACCAGCGAATCCGCGCCGTCGAAACCGTGCAATACCTCACCAACAGTACCCCCGATGAAAATGTCATCAGCTTTGAAAATATTGGCGAAAATGCCCAGAAAGTTGGGGTCGCTCGCCAGCTGATTGCTGAACGTTATCGCGCTGAAACTGATCCCCGTGATCTGTTCGAAGAAGGTCGCGCCGCCGTCGCGCGTGCGGCCCATCGCGGTTATCGTCCCGCCCGTCAGCACACCCGATGCGCCGGTAAACCCCGAGCCGAACAGGTATGTCCGCGTGCCGTCGGTATTGATGATGATCACGAGGCTGCTTGAGATGGACGCAATAGTCCCGTCGATATCGCCCCAATTGGTATCCCCAGTGAGCACGGCGACATTTGTGTAGGTGGCCATAGGCAAGCCTCCGGAAAAAAAGGTACAGAACCGCAATGTTGCCCCGGCACAGCCGCGCTGCGGCCTAAAGTGCGGGCCAAATGAGAAGGATCAGCATAGGGAGTTTCCTTGCCGCTCGCCTAGCTGTGGTTTTCCATAGTTTGCGGGTGGACTTAGAGTTTGCTTGAGACACGCGGGATCCGATCGGGAGAGCCCTTCGCACGCGCCAAGCCTCACGTGCCGCGGAGGGGCCTGCCCAGCCGACCCGTCGACCGACACGATCGACAGAGAATCGCCGTTGAGGTCGGTGTCGTTCGCCAGCAGGCTCGTCAACGCCACCGCGTCGTTCTGGGACGTCGAAGCCGTGTCGTCGGTGGCGACAGGCGGCAATGGTCCGAGGCTCTGGAGATCGGAGAAAACTATCGTTTCCGTAACCGAGCCCGCCGTGGATCCCTCGGGCCGACCGTTTCCCTCGTCGACGACGGCGCGATTGCGCAGGTCGGGCAGCGCGAACGATTTGATGCCATCGCCGCCATACGTCGTTCCCAGAAGCGAGAACAACGCCGAATTCTGCGATACTGGCAGTAATTGGCCGTTGGTATCGGCGTTCGGGTTGCCTTGTGCCGTAAAGGCGTAGGTCCGGATGGCGCCGAGGGGCAGCAAATTCCCGGCAGAGGACGGAAAAATTCCGCTGAGTGCGACCGTCTGATTGAGTGCTAGCGTCGGCTGGCGGTTGTCCAGGGTTGTCATCGTCTACTCCGAGAAACTCCGTTTGCAGTCTATTTGGACTTGTCGCCTTCTCGTTGTGCCGCGCGACCTCAATGCCTTCCAGCGCGTTCGCGTATGACGCTGGACGCGTTGGCCGTATCAAGAGGTTCAGTCTAGGAATTTCCGGTGCATCCAGCCAAGCTATGGAAATCCATAGCTTCCGGCTCGTTCGCTCGACTGGTTAACCCGGACGGGGCCCGCCGGACGCGCGTGTTCGGGTCGTCGGAAAATGGCGCGAGGTCCGGAGGGTGTCCCGCCAGCAGGGGCCATGGGACATGTCCACCACCCGGTGTCGTGGATGGCCGCCTACTTGGCCATGACGGCGTGGTTGTGCCGCGAGCGTGGCCGGACGCGCGCGTGGGACGGCCGCCCACCCCAGTTCAGTGCTCGCGCGGGGCTGTCCGCTACAGCAACGCGGTCGCGATGGGCGGGACGAGGATCACGAGGATGAGGACTAGGAACATCGCGACGGCAAACGGTGCTGCGCCACGGAAGATGTCGCCGAGCGTCAGGCGGTCGTCGTCGAGCGTGCTCTTGATGACGAAGACGGAGAGGCCGAAGGGCGGCGTCAGCAAGCCTATCTCGACGGCCATCACCGTGACGATGCCGAACCAGACGAGATCGACGCCGAAGGGTTTCACCAGCGGCAGGAACATCGGCACCATGATCAACATGATCGAGACACCGTCGAGCATTGAGCCGAGCACGACGATGATGAGCGCGTAGACGAGCAGCAGGACGACGAAGCTCATGTCGCTCGCGCTCACCCAGCCCTCGAGCAGGCCCGGCAAGCCCGACAGCGCGATGAGGCGCGTGTAGATATTCGCCGCGATGATGACGAACAGGATTGCGACGGTCACCTGCCCGGTCTCGACCAGCACCTGCCAGAAGCCCGGCCATGTCAGTTTGCGTCGCCACAGCGCGATGAGAAGAGCGCAGGCAGCGCCCACGGCGCCGGACTCGGTTGCCGTGAACCAGCCCATGTAGATGCCGCCGATGACGAGGCCGGCGAGGCCGACGAGGGGCCCGAGCCGGGCGAAGGCCTCGCCGAGCCCGATCGGATCGGGGGCTTGGGCAGTTGAGCCGGCGGCGTAGACACGGCCGGGTGCGAGCCACGCGGTGGCGACGATCTGGATGACGAAGACGGCGGCGAGCAGGAGGCCCGGCAGGACGCCGGCGATGAACAGGGCGCCGATCGACTGCTCGGCGAGCAGGCCGTAGATGATCAGCAGCAGGCTCGGCGGGATGAGCATGCCGAGCACCGAGGAGCCCGCCACCACGCCGACGGCAAAGCGCGGCTGATAGCCGAGCCGGATCATCTCGGGTACGGCAATCTTGGTGAACACCGCCGCGGATGCGATAGAGACGCCGGTGACGGCGGCGAACACAGCATTGGCGGCAACGGTAACGACGCCGAGACCGCCGCGCACGCGCCCGAGCAAGGCGTTGGCGGCGAGGAAGGCATCGCGGCCAAGGTCGGCCATCGAGACGAGCATTCCCATCAGAACGAACAGTGGGATGACGCCGAAGTCGTAGCTGGAGACCGCGTCGGAGGCGGCCAGCGCCAGCATCTTGGCGGCCTGTTCAAACGAGTCCTTGATCCACCACACGCCGATCAGCGAAACCACGCAGAAGGCGATCGGCACGTGCATGCCGGTGTAGATCAGGATCAGGATGGCTGCGACGGAGAACCCGCCGATCTCGGCCGGCGACATCACGCCTCCCCTTCGCGGTCCGCGCGGGCGCGCTGTGTGGGCGGCGGGCCCAGGAGCGCGAGCCGCGCTTCCCCGGCGGCGAAAATGAGGAACTGCAGCCCCGAGCAGACGCAGCCGATCAGCAGGATGAGGAACACGGGCCAGGTCGGGTACGTGACGTAGCCTTCGATGCCCGCATAAAGCCCCTGCGTCCACGCCCGCACAAAGAGGGGCCGGCAGGCATAGAAGAGTACGGCGAAGACGGCGGCGCCTGTCAGGCTGTAGGTGGCAGCGAGTTCCGGCGGCAAGACGCGGCGTACGGGCCGCGATCAGGTTCGACACACTGTCGACGCGGGTCAGTCGGCCCGCCCTGAGCGTCGCGCCGAGTTGCAGGAACACGATGGCGACGATGGAGAGGCGGACGAGTTCGGGCACGCCCGGCAGGGGGGCGGTGAAGGCGGTGCGGCCGACGACATCGATGCAGATCACGACCATGAGTACGAAGATCCACACCGTGCCGAGCGAGTTCAGCACTAGCAGGATCGCCTCGAACGGCCGGGCGAGGCTCGGCCGTTGGCTGGCGGGATCAGGTGTCGGTGTCTCGGGCACTCGCGACTCCTCCCCCTCCGCCGGGCGAGCGGCGGTGGGTCAGGTTGACGACGGACTTCGGCAGCGCGCGACGTGGCGTGGGGCCCCGGGGTGGGCGCGCGGCGTCATTTGTCCCAGTCGCGCACCAGGGGCACCTTGGCGTCGCGCAGCTTCTGCATGTAGGCCGACAGCACCTTCTTGGCGGGCAGGTTGCGCTTCTCGTTGGCCTCGACCCAGTTCGCTGCGATGTTGGGCATCGTCGTCGCCCACTTCTTGCGCTCCTCGGCCGGCAGGGTGGAAAACTTCGCGCCCTCCTCCGCCATCTTCTTCTCGAACACCTTGGCCACGTTCATGAGCAGCGAGGGCACCTTGGCGGTGTACTCCTTGCCGACGTCGCGGATGACCGTCTGCACCTCGGGCGGCAGCTTGTCGAAGAACGCCTTGTTCATGGTGACGCAGCCGATCATCATCGAGCCCAGGTCGATGCGGGTGGCGTAGGGCGCCACCTGATGCAGCTTGTTGGGGTAGAAGCCGGTCGTGAAGGCGACGAGGCCGTCGTAGACACCGGTCTTGACGTTGTTGAAGTGGGTCGCGAAATCGCCCTGCACGGGCACCGCGCCGATACCGGCCATCCACAACGACAGGGAGCCGGCCGCGCCCATCTTGCGGCCCTTCAAGTCATCGACCTTCGTCACCGGGAACTTGGTGAGGATGTAGTCGGTGTCGGTGGCGATGGAGGCCAGGAAGACCTGCTTGTACTTCGCCCACTCCGCCTTCAACTCGGGCATCTCCTGGTGCAGGTCATAGATGATGCGGCTGACCTGCAGGGGGTCATCGGAGCCGAACGGCGCCATGAAGGTGACGGAGTGCAACGGCAGCTTGGCGGGCTCGAAGATCGTGTAGACCCAGGCCATCTCGGCGATGCCTTCCTCGACCGCCTCGAGGTTGCCGCCGGCCTTGGCGAGCGTGCCGCCAAAGGCTTCGTTCCACTGGATCTCGTGCTTGCCGCCAGCGTCCTTCAGGCGCTTGGACACCTCGGGTAGGTAGAACTCCTTCAGCTGCTTGATCCAGGGCAGCTGGGGGCCATGGGCGGCCGACACTGTGATTTTGAAGGTCTCCGCCTGCGCGGCGGGCGCAAGGGCAAGAACCGCCGCCGCGAGCGCGGCAGCCATCGTACGCTTCATGAGCTTCCTCCCGAATGGGACCGTGGCTCGATGACCACAGCCCGCTTTGCCTTTGAAAAAGGGATGACACAACACTAGGCTTCACGCAACGCAGGCGGGCAGAAAACCGCGCGCAAACAAGCCGGCCGTTGCGATGGATCCCTCACGGAGGAAACAAGGCAATCCCATGAAGACCGAAACGATCACTGTCCCGCTGCGTGACGGCCCAATGGGGGCCTATGTAGCCTATCCCGACAAGACACCGGCAGGCGCGATCATCGCCATCATGGAGATCTGGGGGGTCAATGACACGATGCGTTGGCACGCCCAGGAGTTCGCGGAAGCGGGCTACCTGTGTCTCGTGCCGGACCTGTTCTGGCGGCAGGAGCCCGGCGTGGAGCTTTCCGACCGCAATCCCGCGCACATCGAGAAGGCTTTCGATCTCTATTACGATTTCGACTACGACCTGGGCGTGCAGGACATGGAGGACGTTATGTCGTTCCTGCGCACGCATCCGGCGGGCAACGGCAAGGTCGGCAGCGTCGGCTACTGTCTCGGCGGCAAGCTGTGCTACCTGATGTGCTGCCGCACCGAGATCGACTGCGCCGTCGGCTATTACGGCACCTACATCGAGCATCACATCCGAGAAGCGCCGAACCTGCATCGGCCCTACTTCCTGCACATGGCGATGAACGACAAGTGGGTGCAGCCGGAAGTCAACGAATTCGTTGAGCGGCGGATCGGCAACAACCCCAATGTGACGATCGAGAAGTATCCCGGTGCGCCGCACGCGTTTGCCCGGCGCGGCGGCATCCCCTACTCCGAACCCGAGGCGAAAAAGGCGCTGGGGCTGTCGGTGGAGTTTTTTGGAAAGTATCTGCGATAGGGCCAAGAGCGGTCAGGCCGTCCGCACGTCCTTCGAATGTCAACACCTCAACGCCAGGAGCGATCCAAGATGGCTTTCTACGAACTGCGCCAGTACCACATCCGGCCCGGCAAGATGGCCGACTGGCTGAAGCTGATGGAAGAGGAGATCATTCCCTTCCAGGCCAGCAAGGGCATGGTCATCACGGCCAGCTTTCGCGGCGAGACCGACGACAGCGTCTACATCTGGCTGCGCCGCTTCGAGAGCGAAAGCGAGCGCGAGCGTCTTTACGAGGCGGTCTACCAGAGCAGCCACTGGAAGGAGTCGATCTCGCCGCGTGTCGGGCAATTGATCGACCGCGAGCAGATCAAGGTGCAGCGCATCGTGCCCACGCGCCTGTCACCGGCTCAGTAGATCGCGCCGTTGCGCGCTAGACGTCGACACCTGTGAGCGGTGCGTGCGCGACGCGATCGCACGTGCGTCGGTCCAAGCGCCCGCACCGCAGCCCCATGAAGCCGAGGCCGTCTGTCCCATGATGAAGATCGACATCTTCAACCACTTCTCACCGTCGGCCTACTTCGACGAAGTCTTCCGCATCGCACCCCAACACCCGGCCGCCGCGCTGTTTCGCCGGCGACCGGAGCTCTTCGATATCGATGCGCGCCTGCGTCTCGTCGACGACGTCGGAGACGGCTATTGCCAGCTTCTCTGCCTTGCCAATCCGCCGATCGAAGCGGTGACGTCGCCGGAGGCGGCGCCGGCGCTTGCGCGGATGGGCAACGATGCGCTGGCGGCGACCGTCAAGGCGCATCCCGGCCACTTTCCGGGCTGGGCTGCCGGCCTGCCAATGAACAATCCAGAGGCTGCCGTCAGAGAGGCGCGGCGCGCGATCAGGGAGCTAGGCGCCAACGGCATCCAGATCTTCACCAACGTCAACGGCGTGCCGCTCAGCGACTCTCGCTATTTCGACCTGTTCGCGACCATGGCGGAGCTCGACCGGCCGATTCTGGTGCACCCGATCCGCATGGGCAATCACGCCGACTATGCGAGCGAGGACCACTCGGAGGCGGAGGTGTGGTTCACGTTCGGCTGGCCCTACGAGACGTCGGCCTGCATGGCGCGTCTCATTTATGCCGGACTGTTCGACAAGCTGCCCGATCTCAAGATCGTCACGCACCATATGGGCGGCATGATCCCATATTTCGCCGACAAGATCGCGCTCGGTTTCTCGCAGATCTTCTTCGGGACGACCGATACGAACCCGCTGGCGGAGAAATGCGGGCTGAAAAAGGCGCCGCTCGACTACTTCCGGATGTTGTACGGCGATACGGCCACGAACGGCTCGGCGGCGGCGACGGCGTGCGGACATGCGTTTTTCGGATCGCAGCGTGCGCTGTTTGCAACCGATGCGCCGTTCGATCCGGAAGGCGGGCGCTGGATGGCGCGGCGCTGTATCGGGGCGGTCGATGCGTTGGCGATCCCTGCCGCCGAGAAGGCGCAGATCTTTTCCGGCAACGCCCGGCGGCTGTTCGCCCTGAGCTAGCGGATCGTCGATGTCGTATGTCGTCTCCAAGGTTCTCGGCACGCTGCTGGCGCCGACGCACCTCGCGCTATCGGCCCTCGTCGCAGGACTGATTTTGGCGTCGTTCGGGCGCATGGCGCGCGCGGGCCGCAGGATCGCTGCCTTCGGCCTCGTACTGCTCCTGGTGCTTGGGTTCGCGCCGGTCGGCAATTGGCTCATCTACCCGCTGGAGCAGCGCTTCGCAGATGTTCCACCACCGGCAGCCGACGACCGGATCGCGGGGATCATCATGCTCGGCGGATTCGAGTCCGGCGGCATCAGCGCCTCGCGGCCGGGGCTTGCGCTGACGGAAGCGGGCGAAAGACTGACGGAGGGCTTGCGCCTGGCGCTTCGGCATCGCGAGGCCCGCGTCGTCTTCACCGGTGGGCCGGCGACGCTGATCGTGGGCGGTGTCTCGGGCGCGGGCCCGGTTGGTGCCTTCCTGCGGGATGCCGGTATCGCCGACAGCCGGATCGTGCTCGAGGGTCGCTCGCGCACGACCTACGAGAACGCGCTCTACACGCGCGACCTCGTTGCGCCGAAGCCTGGCGAGCGCTGGCTCGTGGTCACATCTGCCGCGCACATGCCGCGCGCCGTCGGCGTGTTTCGCAAGGCCGGCTTCGACGTCGTGCCCTATCCGGTGGACTATCGTACGGGGGCGGACGGCGATCTGTGGGACATCCAGCGGGCCCTCGTCGATGGGCTTGCGCGTTCGGATGCTGCAGCGCGCGAGTGGATGGGGCTGGTCGCCTACTGGTTGCAGGGGCGGACGAGCGCGCTGTGGCCCGGGCCGTAACCTTGGCGGCAAGCCCATGCCGACAGCCGAGCCGTAGCGCGGCGCTCCGGCGTCGCGATGGCGCTCAGCGCTTTTCGCTTTTGGCTTTCACCGGGCGTGGCGGTGGGGCGTCGGCGGCCTTGGCCAGCTCGGCGTCGACATCGAACACGGCGCAGCCCTTTTCGCGCAGAAGGCCGTTGTAGGCGTGGACTTGTGCGCGATCGCTCGCTAGCCGGCCGGTGCTGTCTGTGACGGCGCTCGCGGACTTACCCCAGAACAGCGTTGCGGCCGGCCGTGCCACGCCGCCGATCGCTTCGGAGAACGCGGACGGTGCGCTGGCGCCGCGGCCCGGCTCGGAGCGCAACTGCATCAGGCGCACGGTCATGCGGCCGGTCAACTTGCGGCAGTCGAGCGCGCGCTCGGCGTCGGTCAGACGATACCGGGTCTCGGCCGCGGCTGGCGCGGCCATGCCGGCCGCGATGCCGGCGAGGGCAAGACACACGACGATGAACGGGCGAAGTGTCGCCATCGCTTGAGGCCCTCCAAAATGCCCAGCCGGGTGTGTTCTGACGACAGAATGTGGAACGGAAATGGCGCCGGGCATACGCGGACCCGGCGTGGTACACACGCGCGGCGCGATCGGGTATGACTGCGCAGGCGTTTTCAGACACGCTCGTGCCCGTCCAGATCCCTAAGGAGCCCTCAATGTCGCAGCAGATCACGACGACCGCCCGGATGTTGGTCGAGGCCGCGCGCCAGCAGATCGAGGAACTTCCGGTCGATGAGGCCATCAAGCTGCATGGCCGCGACGACGTGGTGCTGGTCGACATCCGCGATCCCCGCGAGCTCACCCGCGAGGGCCGGGTGCCCGGCGCCTTCCACGCGCCGCGCGGCATGCTCGAGTTCTGGATCGATCCGACGAGCCCCTACTACAAGGAGACGTTCGGCCAGGACAAAAAATTCGTCTTCTTTTGTGCCGGCGGCATGCGCTCGGTGTTGGCGACGAAGGTGGCGCAGGACATGGGGCTGAAGCCGGTTGCTCACATCATCGGAGGGTTCGGCGCCTGGAAGAAGGCAGGCGGGCCCGTCGAGATGCCCGAGAAGATGCCGGGCGCGTGAGTTCGCCACCTTGCCTCGATGCGCTGCGACAGTGAACAGAGGGAGCCTTGCGACACCTCGAGGCGCTGCCTATGTGCGATGGCGCATGGGCGTCTCGACGATCCGTGCCCGGCCCGCACTTGTGGAGACGACGGAACACGAGATGGCAAAGTCCCGCAGAGATATCGAGAAGGCTTATCCCCTCAACCAGTTCGTGGCCAAACTCCGGCGGCTCGCGGATTCGCTGGAGAGCGGCAAGCCGTTCAGCATTCAGATCGATGGGGAGCGGATCTCGGTGCCTGCCCATGCCGTCTATAATGTCGAGCACGAGCGTGGCACCGAAGGCGAAGAGATCGAGTTCCAGATCAAGTGGGCGCCGCAGAAGACCTGATCGGTGCCGGCAGGGGGCTGTTGACGGCCATCGCCCGCCTCCGTGACCCCACGCCCGCGTGATCGGGCGCGAGCGGGGCCTCACCAGCTCTTGCTTGGACAGTGATCCAACCCTCGAGCAGTATCGTTTCCAGAGAAAATGAAACGACGCGGGAACAAAAGCCGCGCCTCTCGGTTGAGAGGGTCAAGAGCACACTGTAAGCGGGCAGCGTCCCTCTCCCCCCTCCCCTGGGGTCGCTGCCTACAGACCATGGGTTGCAGAATTTTCCATCGGTCGCGCGATGCCCGCCCCACCCAGGGCGGGTTTCGTGTTTCTGGGCATGGGACGGTCGGCCTGCTTGCGGCGCCAGCGCGGCGATGGTTAGGCTCTGGCCAATCGACGTGGGGAGCCCGATGCCGAAAATCATCAGCCGGATCAATACTCAATCCCAGGAGTTTGCGGCCAACGCGGATGCCATGCGCACGGTCGTCGCCGAGCTTGCGGAGAAACGGGCGGAGGCGGCGGCAGGCGGTCCGGCCAAGCTCAGGGAACGCCATCTGTCGCGGGGCAAGCTGTTGCCGCGCGACCGGGTCATGCGGCTGATCGATCCGGGCTCGCCCTTCCTGGAGCTGTCGCAGCTGGCCGCCTACGGGCTTTATTCGGGCGACATCCACGGCGCCGGGCTGATTACCGGCATCGGCCGGGTGTCGGGGCGCGAGGTGCTGATCCTGGCCAACGACGCCACCATCAAGGGTGGCACCTACTACCCGATGACGGTGAAGAAGCACCTCAGGGCCCAGGAGATCGCGCGGGAGAACCGGCTGCCGTGCGTATACCTTGTGGACTCGGGCGGCGCCAACTTGCCTCATCAGACCGAAGTCTTCCCCGACCGCGATCACTTCGGGCGCATCTTCTACAATCAGGCGCGGCTATCGGCGGAGGGCATTCCGCAGATCGCGGCCGTGATGGGCTCGTGTACGGCGGGCGGGGCCTATGTGCCGGCCATGTCGGACGAGAGCGTGATCGTGAAGAACCAGGGCACGATCTTCCTTGGCGGACCACCGTTGGTGAGGGCAGCGACCGGGGAGACGGTGACGGCGGAAGATCTCGGCGGGGCGGACGTGCACACGCGGCTGTCGGGGGTGGCGGACCACTATGCACTGGACGATGCGCATGCGCTGGACATCGTGCGGGGCATCGTCGCCAATCTGAATACCGTCAAGCGACCCGACATCGCGCTGCGCGAGCCGCAGGCGCCCGCGCTCGACCCGAGGGAGCTTGATGGCATCGTACCGGCCGCGCTGACCACACAATACGATGCGCGGGAAATCATCGCGCGGATCGTCGACGGCTCGGAGCTGGACGAGTTCAAGCGTCTTTATGCGACGACACTGGTCACGGGTTTCGCCCACATCGAGGGCCAGCCGGTGGCCATTCTGGCCAACAACGGGATCCTCTATCGTGAGACGGCGCTGAAAGCCGCCCACTTCATCGAGCTCGCTTGCCAGCGGCGCATCCCGCTCCTGTTCCTGCAGAACATCACGGGCTTCATGGTGGGCCGCGACGCGGAAGCCGGGGGTATCGCCAAGGACGGCGCCAAGATGGTGACGGCGGTGGCGACGGCGGATGTGCCGAAGATCACGGTCATCATCGGCGGCTCCTACGGCGCGGGCAATTACGCCATGTGCGGGCGCGCCTACGGGCCGCGTTTCCTGTTTTCCTGGCCCAACGCGCGCATCTCGGTCATGGGTGGGGCGCAGGCGGCGAGCGTCCTGGCGACCGTGCGGCGCGACAACATCGAGGCGGACGGCAAGAGCTGGTCGGACGCAGAGGAAGCCCAGTTCAAGGCGCCGATCCTCGAGCAGTACGAGCGCGAGGGGCACCCCTACTACGCGACGGCGCGGCTTTGGGACGATGGCATCATCGCGCCGCAGGAGACGCGCCGTGTGGTCGCGCTGGCGTTGTCGGCCACACTCAACGCGCCGATCCCGGCGGCGCGCGGTCCGCTCTACCGGATGTGAGGGCACCTGATCCGAAGAGCGCCGCGCAACGTTCAAGCGCTGCGGGTTGACGATCGAGGCGTGGCCACCCATTTCGCCGCCAGACGGCGACCGGGGCTCGTTGCCGGATTGGTCGGATCGACCCGGCGATAGGGCAGGCGTTCGGACACGTTTTCCGGCGCGAAGCTGGCTCTGGCGGGAAGTCGTCCGGCATCCAGACGAGGAAGGGATAGAAGCTGGTTTCCATGGCGGGGAAGGCGCAACGACATCTCACTTGGGCCGGCCTAATTGGTGGCCTGCTTGCGGCCATCATCGCCGCTGGATCTGGGGGAGATGTCGCGCACGCGGGTGGCCAGCTGCGCCTGGAGCAACTTCAGTCGGAATACCGGCAGAGCTTCCCGCGTGTCGGTCACATGCTGCCCGACGAGTTGCAGACACTACTGGCGGCGCAGCGCGACGACGTGATGGTGCTGGACGTGCGCGAGCCCTATGAATATGCGGTCAGCCATATCCCGGGGGCGGAGCGCATCGACCCGTCGAGCTGGCCGAGCGCTATCGTGCAGCGGCTCGGCCCCAGGGCCGCGGGGAAGACCGTGGTGCTCTATTGCTCGGTCGGCTATCGCAGCTCGAAGCTCGCAACCGCCATCCGGGACGAACTCCTGATCCGCGGCGCACGCCGGGTGACCAACCTGATGGGCGGCATATTCGCCTGGCACAACACGGGCCGCGGCTTGGTCAGCGGGACCGGCCAGACCGCCTGGGTGCACCCCTATTCCCGGGCCTGGGCCAGCTACCTCGATTTTGACAACCTGGCGCGGCTGGACGCTCAGCGGCGGGCGGCGCAGCAAGGCAGGTAGACGGGCGATCCGGCCGCCGCTGCCGGGCATTGCCGCGACAATCCGCCTCCCCCTCGGCCGGAGGGAGCTTGCCGGCCGTCAAGGAGGCGTCCAAGCAGCAGGGGTGGGATGCAGGCGTGGGCTTTCGCAGCCCGCGAACACTGCTAAAGTCGCAGGTAAAGAAACCGACCGACAGGAAACGCACCGATGGCATCTCCTACAGAGGGCAGCAGCATCGCCGAAGTCTTCCCCGGCAAAGTCTATGCGCTGCGAAGTCTTCTCACGCTGGACGGCCGCGTCAGTGCCTATCCAGGCCCCACGCGCGGGTATTCCGTCTCCAACTGCTACCTCCTGAAGGAGTCCGACGGCGCTGCAATTCTCAACTCCGGCTACGCGGCGAACGAGGCCCAGGTAATCGCGCAGATCGGTTCGCTGATCTCCAAGGACACGCCGGTGACGATCTTCCCGCTGCGGATCAACGAGTTCATGTCGGTCGGCAATGCGATGGCGATCTGCAAGAACTTCAACGTGGTGGAAGCGTTCTCGCCGTCGCCCGACCCGATCAAGATCTGGATCGACTTCGCCTCCATCGATCCCAGCGCCGAGCGGCCATGGCTCGACTTCAAGAGCACGCGCATCACGGGCCTGCAGCGCCACGACGTCGGCAACAAGGGCAAGCGCTTCATCGAGATCTTCCAGACGCCGATCCGGCTTATCAACACGACCTGGATCTGGGACGAGGAAACGAAGACGCTGTTCACATCCGACATGTTCACCCAGGTGTCCGCCGATACGCCTGAGGGTCCCTGGCTGCTCGACCACTTCGACCCGGCCGACGAGCGCCTGTCGACGGGCTTCATGCAGTCCTTCATGCTCAACACCCGCTACTGGTGGATCGAGGGCGCGCGCACGGAGACACTGAGGCGCGGCGTCGAGGCGGTTCACAAGCGCTACCCGATCGAGACGATCGCGCCGGGCTATGGCGCCATCCTCAAGGGGCGCGAGCTCGTCGAGCAACAGTTTGCCGCTCTCGATGACATCCTGCGGCGCATGGATCGTACGCGTACCAAGGCCTATTACGTCTCCAGAGATCTCGTGAGGTAAGACATGAACGCTCCCGTCAAAGGTCCCATTCCTCTTCCCCGCGAGATCGCGCCGGGCGTCTTCTGGATCGGAGGATGCCTGTCGCAGAAGTTCAAGGGTCGCGAGTATCACGGCTACAACGCCGCCTTCATGATCACCGGCAGCGATGCGACGCTATTGATCGAGACCGGTCACCCGAAGGACTTCCCCGAGGTCGAGGATCATATCCGCAAAGTGCTGGCGCGGCCGGGCGTTGCGCCCTTGAAGCACATCTTCATCACGCATCAGGAGACGCCGCACTCGGGCGGGCTCGGGCGCATTCTCGACCAGTACCCGGGCCTGCAGATCTGGGGTGACGTCTCCGACTATCACCTCGCATTCCCCGAGCACGCTCATCTGCTCAACTACATGAAGGAGGGCGACTCGATCGACCTCGGCGACCGCAAGTTCGTCGCCGTCGAGCCCGTCATTCGCGACCTGCGCACCACCTGGTGGGGCTTCGACGACAAGTCGCGCACGCTGTTCCCGGGCGACGGCTTTGCCTACTCCCACTACCACTGGGATGGCCACTGCGGTCTCGTCGCCGAGGAAGCCACCTCGCTCGACCTCGTCGACGTCGCCGCCGTCTTCGCCGAGCGCGCACTCTACTGGACGACCATGGTCGACATGGCGATCTACGTCGATCGCATGAAGGAGATGATGGATCGGCTAGAGGTCAAGGTCGTCGCCCCCACGCACGGTCTGCCGGTGACGGATATTGCCAAATCCTATCCCAAGATCCGCGAGGGTCTGCTCGCCGCCGAAGGCACCTACGACATGACCGTGCAGGACGGGACCAAGGCCGTCGTGGACGAATACACGCCGCGGGAGCGCGTACGGCCAACGTGAGAGCAAGCCGCTGATGGCCCGAACGATCCGGCACGGCGCAGAGCTTTCGGCCGGTGACGTCGGGCCGGCAGCTGCCGGCCTCGCAATTGTTCGCGAGGCCGGAAAGAGCGTCATGCGCAATGGACGGTTGCCGGATTTCGTGACGCGGCGGGCGGGGCCGGCCGATTACGGTGGCCAGCAGGTCGCCGGCGGGCATCTGTTGATTTCGGGTGTTCGGTTCGACGGTCCCGTCGATCTCGACGTCCGTGAGCCCGTGGTGCTCTACGGCGTGGAAATTGCGCCGCGCGCGGCCGTGCCTCTCGGCTTGCACGTGCGGCCGGGCTCGGGTCCGCTTCTGATCTCGCATAGCCGGGTGACTCGAGGCGGCGGCGAACGTGTCGGCATCGGCATGCTGATCCGCGCGGCCGGGTCGCGTGTGCATCGCTGCCGGATCGACCATGTGGCGGACGGGTTGCATCCCAATGCGCGCGGCGTGCAGATCTCCGAAACGCTGATCGACGATCTCTCGACAGCGCCCGGGGATCACAACGACGGGCTGCAGACGGGGCCGGACGGGCGCGACGTGTTGATCGCGCGATGCAAGATCCGCAACCGGCATCCGCAGACGAGCTGCCTTTATCTGATGGGCGAGCGGACGGTGGTGCGCTCGTGCTATCTGGCCGGGGGCGGATGGACGGTCTACGGCGGCGCTGGCGGAAACGGCAAGGGCTTGGCGGACCCACGCGGCATGACGCTCACCGATTGCGTGTTCGGCCGCGACCACTACCCGCGCTGCGGCCATTTCGGCGCGCTCACACACTGGCCGCGCGATCCTACCGCCGGTGCGGTGCTCGTCGGAAACCGGTTCGACGACGGGTCGCCGATCGTGGCGCCAGCCGGCGTACCAGTCAGGTCGCCGCGCTGAGCGCAGCCTCGGTCAGTGTCGCCGCAGCCATTGCAAAATGCGCCCGTCGATCGCCAACAACGCCAGCGCGATGACGAGGGCGCCGACGATATGCCGGCCCGCCAGTGTTTCGCCCAGCACGAGGACGCCCAGCGCGATGGCGGTCAGGGGATTGAGCAGCGTCACCAGCATCGCGTTGGTCGGGCCGGACACCGCCAGGATACGGAAGAAGATGATGTAACCGAGGGCGGTCGTGAGCAGGGCGAGACCGAGGATGGCGGCGACCACGTGGGGCGCGGGCATGGCGAGCGTCCAGGGACGGTCGACCCAGAATGCGACGGGCGCCAGGATGATGCTCGATACCAGCAGCTGGCAGGTCGCGGTTTGCAGCGGCGGCACGGATTTCAGCCGCCGCCCCCAGACGCCGGAGACACCATAGGCGAACGCACCGCCCAGGCCGCACATCATGCCGAGCACCGTTGTCTGTTGTCCGAACATCATCTCGGGGCCGACGAGGATTGCGACGCCGGCGATGCCGACGACGACGCCGACAACCTTGTGCAGCTTCATCTTCTCGTCGTGCGTGAGGATGTGGGACAGGATCACGGACCACATCGGCGTGGTCGCGTTGAGCACGGATGCCAATCCGCTGGCGATCTCTTTCTGGCCGCGCGCGATCAGGAGAAAGGGAATCACGTTGTTGAGGATCGACATCCCGACGAATGGCATCCAGGCGGCCGCACTGCGCGGCAGGCTCAGGCCCGACAGCCAGAGCACGGGCAGGAGGGCCAGCGCGGCAAGCGCCACACGCGCCAGGACGAGGGTGAGGAGCGGCACATGATGGATGGCGACGCCCGTGAAGAAGAACGAGCCGCCCCACAGCACGCCGAGGACAATCAACAGCAGCCATTGCGACAGCGACATATGGTGGCTCCGGCAGCGCGCCGCATCAGCGGTCGCGACGCTCGGTCCTGTCTAGACGCCTCGCAGCGCGAAATCGATCCGTTTCTTGCGCCCAGCTCCTGCCCCAAAACGCCGTGACGGCCCGCGCGTGCCGCAGGCCGTCACAGGTTGTTGGGACTTTGCGTCCGCCGGCAGCGTTCACGCGCGCCACCGATCGGACTGCGACTCACTTCAACTGATGCTACTGTGACTTGATCGCGGACTCGATGTCCTTGACCATTGCCTGGGCCTCGGAAAACTGATTGGCGTCGCAAAGATCCTCCATCTTCGCGAGCATCTGCTCGATCTTGTCGAGCTTGTCGTCGGCCAGGCTCTTCTGCTCGGCCGACTTCGCCAGCGTCATCGCCGACTGCAGGCACTGGTCGGCGGACGCTGTACCCGTCGACTGGGTGTCGGCCTGGGGCTGGGCCTGGGGCTCAGCCTGCGTCATGGGCGCGGCCTGGCCAGCGTTTTCCATGGTCGGCGGCTCGCTCGCGGCCGGGGCCTGTGCCAGCGCGCCTCCTACCATCAGGGCACTCATGCTCACTGCGATCATCAGATGCTTCAGCATCGTCGTGGTCCTTCCATTCGAGGTGCGCAAATCATGCGCGAGCCGGTGATATGGCGCGCGATTGTGGCGCGGCCTCGGCTCGATTGCGGCAGTCTAAAAGCGCCGTACGAAGGTCGCCTGGTGTGGCGCGAATGCCGCGCCCGACGGCGGCGCCCCCGCAACAGGTCCCCAACGCGGGGGGGCAGGGCTGTTCCGACTTACCCGGCGGGTGTCGCGCCGCCGGCGGCCAGCCGCTCGACGGCTGCATGCATCTGGGAATAGTGATGCACGATCGCCTCTGGATCGAGGTCGGCCACGGGAACGGCGGGATAGCCGAACGTGACGGCGATCACCGGCACCTTTGCGGCCTTGGCGGTGGCGATGTCGACCTCGCTGTCGCCGACCATGATGGCGCGGCGCGCATCGCCGCCGACCTTGGCGATGGCGCCGACGAGATGACCGGGATCGGGCTTGCAGACGGGAAACGTGTCGCGGCCGGTGATCGCACCGAACAGGCCGTCGACGGCGAGTTCGGACAACAGGCGCCGCGAGAGATGCTCGAGCTTGTTGGTGCACACGACAAGTCGGGCCCCACCGGCGGAGAGCCGCTCCAGGCAGTCCACCATCTGCTCGAACGGCCGGCTGTGCCGGGCGATATTCGCTTCATAGTAGACGAGGAAGCGTTCGAGGAGCGCATCGATCTCGGCGTCTGGGTAGCGGCGTCCGCGCATGGCCAGTGCCTGGATCAAGATATTGCGCGAGCCGAAGCTGATCGTGGGACGCAGGGCGTCGAGGGGGACCGGCTCCAGATCGAGCGTTCCCAGGATGTGATTGGCGGCCCCGATCAGGTCGGGCGCGGTATCGATCAGCGTGCCATCGAGATCGAAAGCGAGCGTCCAGCCGTTCAGCATCTATTGCCCCACCCGAAACGGAGGACCTTCGTATTGGCCCGGGTTGGAGGCTAGTCCGTGGCCGGCGGCGTGTCACCCGTTTTGGCGGCCGTGCGTCGGTTGTGCCCAGCACCAGGCCCGGGGTTGTGGAGGACCGGCCGGCAACCGGCGCGATCGGTCCGCGCGGGCCTGGCGACCACCCGAATCGCATTAAGTTCCGCGCGTCTCCCCAAGGGGCCGTCCGCAGCCGGATCGGCCGCGCCAGAGCAAGGCCTGACCTCATGCGATCGGCTGCGCGCCGCAAGGATCCGAAACCGGCCGCCGTTTCGGCGCCGTCTGCGTCGACGTCCGAGCCCGCTCCGGCGCTGACGGGCATGGCCGCGGCGCAGCGTGTCCTGGAAACCACTTTCGGCTATCGCCACTTTCGGCAACACCAGGCCGGCGTCATCGAGACGCTGGTCGCGGGTGACGACGCGCTCGTCATCATGCCGACCGGCGGCGGCAAGTCGCTGTGCTACCAGGTGCCTGCACTCGTGCGTAAGGGCACGGGCGTGGTCGTGTCGCCGCTGATCGCGTTGATGCAGGACCAGGTCGAGGCGCTCAAGGTGCTGGGCGTCAAGGCGGCCTTCCTCAACTCCACGCTCGATCGCAGCGAGCAGGACGCGGTGGAGTGGGAGCTGAGGGCCGGCGCACTCGACCTCATCTATGTCGCCCCGGAACGTCTGGTCCAGGAACGCACACTGGCGCTGCTCGACAAGGCGCCGCTATCGCTGTTTGCCATCGACGAGGCGCACTGCGTGTCCCAGTGGGGGCATGACTTCCGGCCGGAGTACCGGCAGCTGGGCATTCTCGCGGACCGGTTTCCGGGCGTGCCGCGCATCGCCCTGACGGCCACGGCAGACGAGAAGACGCGCGAGGAAATCGCGGCCGAACTCGGCCTCAAGCGCGCGCAACGCTTCATCGCCAGCTTCGACCGGCCGAACATCCGTTATACCATCGCCGAGATGGGCTCGATGAGCGCGCGCGAGCGGTTGTGGCGCTTCATCGAGGGCGAGCATGCCGAACACGCCGGCATCGTCTACTGCCTGTCGCGCAAGAGCGTGGAGGAAACGGCGGCGTGGCTCGCGGGCAAAGGCCGCGTCGCGCTCGCCTACCACGCGGGTCTGCCCACAGAGCAGCGCAGCGGCGTGCTGCGGCGCTTTCTGGCCGAGGATGGCGTGATCGTGGTCGCGACGATCGCGTTCGGTATGGGAATCGACAAGCCGGACGTGCGGTTCGTGGCGCACATGAACCTGCCGAAGTCGATCGAGGCCTACTATCAGGAGACGGGCCGCGCGGGCCGCGACGGCGAGCCGGCGGACGCGTGGATGGCCTACGGCCTGCAGGACGTCGTGCAACTACGGCAGTGGATCCAACAGGGCGAAGGCAGCGAGACACACAAGAAGGTGCAGCGGGGCAAGCTGGATGCCCTGATCGGACTGGCGGAGCTTCCGACCTGCCGGCGTGTTGCACTGCTGGCCTATTTCGGCGAAGCCCTGGCGGAGCCATGCGGGAACTGCGACAACTGCCTGACGCCGCCGCAGACCATGGAGGCGACGGAAAGCGCGCGCAAAGCGCTGTCGGCAATCTATCGCACCGGTCAGCGCTACGGCGTCTCGTACGTGGTGGACGTGCTCACCGGCAAAGAGGACGAGCGGATCGTGCGCAATAGCCACGACCGACTGAGCGTTTTCGGCATCGGCAAGGAACACGACGCGGCCACGTGGCGCAGCCTGTTGCGCCAACTCGTGGCCACGGGGCATGTCAGCACCGACGCAGACGGCCATGGTACGCTGCAGCTCGCCGACAAGGCGCGTCCGCTCCTGCGAGGCGATGAGCGCTTCGTCATGCGTCAGGCCGCCGCCAGCGAGCGCGGCAAGGGGCGCGGGCGCAAGTCCGCGGCATCGACGACGAGCGTGCCCGACGACGACCGGCCGTTGTTTGAGGCGCTGCGCGCGTTGCGCGTGCGGCTTTCGGGCGAGGCCAAGGTGCCGCCCTATGTCATCTGCCACGACCGCACACTCATCGAACTCGCCGCTAAGCGGCCGGCCGATACCCAGGCGCTGGCTGACATCACCGGGCTCGGCACGAGCAAGATCAAGCGCTACGGCGGCGCGATCGTCGCCGTCATCGGCCAGTTCCAGCGCACGCCACAACTCAACAACCGGCTGTCGGCGACGGTCAACGAGACACTGGCGCTACATCTGGCCGGCTGCGATGCCGAGGAGATCGCCGCGCGTCGCGGACTCGCCAGCGAGACCGTATGGGGCCACCTGGCCGAAGCGATCGAAGCGGGGCTGATCGAAGCGCGCGAGGCTCTGGGGCTCGATGACGGCGCCATCGAGGAAATCCTGGCGGCGTTCGAGACGTGCCAGACGCTGGAGACGGGCAAGCTTGGGAGCGCGCACGCCGCGCTGAAGGGGCGCTACCCCTACGGGGTACTGAAATGCCTGCTGGCCGAACTCGGCTAGCGCTCAACCGGGAACGCTGGAGCGCAGCCAGCAGGGGGGCGTGTTGGCGCTGCGGCCCCTCAGCCGGACGTGATCTCGACTTTGCGTGTCGCGGCCTTGACCGCCTTGGGTTTGGCCACGCTCACGGTCAGCACACCGTCCTTGAAGGTTGCCTTGACCGCTTCGGGTTCGGCGACGAACGGCAAGGTCATCGATCGCTCGAACATGCCGTAGCTGCGTTCGACCCGGTGATAGGTCCGCCCCTTGGCGTCCTCGTCTTTTTCGCTTTCGCTGCGCTTTTCGCCGCGGATGGTCAATCGGTCCGCGACCAGGGTGACGTCGATGTCCGCTTGTGCCACGCCGGGCAACTCTGCGGTGACGCGAACCTCCGTATCCGTCTCGCTGACATCGGCGCGCAGGGGAAAGCCCCCGCCGGGCGCAGACCGCATCCAGGGGGCCGCCACATCCTCGAACATACGCTCGAGATCGCGGCGCATGGACCGAAAGCCTTCCGGCTCGAAGCCACGGCCGCCGAACACACTCGGCAACCAATTTTCGTTTGCCATGGTCGTCGCTCCTTGACTCGACTACGATGCGGCCGAAGCTAGAATACCTCCACAAACCCGGGCCTTGACGATCGTCAACATGCGCAGCGAAACAGGCTTGTTACCTTGGCAGACCCGCGCCGCCCCGGGGCAGCGCCTCGCAGCCCCATGACCGATCCGACCCGCGAGCCCACCGACCTCGCGCCCGTGCCGGGTGCGGAGCCGACGCTGCAGGCGATCCTGGCGTCCGCGGCGGCCGGCATGGTCACGATCGACGCCCGCGGAATCATGATCTCGGTCAATCCGTCAGCAGCCCGAATGTTCGGCTACGCCGCCGACGCGCTCGTTGGCCACAATGTTTCGATGCTGATGCCCCCGTACGATGCCACGCGGCACGACGGCTACATCAACACCTACCTGGCGACCGGGCGCAGCCACATCATGGGTGTGGGGCGTGAAGTCACCGGCCGTCGCGCGGACGGCACCACGTTTCCCTTGCACCTGTCGATCGGCGAGGTCCGAAACGGTGACGCCCACTTCTTTACCGGCGTGATGATCGACCTGACGCGCCAGCGGCAGGCGGAGGATGGCTTCGGCCGTCAGCAGGCGCTGTTCCGCGCCATCTTCGAGAATCTGCCCGATCCCGTCATCATCGCCAATCGCTCGCGCATCGTGCAGCATGTCAATCCTGCGTTCGAGCGCGTGTTCGGCTTCCCCGCAAAAGACGCGGTCGGCCGGACGAGCCTTGCGCTCTACGAACACGTGACGCTCGACGATGACATGCCGCCGCCCGCGTTCCCGCAAATCGCGCGGGGTGGTGATCCGCGCGCGCAGCTTCTGCACTACCGGCGCCAATCCGGCGAGACGTTTCCCGCACTCAGCCTGCGCAATCTCGTGGTCGACAAGAATGGCGAGGAGCTGGGCTATCTGTGCGTTGTGCGCGATCTGTCGGAGGAGGTGCGCCGCGAGGAGGTGCTGCTCAAGGCGCAGCGCATGGAGGCGGTCGGGCAGCTGACGGGCGGCGTCGCCCACGACTTCAACAACATCCTCACGGTGATCCTGGGCAACCTGGAGCTGCTGGAGCCGAAACTCACGGGCGAGCTTGAGCTTTCGCTGGCGCGAGAGGCGCAGGAAGCCGCGGAGATGGGCGCGCGCCTGACCGACCGGCTATTGACGTTCGCGCGCCGGCAGACCCTTGAGCGTCGCCGGATCAACCTCAACGAATTCGTATTGGGCCTGACGGAGCTGTTGCGGCGCTCGATCGGCGAAGACATCGATCTTTCGACATCGCTTGCCGGCGATCTGTGGTCGACGATGGCTGATCCGGGGCAGATCGAGAATGCGCTGCTCAACCTCGCCATCAATGCCCGCGATGCGATGCCCGGCGGCGGTCGGCTGCTGATCGAAACGCGCAACGTGCAGCTCGATGCCGACGCGGTGGCCCTGATCCCAGGCCTGGAACCCGGCGCCTATGTGGCGCTCAGCGTCTCCGATACGGGTCACGGGATGCCCGAAGATGTGCGCCAGCGAGCCTTCGAGCCGTTCTTCAGCACCAAGGGGCCGGGCAAGGGCAGCGGGCTGGGTCTGGCGACCATCTACGGCTTCGCGCGCCAGTCGGGCGGCAATGTCTCGATCTACTCGGAGATCGGCAAGGGCACGTCGGTGAACCTCTACCTGCCGCGCGACGACGAGGACATGGCGAGTGGCGCGGGCGCGGACGGCGCGGCGGCTGCGCCCGTCGGGCACGGCGAAACCGTGCTCGTGGTGGAGGACGATGCGCGGGTGCGGCGGCTGACCTCGACGCGGCTGCACGCGCTTGGCTATCGCGTCGTAGAGGCGGAAAGCGGCCCTGTGGCGCTGACGCAATTGAGCGGGGGGCTCGCGGTCGATCTCGTTTTCACGGATCTGGTCATGCCGGGCGGCATCTCAGGGCTCGACCTTGCGCGCCTCGTCGCGGAGCGCTGGCCCGGCACACGCATTCTGCTGACATCGGGCTACTCGAAGGAACTGGCCAGCAGCAACGGCGAGACCACACATGCCCTGCTGCGGAAGCCTTACCGCCAGTCCGAGCTCGCGGTTGCCGTCGCCCAGGCGCTGGCCGGGTCGCGCAGTGGCCGGACCTGAATGGGGGCTGCTTCGTGTGTGCCGGCCGGTGGCGCGGACGACGTCAAATGAGGCCAACATCGCACGTGAAGGCGTATCCGACGCCGCGGACGGTCTTGATCAGCAGCGGCTGCTCTGGGTCCGCCTCGATCTTGCGCCGGAGCTTGGCGACGAGGTTGTCGATGGTGCGGTCGTAAGGGCTCCAGTCCTGGCCCTTGGTGAGATCCATGATCTGATCGCGTGACAGGACGCGGTTGGGATGGCGGGCGAACATCTCCAGCATCGTGAACTCCGCCGTCGTCAACGGCGTCAGCGTGCCGTCGCCGGTCCGCAACTCGCGGCGCGTGGCATCAAGGATAAAGTCGGCGAATCCGAAGCGTTCCCCGGTTCCGGCCGGCTCGGCGGCGGTACCGGCGGATGGGGCGGCCGGCTTGGACTGGTGCTCGGCGCGGCGCAGGACGGCACGGATGCGCGCCAGCACCTCGCGCACGTGGAAGGGCTTAGAAATGTAGTCATCGGCGCCGATCTCCAGGCCGACGACGCGGTCGATCGTCTCGCCCTTGCCCGTGACCATGACGATCGGCACCTGCGACGTCGCACGGATGGCGCGGGCGATGGAGAGTCCGTCGATATCGGGCAGGCTGAGGTCGAGCGTGATGAGGTCGGGGGGATCTTCGCCGATCAGGTTCGAGATGTCGCGGCCCGTGGCACTCTCGCTCACGCGATAGCCCTCGCCTTCGAAGCAGCGCCGCAGCAACAAGCGGATCTTGGGATCGTCGTCGACGACCAGGATGTGCTGCTGGGTGTCCATGACACTCTGCTGATTGACGAAGTTCAAGGTAAACGGCCGGCCGGCATGGCAAGAGACCTGCAGGCTTGCCACCGGGTCGGTGGCGCACAGCGACGTAACACGCCCCCTGCGATGGCGATATGGCCGGCGGGGCGGGCAGCGTCGAGGCGCGGTTACAAACAATGACAAAACGTGACACGCGTGTGAAGCGCCAGTGACGGGGCCGTGGTCGGATGCCAACAACAGCCGCAGGGGTCACGGTGCAGGGTCTAGCCCGGCACGACCCCGGCGGCGAGTTGGTCCGAGATCAGGAAGGACGTCATCATGCTCGCCCTGCCCCACTCTCACGAGCCCGCCATTGTCGTGCAACCCCGCCCCGAGCGGCCGCGTGGCCCTTCAGCGACTGAGCCACTGGCCGGCGCGACACTGGCCACCTTCGACACCCGCGAGGACTTGTTCCTGGAGGGTGACGAGGCGACCCACCTGTTCGAGATCCTCGAAGGGATGGTGTGCGCGTACCGTCTGCTGCCGGATGGAACGCGCCACGTCGTATCGTTCTATTTCCCCGGCGACCTTATCGGCTACTGCTGCATCGGCGTCTATCCGTTCAACGCACAAGGACTGGGCGAGGTGCGCGTGCGCCGTATTCCGCGGGCCAGCATCGATCGGATGGTCGAGCGGCGCCCCGATTTCGCGCGCCGGCTTTTGAAACTCGCCGCCGACGAGCTCATCGCCACTCGCGACCACCTGTTGTGCGTCGCTGCCAAGTCGGCGGAGGCCAAGATGGCGGCCTTCCTGCTCGCGCTGTCGGAGCGTAACGCGCAGGCGGGATGCGACCCGCGGCGGATCGAACTGCTGATGACGCGGATCGACATCGGCGATTATCTGGGACTGACCATCGAAACGGTGAGCCGCACGCTGAGCAAGCTGAAGCGCTCGGCCATCATCAGCCTGCCCCAGACCAATCTCGTGGTGATCCATGATGTCGCACGACTGCGCCAGATCGCCCTTTCCTGACGGGGGGCGGCCCTCTGCGGGTCCGGCAGCGCCGCCGGCCGTGGCACGCGGGCTGCGCAAGTTGCGGTTCGCGGTCGCCTTCTATTCTCTGCCTGTGGCGCTGGCTGCCATCGCGATCGCGCTGTCGGAGGTGGGGGTCGCGCGCGAGCAGATCCATCTGGTCGCCGAGGACGAGACATTGGCCGCGGCCTCGCGCGAGCTGGCTCTCAAGGGCTACCCGCTGCGGCTGACGGAGATCGTGCGCTGCATGACCTGCCAGGAGACGACGGCGGGCCATCCCTGGGTGCTGGAGCTTCTCGCCGCCTCTGCTGCGGCGGACGGGCAAGCGACGCAGCTGGACAATCTGGGCCGGCTGGCGGCAGGGCGTCATGCGCCGGACAGCGGCCGCCGCACCATCGACGTCCCGTTACAAAAGGGTGACGGTGTGGTGATCGTGCGGCTCGACGATGAGACGAGCGAGCAGGACATCTGTAGTCTCATGCTGCGCCACCATAGTATGAGCGTGCAAACACACGACCTCAGGCCGATCGATTGACGTCTGGTCAAGGGCCGCGCCGACGCTGGAAGTGGCGGCGCGGTAGGACGATCGGGGGGACGATGACCACCAGCGAGACGCCGTATACCGGTGAGGGAACGGGACTGCGCCGCAGCCTCGGCTTGTGGCACGTCGTGCTCTATGGCCTCGGGGTGACGATCGGCGCCGGGATCTACGTGCTGATCGGGCCCGCGGCGGCGCGTGCGGGCATGAGTGCTCCGATCGCGTTCGTCATCGCCGCCATCGTCATGGGGCTGACGGCGGCGTCGTTCGCAGAGCTGGGCACGCGGCTGCCGGTCGCGGCGGGCGAGGCCGCCTATATCAACGCCGGCTTTCGATCGCCCGTCCTGGGACTGATCGCAGGGCTTTTGATCATTGCCATCGCCACGGTTTCGGCCGCCGCCATCAGCGTCGGCAGCGCCGGCTACATCCGCATTTTTCTCGACCTTCCGCAGCCTTTGATCCTGACGCTCGTTGTGGTGGCCATGGCGGGGATCGCGGCGTGGGGCATCGAGGAATCGGTGACGTTCGCCGCGATCATGACCCTGATCGAGATCGGGGGGCTATTGCTGATCGTGGGCATGGGGCTGTGGAGCGAACCCGACCTTGCTGCGCGATTGCCGGAGGCGATGCCCGCGGCGACGCCGGGTGCGCTCAGCGGGCTCGCCTCGGCGACGCTGCTCGCGGTGTTCGCCTTCATCGGCTTCGAGAGCATCGCCAATGTTGCCGAGGAGATCCGCGATCCCCGGCGTACGCTGCCCTCAGCCATCCTGCTCACGCTCGTGATCACGACGCTGCTTTACATGCTGGTGATCTGGGTCGCGCTAGTCAGCCTGGGGCCTGGTGAACTGGGGACGTCGAGCGCGCCACTGGCGGATGTGTTCGGCCGGCTCAGCGGCCGCTCCCCGCACATCATGAGCGCCATCGCGATCGTTGCCACGCTGAACGGCATCATCGTGCAGATGATCATGTCTTCGCGCATTCTCTATGGCCTGTCGCGGCAAGGGCGGCTGCCGGCGGCGTTCGGCCGGGTCAGTGCGCGCACGCAGACGCCGCTGCTCGGGACCGCGGTCACGGCGGGTGCGGTGCTGGTCCTGGCGCTCGCCCTGCCACTCGACCGGCTGGCGGATTTGTCGTCGCGCATCACGCTCGTGCTGTTTGCGCTCGTCAACCTCGCCCTGGTCGCGATCAAGTGGCGGGAGGCCAAGCCCCCCGACGACATCTTCCGGACGTGGACGTGGGTGCCCGCTGCCGGCGCGGTGGCTTGCCTCGCAACGCTGGTGGCGGATCTCATCGTGTAGCGCGCCGGAGGCTTGGTGCCCAGGAGCGGCTGGGCTCGTTTCCCAACGTCGAGTGAAAGCGCTACACTTGGATCATAGGATTGCTCGTGTTCCCGAGGGTTCCGGCAGTTGCTTGCAACCTGGGCCGCACGGGTGCGAAAAATTCAGAACCGGAACGCTCGTGTGATGGCGTGAGTGTGCCATTCCGGGACGCTCCGCCGTCGAACCTTAGCCTGGGGCGCTGGCGCCTTCTGGCGTAGGATTTGCTTGATGGCCGTGCACCCTCATCAGGGTGCTCCGGAGGCCCCTCGTGTCCAAGCCCGCGAACTCGCCCGACAATCCCTTGCGCGCGGTCATCGGCCGCATGGGGCCGGTGGTCACCGTCCTGATCGTCGCGTCGGTGTTTATCAACGTGCTGGCGCTGACCGGCTCGCTGTACATGCTGCAGGTCTACGACCGCGTGCTGTCCAGCCAGAGCGTCCCGACGCTGGTCGTCCTGACGCTGCTCGCCGGCGGGCTGTTCGCCTTCCAGGGCCTCCTGGAGATGCTGCGCAACCAGATTTTCGTCCGCGTCGGCTCCACCGTGAATCGCCGCCTCGGGCCGACCGTGCTCGATGCCGCCCTGCGCCTGCCGCTCACCGGCGTCAGCCATCGCGACGCACTGCAGCCCATGCGCGACCTGGAGGCGATCCGCAATTTCCTGTCGGGGCCCGGTCCGATGGCCATGCTCGACATGCCGTGGCTGCCGATCTATCTGACCTTCATCTTCATACTGCATCCGCTGCTGGGCTGGGTGACGATCGCGGGCGCGGTGGTGCTGCTGGCGCTGACGGTCACGACGCAGTTTGTGGTGCGGCGACGGACGGCGACGGCGGCACAATCGGGCAAGGCGCGCAGCGAGCTTGCCGATGCGGCCGCGCGCAACGCGGAAGTGGCGCGCGCGATGGCCATGGGTCCACATCTGGCCCGCCGCTTCACCGATCTGAACCTGACGCACCTTGCCGACAACGAGCGCATGAGCGACGTCGTAGGCGGTCTTTCGACGTTGTCGCGCACGCTGCGCATCGCGCTGCAGTCGGGCATACTGGGGCTGGGCGCATACCTCACCATCAAAGGTGAGATGTCGGCGGGCGCCATTATCGCGTGCACGATCGCGGCCTCGCGTGCGCTGGCGCCGATCGAGATCGCCATCGCGCACTGGAGATCGATGCTGGCGGCGCGCGATGCCAAAGGGCGCCTCAGCCAGGTGATGACGCGTCTCGGCCAGCCCCGCGACCGGCTGCTGCTGCCGCCGCCCCGGCGCTCGGTGGTCGTCGACCACATCGCGGTCGCTGCTCCCTCTAAGCCCAGGCTGGTGCTTGCGGACGCCAGCTTCGCGGCTGAGGCCGGGCAGGTACTCGCCATTATCGGGCCGAGCGGTGCGGGCAAATCCTCCATCGCCCGGGCGCTGACCGGTGTGTGGCCACTCGCACGCGGCTCGATCTTGATCGACGATGCGGCGCTGGATCGGTGGGAGCCCACGGCGCTGGGGCGCCATATCGGCTATCTGCCCCAGGACGTGGAACTCTTCGACGGAACGGTTGCGGAGAACATCGGGCGGCTCGATCCCGAGGCGACTGAGGCCGACGTGCTGGAAGCGGCACAGGCGGCGGGCGTCCACAAACTCGCGCTTGCATTGCCGGACGGCTACGAGACGCAGATCGGTGAAGGCGGCGCCAATCTATCGGCAGGGCAGAAGCAGCGCATCGCGCTGGCGCGCGCACTGTTCGGCCGCCCGTTCCTGGTCGTTCTCGACGAGCCCAACGCCAACCTCGACGCGGAAGGCGAGGAAGCCGTCGTGGCTGCGCTGCACGGCATCAAGCAACGCGGCGGCATCGCCGTCGTCGTCGCGCACAGGCCGAGCGTGCTGGCGGCCGCCGATCTCGTCGCCGTCGTCAACAACGGGCAGGTGGTGGCGTTCGGTCCGCGTGACGATGTGCTGCGCAGGACGCTGAAGCGACCGGCGGTGCCAGGCAACATGGGCCCCAGGCCGGACGCGCCGCAAGGTCCGCCTTCTCCACACCGCAAGCCTGCCGAGCCAGCCAGCGCGGGCCCGGTGGACCCAGTGCTCCCGAGCGAACCCGATCCAGAAAGACCGATCCGATGACCGCCGCGTCCCCGATGTCGTTGCCGCCGCCGCACGATGCTCAGGCCGCGCGCACGGTCGGCCCCCGCCCTGTCGCCGTTCCGCCGATCGAGCCCGGCCTGAGGCGGCGGCTGACGGCCTCGCTGGCAACGGTTTTGCTGCTGGCGCTCGGCGTCTTCGGGTGGGCTGCGCATGCGACGCTTTCGAGCGCGGTGATCGCACCGGGGCTGGTCGTGGTGGATTCCAGTGCCAAGAAGATCCAGCATCCCTCGGGCGGCGTCGTCGCGGCCATCTCGGTGCGTAACGGCGACCAGGTCGAGGCCGGCGACGTGCTGCTGCGTCTCGACGACACGCAAACGCGCGCGAACCTCGGCATCGTGACGTCGCAGATGGTCCAGCTGATCGGCCGCAAGGCGCGGCTGATGGCAGAGCGTGACGGGGCGGAGCGCATTCTCTTCCCGAAAGGGTTCCTGGGAAGCGATCCCGAGGCGCCACTGATTGCGGCCGGTGAGACGAAGCTTTTCAACGATCGCGTGCGCCAGAGAGCCGGACAGATCGCACAGCTCAGCGCGCGCATCGGGCAGCTCCGCCAGGAGATCGACGGCCTGACGTCCCAGCGTCTGGCGAAAGACAAGGAGATCGCGCTGCTCGACGAGGAGCTGTCGCGCGTGCGCGGCATGTTCGAACGCAATCTGCTGCCACAGACCCGCTTGCTGCAGACCGAGCGTGAGCTTGCGCGCCTCAACGGCGAGCGCGGACTTCTGGTTGCCCAGATCGCCAAGGCCGGTGGCCAGATCGCTGAAACGGAATTGCAGATCATCGGCATCGACCAGACGCTACAGAGCGAGGCGGGACGCGAAATCCGCGACATCGAGGCCCGGGTCGCGGAGCTGGGTGAACGGCGCACGGCGGCGGAGGATCAGCTGAAGCGGATCGACGTGCGCGCGCCGCAGACCGGAATCGTGCACGAACTCGCCGTGCACACCGTCGGAGGCGTGATCGGGCCCGGCGAAACGGCGATGCTGATCGTGCCGGTGGAGGATCTCTTGGCGATCGAGGTGCGCATTGCGCCAACCGACATCGATCAGGCGATCGTGGGGCGCCGGGCGGTGCTGCATTTCCCCGGTCTCAACCGGCAGACGACACCTGAGATCCGCGGCACACTGGCGCGTGTGTCGGCCGACCTTACGCGGGAGGCGCAGACGGGTGCGGCTTATTTCACGGGCCGGGTGAAGATCGATGCCGCCGATCTCGGCAAGCTCAGTCAGATCAAGCTTGTGCCGGGCATGCCAGTGGAAGCGTTCATCGAGGGCAGCGAACGCACCGCGTTGTCGTATTTCGTGAAGCCGGTGAAGGATCAGATCGAGCGGGCGTTCCGAGAGGAATGACGCGAGTGCGTCGGCTCCTTATTTTGCCAGCTCTGCGTCGATGCGCTCGAACATGTAGGTCCACTTGGCTTCCTGGGTCTCGACCAGAGACTTCATAAAGCCGCGCAGCTTGTCCAGAAGCGCACAGTCGGCGGTGCCGCCGCCGGCGCCTTCCTGGCCCATGGTGTTGATCTGCGCGAGCAGATCGCCCGCCTTCTGATCGTAGTCGAGAACCTTGTCGTCCTGCACCAGCGGCGCGGCTTCCTTCAAGAACACGTCGTGCGACCAGCCGCGCTTGGCCTTGAGCTCGCGCAGCTTCGCCTGATAGGAGGGCTTGTTCTTCGAATTGAGATCGCGCAGGACGCCTGCCGCCTGGCCAACGACGCCCTCGAAGTCGGTGCGCGAGCACGACTGCGCGCGCACGCCGGGTGCGCAGAACACCGCGGATGCCACGAAGGTGAGCGCCGCCATCCGCAGTCCGCCCCGCCTGGGGTGCACAGCAACCATGCTCCGGTCCACGCCCTCTACCCGTCCACAGACGTCTGCCGCTCGTCCGGCGTCGTCACTTCCCTGTAGCCGAGACCGTCCGCGTTGTCAGCCTTCGGGTTGGCGGACAGCGCTTTCCCCGAGGCTTTTCAGCCACATCGCCACGCCGCCTTCCGCGAAGACCAGCCTTGCGGGCCAGGCCCACGGAAACCTCAGAACGCATCTCCGAAACGGTTGGAGCGGGGGAAGCCCTTGGGCGCCAACTGGCCCGATTGCGCGCGCTGGCCGACCCAATCCTTCAGCTCCGACCAGACAAGCGAGTATGTCCGCCCCGCAGCGTCAAGCCAAGTCAGGCCCTCCTTGCGTGCGAACACGCGAACATCCGACAGCCCGCCGTCCTTGAAGCGCTGAAGGATCACGCCCTTGCCGCGAGTCATCTCGGGCAGGTCGGCCAGCGGGAAGATCAGCATCTTGCGGTTGTCGCCGATTGTGGCGACGTGATCGCCGGCAACGGGCACGCACACGCACGCCTCCTCGTCGGCGGCGACGTTGAGCACCTGCTTGCCCTTGCGGGTGGAGGCGACGACCTCGTCTTCAGGCACGACGAAGCCATAGCCGCCGGTGGACGCGACCAGCAGCTTGCGGCCGGCCTCGTGCACGAAGACATCGACGAAGTCGTGGTTTTCCTCGACGTCGACCATCAGGCGTACGGGCTCGCCGTGACCGCGACCGCCTGGCAGCTGGCTCGCTTCCAGCGTGAAGAAATGACCGTTGGTCGCGAACACGAGAAGCTTGTCGGTGGTCTGGGCGTGGACAGCGAACTTGAAAGCGTCGCCCTGCTTGAATTCGAGCCGCGACAGATCCTCCACGTGGCCTTTCATGGTCCGGATCCAGCCCTTCTCGGACAGGATCACGGTGATCGGCTCCTTCTCGATCAGGGCAGCTTCCAGATCGATCTCGATGTCGGGTGCCTCGGCAAACGACGTGCGACGGCGGCCGAGATCGGTCTTCTTGGAGTAGGCGTCGCGCGTCTCGCGGACCTCCTCGGACACCTTCTGCCACTGGAGGTCTTCGGAAGCCAAAAGCGCGATGATGGCGTTCAGCTCGTTGGTCAGCTTCTCGTGCTCGGCGCGGATCTCCATCTCCTCCAGCTTGGACAGTGAACGCAGGCGGAGGTTGAGGATCGCTTCGGCCTGGACCTCGGTGAGCTTGAACGTGCTCATCAGCTTGGCCTTCGGCTCGTCCTCGAAGCGGACGATGCGGATGACCTCGTCGATGTTGAGGTAGGCGATCAGGTAGCCGTCGAGCACTTCCAGGCGATGCTCGATCTTCTTCTTGCGGAACTCGGAGCGCCGGATCAGCACCTCGATACGGTGCTCGAGCCACTGCTTGAGCACGTCCTTCAGCGACAGCACGTTGGGGATCTGGCCGCCGGACAGGACGTTCATGTTGAGCCCGAAGCGGACTTCGAGCTCGGTCAGCTTGAACAGGCTCTCCATCAGCAGGACCGGGTCGACGGTGCGGCTCTTCGGCTCGAGTACGAGCCGGATCTCTTCGGCGCTCTCGTCGCGCACGTCGCCGAGCAGCGGCAGCTTCTTCTCGGTCATCAACTCGGCGATGCGCTCGATCAGCTTCGCCTTCTGCACCTGATACGGGATCTCGGTGACGACGATCTGGTAGCCGCCGCGACCCAGTGTCCTCCTTCTGCCAATTGGCGCGCAAGCGGAAGCCGCCGCGGCCGGTGCGGTAGGCCTCCAAAATCTGTTCGCGGGGCTCGACCAGCACGCCGCCGGTCGGAAAGTCCGGTCCGGGAATGAACTCGACGAGCTTCTCGATCGTGGCATTGGGATGCTTGATGAGGTGCAACAGCGCGTTGCACAGCTCCTCGGCATTGTGCGGCGGGATGTTCGTCGCCATGCCGACGGCGATGCCGGACGAGCCGTTCGCCAGCAGGTTGGGGAACGCTGCGGGAAGGACGGCGGGCTCAGTGTCCTCGCCGTTGAACGTGTCGCGGAAGTCGACGGTGTCGTCGTCGATTGCGGCCAGCAACCGCTCCGCGGTTTGCGTCAATCGCGCTTCCGTATAGCGGTAGGCGGCGGCGTTATCGCCGTCGATGTTGCCGAAGTTGCCCTGGCCATCGACCAGCGGATAGCGCTGCGCGAAGTCCTGGGCGAGACGCACCAGCGCGTCGTAGATGGCCTGGTCGCCGTGGGGGTGGTACTTGCCGATGACGTCGCCGACGACGCGCGCGCACTTCTTGTAGGCCTCGTCGCTGCCCAGCTTCAGCTCGCGCATGGCATAGAGGATGCGCCGATGCACCGGCTTCAGGCCGTCGCGCACGTCGGGCAGCGCACGGCCCATGATGGTGGAGAGCGCATAGGAGAGATACCGCTCCTCCAGCGCGTCCTTGAGATTGATCGGCGTGGGCGGCGGTTGGCCGTCGCCGGGGGGCAGAATCGGTTTGTCGCTCATGGATTTCCCCTACTTCGCGACGGACGTACGCTCAAGAGCCCCAGGGTCACAGGTCGCCCGCCTTCGCGTTGCATCCACAGCCATCCAATCGGTCTCCAGGCAGAATGCCAACACGGACTTGGCAGGAGGCCGCAATGGCCCCATCCTTTTGGCGTTCAGCCGGTCCTGTTCCGGTGTGGATGCCACGCTGGTGACCGCGGACGACCGCTATTTCGCCAAAGCCGCCAGCCATGGTCACATCGTCCGTCTCGCGGAGTTCAACGCCCCCTGATGCCCGCCGCCGTGGTACCCGACATCGCCAAGGCCGAGATCGCGATCGTCGAAATGACGAACGCGTTCCGCCAGAAGAACGGCCTCGGCGCGGTCACGCCGGAGCCAAAGCTGGCCAATGCCGCGCGCGCGTTCGCCCGCTACATGGCGCGGACGGGCACGTTCGCGCACGAGGCGGATGGGCGGCGGCCGGCCGAACGCGTGGAGACCGCCGGCTATCGCATCTGCTATGTGGCGGAGAACCTCGCGCTCAATCAATCCAGCGCCGGTTTCGAGACGCGAGACCTCGCCCGACGGATGGTGGAAGGCTGGATCAACTCGCCGGGCCACCGCAAGAACATGCTGTCGCCCCACGCCAATGACATCGGCGTCGCCATCGCACAGGGTCCAGAGCGCGACCCCAAGTTCATCGCGGTCCAGATCTTCGGACGACCCAAGGCAATGGCCTACGAGTTCCAGGTGTCGAACGCGTCCCCGGTGCCGGTGACCTACACGTTCGGAGGCGATCAGCACGACCTGAAGCCCGGTCTCGGCATCGTGCACACCGCCTGCCTGCCCGGCGAGGTCGTATTCCTGAAGTCGGGAACGGGTGCGCGCGCGCAGGTCCTGAAGGGCAGCTACACCGCGCGCGACGGCGACGTCTACACGATCGAAAAGGCGTCGGGCGGCGGCGGCGTGCGCATTCTCGTCAGCCAGAAAGAACGGGTGCCTTAGCGCGGCGCCTTGCGCGCAGATCCGGCGGGTGGATCAGTGTCCATGGATCAGGCAGTCGCGTCGGCCAGCTCGACCATCCGACGACGCGCATCCGGCAGGGTCTGTCCGTTGGGCGCCAGCACCCGCGTGTGGAGAAAATATCCCGTCAGCTCGAAGCCGCGCCGGACATCCTCGGCGGTGGCGCCGCCGCCGCCGCCGGCCAGGAACCGCGGCAGCGCCAGCAGCTTGTCCCGGTAGGGCTCGCCCGCCGACAGCGATACCGCGCGGCCGGACTTTGGCGACACATAGGCCAGCGCGTCGTTGCTGCCGGTCGCCGCACACTGGGTCAGGTCGAGCCCGAAGCCCAATTCCTCGAGCAAGGCCAGCTCCCAGCGCACCATCAGGGCGGGCCAGACGCTCGCGTCGTCGAGGAAGCCGAGCACGAACAGCGTGACCTCGTAGAGGCTGGGATGGGGATCGCGCTCGGGCAGCAGACGCGTCAGCGTGGTGAGCGAGGTCAGGCCGGCCAGCGCTGCGGGATCTTCCATGGCCTCGGCCGCATAGCCGCGGCGCAGCTCCACGGAGACATGGCCCAGCTGTTCGGACAGGCGCGCCCGCCAAGTCGCGTCGACGTGGTTGCCGATCTGCAGGACGGGCCTCAGCCGCCGCGAGCGGCCGCCATGGACGAAGCCCATGTGCCTCCCGTGCGCGCGCGTCAAAAGCTCGACGACGGCTGCGGTCTCGCCGTGCGACTTGACGCTCAGAACGATGGCTTCGTCGGACCAGTTCATGACCGGAGCTTAGCCGAGGAGTCGCGGCGAAACCATGTGCCGCGTGCAACAGGCGGGGCTGGCTAGCCGTCAATGCCCGGCGTCTTTCGCTCCGGGACGAGGCCCGGCGACGGTGGCTTTTGCGCGATCGTGCACGGCTCGGCCTTGGCCAGGCACTGGGCCTTGCCGTCGGACGTGCGGGCACAAGAGAAGTGCTTGCCCACAGCCAGCCGCCAGCTCGTGTAGCCTGCACCGTGCCGGCCGGCCGCAGCGACCCAGGCCGCCATCGCCCGGCGCCGCGCCTCCTGTTCCGTCGCGGCCGTCTTGAGGCCGCTGGAGACGCTTGCCTCACAAAGCCGCACGGCCGCGCAGGCCTCGCCTGCTGCACCGGTCGCACAGGCGGCGAGCACAGCAAGTAGGATCATGGCGGGCGGGGCCTGAGGGCTAATCCTTCGGAAACTCCAGGCCCATCTCGCGATAGCGTTCGGGATCATCTGACCAGTTCTCGCGGACTTTGACATGCAGGAACAGATGCACAGGCCGCTCCAGAATGGTGGCCAGCTCCTCGCGGGCGGCGGTGGAGATCTGCTTGATCGCACGTCCGCCCTTGCCCAGCACGATGGCGCGCTGGCTGTCGCGCTCGACAAAGATCGTCTGCTCGATGCGCACTGACTTGTCGCGCCGCTCCTGCCAGGACGTGGTCTCGACCGTGGCAGCGTAGGGCAGCTCCTGGTGCAGGCGCTCGTAGATCTTCTCGCGCGTGATCTCGGCGGCGAGGACGCGCATAGGCGCATCCGAGATGTCGTCGGCGGGATAGTGCCAGGGGCCCGGCGGCACGTGCTCGGCAAAGAACGTGCGCACGTCGTCGACACCCGACCCACTCAAGCGCAGAGATCATGAAACACGCGATCGAAGCCGACCGTTGCCGTCAACAATGCCACAAGCGCCAGGAGCCGCTCCTTTTCCTCGACGCGGTCGACCTTGTTGACGATCAGGACGCGAACGCGTGCGGCAGCCTCGATCTTGTCGAGTATGCGCTCTACGTCCTCGTCGATGCCTTTTTGGGCATCGACCATCAGCGCCACGATATCGGCATCTGCAGCCCGCCCCCAGGCGGCATCGACCATGGCGCGGTCGAGCCTCCGGCGCGGGCGGAAGATGCCGGGCGTATCGACGAAGACGAGCTGGCTTGCACCCTCCACGGCGATGCCGCGGATCGGCATGCGCGTCGTCTGCACCTTGTGGGAGACGATGGTCACCTTGGCGCCGACGAGGGCGTTGACGAGGGTCGACTTGCCGGCATTCGGCGCGCCGATGACGGCGACGAAGCCGCAGCGCGTTTGTGCGGCGCCGGGGTCCGGCCCGCCTGCAACGGGATTGGCTGCGGCGCTGTCGGCGGGCTGGGGCTCGGGTTCGCTCATAACGGGAGACGATATGGCAAGTGGCGATGCCGGGAAAGGAGATCGGGTGACGAATTCGCGATCACTCGCTTGCCCCGGCCTTCCAAACGCCTTCACGCGCCAGCATGGCGGTCGCCGCCGACTGCTCGGCAGCGCGCTTGGACGCGCCCTCGCCGCGGGCGGGGGCGCGGCCGTTGATCCGAACCTCGGCGGTGAACCGCGGGGCGTGATCGGGTCCCTTGCGCGCCACCTCGACATAGTGCGGCAGATCGAGGCCCTGGCCCTGTGCCCACTCCTGCAGGGCCGACTTGGGGTCGGCGCCGACGTGGGGCTGGCCGGTCGAGAAATGCGACCACAGCGTTCGCACGACCGCGCAGGCCTTGTCGAAACCGGCCTCGAGGAAGATGGCGCCGAGCACAGCTTCCATCGCGTCGGCAAGGATGGTGTCCTTGTCGCGCCCGCCGCTCTCGGCCTCGCTGTCGGACAGGATCAGGTATTGGCCGAGATCGATGTGGCGGGCGACCGCGGCGCAGGTCTGGCCGCGGACGAGTCGATTGTAGCGGCGCGCCAGGTCGCCCTCAGTGGCCTGCGGGAAGGCTTCGCTCAACTGTTCGGCGATGGCGAGGCCCAGCACGCGGTCGCCGACGAACTCGAGGCGCTCGTTGTCCTGGCGCGGACCTTTGGCCGAGCGCACGCTGGCGTGGGTCAGCGCGCGCTCCAGCATGGGCTCGCTCTTGAAACGGTAGCCCAGCGCGGTTTCCAGATCTTTATATTTCCGCGCCCGTCTCACGTTGATCAGCGCACCAATCCGAAAAAGCGGTTCCAACGAATGTCGATCGGCCAAGTCCAGGGGCGCCACAAGGAAAAGGCGCCAGGCTCGTCGACGGCGGCGGAGAAGAATATGATCTCCGCGCGCCCGACGAAATTGTCAAACGGCACGTAGCCGACATTCCATAGCGCGCGGCTGTCGGTGGAGTTGTCGCGGTTGTCGCCCATCATGAAGTAGTGGCCGGGCGGCACCTTGTAGATCGCGGTATTGTCGAACTGGCCGTTCGGCCTCGCTGTCGAGCACGAAATACTTACGGCCTTCGGGCAAGCGTCTCCTCGAAGCGGGCGATGCGGCGCGCGGGGCCGCCTTCCTCGCGGGTGACGAAGTCGCCGACCCGCTTCTTGGGCACGGCCTTGCCGTTGATGTAGAGGACGCCGGCGCGCATCTGGATCTCGTCGCCGGGCAGACCGATGACGCGCTTGATGTAGTCGGTCGAGTTGTCGCGCGGCAGCTTGAAGACGGCCACGTCGCCGCGCTTGGGCTGGCTGGCGAACATGCGGCCGGAGAACAGGTTGTAGCCCATCGGGAACGAGTAGCGGCTGTAGCCGTAGGACAGCTTTGAGACGAACAGGTAGTCGCCGACCAGCAGCGTGTCCTTCATCGAGCCGGATGGAATATTGAACGGCTGATAGAAGAACACCCGCACGACCATGGCGATCGCCAGGGCCTGCAGGATGATCTTGATGCTCTCGCCCCAGCCGCTTGTGCCGGACTTGTTCGCATCAGTGTTCAGGCTCATGCCCTGCTCCTAGCTCCGGGACAGGATGAAACCCCTTCCCTGTCGACCGCCGGACGTCGCCGCTATAGCGAGTTCCGCTCCACCACGCAAATGACGCCGCGCCGGGGGCCCCGGGGGGCCCCTCGCAGCCCGGGCGACGGGCGAGGGCCCGGCAACCGGACCCACTGAGCCGCCGCCGAGCCGCAACGGCCCCTCATCGCCCATCGTGCTTCAAGGGAATGGCGGAAATGATGACGATTGCCTGGGCGAGCGGGAAGTCGTCGGTCAGGGTGAGGTCGATCCGCGCCTCGTGACCTTCAGGGGTGATGCGCTGCAAGCTGGCGCAAGGCGCCGTTGGTCAGGACCAGGGTCGGCCGTCCCGAGGGCAGGTTGACAACGCCCATGTCGCGCCAGAACACGCCCTGCCGCAAGCCGGTACCGAGCGCCTTGGAGCAGGCTTCCTTGGCGGCGAACCGCTTGGCGTAGGAGGCTGCGCGCTGGTCGCGGCGGTCCGACTTCTGGCGCTCCGACGGTCGTGAAGACCCGCTCGAGGAAGCGATCGCCGAAGCGCTCGAGGGTCTTCTCGATGCGGCGGATGTCGATCATGTCGTTGCCGAGGCCGATGATCATGACCGGCCCCGCCCGCGACCGCGCCGCAGGGCGGCCGGCGTGCTCGCGGGCGTCGATCCATCAGGGCGCGCATGTGCCGGACGGCCGGGCCCAGGCCGCCGAAGATCGCCTCGCCGATCAGGAAATGGCCGATATTGAGTTCGACGACCTGCGGCAGACCGGGCGACCGCCTCCACGGTGTTGTAGGTCAGGCCATGGCCGGCGTGGACCTCCGAGCCCGGCTCGCCGCGCCTGCCGCCGCCGCTGTCGCAAGCCGCGTCCAGTTCGCGCGGCGACGCTCGCGGCGTCGTCTTCGAGCGCGCAGCTCGCAGTAGCGGCCGGTGTGCAATTCGACGACGTCGGCGCCAGGCGTGCGGCCGCTGCGATCGCTGCGGGATCGGGCTCGATGAACAGCGAGACGCGGATGCCGGCCGCCTTCAGCTGCGTCGACGTATCGGCTGCAGACGCGGCTTCGCCGCCGACGACGTCGAGGCCGCCTTCCGTCGTGCGTTCCTCGCGCCGCTCGGGCACGAGGCAGCAGGCATGCGGCATGTGTCGGCAGCGCGATCGCCAGCATTTCCGGCGTCGCGGCCATCTCGAAATTGAGCGGGCGCGTCAGCTCGGCCTTCAGCCGGGCAATGTCGCCATCGGAGATGTGGCGGCGATCCTCGCGCAGGTGCGCGGTGATGCCGTCGGCGCCGGCCTCGACGGCGATGTGGGCGGCGCGCACGGGATCGGGATGGCGACCGCCGCGGGCATTGCGGATGGTGGCGACGTGATCGATGTTGACGCCGAGCCGCAGATGGGCCGGCCGCTTCGATGGGCTCATGTTTCCTGCTCGCTTCGCACGCCGCCGGGACGGCGGCTGGGCTTTCGGCCCGTCATGGCCTCGTGCAGCCGGCGCCGTCATTCGAATAGCCGCTCGACCGTGCTGACGTTGGCGTTTTCCTTCAATCCCGCGATGATCTGGTTCAGGTGCGCGAGGTCCCAGACCTCGACCTCGATCCGCATCACGGTGAAATCGACGGCGCGCGAGATCATCCGCAGGTTGTCGATGTTGCCGTCGGCCTCGCCGATGACCTGGGCGATCTGGGCCAGCGTGCCCGGCTCGTTGAGCGCGGTCACGGACAGGCGCGCGGGAAACCGCTCGGGCCGTTCGGCGTCGATGTCCCAGGTGACGTCGATCCAGCGCTCGGCCTCGTAATCCTTGCAGGCGGGGCGAATGGATCTGGAAGATCCGGATGCCCTCGCCCGGGATCAACACGCCGACGATGCGATCGCCGGGCACGGCGCCACCGTCCTCGAAGCGTCACCGGCACGTCATTCTTGAATGCCGCGGATCGGTACGCCGGCGCCCGTCTGGCCGGCCTCGTTGCGGTTGAGCGATGCGGAACTTCAGATTCCAGCACCTTGGTCAGATTGAACCAACCCTCCTGGCCCTGGCCGTGATCGTGGCGGTTGCGCGGACGATAGGCAGGCCGGACCGGCTCGGTGACGGCGGCTTCGGGCGCCACGGCCTTGACCACGATCGGTCGACGGGCAACTCGCCGCGTCCGACCGCGGCCAAGCGCATCCTCGACGGAACTTCTGGGCGAGCCGCGGCAGAGCACGCTTGAGCTTGTCGTCCGTGTAGTCGATGCGGGCGCGCTCGAAGGCGGAGACGGCAGGCGGCGGCCAAGCTCGCCGTACTGGCGGCGCACCGCCTCGCGGGCCGCACGGCGGATGGCGGCGCGGGCGCGCCCGGTGACGGCGATCTTTTCCCAGGCCGGCGGCGGCTGGTGGGTGCTGGGAGGTCAGGATCTCCACCTCGTCGCCGTTGCGCAGCTTGGTGTCGAGCGGCATCTGGCGGCCGTTGACGATGGCGCCGACGGCGTGGTTGCCGACGTCGGTGTGCACGGCGTAGGCGAAGTCGATCGGCGTCGCGCCGCGCGGCAACGCGATCAGGCGGCCCTTGGGCGTGAAGCAGAACACCTGGTCCTGGAACAGCTCGAGCTTGGTGTGCTCGAGGAACTCCTCGGGGTTGTTGCCCTCGAGCAGCGTCTCGACGAGATGGCGCAGCCACATGTAGGGGCCGCTGTCCGTGGATCGTCGCCCAGACGTGCCACCTCAGCCCGAAACCGAGCCGTTGACGTCGTCCTTGTAGAGCGCGTGGGCGGCGACGCCGTACTCGGCGACGTGGTGCATCTCGCGCGTGCGGATCTGCATCTCGACGCGCTGATGGCGCGGGCCGACGACGGTGGTGTGAAGCGACTGGTAGCCGTTCTGCTTGGGCGTCGAGATGTAGTCCTTGAAGCGACCTGGCACGGTCCGCCAAGTCGTGTGCGCGACGCCCAGCACGCGATAGCAGTCGTCGAGGCTGTCGGTCGACGATGCGGAAGCCATAGATGTCCGACAGCTGCTCGAGGCTGATCTGCTTGTTCTCCATCTTGCGCCAGATGGAGTAAGGCTTCTTCTCGCGCCCGGTGACGTCGGCGGTAATCCCGGCGCCGGCAAGCTTCTCCGTCAGCGCGCGCTGGATCTCCTCGACCAGGCCATGGTTGCGCGTGCGCAAGGCAGCGAGCTTGTCGGTCAGGGCCGCCCATAGGCCTCCGGATGCAGCCAGCGAAACGCAGTTCCTCCAATTCCTCGCGCAACGTCTGCATGCCCATGCGACCCGCCAGCGGGGCATAGATGTCGAGCGTCTCCTGGGAGATGCGCTGGCGGCTCGCCGGCTTCATGTGCTCGAGCGTGCGCATGTTGTGCAGGCGATCGGCGAGCTTGACGAGCAGCACGCGGATATCGCTCGAGATCGCCAGCAGCAGCTTGCGGAAGTTCTCGGCCTGCTCGGCTTTCTTGCTGACGAGATCGAGCTTCTTGATCTTGGTCAGCCCGTCGACGAGCGCGCCGATCTCCTTGCCGAACAGCTGATCGATCTCGGTTCGTGTGGCGTCCGTATCCTCGATAACGTCGTGCAGGAGGGCGGCGACGATCGTCGCGTCGTCGAGCTTGCAGGTCGGTGAGGATCGCGGCGACCTCGAGGGGATGCGAGAAGTAGGGATCGCCCGACGCCCGCGTCTGATGACCATGCGCCTTCATCGCGTAGACGTAGGCGCGGTTGAGCAGCGCCTCGTCGGCATTAGGGTCGTATGTCTGAACGCGCTCGACGAGTTCGTACTGACGCATCATGGGCGTGGCCCTCCAGCGCGCGCCGGCGCAAGAGGCGCTGGCAGCCGGGCGACGGGCGCGCGGGGGCGTGCGTCGTTCGAGAAGCGTCTGGCTGTGCGCGGGCCTCTGGCTGTCACGGGGCGCACTCGCGGGCGGGACTGACGAGCCGCGGAGGCGTACCCGAGCCTCGCACGGCCGACCAGGAAACGTGTCCGGCAGATCGCAGCGCGCCGGCGACCGTGGGGCCGGGCGCGCCGTGCTGCGTCACCGACCGCGGGTCGGCGGTCCGTTGCCGCCGGCGTTGGACGGCTCGGTCGGCGTCATGCTCTCCAGGCCACGCAGCAACTGCTCCTCGGTGAGGACGTCAACGGCGGTATCGCTCGACTGTTCGTCGCGTCCCAGGATCGGCAGACGCCGATCCGCCGCCACGACAGGCGCGGCAGCCGCTTCGGGCTCGTCGACCTCGACGTTCTTCTGGATGGAGTGGATCAGACCCTCCCGGACGTCGTCGGGCGGGATCATCTCCTCGGCAATTTCGCGCAGGGCAACGACCGGGTTCTTGTCGTTGTCCGGCTCCACCGTCATCGGGCTGCCGTTGGCGATCGCCCGGGCCCGATGGGCGGCCAGGAGAACGAGCTCGAAACGATTGGAAACCTTGTCGACGCAATCCTCGACCGTGACGCGTGCCATTCGCCGATCACCTCAGGCTGGAGCTTGCCGCTGGAACCCTCGCCTTTTCGTAACGAAGTTCCATGCGCTGCCGCCCAACATCCGGGGCTCCGGGTCGGGGGCGCCCATCTTTGTCTCATAAATCGGTGGCCCGGGCAAGGCCAGGGCTCCCTTCCGATCTGCACCGGCGCCTCTCCCCTCCTCACACCACGCGCGGGCCCGGCCGCCGGCTGGCGCCGAGGCGGGGCACGGTGCACGGCCGCCGATGGCTTGCGCCGGGCTTGCCATTGACCGAAGAGGCCGGCGTGGTCGGCGCTGCCGCGCGCGGTGCGGGGAGTTGCGGCTCAACGTCCTGACCAACCGTCGCACGCAGAAGGACCCACAACGCCCGCCCTGTGACGGGGTGGCGCCAATAGGGTGCGACGTCGGCCAGGGGCACGACCACGAATCGCCTGAGGTGTACCTGGGGGTGAGGGAGCACCAGTCCACCCTTGCGGCGCGCTGCAGAGGGTGGCCAGCCGAGCCGGCAGCCGCCAAAGTCGATGATGTCGATGTCGAGCGGTCGTGGGCCGCCGACCGGGCCAGGACGACGCCCCGCGGCTAGCTCCAGGCGCTTGGCGATCGCCAGCACGCGCATCGCTGGAAGGCGCGTCTCGGCGACACCAATAGCGTTCAGGTAGCGCGGCTGGTTGATCGGGCCGACCGAAGCCGTGCTGTAGAATGGGGAGAGACAACGGGTCGCAACACCGGCGGCTCTCAGCAACCGGAGGGCACGCAGGATGGTGGCTTCCGGCGGCCCCCAAGCCCCGATTCTGTTCGCCCCGAACGCTAAAACGAGCATCGTCACAGCTAAGATTTTCCGACCGTGCCGTATGGTGAAAAGCTGTCGAGCAAGACTGTTATGCGCCGTGCCCGCCTTGATTTTTCCAAGACGATTGCCCAGTTTAGCGCCAGATCGCGCATGGATAGTCAGGCATCTTTGTGAGTTGTGCCGTTACGCGTGTCGGGACGTGCGGCGCGCACGTGTCTTAGGTTGCAGCATCGGCATCCGTACGCGGCGCAGTCGTGCGCCATCGCGGAAGCCAGGAGGTTAATTTCTGTGAACTCGCCTTTCCAAGAGAACGAGCGCATTGCTCTTTTTATCGACGGAGCGAACCTTTACGCGACAGCCAAAGCCCTTGGCTTCGATATCGATTACAAGCGTGTCCTCGCCTATTTCCGGAGCAAGGGTTATCTCGTCCGTGCCCTCTACTACACGGCGCTGGCGGAGGACCAGGAATACTCGTCGATCCGGCCCTTGATCGACTGGCTCGACTATAACGGCTACTCGATGGTGACCAAGCCGACCAAGGAGTTCACCGACAGCTCAGGCCGGCGCAAGATCAAAGGCAATATGGATATCGAGTTGACCGTCGACGCTATGCGTCTGGCCGAACTCGCTCGACCACATCGTGCTGTTCTCCGGCGACGGCGACTTCCGCAGCCTGGTGGCCGCTCTGCAGATGAAGGGCAAGCGGGTCAGCGTCGTCTCCACGTTGCAAACCCAGCCGCCGATGGTCGCCGACGAGTTGCGGCGGCAGTCCGATCAATTCGTCGACCTCGCCGATCTCGAGCAGATGATCTGTCGCGATCCGTCCGCACGTGCGGCGCGCGAGCCGCGCACCTTCGCCGGTCGCGAACGCTACGCGGGTCGGGGCACGGAACCGGTCAGCCCGCAGCACGATCCCGACCTGGCCGACGAGGACCTGTAGGCACCCGTGGCCCCGCGGCGCATGGAACCGGGGGCGAAGGCCGGACCCGCCAATTGTCTTCCGGGAAGCGAACCTGTTCGCGATTGTCCGCTGTGTCCCCGTCTGGTCAGCTACAGGACCGAGGCGCGTGGCCGTGAGCCGGCTTGGCATAACGCGCCTGTCAGCTCGTTCGGTCTGCGCGATGCGCGGCTTTTGATCGTCGGACTGGCGCCGGGCCTCAGGGGCGCCAACCGCACCGGGCGACCGTTCACCGGCGACTACGCGGGCGATCTGCTCTACGAAACGCTGATTGCCTTCGGCTTTGCGCGAGGTCGCTACGAAGCTCGCCCGGACGATGGGCTGGCGCTCGTCGACTGCCGCATCACCAATGCCGTGCGCTGCGTGCCGCCCGAGAACAAGCCGACGCCTGCGGAGATCGCGAGCTGCCGTCCGTTCCTGGTGGCTACTCTGGCGGAGATGGGTCGTCTGCGCGCCGTCGTGGCGCTCGGCCGGATCGCTCACGACAGCGTGCTTTCCGCACTGGGCGCGCGCAAGGCTGCCTTCCCCTTCGCGCACGGTGCCGCTCACGCGGTGTCGGACACATTCCGCCTTTACGACAGCTTCCACTGCTCGCGCTACAACACCAACACGCGTCGCCTGACGCCGGAGATGTTCCGCGCGGTGTTCACGGACGTGCGCGCTGCGGTCGATGGCGCGCCTGCCGCCGAATAGGTCATCGGACGCGTCAGGATTTGGCGGACGGCTGCAAGCGCGATTCCCGGTGATAGCCGCGGGCCGCCTCCAGCATGGCCAGCATCTCACGAGCGTGTGCATCGGGCGGAAAAACCGGATAGACGCAGCGCGAGATAAGGCCATCCTCGATCACGAGCGTCAGGCGCGACAGATACGTCGCCCCGCCGGCTTCGAAGGTCGGCAGACGCAGAGCGCGCGCCATATCGCCCGCCGCATCGCTCAGCAGCGGATACGGCAACGCTTGGCGCGCGGCGAACTCCTGTTGCCATGCGGTCGTCTGGCTGGACAGGCCGTAAACGCCGACGCCGCTGGCACGGAAGCCTGAATGCAGATTGCGAAAGCCCAGCGCTTCAGGGGTTGAGCCGTGAGCGCCGGGGATGTCATCCCATCCGCTTGGATCCGCGCTGCCCGGGCGGCCCGTCCAGGGATAGACGAAGACCAGCGTCGTGCCTTCAAGGCGCGCCAGTTGGACCTCGGTGCCGTCGGTCGCAGGCAAGGCGAGGTCGGGGATTGCGCGGCCTTTGGTCAGGTGCCGCGCACCGCCGTCGTCACGCGGTGCCGCGTAGGGCCAGCGGACGGTCATGTGCGGGGGTTCTCGCGAAGCCAGGCCAGGACGTCGCCTGCGTTCCGGTCCGGAGGAAACACCGGGTAGAAGACGGTAGCAACGCGGCCGCCGTCGATAACCATCGCCAGTCGCTTGAGCAGCGTCATGCCGGCGACCTGCATCGTTGGCAGACCGGCTGACCGGGTCAGCGCGAGATCGGCATCGCTGAGGAGCGGAAACGGCAGATGCAGACGTTCGGCTGCCTCGCGCTGATAGGCCGTGTCCTGGGTGGACAGGCCATAGATGGCGTCGGCGCCGGCAGCGCAGAGCTCGGCTTCAAGATCGCGGAAGGCACACGACTGCGGCGTGCACCCGCGCGCTCCAGGGATCGCATCCCATTCGGGCACGGGGCTGATCTCGCCCGGGCGGCCGGTTCGCGGATAGGCGAAGACGACGACGCGGCCGGGGTGACGCGCCAGCGACACCGCTGCGCCGTTGGTCGCGGGCAAGGCGATGTCGGGGAGCGCGAGGCCTGCGAGATGGCCGGCTGCGCCATCGTCGATGGGCGCTGGAATTTGCGACCAGTCGACGGCATGGAGGTCGGGCTGATGGGTCGAGACCATGGCGAGGCCTTGATGCTGGAGAAACCGGAGAGCGGGGCGCGTGCGGGCCAACCGATCAAGCCGGCTGGTCCGCCTCACGAGCGCGCCCGTGCGCAATTCTACAGCCGCGCGGTGTGGCGCGACCAGCGGCCATATCGCCAGGGCGCGATGGGGTGACGATCGCTGCGGATGTCGGGGACGGGATCGTAACCCGAGGAGCCCCAGGGATGGCAGCGGCACAGGCGCGAGCCCGCCAGCCATGCGCCGCGCCATGGGCCGTTGCGATCGATCGCTTCCAGCGCATATTCCGAGCAGGTCGGCAAGTGGCGGCAATTGTGCCCGACGAGCGGCTTCAAGGTCAGGCGGTAAATGTGGACCGGCACCTTCAACGCCATCGCCGCCAAGGCGCGACAAGGCACCCTGGGGCGCGTGCGATGTGGCGATCTTGGCCGGCCCATCCATGGTCAGCGGCCGGCCGGTGCGGTGGCGCCGGCCTTGTCGGACACCTTGCCTTCGCCGCCCGCGATCTCATCGAGCGCACGCTCCACGGCATCGAAGATCAACAGCGTCGAGGCGTGGCGGGCCTTGTAGTCGCGCACGGGCTGGAGCACGCCGAGGTCGGCCCAGCGCCCCGCCGGCTGCGGTCCGTTTTCCTTCAACATGGCCCGCATGACGCGGGCGACCTCATGCAACTCCTGCGGTGTGGAGCCGACGATCTCGCGCGCCACGACCGCGGCGGCGGACTGGCCGAGCAGGCAGGCCTTCACGGTCTGGCCGAAGTCAGAAACCTTGCCGTCGGCCATCTTGATGTCGACGGTGACCGTCGAGCCGCACAGCTTGGAGTGCGCCGTGGCGGTGGCATCGGGCGCAGCCAGCCGCGTGGTACGCGGGATGTTCGCGGCGAGCTCGAGGATGCGTGTGTTGTAGATCTGATCTAGGTCGGTCATCCAATTCCGCCTGCTGGCCGTAGAGGCTTCATGATGCACTGGTGACGGTGTATATAGTCGAAGGTGATCGGCTCCCATACCCCCGAACACTGAAATCCGTTCCCGGGCGGCACCGTGGTGCTGGCCGGACCAGTTGGTTTCGGGGGCAAACGCGAGCCTATCGCCTGGCCCGGACAGCTGCCAACCTCGGCGAGCGGGCCTTGGCGTTCGATCGGCGGAGCGGGCGCGAGCGTAGAGCGGGGAGGTCGACAGTGGATACGCGCATCAAGGCCGGAAAGCCTCTTCTTTCCAAGAGCGAGGCCGTTCGACGGCCGACGCGGGAAGAGGCCGAGGAGGCCGTGCGGACACTTCTGGCGTGGACCGGCGACGACGTCCAGCGCGAGGGGTTGATCGACACGCCCAGCCGGGTGGTCGACGCCTTCGACGAATACTTTTCCGGCTACCAGGCCGATGCGGCGCGGGTGCTCGGCCGCACGTTCGAGGATGCCGCCGGGTACGACGACCTGATCGTCCTGAAGCACATCCGGGTCCAGAGCCACTGCGAGCATCACATGACGCCGTTCCTCGGCGTGGCGCACGTCGGCTATGTGCCGAACGGGCGGATCGTCGGATTTTCGCGCATCGCCCGGCTGGTCGACGTCTATGCCCGGCGGCTGCAGACGCAAGAGCGGCTGACGGCGGAGATCGCAGCCACCTTCCACGCCGTCATCAAGCCGGCCGCGGTGGGTGTGCTGATCAAGGCCGAGCACCAGTGCATGTCGCTGCGCGGTGTGCGCCAGTCGGGCGTGGAGACCGTGACGACGCGCTTCCATGGCCGGCTTGCCAATGACGAGGCGTTGCGCGCACGGTTCCTGACGCTGTGCGGCGAGGCGGGCTGAGAGCGACCAGCCCGGCGAAAGGGCGTCCCGCGCACGGGCGTTCGACGCCAGGAGATGACCATGTGTCCCGCATCAAAGCCTCGCTTCGCACCACCTGGAAATTCAGATGCGCTCGAACAGGGCGCGGCGTTCACGCCGCGCTTTGACGGCGATGGTCTCATCCCCGCGATCGTGACGGATGCGGCTACGGGCGACGTGCTGATGTTCGCCTTCATGGACGCAGAGGCGTTGGCCCGCACCATCGAGACACGACAGGCCCATTTCTGGAGCCGGTCGCGCCGGCGGCAATGGCGCAAGGGCGAGGAAAGCGGCAACACGCTCGACGTCCTGGAGATGCGCACCGATTGCGATCAGGACGTGGTCTGGCTGCGCGTGCGTGTCCAGGGCGCCGGCGTCACGTGCCATACCGGCGCGCGCTCGTGCTTCTATCGCGCGGTTCCGCTGGGCGGGGCTGCCACGGCCGATCTGCGGCTGACCCGGGACGACGCCTGAACGCACGCATGGGGCCTGTCGACGCCCTCTCGATGGGCTGGCGTGGCGTTGTGTTGCCCGCTGCAGGCCAGTGGCTCGGTCCTGCGTAGAGCGATCAAACCCTTTCCAGCGCCCCCAGATTTTGTGCGCTCGCACTTCTTGCGGTGCAGCAATCGTGCGCAGCGCCGGTTGGGCACGTTCCTTGCTCAGCAAACCTTAAGCCCTCGACGGATAGGCTGGTTAACCCCAATTCCGGCGCCGGGCGTGGATCGGCTCCGGACTGTGCATCGATGGCAGGGAGACGAATCGTTCGAGGGGTGTCGGACGGGTGGAGCGGAGAACCATGGCACACGGCAAGATCGGCCTGGCACTGGGAGGGGGCGCGGCACGCGGCTGGGCGCATATCGGCGTCATCGCTGCCCTGCGCGACGCCGGCATCGAGCCCGACATCATCGCCGGCACCTCGATCGGAGCGGTGGTCGGGGGCTGCCACGCCGCTGGCAAGCTGGACGCGCTGGACGAATTCGCGCGCGAGTTGACGCGGCGCAAGGTGTTCGGTTACCTGGATTTCAACTTGGCCGGTTCCGGCCTCATCACGGGCCAGCGCCTGTGCGCCCGCCTGGAAAACCACCTCGGCGACCAGCTGATCGACGACCTGCCGCAACGCTACACCGCGGTCGCCACGGAGATCGGCACGGGTCACGAGGTGTGGCTGTCGCGGGGCCGGCTGGTCGATGCCATGCGGGCGTCCTACGCGCTGCCTGGCATCTTCAAGCCGGTCAACGTCAACGGCCGCTGGCTGTTCGACGGCGCCCTGGTCAACCCGATCCCCGTCTCGGTATGCCGCGCGCTCGGCGCCCGTTACGTGATCGCCGTCAATCTCAACGCCGACCTGTTCGGACGGGGCACGGTGGTGCCCGACCTGGAGGCCCACGGTGGTCACGAGCCGCCGGCTGAACCAGAACCGGTGACGGCAAAGAACGGGCGTGCCGTGCACAAGCTGCTGCAGCGCCAGTTTTTCGGCAAGTCAGACGGCGCACCGGGCATCTCGACCGTCATGGTCGACGCGTTCAACATCGTGCAGGATCGCATCGCGCGCTCGCGGCTCGCCGGCGATCCCCCCGATCTCTTGATCTCGCCGAAGCTGCGGGGCATCGGGCTTTTCGATTTCCATCGCGCTGACGACCTGATCGAGCGCGGCCGCTCGGCGGTGGAACGCGAACTGGGTGAGATCCTGCGGGAGCTCGACCGGCCACGCGCTGCCACCAACTCGGAGCCGGCTGACGTCATCGCGTCGGCCTGAGCCAGGGGAGCGGGCGAAAGCAAGTGGGCACCCGCCCGCCGTTGCGACGTTCGCCCCCCTGCAATCTATGCCCTTGACCGTTCCCGTGCGCTCAGCCCGCGGCCAAGTAGCCCTTCATGGCGCTGACCTCCATCTCCACCTCCGCAATGTGATGCTTGACCACGTCGCCGATCGAGACGATGCCGACAAGGCGGTCGTCCTCGATCACCGGCAGGTGGCGGAAGCGGCCGGCCGTCATGGTGCTCATCAGGGCGTCCAGCGTGTCGGCCTCTCGGCAGGTGACGACCTGACGGGTCATGACGTCGGCGACTTCGACGCCGAGCCCGTCAGCGCCGCGCTCCGCGACCACGCGGATGATATCGCGCTCGGAAATGATGCCGGCGACGCCGCCCTTTGCATCCGCCACGACAATGGCACCAATTTTCTTGGCGCCCAACTTGCGGGCAATGTCGATCAAAGGGGTCTCCGGCGTGGCCGTGGCGACGGCCCGTCCCTTCACAGCCAGGATTGCGGCAACGTTCATGGCCTCGTGCCTCCCTTTTTTGCGAGGGCGGAGAGCAGGCTTGCGCCGTTCCCGGCCGGCCTCGGCGGTCCCGCGACTGGGACCCAAGAGGCAGTCCCGCAGAGGAGGCGACCGTTCACCAGACCCTCGTGGCTCCGCGTCGCACGTCGCGACGCTCATCATGACAGTTTGACGCAGTCATGGCGTGCCGGCAAGGCCAACCGCGCGGCAACCGAGGCGGCTTCCGGCAGGTGCTGGCGGGCCGGCTGGAAAGACGGCTGGCAAGGGGCTGGTGAGCATCAGCCGAAGGCACCGGGCGGCGGCCGGATGTGCGCGCCGGGACGCTCGAACAGCCCCATGGTCAGGAGGCCCGCCACGAAGCCGCCGATATGGGCCTCCCAGGCGATATGGCTGCCCGCGCCCGGGCCGCCAACGCCGTAGATGGCCAGGGCGTTGATCGCGATCCAAACCAGGGTCGCCGCGATCATGCGCCGATCGGTCAGGGCCACGGTCAACGGCATCAGCGGGATGGTCTCGGGCGCTTCGCGTAAGCGCCACATCCCGCCCGTGTCGTTGGCGCTGAAGATCAGGCGAAACGCGGCCGCCATAAGGCCGGAGATCGCTCCCGAGGCACCGACCACGGGCACGGCGGCACCGGGATTGACGAGCCAGAACAGGGCCGCGCCCGCGATGCCGCAGACCATGGCAAAGGCCAGGAAGCGCAGTCCGCCGTTGCGCCTGGCGATGGCCGTGCCGAACGCCAGCAACCAGACCGCATTGAAGAGCAGGTGCATCACGTCGGCGTGCACGAGCATGTGCGTGACGAAGCCGGTGGCCGTGGCAAGCTCGCCGCCGGGGATCTGGCCCGCATAACCCGCCAGGCGCGCGGGGATGAAGGCGAGTGAGAGCACGAGTTGCAGATCGTCTGCGGGCGATAGGAATTGCCGGACGACGTGCAGACCGATCAGCACGGCCAGCACGGCCACGACCGACCCGGGCACGTTGAAGATCGGCTCACGGTGATTCTGCTCGTCCATGGGACCCTGCGCGGAGCCGCGGTCCGCGGCCTCCCGCGGGAACGGTCGCCAGAACGACCCTTCGAGCCACGGCATATCGGCTTGCAACGCCGGCCGCAACCGCCTCAAGGGCCGGCGCCCCTCCCCCTGCGCCGCGACTGGCTGGCACGGAAGCTGCTGAACACCATTCGAGCCATGCCACCAACCGACGGCGCCGTGCCATTCCGACACGCCACCTCGGGGAGATGCAGGTCCGGCCGTGCCGCCGGACCGCAGGGGACCAAAGATGAAGCATCGCACAAGCGAGCATCTGTACGAGTACTGGAACGAGGTGCGCGGACCACACCTGGCACCGCGGCGCTTCGACATCGAGCCGGGCCGGATCGCCTCGGCGCTGCCGGAAACCTTCATCCTGGAGCGGACGGATGAGGGCGGCTATGGCTTCCGGCTGGCGGGCACGCGGATCTGCGAGCATCTGGGCAGCGAGCTTCGGGGCACCGATTTCCTGGACGGCTGGCGGGAGGACGACCGGGCGACACTGTCGCGGGGGCTGGCTTCGGCTGCCGAGCAGGGCGGCGTGCTGTGGATCGAGATGAGTGCCGTGGCGGAGGCGCCGGGGCGCAGCGCCGACTTCGAGATCCTGATCCTGCCGCTGATTCACAAGGGCGCCATTCCCGACCGGTTTCTCGGCTGCTGGTGCGCGCTTTCCCCGCCGAGTTGGCTCAGCATGGAAAAGCTCGACCGGCGCCTCCTCCACCGTATGGAACTGATCTGGCCCGACGGGCGTCCCCATGCCGTTGTCGAACGCTTCGACAACCAGTCCCCGTTCCTGCCCCACATCCGCTATGGGCGCCTGGTCCGGTCCGACCGCCGCCAGTTTCGCGTCTACGACGGGGGCCTGTCGAAGGCCGATCCCGACCGCGAGCGCGGCTGAGGGGCGTTGACGGCCGGGTCCTGATGAGGCTCCCGGCTTTGGCCACCTGCGTCCGCGGCGCAACCCGGGCCTGACATCGCGCGATCGGCCCCACGCCCGCCACCCGGGCCACAGAACGTCCCTGATCGATCCAAAAATACGACGGCGATTAGCCGTTCATTAAGTCCCGGCGGCCCATAGTCAGGGAGCCGGGCCGTGCATGTCTCATGGACCTGCCGTGCGCGGCGAATGACGCCAATTTCGACGCCAGCCGCCGCAGTCAGGGTCCGATGCCTATCCAAGCACCTACTTTCGCTCGCCGGCCACAGCTCCTCGCGAACGCCAAGATCGTTCCCGACCGGCGCAAGCACAAGCGCTTCCAGCTGGTCCTGCTCGGTCGCTTCATGCGCCAGGACAAGCGTGAATACGCCTGCAAACTCACCGACATCTCCGTCGGCGGGGCCTCCTTGATGTCGCCGGTGGTGACGCACATGGGCGAGCGCATCATCGCCTACTTCGACCAGTTGGGCGGTCTCGAGGGCAAGGTCGTGCGCGTGTTTGAGGGCGGCTTTGCCGTGTCCTTCACCGCGACCCAGCACAAGCGCGAGAAGCTCGCCGCCCAGCTCACGTGGCTGATCAACCGACAGGAACTGGGCGGGCCCGAAGACAGGCGCCACGAGCGCATCTCTCTGCGCGAGGCGGCGTCCACGCTGACACTCACGGACGGCGTGACGGTGCCGTGCCGGATACTGGACGTGTCGCTGTCGGGGGCCTCGATCGGGACCATGGCGCGTCCGGAAGTCGGCACCGACGTGCTGCTGGGCAAGCTGCGTGCGCGTGTCGTGCGCCGGCACGACCAGGGCGTGGGCGTGGAGTTCCTGGACATCCAGGATCCCGAAGCGCTGCGCCGCTATTTCGGATGAGGATTGGCCATGGCGACGTCGCACATCCGGTGCCGTCGTGGCCAGGGCGGATTACATCGCATTCGAAACAAATGCGGTGTGAAGTCGATTCAAATGCCGAGGGGGGTCTTGGTGGGATCTCCATCGGTGCGTGTCATGCTGAACGGTCAGAGGGCCGTTGTGTAGTGGGGTCGAGTATGTGGATTATCGGGGGTTGGCGGCGACTGGCCGCCGTGGCAGCGGGTCTGGCCGCGGTCGTCTCTGCTTCCGCGGCCGAGGCCGCTTCGGAATCGGCGTTCATGCGGGTTTACGGACCGGTGCAGCCGCCGTACGGTTTCATCCAATTCTGTGAGAGCTTCCCGGCGGAATGCCGCGATAGTGCGCGCGAGCCGCAACGCATTTCGGCGAGCCCCGACCGGCTGGCTGATCTCGACGACGTGAATCGCGCGATCAACGCCGCGATTCAGCCGGCGACGGATATGGAAATCTGGGGCGTATCGGAATACTGGACACTGCCTGTCACGCGCGGGGACTGCGAGGACTATGCGCTGCTCAAGCGCAAGATGCTGATCGCTCGCGGCTGGCCGTCGGGCGCGCTGCTGATGACGGTCGTACGCGACGAGAAGGGTGAAGGCCACGCCGTGCTGACGGTGCGCACGCAGCAGGGCGACTTCATCCTGGACAACAAGGTCGACGAGATCCGTATCTGGCACAAGACGCCGTACGAGTTCGTGATGCGCCAGTCCTACGTCAACAATCGCGTCTGGCTGTCGCTCGATCCGCGTCACGGGGCCTCGCCCGACGCAATCGCAGGTCTTGCACGCGGCTGGACGCGTAGCCTCGCCGACTGAGGCGGCTGTCTCATCACACGGTTGGGAAAAACATCATGGGCGCGGGGCTTTCAAGGCCCGCGCCCTTGTCGCATGTCTGTCAGGGAATGCTCAGCAGTGCATAAGGATGCGCTGGCCCGCGCTCAGGCTTGCGGCTTCACGCCCTTCGAGAAACGTTGCCAATTGCCGACGTAGAAGTCGACGCCACGGCGTATGCGGGCAATGTCGGCATTGGTCACCTCGCGGACGATCTTGCCGGGCGAACCCAGCACTACGGAGCGGGGGGGGATGACCTTGCCTTCCGGGATCAGCGCGTGAGCGCCGATCAGGCAGTCCTCGCCGATCTTGGCGCCGTTGAGCAGGATCGCGCCGATGCCGATCAGTGAGCCGGCCCCGATCGAGGCGCCGTGCACCATGGCCATGTGGCCGATCGTGACGTCGTTGCCGATGTGCATGGGGAAGCCGGGATCGGTGTGCATCACCGTGCCTTCCTGCACGTTGGTGCGGGCGCCGATCACGATCGGCTCGTTGTCGCCGCGCAGGATGCAGTTGTACCAGATGCTGGCGTCCTCGCCGATCTCGATCTGTCCGATCACCGTAGCCGTGGGTGCGACCCAGAAGCGGCCACTGGCCGGTGTCTTGACCTTCATACCGTCGAGTTCGTAGAGCGGCATCGTGTGTGGGTCCTTTTTCAATCGTGTCGCCTCACGGCGACCTGGCAGTCGCTGGACATCGTATGACGTCTGGAGCGGTCTTGCGCCGGCCGGCCGGCGCTGTGGTCAGACGTCCTCGAGATCGATGTCGAGGATGGCCATCTGGAACTGGTAGGAGGCGGTATCGGCCGACACGATCGCCAACGATTCGTCGCCCACGAAAACCTCCGCGCTGTCCTTCAGGCGGCCGCGCGCACGCACGGCGAGGGTCTTGGCGCCCAGCATCTCGCGCAACACCGTCTGAATGCGCACGAGTTCCTGTACGCTCAGGGGCTGCGGCTTTTCGTTGATGGCGACCTCGAAGTGATAGGTCCGGTCCTCGTCCTCGTCATCAACGACGAGACGGCCGACGCGGCGTGTGCCGCAGAGCACGTCGGCGCATCCCTCGTCCTTGGGATCGGCCTTCACCGTCAATGCGGGCGACCCCAGGGCGCGGCGCAGATAGCCCTGCAGCCGGGGAATGTCGCTCTTCATATGTCTTCCTTCCTCTTGCGGCCGAGCCAGCTGGACCCGGGACCTTTTCAATGCCGGGCGGCGCGCAACGCCCGACTTCCCCGGAAACCATGCCGCCTGTCTTGAAATCGTCAGCCCAGGCAACCGCAATCGTCGGGATCGACGCGCTGATCCATCGCCAGAGACGGCTCGGGACAGCCGGCCGGGCCGACCTCACGGGCAGGCACGCCGGCCACGGTCGTTTGCGGTGGCACGTCCTTCAGCACGACGGAACCGGCGGCGATGCGCGAGCAGTTGCCGACGCTGATGTTGCCGAGCACCTTGGCGCCGGCGCCGATCATGACGTTGTCGCCGATCTTGGGATGGCGATCACCTGTCTCCTTGCCACTGCCGCCCAATGTCACGCTGTGCAGGATCGAGCAGTTGTCGCCGATGGTCGCGGTCTCGCCAACGACGATACCGGTGGCGTGATCGAGCATGATGCCGATGCCGATGTGTGCCGCCGGGTGGATATCGACGGCGAAGATGCGCGAGGACTGGCTCTGCAGATAGAGCGCGAAGTCCCGACGCCCTGCCATCCACAACGCGTGGGCGAAGCGGTGCGTGACGAGCGCATGGAAGCCCTTGAAATAGAGCAGCGGCTCGATGTAGCGCGTGCACGCGGGATCGCGGTCGTAGACGGCGGCGAGATCGGCGCGGAAGGCTCGCGCGATGCCGGGCTGCTCGTCGAGCACGGACTGGAAGGTCTGGCCGATCAGGCCGGCGTCGACGTCGGCGTGATTGAGGCGCTGCGCCAGGCGATGGCAGACCGCGTCCTCGAGCCGGTCGTGGCCCAGAATGGTTGCGAAGATGAATCCGCCCAGCGCCGGCTCGGCCGACACGGCCGCCTCGGCCTCGTCGCGCAGGGATGTCCAGATCGGATCGTAGGCTCTGATCCTGGCCGTCGCGCGTTGCACTGCCATTGGCGCCTCCTCATACTCGTGGCCGGGCCGAACGCCCGACCGACTGCTGGCCTGCTGCGTTCCGGGCGGTCGTGGGCATGCCATAGCGCGCCGAGCCGCCCTGCGGCAACGGCTTGCCATTCAAACTTCACACTTTGCAATGCCGATCCTTTGCGTCAATAGCCTTCGACGCACCTCTGCATTGCCTGCCAAGCCGCGGTCCGGCGGCCAGGCTCCTGCGCCGGAGGCGCGCGCGGGTCGTTGGCGCCGACGCGACGTGATCGGACGGCCATCACATGACCGTGGCGGGCACACGTGATAGGAGGACAACAAAAGAGGGCGTGACTGGGAGGCCAGAGCGTCGCGCGCGAAGGCGGGTGCGGGTTGCCGGCTCGTGCGTTGTGTGCTCACGGAGTTCGAAGCCTGCACAATGAGGGGGATGTCATGGTTGGTCGGATCGTGCTCTTCGCGCTGCAATTCGTGGCCGGATGGATCGGGACGCCTGCCGCCCAGAAAGTTGTGCTTGTGGGCGGTCAGGCGCAGCCTTTCGTCAACGGCGTGGCGGCAGCTGCGATCGTATGGATAACGGGATTGGTGGGCGCCCAGTTCCTGAAGGATGTCTCAGCGCCGACGCCAACGCGGCTCGTCTGGGCGCTGGCCGGCGGCCTCATCGGCGGCGCGGTGGTGGCGTTTCGCCTGCTGCAGGGGAGCGGGCTCGCCTTGCCGCCGTTGGCCGTCATCCTGCTGCCGGCCATCCTGGCCTATCATCTGGCCCGCTGAGGGGGCAGCGAGCGGCTGCAGCTGCTTCGAAACCTGCGTGATGATGCGCTGATGGTGGTGGGCTGGGCGCATGTCGCCCCCGTCGATTGTGGCTTTGCGCAGAGCAGACCGGCGCATGGCGGAGCACGCGACCTTTTCGGCGGAGACGCTCGGGCCCGAAACGCTGCGAGGCGCAGATCCGGCAGGATCGCGCCTCGTCCCATCTTCTGGTGATCTCGGTTTCGTGGGCTCGGCCCGCCCGCGGCGTCTCGTTCAATCTCGACGCTTCCTGCCGACGCCGGATCGAAGTGCGTCGGTTGCCGCGGTCATTTGCCTGTCCACGTCCCCGCGATGCTGATCCCCTCCACTCTCCGGCCGCTCAAAGCATGCCGAACACGATCGCACCGAGGAATCCGAAGGTCATGATCGCGGCAAGCACGGTCATTCGCATCGACAGTTCCATCTGTGCCTCCTTCGTTTTCCGGCGCGGCCTGTTCACAGGGTAAGCGAAGCACGAGGTACGAGCCTGCCGGCATGGTTTGGCAGCGGAGCACCGCTACCAACGCGAAAGCTAGATTGCATTCGCTGCGATCGCCAAGAGCAAAAGAATGCTGCAGCGCAATAATTCGATGTGGCTGCGCGGTAGGTGTAAAAATCCCACGTCGGATCGGTGAGCATGCCACAGTCACCAGGCAAGTATTTGATTGTCGGAGACATCGAATAATCCCGAGACGATAGGAATTAAACATGTTTACATTGCAAGATGTGGGTTAACAGCCCCAAATAGATTTCATCAATGCCCAAACTAATCGCTCGTCAAGCTTGCGTGGGGAATTTTCCGGCACCGCGACCTTCAAGCATCACTGCCCGCCGCCCCCTCCCCCGCGCGCGGGCCCTTCCCTGGAAGGACCTGCCCTCGACGGACGCGGCGCGCTGCTCTATGGCATCGACGACTGAGCCGTGACCAGGGAGTAAGACGATGCAACCGTTCAAGGCCTTGCTGGCGACGAAATCGGACGCCGGGACTGCCATCGCGTGGACCGAGATGAGCCCGGACCAGCTCATGGACGGCGACGTCACGGTGCGGGTTTCCCACACCACCATCAACTACAAGGACGGGCTGGCGCTGACCGGGAAGGCGCCGATCATCCGGCGCTGGCCGCTGGTGCCGGGCATCGATTTCGCGGGCGCGGTCACCCAGTCCACGCACGCCGACTTCAAGGTCGGTGACCACGTCGTGCTCAACGGCTGGGGCGTCGGGGAGACCCACCACGGTGGCTATGCGCAATATGCGCGGGTCAAGGGCGACTGGCTCGTCCACCGGCCGGCCAGATTCTCAGCCGCACAAGCGATGGCGATCGGAACCGCTGGCTACACCGCCATGCTGTCGATCCTCGCGCTGGAGGCGCATGGCGTCACGCCCGACCAGGGTCCGGTGCTGGTCACGGGTGCGGCCGGCGGCGTGGGCAGCGTCGCCGTGGCGGTGTTCGCACGGCTCGGCTTCACCGTCATCGCCTCGACGGGCCGGCGGGAGGAAGACGCCTTTCTGAAAGGTCTTGGCGCGGGCGAGATCATCGACCGATCGGAGCTGGCGGCAGCTGGCCGGCCGCTGGGCAAGGAGCGGTGGGCGGGCGCCGTGGACGTGGCCGGCAGCCACACGCTGGCCAATGCCATCGCCCAGACCCGCTATGGCGGCTGCGTGGCGGCCTGCGGTCTTGCCCAGGGTATGGACCTGCCGGTCTCGGTGGCGCCGTTCATCCTGCGCGGCGTGACCCTGGCGGGGATCGACAGCGTGATGGCATCGCGGACGAAGCGCATCGAGGCCTGGACGCGGCTCGCCCGCGATCTGGAGACCAGCACGCTTGACGCGCTGACCGTGACGCGGCCGGTCGCCGACGTGCAGGCGCTGGCGCCGGAGATCATCGCCGGCAAGGTCCGCGGGCGTGTGGTGCTGGAGGTCGATTAGAGAGTTCCGCCAGACAAGCGGCGGCCGGTTCGCTTTACGACCTGTCGGCTTCGGGTCCATCGAGGCCTGATGTACCATAAGGGCGTTGCTCTCGGGCACCGGCACGTATAGATCAGCGGCGTCGGGCGGTTAGCTCAGTGGTAGAGCGCCTCGTTTACACCGAGGATGTCGGGAGTTCGACCCTCTCACCGCCCACCACGTCAAGAATGGTGCCGGCCAGGCGCATGCCAGGGCGGAGGGGTGTCGGCGCACGATGCCCGTCCCGGCTCCGCCCATCCCACTGCTCCTCTCACTCCCCGCCCGCTGCCTCGGCCGCCAGATCGGGGCGCGCGTCTTCAGGATCGAGGAGATCGCGCGGGGCGGCAAACGCGGCAAGACGGTCGACCTCGCCGGACGGCGGGCGACGCGTACGCATCTTTGCACCCTCGCGTCCCGTCCATGGGCGTGCGCCGCGCTCGCCCCCCACGCTTCGGACCTCGACGCGCTCGTCCTGGATCGTCAGCCAGTGGACGCCGTCATCGCGCAGCGCCCAATAGTCGATCACGGTTGCCTTGGTTGCCGGGCAGGCGGAGGGGCGCGGCCATCGCAGCAGCAGGATATCGGCCTTGGAGCAATCGTCGGGCAGCGCGGCGGGGTGGCTCGGCATGGCGACGAGGCGGCCCTTGATCCGGGTCGTGCAGCCGATCCGATCGCAGCGGAACCCTTCGCCGCTGGCCACGGCCTTGCCGGTGCGGATGTCGCCGTCGTGCTCCAGCCAGCGGGCCAGCTCGAACTCCGATCCCCTGCCCTTCAAGGACGTCAGCTGGCGGCCGTCGAGGCGGGCGGCCACAAGCGCGCCGTCGCGGCCGACGAGCAGGTCGGGTCGCGTGCCGCCGGGTGCCAGCGCGAGGCCGACGACGACGGCGGCCAGCCCCAGAAGCCGCCATCGCGTCCGCCACAATGCGAGCCATAAGCCGCCGATCACCATGGCCGCGAAGGCGTGGGAGGGGATCGCGGGAATGCGACCGACGGCGCCGGGCAACGCGGCAACAGTGCGTGCGCACCAGGACATGGCTTCGATGCCGAGCCCCATCGCCTTCACCGGCAAGGCCTCGAGGCCGAAGGGCATGGCGACAAGGGTCGCCAGTGCTGCCGGCATGACCACAACGTTGCAGATCGGAATCGCGATCAGGTTGGCCAGGATCGCGTACTGCTGGCTCTTGTGGAAGTGATAGGCGGCAAAGGGCGCCACGGCGAAGCTGGCGATCAGCGTCGTCAACACGATGCCACCGAGGAACATCAGCCCCATCGGCACCGGCCCCATGCGCCCCTCGCGCGGATTGAGCCGTCGGCGGTCGCGCAGCGCCTCGAAGCCGGCGACGAGGGCGACGACGGCGGCGAAGGACATCTGGAAGCCGACGTCGTGCAGCGTCTCGGGCGCGACGAGCAGGATCATCAAGGCCGCGATCGCAACATTGCGCAACGCAATGCCCGGACGATCGAGCAAGATCGCCAGGAACATGACCGAGATCATCAGATAGGAGCGCACGGTGGCGCTCGATGAACCGGAAATCATGAGGTAGCCGAGAGCTGCCAAGGCGGCGCCGGCGGCGGCCCACTTCTTGATCGAATAGCGCAAGGCTACCGCCGGCCACAGCGCCAGCAGGAAGCGCAGGGTAACGAACACGGCGCCGGCCATGACGGCCATGTGCAGACCCGAGATGGACAGGACGTGCAGCAGTCCTGAATCGCGATAGGCCTCGTTGGTGGCGTCCGTGATGGCGCCGCGTTCACCGGTGAGCAGCGCCGTTGCGATCGCCCCGGTCTCGCCCGGCAACGTGGCCGTGACGCGCGCGCCGATCGCCTGGCGCAGTCGCTGGACGGCAGCGGCGGCACGCAGCCGCCAGGGTGGCGCGCCGATCTGATGAGCGGGCTCGGGCGTACTCATGCTGTAGCCCACGGCGCCAATCGCCTGGAAATAGGCCGAACGGCCGAAGTCGTAGCCGCCGGGGATCGGCGGGCCGGATGGCGGCGACAGCGTCGCCTTGAGCCGAATGGCGTCGCCGGGCCTGAGGTCGGCCACCGTTTTCAAGGTGCGGACGCGCACGCGCCAGGGCCGCGCTTCAGGGGCCAGCGACCCGAGTTCATGGACGAGGATGGTGAGGCGTTGCCCGCGGGACGGTCTCGGCTCGACCAGTTCAACCCATCCCGTCACCGGCGCGGCGCGCATGGGGCGCTCCAGAACCGGCGCGGCAACGAGGCCGGTGCGCACCTTGATGATGGCAAAGCCGGCGGCGGCGGTCATCAAGGCGCCGAGCAGGACACTGGCGATGACACCCTGCCGGACGACGCCGTAGAGGATCAGCGCGACCAGGAATGGCGCGAGCGCCAGCGCCAGGCGTGGCTCGGCGGGGAGCGCGAAGTACAAGCCGATTCCGGCGCCCATCATGACCGGCGCCCAGAGAAACCAGCGGTCGCGCTCGGCTTCCAGCGTCCCGGCCAGGCGGTCGCGCAGACTGCCTGCATGCCAACGCCCGTCGCGCGTCACCGCGCCCACGGCGTCCTCTGTCAGCGCCAACGACAACCGCAACGCCTCCCCGTCGGGGCTCATCTTACGATCCGCGCGCCGACTGTGCTACAGGAGCGCCCTCGACACTCTGGATGGCCGTCCGGCGTGCGGGCAACAGCGCAACACGAAACGAAAGGCTCCTGCGCCATGAGCACGAAGGTCGTGACACGGTTCGCCCCCTCCCCGACCGGCTTCCTGCACATCGGCGGCGCGCGAACGGCGCTTTTCAACTGGCTCTATGCCCGCCATACCGGCGGCGACTTCCGTCTGAGGATCGAGGACACCGACCGCGAGCGGTCCACCGAGCCGGCGATCGCCGCCATCCTGGATGGCATGAAATGGCTGGAGCTCGATTGGGACGGCGACGTCGTCCACCAGTTCACGCGCGCGGATCGCCACGCCACCGTCGCCGCCGAGATGATCGCCAACGGGTCGGCCTATCATTGCTACGCCTCGCCTGCCGAGATCGAGGCGGCGCGGGAAGCGGCGAAGGCGGAGGGGCGGCCGCAGATCTTCCTGTCGTCCTGGCGCGACCGGGACGCGAAGGACGCGCCCGCCGGCGTCAGGCCGACCGTGCGCGTGAAGGCGCCGCGCGAGGGGGAGACGGTGGTCGAGGACCAGGTTCAGGGCCGTGTCGTGTTCCCCAACAAGGACCTCGACGACCTCATCATTTTGCGGTCCGACGGCACGCCGACCTACAATCTCGCCGTCGTCGTCGACGACCACGACATGGGCGTAACCCATGTCATCCGCGGCGTGGACCACCTCACGAACGCGGCACGGCAGACCCAGATCTACAAGGCCATGGGTTGGGACGTGCCGGTCTTCGCACATGTGCCACTGATCCATGGGCCGGACGGGGCGAAGCTGTCCAAGCGCCACGGCGCGCTCGGCGTCGAAGCCTACCGCGCGATGGGCTACCTGCCCGCCGCGCTGCGCAATTATCTCGTCCGGCTCGGCTGGTCGCACGGCAACGACGAAATTATTTCGACGGAGCAGATGATCGCGTGGTTCGGGCTCGACGCCATCGGCAAGAGCCCGGCGCGTTTCGACTTTGCCAAGCTCGCCGACCTGAACGGCCACTACATCCGCCAGGCTCCGACGGACGAGCTCGTTGCGCGCGTGCGCCGGGCGCTGCCGGAGATGGAGGGCGGCCCCGGACTTGTCGCCGGGTTCGAGCGCGTAGGCTGGGACCGTCTGGCAGCAGCCGTGCCGAGCCTCAAGGAGCGCGCCAAGACGCTGCGGGAACTGGTGGAGGGGGCGACATACGTGCTGGGCGCGCGCGAGCCCGACGAGAAGGCCAGGGGGCAGCTTTCGGCGGAGGCGCGGACGCAGAACGCGGCGCTGGCCGAGCGCCTGGGCACGGCCACCGAGTGGTCACCGGAAGCGCTGGAGGCGATCGTGCGCGGGTATGCGGAGGAAACCGGCGCCAAGCTCGGCAAGCTCGCACAGCCCATGCGTGCGGCACTGACGGGGCGAACCGTTTCGCCGCCGGTGTTCGATGTGATGGCGGTGCTCGGGCGCGAAGAGGCCCTGCGCCGGCTGACCAGCGGCCATTGATGGGAGCCCGCAAAGCGGCTTTTCGCAGTGTCGCAAGGGCGGGGGCCCCACCATTCGATCGTTCGCCTTCCCCGGGGAAACCCTGGATTGCCGGGATATTCGGAGTATACTAGAGGCGAACCCAAGACCCTTTCGCCGGGCAAGGATGCTGCGTCGCAGCATACCGGCCGTGGCGCCGACACCCTCAACCGTCCACCCCTGATCCCGAGGATGGCTTCATGAACGTTCACGACAAGGCCGCCGACAAGTCCGCCAACCTCGACCTCAACGGGAAGGCCATCAAGATGCCGGTGCGCTCCGGCACCATCGGCCCGGATGTGATCGACGTCGGCAAGCTCTACGCCAACACGGGGTGCTTCACCTACGACCCCGGCTTCACGTCGACGGCCAACTGCTCGTCGCGCATCACCTATATCGACGGCGAAGAGGGCGTGCTGCTCTATCGCGGCTATCCGATCGACGATCTGGCCGAGCAGTCGAGCTTCATCGAGGTCTGCTATCTGCTGCTGTACGGTGAGTTGCCGACCGCGGCGCAGCTCGAAGAGTTCCGCTCGACGATCTCGCGCCACACCATGGTGCACGAGCAGATGACCCGGTTCTTCACCGGATTCCGCCGTGACGCCCACCCGATGGCGATCATGGTCGGCACGATCGGCGCGCTGTCGGCGTTCTATCACGACAGCACCGACATCAATGATCCCACGCAGCGCATGATCGCCAGCCATCGCATGATCGCGAAAATGCCGACGATCGCGGCGATGGCCTACAAGTACTCGATCGGCCAGCCGTTCATCTATCCGCGCAACGATCTCGACTACACGTCGAACTTCCTGCAGATGGCGTTCGCGGTTCCCTGCGAGCCCTACGTGGTCAATCCGATCGTGGCGCGCGCACTCGACCGCATCTTCATCCTGCACGCCGACCACGAGCAGAACGCGTCGACCTCGACCGTGCGGCTCGCCGGCTCCTCAGGCGCCAACCCGTTCGCCTGCATCGCGGCCGGCACGGCCTGTCTGTGGGGCCCCGCCCACGGCGGCGCCAACGAGGCCGCGCTCGCCATGCTGCAGGAGATCGGATCGGTCGACCGCGTCAACGAGTACGTCAAGAAGGCCAAGGACAAGACGTCCGGCTTCCGGCTGATGGGCTTTGGCCACCGCGTCTACAAGAACTACGACCCACGCGCCAAGGTGATGCAGAAGACCTGCCATGAGGTGCTGGAGTCGCTCGGCGTCAAGAACGAGCCGCTGCTGAAGGTGGCGCTCGAGCTGGAGCGCATCGCGCTGCAGGACGAGTACTTCGTCGAGAAGAAGCTTTATCCCAACATCGACTTCTATTCGGGCATCACGCTTCGCGCGATGGGCTTCCCGAACTCGATGTTCACCGTCCTCTTCGCGCTGGCCCGCGCCGTCGGCTGGATCGCGCAGTGGAAGGAGATGATCGAGGATCCCGAGCAGAAGATCGGCCGGCCGCGCCAGCTCTATATCGGCGCCGGCGAGCGTGCATATGTGCCGGTCGAGAAGCGCGGCTGAGCGCGATCCCGATCCGAGCCCTTGCTCAAAACGGCGGCGGCCCAAATCGGGCTGCCGCCGTTTGCGTGAGTGGCGCAACACCAGTAGTGCCGGGGCGCGCGCCGACGTCGGCAGCGGTTTTGCCCAGCCAATCATCGGCTCGCGCGCCCAACGGCTTCTCCAGCAGGCACTTGAGAGGCTATCCTGCCATGGACTCGCTGGTTTGATCCCGGAAGCTTGCCGATGACACGTCACGATCTGGCCGCCACCTGGGCGCGATTGCCCGGCTTCTTTGCTTCCCGGACCTATGAGTTCGGCATCATCACGGTGATCGCGGTCAACGCCATCCTGCTGGCCGCGGAAACCGTACCGGCGCTTGAGAGCCGCTTCGGCAGCGCGCTGGAGTTCCTGAACACGGTTATCCTGCTGGTCTTCATCGTGGAGATCGGCCTCAAGATGGCTGTGTTCGGGCGCAAGTACTGGCGCGATCCGTGGAATTGGTTCGATCTTGCGGTCGTTTCCGTCTCTGTGGCGCCGACGACGGACGCGTTCGCCGCGCTGCGGTCGCTGAGAGCGCTGCGTCTCTTGCGCATCGTGGCCGTCCTGCCGTCGTTGCGCCGGGTGGTCGAGGGCTTCATCAAGGCCATTCCGAGCCTTGGCTCGATCATGAGCCTGATGATGCTGCTACTGTTCGTGTTCTCGGTGATGGGCACGAAGCTGTTCGGGGCGGCCCATCCGGAGTACTTCGGCACGCTCGGCGCCAGCGCCTTCTCGCTCTTCACGGTCATGACGCTGGAAGGCTGGCCGGATCTGGCGCGTGAGGTGATGAGCACGCATCCGGTCGCGTGGTCGTTCTTCATCACGTTCATCGTGTTGACGAGTTGGGCGGTGCTCAACCTGGTGATCGGCGTGATCGTGGAATCGATGCAGTCGCATACGCGCGAGCAGGAAGAGGAGCTGGAGCAGGAGATCCTGCGCAACCAGGCTTCGATGATGACCGAGATCGTCGCGTTGCGCCGGGAACTCGCGGAGTTGCGCGCGAGCGGTCAAGGCAAGGTGCCGTGAGGTGTGTCGTTTCGTTCGACGGCTGGCGGGTCACGGCGGGAGTCGCGGGCCAGAACGCAATGTGGGCCGACGGTGAAGACCGAGCATATATCGGGCCAGAGGCCGGGCTTTTCGGTCGCAAACTGAGCGTCGTCTGATCGAACCCATGCCTGTGTCAGCGCACATCTTCTCGATTGCCCCGATGATGGATTGGACGGATCGGCATTGCCGCTTCTTCCATCGGCTGCTGTCGCGTCATACCCGCCTCTACACGGAGATGGTGACGGCGGACGCTGTGCTGTTCGGGCCTCGCGACCGTCTGCTGGGCTTCGATGCCGAGGAGCATCCCGTCGCGCTGCAGCTCGGCGGATCGGAGCCCGCCAAGCTCGCGGAGGCGGCGCGGATCGGCGAAGAGTTCGGCTACGACGAGATCAACCTCAACGTCGGCTGCCCGTCGGATCGGGTGCAGGACGGCCGGTTCGGCGCGTGCCTGATGGCGGAGCCCGCGCTCGTCGCTCAATGCGTGGCGGCGATGCGGGCCGCCGTGGCGGTGCCGGTCACTGTGAAGTGCCGCATCGGCATCGACGAGCAGGACGGCGAGCGCGACTTCCAGCGCTTCGTCGACGTCGTTGCCGACGCCGGGTGCACGCAGTTCATCGTCCACGCCCGCAAGGCATGGCTGAAGGGGTTGTCGCCGAAGGAGAACCGGGAGATCCCGCCGCTTGACTACGCGCGTGTGTGGCGGCTCAAGGCGGCTCGGGGCGATCTGACCATCGTCATCAACGGCGAGATCGCCACGCTGGCGGCCGCAGAGGATCACCTCGCCCACGTCGACGGCGTCATGCTGGGGCGGGCGGCCTATCAGACGCCCTGGCTGCTCGCCGATGTCGATCGCCGTGTGTTCGGGGCGAGTGCGGCCGCTGTCAGCCGGCGAGAGGTGCTGGAGCGGCTGATGCCCTACGTTGCCGCGCATCTGGCAGCGGGCGGCCGGCTCAACAACGTGACGCGGCATATTCTCGGACTTTATCACGGACAGCCGCGCGCGCGCGCCTTTCGCCGTCATCTCTCGGAGAACGCCGTCGGGGCGGCTGCGACAATCGATGTGCTCGCGCAAGCGCTTGCCATAGCCGAAGGTGAGGGTCCGGCTCCGCATCGCGCGTTCCTCGAGCCGGCCGCTTGACCGGAGCCCCCTCCGCGTGACCGTTCTGCAAGGCGTCACACTTCTTGGCGTTTCTGGCGCCGACCTTGCCCTGTTGGCCGGGAGCCTCGTCGCCGCCGGCCTGTTGACCGGTTTCCTGGCGGGGCTGTTCGGCATCGGCGGGGGCGCAATTACCGTGCCGCTGCTCTATGAGGTCTTACGCCTGATCGACGTCGACGCGGACCTTCGCATGCACATCGCGATCGGGACGTCGCTTGCCATCATCGTGCCGACGTCGCTTCGCTCGTTCCTGTCGCACAAGGCGAAAGGCGCCGTCGACATGTCCTTCCTGCGGCGTGTGGCGCCTTGGGTGGTCGTCGGCGTCGTGCTCGGCTCGGCGCTCGCAAGTGTGCTGCCGAGTGCCGCGCTGAAGTGGGTGTGGGCGCTGCTGGGGACGAGCCTGGCGATCAAACTCGCGCTCGGCCGCGACAACTGGCGACTCGGCGACGAGATTCCCCGCCACTGGTGGGTCGAAGGCTACGCCATCCTGGTCGGTCTCTTCTCGACCTTGATGAGCGTTGGGGGAACAGCGTTCATGATCTCGATGATGACGCTCTATGGGCGGCCGCTGCTGGGCTCGCTGGCCACCTGCGCCGGGCTCGGACCGCTGATCTCCGTGCCCGGCGCGGTCGGTTTCATCTGGGCCGGCTGGGGCGCTGCGGGACTGCCGCCGATATCGCTAGGCTACGTCAACGTGCTGGCACTGCTGCTTGTCGTACCGGCGAGCGTTCTTGCGGCTCCATTCGGGGTCAGGCTGGCGCACGGCATCGGCAAGAGGGCGCTGGAGATCGGATTTGCCTGCCTGCTGGGGCTCGTTTCCCTGCGCTTCATCCTCAGTCTGCTCGCGTAGCAAAGTGCCGCGGCGCGGCAATGCCAGCCGGTCGTCGCGCGCGATGGCGACGTAGGCTAGACTGAGCCTCCCTGAATTGAGGGATGACCCACATGGCCCGTGTCCGCCTTCCTGCCGGTCTTGCCGCGATGCTCGCGCTGGCGATTCTCGCGTTGTCCGCGCAGTCGATCGGTCCGACGTCTGCAGAAGAGACGCCAGCACTGCCGGCCGTCTCGGGTCCGGTGGCACCGCGCGTCGAGCCGGTGAAGGGGGAAGACGGGATCTATCGACAGCGCTGGTATGAGGAGACCTTCCTCGACCTCAAGGAGGACTTCACGGCTGCACGCGCAGCGGGCAAGCGGTTTGCCGTCATCTTCGAGCAGCGCGGCTGCATCTACTGCACGAAGATGCACACGGAAGTGCTGGCGCAAAAGTACATCAACGATTACGTGCGCGAAAATTTTCGCATCGTGCAGATCGACTTGTGGGGCTCGCGCGAGGTGACGGACTTCGACGGCACGAAGATGCCGGAGAAGAAGCTTGCGGAGCGCTGGGGCGTGCTGTTCACGCCGACCGTCGTTTTCTACAAGCATGATCTGGCCGACCTGGCGGGCCAGTGGGGCCAGCCGCTGGAAGTGGCGCGCATGGGCCTGGGCATCGGCGCCGCCACGTTCTACGACATGTTCTCGTGGATCGGAGCGCGGATGTACGAGAAGGACAGGAACTTCCAGCGCTTCCATCTGGCGCGCATGGCCGAGCGGCAAGCCGGCAAGGATGCGACCGGCCAGAAGCCATGACCTGTTCGGCGGCCAGAGCGGTTGCAAGACCGGCCGCGGTGGCCTAGGTTGTTGACATTCAACCTCATTTATTGACCCCGCGCGTGCGGAACGATGTGCGGCACATGACGCGGCCTCGCGGAACAGTGAGCGCGCCTTGCGCGTTGTTCTGGGAGATCGCTGCACTTGGGCGCGCGCGGCCACCAACGGCCGGCGCTACCGACAGGTCAAAGGAGGTCTGAGATGAAGAAACTTGCCATGCTCGCGATCGCCACGGCGATGGCGTTTACCGCAGCGGTGGCGGATTCGCGGCCTGCCGCCGCGCACCGCAATGGCGCCGTCGTCGCCGGTATCATCGGCGGCATCGCGCTCGGCGCCATCCTGGCGCACAAGTACAAGCGAGACCGCCGGCGTGCGTATTACTACAGGACCGATCGCCCTTACTACTACTCGGGCGGCTACTACCGGCCCTATTCATACACCTACGCGCCGCGCCGGCATTACCGCGTCTACAAGAAGCGGTCGCATAAGCGGTATCGCTGGTAACGGAACGGAATGCGGGAACGCCCGGCACACGACAGGCGGCCCGATGGGCCGCCTGTCGGCTTTCTACAGATTACGCAAAGGCGCGGGCCGCCCGGTCAGATCTTCTGATTGTACGCACCGACCTCGGGATGGGTCGACAGGACCGCGTCGATGTCCTTGAAGATCGCGCGCATATTGGCGTCGGATGTCGGGCTTTCCACCACGATGACAAGCTCGGGCTTGTTCGACGACGCACGCACCAGACCCCAGGTGCCGTCCGCCAGCACAACGCGCACACCGTTGACGGTGATGAGGTCGCGGATCTTTTGGCCTGCGATCATCGCGCCCATGGCATGCTGATCCTTGTAGTGCTGGATCACCTTGTCGACGACGTCGTATTTCTTCTCGTCGTCGCAGTGGGGCGACATGGTCGGCGACTGCCACGTCTGCGGCAGCGCGGCGCGAAGCTCGGCCATCGATTTTCCGGGGTTGCGCTCGAGCATGTCGCAGACCGCGAGCGCGGCCACGAGGCCGTCATCATAGCCCCGGCCGAGCGGCGGATTGAAGAAGAAGTGCCCGGACTTCTCGAAGCCGACGAGAGCTTTGGTCTCGAAGCTGAAGCGCTTCATGTAGGAATGGCCGGTCTTCCAGTATGTGGTGGTGGCGCCGTTCTCCTTGAGGACGGGATCGGTCATGAAGAGACCCGTCGACTTCACGTCGGCCACGAATTTGGCGTTGCGGTGGATGCGCGAGATATCGCGCGCCAGCATCACGCCGACCTTGTCGGCAAAGATTTCCTCGCCGGTATTGTCCACGACGCCGCAGCGATCGCCGTCGCCATCGAAGCCAAAGCCGACATCGGCACCGCTCGCCTTCACCGCATCGGCGATGGCGTGCAGCATCTTCATGTCCTCGGGGTTCGGGTTGTAGCGCGGAAAGCTGTGGTCGAGCTCGACGTCGAGGGGGACGACCTCGCAGCCGACAGCCTCGAGCACTTGCGGCGCAAAGGCGCCCGCCGTCCCGTTCCCGCAGGCGGCGACCACCTTCAGCTTGCGCTTGAGCTTGGGCCGGTCGAGCAGCGCGGCCTGATAGCGCTCTGCCATATCGGCCACGAAGATGTAGCGTCCGCCGACGCGCGTCTCGTAGTCGCCGGACAGAACGATCTCCTTCAGCGCGGCCATCTCATCGGGACCGAAGGTCAACGGGCGCTGCATGCCCATCTTGATGCCGGTCCAGCCGTTGTCGTTGTGGGAGGCCGTGACCATCGCCACGCCTTCGACATCCAGGGCGAACTGCGCGAAATAGGCCATCGGCGAGAGGGCCAGACCGATGTCGTGGACTTCGGCGCCGCCCGCGAGCAGACCCGTGACCAGGGCCTGCTTGACCGAGCCCGAGTACCAGCGAAAGTCGTGTCCGACGACGAAGCGCTTGGGCACACCGGAGCGCGCAAACAACGTCGCAAGACCGAGCCCGATGGCATTGAGCCCCATGAGATTGATCTCCTGGGGGTAGAGCCAGCGCGCATCGTACTCGCGGAAGCCGGTCGGCTTGACGAGCGGCAGGCGCTCGAAGTCGGCCGTGTTGGGCTTAAGGTCGGCGCGTGGCTTCGGCAACGTCATGGATCGTCCTCATGAGAATCTTGGCGCGCACCCTAGCGCAGGCAGCAGACCGGCGCCAACGGATCGATGGCAAAGCGGGGGGCACGAACATCGACCCCGGCCCAGTCGGGCCGGCGGGCAGTCTCAAATCGCTGCCTGTTTCATTCGCCGGAGATTCTTGTCTCAATCATGGCACCGGCCCGACATGCGTCGCCGGGCGCGAGTCAGGTCGGTCTCAGACGACCAGCGTACCGTCGTCGACCAAGGCCGCTGCATCGGAGAGCAGCGCCCCGTCGAGAATGACGACGTCCTGGAAGACATCGGCGATGCGCACGCTCAGGAGCGTGCCACCGTCCATCGCGGTCAGCCGTACAACGTCGTCGAGGGTGTCGTAGGTCGTGCCGGTGAGCAGGCCGCGAATATTGATGATGTCGCCAGCGGCAAAGTCCGTGATGTGGTCGGCCCCACGAGAGACGCCGTTCACGACGACGTCGGAGCGCGCACCCCACAGGAAGCGATCCTGTCCGTTGCCGCCCGAGAGCGTATCGGCGCCGCCGCGACCGGCGATGATGTCGTCGCCGTCGCCACCGATCAGCGTCTCCGCCACCCAGCGGCCTTTCAGGGCATCGTCGTGAGCGGTGCCGATGAGTGTTTCGATGCCAGCGACGAGGTCCGTGCCGGCGCCTACGGCGCTCTTGTGGTAAAGGTCGACTTCGACGCCGACGCCGACATTGGAGAAGTCGAGGACATCGATGCCGGCGCCGCCATAGATCGTATCGTTGCCGAAATCGGCCTGTATACAGTCGTCGCCGGTACCGCCGTTCACCGTGTCATTGCCGCCGCCGCCGTTGAGCGTGTCGTTGCCCAGATCACCGCTCAGGCGATCGTTACCGCGGCCGCCGAACAAGCGATCGTGCTCGCGGTTGCCGTGCAACGTGTCATTGCCATCGTTGCCAACGATCATGTCGTTGCCGCCGCCGCCCAATATCCAGTCGTCGTCGAGGCCTCCGTCGAGGTGATCCATACCGGCGTTGCCTGCCAGGTAGTCGTTGCCCGCGCCGCCCTCGACACGATCATTGCCGGAGTTGGCGCGGATGGTGTCGTCACCGGCCAGACCGGTGATGATGTCGCGGCCGGTATCGCCCAGCATGTCGTCGGCGGCCTGGGTGCCGACCTTGCTGCTCGTGCCGTTGACGTTCTGCAGCGTCCATGCGCCACGGAAGGATCCCGTGGCCGTGTTGGCGTCGATGACGTTGCCTTCGGGACCGGCCGGGCGTTCCTCGATGCCATAGCGCGAGGGGATCGCGGTATCCGCGATCATGGTGTTGCCCGTGATGTGATTTCCGCTTGCGTTGAAATGGGTGCCGGTGACGGCGTCGTCATAGCCGTCGATCAGGATCTCCGAGAAAAGGTCGGCCTGTTGGCGGGAGTTGCCGCTGACGAGGTTACCGGAGACGGTCGACAGGGACGCGCCGAGCAGGCGGATGCCGTTGCCCGCATTGTCGGTAACTTCCATTCCGCTCACGGTGACGCCTTCGGACATGAGCAAGAGCACGCCGTCACCGCCGTTGCCTGACGCGCGGCCGCCGATCAGAGCGATGTTGTGGGAGGGCGTGATGTCCTCGCTGCCGCGCTGTATGACGAAGCCGTTGCCGCCGTTGTCATATGCGACGTTGTCTTCGGCGCGGATGTCGTTGGAGGTCGTGACGAAGTTGAAGCCGTGGCGGCCATTGCCGTAGGCGACGTTGCCGACGAACTCGGACTGCGACACGAAGTCGATCGTGAAGCCGTCGAAGCCATTGTCGTGGGAAACGCTGTCGCGGACGGACAGCCGGATGGTCTGCTCGTGGGGGTCGACGCCGTAGCGGGAAACCTCCCGCACCTCCAGACGCAAGACGTAGACGTCGGCGTCGGCATCGGTGATGCCCGGCTTGGGGCCGCTGTAGAAGCCGTCCACCTGTGCGGAGGTGTTCGCCCGGTTGCCGTCGAGGGTGAGATCGGCGACGCCCCAGTTCTCCACGACGGCCCCGGGTGCGGAGCGCACCATGCCGGTGACGATGCCGTCCGAGCCATCCACCAGGCGCAGGACGGATTCTCCCATGCCGGCGCCCTTCAGGAAGACGTTGTCCTTGAGCTGGAGGCTGCCGGAGCTTTTCGGGTTGGCGCCGATGCCCCACGTGCCCGGGGGAACATAGACCAGCCCGCCGCCAGCGGCGTGGGCAGCATCGATGGCGGCTTGGATCGCAGCTCGATTGTCGACGGCGGCATCGGCGACCGCGCCATACCCGCGGATGTCGTGGACGGCTTCGCCCGGCTCAGGCGCTGCGCTGGCCGTGAAGGCTTCGGGCACGGCGAAGGCATATGCCGTGCGGGCTTCGATACCGCTGGAAATGTCCGCTGCGCCGAATGTCGCCACCGGAATGCCTCGCCGTCACTATGGCAGCCGCGGCCTATCGCCCGCCCGACGACCGCCGTTCACACGCCTGCACCTTTGCGCAAACATGTTGAGGGTTCGCCAATGAAACGAAGAAGATTTTCTGCAATTTCGTTGTAAATCCGAGACGGCGGCGCCCGGGCGCCGCCTACTCGGCGAGCGTCAGTGTCCCGCTGCGGATCTCGGCCCTGCCCAGGCGGCTCAGGAAGGACATGCCCAGGAGCGTCTTGGCGAGGCGACCGCTCTCGATCACGGCCCCTTCCACGTCGCGCACCGTGATGTCGCCGATGGTGACCTTGGACAGGCGGACGGGGGCGGCGCGGCCGGGACCGTTGGCCGTGGAGACGCGCATGGTGAAGTCGGCGGACGTGACGTAGATGCCGGCCCGCTCGGCGTCCTCCTGGGTCAATGCGACGATGCTGGCCCCGGTATCGACCATGACGTCGATCGACCGGCCGTTAACCTCGGCGCTGGCGTGGTAGTGACCGTCGCGTGCTATGGGCAGCGCGACCTCGCCGCCTTTGACGGATTTGACGGGGGGCTCGGTCTTGGATTTCAAACCATCGCGGGCGATTGCGGCCACTTCGGCCGCACTTGGCAGGCCGAGGACGTCCTTGGTAACGGCGCGGATTTCGTCGAAGTAGACGATGCCGACCACCAGCATCGCGCCCGCTGCCACCCAGCTCAGGCCTTCGCTGAGCGCTACACGTGTTCCCGACGACAAGGGCATGGAGAACGGCCTTCGACTGCGACGCATACACAGACGCCGACGACTTAGCCCCGCAGCGTCAGGAAATCTCCCGAAAACTCATAAGAGCGCAATCGCCTTAAGAAACTCATACCCAGCAGGCTTTCGCGCAGCGTGCCGGGCTGCGCCACCAGGGCGTCGACACCATCGACGCGGATCGGACCGACGGCGACAGAGCGCAGGCGAACGGGGGCAGCGTAGGCGGTGCCATTGGCGGTCTGGACGGCGACGGAATAGACAAGACGGCCGGTGTCGATGCCGGCCGCCTCGGCATCGGCGGGGCGAAGGACGACACTGGATGCGCCGGTGTCGACGAGCAGCGGCAGGGACGTTCCGTTGACATCGGCGCGGGCGATGAAATGGCTATCGCCGCGGCGACGGATGCGCACGGCGCGCTCCCCGGCTTCGCCGGACTGGACCACCCCCTGCCCCGGCGGCAACAGCTCCCCGGCAACGCGGTAGGCGACCTCGGTCAGCTCGCCGCGGAAGGCGTAGACGGCGACGAGGGCCACTGCAATGGCCACCCAGGTGAAGAAATCGCGCACCGCCTGACCGAAACGGCCGCGGTAGTCGAAGATCAGGGTGCTGCCGACAATCGCCAGCAGCGCGACGGACGCCAAAAGACCCATCAGCTCGCGCTCGCCCAAGCCCGTCAGGCTGCCAGCATCGCCGCGAACCAGCATGGCGAGCGCCAGGAGGCCGGCCACAGCCAGCAATGCCCATTTCAGCATGTCGGGTTCCTCGCTGGGACGGGCTCGGGTCGCTCGGCGAGCGCGGCCATGATGCGGCGGCGCTCCTCGGGCGTGAGCGACGCCCAGCGCGCGATCTCGGTGACCGTGCGCCGACAACCCAGGCAAAGGCCCGAAGCCTCATCCATGACGCAGACGTTGATGCAGGGCGTGTCCACAATGCCTCTTCAAGCCTTGCCGCCGCTTAGGAATCGCGGGGAACCGAAGCGACATTTAGGCAGAGCGGCGCCCGATCTCAATGTCGCAGCGCAACAGGCACGGTTCAGCCCGCCATGGCGCGCGCGGCGTTGGCGCGCAGGCGCGCGGGGCGGTGGGAGACCGATGCGCGCTCCGGCACGCGATGGCTCTCATGGCCGAGCGGCTGAAGCGGCGGCACCGCGGCGAGGACCCGCTTCTTGGGGAAGATGACGATCGCCTCGGTGCCTTTGCGCAGTTCGGAGTGCAACTCGAACGTGCCGCCATGAAGCTCGATCAGATTGCGCACGATCGGCAGGCCGAGCCCGGTTCCGCCTTCCGCGGTCTGGTGGGCGAGCGAGCCCTGACCGAAGGCCTGGAGAACCTTGGGGATCTCCTCCTTTGGAATTCCGGGGCCGGTATCGCGCACGGCCATCACCTGGCCGCCATCGCGCATGGTTGCGATGGTCAGCGTGATGCGGCCGCCGCGCGGGGTGAACTTCAGCGCATTCGACATCAGGTTGAGGCAAATCTGGCGGACGGCGCGGGGATCGGCCCAGATTGCGGCGGCGTCGTCCTCGAACTCCTCGACGATCTGCAGGCCCTTGGCGTCGGCGCGCAATTTGAGCAGCCGCTCGCAATCCTCCATCACGTCGGCCAGCCTCAGCGGCTCCTCGTGCAGCTCGTAGCGGCCGGCCTCGATGCGCGAGAGATCGAGGATCTCGTTGATGAGGTTCAGGAGATGGCGACCGCTGTCGTGGATGTTGCCGGCGTACTCGCGATAGGTGGCATTCTCGAGCGGGCCGAGGATCTCGCTGTGCATCACCTCGGAGAAGCCCATGATGGCGTTGAGCGGGGTGCGAAGCTCGTGGCTCATGTTCGCCAGGAACCGCGACTTGGCCGTGTTGGCGGCTTCCGCCCGCCGCCGGGCCTCGTCGGAGATCGACTTGGCTTCCTCCAGTTCCGCGATCAAGGCGTCCTTCTGCGCCTTGAATTCCAGCATCGCCAATGCGGTGCTGTGCAGCCCCTTGGCGAGGAAAACGAAATAGACGTGCACGGCGACCGCCATCAGGGCGAGGGCGTAGTAGAAGGGGTCCTGCACGATGACGAGGCGGATGACGACGGCAAGCGTCATCGGGATCGTGCCGGCGTAGAGGATCGCGAGCACGGGCGAGGCGAACGTCATCCTGAGCGCCAGAACGACGATCAGGGTGGCGAACAGGAAGACGTGCGAGGAGAAGATGAAGCCCTGCGTGGGGGCCTCGGTGCTGGCGATGCCGACCAAGCCGAAGCCGGCCCAGGTCACGCCGTTGATGAGTTCGCAAATGACAAAGCGGCGCGTCCAGACTTTCAGGTCGATTTCGGCCCGCGGCGTGGCGAGGAAGCGCCGGCAGCACTCGAGCAGCATGACCTTCGTGCCGATGACCAGCAGCGCCCAGAGCACCGCCTCGTGGATCGATGCCCAGAACAGGGACGCCAGCGAGAAGATGATCGAGAGGGCCGGCATGGTGACGGCGGCGCCGAGCTCGTTGCGCGCGAACATCGACAGGAGATCGTGGACGAACTCGGGCTTGAGCGTGGTACCGTGCGCAAGCTTCGCGCGCGCCTCCGTGAGGCTCGCGGATGAGCGTTGGCGGGCCTCACGCGGACCGCGGGCCATGTCGTCCGGCGATGGCGTGTCCATGCTCTGCATTCAACCGCGACACCAATTGCGGCCCCGTTGCCGCCGAAGCGGTGTCCGGCCGGCCATACCGGGCCTGCGAACCTCCGCTCCGAGACGGTTAATGTGGGCAAAATTCGCTAAGTTTCGGTTGAGGAGGGTCCCATGAATTTACGGATCGGCGCATGACCCGAAGGCAGCGGCGCGCGCGCGCCCGGCTCCCCTTGCCCAAGTCCTTGTATTGGTTTCTGGTTCTCGCCCTGACTGTCGGGGGGCTGTGGCTCGGCCGCCGGCCGGATATCGTCGGGGGGGCGCGCGCGATCGATGGCGACAGCCTGGTGGTGGGCGGGGTCGAGATGCGCCTCAAGGGCATCGACGCACCGGAGGGGCGGCAGACCTGCACGCGGGAGGGGCGGAGCTGGCCCTGCGGGGAGGCGGCGCGGGCGCACCTGGTGCGGTTGGCGGCGGCCGGGTCCCTGCGGTGCACCGACCACGGCAGCGATCAGCATGACCGAAAGCTCGCGACCTGCTTTGCGGGTGGTCAGAACCTCAACCAGGCCATGGTGCGGGACGGCTATGCGGTTGCATATGGTGCCTATGAGGAGGATGAGCGCGAGGCGCGGGCGCAGCGGCGAGGCCTCTGGGCGGGCGCGTTCGAGCGGCCGAGGGACTGGCGCGACAAGCACATGCGTTGATGGGCGGGAGGCATTGGGCGCGGGCCGGGAGCGTGGGGCGCGGGCCGGTGAATTGCCGCCGGGGAGTGGGACCGCTAGTGTAGTGCAGCTGACGTTCGCGCCGCGGCCGTGGCTGATCCCGCGGCTCGGCGTTGGATTGAAACTCGCATTTCGCTCATAGACTTATCAGCCCTTCGTCCGGTTTCGACACTCGCACGCGATCGTCCGGCGATGGGGTGCAAGTGTCGCAACCGGAACACTCGTTTCACAGTGTCCCCGGCCCCATCTCCTGACCAAGAGGCCTCCTATGCGCATCATCGAGACCCGCGCTGCCCCCAATCCGCGCCGTGTTCGCATTTTTCTGGCGGAGAAGGGCCTCCAGGTGGCGTTCGCGGAGGTCGACCTGATGAAGGGAGATCTGCGCACCGAGGACATGACGGCCAAGAACCCGCTGCAAAGGGTGCCGATCCTGGAGTTCGATGACGGCACCTGCCTGTCTGAAACGGTGGCGATCTGCCGGTACTTCGAGGAGCTTCACCCCGAGCCCGCCCTGTTCGGGCGTGGGGCCCTGGGAAAGGCGACCGTGGAGATGTGGAACCGACGGGTGGAACTCGGCCTGCTAGCGTCGGTCGCCCATGCCTTCCGCCACCTGCATCCGGCCATGGCGCACCTGGAAGTGCCGCAGGTGGGTGCGTGGGGCGAAGCGAACAAGCCCAAGGTCTTGGCCATGCTTTCGCTTCTGGACCGTCAGCTGGCGCAATCGGCGTTCATCGCCGGCCCCGACTATTCGGTCGCCGATATCACAGCGCTGACAGCGGTCGACTTCATGAAGCCGGCGCGCATCCAGCGGCCGGAGGGGCTCACCCACCTGGATCGGTGGTATCGCGACGTGTCGAGCCGGCCGAGCGCCGCAGCCTGAGGCTGGGCGGCCAGCGGTCGCTGTTCCCTAGGGAACAGATGCCGTGTGCCCTGCGTGATAGTGGATGGGGCACAACGATAAGAACCACCGCCGAAACGGTCACGGAACAGGCAGGACAGGTCCAGTGATCAAGCTATCCATTGCGGGCTGCGGGGATGCCTTCGGCTCGGGCGGGCGGCTCCAGACGTGCTACCACGTCGCGGCTGGCGAACGCGCGTTCCTGATCGACTGCGGTGCGACCGCGCTGATCGGGCTGGAGCGGCTCGGCCTCGACCCCAACGGCGTCGAGACGATTTTCATCTCGCACCTCCACGGGGACCATTATGCCGGTCTCGTTTGGTGGTTGATCCATGCCCAGCACGTGGGAAAGCGCACTGCGCCGCTGACGGTGGTCGGTCCACCCGGGATCGAGGCCCGCTTCCAAATCGCCGCGGAAGCGCTGTTTCCCGGCTCGACCGCGATCAAGCGGTCATACGAGTTGAGTTTTCAGGAGATCAGCCAGGGGCACCCCGTCGAGATCGACGGCGTGGCAGCCCGAGCGTTCGAGGTCAGCCACCCTTCCGGTGCGCCATCCCATGCCCTTAGGCTGGAGGTCGACGGGCGGGTCCTGGCATTCTCCGGTGACACGGAATGGGTGGACGCGCTGTTGCCGGTGTCGCGGGGCGCCGACCTTTTCATCGCCGAATGCTACGGCTTCGACCGGACGGCGCGTTATCACATGAACTGGCGAGTGATCGAGGCGAACCTGGAGCGGCTCGCCGCCAAGCGCGTGATGCTGGTTCACATGAGCCGGGCGATGCTCGATCAGGTCGACGCGATCGATGACCCCCGCGTGCTTCTGGGCGAGGACGGCCTCGTGGTAGTGGTGTGAGCCAGCCTGCGCGGCCCCTCCCCCGGCGAAGACGCCGGCAACGCGCGGGCGGGGTGCTCGATGACCTCCTTGCGGAAATCCGCGCCTGCCGTATCTGCGTGGACGAACCGCACGGCGCGCCCCTGCCCCATGCGCCGCGGCCGGTGCTGCTGGTCGCGCGTGAAGCGCGGATCGCTGTCTTCAGCCAGGCGCCCGGCGTGCGGGTGCATGCCTCCGGGCTACCGTTCACCGATCCGTCGGGCGACCGGTTGCGGACCTGGATGGGCGTGACCAAGCCGGAGTTCTACGATACCCAGCGGATCGCGATCGTGCCCATGGGCTTCTGCTTTCCCGGCCACGATGCCAAGGGCGGCGATCTGCCTCCGCGCCGGGAGTGCGCGCTGCAGTGGCGACAGCGGGTCATGACGCATCTCGACAACCTGGAACTCGTGTTGCTGGTCGGCCAATACGCGCAGCGGTGGCATCTGGGGCGCGATGGCTCACGTCCGCTCGGGCGCCTCGTCAGCGACTGGCGTTCTTTCCTCGATGCGCCGGCGGGCCCGCGGTTCCTGCCGCTGCCGCATCCCTCATGGCGTAACAACGCCTGGCTGAAGGCCAATCCCTGGTTCGAGGCGGAACTGCTGCCGGTGCTGCGCGACGAAGTGCGACGGCTGCTCGCGCCGGCGACGCGGCCGAGGCCGGGAACAACCAGAGTGGAATAAACTTCTCATTCCGCTTGACTGTTTCGCCTGTTGCGCCAAATATTTTTAACTTCCTCCCCAATGCGGTATGCGTTTGCCGCCCCCTCCCTCAACTTCCGGCCTCGCAATGCTCGACGAGATGGACGTCAAAATCCTGCGCATTCTGCAACAGGACTGTACGCGGCCGGTGGCCGAGATCGGCAAGGCTGTCGGTCTGTCGACGACGCCGTGCTGGCGGCGCATCCAGAAGCTCGAGGACGCCGGCATCATCCGGCGGCGCGTCGCCCTGCTCGATCCGGCCGCCGTCAACGCGGGTGTGACCGTATTCGTGTCGATCAAGACCGACCAGCACAGCCTCGACTGGCTGGAGCGCTTCCATGCCGCCGTCGTCGATTTTCCCGAGGTCGTGGAGTTCTACCGGATGTCGGGCGAGGTCGATTACCTGTTGCGCGTCGTCGTGCCCGACATCGCGGCCTACGACGACTTCTACAAGAAGCTGATCGCGCGGATCGACATCTCGAAAGTGTCCTCTGCCTTCGCGATGGAGCCGATCAAGTACACGACGGAACTGCCGCTCGCTTATGCGCGTCAACCGCAGCGGCGCGCAACAGATGCCGACGCGACGGGGCCGTCGACCAGGGGCGCTCCCACCAAAGGCGCGCCAGCCGGTGCACGCAAAGCTCGATAGGGCTCAAGACCACGACAGGAGCGCCCAGGCGATGACCGCGCGGACCCCACACGATGAGCATTTCGGCGTCATCCCCTTGGAGACGCTGCGCTCCATGAGCGGGCTGGAACTGCTGCAGGCGATCATCGCGGGCCGACTGCCGCAGGCGCCGCTCGCCAGGACGCTCGATTTTCGGCTGACGGAGGCCGCGTTGGGCGAGGTGACGTTCGTCGGCCAACCAGGGGATGTGCACTACAACCCGATCGGGTCGGTGCACGGGGGGTATGCGGCGACACTGCTCGATTCGTGCATGTCGTGCGCCGTGCAGACGACGCTGGAGGCGGGGACTGGCTACACGACACTGGAGTTTCGCGTGCACCTCGTGCGCGCGATGACCAGCAGCAGCGGTCCGGTGCGCGCGACGGGAAAGGTCGTGCATCCGGGGAAGCGTGCAGCCACCGCGGAGGGTCGGATCGTGGATCGCGACGGACGCCTCGTCGCGCACGGAACAACCACCTGCTTCATGTTCCAGCTCTGACGCGCCGCAAGCCCGGCGGGTGAACGCGAAACGGCGGCGCCGCATGTGCGCCGCCGCCGTAAAATGCCTGCTGAACCATTCGATCGCGGAGCCGCTACTTCTTCTCGATGGTGCGCACGACACTCGCCATCGGCCGCTCAGAGCCGGCGGCGGGCAGACCCTTCACGTCCTTCTCGATCAAGGCGTCGAATTCGGCCAGCGTCTTTAGCGTCTCCTTGGAGCGCATGTGGACGATTTTGTAGCCGCCGGCGGCCAGGGCATCGAGCAGAGCCGGCATCGCCTTGGCCGTGATCGGCTGAATATCGTGCATCAGCAGGATGCCTTTACCGCGCTTGTCGAGCTTGGTCATGATGCTCTTCACGAGGCGATCGGGCGACTGCATCTTGAAGTCGAAGCTGTCGACGTCGGTGGAGAAGACGCCGACGTTGCGGCTGCCCAGATGGTCCAGCGTATCCTTGCTGTCACGCAGGAAGGGATAGCGGAAGAAGGTCGAGATCGGCACACCGGCCGCGCGCGCCACGCCGCTAGCGCCCTTTTCGATTTCCTCTTTCGCCTGTTCCGCCTTCAGCTTCGACAGGTTCTTGTGCGACCAGGTGTGGGTGCCGATCGTGTGTCCGCCCTTGGCGACGTCGCGCAGGATCTCGGGCAGACCGACCGCCATCTTGCCGATCGAAAAAAAGGTGGCCTTGGTGCAGTGATCGGCGAGCGCCTTGAGGATCGCGTGCGTCGTCCTCACCTGAGGGCCGTCGTCGAAGGTCAAGATGACCTCCTTATCCTGCAGGAAGTCGTAGGCCCGATAGTGCTCCATGCCGAAGCCAGGGCCGCCCTTGGTGTCGATCTCGACGGTGCGCGCGACGCCCAGCGCCTTGGCGTTGCCCGGACACTCGGCCGCAGCCACCGGCGCCGTCGTCATCAGTCCGATCGCGCCCGCGATCGCCAACAGTCGAAACGATTTCATTGCCACCTCCGCATCGGCCAGGCCCGATCAGGCACATTTCCCGGGCACCCTAGCTTCGCGAACAGCGTTCGTCAGCCCAGCGAAGGCCCGATCGTGCAACTGCCAACACGAAAATCTGGCGCCTGTGTCACAGACGCACTCGTCCCGAAGGCCGCAGGCTCGCGCAGCCCACCTACTGCGCCAGAAAACCGCCATCGACGGCGAGCGCGTGCCCGGTGGTCATGGATGCGGCGGGACTGGCCAGGAAGCAGACCGCCTCGGCGACCTCTTCGGGCTCGGCGACGCGCTCCAGGGGCGTGACGTCGCGAATGCGCGCCATGATCTCGGGGCTGTCGAGCAGCGTCTGGATCAACGGTGTGCGCACCCAGGTCGGGGCGACGGCGTTTACTCGGATGGCAAGCGGGGCCCACTCGACGGCGAGCGCGCGCGTCAGATTGAGGACGGCGCCCTTGGAGGCCTGATAAGCGGGGTTGGGGTAGAAACCGAAGCCTGAAAAACTCATGATCGAGGCGAGATTGACGATCGCGCCGCCACCGGTGCCAGCCATGCGGCGCGCCACACAGCGCGACATTAGGAACGTGCCTGTCGCGTTGACGCCCATCACCTTGTCCCAGATGCCGCGCGGCATCTCCATCGACGGCTGGCGCAACGAGATGCCGGCGCTGTTGACGAGAACGTCGATGCGTCCGAACTGCGCGGCAATGGCGCCGACGCCGGCCTCGATACTGGTCTCGTCGGTCACGTCCATGTGGAGAGCCATCGCGCTGGCACCGGCCGCGCTCAGGCCGCCAGCGACTGCCTCGGCCGCCTCCACCTTCAGATCCGCCAGGACGATGCGCGCGCCGCGCTCGGCGGCCAAACGCGCCGTCGCCGCGCCGATGCCGCTGCCGCCGCCGGTGATCAGCACCACCTGGCCGGCCAGGCCCAGACGTCCCCACTGCGTCATCGCTCACCTCCCATTGCTCGCGCGGTAGTCTAGAATGCCGCGGACGAACCGTCGAACACCGCGTTTGTGCGATCCCCTCCCCTCCCACCACTCTCAATTGCAGGTTGCCCACCGATGACGAAGCCACTGGCCGGCCTACTCGTGATCTCCATGGATCAAGCGGTCGCCGCGCCGATGACCGCCCGCCGGCTCGCAGACGCGGGCGCGCGCGTCATCAAGCTGGAACGGCCGGAGGGCGACTTCGCGCGTGGCTACGACCGGGCGGCGGCGGAGCAGAGCTCGTATTTCGTCTGGCTCAATCGCGGCAAGCAGTCGGTGACGATCGATCTCACGTCGACGGAAGACAAAGCGCTGTTTGGCGCGTTGATCGCCAAAGCCGACGTGTTCCTGCAGAACCTCAAGCCGGGCGCGCTGGACCGTCTCGGCTTTCCCATGTCCGCACTCCGGCAGACCAACCCGCGCCTCATCACTTGCTCGATCTCCGGCTACGGCGACAGCGGCCCTTATGCCCGCCGCAAGGCGTACGACCTGTTGATCCAGGCCGAAAGCGGGCTCGCCTCGGTCACCGGCGGGCCGGAAGCGCCCTCGCGCATCGGCGTCTCCGTGGTCGACATCGCGACCGGGCACAATGCCTACGAGGCCATCCTCGAGGCGCTGATCGTGCGCGCGGGCACGGGCCAGGGCAGCGATATCCACGTGTCGATGTTCGATGCGATGGCCGAGTGGATGACGGTGCCTCTGCTGCACGGACGTGCCGGCAACCCGCCGAAGCGGATCGGGCTCGCCCATCCGTCAGTGGCGCCTTACGGCGTCTTCACGACGCGGGACGGGGCGCCCGTGCTGATCTCCATCCAGAACGACCGGGAGTGGATCGTGCTGGCACGCGACGTGATGAACGCGGCGCCGGTGGCCGCAGACCAGAGGTTTGCCACCAACAACGGTCGCGTGGCGCACCGGGCCGAGGTGGACACCGCGGTCGCCGGCTGGTTTGCCAGCCTGGATCGCGATGCCGCGATCGCCGCGCTCAATGCCGGAGATATCGCCTTCGGCCTCGTCAACGACGTCGCGGGGCTGGCACAACATCCCCATCTGCGCGAAGTGACGGTGGCAACCCCCAACGGCCCGGTTCGCATGCCCGCACCGCCCGCGCGCTGGGTGGGCGGCGTCACGGACCCTGCCGGCGACGTGCCGGCGCTGGGTGCGCATACCCAAGCCGTGCGCCGGGAATTTCTCGGCGGTTGAGGGCGGCGGAGGGCGATAGAGCGACTTTGGGAGCGGTGGCTGGCCCTTTGGGGTTGTGAAGCCGCCTCGCACGCCGGCATATTTCCACCCGGAGAGGCCGCCTTCGGGCGCGATTCGAACGGGAACAGCGATGAAGACCGACACGCCGCGGCCGATCCGGCTCAAGGACTATCGACCGCCGGCCTACCTGATCGACACGGTCTGGCTGACGGTGTCGCTGCATCCGACGGCAACGCGCGTGCGCTCGCGCCTGAAAGTGCGCCCTAATCCTGCGGTCAAAGGGGCCGCCGGCCCGCTGGTTCTCGATGGCGAGCAGCTGGACCTTGAGGTGGTCAAGGTCGACGGCCGAACGCTCGGTCCGCGTGAGGCCGTCGTCGACGCCGAGCACCTAACGCTCCCCCGGCCGCCCAAGGGCGCGTTCACACTGGAGATCACCACGGTCTGCAACCCCGAAGCCAACAAGGCGCTGCAGGGCCTGTACCGGTCGCGCGGCATCTACTGCACGCAGTGCGAAGCCGAAGGCTTCCGCCGCATCACCTATTTCCTCGACCGGCCCGACGTGCTGTCGACGTACACCGTGCGCATCGAGGCCGACCGCAACGACGTGCCCGTGCTGCTCGCCAACGGCAATCCGCTCGAGCGCGGCACGATGGACGGCGGCAAGCGCCACTATGCGGTGTGGCACGATCCCCATCCCAAGCCCTGCTATCTGTTTGCGCTGGTCGGCGGCAACCTCACGTCCGATCGCGTCGAACTTCAAGACGATGTCGGGGCGCGAGGTCGATCTGCGGATCTACGTCGAGCCCGGCAAGGAGGACCGCGCGCGGCTGGGCGATGGACGCGCTGAAGCGCTCGATGGCCTGGGACGAGCGCCGGTTCGGCCGCGAGTACGATCTCGAGGTGTTCAACATCGTCGCCGTGTCCGACTTCAACATGGGCGCGATGGAGAACAAGGGCCTCAACATCTTCAACGACCGGCTGATCCTGGCGTCGCCGGAGACCGCGACCGACGCGCATCTACGAGGCGATCGAGAGCGTCGTCGCGCACGAGTACTTCCACAACTGGACCGGCAACCGCATCACCTGCCGCGACTGGTTCCAGCTCTGCCTGAAGGAAGGGCTGACGGTCTATCGCGACCAGGAGTTCTCGGCCGACGAGCGCGATCCGATCGTGCAGCGCATCACCGACGTGCGCCAGCTGAAAGCCCACCAGTTCGCCGAGGACGCCGGCCCGCTCGCCCATCCCGTGCGGCCGGACAGCTATATCGAGATCAACAACTTCTATACGGCGACGGTCTACGAGAAGGGCGCCGAACTCGTGCGCATGATCGAGACCATCCTGGGCGCGGAGGCGTTCCGCCAGGGCATGGACCTCTATTTCGAGCGCCACGACGGCGATGCCGCCACGATCGAGGACTTCATCGCCTGCTTCGAGGCCGCGTCGGGGCGTGACTTGTCGCAGTTCAAGGTCTGGTACAGCCAGGCAGGCACACCGGAGCTCGTGTGTGCGTTGTCCTGGGACCAGACGAAAAAGACCGCGGACCTGAAGATCGAACAGATCAATCCGGCCACACCGGGGGAAGCCAAGAAGAAGCCGCTGCACATGCCGGTGCGTCTCGGGCTGGTCGGCGGCAACGGCCAGGACCTGCAGCTGACGATGGCCGACGGGACCGCGCTGGACGACGGCGTGGTGCACGTGACGAAGCGCTCGGAAGTGTTCCGCTTTCGCGACGTGGCGTCCCGGCCGGTCCCCTCGCTGCTGCGCGGGTTCTCTGCGCCTGTGAACCTGACGATCGATCTATCGGATCGCGACCTGGAGTTCCTCGCGGCCAGCGACAGCGACCTTTTCAACCGCTGGCAGGCGGGCAACGCGTATGCGACGCGCGTGCTGATCCAGATGGTGCGCGCACTGGCGGAGGGCAAACGGGTGCAGCGCGGCACGGCCTATGCGCGGGCGCTCGGGGCCACCATCAGCGATGACAGTCTCGATCCGGCCTATCGCGCGGAGATGCTCAGGCTGCCGACGGAGGCGGACATCGCCCGCGAGATCGCGCGCGAAGTCGATCCCGGCCTCATTCACCGCGCGCGCCGGCAGCTTCTGCGCGTCGTCGGGACGACGCTGGGCGACACGCTGACGGCTCTCTACGACGCGATGACGGATACGAAGGCGTTCTCGCCGTCCGCTGCCGCCGCGGGCCGGCGCGCGCTGCGCAACGGCGCGCTGACGCTACTTGGCGCACGAGGCGGGCGCGCGGATCTTGTCCGGCTCGAGGCCCACTACTTCAAGGCGCGCAACATGACGGATGCGGCGCATGCTCTGGTGCTGCTGGCGGGCCGGCCCAAGGACGCAGGGCGCGCGGCGCTCGATCATTTCCACGACCGATGGAAGAGCGATCATCTGGTGATCGACACGTGGTTTGCAGCGCAGGCCCTTTCCCCGCAGCCCCAGACGCTCGCTCGGGTCAAGGAGTTGTGCCAGCATCCGCTGTTCCAGATCACCACGCCCAACAAGGCACGCGCGCTGATCGGTAATTTCGCGACGATGAACCCGGTGCAGTTCAATCGACCCGACGGGGCGGGCTACGCCTTCCTGGCGGAAAAGGTGCTCCAGATCGACGCGTTCAACCCGCAAGTCGCCGCACGCCTGCTCAACGCCTTCAGAAGCTGGCGCGCACTGGAACCGGGGCGGCGCAAGCTCGCGCGCAAGGCGCTGCAGAGGGTGGAGAAGAGCCGCGAGCTGTCGCGAGACGTGACCGAGATTGCCGCCAAAATGCTCGACGCCTGAGCGCCGGCGGCGGGGCGTGGGCGCGACGCGCCGTATGCGCCGCACAGGCCTTTGGCGCCGGCGCCGAACCGATTCTGCCAAAAATGTGGCGCGCGGATTTAATCTCCCTCGACACACGAGTTGGGTTGGAGTCAACTGAAGACATGGCGATTCGCCCAATCGCCGCATTCGGTTCCACTGTCATCCCTATCAGCGGTCACGAACAACGCTGGCTGGCCACCCGCCGCCGCCGAAGGAGAAACCGTGCGCGCCTCTCAAACCCTTCCCGAGCAGATTGAGACCGCGACTTGGCCGTCGTTCACGCCGCATTCGGTGGTCTGGACAACGCCGGCGCCTCTGGCCTGGGCCATCATCTGCCAGGTGCTGCTGATTGCGCTCGTCGGGTTCGGGTTCGATCTTGGCCAAGCCGTCCACACGCCGCTCGTCCTCGTGCTGGCAGCGAGCGGTCTACTGGCGCTGGTCGTTCCGGCGCTGCGGCGGCCTGCGGCGAGCGAAGATGCTATGCGCGCGGGCCCGGCGGCCGTGACCAGACAACCCGTCACGGTCCAGGCGGTCACTGCAGGGGACGCACGGAGCCCCGTCTCGGCCCAGCCTGGCCCTCACTCCTTTGCGGCCGAGCCCAATGTCGTGCCCGCCTCGGCCGCGCTGGTATCCCAAATGTGCCACGAGCTTCGCACGCCTCTCAACGCGGTGATCGGCTTCTCCAGCCTGATGGCGCGTGAGATCCACGGACCCGTCGGACATCCGCGCTATCAGGAATATCTCGATCACATCGTGGAGAGCAGCCACCGGCTGTTGCGTTCCGCAGACGCCACGCTGGCGCTGACCAGTGCGCTGTCGCGGCCGACGGGCCAGAACCGGCAAAGCGTCGCGCTTGCTACCGCCATCGCCGAGGCTGCGGACGGGCTTGGCGCTGCCCTGGGCGACGTCGCTCGGGCATTCGTGCTTTGCGACGAGGCGTCAACGATGGTGCGCGCGGATCGCGCGGGGCTGGTCGAAGCGATCGCCCATCTCCTGCGCCATGCCGCCGCCGCGACGCCAGCCGGCGATGCTCCAGCCCGGTGGTCGTGCGAGACGCAGGGGGATTGCTGCCGGCTGCGCCTTGATGTGCCCCATGCCCGCTCAGGCGAGCCCGGCGTGCCGCTGCCCGTGCTGATGGCGCACATGCTGCTCGATCTGCAGGGCATTGCGCTGCAGACATCGCGTTCGGACGAGGGCTGCTGGTCGGCAACGCTGACGCTGCCGCTGGCTGCATCGGCGTAGGCCGGACATCGGCGCAAGGCATGGCATCGGTGCTGCGCTGCGCTCAAGTGCTCACGGGGCGGCCCCGCGTGTGCGCGGCTGATCAGGGCTGCATCTTGGGCGCGCCGGCTTCGCCATTCTCCGGCCGGCCACCACGACGATCGCGCGACCTGCGATCGCGGCGCTCTTCCATGCTGGCAAGACCCTGCCGCTCGTCGGGCGACATCATGCCGACGGTCTCCACGAGCAACAGCGTGCCCTGCTTGCGCAAGGCGATTTCGGCGTCGAGCACACGCTGCTGAGCGGCTGCGTATGCCGCCTTGTCGAACGGCGTGCGGGTCAGCAGGCCGCGGGCGGCTTCGCGCAGGGCACGCACGTTGCCCCGCAGTTCGCGCACGCGTGCGATCTCAGGCCGCATCGCCTCGCGGATCTCGGTGCGGCGCGCGTCGGGCAGGCGTCGCACGTAGCGGGCGGCCTGGATGGTCGTGGAGCTGAGACCTTCCACACGCCGATGCACCCAGGCACCGCCGGCTAGCAGGCCGATCAGCAGGAAATTCAGGGCCAGTGACGCAATGAGGCCGTACTTGACCCAGCGCGCGGCGCGGGGGGGATCCGGCTTCATCTGTTGCGCCGCAGTTTCGCTCATAGCGCGTCCTCGTCGAACACCGGTAGCGAGGTCTGATCGAGTGCCAGCACGATGCCATCCTGATCCGTCGACAATCCGGCAAGGCTCGACAGGCCTGAGATCGCCGTTCCCAACGACCCGCTGGCGCCGACGAACACGCCGACCAGGAGTGATGCGGCCAGCAGCGCGGCCGCCTGCCAGTCGCTGCGGGTCGGGCGCATCCCGCGCGCCGAGCTGCGCGGACCTGGGAATGGGACGACGCGATCGTCGGCTACGCGCCCGCTGGACACGGCCGTCGCGGCGTCGGCCGCTGTGGCGGCCGCGACGATGCGCTGCGCGAGCGTGTCGTGGCGGTCGTGGCCGGTGCGGGGCGCCGCTTCGAGCAGGGTGTCGAGGGCGCGGGCTTCATCCATCAGGCGCGCGGCACGCCGGTCGCTGGCGATCAGCGGAGCAAAGCGCGCGCGCAGTGTCTCAGGCCAGCGCGCCTGGTCTGCTCCCAAGCGCTCCAGCGCGTGCTCCAGGGCGGCGATTTCCCGTTCGGCTGACTGTCTGTCCGTCATGGCCGTCTCCCGCACGTCATCTCATCCATCGTTCTCATCCGGCAGCATCTGCCGCCATTCGTCCTTCAAGGCCGTCTTGAGTGCGCGGCGCGCGCGCGCCAGCAACAATTCGACGGCTTCGTCCGTTATGCCCATGGTAGAGGCCACTTCGGCTTGCGACAGACCCTCGTAGTGGAAAAGGGTCAATGCCAACCGCTGACGCTCGGGCAGCGCCTTCAATGCGGCGTCGACGCGGGCCGATGTCTCCTTGCGGGCGATCGCTCCAAACTGCGCGGGCGCTGCCGCCCCTTCGGGGACCTCTTCGACGACCGTGGTGCGGCGACCCTGCCGCACCTTGTCGATGCACAAATTCGATACCACCCGCCTGAGCCAGGGTTTGATCCCGCCGTCGCCGATCTCGAGACGCCCGCCGCTGCGCCAGAGCCGCAGCATCGCTTCCTGGGCGACGTCCTCGGCCTCGGCGTCGTCGCGCAACATGCGCCGGCCGATGGACAACGCCGAGACTCAGATGCCGGTCGACCAGGGTGCGGAAGGCGGTCGCGTCGCCCCGGCCGGCACGTGCAGCAAGGGTGGCGTCGCTTTCGCCCGCCGGAAGTCCACCGTTCCCACGACCGGCGACTTCTGCATCGTTCCCGCGCGCCAGCACTGCCTCCTCGTCCCGGGATAACCGGGGGCGAGTGTGAACCCGCCCCCGCAGATTGTCGACATCAGTTGCCGCTACCGGGCGCGCCGCCGGCACCGGGACCGCGGGGGCCGGGACCGCGCGGACGCTGGCCGGGCTCGGCTCCGGGGCCATCGGGGCCACCGGGGCCGCGCTCCATCATATGTCCGCCCTGGCCGCCACCGTGCCGGCCACCGCGATGGCCGCCGCGACGGCCGTCCATGACGCCGTCACCGTCGGTGTCACGCATGGCGAACTGCTCCTTGGCCTTGGCCTCGAACTGCTCGCGCGTGACCTTGCCGTCCTTGGCGCCGAAGCGGTGCATGAAGCGCTGTACGCGGTACTCTGAGGTTTCGGTGCGCAACTTCTCGAAGTCCGCCTTGTCGACAGTACCGTCGCCGGTGCGATCGAAGTTCGCGAAGCGCTTGTCGGCCGCAGCCTTGACCTCCTCGCGGGTGATGACGCCGTCGCCGTTGGTATCGGCGTTGCGCAAGAAGCCGAAGAGGCGACCGCCCTGATCGCGTCCGCCGCGACGTCCGAAGCCTGATTGGCCTGCGTCCTTGGACAGCGCCTGGCGTCCGCGCATCATCGGCGGCAGGTCGGCGTCGTCGATCTTGCCGTCGGAGTTGAGATCGGCCTCGGCGAATTTCTTGTCGAGGAAGGCGTCAAAGGCCGCACGCGTCAGCTTGCCCTCGGTATCGGCGCCCATGCGCTTCAGCATGCGCTCGGTGAAGCGCTGGCCGCGCTCGGCGCGCCGCTCGCCGCGTTTTTCGAACGTGGAACTCACCTCGGCGGTGTCGATGACGCCGTCGCTGTTGGCATCGAGGCGGGCGAAGCGCTCGCGGGTGCGCGCATCCCATTCCTCCTGGGTGAGGCCAGCGGCCTGGCGGCCGAACCGATGCCCGCGTCCTTCGTGCCCGCGTCCTTCGTGGCCGCGTCCTTCGTGGCCGCGTCCTTCATGGCGCCGTCCTTCATGCCAGCCGCCGCGATGTCCGCCCCAACCGTCGCCGTCCGAGCGCCAGCCGCCGCGACCACCGTGGGCGACGGCGGCAACGGCGCCTGCCGCCAACAGCACGCCGGCCGCCACGAGAATGGTCTTTTTCGACATTTCCGTCTCCTTACATCAGCTCCGTGAGCGGAGCCCGTTCAAGGGTCAATGAGCGACCATTCCGCCCATCTCAACTCCAGGAACGCAGGAGATCACCGAAATCCGTCGCCGATTACGCGACCAAATCGTCGTACAGGCCCTGTACCTCATGCAGCGTGGCGCGCACGCGGCTTTCCAGCGCCTCGAAAGTCGGGGCGTCGCCGGCCCGCGCCAGCAGCTCCTTGAGGCCGCGCGGGGCTGTCTCGGGGTCGAACGGTCCATCGAGGCAGAGCCGCAAGATCTGCGTGAGATCGTTGATCAGGCGCGCGGCCGCGCCCAGGGTCTCGGCGTGCTCGCGGGCCAGGACGCCGACGTCAGCAAGCTTAGCGAACGCTGCGCCGGTATTCTGATCGAGCACGTCGGGATGGGCCGCGGCATGGACCAGTTGCAGATACTGCGCGATGAACTCCAAGTCGACGAGGCCACCGCGGACCTGCTTCAACTCCCAGATGTTGCTCGTGCCCTTCTCCTTCCAGATGCGCTCGCGCATGTCGCGCACATCCGCCACGATTTTGGCGCGATCACGCGGGGTCACGAGGGAGGCGTGGATGGCGGTCTCGACCCTTGAGCGCAGGGCGTCGTCGCCGGTCAGCACCCGCGCGCGCGTCAATGCCATGTGCTCCCACGTCCAGGCATCGTTGGTCTGGTAATCGACGAAGCTCTGCAGCTGCGTCGCCACGGGACCCTTCTGGCCCGACGGGCGCAGGCGCATGTCGACCTCGTAGAGCGTGCCTTCTGCGGTCGGCGCCGAGAGGGCGCTGATCAGTCGCTGGGTCAGGCGCGCGTAGTATTGCGTCGGCGCCAGCGGTCGGTCTCCGTCCGATTGGATGGCGTCGGGATCGAAATCGTAGACCACGATGAGATCGAGATCGGAGGCCGCGGTCATCTCGCGACCGCCGAGCTTGCCCATGGCGACGACGGCGGCGGCACCGCCCGGCACGACGCCGTGGTTGCGTGCGATCTCCTTCTCGATCTCGCCCTGCATGCCGGCGATGAGGCGTTCGGCAAGGAGCGCGTAGGCGCCGCCGGCCTGCCCCGCATCGACGAGGCCGGAGAGAACACGCACGCCGATCAGGAAGGCCTGTTCGCTGCCCGATGACGCGGGCCCGGTCGAGCACGTCCTGCAGATCACTTGCCGATCTCGAACTCGGACGCGATGAGGCGGTCGAGGTCGTCGGCGGAAGGCAGCAGGCCCATCGTGCGCGGATCGAGCACGGCATCGAGCAGGCGTCGGCGCCGGGAGAGGATGCCGGCCAGGCGCGGCGCGCTGCCCATGATGTCGGCGACGAGGCGCAGCAGCTTCGGATTGGCGCGCAGCAGCGAGAACAGCTGGACGCCGGCCGGCAGATCGGACAGGAAGCGGTCGAAGCTGCCGAGCGCGCGGTCGGGATCGGCGGTGTCGGCGAGGGTCTCGATCAGGAGCGGCTGCACCTCGGTCAGGATCTCGCGCGAGCGCGCGGAGCGCACGGCCTGATAGCGGCCATGGTGCCAGCCGCGCACGGTGGCGATGACCTGGCACGGCTGGGAATAGCCCAGGCGCGCCAATGCCTCCATCGTGCCGGGATCGTCGGATTCGCCGGCAAACACCATGTTGCTGCCGCCGCGCGACAGCTCGGGCATGTCCTCGAACAGCGCCGTATAGTGGCTCTGGACCACGTCGAGAATTGCGACGAGCGCGGCCGAAGAATCGGCAAGCGTCTCGATAGCCGGAGAAGCGGGCGAGACGCGTCAGGGCCTCCTCGTCGCTCGGCAGCACATGCGTCTGCTCGTCGGCGACCATCTGCACGCGATGCTCGAGGCGTCGCAGGAAGTGATAGGCGCGCTCCAGCTCGGCGCAGACCTCCGGCTTGATCCAGCCGCGCTCGACCAGCCGCTCCAGCGTGACGAGTGTTTCGCGTTCGCGCAGATCCTTCTGACGTCCGCCGGCGATCAGCTGCTGGGTCTGGACGAAGAACTCGATCTCGCGAATGCCGCCGCGGCCGAGCTTGACGTTGTGGCCGGCGACGCCGATGCCGCCGAAGCCGCGGAAGGCATGGATCTGGCGCTTCATGGCGTGGATGTCGGCGATGGCGGCGAAGTCGAGATTGCGGCGCCAGATGAACGGCGCCAGTTCCTCGAGGAAGCGCCTCACCGGCCTCGATGTCGCCAGCGCACGCAGCGCGCCTTGATCAGCGCGGCGCGTTCCCAGTTCTGGCCGAAGCTCTCGTAATAGTGCAGCGCTGCCTCCGTCGACAGGGCGACCTGCGTCGCGCCCGGATCCGGCCGCAGCCGCAGGTCGGTGCGGAACACGTAGCCGTCGCCGGTGCGCTCCTGCAGCAGGCGCACGAGATCGCGCGTCAGGCGCACGAAGAAGGTCTGCGCCTCGAGGCCGTCACGCAGGCGCGCGCGGTCGGCCTCGAAGAACACGATGAGATCGATGTCGCTGGAATAGTTGAGCTCGCGCGCGCCGTGCTTGCCCATGGCGAGCACGAAGTAGCCGCCGCCGACTTCCGGGCGTGCCGCATCATCGGGTCGCCAATCGCCCTTGGTGGCGGCCAGGCGGAACAGGAACCGGACGGCCGTCGCACACGCGGTGTCGGCGGCCTCGGACAGCGCCGCCGTGACGCGCATGACGGGCCAGACGCCGGCGAGATCCGCCAACCCGGTCAACAGCGCCATCTCGGCCTTGAACTGGCGCAGGATGCGCATGGCATCGGCGATCGCGGGCGCGGCGGCCATGACCTCTGCGACCTCGGCCACCAGGGCTGCGCAGTGCGCGTCAGGATCCGTCGTCAGCACGCGCTGGAGGCGATCGAGGTCGCGCAGGGCGAGCCCCTGCAGATAGGCCGAGCCGGAGAACGTTCCCGCCAGCAGGCGACGCACGTCCTCACGGCCCAGGGCCTGCGAGAGCGCGGCGAGCCGGGGCTCGTCGGCGGCCTGGCGCAGCAGAGCGGCCATCTCCTCGTCCACGCGCGGGGAGCCATCCGGTACTGGCGTTTCCGCGATCCGCTGCGCAATCGCCCCGCTCATGCTTCGCTCCCCTGCTGCACGATCTCACGCCGCGGCGCTTGCGCTTCGGGCCCGGCAAGACACGACGCCGGCAGCGTCAGCGTCACGACGAGGCCGGGATGGTTGTCACCCAGGCTCAGCGTACCGCCGTGCAGGCGCGCGACCGCCGCCACCAGGCTGAGCCCCAGGCCGGTGCCCGGTCGCGTCCGGCTCGCCTCCAGGCGCACAAAGCGCCTCAGCGCGCGCTCGCGGTCGGCCGGTGCGATCCCGGGCCCGCGATCGGCAACCCGGATCGTAATGGCCTGACCGTCGCGACCCAGAGCGAGGCTGACGGCGGGTCCCGGCGCTGTGGTGGCGCCTGCTGAATATTTGATGGCATTATCGACGAGGTTGGCAAGGGCTTGGCCGATCATCTCGCGATTGGCGATGACGCGCGGGCGCGCGGAGATGTCGACGGCAAGCGACAAGCCCGCCTCCTCGGCGACGGGCTCGTAGAGCTCGGCGACGTCGGCCACGACCTCGGCCAAGTCGAAGGCGACGAGGCTGTCCTCGATCGCGCCGGCCTCCAGCCGCGCGACGAGCAGCATGGCGTTGAACGTCTTGATGAGTTCGTCGGCGTCCTCGATCGTGCGCTCCAAGCCTTCCTGCCACGCGGCGCCGCCGCGCTCGTCGCGCAGTGCGGCCTCTGCGCGGCTGCGCAGGCGCGTCAGCGGCGTCTTCAGATCGTGTGCGATATTGTCGGAGACCTGGCGCAGGCCCGCCATCAGCTCCTCGATGCGCTCCAGCATGCGATTGAGGTTGTCGGCGAGATCATCGAACTCGTCGCCCGCCCCCGTGTTCGGCACGCGCCGCGTAAGATCGCCGGCCATGATTGAGCGCGCCGTCCGATTGGCGGTTTCCAGACGCCGCAGGATCGCCCGGCTTGCGACGAGGCCACCGACAAGGCCGGCCATGGCCAGCGTCGCGATGCCCCACAGGAAAGCGCGGCGCAGCCGGTCGGCGAGCGCGCGCTGATCCTCGATGTCGCGCGCGATCGCCAGCCGTGTGCCGTCGGGAAGGTCGACCGAGAGCCCGGCGGCCAGGCGCTCGGCGTCACCCAGGACGCCACCGGCCGCGTACTGGAAGAGGGCGCCCGTGTTGCCGCGGCCGAGCTCGGGCGGCAGCCGGGTGAGATTGCCCGCGATGCGCCGTCCCTCGGCGTCGGCGAGATGATAGAGGCTTGGGGCGCCCGCACGACTGCGCGCGTCGACGGCCTCGCGCAGCGCCGTCGGCCCGCCCGCGCGCGCCAGGGCTGCCAGGACGTCGCGCTCATCGGCCAGCATGCGCAGGACGGTGGCCCCCATATCCTCATTGGTGCGCACGATAAGCGCCGTCGAGGCGAGCACGGCTGCAACGACGAACAGCGCCACGAACAGCGCCATGACGCGAAACGCGGCCGAGCGCGCCAGCTGGCTCAAGGCCTCAAGCATCCCCGTCACGAAGCATGTAGCCCGCGCCGCGCACGGTGTGCAGCAGCGGACGGGAGAAGCCCTTGTCGATCTTGCTCCTCAGTCGGGAGACGTGGACGTCGATGACGTTGGTCTGCGGGTCGAAGTGATAGTCCCAGACGTGCTCGAGGAGCATCGTGCGCGTGACGACCTGGCCTGCGTTCTTCATCAGGTATTCGAGCAGGCGATACTCGCGCGGCTGGAGCGGGATCGCTTCGCCGCCGCGCGTGACGCGATGGCTCAGGCGATCAAGCACAAGGTCGCCGACGGTGTAGCGCGTCTGCTGCTCCTCGGGCACGGCGCGGCGCGCGAGCGCCTCGATGCGGGCGAGCAGCTCGGAAAAGGCAAAAGGCTTGGTCAGGTAGTCGTCGCCGCCGGCGCGCAGGCCCTTCACGCGGTCGTCGACCTCGCCCAGTGCAGACAGAATCAGCACGGGCGTTGCGACCCCCTCGCCGCGCAAGGTGCGCACGACGGCGAGGCCGTCGAGCCTGGGCAACATACGATCGACGATCAACACGTCGTAGCGAGGGTCTCGGGCAAGCGCCAGACCATCCTCGCCGTCGGCAGCATGGTCGGCGACGTGCCCGCTCTCACGAAGCGCCTTCTGGAGGAAGTGCGCCGTCTCGCTGTCGTCCTCGATGATCAGCACGTGCATCGCCTGCACCTTCCGCGGTCACGCGCCGGACGGGCCACATCGTCGGCCCGGACGCCAGCTCGGAGTTTCGCACGAGGCCCCGTAACGCGTCGAGGCGGCCCGAGCCCTTTTCGGGTTCCGGCCGCCTCGCCGCTGGGTTCTTGGCCGGCTCAGCCCTTCTTTTGCGCGTCCGCCTTCAGCTGGACGGCAACGAAGCGCTTCTGGGTGCCGGATTTGACGTGCAGCAGGACTGCGCGACGGCCGAGGTCCTTGGCCTTCTTGACGCCTGCCTTGACGTCCTCGGCGGTCTTCACGACCTGTCCGCCGATCTCCAGGATGCGGTCACCGGCCTTGAGACCCTTGACCGATGCGTCGGAGCCGCTATCGACCTCGGCGATGGCGATGCCATCCTCCTTGGGACCCGTCCCGAGGGGGGCGAGCGTCAGGCCGAGCTGGTCGAGTTCGGTGCCGGCAGGCGGCTCGGGACGCTCGAGGCGGGCGATTTGCTCGCTCGACGTCGGGAATGTACCAAGCTTGACGGGGATCGACTGCTCGGAGTTGCCGCGCCAGACGCTGACGTCGACCGTCGTGTTGGGCGCGAACTCGGCGATCTTGCGTGCGAGGTCGCGGCTGTCGTTGATGACCGCGCCGTTCACCTTCAGGATCGCGTCCTGCGTGCGCAGACCGGCTCCGGCAGCCGGACCGTTCGGCGTCACCTCGCTGACGAGCGCACCCTTGGCCTCGCGCAGACCGACGCTGGCGGCGGTGTCGTCGTCGATGTTCTGGATCTTCACGCCGAGCCAGCCGCGCTTGACCGTGCCGGTCGCCTTCAACTGATCGATCACGGCGGACGCGGTCTTGGCAGGCACCGCGAACGCGATGCCGACGTTGCCGCCGGACGGGCTGAAGATCGCGGTGTTGACGCCGACAACCTCGCCGTCGAGGTTGAAGGTCGGGCCACCCGAGTTGCCGCGGTTCACGGCCGCGTCGATCTGCATGAAATCATAGGGACCGGAGCCAATGTCGCGTGCGGCCGCGGAGATGATGCCCGCCGTCACCGTGCCGCCCAGCCCGAAGGGGTTGCCGACCGCGATCACCCAGTCGCCGACGCGGCCAGACTTGGTGGCGAAATTCACGTAGTTGTAGGTCTTGGTCGCCCTTGATCTTGAGCAGCGCCAGATCCGTGCGCGGATCGGTACCGATCAGTTCGGCATCGATCTTCTCCTGATCGTCGAAGCTGACCTGGATCTTCTCAGCGCCGTCGACGACGTGGTTGTTGGTCACGACATAGCCGTCGGCGGAAATGACGAAGCCTGAGCCCTGGGACAGCGTCGGGCGCTGGCGCGGCTGGCCGGGCTGGCCGCGGAACTCGCGCGGCAGGTTCTTGAAGAACTCGTTGAGGGGGTGATCGTCGGGTAGATCGGGCAAGCCCGGACCGCCCTGGCCACCGGGGCCACCGGGGCCACGCTGATTGCGCGCCAGCTTGGGGCCGCCGTTGGTGACGCTGATGCTGACGACGGCAGGCTTCACGCGCTCGACGATGTCGGCAAACGACAGGGGCGCGCGGCCGAAGGGCGTCTGGATGGTCGGGGCATCGGCGCGCTGAGCCTGGGCTGCCGGCATCACGCTGGCGCCGACCGCGGCCAGGGCGAGCAGGCTGGCGCCGGCCACGAGCACCTTGTGGGCCGGGGAGCGCCCGGTGGGCCTCGGTGCCGGCTGGCCGCTCCGGCTGGATTCGAGCTGCATCTTGGACCTCCTGGGATCGTGGATTTCTCGCAGTGTGGCGGCCAGCACTAGCGGGAACGGCCTTACGGCACGCTTTCGGGCGGGTTAAAAATTGGTAAGGTGGGCAGTGTGGCTCGATCGAAAGCGTGTGGACGGTGGCAGTCGAGGATGGGTGGCTCGTGCGTCGGCTGAGCGATGAGCGCGTCTTGACGGACTGGCAGTGCGCGGGTTTGCCGGCCGCTGGCTGGCGGGTCGGCTGGCGAGGGACGCTGGCTGCCGCGCTTGCCTTCGCCGCGGGTGTCCTGGTCCTGGGCAGCCCGCCTGCGTCGGCACTGCCGCCGGCTTCGCGGGACGCCGCGGGGGCGGATCGGCTGGTTGATTTGGCCCTACCCGTCCAGAAGGTCGCCGTTTTCGGGCGCGACGAGCGAAGCCCGGTTCCCAAAGCCTACGCCAGCCTCGGTCGCAAGATCGGCATTCTCTACAGCCGGCGCGCGCGCACGTTGTGCACCGCGTTCTGCGTCGGCGACGACATCATCGCTACGGCAGCGCACTGCTTCTTCCGGACCGCGCAGGAGCCGTTGCCGGCCGTCTCCGATTTCGTTTTCCGCCGCGACGGCGACGCAGGCCGCAGGCAAAGCCCGCTGGCGGGGCATCCCACCGGTACGAAGGCCCAGTTCGTGCTCGCCGGCAGCATGCGGCTCAGCGTGCGCCCGCCGATCGAGGCCGCGCGCGACTGGGCGCTGGCGCGACTGGCCGAGCCGATCTGCCGGGGACATACGCTCAAGCTTGCGCCGATGCCGGCAGCCGAGATCGGTCGTCTAGCCGAGGCGGGGCGCCTGTTCCAGATCGCCTACCATCGCGACTACGCAAGCGGGCGGCTTGCTTTTGCACGCGACTGCCAGGTGCAGCACAAGGACAACGCGGACTCGTGGGACGGCGTCTCGCGCGATTTCGTCGACGCCGACAATCTGATCCTGCACACGTGCGACACCGGTGGGGCGTCGTCGGGATCGCCGCTCCTGGTCGATGCGGCCGACGGGCCCGCCGTCGTCGGGATCAACGTGGGGACCTACGTCCAGTCCAAGATCGCACTTCGCGGCGGCGAAGTGGTCCGGCGCTACAGGGCCCGCGACATCGCCAATACTGGCGTCAACATCGCTGCGATTGCCGACAAGATCACGGCGTTCTCCCGAGCCCCCATCCTGGAGACGCGCGTGCGCATCCGCTCGCTTCAGACCTACCTCAGATCGCGCGCCGTCTATCGCGGCTCGCTCGACGGGACGTACGGGCCGCTTCTCAGAGCGGCGATCGAAAGCTACGAGCGCACCGAGCGGCTGCCGGTGACGGGACTGGCGACGGAAACGCTGTTGCGGCGGCTTTCGGATTCGCGTCCGGCTGCAGGGCCGGCAGCGGCGGGACGCCTGCCCGCGCTATCAGCACCACCCAACCCGACACGTCCGCAGCGCCTGCATCGCACGCAGCGCACGACGAGCGGCGCGAAAGCTTCAAGTGTGCCGGATTAAGACGACGACTTCGCCTTAGCGAGCACGGGACGGCAGCAGCTTGAGTGCCTTACGTGGCCGGGTCTTGCGCGTTCGCCTTTGCGTCGGCATTCAGGATGCTGGCGAGGCGGCGCTCCTCATCCTTGCTCAACGGCGAGTCGGCGCCTGTGGTGCCGGCCAGACGCGGTCGTCGCAGGTGGCGCGCGATGATGGCGATGGCGGCCAGAAGCACGATCAGCGGCGCCAGCCACAACAGAAGCGTCGACAGGCGCAGGGGCGGTTTCAGCAGAACGAAATCGCCATAGCGGGCAACCAGGAAGTCGCGCACCTGATCGTTGCTGTCTCCGGCCTTCAAGCGCTCGCGCACGAGGAGGCGCAGGTCGCGCGCCAGCGGGGCGTCGAAATCGTCGATCGACTGGTTCTGGCAGACGAGGCATCTGAGCTCGGCCGACAACGCTCGTGCGCGCGTCTCCATCGCCGGGTCCGGCAGCATTTCATCGGGTTTGACAGCGCGTGCGGTGCCGCAGGCCAGGACCACGAACAGTCCGGCGAGCAAGACGCGCGTTGCCCGCGTCCACGCGCCCTGGCCCTGCGCCTGACGCCGAAGACCCCGCATCATGCCTCCTCCTTCATTCCGCCGGCGCCAAGCGTGCGGGTTTCGCCGCCCGTCGCGGCGCGCCCACCCTAAGGCGCCGGTCGGCCAGCGAGAACAGGCCGCCAATGAACATGATGACGGTCCCGAGCCAGATGAAGCGGACGAGCGGGTGGAAGTAGAGGCGCATGGCAAAGCCGCCATCGGTCTGCTCGTCGCCGATCACGACATACAGGTCGCCCAGGGCCGAGGCCAGGATGCCGGCCTCCGTGGTCGGCTGGGGCGGTGCATCATAAAGCCGCTTGGCGCTCTCAACCTGCACCGGCGTGCTGCCGCCGCTGGTCACCTGGAAGCGGCCGACGGTCTCGCGATAGTTCGGGCCGATGCGTGCGTCCGTGCCCGTAAACTTCAGCGTGTAGCCTGCGATCGTCGCCGTCTCGCCCGGCTTCATGACGAGAACGCGCTCCATCTGATAAGCGCTGGTGGCCGCGATCCCGACGACCATGAGGCCGACGCCGAAATGCGCTACGGCGGTTCCGATCACGGAGCCCGGTAGATTGGCAAGACGGCGCAAGGTCTGCGGCAGGTCGGCCAGCGCAAAGCGCGCGCGGAACAAGAGTTCGGCGACCGCGCCGGCCATCACCCATACGCCGAGTGCGATCGCGAACGGGGCGAGCCAGGGGCCACGGCGCATCACGGCGGCGACGGCGACCAGCGACACGATGGCGATGCCGGCGGCGACCATCAAGCGCTGCATGGCGGCGAACAGATCGGCCCGTTTCCAGGGCAGGAAGGGGCCGAACGGCACCGCCAGCAGGAGCGGCACCATCAAGGGCACGAACGTGGCGTTGAAGTAGGGCGCGCCGACCGAGATCTTGTCGCCGGTGACGGCCTCCAGAGCCAGCGGGTAGAGCGTGCCGACGAGCACCGTCGCGCACGCTGTCGTCAGGAGCACATTGTTCAAGACCAGGCCGCCTTCGCGGCTGATCGGCGCGAACAGCCCGCCCTGGCGCATCTCGCGGGCGCGCCACGCGAACAAGGTGAGACCGCCGCCGGTGAACAGCGCCATGATGAGAAGCACGAAGACGCCGCGCTGGGGATCGACGGCGAAGGCATGCACCGACGACAGCACGCCCGAGCGCACGAGAAACGTGCCCATCAGCGACAGCGAGAACGCCAGGATGGCGAGCAGGATCGTCCAGACCTTGAGCGCCTCGCGCTTTTCCATGACGAGCGCGGAATGCAGGAGCGCGGTGCCGACCAGCCACGGCATGAACGAGGCATTCTCGACCGGATCCCAGAACCACCAGCCGCCCCAGCCGAGCTCGTAGTAGGCCCACCACGAGCCCATGGAGATGCCCAGCGTCAGGCACATCCAAGCCGCCAGCGTCCACGGGCGCACCCAGCGTGCCCATGCGGCATCGACGCGCCCGAGCAGCAGAGCGGCGATGGCGAAGGAAAAGGCCATCGAGAAGCCGACGTAGCCCGCGTACAGGAACGGGGGATGGAAGGCGAGCGCTGGATCCTGGAGGATCGGGTTGAGGCCGCGGCCCTCGAACGGCGGCGGCGCGAGGCGCAGGAAGGGGTTCGAGGTGGCCACGATGAAGATCGAAAAGGCCAGTGCTATCGAGCCCTGCACGGCGAGCACGTAGGCCTTCAAGGCGGCCGGCAGGTTGCGGCCGAACACGGCAACGGCGGCGCCGAACAGGGCCAGGATGAGGACCCAGAGAAGCATGGAGCCCTCGTGGTTGCCCCAGACGCCTGAGATTTTGTAGATCAGCGGCTTCGTCGAGTGCGAGTTGAGGTAGACGTTCTCGACGGAGAAATCGGATGTCACGAAGGCGTGGCCGAGCGCGAGGATGGCGACAGTCAACAGCGCCAGCTGGGTGAGTGCAGCCGGCGTCGCAACCGCCATCAGCCTGAGATCACCCGACCGTGCGCCAAGCGCGGGCACGATGGTCTGGACCAAGCTGACGAGCGTCGCCAGGATCAAGGCGTAGTGGCCGATCTCGATGATCATGAGCGCTGCTCCCGTCGCCGCTCGCTTGCCCCTACTGGGCCTTGCCGTCCTTGTGCACCGCGCCCGCCCCAAGCTTTACGCCGCGTGCCTTCAAGGCATCGGCCACCTCGGGCGGCATGTAGTTCTCGTCATGCTTGGCGAGAACGGAATCGGCGAGGAAGACGCCGTCGGCGCCGAGCTGGCCTTCCGTCACCACGCCCTGGCCCTCGCGGAACAGATCGGGTAGCACGCCGTTGAAGACGACAGGGATCGCCTTCAAAGTGTCGGTCACCTGAAAGGCGACATTGGTGCCTTGACCACGCTTGACGCTGCCTTCCTTGACGAGACCACCGAGGCGGAAGCGCTGGCCGGCGGGGATGGCCTTCTCGACCACGTCGCTTGGCGCATGGAAGAATACGACGCTGTCGCGCAGCGCAAACAGCACCAGGATCGCGGACAGCGACAAAATCGCGACCGCGCCGCCGATCAGCAGGGCGCGGGACTTCTTGCGCGTCATGATCGCATCCTTCGCGGTCGCGTCATCTTTTCACCGGCCTTTGTTTTTCCATGGCATCACGACCCGAGCCCAAGGCTCGTCGCCAGTGCGTCGAGTGCGCGTTGCGCGTCGCCGTCACTGGCGAGTGCCTTACGTGCGTCGGCCAGGGCGGCGCGGGCGTCTGGCTCGCGATCGAGCACCTTGTAGGCACGCACGAGCTTGAGCCAGCCGTCCAGATCCTTGCCGTCGGACTTGAGCCGCGCCGCGAGCCCCTCGACCATCCCTTCGATCATCTGCTGGCGCTCGGCAGGTGACATGGCGCGGGCGGCCTCGACATCGGCTGCGGACGGGCCGCGTGCGGCGGTCGCGGGAGGCGGTGCGTCCGGGGCGGCGGGTGCCGCCGGTGCCGTCGCCTCACCGCCCGACTGCTTGCGCTCGACGTCGTTAAGGCGCTCGCGCACGCCGGGCAGCCAGGGTGCGTCCGGTGGCGCCGAGGCGATCAGCGCGCGATAGCCGGCCGCCGCGCCTTCCAGATCACCGTCCTGCTCGCGCGCGTGCGCCAGCCAAAAACGCGGCTCGGGGCGATCGGGGGCCATGGCGCGGATTTTTTCGAAGGCCGCGCGGGCAGGCGGTGTGACGGAACCGTTGGATGCCAACACCGTCGCCTCGGCGAAGCCCAGCAGGCGGTCGGGTGTCTCTCCGAGGATGCGGCCAGCACGTGCAAAGGCGTCAGCAGCATCCGCGAACCGGTTGAGCCTCAGGTAGACCGGTGCGATGGCGTCCCATCCGGCTCCGTCCTCGGGGTGGGAGCGCAGGCGCGCTTCGACGCGCCCGATCAGATCCTGAACGGGGGCACGATCGGCCGGGGTGGCGGCACGGATCGCGTGGGGCAGGCCCGGCATCCCCGGTGCGCCGATCGCGACATAAAGGCCGACAGCGGTGGCGGGAACGAGCGCTGCCAGCGCGACCGCGGCGAGGCGACCACGCGCCACCGACAGGGGAGCGTGGCCCGGAAGGGGGGCGGACGGGAGGTCAGTGGTGGACTCAGAGGGCGCATGCGCGATCAGTCGCCGCGCCACCTCGCGCCGCGCGGCTTCCGCCTCGGTGGCATCGATCAGGCCGCGCGCTCGATCGCGCTCGATCTCGGCGAGCTGGTCGCGGTAGACGGCGACATCGGGTGCCTCGGCAACATTGGCGGCAGCGTCCTCGTCGGGGCGCCGGCTTTGGGCAAGGATCGGGCGCACCAGGACCGCAATAACGGCCGCTGTCAGTGCAGCAATCGTGAGCCAGAGCACCATCGAACCATCTATCCTGCCACCGCGTTGGAATAGGGTGCCGCCCCCGGTGTGACAAGATGTGGACGCCGGACAGGCATCAGATGTCGCGGGGCCAATCGACCCAGCACATAGATATTGCCCTCATAGAGGCCGGGCGCGCATCGAGGAGAGCAGGGAAGCCAACAGCACCGAGCGGCCGCTCGCGAGGCCGCGGGACGGCTCAGGCGACGTTCCGCCAGGTGCCATCCGGATTGCGGCAAGCCGTGCCGCGCATGGTCTGGGGGCGCCCGTCGATATAGATGCGGTGGGTGTACTCGCGGCAGTCGGTCGGCCCACGACGGAACGGCGGGCCGGGCACCACTTCACCGTAGCGGCCATTGTCGGGATTGCGCCACTGATGGGCACGGCCGGAGGGGCCCCGCTCCAGGGCATGGAACTCGGCCTGCTGGGCCAGCATGCGATCCTGCTGATCGAGCGAGCGGCCGATCTCACTGCCCACGATGCCGCCGATGACCGCCCCGAGGGCGGTCGTGACGATCTTGCCCTTGCCGCCGCCGACCTGGTTGCCCAGGATGCCGCCGGCAACCGCGCCAACGGCGAGGCCCGTGTCCTGCTTCGTGGGGCCATTCGGGCCGCAGGCCGCCAGCATCAGCGGCGCCACGAGCACCAGCCAGTAACGCTTCATCGACATCGCGACGATCTCCCTCCGCGGAGTCCGGCGGCCCAACCGACGACGTCGCACCTGCCGATGCGCGTTCACATGGGACGGACACCCTGTTCTGGATAAGGTGATCGAAGCGGATTCGGGCGGAAGTTGGACCCGGAGTCGCGCGGAATTCGGTGGAGCCGTCGCGGGCGTTCGGCTCCCGATGCGGGCGCCGGCGGTGCGCCATCGCCATCTACGGCGCACGTTGCGGTGCGCCAGACAGGGCAAAAACGTCATCACTTCAATGATCCCGATCGTGTCGTGGCCGTGTGCGGCTAGACCGCGGGGAGGTCGAGCACGGCCTTCAGGCCGCCGCGTTCGGAAGCGGAGAGGTCGAGTTTTCCCTGATAGGACTGTGCCAAATCTGTCACGATGGAGAGCCCCAGGCCTGATCCCGGCTTCGTCTCGTCCAGTCGAATGCCGCGCTTGCCGATGCGCTGCAACTCGTCCGGCTTCAGGCCCGGCCCGTCATCCTCCACGGCGACGCGCATACGGCGTGCGGCATGCTTCTGCGGGGGCGGGATCTCGTGCACGGTGACATGGACGCTGGTGCGCGCCCACTTGCACGCGTTGTCGAGGAGGTTGCCGAGCATCTCCTCGAAGTCCTGCTTCTCACCCTGGAAGCGCACGGCGTCGGGACACTCGAGCGTGATCTTGACGTCCTTGTCGCGATAAATGCGCTCCAGCGTGCGCACGAGCGCGCCCAGCACCGGCGCAATCTGTGTCGCGCGTCCCAGTCCGGCCCGCGCGGCGACGCGAGCGCGGTCGAGATAGTGGTTGATCTGGTCACGCATCAATTGGGACTGCTCGGCGACCTTTGCCGCGAACGGGCTCTTTATGTCGCGGGCTTCATTGGTGATGACAGCCAGCGGGGTCTTCAAGGCGTGGGCCAGGTTGCCGACCTGGGTCCGGGCGCGGTCGACAATATCCTGGTTGGACTTGATCAGAGCATTCAGCTCGTGTTGCAGGGGCTCGATCTCAGTCGGCAGCTCGCCTTCGAGTTGCATGGCGTCGCCGGAGCGGATGGCGGCGAGGCCGCGGCCGATTGCGCGCAGCGGCAGGAGACCGAACCGCACCTGGAGGAGCGTCACGACGACGAAGCCCAGACCGGTCAGGGCGAGCGCGATGGACAGGCGCGTGCGGAAGCTGCCGACGCTGCGTTCAACCTCTGCCAGGGTGCCCGCGACCGCGAAGGCGTACTGGCGCGCGCCGCTTTCGTCGCCGACGGCATAATGCATCTCCGCGACGCGCAAACGTTCGCCGAGCGGGCCGATGACGTTGTCCCAGCGCACGCCCTTGTCGTCTGGGACGGCGCCGTTCTCCGAGGGGAATTTGAGGGTTTCGCTGGCGAGCGAGGAGGAGACGCGCGTGAAGCCCTTATCCGCGCCGATCGGCTTGATCTGCCAGTACCAGCCCGAATGCGTCAACTCGAACAGCGGCTCGCCGACGTCGCGCGGATTGCCAGGCTCGGCGCCGCCGTGATCGATGCTATCGGCGACGACGACGGTCAGCAGCACGCGCAGGCGGGAATCGAAGCTCGCCTCGACGTCCTGTCGGTAGAGCGAAAAAATCAGCAGGCCCGCGAGCGGCAGGACGAAGAGCGTCCAGGCCGCCGCCGTCGCAAACAGACGGAACGCGAGCGAGTTAAGCCTCATCGGGCTCTTCGGTCAGGCGATAGCCAAGGCCACGTACGGTCTTGATCAGATCGCCGGGGATCTTCTTGCGCAGGCGACCGATGAAGACCTCGATCGTGTTGCTGTCGCGATCGAAGTCCTGCTCGTAGAGATGCTCGACGAGCTCGGTGCGCGAGACCACGCGGCCGTTGTGATGCATCAGATAGGCCAGCAGGCGGTACTCGTGCGAGGTCAGCTTGATCGGCTGGCCGTCGACTGGTGACGCGGGCCGACTTGGTGTCGAGGCGCAGCGGCCCGCACTCGATATCGTTGCGGGCATGGCCCGATGCGCGACGCACCTGGGCGCGCACGCGGGCCAGCAGCTCCTCCATGTGGAAGGGCTTGACCATGTAGTCGTCGGCGCCGGCATCCATGCCCTGCACCTTGTCGCTCCAGCGGTCGCGCGCGGTCAGGATGATGACGGGCATCTTGCGCTCGGCGCGACGCCACTGCTCGAGCACGCTGATGCCGTCCATCTTCGGGCAGGCCGATGTCGAGGATGATGACGTCGTAGGGCTCGGTCTCGCCGAGGAAGTAGCCTTCCTCGCCGTCGCTTGCCGTATCGACGGCAAAGCCCGCATCGGCGAGGGCCGACACGAGCTGGCGGTTGAGATCGGGATCGTCCTCGACAACCAGGGCGCGCACGGCCGGAAGCTCCTTTCCATTTCCGCGGTCTGGCCAAGTATATCGCGAAGTTGCCTGGCAAGGCCACCCGCCTTGCCGCCCGTTTGCTGGACGCTCAGCGCGGAAACGGCCGCCGTGCGTCGACGGTGAGGTTCTGGACCTTGCCGCCGGGCTGCTGGAGCACCAGCCGGTAGACGTAACGGCCGCCCTCCTCGCACAATGTGATACGGATCAGCTCGCCCATGCGGGCGGCCCGCGCCTTGACGTGAATTTCGGCGGCTGAGACGAGCTTCTCGCGGGCGACGATCGGTGCGGCCTCCGACCACTCGTAGCAGGTCGCCTGCTGGGCCCGGGCCGGCCCCATACCCAGCCCGACCGCGACAGCGGCCGGCGCAAGGCAACGGAGGATGTGGGCGAGGATCGGGGGCATGGGACTCTGCTGCAATCAACGATGCTTGCGATGCTAGGCCGCAGGCTCTGAATGTCACATGAACATAGAGCCCTAGCCCTCGCAACTCGCGCATGTCCCTGCATCCCCCACCGCGCGCTGTGCGATCAGACCTTGACGATCATCTCGCGACGCACGAGCGGCGCTACGGCGCGGGTGCGCCCGACGATCGTCATCAGCGTGCCGACGAGGCCGCCGAGCGCCTGAATGACCTGAGTCGCCTGCTCACCGAGCTGATGGACGAGCTCGGCGGTGAGGTCGAGGCCGAACAGCGGACCCACGACGGGCAGGACGGTGGCAAGCGTCGTGACGACGACGCCCCAGATGGTCAGGCTTTCGCCCCACCACTTGGCCGTGGTGTCGGGGATCCAGATCTCGCTGTCGCTCATGGGTTTTGATCCTTCCTTTGCTGGCGTTGACACTGTGGATTGAGGTGCAAGCCCTTTCGGCGCCACGACGCGCGCCAACGCGCGCTGGAGCGTGCTGTCGACGCGACGCAACCAGCCGCGACCGAAGCGCCAGAAATGGTGAAGCGCGCGATAGCGTGTGCGCCGCAGCTCGGCATAGGTGTTCAGCGCCGGGGGCTCGTCGACCGCATGTGCTGCGGCCAATGTCAGTGGACCGATCTCGCCGTCGACGTCGGCGCCGACAGCCTGTTGCAAGAAGCGGGCGGCACCGGCCACGCCGTGATTGACCGAGGCATCAAAGTGCATGAGCGCGAGTCCGGCCGGCAGGTCAGGAGCGCGCGAGGGCTGCCAATAGCGCGTGTCGTAGATCTCGCGGACGGTCGAAGGAGAAATGGCGCGCAACCTGGCTTTCAGCCGCGCCGTGCTTGCCGCATCGAGCGTCTCGCCAATATGGCGGGCATAGACGGCGAGCGTGACGCCCTGGTTGGTTGGGCCGCCGGGATCGTAGGGATCCTCCGTCCAGCCGCCCTCCATCTGGAGCACGTGGGCCAGCGCCTCGTCGAAGCCGGCGTCGCCCCCCGCGGAGGATGGTGCGGCCGTCACAGGTGCCTCGACCGGCCAGCGCAACGCCAGCAGGCGGGATCGCTCGAAGGCAGACACGGTGACCGCGTCCGACTGGTTGCCTCCCAGGAGGTAGACAGTCTCGCCGCTTTCGCCGACCAGGAAGCCGACGTGGCCGAGTGCGGGATCGTTGCCGCGTGTCAGCACGGCCACGGCGCCGAGACGGAAATTTTCGACGGGTTCACCGAACTGGAGATAGGAGCGCGCCATCAGTGAGCGGGTGGACTGTTGTCCGCTTCTCGCAAGGACCGCGCCGACGAAAGCCGCGCACCAGGCGACCGCATCGTGTTCGACGCCGGGATGCCCGGCGTCCCTGTAATAGGCGACGACGCGCGGATTGTCCTGGTTGCCCGGACCTTCCGTCGTGCCGAGCTCCGCCCACGCGCGCTCGAGCCATGCCGGCTGCTGCATGATCGTCGTTCCCGTCCTTAGAGAATTGTGTGGCTCAAACCACGGCGTCGCGCGCGGTGCCGAGAATGCCACCGGCGCCTATCTGACGAACGCGCACCGATAGCGTCGGCTGGAGTGCGCCGAAGTCACCGACCTGTTCGGCGCTGGGATATGTGACGGTGGGCGTCGTCGCGGTCAGCGTTCGACGCACAGCGGCGCCGTCGAGGATCTCGATTTCGTAGGCCTCGCCATCTTCGGCAACCGGGACATCGGCGGTGTCCCAGGTGTCGCCGCCACGTCTCGTGCGACGGATCCAAGTCAAGGCGACATCGCCCTGAACGTTGCGGGTGGCGCGCACATGCACCGGGCTCAACGGCACACGGCCGCGCCCAGAGAAGGCATGCGTGAGGGCGACGTAGGCGGCATCGCCGATATCGCGCGATGCCGGACCCGCCTTCCAGTTGTAGGGCAGCCCGATCTCGTCGGCGGTCAGCGCCAGCCGAGTTCAGCCCCTGGGCCAGCAGGACGAACGGTGCGCCGGGCGCGATGGCGCCCATGCCGTCCTCGGTTCCGGCCTGGCCACGCAAGAGGCCGGAGAGCGCATAGGTGTCGGCGGCGACGAGTTCGGCGGTCTCGAACTGGATGACCTCCCAGCGCCCGTTGCCGACACCGATCGCGGCGACGTTCTGGCCCGACAGCATCTGCAGGCGCGTCACCGAGGACAGAGCGCCACCGGCGACGTGGACGCGGACGGGCGTACGATGATCGAGGCGGCCTTCAGGACCAGGCGTCAGCGGATCGAGGAGTGAGCCCATGACGGCGGGCACGCCTGCGATCGCGGCCAGCGTGTAGCCTGTCGTCTCGGGCGAGCGATATAGCGCGACACCGCCCGGCCAGGGTGTCGCGGTCGCCGCGACATAGCCGGCATCGACAGGCTCGTCGCCACGCAGGAGCGGCAGGTCCAGGAGGTGCACGAGGGGCGCGCCAAGGAAGCCACTGTCGGCGCCCGCCGTCGGCCGATCGCTGGAACGGCCGAAGCCGTAGACGTCGGGATCGATGCTTCGCGCCTCGATGGTGCGCGTGCCGCTGTCGCCGATCTCGGTGATGCGAAAGAGCAGCTCGTCATCGCCGACGGACAGCGCGACGACATCGCCGGGCTCGAGCGCGATATCCGATGGCGCGAGCGCGAACGTGGCGCGCTCGCGGGCGGCCCAGGCTTCAAACAAGAAGCATTCCGCGATCGCCTCGGCCTGGTAGTCGTCGAGCACCATGGGCAGCGCGGCCTGGGCGATGCGCCCGCTCGCGCCCACGAGACGGCGGGCCTCGGCCACAGCCTGGCGATAATCCTCCAGGCCCGCGAGATAGGTGATCTTGGTGGCGGCCGGCAGGTCCGTCTCCTGCCCGCGCGTGAGTGTCAGGACCGCACTGTCGGGCTTGATCTCGACGAGGTCGTCCTCCCTCAGCGTCCTTGCCACCGGTGCCAGGCCACGATGGCGAAAGGCGATGCGACCGTCGCTCTCCAACCCGTCGAAGAAGAAGGCGAGCTCGAGCGGCTGCAGGGCCTCGCGCGCGCTCATGATGCGGTCGACGACGAAGCCGGGAACGGTGCCAGCCAGCTCGGAGACGTCGAACGCGGTGAAGCCGTGATCGTTCAGGATCTGGGCGACGAGGCGGTCGAGGGCGGCGTTGGCAAGGCGCCCGTTCAGCCAGTGCCCCAGTCTCCAGTTGGCCACGTCGCCCCACGTCTCGCCATCGGCGGGATAGGCGGGATAGGGCCGGGCATCCCAGGCGTAGGTGTGGACATAAGCGATGTCGACCATGCGGCCGCCGTAGACCACTGACGTCGGATTGAGGTCGGGCACGTAGCCGGCGTGATCGGGATCGAACGCCTCGTAGATCGCTTGGAGGTAGCGGCGTTGGATAAGATCGTCGCGCGCGCCGCTGGAGAAATACGGCAGGCTCGATTCCGCGCTCTTGGGATCGACGAAGACGTTGGGCTGGTTGGCGCCCTTGTCGATGGCGGGGCAGCCGGTTTCCATGAACCAGATGGGCTTGGACTGCGGCAGCCATGACGTCGGCGTTGCCTGCTCCACGCCACCGGGACGGTCGATGTGCGTGTTCGACCACCAGGCGTCCAGGTCCTTGAAGCGGAACACCCAGGGTTTGCCGTGCTGGCCGTCGGTGATCGGCGTGCGGATCTGCGCATCGCGGTCGGCGGCGCTCGCATAATACCAGTCGAAGCCCTCGCCGCCGCGGATGTTGCCTTTGAGGTAGGCCAGATCGTGGATCGCGCGTGCGCCTGCGGCATAGTCGAGATGGTCGCGACCGTCGCGCCAGTCCGACAGCGGCCAATAGAGGTCGATACCGATCGCGTCGATGTCGGGAGACGACCAAAGGGGATCGAGATGGAAGAAGACGTCACCCGTCCCGTCGGCGGGTTGATGGCCGAAGTATTCAGACCAGTCCGCTGCATACGTGACCTTGGTCGTCGGGCCGAGGACCGCCTTCACATCGGCGGCGAGCGTCACGAGGGCGGCGACGAAGGGATAGCTCGCGGGGCCGTCGCGTAGTGTCGTCAGCGCGCGCATCTCGGTGCCGATGATGAAGGCATCGACGCCGCCGGCCGCCTTGGCCAGATGCGCGTAATGCAGGATGTAGCGGCGGTAGGTCCACTCCTGCGGGCCGGCGTAGCCGACGCTCTCGCCGGAGACAGAGAAGTGCGCCGGCGTTGCAGTGCCGACGAACGCCTGGACCTGGGCGAGCGCGGCCGCGGTCTTGTCAGGCGAGCCTGCGACTCCCGGAGCGGGGTCGAGGGTGATGCGCCCGCGCCAGGGATAGGCGGGTTGTGCCGCAGCGCCCGTGTAGGGATTGGGCAGCTGATTGGTCTCGGCGATGTCCATCAGCATCATGGGAGTCAGCGTGACGGACTTGCCGCGCGCCTTCAGATCCTTGATGGCGGCGACGACCGTCGTGTCGGACGGCGTGCCGCCGTAGGCGGGACGACCCTGGCGGGTGCTGACGATGTGGGCGGTCTGGCGCGACTGGCCGGCGACGCTCCAGGACAGCGGGCTCGTTGCTTTATCGGCGATCTCGACGCCGGGGCGGATCTGGCATGTGCCCGCACGCAGGTCGGTGCCGAACCAAGAGACCACGAGCGACATCTGAGCGGCGTTGGGAAGTGATGACTCCAGCTGATCGATGGCGACGGTCCAGTCGGTGCCGCCTTGGCGCGTGTGCACGTTCTCGGGCACGGAGACGCCTGCGCCCGCGTTGCGCGTGACGGGCTGGGTCGCGTAGACGAACTCACCGGAGCCGGGGATAATGACCACGCCGCGCACCAGATCCTTGAAGCTGTCGACGGGCCGGACGATCTCGAATGCCAGCTGGGGTATGCGGTTGCCGAACGGCGCCAGCGCCAGGCGCTCGAAGACGACGTAGGCAACAGCGCGATAGGCGGGCGCCGCATCGGCACCCTCGCGCGCGACGATGAGGCTGTCGGGGTCTTGCGTCTGGCTGCCGGTGTAGAAGCGGTGCGTGATCTGCGACAGGTCGAGCTCCTGGCCGTCCGCCCAGACCCGGCCGAGACTAGTGATCTCGCCTTCACCAAGTGCGACGGCGAAGTTGGCGTAGTAGCGATACTCCGTCGTCTCCACGCGCGGCGCGCTGCCGCCGGCCAGCCCTTTTCCGCCGCCGCCGCCGCCGCTGGAAGAATGGACCACCTCCTCCTCGAAGTCGGTCGCCCAGATCACCTCGCCGCCGACACGCGCGCGGCCATAGACGCGCGGTATCGGCGCGCCTTCCGTTGACGTCGTCACCTGCAGCTCGGCAAGGCGCGGACCTTCGTAGGTGCGCGTGCGGCCCGAAGAAGCAAACAGCGACTGGTCGATCAGCGAACCGGCCAGTGCACCGACCTGGGTGCCGATCGCAGCACCGGTCAATGTGGCGCCGAGCACGGTGACGCCGGTTGGCAACAGCGCGCTGCCGACGGCGGCGCCGGCAGCGGCGAGTGCGAGAGTGGCCATCAGCGTTCAATCCCGGGAAAGGCATAAACTCTGGCGATCCGCCGGCGCCACCAGGACGACAGCGGCACCTCGGCGGCCGGCGCGCCTTCGCTGGCATGGATCATGGTGGCGGGCGTGGTGAGGATCGCGGCATGCTTGGCGGCGACGCCGGGGCGCAGGCGAAAGACGAGCACGTCGCCCGGCCGCGCCTGGGACACAGGGCACTCGACAAGATGGCGGGCGGCGGCCTCGAGCATGGTCTCGCGCACGTCGGCTTCGGCCCAGTCGCGCGTGTAGGGCGGCGGCGTCTCGGCGTCGCTGCCGTAGAGCTCGCACCACACTCCGCGCACCAGGCCGAGGCAGTCGGTGCCGACGCCCTTCAGGCTCGCCTGGTGGCGATAGGGGGTACCAATCCAGCCGCGCGCGAGGCGCACGACATCCTCGCCGGTGGGCACCCTGCCGGGGCCGGCCGCAATCGCGCTGGTCATGATCGTGCTCCCGCTAGCCGCCCCGCGCGATGCGCGAGAGGAAATCGTTGCCGGGCATGTGGGGAAAGCCACGGAAGTTGACGGCGTTGGCGAACTTCGCGCGGCAGGTCGTCAGATGCTTGTCGCAGCCGGCGCGTATCTGGAACGTCTCGCCGGGCGCCGGCACGTGGCCCAGGGGCTGCCACAACGCGATCTCGACGCCGTTGGCCAGGACGCGATGCTCGCGCACCTCGCCGGAGACGCCGGTTGCCGGGCCGGTCAGGAACGTCGCCATCCCGCGCGCGAACCAGGCGTCGGCGTAGGCGGTGAGGCCGTCGACGACGAACGTGCGCCGTGAGCTGGCCTGCGTGATCGTCGCGATGGCGGAAAAGGCTGCGCCGTCGAGGCCGATGCCGCAGCGCGCGTCGCCGAGGTCGGCGTCGCAGGTGTACTGATAGAGCCGACCCTGCGGCTGCTGGAGGTAATGCGCCAGTCCACGCACCTCTGCGGCGAAGCCGACGCCGGCGCGGCGCACCTCACCGAGGCTGCCCGCCCGCATCAGGACGCGCTGGCCGGGCTCCTGCCAGTTGACGCGGAAGATCTCGACCTTGGCGTCGTCGTACTGACCGGCGGCGAGATCGCGCTCGTTGAGCCTGTCCGATGTCAGTGCGCTCTCGACCTCCAGATTGTCGACGGAGAGGCCGAGGCCGTCGCGGATTTCGCTGGTCGTCAGTCCGGCGGCGGCCTCGAACACGGTGCCGTCGAAGACGATGTCGCGATCATGATCGGTGAACCCCAAGCGCGTGCCATCGTTGCGCGTCAGGCGCCAGCACCAGGCGAGCGTGGTCGTGCCCGCCTCCAGATGGGCGACGAGCTGAGGGTCGATCGTCTTCATGCGCGAATCTCAATGACGGGGATACTCGGGATTGTGCCGTGGCGGAAGCTCATGACGTTGATCTCCAGCCGGTCGGTGTCGAAGCGCACGGGGACGTCGAACTCGTAGCCGGCGGAGACGATCGCGCCGGGTGCAGGTACGCTTCCTGCTGCGAACGTGACGAGGCCGGTTGCCGTCGACACACTCCAGGCGGTGCCTTCCGGGACCGGTGCGCCATCGACGGCGACCTGCACCGTTCCGGCGACCGGCTTGACGATGTTGCGCGTCCAGGGCGCGTGCGCTGAGCCATAGGTCTTGACGAGCTGGAACGTCGCGCCCAACCCGTCGCCGACACCGATCTCCTGATCGGTCGAGCTCGGCGTGGCGCCCGGCGCGCACGATTTGGCGTCGACGTGATCGCGCCAGCGGAAGCCGTGCAGGCGTCCACGCCGCTCCTCGAAGAACGCAATCACCAACTCCAGATCGTCGAGGGAGCGGATACCATAGCCGGCGTTGTAGGTGCGGCGCGAGTCCGCCCAGCGACTGTTGCGCTGCTCGTGGCCGGACGCCAGCGTCACGACGTCGGTGCGCCGCTGCGGACCGCCCGTCGCGTTGCGCGAGATCGCGGTGGGAAACCTCACCTCGTGAAAACTCATGTTCGGCTCCTCGCCGCTGTCAGAGATTGCGCTGGCCGAGCGAGACGGCGCGGGCGAGCATCGCAGCGACCTGGGCTTCGGAGCGCTTGAAGCCGTCGACGTCGGGCGTGGCGATATTGACGGTGATGCTCGACGCCTGACCGCCGAGGGCGGCAACGCCGAGGCGTCCGTCGGCCCCACGCGCAAGCGGCATGATCGCCTCCGCGCCGCGCTCACCGGCCAGCCCGGTGCGCCCGCCCGAGAGCGGAAACGTCACCGGACTTGCGATCACGCCGCCGTGCGCGAACGGCACCGGCGTGCCGGCGCTCAGCGCCGCGCCCTTGGCAAACCCGAACCCGCTGCCGGCGAAGCCCGATAAGAGGCCGCCGAATGCCTGCGCCAGGCCCTGATCCAGCGGCTTGAAGGCCGTCTGCAGCACCATGCGCGACAGGCTCAGGGCTAGCCCCTTCATGACGTCCGTCAGCGAACGACCCTTGAGGGCGATGCCTTCGAAGGCCGTCGTCAGGGCGGTGGAAAACTGGCGGCCGAGTTGCGCGGTGCGCTTCAACTCGGCCTCGAACTCGGTCGTGTCGGCGGCGACCGCAATCGTCCACGTCTCGTCGGCGTCGGTCATGGCGCGAACTCCGTGTTGGACCCGATCAGCGCAAGGGGCCGCGGACCGGACGCGGCGCGGCGGGCTGATCGGGAAAGCGTTGCATCAAGGCATCGAGCTCGCCGCGCGCTGGCGCCGGCGCCGGCGCGCCGAGCCCCTCTAGGCCACCGAGCGCGGCGGTCAACTCCGGTACTGTCATGTTCCAGAACACCTGAGGCGGCATCCGCAGAAGTCCGAGGCCGGCGGTCATCGCCTCGTGCCAGGGAAAGGGGCGGGCCCGCGCTCACCTGCGGCGGCCTCCTTCGCGCTGGCGTCGGCCGATGCGGCCCGCCCGCCGTTCCCAGGCTCAGCGGGGCCGCCGAACGTCGCATTCAGCAAGGCCGCGACGATCGCCACGAAGCCGGCTGCGCCGCCATCGGCCTGCATGTGGCCAACGGCGGTGTCTGCGATGTCGTTGCCGCCGCCGCGCAAACCCGCGCCGACGATGCGGATGGCATCGCGCGCGGAAATGCGCCCGGTCTCGAAGCGGCTCGCCAACGCCAGCATGTCGGCGTCGCCGAATGCGCTTTCGAGCTCGGCCAGCGCGCCGAGCGTGAGACAAAGCCGATAGCTTGTTCCGTTGAGCCGCGCCTCGATCTCACCGCGATGTCGATTGACCATCGTGCGTCCCCTTTCGTGTGCCGTCAGATCGCCAGGAACGTCAACTCGCCCGCGCTTTCGAGCGCGATGTCGAAGGTGACCTCGCCGTCGTGACGGCCGGTCAGCTCAAGCGACGCGATCTGGAAGGGGCCCTCGACCGTGCCGAAATCGGGCACGATCACCTGCCAGGTTCGGATGGTGCCGTTGAAGACGTAGGCACGGACGGTGGCGTCGGAGGCCTCGTCCTTGAAGATGCCCGAGCCGGTGATGCGTGCCGTCTTGACGCCGGCGCCTTCGAGCAGCTCGCGCCAGCGGCCTGCCGACTCGGTGTGCGTGACATCGACGGCTTCGGCGTTGAACGCGATCGTGCGCGTTCGTAGACCGGCGACTGTAGCGAAGGTCCCCTGCCCGTCGCTGTCGACTTTCAGGAGGAGATCCTTGCCCTTTTGTGCTGGCATGTCTTGGGTTCCTTCAATTCCGGATCGGTAAGTCTCGATGTCTTGTCGTGGGGCGCCGATCAGCCGCAGGCAGCCTCGTTCAAGCCGCCTCGGTGACCGCGCGCAGGCGCACGATGCCCTGATAGGTGTCGCCGTCTGTCTCGCGCCGGGCCTCGACGCTCTCGACGCGCAAGTTGACGAGCACGCCGCCGTCGAGTGTCAGTGGCGCCTCGTGCACGGCGTCGCGGAGCGTGCCCAGGATCTCGTGCGTCTGCCGGTGGCCCTTCGCCTCCGACCAGACGTGCAACTGGATGAGGTGCTCCTCACCGTCGCCCGACGTGGTGGCCAGGTCGCGCGATACCCAGCGGCCGAACGTGACGTAGGGCCGCGCGGCGCCACGGGGGACGTCGTCGTGGATGCGAGACGCGCCGATCAGGGCGGTCAGCGCGACATCGCCCGCGAGTGCGGCGTAGATCGCCTTCTGCAGAGCCCAAGCCGCACTCATGTGCCAACCTCGTCGTGATCGGGTGCCGTCGTTGCCGGCATCTGGGCCGACGCGGACGATGCGCCGTCCTGCTCAGTACGCCGGCGCGCATCGCGGGCGCGCTCTGCATGCCTTTCGAGGCGGCGGGACAGGCGTCCGCGCGCCAACGCCCGGCCCGGGCCATCGGTTCGCACGGTGATCCTCATGGCGTGCGGCTTTCGCACAAGCAGCGCAGCCAGATCCCCCGGCCTTCGGGATCGACGGCGGCGCGAATGTCGTAGATGCGCCCCATCTCGACGAAGCGCAGGTGCGGGCCGACGTCGTCGCGGAACCGGATCCAGATCTCGTGGGTGACCTGGCCGCGCATGCCGTGGGCGACGAAGCTCTCGTAGCCGCGTACCGCGCGGACCTCGGCCCACACGTCGGCCACGAGGCTCCAGGACTCGATGGCGCCGCCGCCGGAGTCGCCCGAGCGCACGACCGCCTCGAGCCGGAGGCGATGGCGCAGATCGCCGATCGTCGGCGGGGTCATAGGCGCACCTGCCGGTACGGCTTCAGGAGATCGCCGACAGCGGTCGGAATGCGCGCTGCGGCCGTACCGATCTCGATGGGATCGCGATGCTCGTACCAGTGGGCCACGAGCATCAGGATCGCCTGGCGAATGGGCTCGGGGACATCGGCCGCAGTGTCGCCGAAGCCCGCCCTGAGATCGATGCCGATACCGTCGATGCGTGTTGACGGGCCGGGCCATCCCGCACCGGTCGCGACGAGCCGTTGCCCGTCACCGGCCGAGGCGCCCGCCGCCTCCAGCGCATAGTCGGTGGCGGCCAGTGTCGTCACCGCGCCGGGGGCTGTCTCGACGTTCACAGCCTCGATCGCCTGCACCGGCCTGAGCGGCAGAATGACGAAGCCGTCGGCGGGCCAGTCGTCGCGCACGAGCCGCCAGAACTGCGTGACAAGCGCCAGGCCAAGACCGGCCTCGACGTGCAAGCGAGACGCCAAGACGAGGCTCTGGATCAGCGCATCCTCGCTCGCGTGGTCGACACGCAAATGCGCCTTGGCCTCGGCGAGCGACACCGGCTCGACGGCAGGCCCACTCAACAGCACGAGCGACATGACGGCTCCTTCCTGGATGTGGAAACCTCAGCGGCGGGGCCGCGTCCCCGGGGGGAGCAGCCGGGATCGCGGCCCCGCCATCGCCATGCCAGTGCTGCCCCGCCGCGCCGTCGGTGGAGAGCGACGGCGCTCGCAGGTGCCTCACCTGTGCACGGCGAAACGAAAGGAGCCGGCGGCACCTGCAAGGGCGCGCCGGCTCGCTCAGTTCAGTGCAGTGCGCCTCAGACGGCGAACTTCAGCAGCTTGATCGCATCGAAGTCCTGCACGCCGCCGCCCACGCGCTTGGTCGTGTAGAACAGCACGTATGGCTTGGAGCTGTAGGGATCGCGGAGCACACGGATGCCGACGCGATCGACGACGAGATAGCCCCGCCGGAAGTCGCCGAAGGCGATGGCGTGGCTGTCGGCTGCGATGTCGGGCATGTCCTCGGCCTCTACTACAGGATGACCGAGCAGCGTCGGCAACTCGCCGGGAACGTGGGAGGGCTGCCAGATGTAGGTACCGTCGGCGTCCTTGAACTTGCGGATCTGGGCCTGCGTCGCGCGGTTCATGACGAAGTGCGCATTGGCGCGGTATTCCGCCTTCAAGGCGTAGACGAGATCGATCAGCTTGTCCGTCGGATTGGCCGTCGGGAAGGCGCCGGCCGCACCGGTTGCCAGAAAGCCAATGCTGCCCCATGCCCACGACGCGTTGGCGACCTTGGGATAGTCGGTGAAGCCCTTCGGCTTGTTGACGCCGTCGCCGGCGACGAAGGCCTGGCCCTCCTGGCGGGCGAAGGCATCGCGCACCTCCTCCGCAATCCAGGCATCGATGTCGACGGCGGAATCCTCGAGCAGCGCCGACGTCGCCGCGGGCATCGCGTAGAGTTCCATCGTCGGGAAGGCGAGCTCGGCCAGCGTCGGCGACGTCGTCTCAGGACGCGCGGCTGCCTCGCCAACCCAGCCCGTGCCCGGGCCCGAGATCGAGAACGGCTTCTTGTAAACCGACGAGGACACCTGGCGGATCGTGGCGATGGCGCGGATCGGCGACACGCTCTTCAGCGCCATCATGACGGAGGCTTCGGTCTCGGCCGGCACCAGGTAACCGCCGTCGGGATTGGAGCCGACCGACAGCGCCTTCTGCTCGAGATTGCGCAACGCGCCCGTCTCGCCGCCGCGCACGTAGGTCTCGAACGCGGCCTTGTGCTGCAACGTGGCGCCAGAGCGCTCAGTCGCCGTCGAGGGCGCGCCGAGCGCGGGACGCTGCTGCTTCAGCTGCAGGTCGTCGAGCCGGCTGTTGAGGCGGGCGAGCTTCTCCTCGGTCACGACATCGGCCGTGGCCTTGCGCTCGATCTCGGCGAGGCGATCGTCGTTGGTCGCCTTGAACGTCTCGAAGGCTCTCATGAACTCGGCGAAGTCGGCACCGACCTCGCCCACGGTCTTGGTTTCGTAGGTCTTGTCACTCATGGATGGATGATCCTCATTGTCTGGTCCTGATGTGTCACTCAAGCGCGCAGCAGCGCAGTCGCCTCGCGAATGCGCTGCGACAAGCGCTCCTCATCCGCGCTCTTGGCTCCGCCCGCGTCCCGCAGGGACCGGAGCCCGTCGAGGCCGTCGCGCAGCACCGCGCGCGCCTCCCCGCGCGTCAGCCCAGCATCCCGCGTGAGCCAGCGCTCGAATTCCCGTTGCGTCGGCACGTGGCCCGCGAATGGCCGCGCCTTCACCGACACCACCCGCGCGTCGGGCTGCATCGGAAACGTCACGACCGAGATCTCCCACAGATCGATCTCCACGATGCGCCGGACGCCACGCGCCGCGTCGCGACGCGCGCGCACCGGCCGGAAGCCGATCGACAGACCGTCAATCGCGCGTGCCCGCAGCAACTCGAGAATGTCGCGCCCCTTTCCGCTCTCCACGGCAAGCCGTCCCTTGGCGTAGAGCCCGCGCTGATCCTCCCGCAGCACATCCCACGCGCCGATCGGCTGGGCGGGATCGTGCTGGAACAGCATGCGGATGCCGGCCGCGCCGCGCTTGGCCAGCGACTTGGCGAACGCGCCCCGCTCGATCACGTCGCGGCCCAGATCGACCGCGCCGAACAGGCACGCATAGCCCGCAAAGCTGCCATCGGGATCGACGGAAGTGAGGGCCAGCGGCGCCGAGGCATGCGCCGTCCGCTGGCGCGACAAGGTGTCGTCCATTCTCAACTCTCGTTTCTGCTTCTCTGAATCGAGCGGCTCTCGTCAGCCTGAAACCGACGTCAATCGTTCAAACCGAGACGGATCGGTTGATGAATGCCGGCGTCCCACCGACCCCATCCGCCGTCGAGAGACGTCCTGCCTCGTCGTGCTAGGGATTGAGCTTGGCGAAGCGGCTTGCGGCTGTCGCATCGAAGGCGTCCCCATACCCCGCCGCGGCACGTTTCTCGGCATCGGTCAGGAAGCTCGCCGCTTCGAGCCGCGCCCACAAAGCCTCGCGCTCGGGCGCCAGCGCCTCGACCTGGTCGAGGTCGGCGCGGAACTCCAGCCCGCCGCCATAGGCGGGCGCGAGTCATCGATTACCTTAGGGCGCCGCTTAACCGCTTTTGCACGACTTTCAGCAATTCGATCACGTCTTCTCCCCGTCCTACAGATAGGTCACTTGGACAGCTATTCCAGAAGTCCCTGATTGCTGACGGCGGGTGGTTGTCGGCGAGTATCCGTTCTACATGAGCTAGAAGCGCAAGCGCCTCTGGCCTTTCGAAGCCGGACAACGCCTCGTCGGCAAGCTCGTCGAGAGACGTCGACGGTGTTCCTTGAGTGATGTTCATGCACATGCGCATGAACTCAGGTGAGGCCTTTAAGATCATATTCAGTCCCTATTTGTCGGCCAGGCACTATCAACGTACCAGCCTTTGGGGTCACGATCAGTCCGCATGATCCGCACCTTCACGCCATAGGTGTCACGTATCTCCGGCTGCTGGCGATGGTTCTTGGCATATGCCTCATAACCGGTGGGCTTTGGGAAATCAGCATCGAGATATAGTACCGACAAGCTGAACATAATGTCGCGATTGATGAACCGCTTGAGTTTTGTAGCGTTCTCGGCGTTAGCAATTGTTGTGCTAACGAGCTTGCTCGCCGCCTCCACCGACGTAAACGAGCCTGCGCGCTTTTCTCCAAACGACAGCAGTTTGTAGTTTTTCCGACTGCCGAGAACACGCGCCTTCAGATAGGCCTCGCTCTTGCCGACATGTCGTTCTTTCGTATGCCCGCCGAGTGCGTCTTCCTCTAGGATGTCGATGCGGCGACCAAGGCGATCGTCACCTTGGCCACCCACGAGGATCGTATCACCCCCACCCCCGCCCGCACCGTCGGCCGTCGTGAAGCGGCCGAGCGCGTCGTGGTGGGGGTTGAATTTGGTAAGACGCGTCGAGGCAGGCCCATCGACGGCATCCCCATACCCCGCCGCCGCGCGCTTCTCGGCCTCGGTGAGAAAGCTCGCGGCCTCGAGCCGCGCCCACAGCGCCTCGCGCTCGGGCGCCAGCGCCTCGACCTGGTCGAGATCGGCGCGCAATTGGAGCCCGCCGCCATAGGCCGGCGACAGCCACGCCGACAGCGCGCGCACCGTGCGTGCGACCAGCGGCAGCACGGTCTGGCGCCACAGCGCGCGGCTCGCCTCCTGGTAGTTGGAATAGGTGTTGTCGCCTGGGATACCGAGCAGCATCGGCGGTACGCCGATCGCAAGCGCAATCTCTCGCGCGGCGGCATTCTTAGCCTCAATGAAGTCCATGTCCTTCGGCGACAGCGACAAGGGCTTCCAATCGAGCCCGCCTTCGAGCAGTAGCGGACGCCCGACGTTGGCGGAGCCCTGGTAGCTTGCCTCCAATTCGCGTTTCAGCCGCTCGAACTGCTCGCCCGTCATCTGCCCGTTCGCCGCGGCATAGACGAGCGCGCCGGATGGCCGTGCCGAGTTGTCGAGCAGCGCCTTGTTCCAGCGCGAGGCCTCGTTGTGGATGTCGATCGCCGTCGCGGCGGCCTCGATCGGGGACAGGCCGTAGTGGTCGTTCGTTGGGTGGAACAGCCGCAGATGCAGGATCGGACGCACGCCCTCCACGACGTCGTCGGCAAAGCGCGCGACGCGGCCGGCCACCTCGTACTCCCACGCCTGCGGCCAGCCGTCCGGTCCCGGCACGATGCGCATGCGGTCGGGGCGCAGGGCGTGCAGCTCGCGCACCTCGCCACCAAGCGCCACCGCCTCCATGTAGGCGTTTCCCGACACCAGCAGGAAGCCGTAGAACTGCTCCAGCAGATCGATCGACGTCATGCCGATGCTCGGACGCCGCATCACATCGAGAAGCGGATGCATCTCCACCTCGTTGTCGCCCTCGTAGAGCAAGAGCGGGATCGAGGCGGCGGCTTCCGCGATCATGCGGACCGAGCGGTGCACGATCGCGTTCTGCTGAAAGCCCTCGACGGCGAAGCTCGCGTAGTTGCGCGGGCTCCACACGGGCTCGCCCATCGACTGCAACGCGACCAGCGCGCCCGCCGCACTCGCCTTGCCCTCGACAGGCTCTGCCCGCCGGCCACCGAGCAGCCGGTCGAGCACGCTTCTCATCAGCGGCATTTCGTATTCCCTGTCCGTGGTGATGACGTCGAGCGACGTACAAACTTGGGGCGTGCTTTCGGCCGTCAGTCGCTGCGCGAGCGGGGCTGCCGCCCCACGCCCCGCGCGGGAGACACCCCCGCACCCCCGCTCTTCTTCGAGTCGAAAACGGGCGGAAGGTCCGGAGGTGTCCTCCCGGCGAGGTCCGTGACGGAGCCCCGTTGCGATAGCGAAATCTCACAGACGCCTGACGAGCGGCATGGGCCTGGCATCGAGCATCAAGTCGGTAATCGCCCAGACCAGAGCGTCGAGCCGGTCGGGCGAGCGTCCGCGGGCCAGACCGTCGGCACCGAACACCGCCAGCTGGTCTTCGAGGACGTCGAAGGCGCCCACGTGCGAGATACGTCCCTCCGCGTAGAGCGCTGCGACCGGCTCGGCGCGGATCCATTTGCCGCGCGTCGCTTTCACTTGGCGCACAGGAAGGGCGTCGTCGATCTGCTTCAGTACCCCGACCACGAGATCGCCGCCCTGGTTGGTCTCGGCGACAACACGGTCGGCCTCGAAGTCGCGGTAGGCGGCAACGACGGCGCGCGCCCATTGCAGCGGCTCGCGCCCCTGCACGCTGCGGTCGGCGAGCACGTAGCCGCGGCCGTCGGCACCAAGGCCGCCGACCACAATACCGCATGAGTTCGAGGTCGCCGTCGCGGTCACCGGTGGATCGACCGCCACGACGATGCGTTGCAACTGCGGTGCGTCAGCGACACGAGCGGTGTCGATCCAGTCTCGCCGCCACAGGCTGCCGGCGCGCTCGTCGATGATCTCGCCATCGAGCTCCTGGCGGCCGAGTGCGGTACCGCCGTAGCGGCGTCGCATCTGCGCGACGAAGCCCGGCGCGAGGTTCGTTGAATTGTCGGACGTGCGTGCGCGCGTCGTCACGGTCGCAGCATCCTCGATCAGCCGCGTAAGAAGCGGGATCGGCCGCGGCGTCGTGGTCACGACCTGGCGCGGCGCCTCACCGAGCCGCAAGGCGAACTGCAGCATATCCCACGTCCGTTCCGGTTCGGGCCATTTGGCCAGCTCGTCGCACCAGGCGCAGTCGAACTGCGGACCGCGCAGTCCGTCGGGCTCCATGGCCGAGAAGCACTGTGCGATCGTGCCATTGGCCCACACGAGTTGGTGCTTGGACGCTTCGAAGTGTGGCCGCTCGTCGTCGCCATGCACCGCCAACAAGCCCGACACGCCCTCGATCATCACCCGGCGGACGTCGGCAAACGTCTCGCCGATGAGCGCGATGCGCTGCGCGCGCGTGGCTGCGAGCGGCGGCACGCCCAGCGCCTGCGCCCGGATCCATTCCGCGCCAGCGCGCGTCTTGCCGGCGCCACGGCCACCCAGGATCACCCAGGTGCGCCACGCTGGCGTTTTGGCCGGCATCTGTGGCGGCAGCTGGTCGTCGCGGGCCCAGATCAGCCATTCGCGATCGAGGAAGGCGATCAGCTCGGGTGCTTCAGCCTGCAGGGTCGCCAGATCCTCCGCGAGCGTGCCGCTGTGCCTGGATGCGCTCAAGGCGCTCCGCAATCTCGCGACGCAGTCGCTCAACGTCGGCGGCATCGGGGCGGGCGCTGTTGGTGTCGCCGCGCTTTCCGCGCCGTCCGGACAGGAGGTCAAATCCCTTCTCCATGTTCGTCGTCATCGCTGTCATCTCTTTGGTATGGCGCTCGCTATCGGGCGCCTTCATCACCGCTCCGCTGGTCATGCGCATTTCCAGTTGCACGAGCTTCAGGCAGCAAGCGCGCAGGATACGCACGGCGACCTGATGCTCGAGGCGGCTCACGGCATCACTGTCAGGCGTGTCGTCCAGCCGAGACAGCAGCGCTTCCAGATCGTCGGGCAGGCGTGTCATCTCGGCGGGCGGGGCGATCGCGGGACGCTCGCCCGCCGCCTCGGCCAGCGCAGCCGCGACGTCCAGATCAGCGATCGGCGCATGGCGCTTGTCTCGCGCAGCCCTGAGGCTTGCGCCTGGAGCGAAGGTCGGAGAACCAGCCGGGCGAGCCGGCCAGCCTTCCTGCTTCACGCGCTGTGCGATGCGGTGGCGCGACACACCCGTGCGCCGCGTGATTTCGCGGACCGACACGTTTGGGTCGATCCACAGTTGCCGAATGATGCGCCACAAGGCCACCTGTGGCGTGCCGATGTCCAAAACTCCACCGCCGGTCTCAGCGCCCCCCGCGCTGTCGTCTGCCATGCCGTCTCCTGGTTCTGGGTCATCCGCGAGCCTACCGCAAACCCGCGCACCGCGTGGCGCCCCCGGCGCAGTCATCGCATCATGCCAGGATCATACGCCGGCAGCGTAACGCGGGGATAAGTCGGTGCGGGGTCCTCACACATGTCGCAACGGTGCGCTTGCCGGCTGCGCCCGGCGTGCATACGCTGCGGGGTAACGATGGGGAGCGAGGCACCATGGCTGACTGGCGGCACAGCACCGGCTTGCACGATCTGGGCAACGGTCTTTACGGCTATGTGCAGGCGGACGGCTCGTGGGGCTGGTCAAACGCGGGGCTCATCGTCGACGGCGGCGAGACGCTGTTGATCGACACGCTGTTCGATCTCAATCTCACCGCTGAGATGCTGCGCGCGATGCGCGCGGCCGTGCCGGCCGCTCATAAGATTCGCACCGTGCTCAACACGCACCACAACGGCGATCACACCTTCGGCAACGAGCTGGTCGCCGACTCCGAGATCATCGCGTCGAAGGCAGCGGCGGAGGAGATGGAGGTGCGGCCGGTGACGGCGCTTGCAGCATCCACCGCGGACTGGCGCAATCGGGGTACCGGCGGCGCGTTCTTCTACGAAATGATGGGTTCCAAGTTCGTGTTTGCGGGCATCCGCCACACGCCGCCGACGCGCACCTTCGAAAAGCGCCTCGATCTGCAGGTCGGCGGCAAGCGCGTCGAGGTGCACGAGGTCGGGCCGGCCCACACCAAGGGGGACGTCGTCGCCTACCTGCCGGGCGAGCGCACCGTGTTCACGGGCGACATCGTGTTCGTGGGCGGCCACCCCGTGCTGTGGGCGGGCCCGGCGCAGAACTGGATCGATGCCTGCGACCTGATCCTGTCGTGGGACGTGGAGACGGTCGTGCCCGGTCACGGCGCCATCACCGACATCGAGGGCGTGCGCGCCATGCGCGATTATTTCGTCTATATCCGCACCGAGGCGAAAAAACGCTTCGATGCCGGCATGAGCGCGACAGAGGCCGCCTACGACATCTCACTCGACGGCTGGTCGCACTGGCTAGACGCCGAGCGGATCATCGTCAACACGCACATGCTCTACCGCGAGTTCGGCGGCGTGTTCGAGGGCGACGTGATGGCGCTGTTCGCGCTGATGCGCAAATACCGCAAGGAGCGCTGCGGGGGCGAAGGCTTGATGTTCGACTTGCCGGACTGAGCCGCGTCCTGAGACCGGTGCTGGCTTGACCGGTGCTGGCACCGCCCGGCCAGGGCCGCGGTCGCTGCCCTGCCCTACACCTCCTCGAAGTCCTTGATGATGTAGCGCTCGAAGGAGGTCGGCTTGAGCCGGGCCTCGCTGCGTGCAAAGCCACGCACTGAGATGCCGGCCTGGTGGACGGTGTCGGGGTCGCCGGAGACCAGCGGGTGCCACCAGGCGAGCCCGCGCCCTTCCGCCACCCGCCGGTAACCGCACGAGGACGGCAGCCATTCGATCTCGCGGACCTTGACGGGGTCGATCGCCACGCAGTCGGGCATCTTAACGTGCCGGCTGGCGTAGTCGGAGCAGCGGCAGGACGAGATGTCGAGCATCCGGCAGGCGAGCCGCGTGAGGAACACTTCCTGGGTCTCCTCGTCCTCCAGTTTGATCAGGCAACACCGCCCGCAGCCGTCGCACAGCGATTCCCACTCCGAAGAGGTCATCTCCTCGAGCGATTTTCGGGTCCAGAAGGGAGCTTGGGTTCGGTTCAAAGTGTCCTCTCGCGTCGTCGGCCGCATCAGTGGTAAATAACCATAATTGGGTTGCCAAGCTCGTCGTGCGGAGCGACACCGGCAGCCAAGGGATACGGGCCCGGCCATCCTGGCCCGACGAAGGCCCGAATCACTGGATTTGCACTCCCAAGAACCATGATGCCAGGGGAGGCACGCAGAGAGCCTTGAACGAGGGACCCTTCAAAAACCGAGGGCGTGGCAAGCTCATCGACTGGCTGAAGCTCGATTCGTGGATCGATTCGACGCTCGCGGGCACCTGGGCGCGTCTCCAGGACGCCTGGAGCGCCGGATCGAGCTTCTTTGCCCGGTTCCGCCTGGCGGGATGGAAGCGGCTCGCCAACGAGGCCGCTTCCGAGTGCCTGACGCTCGGCGCCGGTGGGCTCGTCCTGATGTACGTGCTGGCGCTGCCGGCCTTCCAGGAAATCACGACGGCAAGTGGCGTTCGACGGCAAGTACTCCGTCACCTTCCTCGACCGCAACGGCAACGAGATCGGCAAGCGCGGCATCAACCTCAACGATGCCGTGCCGCTCGAGGAGATCCCCGACTATCTGATCAAGGCCGCGCTGGCCACCGAGGACCGTCGCTTCTTCGAGCACTTCGGCGTCGATGTCCTCGGCACGCTGCGCGCGCTGGTCGAAAACCTGCGGGCCAACGACGTCGTCCAGGGCGGCTCGTCGATCACCCAGCAACTCGCCAAGAACCTGTTTCTTTCGCCGGAGCGCTCGCTCACGCGCAAGCTCAAGGAGCTGTTCCTGTCGTTCTGGCTCGAATCGCGCCTGACCAAGCGCGAGATCCTGAAGCTCTATCTCGACCGCGCCTACATGGGCGGCGGCGCGTTCGGCGTCGAGGCGGCCTCGCAGTTCTATTTCGGCAAGTCGGTGCGCGACATCAGCATGGCGGAGGCGGCGATGCTCGCCGGTCTGTTCAAGGCGCCGACGAAGTATGCCCCGCACGTCAATCTCGCCGCCTCGCGCGCGCGCGCCAACGAGGTGCTGTCGAACCTCGTCGAAGCCGGCTTCTATTCGCCCGGAGAAGTGCAGCAGGCGCGCCTCAATCCGGCGCGCATCGTCGAGCAGCGGCGCACCGACAGCCCCGACTGGTTCCTCGACTGGGCGTACGAGGAGATCCAGCGCATCATGGAGGGCAAGGGCCAGTACGTGCTGACCGCGCGCACCACGATCGACCTCAAGATGCAGGCGCAGGCCGAGGCCGCGCTGACCGCCACAATCAACCAGTACGGGCGGGCGCAGCGGGTCAAATCCGGCGCGCTCGTGTCGATGGCTCCCGACGGGGCCGTGCGCGCCATCGTCGGCGGCCTGGACTACGGCGAGAGCCAGTTCAATCGTGCCGTCCAGGCGCGCCGCCAGCCCGGCTCCTCGTTCAAGCTCTACGTCTATGCGGCCGCGCTCGAGAACGGCTACAAGCCAACAAGCACGGTCCGCGATTCTTCGCGTGCGTGCGGCAACTGGCGCCCGCAGAACTACTCCGGCGGGCATGGCGGCGGCGGATCGCTGCCATTCTGGATGGCTTTCGCCAAGTCGCTCAACACCACGGCGGCGGAGCTTTCGTTTGCGGTCGGGCGCGAAAAGGTCATCGAACTCATCAACCGGCTCGGCGTCGAGGGCGTCCGGAAGTCGTGCTCGATGGCGCTCGGCGACACCGGCATTGCGCCGATCGACCACATCGGCGCCTACGCGCACTTTGCCAACGGCGGCAAGTCGGCACGGCCTTATGCGATCATCGAGGCGTTCAACTCGCGCGGCGACCTCGTCTACGCGCGCGAGCGCGACGAGCCGCCGCCACGGCAGGTGGTCGACCGGCGGGTGGCCGAGCAGATGAACCAGATGATGCAGAAAGTGGTCACCGACGGCACGGGGCGGCGCGCGGAACTCGACTTCACGCATGCGGTCGGCAAGACCGGCACGAGCTCCACCTATCGCGATGCCTGGTTCGTCGGTTTCACCGGCGCGCTCGTTACCGGCGTCTGGCTCGGCAACGACGACTATCGACCCATGAACAATGTCACGGGCGGCAGCCTGCCTGCCCAGACGTGGCAGGCCTTCATGTCGGTTGCGCACACTTCGATGGGCTTTCCAACGATACCGGGGCTGACACCTCACCCCACACAGGTGGCCGAGCAGGAGCGCCTCGATGCGCTGCGCCGCTCGGACCCGACGCTGGCCGCCGCGCAATCGGGCGCAGGTGAGAATCGCAAATCTTCGAGCCTGCTGTCGTCGCAGACGCGCACGGCGCTCACCAGAACTCTCCGAAGCGCTGCGCAAGGCGTCGGGCATCGAGCCGCCCGAGGCTCAACCGGCGGGCGCGGGCCCTGCACAGCCCGGTAGTGGCAGCGGGCGCGGGCCGGCGAAGCCGGTCTTACCGGGACGTCGGGCGGACGGACCGGGCTCACGCGAAGGCACGACCGGGGCGCTGCGGGTTCTCAGGTCGGCACCGACCGTTGGGAGCGCCATCAATGCTCGCTAACGACGCGCTGTCGCTCAGCACGCGCCATCGGCTCTACCGCTTGCGCACGCGCGCGGTGTCGATCGGGCTCCGGTTTGCCTGGCGGGTGATCGTGGTCGCCGCCGCTGTGGCGGCGGGCTGGATCTCGGCTTGGTACATGGTGGAAGCCGGCACGGGCCTGACCACGCACCGCAGCGGCCCGTGGACGTCCTGGGCCGTGGCCGCGCGGCCCGGCGGCGATCCTTATACGCGTGCACATTTTGCCCGACGGGGCAGCCTGCCGCTCAATGCGGACATCGCGCGTACGTGGACGGCGCGCAACGACGACGTGGGCGAGCGACTGCATTCGGCTTGCGATTATGCGATCGCGGGCACGCTGCCGACCGCGTGGTGGAGCATTAGCGTGTTCGACGACGTGGGCCGGCTCATCGGCAATTCGGCCGATCGCTACAGTTATTCGAGTGGCACCGCCGCGCTGCAACCCAACGGCAGTTTCGTCATCACGCTGGGACGTGACGCGCGGCCCGGCAACTGGCTGCCGACTGGCGGCGCGGGGCGGCTGACGCTCCAGCTGACAATGGTCGACCAGCGCGCTGTACTGGCGGAACTCGACGCCGCAGGCACGCTGAAGCTGCCTGCCATCCGCAAGGTGGCCTGCCGATGAGACGCGCTGCGCCCTCCGGACTGTTGCGCCCGCTTGCCATCGCGCTTTGCCTGGCGGGCATCGTTCACATCGGGGCGACGTTCGCCATGCCGATGTTGAGCGGGCGGACGGCCTACGATCGGCTGGCGGATACCCTGCCTGTCAACACGCTGGCGGTCCTTCCCCCGATCACACCGTCGTCGCAGCCACTGCCCTTCCTCGCCGCGGACGCCCGCTATGCCATGTGCCGCTACGATACGAGCGAGGGGTCCGTCGCGGTCGATGTCACACTGCCCGATGCCGGGTGGCTGCTCGCGCTCTATTCTCCGCGCGGCGACAATTTCTACTATGTGCCCGGACAAGCCGACCGGCCGTCACGGCTGTCCCTGCTGCTGGTGCCGCCCGGCGACCAGCCGATCGCCTCCGACGGCGGCGGCGAGTTGACGGGGCGCGGCGACGCGCAGGCCATTGTCGCGACGTCTAAAGGATTGTTGATCGTACGTGCGCCATTGCGCGGGCTAGCCTACGACCAGCAGATCGAGAACAGCCTGAGGTCCGTGCGCTGCATCGCGCGCCCGCACACCGTCATGCACTGACGGGCAGAACCTTGCACGTCCCGACGCGCCTTCAATCGACCTGCTGCGTCACTCGAGGATGTCGAGGGTATCGCGCTTGACGGCCTTGCGGCGTGGTCTCGACTTGCGCGCTTGCGGCGCATCTTCCCAGCGCTCGTAGCGCACGCCTGGGAACAGGACGATCTCAGCAGACGTGCCACATTGCTTCGGCGCACGCGGGCGCGCATCGGAGGCGCCACCGGTCTGCGGGAAATCAAGGATGGTTGCCATGGGCCCACTCCTGCAGCCTGATCACCCGCCAACTCGGTGGACGATCCCGCGTTGGGGTGGCGGGATGGCGGACGCGGAAGAACTCCGCAGTCAGAGTAAGGAGCCGATTCGGTTAACGCTTCGTTAAGACGTCAGGCATCACCAAGGCACTTCTGGTCGCGAGGCGACGAGCCAGTCGTCGAGGAAGTGGCGGCCGTCGCGATCCTCCACCTCGATCAGCCAGACGTCGGGATCGAAGCGGCTTTCATCGGCGAGGCGGCTGTCGACAGCGGCTTCCTCGGTGGCGTCACCGAGCAGCAGCGCAAAGCGCCTATCGGACGCCATCTCGTCCATGCCGGCCGGCGCGGGACCATAAAGAGCGGCACGTCCATTGCGATGGCGCACCTTTATGAAGATCGCGCCGGCGTCGTCGTCGCCATGACGCACGATCGTCGCCATCGCGCCGCCGGCGGCGAGTTGGCGCAGATACGCCTTGATCCAGATCTCGGACTTGAGCTGCATGGCGGCATCATGCGCCGATGCGACGGCGCTGTCAGCCCGGGCGGCGTCGGCGTCGCGCCGATCATCCGCGCGGGGTGCGACTGCGCGTTGCGGCCGCCTGGGCAAGGCGCGACAGAAGCGTGCCGGAGATTCGGCCGGTCTCGGGCAGGCCGGCCTGAGCCTCGAACGCGCGAATGGCGCGGATCGTATCGGGGCCGATCTGCCCGTCGACGGGACCTTTGGCATAGCCGAGCGCGGACAGTGTCTGCTGCACGGTGCGGATCACGGTCTGGGCGCCGGCCGTTGGAGGGACTGCGGCATGCTTTGCGGCGCCCGACGAGGAGGCGCCGAACAGGATGGCTTTCAGCAGGCGGTCGTGCGCCTCACCCGTCAGAGGCAGTCCGTAATCGTGCTCGAAGGCCATGATCGCGGCGCGTGTCGTCAGCCCAGGCACGCCATCGGCGGCGCCCGGCTGGTAGCCCTTGAGTTGCAGCTCCCGCTGGATGGCGCGGACCGTCTCAACGCTTTCGTCCTCGCCGCCCCGGGGCGGTGCGAGACCCGGCGTAAGCGGCGAGCGGTCTGCCGTGCCGGGATTGAGGACGGACATGCCGGGACCGGAGGGGGCCGGCCTGGTGGCCACCGAGGGCGTCGCTGCGGTCTCCACGGCACCCAGAGACAGCCGGCGGGCGCGATCGGCAGCAATCGCGTCGGCCTGCGTGCCGACGTGCGCGCGCAACCGCACGTGCTGCGCGTTCTGGAAGAACAGCATGTTGGCGGCCAGTCCGAAGGCAAGAACCAGGAATGCCAACAGACCGAGCCTGAGCTCTCGTTGCGTCATAGCCATTGATCGGGTTGCCGAAAGGGCGTCTTGCGCTCCAGTCTGGCCTGCCAGCCGTAAACGTCCGGCTAACCATCGCGGGCACCAGCCCTTTGCCGCAGCCCGGAAATCCAGGCTTTCGGGCGGCTCGCGGTGCGATGCTCGGCATTTAAAATAAATTGCGCGAAGCGCTTTCACGGTCCGTTCTGGCTTAACGTCTACTCTTTCCCTGGAGACCGGGGAAAAAGGAGGCCCCGAGCGATGTTCCTGATCAGATGGGGGTTCTGGGTCGCCGTCGTCGTGATGCTGTTGCCGACCGATAGGGCGCAACAGGAGCGGCTGCTGAAACAGGCGTCTGCCGCGACGCACTGGACGATGACCTTCTGCGAGCGCAATCCGACGACCTGCACGCGGGCGGGCGAGGTCTGGACCGTGTTCCAGTCGAAAGCCCAGTTTGCCTTCGCCATGGCCAGCGACATCGTGAGCGAGCGGCTGAAGGCCAGCGGCTCGCGCGCCGATCTCACAGCCAGCGCCACCGGCGAACCCGGGCGCGGCCCGGGTGCCATCGACGCGGGTCTTGCATCGAGCCCGGCCTCCCGTCTGGATCCCCGTGTTGCCCCCAGCCTGGCCGCTACGCCTGGGGTGCGCGGGCCGGCGCAAGCGACCTCCCCCTCGCCTGTTTTCGGCTCCGCGCCGGCACGCGGCCTCGAAGATCAGGTCCTGATCCGGCCGGTCAAGCCGCAGGACCGCCTGCCACTCTATCCCCAGCAATCGCGCTACGGCGCGCGCACGGACGGCTGACGATAGCCGGGGCGGTACCTGGAGACTGGACACGGCGGGCGGCGATGCACAGGTTATGGGCTGCCGGCCCTCTTGCCGGCCGCACCAACAGGACCGGTCGATGAGCCTTGCCAGCATCCAATCCGACTTCGAGCTTCTTGACGACTGGGAGGACCGGTACCGCTACGTCATCGAGCTCGGCCGTGACCTGGCGCCGCTGGCCGACGCCGAGCGCAGCGAGGCCAACAAGGTGCGCGGCTGCGCGAGCCAGGTGTGGCTCTCCACGACGGTGGCGCCGGCTGAGACGGCCAGCGAGCGCCGCCTTACTTTTACCGGCGACAGCGATGCGATGATCGTGCGCGGCTTGATCGCGATCCTGTTTGCGATCTACTCGGGCAAGACCGCCGCAGACATCCTGGCGACGGATGCGCAAGCGATCTTCGCGTCGCTGGGTCTCAAGGATCACCTCACCCAGCAGCGCTCGAACGGGCTTGCTTCGATGGTGCAGCGGATCCGCGCCGATGCCGCGCGCGCAGCCGAAGCGGTCGCATGAGCGCTGCAAGCGGGAAGTTCCGACGTCCGGTTCAGCGCTCGTCCGCGGCGGGCTCGGTTTCGGACGGCGGCTTGGCGATGCGCGGGCGGTAATCGGCGCTGCCCCAGTGGCGAACCGGCGCTCGGGCGCTTGTGCGTGGCGCGGCGGGGCCGATGCCATAGTGACGCGCCAGACTGGTCAATCCCAGCTGCAGGACGACCTTGGCGGAGCGCAGCGGCCATCCGCGGTCGCGCTCGGCCGCCTCCAGTCCCTTCAGGTGGCAACACACGTCGATCAGGATGCCGGACAGCTCGGGGCCGACGGAGGCCATGGCGCGGTTGACCCGTTCGCGGGCAGCGATGACGGCGTCCTGCAGGTCGGCGGCACCACCGTGCGGCGAGCGGCGGTTGCCGTCTCCGGCTTCGGCGCGCCAGCTCATGGTGACGGACGGCATCAGCTGGGCGAAGGTGTAGTCGGCGCGCAGGCGCTCGCCCGCCTCGAACTGGAACGCATCGATCATGGGCTGGCCGACCTTGTCCTTGCGTCGGCGCAGCCAGGCAAGCGGCCTTTCGTCGGCCTCGCGCCGCTTTGGCGTTGCAGCGTGTTGTACGGGGCGGCTGCCGCCCGCGGCCACCTTGCGAACCGACCTCACCATGTTGCGCTCCGCCTCCGGTCCCGGGTTCAGTTGACGTAGAATGCCGCGCTGGCGCCGGTCAGTGCGCGCGGCGCGGTCATGGCGCCGACTAGACCTTCGAGCAGCTCCATCACCTGATCGAAGAGTGGATCGTCGCGCCGGTCCTCCACGAGGCTGCAGGCGTGTGCCACGGTGGTGCGGTCGCGTTCGAACAGACGGCCGACCTCCGACAAGGTCTTCTGGCAGATGACGTGGGCGAGATACATGGCGACCTGGCGTGCCTGTGCGACATGGGCGCGGCCCCGGCTGCCGGCGCGCAGGTCGTCACGGGACACGCCGAAGACCTGGGCGACGACGTATTCGATGACGTCGTATTCGACGGTCTGGGGTGCAACTGCGAAGGCAGCGAAGGACCGACGCGTTGCGACGGCATCAGGTGTCGCGTTGTCCGCGACAGCGACGACATGATCTGTTCCTGGACAACCGTGTTCCATTTCTGGATCTCCCGCACGAATTGAAAGGCCAGTGCGACGCGCTTTGCCGAGCAGATCGGCGTAGCCATGCAAGAATACGTTTCACGCCGTGCGCGGGGATAAATCGGCTCCTGCCGGCGCGACGGCTTTTGCGAGTGCACAGTTAAGTAGCGGCATCAATCGCGAGTAATCCCCGCGTCCGCGCGCACAGCGCACATTCGGCATCCCGTCGACTGACAGGAGCCGAAACATGCGCCCCCTATCCACCACAGTTGCCTCATTGGCCGACGCCACCCACGCGCCAGGCGACGAGCGGTGCGCTTGCGAACCGACCGAATGCGACACGCGCATCGCGGACGTCCAGCCATCCAGCGCGGCCTTCGATCCGCGCATCGACGCGCTCGTGCGCCTTCTGCCGCTATGGCCGCACGAAATCGCCGATCAGAGCGTGGCGGCCAGAACGCGGCTCGTTGCGCATCTCAGACGCGCCTTACGCAGCGAGCGCCAGCGCGGCGTGGCGGGGCATTGGACCTATAGCGTGTCGCGGCATGCCGCGCTGTCGCGGCTCTACCATTCGGAGCTGGCCGGGCTGCGGGCGTCGATGGCAGCGGCGGCGCGCAGCACGCACGAGGCTGACGCGGCTAAGCGCGCCGACACGGCCAACGCGGCACGCGGCGCGGACCACCAACGTCACGGCGAGCTGCGCATGGCGGAAGCGCGCAAGCGCGGGGCACCGGAGACGACGCGGCGGCCGCGTGACGACGGCGGCGCGACGGGCCGTCGCCGCGGATAGGTCCGGGAGCGGGCACGGATCACGATCGCCGGCGACAGGGATCCCGCGCGCGCAAGCGCCCTTGCGTGTGGGACGCGGCCTGCAGGTGGAACCATGCCCGCGAACGGGTCGATGTCTGCTCTTGGATCGATGTCTGCGCTTGGGCCGAAACTCTGGGCCGGGCTTATTTCTCGCGGCGGGTGCCCAGGCCCATTCTCTTGGCGAGTTGGGAGCGCGCGGCGGCGTAATTGGGCGCCACCATCGGATAGTCGTGGGGCAGGTCCCACTTCTCGCGGTACTCTTCCGGGGACAGGTTGTATTGGGTGCGCAGGTGCCGCTTCAGCGACTTGAACTTCTTGCCGTCCTCGAGACAGACGATGTACTCGGGCGTGACGGACCGCTTGATGGGGACCGCGGGCTTTAGCTCCTCGCGATCCGGGGCGGGGGCATTGCTCGAAGCGCGGTTGAGCGCGGCATGGACGTCCAAGATCAAACTCGGCAAATCCGAGCTGGCCACAGTATTGTTGCTGACATAGGCCGAAACAATATTCGTGGCCAATTCAACCAGTGCTGGCTTGACCTGATCTTCCATAGTCCTCCCCTTTTGCCAAACCCCTGACGACTGACGTCCCGGCCGAAGCAGCCAAGACCATCAGGACTGCTGTTGACGGTCAACAGCCAGACTACTGGTATGCTTATCGATTTCTGCCGGTTTTGCAGTTGAGCCGAGGACAAGCTCCCCCTTCGCCCGGCCCAGACTGGGTAAATGCTATTTCTACTCGACTGTCAACGGGAGGATGCGGACGCAACCCTCTTCAGTACACTATAAGTCTTACGCGAAACTTCGAGCCCTTTGCCGATCCCCACCCGTGGTGTCACAAGCCGCGACGACACCTTCCGGTTGTGGTGGCGGTTGGGGACCGCGCGGCCGGCCCTACGCGGAGGCGCGCGCCCGGCCGGCATTTGACTTGGCGCTCGCGAGTGCCGATCTTGATCGCAGCCAGTGAGCCCCGACGCTGCCCTGCCTGCAGCCGGCTCTCGACCTTCCACCCACAGCCACGGAGACGAGCCATGAGCGCGCCGGAGTCGAAGTCGCCAACCACGGTGGGCGAGCCCGTGCGCAAAACGGAGGCGGATTGGCGCGACCAGCTGACGCCCGAGCAGTACCACGTCACCCGCGAGCACGGGACAGAGCGCGCTTTCACCTCACCGCTGAACGACGAGAAGCGCGAGGGCATGTTCTCGTGCGTGTGCTGCGGATCGCCGCTGTTCGATGCGGACAGCAAATTCGACAGCGGCACCGGCTGGCCGAGCTTCACGGCGCCCGCCGAGGCAGCCGCGGTGAGCGAACACGACGACCGGAAGTTCTTCATGCGCCGAACGGAAGTGCGCTGTGCGCGCTGCGAGGCGCACCTTGGTCACGTCTTTCCGGATGGGCCGCGGCCGACCGGACTGCGCTACTGCATCAACGGGGTGGCGCTGACCTTCGATCCGAAAGCCGACTGAACGTCTGTCGCACGGTCGTCGCTGGCTTGCATCCGCGCCTTGCAGACGCGGCCGCGAGACGGCACGGCAACAGCCACCTGTCACCGGTCCCCATCAGGAGCCCTCAATGTCATCTCCCACCGCCCCTCTCACGCGCCTTGCGCCGCCGCACGCCCCTGCGCGGCGGACGGCTTGTGTGCGACACGGGGTCGAGATCGCCGACGACTATGCCTGGCTTAGGGCAGAGAACTGGCAGGAGGTGATGCGCGACCCCGGCGTGCTCGACCCGGAGATCCGCGCTTATCTCGATGCCGAGAACGCCTACACCGAGGCCCAGCTCGCCGACACCGCGGCGTTGCAGGCGAAGCTGTTCGAAGAAATGAAGGGGCGCATCAAGGAAGACGACAGCTCCGTGCCAGCCCCCGACGGGCCGTTCGACTATTATTCGAGCTATGTCACAGGCGGGCAGTATCCGCTGATCTGTCGCCGCCCGCGTGGGGGCGGGCCGGAAACCGTGATGATCGACGGCAACGCGGAAGGGCGCGGGCCTGGCCTACTGGGCGCTCGGCGACGCGGGCCACAGCCCCGATCACCGGCTGATGGCGTATGCGGTCGACGACAAGGGCTCGGAACTCTACACCATCCGCATCCGCGATCTCGTCACCGGGCGCGATCTTGACGATGTCATCCCCGACACGCGCGGCAATTTCATCTGGGCGGCCGACAGCCGCACGCTGTTCTACGTGCGACTCGACGACAATCACCGACCGGTCTGGGTCTACAGGCACGTGGTGGGCACCCCGCTTGCCGACGACGTCCTGGTCTACGAAGAGACCGACATGGGCTTCTACGTGTCGATCGGCGAGACCCAGTCTCAGCGCTTCATACTGATCGAGACGCACGACCACCAGACGAGCGAGATCCGCATCGTCGACGCCAAAACGCCGACAGCGACGCCTCTGCTCGTGGCCGCGCGCGAGACGGCGCACGAGTACAGCGTCGAGCATCACGGCGACGACCTGATCATCACCACCAACTCCGGCGGCGCGGAAGACTTTCGCGTCTGCCGCACGCCGGTCGACCGGATCGGCATGGCCAACTGGCGCGAGCTGGTGGCGCACCGGCCGGGCTGCCTGCTTCTCGACGTCGTCGCCTTCGCCGGCCACCTTGTCCGGCTGGAGCGCGAGAACGGTTTGCCGCGGATCGCGATCCGGCGCTTCAGTGACGGCGAGGAGCATCACATCGCGTTCGACGAGGAGGCCTACAGCCTCGGCATCGTTCACGGTTACGAGTACGATACGACGTCGTTGCGCTTTTCCTATTCGTCCATGACGACGCCGACGCAGGTGTTCGACTACGATATGGAGACGCGCGCGCGCACGCTGCGCAAGACGCAGGAAGTGCCGTCGGGCCACGACCCCGCGCTCTACGTCACGCGGCGCCTCTATGCGCCCGCACGCGACGGCGAGACCGTGCCGATCTCGTTGCTCTACCGACGCGACACGCCGCTCGACGGCACGGCGCCGCTGTTCCTCTACGGCTACGGCTCCTACGGCATCTCGATCCCGGCCGCCTTTTCCACCAACCGGCTGTCGCTGGTCGATCGCGGGTTCGTGTTCGCCATCGCCCACATCCGCGGGGGCAAGGACAAGGGCTACCGCTGGTACAAGACGGGGAAGCTCGCCACCAAGACGAACACGTTCACGGATTTCATCGCGGCGGGCGAGCACCTGGCGCGGGAGGGCTTCACGCGGCGGGGCCATATCGTCGCCAACGGCGGCTCGGCTGGCGGCATGCTGATGGGGGCGGTCGCCAACATGGCGCCGGAGCTGTTCCTCGGCATCATCGCCGACGTGCCGTTCGTGGACGTGCTGAACACCATGCTCGACGCGAGCCTGCCGCTGACGCCGCCGGAGTGGACGGAATGGGGCAACCCGATCGTCTCGAAGGCGGAGTTCGATTGGATCCGCGCGTACAGTCCCTACGACAACGTCAGGAAGCAACCCTATCCGCACATCTTCGCCTACGGCGGCCTCACAGATCCGCGCGTCACCTACTGGGAGCCGGCGAAATGGATCGCGAAGCTGCGGGAACACAACACCAGCGACAACCTCGTGCTGCTCAAGATCAACATGGAGGCCGGCCATGGGGGCGCCTCGGGACGTTTCGACAGCCTGAAGGAGATCGCGCTCGATTTCGCCTTCGCACTGAAGATCGCCGGCAAGGCCAGCGTTGCGCCGCGACCGTCGACGGCTTAGCGCGATCCGGCACGCACACACGACACATCTAGAAAGGAGAGAGCCGATGCAGAACTGGTCCGTCTACCTGAGCGGGGAGATCCACACCGATTGGCGCGACCGGATCATGGCCGGTACGCGCAGCGCCGACCTTCCGGTCTCCTTCAGCGCACCGGTGACCGACCACGACGCGTCGGACGACTGCGGAGTCGCGATCCTGGGCGCGGAGGACAAGGGCTTCTGGAAGGATCATAAGGGCGCGCAGGTGAATGCGATCCGGACGCGCACGCTGATCGAGAAGGCCGATGTGGTGGTCGTGCGTTTCGGCGACAAATACCGGCAATGGAACGCTGCGTTCGACGCGGGTTATGCGGCCGCCCTGGGCAAGCCGCTGATCATCCTGCATCCGCCCGAGCACACGCACGCGCTAAAGGAAGTGGACGCGGCGGCGCTGGCAGTGGCGGAGACGCCCGAGCAAGTCGTCGACATTCTGCGTTACGCGATCCGGGGCGTGCTGCCGAAAGCGTGAAGGTCCGGCTGCGCGATGGCTTGACGCGACGGGGCGTGCGCAGCGGCGCACGCGCCCGTCCGACCGCTATACCGCGAAGTCGGCGTCGCCGAGCTGGGCGACGGTGAAGTTGCGGATGGTGATCTGGTCGCTCGTGCCGTTGAACGCGATCACGGTGTTGAATCCCGCCCCGAACGCCACCTGGGTGATGCTCGCCGCATTTTGCAGCTCGGCCAGCGTGTCGATGCCGGCCGCGTATGAGCTGAGGTCGAGAAGATCCGTACCGTCGGCGAAGTCGTAGATGGTGTCATGGCCGAAACCGGGCACGAAGCGGAATGTGTCCGCCCCCGCGCCGCCGACCAGCGCGTCGTCGGTGGTCGACACGCCGCCACCGGCCACCACGCCCTCGATCACCTGCGACCCCGCCGTGCCGACCACCTGCTGGCCGCCGCCGTTGACGCCCGCGTCCCAGAACGTGCGGAAGATCTGCGTCACGCCGCCGTCGTACTCGCGGTCGATGTAGAGCCAGGGTTTGCCGGCGTTGCCGCTCGAGGTGTCGGTCGTGCGCTCCAGCGTGATGACGCCGGCCGTGAAGAATTGCTCGACCAGCGTGTCGTCGGCGTTCGAAGCCGTGTTGTTGTCGTTGATCGTGTCGACCTTGGTGACCACGCCGTTCTCCAGCGTCGTCGTGATGGTGGAGAACGTGCGGGTCAAATGGCCGTCGGTGTTGACGATCGTCGTCGCGAAGCCTGTCACAGGATCATACGTGAAGTTGAGCGTGATGCCACCCTCGGGTCCGGGGAAGTCGTAGTCGTTGGTCTGCGAGACCTTGCGGCCGAGGCTGTCGTATTGGGCGTCGATCGTATCCCACGGCTTCAAGTCGTCGCCGTCGTCGTAGGAGATGATAAAGCCGCCGGAACCGTCGGGCACCGCCTCGACCGCGGATGCGAAGCCCGGGATCGACCATTCGACGCGCTCGACACCGGCGTTCAAGATGAGGTCGGCGACAAGGGCCTCCGAGGCGCTGCCGCTGGCGATCTGCACGACGTCTTTGGCGCCGGCCGCACTGGTGATCAGCGCGGCCTGGGCGGCGGTGACTATGGCGGTCGTGTTGCCTGGACCTGCGAGTTCGATCTGCTCGATGCTTGTCAGCGTCACTCCGCTCGTCAGGTCCACCGTGCCGCCGCCTTCGATGCGCAGCGTGTCGTTACCGATGAATCCGTCGCAACACAGTCCCGCTGACGAGGGTCTGCGCGTTCGCTATGAAGGTGTCATCGCCGATGAGTTCGTAACTGCGACGGACTTGGATTTCGTCGATGGCCGGCTCCAGGAAACCGGACCCGGCATAGAATTCGATCTTGACGTAGCGCCCGAGCACGGGCGCGAATTGGGCGATGACGGTTTCGGCGAAGTTCACCAGCCCGCTGTAGCCGTTGACTCCGGAGTCGTAAACGAGCGTGTACTCGCTCGTGTCATTCGTGGCGTCGCCGTTGGCATAGACGGCTTCGTTGGCCGAGACGTAGACGCGGAACTGGCCCGGATCGCGATCGTTGAAAAACCCGGTCCTGTCGCGCCCCAGAGAAACCTGATCGAACACACGGCCCGTGCCGAGGTCGATCTTCACCCAGAACGGCGCAGAGTGCAGATACGACGACGAGTTCCCGTAGACGCCGTCGTTGATACCGGCCAGCGTGTGTGTCGGCGGATAAAACGAGGGCGCGCTGACCACCGCCGGCGCTGCCCCGCTCCCCGTCCAGGCGAAGTTCGACGCCACGTTCGGCGCAACCGGTGACGACGATAGTGTCGTCGATTGAATGTTCGGTACCCCTGGGGACAACACCCTAATGAGCGCGTCGGAGGAAAGGAGTGGATTGGAGGCGAGGAAGACGTCGTAGGTGCCATTCGTATCACTAGCCGTGAAATTCGACGCTAAGGTGTAGAACCCAATGTACCGTCCGTCGGCAGAGATCGAGGGATTGTAGCTGTATCCGTTTCCCTGCACCCCGGTGCCGTCGATCGTGAGGCGCGTCGTCGTGCCGGCGACGGTGTCGCGCACGAAGACGTCAGAGGCTCCATTCGTATCTCCAACGACGAGGTTCGTGGCGTCGCTGGAGAGCGCCACGTACCGTCCGTCGGCAGAGATCGAGGGATTGTAGCTGTATCCGTTTCCCTGCACCCCGGTGCCGTCGATCGTGAGGCGCGTCGTCGTGCCGGCGACGGTGTCGCGCACGAAGACGTCAGAGGCTCCATTCGTATCGCCAACGACGAGGTTCGTGGCGTTGCTGGAGAACGCCACGTACCGCCCGTCGGCGGAGATCGAGGGATTGGAACTGTATCCGTTTCCCTGCACTCCGGTGCCATCGACCGAGAGGCGCGTCGTCGTGCCGACGACCGTGTCGCGCACAAAGACGTCAGAGTTTCCATTCGTATCTCCAACGACGAGGTTCGTGGCGTCGCTGGAGAACGCCACGTACCGCCCGTCGGCGGAGATCGAAGCCGCGCTGCTTCCACTGTTTGCTTGCGCCCCAGCGCCATCGACGGAGATGCGCGTCGTCGTGCCTGCGACCGTGTCGCGCACGAAGACGTCAGTGGCTCCATTCGTATCGCCGGCGACAAGGTTTGAAGCGTTGCTGTAGAACGCCACGTACCGCCCGTCGGCGGAAATCGAGGGATTGTAGCTGGTGCTGTTTCCTTGTGCCCCGGCGCCATCGACCGAGAGGCGCGTCGTCGTGCCGGCGACAGTGTCGCGCACGAAGACGTCACGTATCCCATTCGTATCGTCAGCGACGAGGTTCACGGCGTCGCTGGCAAATGCCACATACCGCCCGTCGGCGGAGATCGAAGCCGAGTAGCTGCTCCCGTCACCTTGCGCCCCCACGCCGTCAACGGAAATGCGCGTCGTGGTGCCCGCGACCGTGTCGCGCACGAAAACGTCGTTGGCTACGTTCGTATCGCCAGCGACCAGGTTCGGGGCGCTGCTGAAGAACGCCACGTACCGCCCATCGGCCGAGACGCCACCTGGCGAGATAACGCTACCGAACATCCCCACGCCGCCAGCCGTACTGACCGACACCAATTCAATCGTCATCGCAATCACTCCCCGCACACGTGAATGAAGCCCAAGACCAGGGCACGTACCTAACCCCGGTAGACTGGGCCGGTGGAAGACCTTCCGCAAGCGCCTCTTCCTGAGTGCGAGCCGATTTTTGGGGAGACACGCGCTGGCGCCACACTTCGCAGATCGCACGCTTGCCGCTCAATGCGCGGACCTGGTTCTTCCCCCACGAACGGATCGCGCCCCTGCCCCCCACACCCGCGTCTAGCCCTCTCCCGCCACCGGCGCTATACGGGGCGCACGAGACACCGAACCGATCCGCTGCCCGGCCGCCATCTGCGGTCGCGCCCGACAAGGCTGTCGCCCAGATGAACGTCTATGCTCACTTCGCCGGCGAGATCGCCGCCATCGTCGAAGCCCTGAAGGCCGACGGCACGCTGCCGGCCGACCTTGCCGTGCCCGCGATCACGGTCGAGGCGACGCGCGATGCCGCGCATGGCGACGTCGCCTCCAACGTCGCGATGACGCTCGCGAAGGCCGCGCGCATGAAGCCGCGCGATCTGGCCGACATGATCGCAGCGAAGCTCGGTGCGTCCGGCGACATCGCCAAGGTCGAGGTGGCGGGGCCCGGCTTCATCAACCTGACGTTGGCGCCCGCGTTCTGGCACCGCATCGTGCACCAGATCCTGGCGGAGGGCGCACGCTTCGGTCGATCCGATCTGGGCGGGGGCCAGAAGATCAACGTCGAGTACGTGTCGGCCAATCCGACCGGCCCGATGCACGTCGGTCACTGCCGCGGCGCGGTGTTCGGCGATGCGCTCGCAAACCTGCTGGCGTTCGCCGGCTATGACGTCACCCGCGAATACTACATCAACGATGCCGGCGCGCAGGTCGACGTGCTCGCGCGGTCTGCCTACCTGCGCTACCGCGAGGCGCTGGGCGAAGAGATCGGCGAGATCCCCAAGGGGCTCTATCCGGGGCAGTACCTGGTGCCGGTCGGCCAGGCGCTCGCGAAAGCGCACGGCTCGGCGCTGCTCGCCAAGTCCGAGGCCGAATGGCTGCCGGTCGTGCGGCAGGCAGCGATCACCGCGATGCTCGCCGCCATCAAGGACGACCTCGCCACGCTCGACATCCGCCACGACCTGTTCTTCTCGGAGGCCTCGCTGACGGCGTCGGGCCACGACGAGATCGCCGACACGATCGCGGAGCTCGAGGCCAAGGGGCTGATCTACAAGGGCATGCTGGAGGCGCCGAAGGGGGAGAAGACCGACGACTGGGAGGCGCGGGAGCAGATCCTGTTCAAGGCGACCCAGTACGGCGACGACGTGGACCGGGCGCTCGTGAAGTCGGACGGCAGCTACACGTACTTCGCCGCCGACATGGCCTATCACCGGAACAAGCTCCGGCGCGGCTTCCGGCAGCTCATCAACGTGTGGGGCGCCGATCACAAGGGCTACATCCGGCGCATGCAGGCCGCCGTCGACGCGCTGTCGCAGGGAGACTTGAAGCTCGACGTGAAAGTCACCGAGCTCGTCAACCTCTTGCGCGACGGGGAGCCGGTGAAGATGTCGAAGCGGGCGGGCACCTTCGAGACGCTGCGCGACGTGGTCGACGAGGTCGGGCGCGATCCCGTGCGCTTCATGATGATCTACCGCACGCCCGAGATGAAGCTCGACTTCGACTTTGCCAAGGTGACCGAGCAGTCGAAGGACAACCCCGTGTTCTACGTTCAGTATGCGCACGCGCGCTGCCGCTCGGTGTTTCGCAACGTGGCGGAAGCCTTCCCCGACCTGACGCCGCAGGCCGCCCTATCGGCCGATCTTTCGACGCTCAGCGACGCCGGCGAAGTCGACCTCGTCAAGCGGCTCGCCGCCTTCCCGCGCGTCATCGAGACGGCGGCCCGCGAGCATGCGCCGCATCGGCTCGCTTTCTATCTCTACGAGACGGCCGCTGCCTTCCACGGGCAGTGGGCGCGAGGCAATGATTCGCCACATTTGCGCTTTATCCAAGCCAGTGACCGGGGTGCCACTGCGGCCAGACTCGCACTGGTGGCGGCGACCCGTCAGGTCATCGCCTCGGGGCTGGGGGTATTGGGGGTCACCGCACCGGATGAGATGCGCTAGTGCGCGCACGATCTGTTACGATTCGATTCGTTTGAATCGATGGCGCGTTCGGCGAGGGAACTAGACAATGACGCGAAACAGCATGCCCGCCGGAAACCCGCCACCGCGTCCCGCGCCTCCGCGTCGTCCTATGGCCGGCGGAGGAGACGGGCAGTTCGCGCATCCCCAGCATGCCCCGCCCGCCGCGCCGTCGTGGCCGCCGGCCCAGGGGGCCGAAGCGCACGGCTGGGCCCAGCCGCAGCAACCTCCCCAGCAGCCGACCTGGCCGCCGCAGCCCGCGCATGGCCATCCGCCGCCGCAGCAAGGCGCAGCGCCGGGATACGGCGGCTATCATTATCCCGATGCCGCCGGTGTGCAGGACGCCTACGCCGCGCCGCCGCAACCGCCGCCGCGTCGCGCGCCGCAGACGCCGAACCAGGCGCCGCCGCAGCGGCACGCGCCTGCGCCCGGCGCGCAGATGGCGCCGATTACGTCCCCACCGCAGTTCGAGCGGTTTTCGGCGCAGCCGCCGCCCGCGCCCCAGGCCCCCCATCACGCCGCGCCGCCCGCTGCATCGCATGGTGGGCCTGCTGCGCCGCATTACGCGCCCGATCCCGCGACGGCGCCGCCGCGGCCACCGCAGCATCGGACCCAGCCTCAGCCGCCCAACCTTCGCGGAGCGGCGTACGATCAATTCCAGCAGCCCGGCCACCCACTGGGTCAGCAGCACGGCCAGCCGACCGGGCTGCATCAGCCGCCGCCGCTGCAGGCCGCGCCGCCACGCGATGCGCACGCGGACCCGTCCTCTTACAATCTCGGCGCCTACATGCCGAACGCGCGCACCGAACCCGGATTCGCGCCGCGCACGCAACCGCCCGGCGGCTTGCCGGGCCATATGGCGGGACACGGCCAGCCGCAAGGCTATGACCGGCATCCCGGTGGCTATGGCGATGCGCCGCGCGGCTGGCCGCAGGCGCCGGAGGAGCCGGGGATCGGGTACGCGCATGGCGGCGCGCCGCATCTGGATGCGCAATACGGCGATGATCCGCACGGCCAGGCGTATGGCGGCCGCGATATGGTGGCGGAAGCCGATCACGACTACGACGACGAAGAGGACTACGAGGAGGAGCCCCGGCGCTCGCGTGGCTTTCTGATCGTCGGCGCGCTCGTTGGCGCGATCGCCCTCGGCGGCGGATTGGCCTTCGCCTACAAACAATTGCTCGCTCCGCAGGGCATCGGCAAGCCGCCGATCGTGAAGGCGGATCGCGCCCCGGCGCGGACCGCGCCCGCCGACGTCGGCGGCAAGCAGTTCGCCAACAAGGGCGTCAAGGTCATGGGCCAGCGCCTGACGGAAGGCGGCGCCGTGGGCAGCGGCGAGGCCACCGACCAGCGGACGGGCTCGCTCGCCGACGAAGGCGTGCGCACGGTGCGCGTCGTTCCAGTCCGCCCCGACGGCTCTTTGGCGCCGCCGCCCCCGGCTCCGGCCGTTTCCGGCGTCGCGCCAGCCGGTCTCAGTGTCCCGCCGGGCATGACCGGACCGATCCGCCTCGGTGCAGCGCCGCAGGCACCCCAGCCCGTGCCACCTCCGGCTCCGCCGGAGGTCAAGACGATCTCGCTGCCGTCGACGCCTCAGGGGCGCGAAGTGGACGCCGCACCACCGCCGACCCGCCCGGCTTCCGCGCCGACGCGCATCGCGAAGGCTCCGCCGCCGGCGCCGACCGCGACGGCCCCCAGGAAATCCGTGGCGACGCCGAGTTCGACGGGGTCGCGCACCTATGTGGCCGTGCTGGCCTCGCACCGCTCGTCGATGGATGCCCTCAAGGCCTTCGCAGACCTGCAGCAGAAGTATCAGGTGCTGCAGGGCAAGACGCCGACCGTCAAGCAGGTCGATCTGGGCGCCAAGGGCATCTACCATCGCCTGGTGGTCGGGCCTGGCGGTTCGCGGGCGGACGCCACGGCGCTGTGCACGCAGCTCAAGGCGTCGGGGTATTCCGGCTGCTGGGCCGCCGCGCAGTGAGGCGAGAGCGTGCTGGTGCTCCCGCTAGGTACGGGCGCAGCCGGACGAGGTGCTGGTTTCAGGCCGCAGTGACTGTACCGTCCGCCCCATGCTGAAAGCCCTGATCGTCGGCGCCCGCGGCCTCACACTGACCGATGATGAGCGTGCTTTTCTCGCCGCCCATCGCCCGTGTGGCTTCATCCTCTTTGCGCGCAATTGCGAGGCTCCCGACCAGATCCGTACCCTGGTGCGCGCGGTCCGGTCCGCCGTCGGCGACGCCACGCTGCCGGTGCTGATCGACCAGGAGGGCGGGCGCGTGCAGCGGTTGCGACCGCCGCTGGGACGTGCACTACCGCCGGCCAGCGCCTACGCAGCCCGCTATCGCGAAGCGCCCGAGCGTGCCGTGAGCGCAGCGCGCATCGTCGCCCGTCTGGTTGCCGCCGACCTGCGCGCCCTCGACATCGACGTCAATTGCGCGCCCGTGCTCGATGTGCCCGTGGCCGGCTCCGACAGGATCATCGGCGACAGGGCGTACGGGATCGCCGTCGACGACGTCGTGCAGCTGGGCGGCGGCGTGGCGCAGGGCTACCGCGACGGGGCGGTGCTGCCGGTCATGAAGCACATTCCTGGTCACGGGCGGGCGACGGCGGACAGCCATCTGGCCTTACCGGTCGTGGACACCGCGCACGCCGATCTGTCGGCATCCGACTTCGCGCCGTTCCGCGCATTGGCCGGGATACCCGCCGCGATGACCGCGCACGTGGTCTTCACCGCCGTCGATCCCGAGCGGCCGGCGAGCGTCTCCCCGACCGTCCATGCTCAGGTGCTGCGCGGCGAGATCGGCTTCGATGGTCTGCTGATGAGCGACGACATTTCCATGCGCGCGCTGACCGGCACGTTTGCCGAGCGAGCCGGGGCCGTGATCCGGGCGGGCTCGGATGTCGTGCTGCACTGCAACGGGGACGCCGCAGAAATGGCGGCGGCGGCCGACGTCGTGCCGTTCCTGTCGGGGCCGGCGCTGGCGCGGTACCAGCGTGCGCGGGCGGTGACGGCGGCGACACCCCTCCCCTTCGATCGGGCCGCGGCCGAAGCTGCGCTCGACTGGGTGCTGGGGGCGGATCGCCCCGCCGGGCTCGCCTGACCCCAGTCGACGCGGCGACGGCAATCCCTGTCCAATGGCCGGCCGGGCAGACGGTCCGCTCGGAGCGGGCCCGCGCGGACATCGATCCATCGGGGGCCTGCTTTGGCGGACCTGCTTTGGCGGATTTGTCACGGCCGGCGTTCGGCCATCGTGTATAGGGTCGTCATGGTGCGCGCGACTCGTCGGCCCTCGAGGCCGGCGGGGGCGCTATCGTGGATGAGGCAGCTGTGGCCCGTCCGACCGGCACGGTCGGGGATGCCCGCAGCGCCCAACGAGACGACATGCAGGGTTCAGGCGACGATACCAATCCCCCCCGACCCGACGGGCCAGATCCTGAGAGCGGCGCGGCGGCCGATCGCATCGCCGACTGGGAAGCCCCGTCGGGGGACGACCTGCCGGATGGCGACGGCGCGCTGATCGTCGATGTCGCCGGCTTCGAGGGCCCGCTCGATCTGCTTTTGGCCCTGGCGCGCACCCAGAAGGTCGATCTGGCCCAGGTGTCGATGCTGGCGCTGGTCGACCAGTATCTCGCCTTCATCTCGGAAGCCCATCGCCTGCGGCTCGAGGTGGCGGCCGACTATCTGGTCATGGCCGCTTGGCTGACGCTGCTCAAATCGCGCCTTTTGTTGCCGCGCGAGGAGACGCCGGGCGAGCAACTCTCGGCAGAGGAAATGGCGCGCCGCCTGAACTTCCGACTGATGCGCCTCGATGCCATGCGCCAAGCCGCGGCCCGCCTGATGACGCGCAAGCGTCTCGACCGCGACGTGTTCGCGCGCGGCATGCCGGAGACGGTACGCACCGTGCGCGAGACGACCTACACGGCGACCATCTACGACCTGCTCAAGGCCTACGCCGACCAGCGCCGCCGGACGATCCCGGTGCGCCACGTGGTCCGCGCCCGCCGGGTATGGTCGGTAAAGGACGCGCGGCGGCGGCTGGAGCGGATGATCGGGGAGCTGACCGGCGATTGGTTGCAGCTCGACCTTTTCCTGGACCGGATCGATCCGGAGCCGGAGTTCAACCGCACCGCGCTCGCCAGCGCCTTCGGCGCGTCCCTGGAGATGGCCCGCGAGGGCCTGATCGACATCCAGCAGGACCGGCCCTTTGCGCCGCTTTATCTCAGAAAGCGGGATGCGGCGTCGGCCGTTGAGCAGAACGGATGAAAGGACTTGCAACGGGCGAACGTGGTCCCCACCCTTTCGCCATATCGGGGGTAGACAGCTGATATGGGTCATCCAGAGCCCAAGCCCGAGCCCAAGGCGGCGTCCGAGGACGAGAACGTGGACGACAGGTCTTCCGAGCGCGATCCCAAGGGGCACGACGCCGCTGGCGCCGTGGCGCGGTTGCGGGCGCTGCACGACGCCTTGTCGGCCGAGCAGAACAGCGAAACGCCGGAGGCCGACGCGGGCAGCAAGGATGGGCAAGGCGCGCATGCTGACGGGGCGCCCAAGGCTCAAGCCCACGGCGCGCCGCCGGCCGCTGAGCCTCAGCCTGAAGAAGCCGCGGATGCCGAGCCGTCGCATTCGCTCGATCCCGAACAGCTGCGCCACGCCATGCGGGTGACTGAAGCCATGATCTTCGCCTCCTCGGAGCCGGTGGCAGAGGCACGCCTCGCCTCGCATCTGCCAGAGGGGACCGAGGTCGCCGCCGTCCTCGCCGCGCTCCAGGAGAGCTATGCCGGGCGCGGCGTGTCGCTGGTGCGCGTGGCCGGAAAGTGGTCGTTCCGCACCGCTGACGATCTGTCCTACCTTCTGGAAAAACATGCCGCGGAAGAGCGGCGGTTGTCGAAGGCCGCGCTCGAGACGCTTTCCATCATTGCCTATCACCAGCCGGTCACGCGCGCGGAGATCGAGGCCATCCGCGGCGTTGCCACATCCAAGGGGACGCTCGACGTGCTGATGGAGACCGGCTGGGTGCGGCCGCGCGGCCGCCGCCGGGCGCCGGGCAAGCCGATCACGTACGGCACGACCGACGAGTTCCTCGCGCACTTCGGTCTCGACACCGTCAAGGACCTGCCGGGGCTGGCGGAATTGCGCGGGGCGGGGCTGCTGGGCGACAACCTGCCGCCCGACTTCGCCGTGCCCGAGCCTAGCGACGTGGCCGCCTTGATGCCCGACGAGTTGCCGCTGGAAGACCAAGACGAGGACGCGCAGAGCGAACTTTCGCTGGAGGATGGCGAGGACGAGCCCGCCGAGACGCAAGCGGAGACGGACAGCTCTGATGTGGCGGCCAGCGACCCGGCCGACGAGGAGTCGGATCGAGGGGCCTGAGCCGCGTCAATGCACAAGTGCTGCCGCCCGTGGCAGGATTGAAGCGTGGGGATGAGCGCGAACGCCTTGGGATCGCGAAAGGTTGAGCAACGTGAGTGTTACGCGCAATCGGCAGGACCGGACCGCGCCCGCCGAGGCGGACGCCGCACAAGCGATGGCGCCGGCCGCCATCGAAGGCAAGCCTGGCCCTGCGCCGCGCGGGCGGGTGGCGGCTGCCTTCGCTGCGCGCCTTACTTTCGATGATGTCGAGCGGCGCTATGGCGACAGCTTCGCGCTGGCGGGTTTCAGCCTGGACATCGCGCCCGGCGAGGTGGTGTGCCTGCTCGGTCCTTCCGGCTGTGGCAAGACCACGTTGTTGCGCATTGCCTGCGGGGTGGAAAAGCCCTCCTCGGGCCGGGTTCTGATCAACGACCAGGAAGTGGCCGGACCCAGCCGCTTCGTGCCGCCGGAGAGCCGCGGCGTCGGCCTGATGTTCCAGGACTTCGCGTTGTTCCCTCACCTCACCGTCCTCGACAACGTGGCGTTCGGGTTGAAGACGCTGCCACGGCAAGTGGCGCGGCGGGAGGCGCTGACGGCGCTGCAGCGGGTCGGGCTGGAGCGCTACGGCGATGCCTATCCCCACGTGCTGTCCGGGGGCCAGCAACAGCGGGTGGCGCTGGCGCGCGCGATCGTGCCACGGCCGGCCGTTGTGCTGATGGACGAGCCGTTTTCGGGCCTCGACGTGCAATTGCGCGAGACCATGCAGGAAGAGACGATCGCACTGTTGCGTGAGGCGCGGGCGACCTGCCTGATCGTCACGCATCACCCCGAGGAGGCCATGCGGCTGGGCGACCGCATCGCGGTCATGCGCGGCGGCCGCCTGGTGCAGGTCGGCAAGGCAGAGGACCTCTATCACGCGCCGGCCGATCTGTTCGTGGCGCGGCTGTTCTCGGAGATCAACGAACTGGCGTGCACGGTGCACAACGGGCATGTCGCCACGCCGATGGGCAACATTCCGACGCCGGGCTTTGCTCAGGGCGATGCCGTGATCTTATGCATCCGCCAGCGTGGCGTGCGACTGTCCCCGCCGGGCACGGGACTGCCCGGTCGCGTGCAGCACGTCAAATTCCTCGGCGACGTCGGCCGGGTCGAGGTCGCCGTGCAGGGCCTGGAGCGGGCACTGATCGTGCGTGCGCGCGAAAGCGAGGGCTGGGCGCGCGGCATGGACGTATCCGTCGACTTCGACGCCTCGCGCATGCTGGTATTCCCTGCAGATCCGCCGGACGCCGATTAACGGGTGCCGGGAGAAGGTGTTTCTCGATCCAGCAGCGGCGCAGACCGCCGGTTCGGGCCCGCAGGTGTTGCCGACGCGAACGGGCCTGCGCCTTGCGTCGTAACGCGCGGCCGTGAGCGCTTGCGCCCGCTTGGAATAGTCCGACCCCTTGTCTATAGTGCGCGGCGATGGGAGCCGCCGCTTTCGAGCGGGGCCTTGCGGCCGCTGGGGGGCCTGCACAAGACGTGAACCGATGTCACGCCGGCAACGCCGCGCGGACGCCGGCAAGGGTGTGGGAGTAACGTCAGATGAGATGCAATCCGTTGCGCTGGCTTTGGGGTCTGATCCCGCTGGCAATGCTGTTGTTCGTTGCTCTCATCACGGAGCGCGGGCGTATCGAAGCGGATCTGAAGGCGCGCGCGGACCAGGCCTTGAGCAAGGCTGGCCTGACCTGGGCGCAAACGAGTTTCGACGCACGCCGCGCGATCCTGTCGGGGCGCGCACCCGACGAGGACGATCCCGACAAGGCACTGGCGCTCGTTCGCGGCGCATGGGGCGTGCGCACGGTCGACGACCGCTCCGAGCTGGTCGAGAAAGTGGCCAACTACACCTGGAATGCCACGCTCGGCGACGGCAAGACGCTGCAGCTCTCGGGATACGTGCCCAACTACGGTGTACGCAGCACTATCCTCGGGATCGCCAAGGCCAACCTGCCCGGCCGCACAGTGCAGGACCGCATGCGCATCGCGCGCGGCGCGCCGGACCGCGACACCTGGCTCGGCGGCGTCAATTTCGCGCTGACGCAGCTTGCCCAGCTCAAGTCCGGCCACGTCGACCTTGAAGGCACGAACCTGTCCGTGTCCGGCATGGCCGACACCTTCGCCGCCTACAAGGCCGTCAAGGCAGCGCTGTCCAGCAACGTGCCGAAAGGCATGAAGCTGAAGCTCGACAAGGTGTCGCCGCCGACGGTCAATCCATACACCTGGGCCGCGGCCCGGGAGGCCGGCAACCTGCGCCTTTCGGGCCACGTGCCGAACGCGCAATTGCGCCAGCAGGTGTTCTCGACGGCGAAGGAGGCGTTCCCGCGTGCGGCGATCGTCGACCAGATGGAGATCGCGGACGGCGCGCCGGCCCGCTACGACGTCGTGACGCGGCTGGCGCTGGCACAGCTTGCCCGGCTCGTGGAAGGCACCGCGGATATGCGTGGGTCGCAACTGACGATGTCGGGCCTGGCCGATACCGACGTCATCGCCAAGAGCGTGAAGGATGCCCTGCGCGCCGGCTTGCCCGATGGCATCCGGCTGACCGACAACATCCGCTATCGCAGCGTGGCCGTGCCGACGGTCAGCCCGTACACGTCCTCGATCGACGCGGCCAGCGACACGATCGTACTCGACGGCTTCGCGCCGAGCGAGCAGGCCCGCGTGGCGCTCGACGAGACGGTAAAAGCGCGCTTTCCCGGACGGCGGATCGACAACCGCATGAAGATCGCGAACGGTGCTCCCAGCGCGTGGCAGACGTGCTTGCAGGCCGGGCTTGCCGCCATCGGGCGCATCGGCGGGGGAACGCTGTCGCTGAGCGACCGGCGCTTCGAGGTCGGCGGGACGACGTCCGACGAAGGGCTCTATCGCACGATCGGCGAGGAGATCCGGCGCGCGGGCGGCGACGCCTGCGAAAGCCAAAGCCGCGTCGTTTATCGCGAGCCGCCTGAGCCCAACTTGAAATGGAGCGCCACGCGCGATGGCGATCGCCTGGTGCTGGAGGGCTGGGTGCCTGACACCCAGACCAAGAGCGAGGTGGCTGCGGCCGCTGCGCGATTCTATCCGGGCCTGCGCATCGAGGACCGCACGGTGATCGCAGGCGGGGCGGGGCGCAACTGGCGCCGTGTCGCCGTGCGTGGCCTGGAATTGTTGTCCGGTCTGGCAGCGGGCAGTGCGCGCATCGACGGCCAGGAGTTGACGATTGCGGGCGAAGCCGGCGCGCGCGCGATCGCCGAGGACGTGCGCGCCCAACTCGCCCGATCGCTGACCAACGGCTATCGGGGCCGCGACGTGATCCGCGTGACGTCTGCTGGCGCCGACACCTCTGCCGAAGAGCGGCGTCGGCGCGAGGAGGCGGAGGCGCGGGCGCGGGCCGAAGCAGACGCGCGGCGGCGCGCGGAGGCGGAAGCCGAGCGCCGGCGCGCGGAAGCAGAAGCGCAGGCGCGGGCGGAGGAGGATGCCCGGCGCCGCGCCGAGGACGACGCGCGCCGTCGTGCCGAGGAGGCTCGCAGGACCGCAGAGGCAGAAGCCGAGCGCAAGCGCCGCGAGGCGGCGGCGGCGCAGGCACGCCAGAGGGCGGAAGCCGAGCGCTGCCAGTCCGCAATTCGCGCAGCGGCCAATGCCGGGACGATCCTGTTCCAGCGCGCCAGCGCGGACCTCGACCGGCGCAGTCAGGCGACGATCAACGCACTCGCGCGGGCGGCCAACCAATGTCCGGAGCTGCGCGTGGAGATCGAAGGCCACACGGATGCGGAAGGCACAGAAGAGCGCAACCAGAACCTGTCGGAACGGCGTGCGCGCGCCGTGCTGGATCGGCTCCGGTCCGCCGGTGTCGCGGAGTCGCGTCTATCGGCAGTCGGCTACGGCGAGAGCCAACCCGTCGCGCCCAACGACACGGCCGAAAATCGCGCCAAGAACCGCCGGATCGAATTCAACGTGCGCGTGCCGCAATAGCGCGCCGCGCCGTCTCCAATGGAGGATGAGATGGACTATCTCGCCTATCAGTTGATGACCTACCTCATCATCGCGTTCGTCATCGGCCTGTTCGTGGGCTGGGTTTCCTGCGGGCGCGCCCAGCAGGACTAATGCCGCGTATCTGACACCTGCTCGCTAGTCGCGGCTGATCCCGTGACCGAGCGTCAGGTGGAGACGTTAGGCTGGACTTATGGGTTGCCAGTGTTCCTCATGGTTCCGACACTTGATCGCAAGCGCCCGGCAACGGGGGCAACGTGTCGGAAGCGGAACACACGGCGACCGGTGGTTGCGAACACGTGGGGCCGGTGGGCCCGCCGACGCAGCCGCGACACTGACGTGGGATGCCGCTGCGGCATCCGGGAACTGAGACGCGTGCCCCGGGAGTGATGCATGCCGCCCCTCTATTTCCTCGTGCAGTCGGCCCTGCTTCTGCTTGCGGCCTACGTCCTCGGCGCGGCCATCGCCTGCTTCGTGCGGCGAACGCTGTTTGCTGGAACGGCGGCCACGGCCGGCCACAGCGACAGCATGTGGACGCCGCGACCGCCCCGTCCGGTGGGCGTGGAGGGCGCCGCGCATGGGACGCGGGCGGGCCAGCCACGCCACGCCGTCGTGCACTACCGTCAGGACGCGACGCCTGGGGGAACGACGGGCGAAACGCCGGATGCGGCTCCACCGCAGCGCAGTGCGCCGGTCATCCCAGACGCTAACCGGTTCGAGCGCGCCTTGACGCGGGGAACGGCGGCACATGCGCCGACGCCGCCGTCGACGTCTTCGACGGCGGCTGCGGTCGCGGGCTCGGCCGCTGCGGCGGCGGTTGCCGGCGCGGCAGCTGCCGCGCGCGCTGCGACCACCGAGCCGCCACGGCCTGCCCGGCCCGTCGAGCCACGGCCGGGTGTGCCGATGCAGAATTCCGGTGCTTCGGCGGCGCCGGCCATCGTCTCGCCGCCCACGGTGGCGAAGGGGCCGGCGGCGCCGCCCCCGGCACCTCAACCCGTCGCCAAGCCTGTCGCGCCGGCACCCGCCGCAGCGCCGCCTCAACCGGCCCCGCCTGCCGCTGTGCCGACACCCGTTGCGCCCGCGCCGCCGGCCGGCGCCGACGACCTGACGCGCATTCGCGGCATCGACGCCGCGCTCGCCAAGACGCTCGTTTCCAGCGGCGTGACCCGCTATCAGCACATCGCGCGCTGGACTCACAACGAGGTCTCGCGCGTCAACGCCTATCTCGGCGACAAGCGGCGCGTACAGCGCGAGAACTGGATCGAGCAGGCCGAGGTCCTCGCACGCGGGGGACAGACGTCGTATGCAGCGGGACGCGCGGACGGTGCCACGAGGCTCGCACAGCCGGGCGCGCTTGAGGGGACGGGCAAGCCGCTTGCCGCGCCTTCTTCGCCGCCGGCGCCATCGACTGCATCGTTCGGCACACCCGTCGCACGCGAGCCGCGCCCTGTCGCGCTGCCGGCCGCCGTTTCGACGCGCGCTGCCTTCGCCGTACAGCCCAACCGCGCACCCGCGCCGAGCGCCGCACCGCGTCCGGCCGTGCCGCCCCCCGCAGCGGCCGCGCCGTCAGCACCCCCGCGACCCGGCGCATCGTCGCCTCCGCCACAACCGGCACGCGCCGGACCAGCCGATGCTGCCGCGGCAGCATCGGCGGCAGCGGCGGCAGCCGCAGCCGTGACCGCCGCCGCACGTGCCCGGGCCGCGCCGCCGACTCCGCCGAACGCGGCTGCTCCCGCCAATGCCCCGGGCCAAGCCGCCGCGCCCGCTGCTGACGCCTCTGCTGCCGGACGCGACGCGTTGCAGAGGATCCGCGGCATCAACGGCGACGTGGAAAAGCTGCTGAACGTCCAGGGCGTCACGCGCTATCGCCAGATCGCGGACTGGTCGCAGGCTGACGTGCAGCGCTTCGATCGGCTGCTCGGCTACGAAGGCCGCGTCGCGCGCGAGAACTGGATCGAGCAGGCGCGCGTGCTGGCGCGGGACCCTGCCCGGCCTGCCGTGCCACCCGCCGCAGCGCGCGCCGCCGAGCCGCCCCGGGCGCCCGCAATATCGCAGCCTGTGACTGGCGCTTCGAGCGGCGCGGCGGTTGACGCCGCACGCATCGCGGCGGGCATGGAACGACTGCCACGACCGCCGGTCCCGACTTCGCCGCCTGCGCCCGCACCGCCACCCGTTCAGGCGCAACCTCCGTCCCAGGCCGCACAGGCACGGCCCGATCCGGCGCCCGTGGCGCGGCCTTCCGGTCCGTCCGCGGCCCTCGCCGCAGCGGCGGCTGCGGCTCAGGTTCGTCCTGCACAGGCTGAACCTGCACAGGCCGGCGCGCCCGGGACTGCGGTGCCCACCGTGCCGCCGCGAGTTCCCTCCGCGGCGCCATCTGCACAAGTGCCACCGCGTCCGCCGCCTGCCGCGGCGCCTCCTCCTGCTGCTGCGCCGCCGGTTGCTGCCGCGCCTGCGCCGACACCGCCTGCGTCAGCCGATGCCGGCGCGCGCGTGCCCCCGCTCAGGCAGGACCTGTCATCGCTACGCTCGGTGCGCAGTGCCGGGTTGCGGGGCGATGCGCCGGACGATGCCGGCCGCCGGATGCCGGTGTTCGACGACTTGAAGCGCATCCGCGGGATCGGCGTGCTGATCGAGAAGAAGCTCAACTCGATGGGCATCACAAGCTATGCCCAGATCGCGGCCTGGACGGTGGGCGACATCGACCGGGTCAGCCAGGCGCTCGACTTCAAGGGGCGCATCGAGCGCGAGGCGTGGGTGGAGCAGGCCCGCATCCTGTCATCGGGCGGGCACACGCAATTCTCCGAGCGCGTCGACCGCGGCGATGTGGAAAGCAGCCGCCGGCCGCCCAAGGAGTGAGGCGCGCTGTCACGCCGTGACCACCGCCCGCCGGCGCCCCGCGTCGCCGTCCGCCGGCACGCACCTCACACGCCGTGGGCCGCGCCAGCGTCGGCCTTGACCAGAAACGCCGAGATCGCGTCCAGTGTCGGGCGATCGTCGAGCAGCGGCGCATGCCCCTGCCCCGGCACCGTCACCACCTCGACGCGCCCGTGCCGGGCCTGCATCTGCGCAACGGTCGCAGCACTCAACAGATCCGACATCTCGCCGCGCACGACCATCACGGGCACGCCCTTCAACGCCACGAACTGCGGCCACAGCGTGGGCACCTCGCCGCTCTCGGGCAGGGCCAGGGTTTGCGCGAGCTTGGGATCGTAGCCCGGCGCCGGTCGGCCGTCGGCCTGCGCGAAGCGCTGGCGCGCGATCGCCTCCCACTTGTCCTCGGGAACGGCGGGGAAGAACGGACCGTCGATGCGCTTGACGGCGGCGGCGGCCTCCGCCCACGTCGCTGGCGCCGACGTCTTGCCGACATAGCCCGCGATGCGCTGCAGGCCGGCGAATTCGAGCACGGGCCCGATGTCGTTCAACACGGCCGCGCCAATGAGCGTCGGCTGCGCGGCGGCCAGCAGCATCGTCGCCAGCCCGCCGCGCGAGGTACCGATCAGCGCCGCGCCGCCGATGTCGTAGGCGATCAGCATGTCGATCACGTCCTGCATCTCCACAGGCAGCGCGTAGTTGGTCGGATCGCGGTCGTGATCGGAGCCGCCGCGCCCGCGCGCATCGAGCGTGTAGACGGGACGCGCGGCAGCGCCGGTCGAAAGATGGGCCGCCAGGACTTCGAAATCGCGCGCGTTGCGCGTCAGGCCGGGCAGGCAGAGCGCTGCGCGCCGCGTCGCGCCGGGTGCTGGATAGTGGCGCACGTAAAGCTGCAGGCCATCGCGCACCGTCAGGCGGCGCTCCTCGAAGGCTGCGTGCGTGGCGGTCTCGGTCATGTCGGCCTCAATCGTGCGATCGGCGGATAGGCGCGCGCTGAAACAAGCGCCACGACGGCTGGCCGCGCGCGGCGGCGCAACCCTGTCGACAGATGGATAACCCACGCCGTGCCGCCTTGACAGTGAAACGCGCGTGGCGCCGCATTGGGCTGCGGCCTGGTGTGAGCCTTGTTGGGTCGCCGGAAGCGGTGGCCGTCCCCAGCCGAACCAACATGCGGGTCCCGGATGTTTGCCGCCAGAATCCCATTTTTCGACCCAAGATATGTCTCTAACGCATCGCGAAAGGGTTGATGCGACCGGGGGGTGGCCAGAATGCTGATTGTTTGCCCCATGTGCAGTGCGGAGCATGACCTCTCCGCGCTCCCGTATTGTCGTCAGGACGCCCGCTGCAACGCATGTCACCGCTGGTTCGCGTTGCCTGCAGAGGCATTTGACCTCGGCCGGGAGGCCGTCGCGAATGCGTCCGCACGGCAACGGCGGGCGGCGGTCGGATGTATAGGTGTCGGCGCCCTCGCCGCGATCATGATCGCTTCCGGTACGGACAAACCGCTGTTGCCGTTCCTGCAAGATGCGGCCGTTGTTGTTGATGGCGTCGAACTCAGCCTTTCTTTCGATCCCCCGCGCGGCAAAACCGAGCCGCTGATTGGCATCACGTTTTGTATTCAGCCGGTCGAGTTCTCTTCTCCCAATGTCGAAACGTTCGAGGCGAAGCTGCTTCTGGGCTACGGCCCTCGTGGTCATCTCAACAGCATGGGTGCCGCAGTGCCGACGGAGACGAGTGAGGTCAGGCCGGTCCGGCTCCTCTCAGTGCGCGCGAAGACTGCGGCGCTCCAAGTCATGACTAGGGCGGTCATCGACAGGACGAACCCGGGTGCACTTGATAGCGCTCGCGCGGACATTGCTAGAGCGGTCCAGAAGAGGCGATCAGACACTCGCCGCCTCGGGTCGTGGATTTATCGGTATGACACCTCGTCGTCGTCAGCTCTGCTCATGACTGATCGGGGTCAATAGCGCGGGCGCGAAGAAAGTATCGTCCGACACAAGCGGCGCGGGACATCAAAATCCGCAGGCCTCGCGCGTGGTATCAATCCAGCGATTGGACCCATTGAGCGTGGAGCAGCTATTTTGCCATGGGCGAGGCAATCGCTTTGACGTTCGTCAGTTGCCGGTTGCGGCGCGAGCGGGCAGGCGGCGGGCGCGGGCGAGATCGTCGGTGAGGCGCAACGCCTTTTCGCCTTCGCCCAGGCGCGCGCGATAGACCTGAATGTTTGAGAGAACCTTGGCCACGTACTCGCGCGTCTCCTGGAAGGGGATGCGCTCGATCCAGTCGAGGGGATCGACGTTGGCGTCGCGGGGGTCGCCGAGCTGGCGGATCCACTGGCGCGTGCGGCCGGGGCCGGCGTTGTAGCCCGAAAGCGTCAGCACGTAGGAGCCGGAGAACTCGGCCATGCGGTCGGCGATGTAGGCGGAGGCGAGCTTGGCGTTGTAGGGCTTGTCGCTGTTGAGCTTGGAGATGTCGCACTTGATCTTGTAGTCGCGGCAGACGTGACGCGCGGTGATCGGCATCACCTGCAGCAGACCGCGCGCGCCCGCGCCCGACACGATCGTCGGGTTGAACTCGCTCTCCTGGCGGGCGATGGCCAGGAGGATCGCGGACTCCGGCGGCGGCCTCAAGGGCGTATAGGCGGGGAACGGGTGCACGGGATAGGCGTAATAGGCGAGGTTCTTGCCCTGTGCGATCGCGCTCTTGCCGATGCGCAGCGACATCTGCGTGTCGCCCAGCGCCTCGGCGAGATGGGCGCCCATGGCGAAGCCCGCTTCGCTGGGCGCGATCCGCCGGAGGTTGGCCATGAACGTGCGCGTGATGATGCCGGAGAGGCCGGCCTTTTGCGCGATGACGGTGGCGCGCACGGCGTCGCTGGTGGTGAAGCGCTTGACCTCCTCGGCCGTCGGCGTTGCCGGCGGGCCGACGGGCAGGCTCTGCGGGCCGGGCTTCAGGATCTGGCGGGCGAGCTGGCCGTGGAAGGTGTCGAACTCGCGGGTGGCGCCTTCGTAGCTTTGGCGCGCGGCGGCGGCATCGCCCAGGCGCGTGTGGGCACGGCCGAGCCAATACTGCGACTTGGCGCGGCTCAGGGGGCCGTCAGCGGCCTCGCGCATGGTGGTGAAGTGCACGATCGCCGTCTTGGGGCTGGCCAGATGGCGCAGCGCGATCCAGCCGGCGGTGAAGGCCTGCTCCTTCAGGGGATTGACGCTGAGCGGGCCGGCGTAGCGGACGAGATCGTAGGCGAGCTTGGCGTTGTTCTGGCGGATCGCCTCCATCGCGAGGATGCGCCGCTCCTCCCACCAGTCGTCGGGGCTGACGATCTTTTCGACCTCGGTCGGGGCCTTCTTCATCAAGGCGAAGGCGTCGGCCCACTTGTCGGCGCGGCGCAGCATCTGGATGCGGTGATAGACGAGGCCCCAGTCGATCTTGGCGGGGTCGTCGGGGTCGGCCGGCAGCTTGGCCATCAACTGGGCCGCGTTGGGCGTCTTGAGGAAGACGGCAAGGCGGGCCTCGGCGGCCGGTCGTGCGGCCTCCGGCAACAGCGGGATCAGGCGGCGCGCAAAGGCGGCACGCTCGTTGCGCGAGCGCTTCCAGCGGATCTCGTCGATCAGGATGTCGTCGAGGCGCCACTTGTGATCGGCCGGCGTCAGCAGCGCACCGAAGCGCTCAAGAAAGCCCGTCTCCAGCGTGGCGGGCATGTCGAACTCGCGCCAGGCCTTGGCGGCGAGCTTGTGCGCCTCGGCCTGCTGGCCTTCCGCCAGAGCGGCGGAGGCGAGCGCGGCATAGCCGGGGCCGGTTTCGGGCGAGCCGTCCTTGAAGTAGGCGCGGATCTCGGCGGGCGTGCCGCCCGACGTGAACAGCCGCTCCTCCATCCGGCGGCGCATCAGGCTGCGGTTGGGCCAGTCGGGGTGGGCGTCGAGGAAGGCGCGGTACTCGGCCGCCTCGCCGTAGCCCGAGCGCAGGCGATACCAGTCGGTCAGCCGCTGGGCCGCGTCGTCCTTGATCTGGTCGCGCGCGAGGCGGAAGCGGATCAGGTCGTGGGCAGCGACGGCGCGCGTCGCCTCGGCAACATTCTTCAAGTCCTCAGGCGCCGGCGCCATCACGATCAGCGGCGCAAGGAGACGGTTGAGGTCGGCGTAGTAGGCGGCCTCAGGGGTGAGCGGGGGCGGCGGCGGCTTCTTTTCGGGCAGGGCCGGCGGCGGTGCGGCGTGGGGCGCAGGCGGGGGCGCAGCGGCGCGCTCGGGCAGCGGTGGCTGCGCCGCGCCTTGGGCGGAACCTTGCGGCAGCACCTTGGGCGTGTGCGGGCGGGGCCGCTGCGACGTGGCGACCGCGCAGGCGAGCGCGAGCGCGGCGGCCAGCGCACGGCGGTGAGGCGGACCTCATGTTGTCGTCGTGTGCGGACCTCACGGCCAACCCCTCTGCGCTCACCTCACCTCGTCGCTTGCCGTCGGACGGCGGTCGACAACGCATGCAGCCAACTTTGCGCCGGCACCTTAGCGCTGGCAGACGGATATGGCCAAAAATGGAAAATGGCCGGTCTGTGTTATCCGGACGGGGCATGGCGCGGGATTGGGTTGCGGGTCCACGGGCGGGAACGCAAGCCGGCGGCGCCGGGCGCCGTGGAAGCCGGTTGCCGCCAGATCGCGCCGGAGAACCCAGGGTTTGCGTCTTGCGAGCCCGACTGCGAGCGCCTAATCTTGCGTTTCCCGCGCGCAGGGCGGCGCAAGGTGCGCTCCGGCGGCACGGACGCGACACGTACAATACGAGGCCACGGCCAAGACGCTACGCCGAAGCGGCTCGTCATAGGGGCGATCGCTGGCGGCGGAGGCCAGGGAGACCAGGATGCTCAAGGGATCACTGACGGCGCTCATCACTCCGTTCCGCAACGGCAAGGTCGACGAGGAGGCCTACAAGCGACTGGTGGAGTGGCAGATCGCGGAGGGCACCAACGGCCTGGTGCCGGTCGGCACGACGGGCGAAAGCCCGACGCTGTCGCACGACGAGCACATGCAGGTCGTGGAACTGTGCATCGCGGCGGCCAAGAAGCGCGTACCGGTGGTCGCGGGCACGGGCTCGAACTCCACGGCCGAGGCGATCGAGTTGACCGAGCACGCCAAGACGGCCGGTGCCGACGCCGCGCTCGTCGTCACGCCCTATTACAACAAGCCGACGCAGGAAGGCCTCTACCAGCACTTCAAGGCGATCAGCGACGCCGTCGACCTGCCGATCGTGATCTACAACATTCCCGGCCGCTCGGTGATCGACATGTCGGTCGACACCATGGCGCGCTGCTTCGAGCTCAAGAACGTCATCGGCGTCAAGGACGCGACCGCCAACATGGCACGCGCCTCCCAGCAGCGGCTGGCGTGCCGGGCGGCGGGCAAGGCGCCGTTCGTGATGCTGTCGGGCGAGGATGCGACCGCGCTCGGCTTCAACGTCCACGGCGGCCAGGGCTGCATCTCGGTGACGTCGAACATCGCGCCGCGCCTGTGCGCGGACTTCCAGAAGGCCTGCCTTGCCGGCGACTACAAGACCGCGCTCGCACTTGCAGGACCGGCTGATGCCGCTGCACGACGCACTGTTCGTGGAGACGAGCCCGGGCCCCGTGAAGTACGCGGCCTCGCGCCTCGGCCTGTGCACCGCGGAGACGCGGCTGCCGCTGGCGCCGATCTCGGACGCCACGCGCAAGGTGGTCGACGCGGCACTGGCGCAAAGCGGACTGCTGTCGGCGAAGGCCGCCGAGTAGCCCCACCACCACGCACAACCGGCGAAAGGGCGCAGGTACGCCATGGCGGCCAGCAACGATGACGGCCGCAAGACGATCGCGGAGAACCGCAAGGCCCGCTTCGAGTATGCGATCAAGGAGACCTGGGAGGCCGGCATCGCGCTGACGGGCACCGAGGTCAAATCCCTGCGCTCGGGCCAGGCCAACATCGCGGAAAGCTATGCCTCCGTGGAAGAAGGCGGCATCTGGCTGATCAACGCGCACATTCCCGAGCTGCAGAGTGCGGGCCGCTTCTTCCAGCACGATCCGCGCCGGCGCCGGCAGCTTCTGCTGCACAAGAAGGAGATCCACAAGCTCAGGATCGCGGTCGAGCGGCAGGGCATGACGATGATCCCGCTCGAGCTCTACTTCAACAAGCGCGGCATCGCCAAGCTGCGCCTGGCACTGGCGCAAGGCAAGAAGCTGCACGACAAGCGCGAGGATGCGGCCAAACGCGACTGGCAGCGCCAGAAGGCGCGGCTGCTGCGCGACAAGGGCTGACGTCGCCGGCGTCGCGTCCCCGCATGGCATCGCCGGCCAGCGGCCGGTCGCGGGCATACCGCCCGCCTCAATGCGCTGGTGTTGTCACTGCGGCACGCCGCAACCTTTGGTGGAAAATCCCTGTTGCCGTGCGCGGCGCGGTCTGATTATCTGACTGCGGGGGCGGCGGAGAGGCCATTCCGATTACAGCACCCAGCCCTACGCCGCACGGCGCAGCGCCGTGCGCGATGTTGCGTGGCGTATTCATGTGAGCCGTGCTGTTCGCACGGTGGGGGAGTTGCGGCATGTCGAGCGTAACGACGACGTACCATTCGGATTCCACAGCGTACCACACATCGTTCGCCTACGACCCCATTCGCCGGGTGTTCTACGAACGTACGAGCTACTTCGCCAACACGCTCGTCTACCGCTACGACGACCCGGTGGCGTTCGAGTCCCACGTGGTCGATTCCCAATTCAACCTGCTCGACTACACGATCGGCGGGACCTATTTCGTTGCGCTCGACGGCGATATCTACGGGCGCGGATACACTGGCGGCCTGTTTCCCACGCCCTCCGACAGCTTCATCGTGCGCTGGGACGCGGCGACCGGCGCGGTCGAGGCCGTGGGCGCGCCGCTGCCCGGCATCACCGGCGGCAACGGATCGGGCGCGTTCGACTTCGATTGGGGCGGATTCAGCGGGCCGAGCGTTTTCCTCGACGGCACCGATCTCCTCGCGCTCGGGCGGGTCGATGCGACGACGTGGACGCTGTTCCATCTCGATACCGACCTCAACGTCACCTCATCGGTCTCCTTCAACACCAGCGCCGACGGCTATGCGTTCGTCGTCAACGGCACGCTGTTCATGGCGACCAACTACAATTCCACCGGCGTTAGCGTGGCAGTCGATATCGCGACCGGCGATGTGACCAACGTCGGCTACACGTTCGATACGTTCCTTCCCGGCAGCGACTACGTCAACGTCACGACCTACGACCCCAATACCGATACGCTCTATATCGACGACAACGCGGGCCTGTTCAGCGTTGCGAGTGCATCGACGGTGTTCCTCGATCCGTTCGGGCCGTTCACGTCGGGCGACGACACGGTCGACCTCAACGCTATAGACCTTGCGCGTGTCAACTCCGGCGCGGCTAGCCAGGCTTTGGCCGGCAACGACACGGTGACTCTGAGCACAACGCAGAACGTCGGCGTGGCGTTCGATGCGGGGCCTGGCCGCGACAGCGTCACGGGATCGGCTGGCGGTGACGTCATCCTCGGCGGCGACGATGCCGACACGATCGTGGGCGGCCTCGGTGCCGACACGCTCGATGGTGGCACGGGCGACGACCAGTTTCGCGGTTCGGGGGCGGATTTTGCCGCCGGCGAGGCGATCGACGGCGGGGCGGGCCTCGACACGCTCTACGTGGACGGCGGCGGAGTAGTGTCCCTTGCCGGGGTCACGCTCGAGGGCGTAGAGGCGATCGTGCTCACCGATGCGGTCGCCACGACACTGACGGTCGCAGACGTCGCGCAGGCCGCGCTGATCTCGAATGCGGCGGGTTTGGACGACACCGTCCATATCGCCGAAGCTGGCGACATCACCCCGGAGGTCGTCCGTCACCTACTGCTCGACTCCGGTGTCGAAACCGTCACCTGGTCGCATCCCGGCTTTGCCGACGTTACGGCGACGGCCTTCGGAAGCGGGATGCGCCTGCGTTACGAAGACAACGCAAAGGTGAAACCCTTCGCCTTCATCGACGCGTTCTACAACGCGCTCGCGCAGCCGTTGTCGCAGACGCAGGTGTTCGACGACGTCGCGAGCAACGGGGTGATCCTGCGGCATACCTTCGACCCGACGACGGGGCTTGCCACCCGCATCCTCAACGTCGACAATCTGCAGCACCGCACCTACGCGACGATCACGACGTATCTGGAGAACGGTGTCGTCACCTACGTCGATACGATCAACGACGGCGACACCAATGGCGCGGGTGAGACCGGTGACGACACGCGCGTAGAGCAGTTCTTCGAGGCCGGCGTCCTGCGTCTGGAGACGACGACGGACATGTCTGACGGCACTGGCCGGTCCTGGACACACGTCGACCGGGAGTACGCGGGCGGCGTGACGCAGATCTTCCGTACATTCTGGGATGCTGGGGTCAACGGCGGCGGACAGCAAGTCGTCGGCGGGGCGGGCTCGCAGGTGATCGAGGGCAGCACGACCGACGACCACCTGATCGGTGGCGCGGGTGCCGACACGTTCCGCTTCGCGCCCGACTTCGGCCAGGACAAGATCTACGACTTCGTCGACGGCACCGACAAACTCGACCTCCGGGCGCTCGGCATCGACACGTTCGCCGAACTCGATGCGGTCGCGTCGATCCTGCAAGTGCCCAACGGGACGGGCTTCAGCACCGTCATCCAGTTCGACGCCGCCGACGAGCGCATCACCATCGCCAATCTGGCCGCTGCCGACCTCGGCAACGGCGACTTCGTGGTGTGACACACCGGGCGGTACGCGGCGGGCGATCGGATGCCACTCTGCCGCCGCGCCATGGCCCGGACGGGTCCCGGCTACTCGGCGGCCTTGGGCGGCACCAGCTTGCCGTCGGCGTCGACGGTGGGACGGTGGATGGTCATCATGACGTCGGGCGTCACCACCGCGTAGTCCATGTAGCCGAGCCGCGCCATCGGCTTCATGGCGCCAGTGTCGACGATCCCGTTCTTGACGAAGCGGTCGTCGATGTAGATGCCGACGACGAGGCCGATAATCAGGAAGTTGTTGGATGTGCCCTCTGGGGTGGCCGGCGGCAGGTGGATCGTCTGCCAGTGGCGGCACTCGAAGGCGGCCGGGCTCTCCTTGACGCGTGGCGGCTTGACGATGTGCGACTTGACCGCCGTCAGTCCGGCCAGCGGAAACTCATCGACGCCGCGCGGGACCGGCGCGGAGGTCGTGTTCATCTGATCGCGCAGGTCGTAGGAGACGAGGTTGCAGACGAACTCGCCGGTCTCCTCGATGAAGGTCAGGCTGTCCTTGCGCCCTGCGGAGCCGAGCACGACATAGTGCGGCTTCTCGCTGACCGCGTTGTAGAACGAATAGGGCGCGAGATTGCAGACGCCATCCTTGCTCAGGCTCGATACCCAGCCGATGGGGCGCGGCGCCGCCAAGGCCTTATAGGGGTCGTGCTTCAGGCCATGCTTGTTCGTTGCCGTCTCGTAGAACATGAGCGCTCCCTCACCACCAGATCGATCGGTGGCCACTATTAAGCAGGTTTGCGTGCGTGCGTCAGCCCGGGGGCGCGGATGGTGCCCTCGCGGCCAGTGGAGCGGGTGCCGGCGCCGCCGGCGGCGACGCCTCATCTGCCCCGCTGCGGCCGAGTGCGACGGTCTCGACGGCGGCCCGCACGTGCGGCAGGCGCTCCACCAGTCGGGCGAAATCGTCGGTGTCGAGCACCAGCAGGTCCGTGGTTGCCGCTGCGGTGACCGTGGCGTTGCGCGGCGCGCGCGTCAGCAGCGCCATCTCGCCGAAGACGTCGCCTTCGCCCAGGCGCACGCTGGCGGGGCCCGATTGCACGTCGACGGCCCCACTGGCGATGAAGAACATGGCCTCGCCGCGTTCCCCCTTGCGCACGATGGTCGTGCCGGCAGGCACCGTGCGGGCGCGCAACATGCCGACGAGATCGGCGATGGTCGCTGCTTTCAGGCCGGAGAACAGCGGCACGCGTGCGACCATCGCGAAGGTGACGACGAAGTCGCGGCGGCGGATCTCCTCGTAGAAGCCACGGCCGAGAATGGCGACGGGCAGGGCGAAACAGAAGATACCGAGCATGACGGTGACGGCGGCCACGACGCGGCCGACGGCGGTGGAGGGTGCGATCTCGCCGCCGCCGATCTTCGCAAGCATTGATGCGGACCACCACATGGCCTTGGGCATGTCGCCGAGTTGGGACGGCTGGACGCGCCCTTCGACGGCCAGCATGACGGCGGCCGCAGCGATCATGACGCCCATCAGGATCACGATGCAGGCGAGCAGCGCGCGCCATTCCGCGGCGATGACCCGACCGATCGTGGCAAGCGCTGGCGAGTAGCGGGCGAGCTTCAGGAACCGCACGAGCCGGGTCAGGACGAGGAGCGGCGCGGCGGGCCAGGCCTGCTCCAGCAGAAACGGCACGAGAGCCAGCGCATCGATCAGCATCAACGGCGTTGCGGCAAACGAGAGTCGCGACAGGGCAGGACCGTGGTGGCGCAGGAGGGGATGCTCAGGGGCGGCCCAGATCCGGGCGGCGTACTCGGCCGCGAACACAGCGACGCACAGGCGATCGAACAGCGTCAGGAGCCCGCCGTAGCGGGCGGCGACCTCGGGAACGGTCGACAGGATCGTGCCGACGACGTTGGCCAGGATCAGCGCGACCAGAGCCCGGTCGACCATGCGCGAGGCCATATCGCGCCGGCGGCCATGCTCGAGGATCTCGAACGCGCGCTGGCGCGGCGTCGGCCGGGTATCGATGGCGACAGGGGCAGAGGCGGCGTCCACGGGCGGCGGTCCTCGTGCTTGGCGCCAGACGCAGCCCTGTCGGGCCGCGCGGTCGCACGCGGCCAGTGTAATCGGTTTCCGGTTGGCGTCGAGCCGCCGTCAGGTCGGTGCCCGCCACGCCCACTTGGTGTGACGGCCTGCCGGCTCACCACCGAGTCTCTGACAGCAGGCCAAGCGCGCCGGCTCAGCCCTGCCAGCGGGTGACGATCGCCTCCAGCGCGGGCCGGTCACGATCGGTCTGACGTTCGCGCTCGGTGCCGATGTAGATGAAGCCCGCGACCTTTTCGTTCTCGGCCAGTGCCAGGGCATCGCGCACGCGCGGGCTGAAACTGATCCACTCGGTGATCCAGCTCGTGCCGAAGCCCAGCGCATTGGCGGCCAGGCACAGGTTCATGCAGGCCGCGCCGCAAGACAGGACCTGCTCGATCTCGGGGGCGCCCGGCGTCGGCTTGACGCGCGAGACCACCACCACGACGGTCGGTGCCCGCAGCAGCCGCTGGCGCTCGGTCGCCAGGCGCGTCTCGGACGGCTCCATCTTGTCCTCGGCGCGGCAGGCGTCGGCGATCACCTCGCCGAATTGCGCGCGGGAGGGGCCTTCGAACACTATGAAGCGCCAAGGCTCGACCTTCTTGTGATCGGGCACGCGCGCGGCGACCGTCAGGATCGTGGCGAGCTGGTCGGCCGACGGGCCCGGCTCGGTCAGCAGGGCCGGCTTGGCAGAGCGCCGTTTCTGCAGGAATTCCAGGACATCGGAGGACATCTGGGGAACTTTCCGTTGGCGAGTTGCAAGGGGACCCTCGCTAACGCAAAACGAGCTGCGATACAATGTACCCCGCGAGCCCGGGCGCAGCGCTGCGCCTCAGGCCTCATCCGACTTCAGACCGCCCACAGAGGTGTCATGCGCCGTCTTCGCTGTCGTGCCCTCCCTGCCCTCGCCCTCGCCGTCCAGTGCGGGCTCAGCAGCGTGGCCGCTACCCAAGCCGTCGGACAGGCCTCCGGCGGACAAACGTCAGGCGGGCAGGCCGGCGCACCGCAAGCCGACGGACCGGCGCAGGCTCGGCCAGACGGGGCGTCCGCGAGCGCGGCTGCCATCATCGTGTTCGACGGCTCGGGATCGATGTGGGGCCGCATCGAGGGTGGCAGAGGCGCAAAGCTGCCCGTGGCACGCGAGGCCGTCGATGCGGGGCTTGCCGCCGTGCCTCCTTCCGCCGAGGTCGGTCTCGTCTCGACCGGCCAGCGCGGGGGTGGCAGCTGCTCGGACAGCGACCTCCTGGTGCCGCTCGGCCGCGATGGCCGTGCGGCGCTGGCCGAGCCCCTGGAGAAGCTCAATCCGAAAGGTCGCGGACCGATCGTGGACGCCGTGCGGCTCGCCGCGCGGACGCTGGGTGCGCGGCGCCCGGCGAGCATCATTCTGATCCACGACGACGCGGACAACTGCCAGAAGGATGCCTGCGAGGCCGCCCGCGAGATCGCGCAAACCCAGCCCGGTCTCAAGATCCACGTCATCTCGCTCGCCACGAAGCGGGAGGACCTGGCGCAGGTCACGTGCCTCGCCGCGGCGACGGGCGGGCGTCATTTCGATGCCGCCGACGCCGACGCCGCACAAGCAGGCATCACGACGGCCTTGAAGATGGCGCTCGCCGGCGCGCCGGCAGCGGCCCCTGCTCCGACGTCTGCAACGCCTGCTGCCGGCGCGCCGGCCAACGCGCCGCGGCCGACGGCGGCCCGTCGACCGCTTGCCCCGCTCACCGGTCCTCCCGGCCTCCGTCTCAGCGCCCATCTGGAATCCGGCGGCGACCCGATCGGCGTTCCCGTTGGCTGGCGCGTCACGCGCGCGGGCAGCAGCACGGGCGAGGCGCTGTTCGAGGCCACGGCTCCCGAGGCGCGCGTCGACCTTGCGCCAGGCTCCTATGCCGTCACGGCGACGGTCGGTCTAGTGTCGGCGACACAGACGTTCGTGATCCCGGCAAGCGGGCCCGTGCGCGCCGCCGTCACTCTGGTTGCCGGTGGCCTGAAGCTCGTCGCGCGCGCGCAGAAGGATGGCCCGCCCATCGACCGCGTCACCTATACGGTGCGCGCCGCAGCGGCCGGCGCCGACTTGAAGACCGCCGCGCAAGGCGAAATCCGCTGGCTCGGCCGCGACCCGGTCGAACCGCTGCTGCTGGCGCCTGGCACCTATTATTTGCGCGCCGAACGCGGCTTCGCCGCCGCCGAACGCCTCGTGACCGTGCCAGTCGGCAGCCAGGGCACGGCCGATCTCACGCTCGGTGCAGGCCTGCTGACGCTGAAGTCTGCGGCCCAGGAAGGCGGTCCGGCGTTCGCGACCGCCCTGTTCGTCGTGTCGGAGGATGACCCAGAGTCCCCGAACGGTCGGCGCGAGGTGGCGCGTTCGGCCGCGCCGGCGCCGGACTTCGTGCTGCCGGCGGGGACCTATCATATCCTGGTGCGGATCGGGCCGGCGGAGGTGCGCGAGCAGGTCGCGCTCGGCGCGGGCGAGAGCGTGACACGGACGATCCTGGTCGGCATGGGGCGGGTGGAGATCAACGCCACGCTCGAGACGCCGCGCACGGGCGGGGTCAGCCGCGATGCGATCGGTTTCCAGGTAATCGCGCTGGATGGCGGGGCGCGCGAGGTCGGCCGTTTCTCCACGACGCCGCAGACACTCGAGCTGCCTGCCGGGAATTACCGCATCGATGCCCAAATCGGCGGGCAGAACGTGCGTGCCACGCAACGGGTCTCACTCAGTGCGGGGCGTACGACTCGGGTAGACTTCGGGCTGAAGGCGGCCCGGGCCACGTTGAAGCTGGCCGAGGGCGCAGCGCAGACGGCGGTCACCGATGTCCTCTGGGAGATCCGGGACGCCAGCGGTGGCACGATCTGGCGAACGGGCCAGTTGGAGCCACGCGTTGTTCTGGCTCCCGGCGCCTACACGGTGAGCGCGACGCTGCGCGATCAGACGCTGACCACTGCGTTCGATCTCCAGCCCGGTGAAGCCCGCACGGTGGAAATCGGTCGCGCGCCCTGATCGGGTGCGGGGCGAGCGGATGCAAGGCACGAGAGTGGCGGCATGACGAGGCCCATGGCGAGAGCGACACGACAGATCCGGCTTTGGAACCGCGCGGCGAGGCTCGTCGCGATCTGCGCGGCGGCGGGCCTTGCACTGGCGGCACCGTGGGGCCCCGCGACGGCCCAGGGGGCTGCGCAGCCGGCGCCGTCGGGCGATGCGCCGGCACCGGCCGGTCTGCCGGGAACGGGGATTGCGCCCGAACTGCAGATCCGCGGCGGGGTGAGCGACACCCCGGCCATCGAAATCCCTGCAGCACCGGCTAACACGACGGTCGTCCCGCGCAACGCGCCGGGACCTCCGACTGGAAACACCAACGGGGACACGACTGGAAACACCTCTGGGACCGCCAAGGCCGGCGCCGGTAAGGCGGCCCCCGGCGCGCGGGCGGCGCGCCTGACGCTGACAGCCTTGCTCAGCGACGAGGGACAGCAGATCGAGCAGGGCCTCGTATGGCGCGTGTTCGAGGATGCGGCGGGCAAGACCAAACCGCTCCATGCCTCTCGCGAGGCGATGCCGCAATTCGCGCTCGCACCGGGCGCCTATGTGGTCAACGTCGCTTTCGGCCGGGCGAACCTGACGCGCAAAATCGTCGTCAAGTCGGGCGTTCCCAGTTCCGAAACTTTCGTGCTCAATGCTGGGGGCTTGCGGCTCGAGGCCGTGCTTGACAAGAACCAGAAGCCGCAACCCAATGCGATCGCCTACGACATCTTCTCTGATGAGCGCGACCAGTCGGGCAATCGTACGCGCATCATGACCGCGGCGCGGCCGGGGCTGATCGTGCGCCTCAACGCGGGCATCTACCACATCGTCTCGACCTACGGCGACGCCAACGCGTCGGTTGCGACGGACATCACGGTGGAGGCCGGCAAGCTGACGCAGGTTCGGGTCTTGCATTCGGCTGCACGCGTGACGTTCAAGCTCGTCTCGCGCGCAGGCGGCGATGCGCTGGCAGGCACCCAATGGTTGCTGATGACGCCGCAGGGCGAGCATGTGAAGGAGAGCGTGGGCGCGCTACCCAGCCACATCATCGCGCCGGGGGCGTATGTGATCGTCGCCAAGCAAGGCGGCAAGGCCTTTCGCCGCAACTTCGCGGTGCAGGCCGGCGACATCGCCCAGGTCGAAGTCGTGATGCAATAAGCGCGCGTGTTGGGCTGGCAGCACCGTCGCCAGGACGGCGGCGCACGCTTGCTAGCGAAACGGCGGCGCCAGCATCAGGCCGCCCTTGCTCCAGAGATTATTGAGGCCGCGGTCAAGCTTGAGCGGCGACCGGGCACCGAAGTTGCGCTCGTACAGCTCGCCGTAGTTGCCGACGTTGCGCACGACCTCGCGGGTCCAGTTGCGCGGCAGGCCCAGCTCACGCCCCAGATGCGATTCCATGCCCAGGAGGCGCCGCGCGGCAAGCGCCGTCACTGTCGCGTTGCCCAGCGCCTCGACATTGGCACTGGTGACACCGGCCTCTTCAGCGGCGACGAGCGCGTAGACAGTCCAGCGCACGACGCTGAACCAGCGCTCGCTGCCCTCGCGGACGAACAGACCAATCGGCTCGACGGACAGACGCTCCGGCAGGATGATATGATCGTCGGCCGCCTTCTGCGCGGCGCGCGTGCGGGCCAGCATGGTGGCGTCGCCGGCCAGCGCGGTGCATTGGCCGGACAAGTAGGACTTGACGAGCGCTTCCCACGTCTCCGACGTCGTCAGCGCGCGAATGCGCATGCGGCGGCCGGAGAAGTAGTCGCGCACGACTTGAGCCCCGTCCATGGTGTCGAGGGCACACACGCTGGCGCCCGACAGCTCCAGCGTGCTCCCCACGGCCTGACGGCGCCTTACCATCATCGCGGTGCCGTCATGCAGCAACGTCGCCGCGTAGCGCAGCCCCAACGCGCTGTCGCGTGTCATGGTCAATGACGTGTGGGCGGCGAGGACATCGATGTCCCCGCTCTTAAGCGCCTTGTAGCGATCGGCGGCCAGGAGAACGCGGTACGACACGGCGTCCTTGCGGCCCAGCGCGGCGACGGCGAGCGCGCGGCACGCGTCGATCTCGATCCCGAACCACTGCCCGCTTGCGTCGTGACGCGCAAAGCCTGCGTCGCTGCCGAAGACACCGCACACGACGTGCCCGCGCTGTCGCACGGACTCGAGCGTGTCGGCGCGCGGCATGGCGGTGGCTACTCCACTCCCACCGGTCAACAGTGAAACCAGAATTACAGCAAGGGCGCCAATCGCGCTGAACATGCAGGAGACCTTCGTCGACGTCGTGGCCTGCGGGGCCGCTTTCTCAATGCGAACGGCGACCGGTCGTACGACCCGTCGCAGCATGCTCGCGAATTCACCAGACGGCCGCCAGCCCACCCTGCCGACGACGTGTGAACAAGGTCCACAAACCCGAGGCTGGGTCAATGGTCCCTTCGCAATGACTGATTTTCGTTTCGCGCAACAAACCCTCGGGTCCGTGGGGCGCGGACGCGATGGATCAATCGTTCGTCGGCAAATGATTATTGACGAAGGCCATGAAGTGCTGCGGTCCGGTGTAGCCGTCGATGCGGCCGACCTCGCGGTTGCGATGAAGCACGACGACGGTCGGCACCATGCGGATCGGGCCATCCAGCCCCAATCTATTCACCGCGGCGTCGTTGACGTCGAGGAAGCGGATCGGCAGGCGGGCGGCGACCTCGGAGTGCTGGTAGGCCGACAGCACGTCGCGCCGGAACACGGGACAATAGATGCAGTTGGCAACTTCGAAGACGACGATCTCGCCGCTGAGGCCATGACGCGCCGTTTCGATGGATTCGGGCTGGCGCCCCGCGGACAGCATGCCGGCTCCGTAGCCCAGGACGGCTAGAACCAGTGCGAACTTGGCGACCACTCGACGCATGGGATCTCCGTTCCGCCCTCTACTTCACCATCCTCCTGGACGGCGCGCGCAGGGTATGCGGCGCGGGGGCGCAACGAAAAGCGATGCATCGGGTGCTGGTAAACCGGCGTGCCGGATCGGCACGCGCCGGACGCGCAAAGGCGTGGTGAAAACGACGGTTTCGCGATTGTGCGCTCAGCCGGCGCAAGCGATCCGGATCTCCTGGGGCACGGTGATGTTCACCATACCTTGCATCTCCGCGGCAAACGCCTGGCCGAGTTTGGCCGTCGCTTCGGCCGCCTTGGGCGGCGTCTTCAGCTCGGCCTTGCAGTTGGCCGGCGCCCCCTCGAGCGAGATGGGATCGGTCTTGGCGAAGCTGAAATCGATAAAGGCCGAGGGGTCGCCTACGCTGATGGCGAGGTCGGCCGCCTCGAGCAGCACGGGTTTCGACAGCATGAGCGTGAAGTGGAGGGCGAGAATGCCCTGGTCGTCGTAGTCGAGGTGGTAATCCTTGGGCTCGCCGTTGGCGACGGCCGCCGGGCCCAGCTTGACCTGCGTGAAGTATGCGAACTCCTTCAGCCCCTCGATGTTGACGGCCGCCAGCTCTGCCAGCTCCTTGCGGTCGTACTTGCCGTCGCCATTGGCATCGAGGCCATCGATGGCCATCTTCGTGTAGCCCTCGTCGAACACCCAGCGGTGGCGGATCGCCACGACGCTGCCGTTCTCGACGATGAGACGGGCCTGGGCCACCACCCATACATGAGGGTGTGCCTGGGCTGCACCGGACAGACCCATCAACCCGGCGAGTGCGGTGCACAGGCCTGCGAGAACCGCAGCGCAGCCGGTTCGAGCGCGCGACATCGACACGTAGCGGGCCGTCATCTTTCGAGCTCCATGGCGTCTAGCTGCCCTGCCGTTGGCTGTGGATTGCGGCGAATTGGCGGCAGCCGATGCCGGCGTTCGCGTTTCGCGACATCGATGCGGGCGGATGAACCGACATCGCGAACTGCAACGTCGGTGCGGCGGCATGCCCGACGAGACAGATCCAATATGTAACACTATAACATTTCTGCTATACGGCGCCAGCCGCCTTTCCATTGGCCGTTCCTGGGAGAACCTCGATGCTGTTTCTTAGGGCCGGAGCCCGCGCTGGACGCGCGCTCCCCCTCGCCGCGCTCCTTGTCGTGCTCGTCGTCGCGCCCATCGTCGCGCTTGTGGGCGCACCGCTGCGCGCATCGGCGGAGGCCGGGTTGAAGGTGGTCGTGACGTCGAAGCCCATCCACGCCCTCGTGGCCGGCGTGATGCAGGGCATCGGCGCCCCGAAGCTTCTGGTGTCGGGGGCGCAATCGCCGCACACGTACGCCTTGAAGCCATCGGATGCGGCGGCTGCCGCGCAGGCGGACGTGGTGTTCCGGCTGTCGGCTGACGTGGAGCCTTTCTCGGCGCGGCTCTTTTCAAGCCTGCCCGAGGCGGTTGTGCGTGTCAGCCTCGCAGAGGCGCGCGGCGTCGTGCGGTTGCCGGCGCGGTCAGGCGGGACCTTCGAGCCTCACGAGCATGGCGGCAAGCATGCCGCTCACGAGGAGAACCATGGCAAAGGCGGTCATGGGACAGGCGGACATGGCAAAGGCGGTCATGGCGAGCCCTATGATGGCCACGTCTGGCTCGATCCTGCCAACGCGCGTGCAATGGTCGGCGAAGTGGCGCGCGTCCTCTCCGCGCTCCGGCCGAGCGACGGGGTGCGGATCAACGGCAATGCCGACCGTGTGGTGCGCGAACTGACCGACCTCGACAAGGCTTTGGCCGCCCGTCTCGCGCCGGCCCGTGGCCGGGCGTTCATCGTCTTCCACGATGCGATCCAGTACCTGGAGCATCGCTACGGCCTGGAGGCAGCCGGCGCAATTGTCGCCCATCCCGATGCCGCCCCGTCCGCACGCCGCCTGTCGGCGGTGCGAGCGCAGATCCGAACAGCGGGCGTGCGCTGCGTGTTCGCGGAACCGCAGATCTCGGCGCGGCTGGTCACGGCCGTCAGGGAGGGCACGGCGGCGCGGACCGGCATTCTCGATCCGGAAGGCACGCAATTGGCCCCTGGCCCGGACCTCTATGTCGCGCTGATGCGCAAGCTCGCCGATGCGCTGGTGGGATGCCTTGCCGACGGATGAAGCCCCGTCGGATTGTCACATCGCGACGCCGGCAAAAAGAAAAGGGCGGCGATGGGCCGCCCTGATCGTCTGTCTCACAGGCGCACGAATGGCGCGCGGCCGGGTGTCATTCCACCTGGGCGGTGCGTGATCCGTAGCGTGACATCTTGCGCACGGAGCGGCGCTCCTTGGCGCCCTGGGCCGCCATCTCCTCGCTCGGCGCGGCCGTCTTAAACCGGTCCCAGGTGACCACGACACGGGTGCCGGTAGGCACGCGCGGATAAAGGTCGAGGACGTCCTCGTTGAACATCCGGATGCAGCCGGAAGACACCGCCTGACCGATCGTCCAGGGGGCGTCGGTGCCGTGAATGCGATAGGTGCTCGACCCCAGATACAGCGCGCGAATGCCGAGCGGGTTCATCGGATGGCCACCGGGGACCCACGGGGGCAGGTTCGGGTTCTTGCGCAGCATGTCGGGCGTCGGCGTCCACGACGGGTTCTCGCGCTTTTGAGAGACCGACGTGGTGCCCTGCCAGCGGGCATCCTCCTTCGGGATCGCGATCGGATAGCTGATCGCCTGCCCGGGGCGGGTGATGAGATAAAGGCGGCGGTCGCCGAAGCTGACGATGACCTGGCCCTGCTTGTAGTTGCCTGGGAAGCTGACCGTCTGGCGGTTGCCACCCCATTCCTTGCCGCCACCCCATTCATAGGTGACGGTGCCTTGTGCCTGGGCGGCCCCGTACGGCAGAGCGATCGCAAGGGCTGCGATCGCTAGGGACCCGGAACGGTTCTTCATCGCGCGCATGATCATACTTCAGGTCCTCCTGATCATTCCGTCAGGTTGATGTCTTGGGGCTGCAAACACGCGCCTTGCGAGGGCAACGGTGCGGGTCCCCGAACTGTTCCGGCACTGTGCCGCGTGTTGATGAACAGTGCGTATATCTCAGTCCCGGGATGGGCGGCAGAGCAGGGAAGTCACACTGCCGTCACGATTTTGCCATGCGCCTGCCTTTGGGCGGACGTGGCGCAGCCGTTCTGGGGATAAGCTGTTAATTTCTTCTTTTGTTCTTTGAATATTCTGATTCGGCCTTGACCTTTCGGTGCGACTTGAATAGAACAAAAAAAGAACTTCTGAGTGACTCGTGCTGATAACAAGTGTGTGAGTGCGTACCGGTGACACGGACAGAGCCCAAACCCCGCAACCTCTCTCGTCCCTGCCCACCGGATCTCCACCGTAGAGCCCCTGCCGCGTTGGCGTATGCGTTTGGTTGGGCAGGGACTCGCACTCGTGGCCGGGGTGGTGACGCCCTCTTCATCGCCCCGGCCGACCTTCCATCCCGTCTTCCGCGCCCTTCGACACACAGTGTGTGCGCCACCCCTGCCCCAACGGATGTTGCCCGTGACGGATCGCTGCCCTCTCCAGGTCCGTGACGAGGCCACGCTGCCGGCCGGGCCGAGGCCTGCGCCAACGCGCGCGCAGATCCGGCACGACCTCGCCGCGCGCATTCGCGCCATCGAGGCCCGGCGCCCGCACCCGCTGGCCGGCGTGCGCGCGGGGAGGACAGCGCACCTAGACGGGGCGAGCGAGGACGGCGAACCTGATATCGCGCGCACGCAGGCAGGCCTGTCCGCGTCGGCCTGGACGTTGGGTGGGCTGGACGTGCAAGGCGCACTCGGCGAGCTTTCGCTGGCACCCGATGCCCTGCACGAGGTCAAGCCCGCCGTGGCTGCCGGTGGATACGGTACCGCTGCCGGCTGGAGCGCGGCGCTGGCCTTCGCGCTCGCGCTGGCCGGCCGTCGCCAGCGCGCGTCATCCACGGCTGCGGCCGACGCCGAGACTCAACAGGCCAGTGCTCACCAAAACTGGGGGCAACAGAGCGGGGTACAGCACAGCGGTGCCCGCGCATGCGGCACGATCCTGTGGTGCGTGCCGCGCCGCATGGCCGACGAGACCGGCCGGCTCTACGGCCCTGGCCTGGCCACATTCGGGCTCTCAGCCACCGATCTCGTGATCGTGGAGACGGGGCGGCAGACCGATGTCTTGTGGGCGATGGAGGAGGGCCTGCGCTCGAACGGGCTGGCACTCGTCGTCGGGCTGCTGAGCGACGTCGCGCTGACGCCGGCCCGCCGTCTCGCGCTTGCCGCCCAGGCCTCGGCCACGCCCTGCCTGATCCTCACCGACGCGCGCGCGCCGCCGGCCGCCGCCACCACCACGCGCTGGCGCATCGGCCGGCATCGCAGCCATTCCCACGCCGTCGATGACGCGGCACCGGGCGCGCCACGCTACGCGGTGCAGTTGGAGCGCTGGCGCGGATCGCAAAGATCCACGGCTGCCTGGATCGAGGCCGTGCACCTGGACCTGGAGTGGTGTCATGAAACGCTTCGCTTCCGTCTGGCTCCCAGCCTTCGCGATCGAGCGCCTGCGCCGGACCGATCCATCCGCCGTTCCGGCTGATGAGGATGGCGCACCGCCCTTTGCACTCATCGCCGAGGAATCCCGCGGCCAGGTCCTCTTCGCGCTCAATGGACCCGCCCTGAGGGCCGGCCTGCGGGCCGGCATGACGCTCAGCGATGCCCGCGCCATCGCGCCAGCCCTGCTCACGCGTCCGGCTGCCCCTGCCCGCGACCGGCGCGCGCTCCGGCGGCTCGCCCGCTGGGCCGGCCGCTACGGCCCTGCCCGCAACGTCGAGGGCCGCGACGGACTGTGGGTCGACATCACCGGCGTCGCTCATCTCTTCCTGCCCTCTCGCGCAACCAGGACGGGGGCCGAGGCGGAGGTCGACGCGGGCGCCGCCGGCACGCGCGCCGGCCGCTGGGGGCAGGAGGCGGAAAAAGCCCTGCTCGGCGATCTCGCACGCCGGCTCTCGGATTTCGGCCTCACCGCCCGCCTCGCCATCGCCGACACACGCGCCGGCGCCCACGCCCTCGCCCGCTTCGGCCGCACGGGGCCGACCGGTTGCCTGATCGCTGCACCCGGCGCCACCGCCAGGGCGCTGGCCGGCCTGCCGGTCGAGGCGCTGGACCTCGATACGGACGCCGCCGTTCTGCTGCGCCGGCTGGGTCTCAAGCGTATCGGCCAGCTCTACGACCTGCCCCGCGCCACACTGGCCCACCGCTTCCGTGCCCCGCCGCGTGCGCGCGCGGACAACGCTTCAGTGCGCCGGCCGGCAACCGGCGCGGGCAGCGATGCCCTTGCCGGGGCCGTGCTGCAGGCACTCGACGCCGCGCTCGGGCGCACGCCTGCGCCGGCGATCCCGCTCGTGGAGCCGCCGGACTTCACCGTGCGCCATCTGCCGACCGAGCCCCTGGTGACCAGCGAGGGCATCGAGGCCGCCGTGTCCGAGCTGCTCGATGCCCTGAGTGCAAGACTTGCTGCGGCTGGCTGCGGGGCGCGGCGCATCGGCGTGCTCCTCACGCGCACGGACGGCACGCATGCCGCTTTCCAGGCGGGCTTGAGCACAGCCAGTCACGATGGCGCACATCTCTGCTTCCTGCTGCTGCCCAAACTCGCCGGCTTCGATGGCGGCTTCGGCGTCGACGGCATCGTGCTGGAGGCGTACGGCGTGGAACGCATCGACCCGCACCAGACTGTGCTCGCCACGGGGACCGCGATCGGGCCGGACGATGACGCTGACCACCATGCGCGCGCGGCCACGAGCGTCCTTATCGATCGCATCGCCAACCGTCTGGGCTCCGACGCCGTGCTGCGGCTCGTGCCGCGCGCGAGCCACGTGCCCGAGCGTGCCGAGAGCCGCCGGCCCGCGCTGGAGGGCGCTTTGCCCGCCCGCCGGATCGAGCCGTGCGCGGCACCGGTGCGTTATCGCCCACGCCCGCCGCTGCTGCTCGCCCCGCCCGAGCGCATTACCGTGCTCGCCGAGATCCCCGAAGGCCCGCCTGCCCGCTTCACCTGGCGCCGCCTGACCTGCCGCATCGCCAAGGCCGAGGGACCCGAGCGGATCGCGCCGGAGTGGTGGCGTCGCGCCGACACCGCGAACGCGGCACGGGCCCAGCGCCCGCGCGACTACTACACCGTCGAGGACGTGCACGGCGCGCGCTACTGGCTGTTCCGGGAAGGCCTCTACGGCGAGGCCGAGGCGGAGGTCGACGCCCCCCCCACCTGGTACCTGCATGGGCTCGGGCCATGACCATGGGGCCGGACACACATCCCCATCATCGCATCCCGCGGCCTGCGGCCTATGCCGAGCTGCAGGTGACGACCAACTTCACCTTTCTCACCGGCGGCTCGCATCCCCATGAACTCGTCGCGCAGGCGAAGGCACTCGGGCTCCACGCGCTCGCCGTCACCGACCGCAACACGCTTGCCGGCGTCGTGCGTGCCCACGTCGCGGCTAAGGAGGTGGGCCTGCCCTTGATCGTGGGCGCGCGCATCGACCTCGCCGACGCGCCGAGCCTCATCTGTCTGCCGACCGACCGCGCCGCCTATGGCCGGCTCTCCAAGCTTCTCTCGCTCGGCCAGCGCCGCGCCGGGAAGGGCCAGTGCACGTTGTGCCTCGACGACGTCGCGGCACACGCAGAAGGCCAGATTCTGATCGTCGTGCCGCCCGATGACTGGCACTGGCGCGAGGGCACCACCTCGCAGCCAGGCGACACCGATGCGGCACACGATCATCCCTCCCCGACGATCTTCGCTATCCCGCGCGCCACCGCCGACGTCGTTCCCTTCCCGCGCGCCTCCTCACACCCCGCAATTCCAGATGCGCCCACATTCCCCTCCCCCTTGCGGGAAGGGGCCAATGGTGGGGGCGAATGGAGCGGTGGGGGCGACGTCAGCTCTCTCGACGTGATCGACGGTGACGCCAGGGACAGGTCGCTGCGCGAGCGAGGGCTCGCCCCCGCGCCCCGACCGGAAGGACACCTCCCAGACCCTGCGTTTTTTTCGACGACGCACGAAACGCAACTGTCCCCACCCCGAGCCGCGATGACGCCCGTATTCCCCTCCCCCCTCCACGCAAGGAGGAGGGCCACATGCGGCCTGTTTTCAGCCGAGCTTGCACACATCCGGTCGGCGCTCGGCGCCAGCGCGCAAACGCTCTATCTCGCGGCGTCCCATGTCTATCGCGGCGACGACCGCGCGCGCCTCTCAGTCCTCGACCGACTCGCGCGCGCGCACGGATTTCGCCTCGTGGCGACGGGCGACGTGCTCTATCACGCGCCGCACCGCCGCCCGCTGCAGGATGTGCTGACGGCCGTGCGCAACGGCACGACGGTCGCCGCAGCGGGTTTTGCGCTGGAACAGAACGCGGAGCGCCACCTCAAGTCGCCGCGCGAGATGGCGCGGCTGTTTCGCGGCTTCGAGGATGCGCTGGCTGCGACCCTCGACATCGCGCGCGCGTGCCGTTTCTCGCTCGACGAGCTCGTCTACGAATATCCCGACGAGCCGGTGCCGGCCGGCCGCACGCCGCAATCCTACCTGGAGGAATTGACCTGGGAGGGCGCTCGCTGGCGGTTTCCCCAGGGCATCCCCGCGCGCATTGGCGCAACGCTGCGCCGCGAGCTCGACCTCATTCGGCAACTCGACTACGCGCCCTATTTCCTCACCGTACACGACATCGTCACCTTCGCGCGCTCGCGCGGCATCCTGTGCCAGGGGCGCGGCTCGGCGGCCAACTCCGCGGTGTGCTATTCGATCGGCATCACCGCCGTCGACCCCGTCGAAATCGATCTCCTGTTCGATCGCTTCATCAGTACAGAGCGCAAGGAGCCGCCCGACATCGACGTCGATTTCGAGCACGCGCGGCGCGAAGAGGTGATCCAGTACATCTATGCGCGTTATGGACGACAGCGCGCGGGGCTTGCCGCCACCGTCATCTCCTATCGCGCACGCTCCGCGGTGCGCGACGTCGGCAAGGCGATGGGGCTGTCCGCGGATACCGTCTCGGCACTCGCCGGCATGGTGTGGGGCACCCGCTCGGGGGGTGCGCTGCCCGAAGCGCACGTGCGCGAGGCCGGGCTCGATCCCGCCGATCCCCTGCTGGCTCTGGTTCTGGAGCTTGCCGACACGCTGATCGGCTTTCCCCGCCATCTGTCCCAGCACGTCGGCGGCTTCGTCTTGACGCGCGGTCCCCTCGACACCGTCGTGCCGATCGGCAACGCGGCGATGGAGGATCGAACGGTGATAGAGTGGGACAAGGACGACATCGCCGCCTTGGGCCTCCTGAAGATCGACGTGCTGGCGCTCGGCATGCTGACGTGCATCCACGGCGCATTCGACCTGATCGAGGCCCACCACGACCGCCGCATGACGCTGGCCAACGTGCCGCGCGAGGATGCCGAGATCTACGACATGCTCTGCCGCGCCGATTCCATCGGTGTGTTCCAGGTCGAGAGCCGCGCGCAGATGAACATGCTGCCGCGGCTGAAACCCCGCACATTCTACGACCTCGTCATCGAGGTGGCGATCGTCAGGCCCGGCCCGATCCAGGGCGACATGGTGCATCCCTACCTGCGCCGCCGCGATCGCCTGGAGCCAGAGCATTATCCCGCGCCTGCGCCCGAGCATGGACCACCCGACGAACTGCGCCTGATCCTCGGCAAGACCAAGGGCGTGCCGTTGTTCCAGGAGCAGGCCATGCGCATCGCGCTCGTGGCCGCGCGGTTTTCCGATTCCGAGGTCAACGAGTTGCGCAAGGCGATGGCGACGTTCCGGCGCGTCGGCACCATCGGCCGGCTGGAGGAGAAGATGGTCTCAGCCATGGTGCGGCGCGGCTACGATCCGGATTTCGCCGCGCGCTGCTTCAACCAGATCAAGGGCTTTGGCGAGTACGGTTTTCCCGAAAGCCACGCCGCGAGCTTCGCCCACCTCGTCTACGTCTCGTCCTGGCTCAAGTGTCATTACCCCGCCGCCTTCGCCGCCGCCCTGCTCAACGCGCAGCCGATGGGCTTTTACGCGCCCGCCCAGATCGTGCGCGACGCGTGCGAGCATGGCGTGGAGGCGCGGGAGGCCGACGTCAATTTCTCCGAGTGGACCGCGACGCTGGAGAGAGCCGCTGTGCAGGGCTGTCGTCCCGAGCCCCGCCTGGGAGGGGAGCACCGGGAGCCTGCCTCTCCTGGTATTGTGAAGCCGATGGCAGGTGTGCCGGCCGATCTTACCGCCATCTGCCAGCGTGGCCGCGCGGGGCCGGCGCTGCGCATCGGGCTGCGGCAGATCGATGGATTGCAGCAAGCCGAGGCCGAAAAACTTCTCGCTGCGCGCTCAGCCGGCGGACCGTTCCGCGACGTGCGGGACGTGTGGCAGCGCGCGGGCGTGAAACGCGCGACGCTGGAGAAGCTCGCGGCCGCCGACACGCTGCGCTCGCTCGGGCTCGACCGGCGTCAGGCACTGTGGGAGGTATCCGCGCTGCCGCGCACGGAGCCCTTGCCGCTCTTCCAGTGGTCGGACGCGCGCGAGACCGGCGAGGAGCCCGCCGTCGCGTTGCCGGCGATGGCGGAGAGCGAGCACGTCGTCATCGACTACCAGACGCTGCGCCTGTCGCTCAAGGCGCATCCCATGAGCTTCCTGCGCGCGGATCTCGGCGCTGCCCGCATCCGCGCCTGCCAGCAACTGCGCGCGCTTGCCGACGGCAGCTGGGTGACGGTCGCCGGCGTCGTGCTGGTGCGCCAGCGGCCGGGCTCGGCCAAGGGCGTCGTGTTCATGACGATCGAGGACGAGACGGGTGTGGCCAATACCGTCATCTGGCCGAAGACGCTGGACCGGTTCCGCAAAGTCGTGATGGGCGCGCGCCTCGTCGTCATCCATGGCCGCATCCAGCGCCACGAGGATATCATCCACGTCGTCGCCCACAGGCTGGAAGACCGCAGCGACTGGCTCGCCCGCCTGACCGAGGACGGGCTGGCGCTGAAGCCGGCCATCGCCAACGCCGACGAGGTGCTGCGCCCCGATCCCGGCAGCGCGCGCTCGCCCGCTCACCCCCGCTGGGCCGGACACCCCCGCAACGAGCGCATCGTGCCGAAATCGCGGGATTTTCATTGACGCGCCAACGCGCGACAATGGCCGCGCGCGGATACGGGGACACGCACCCGCCCGAAACGCCGCGCGACCGCGACAAGGAAACCATGCGCCACGACCACAACCCCGCCGATCGCACGAAAGCCCCGCTCAAGCCCCGCGGCCTCGGCCCCCTGTGCGCGCTCGGCCTCGCGCTGGCGACGCTATGGGTTGCATCTCCCGCGCAGGCCCAGCTCAGCCCGGCCGCGCCGGAGGCCGAAAGCGGGCGCGCAGACAAAACGCTGGTCAGCGCCGACCGGCACATGGTCGTGGCCGCCAATCCGTTGGCCGCGCAGGCCGGCCTCGATGTGCTGCGCGCGGGCGGGACGGCGGTCGATGCGGCGATCGCGGTGCAGGCCGTGCTCGGCCTCGTGGAGCCGCAGTCATCGGGGCTCGGCGGCGGGGCGTTCGTCGTCCACTGGGATGCAGCGGCGCGCACGCTTGCCACCTACGACGGCCGCGAGCGCGCGCCCCTGGCGGCGACGCCCGACCGCTTCACGCCCGATCTGAGCTTCGCCGAGCACGTCGCCTCCGGCCTCTCGATCGGCGTGCCGGGCGTGCCCCGCCTGATCGGTCACATTCACGCCAAGCACGGCCGGCGCCCACTGGCGGAACTTTTAGCGCCGGCGATCCGGCTCGCGCGCGAGGGCTTCGCGGTCTCCCCGCGTCTGCACCTGCTGTTACGTGGGCTCGGTGCGGGCGCTTTCACGGCGGCGGCGCGCGCCTACTTCTTCGCGCCCGACGGCACGGCCTGGCCGATCGGTCACATCCTGCGCAACGCCGACTACGCGGCGACACTCGATCGGCTCGCGCAAGCGGGCACGGATTCCTTCTATCGCGGGCCGATCGCGAACGCCGTGGTCACGGCCGCGCGCACCGCACATCCGGTCGCGAGCGACCTCACCGCGCAGGATCTCGACGGTTACGCCGTGATCGAGCGTCCGGCCTTGTGCAGTGTCTATCGCGGCTATCGCATCTGCGGGATGGGGCCGCCGTCGTCGGGCGCGACGACCGTGCTGCAGACGCTGGGCCTGATCGAAGGCTTCGATATCGGCCGCGCGCCGACGGACGCGCTCGCCCCCCAAGCCTTGCATCTCATCGGGGAGGCACAAAAACTCGCCTACGCCGATCGCAATCTCTATATCGGCGATCCGCAGGCCGTGCGCGTGCCGGTTCCGGGACTGCTGGACGGCAGCTATCTCGATCAGCGCCGCCAGCTGATCGGGCCTGATCGCGCGATGCCGCGGCCGAAGGCGGGCTCGCCACCGGGCGCGGATCGCCGCGCGATGGGTCGCGACAACACCTTCGAGAACGTCGGTACCAGCCATATCTCGATCGTCGACAGCTCGGGCGATGCGGTCGCCATGACGTCGAGCATCGAGGCGGCGTTCGGCGCCCGCGTGATGGCGGCCGGCTTTCTGCTGAACAACGAGCTCACCGACTTTTCGCTGCGTGCCCGCGACGCGCAGGGCCGGCTCGCCGCCAACGCACCGGGTCCGGGCAAACGCCCGCGCAGCTCGATGGCGCCGACGCTCGTCTTCGCGCCCGACGGGCGGCTGTGGGCGGTGCTCGGCTCGCCCGGCGGCAGCCGCATCATTCTCTATGTCGTGAAAGCGCTGGTGGCGATGATCGACTGGCAGCTTGACCCGCAGGCGGCGGCCAGCCTGGCGAACTTCGGCAGCCGAGACGGCCCTTTCGAGCTGGAGCCGGAACCGGAGACGCTGTCGCAGGCTCCCGCACTGAAGGCCAGGGGGCACCAGATCCTCGCCGAAGCGATGACGTCTGGGCTCAACATCATCCGCATACGCGACGGCCGGCTCGAGGGCGGCTCGGACCCGCGCCGCGAAGGCGTCGTCCTGGGCGATTGACAATGCATGCCCACCGACCGACATCAATTCGCCCCGCACCCGGCAGGGACGCAGCAAGCAGGCATGTCGCATGAGCGAACTCACCGTCACGGTCGTCGGCGCCGGCATCATCGGCCTCTGGCAGGCGTTCGAATGCGCGCGCCGCGGACACCGCGTCACGCTGCGCGAAGCGATGCCGGAGACTGCCCCGCGCGCCGCCAGCACCTATGCGGGTGCGATGCTCGCGCCCTACTGCGAGGCAGAAGCGGCGCCGCCGGTCGTACGTGGGCTCGGTGTCGAGGGCCTCGCGCTGTGGCAGGCAGCCTATCCACACGTCGTGCAACGCGGCAGCTTGGTCGTGGCCACCGCGCGAGACCGGGGCGAGCTCGATCGGTTCGCGCGCATGACCGAGGGACACGCCTTCATCGACGCTCACACGCTTGCTGCGCTCGAGCCGGATCTCGCCGGACGCTTCTCGCGCGCGCTATATTTCGCCGAAGAGGCGCATGTCGTCCCGCGCGCAGCGCTCGCGTTCCTCGTGAGAGAATGCCGGGGCCTCGGCGTGGAGCTGCGCTTTGACGATCCCGCCGGCACGCCGCTGTGGCAAGCGGCGGCCGCGGGCGAGGTGGTGATCGATTGCCGGGGGCTCGCCGCGCGCGACGAGGTGGCCGGCCTGCGCGGCGTGCGTGGCGAGATGGCCGTGCTGCGCGCGCGCGACGTGTCGCTCACGCGGCCCGTGCGTCTCGTGCACCCGCGCTTCCCGCTCTATGTCGTGCCGTGGGGCGACGACCTCTTCATGGTCGGGGCGACGATGATCGAGAGCGAGGATCTCGGCGCCGTCACCGTGCGCTCCGCGCTCGACCTGATGGGGGCTGCGTTCGCGGTCAGCCCCGGGTTTGCGGAAGCGGAGATCGTGGAGCTGGGTGCGAGCGTGCGTCCTGCCTTCGCGGACAATGTGCCGCGCATCGTCCTCACGGGCGGTGGCCGCACGATCCGCGTCAACGGCGCCTATCGGCACGGCTATCTCCTTGCGCCGGTCCTGGCGAAGGCCGTGGCCGATCTGTTGGAGACGCCGGAGCTGGCGCATCCGCTGATCGAGCGGCGCGAGCGGTCCTGACGGCGCGTCGGCGCGAGGGGCTCAATCGGGCAGGGGAATGTGCTCCTTCTCGTCACCGGGCACGAGACCGAACCGGCCGGCTTTCCAGTCGGCCTTGGCGGCATCGATGCGGTCCTTGGACGAGGACACGAAGTTCCACCAGATGTGGCGCGGGCCGTCCATGGGCTCGCCGCCGACCAGCATCAGCCGCGCCTGCGACTGGGCCAGGATCGAGATGCGGTCGCCCGGCCGGAAAATGAGCAACCGGCCCGGGCCGAACACGTCGCCGGCAATGTCGATCTCGCCGGAGACGACAAAGACAGCGCGCTCATCGTAATCGGCATCGAGAGGCAGAACCGTGCCGGGCGCCAGGATCGCCTCGGCATAGAACGCCTCGTGCGGGAACTGAACCGGCGCGCGCTCGCCGTAGAGCGCGCCCATGATGACGCGCACGCGCTTGCCGTCGCCGACGATGCGCGGCAGTTCCGCCTCTGCGTGATGCACGAAGGCGGGCGCGTTCTCCTCGTGGGATTTGGGCAGAGCCGCCCAGGCCTGGATGCCGAACAGCCGCGGCCCGCCGGCGCGCAGCACTCGGGCGTGCGCTCCGAATGAACGATGCCGCGCCCCGCCGTCATCAGGTTCAAAGCGCCGGGGCGGATCGGCAGGGCGGTGCCGAGGCTGTCGCGGTGCATGATCTCGCCATCGAACAGGTAGGTGACGGTGGCGAGCCCGATGTGGGGATGCGGCCGGACGTCGAGGCCGTCACCGAGCAGGAACTCGGAGGGCCCCATCTGGTCGAAGAAGATGAAGGGGCCGACCATCTTGCGGCCAGCCGACGGCAGCGCGCGGCGCACCTCGAAGCCGCCGATGTCGCGTGCGCGCGGTACGATCACCTGCTCGATGGCATCGCACGCCAGCGCGTCGCCAAGTTTGGGGTCTTCGGTGGGCTGCCAGCTCATCGCGCCATCCTTTCAGGGCGCCCGCGCCGGGCCGATGCCCTAGTCATCGCGCGCCGCGGACCGCTCCAGATGATCCAGGCCATGTAGCGACCAGACGCGGCCCTGCCAACCCGTCTGTCGCCGGCATCGCGCGGATGTGAGGACCAAGGCCAGTCTTTTGTGCCGGCTGCCGGTGCCTATTTGGCGGGCTCAAAGATCTTGTGCCTGACGAGATCACCCGGCGTCAGCCCGAGCCGGGCCGCTGCGCCACCCGCCAGCTCCAGGACGGCCGTGACCGCACCGCGCGAGGCGATGATGCGCTCCGACATCGGCTCGGTGCGCGCCTCGATGCGGTGGACGCGCCCGTCCGCGCGGATGAACACCATGTCCAGGGGGATGTAGGTGTTCTTCATCCACATGTGTACCTCGTCCGGCTTGTCGTAGGGGAACAACATCCCCTTGCCGTCGGCAAGCTGGGTGCGAAACATGAGGCCGCGGGCCTTGTCGGCCATCGTTTCGGCAATCTCGATCTCGATGACGTGCTCGCCGCTGGCCGTGACGAGCGTCAGGCGATCCTGCCTCATGCCGGCCTCCGCCGTCGCCAGGGAACCGGCCATCACGAGCGCCAGAACGCAAAGCAGGGCCGCCAGAGCGACCCTGCCGAATTTCGTCGATCCGCCGTGTGAGCGGTCGTCGTCCTCAGTGGGATTGGGGCAAGCCGCTGGCCGCGCCGTCAGGGCGCAACTCGGCAGCCATGCAGCCCTTCGAACCATGTCCATATCTGACCTGTACGATCTGCCCAGGGCGCAGCTCGGTAAAGCCATAGCGCCGAAGGGTCTCCATATGGACGAAGATATCGGGCGTTCCCTCGCCGCGCGTCAAGAAGCCAAAGCCGCGGACGCGATTGAACCACTTGACCATGGCCCGCTCCCAGTCGCTCTCCGGCGTCACCTGGACGTGGGTGCGCTGCGGCAACTGCGAAGGATGGATGGCCGTGCTTTCGTCCATGCTGAGGATACGGAAGGCCTGTAGGCCCTTCGGGCGCTTCAGCACCTGACAATGCAGCCGTGCCCCCTCGTAGGCGGTCTGGTAACCGCCCGCCCTCAAGCAGGTCACGTGCAAGAGTACGTCAGCCAGACCGTTGTCGGGAACAATGAAGCCGTAGCCTTTCGATGCATCGAACCACTTGATCGCCCCGGCGATCTCGAAGACTTCCAGCGTCGGCTCGTCGGCGTCCAGTCCCTTGCCAAAGTCTTGAGGCTCAGGGAAATCGGACGGGCCGTTGGAATCTGCCATTTAACACCCCCGCAACAGGGTCCAGCTAAGGACCGTTTGACTTCAGTTCGCTTCGACACGGGAGCTTCTGCGAGGATGCCCTCTCCGCAGCCGCCTCCGTGGCGAAACGAGGCGGAGAATAGTTGGGATTCGGCGGCTGGGACAAGCTTGCGCAATTGGTGGGGAAGCGGGCGTCGCGGCGGTGCCAATGTGATCGGCTGTGAAGTGCTGGACCCAAGTAGCCGCGATACGGATGCTTTTTTGGCTTCGTGCCGGTTGCGACGAGGCCGCTGCAAGGTTGTGTACAGGCTGCGGGCAAAATGCATTGTGGATGCGCAGCGGGTGGCTGTTGCAGGCGCGCGTAAGCCCCGATTTTTCAGCCTTGCCGCAGTGCAACGCAATACGGCTCCGCAGCGCTTTGGGATGGGTTGTCCACGGACTCGATCGCGATCCTGCGCAGGCGCGGAAGGGGCGTGGTCATGTGTTGATTTTTCGAGATTTTCTTGCGAAGGCCTTGGCGAACACGCCAGCCAACTTTATGCCTATCCGTGACATGACCGCCACAGGGAGCTGCCACATGCGCTATCTGCACACGATGATCCGCGTGACCGACGTCGACAAGAGCCTCGACTTCTACTGCAACAAGCTCGGCATGACCGAGGTGCGCCGCCGCGTCGATGAGAAGGGGCGCTACACGCTGATCTTCCTGGCAGCGTCGCATGACAGCGCGCGCGGGGCCGCGGAGAACGCGCCGCTCGTGGAACTGACCCACAACTGGGACCCGGAGACTTACACGGGCGGGCGCAACTTCGGTCACCTCGCCTATGAGGTGGACGACATCTATGGCCTGTGCGACCGGCTAATGAAGTCCGGCGTGACGATCAACCGGCCGCCGCGCGACGGTCGCATGGCCTTCATCCGCTCGCCCGACGGCATCTCAATCGAGTTGCTGCAGAAAGGCGAGGCACTGCCCGCGCAGGAGCCGTGGGTCTCCATGCCCAACACCGGCAAGTGGTGAGCGGGCCGATGACCGAGACATTGCCCGATCGTCTGTCGACCGACCCGGCCAGCCCGTTCCATGACGAGGCGTTGCTGGCACGCGGGATCGGCATCCGCTTCAACGGGGCGGAGAAGACCAACGTCGAGGAGTATTGCGTCAGCGAAGGCTGGGTGCGGGTCAGCGTCGGCAAGACGGTGGATCGGAAGGGCCGGCCTTTGACCATGAAGCTCAACGGCAAGGTGGAGCCCTATGTTCGCGGCAATCCCGGGTAGGCGCGGTGCGGCAGGGCCCCGCGCCACGCCCGCTCCGTAATCCCCCCTCCCGCTCGAAGGGCCGGCCCAGCGCCGGCCCTTGTTCTTTTTGGCTGGCGCTACTGCTGAGGCCGACGCGGCGTTAACCATCCAGCTGCGATCGCGCGCGGGCACCTTTGAACCTTTTCCAGGGCGGCGGCGACAGACGGGCATCGGACACTGCTGAAGCCCTCTTCGCCCCCCTGGAGATCGACCATGTCGCCCCTCGCCAACCGCCCCGCCCGCCGCACCGCCAGCGCCAGCCGCCGCACGCGCGGCATCGGAGGCCTTGCCGCCGCGCTTGCCTGCGGACTTGCGACCTCGCTGGCCCTGCCGCTCGTTGCTCCGAAATGGTCGGGAACGGCGCTCGCCAGCGCGCCGGCCGCGGAAGCAGAAGATCCCACGATCGCTGCGTTCCGCGAAACACTGGCCCACTACGGCACCTTCCAGGCGCACGCGCGCTACGGCGAGGTCTGGGTGCCCTCCCAAGAGACCGTGCCGCTCGGCTGGCATCCCTACGAGCCGTGCAACTGGATCTACACAAAGGATCTCGGCTGGTACTATGACGACCGCAGCGCGTGGGGAAAAATCGTCCATCACCACGGCCGCTGGGCGCATGACGCGAGCCTGGGCTGGGTGTGGATCGCCGGCGCGGAGTTCTCCCCCGCCTGGGTCGTGTGGCGGACCAGCGAAACTCATGTCGGCTGGGCGCCCCTGCCGCCAGACCAGGACGTGAAGACGGTGTCGGCGGACACCTTCAACACCGACAAGCACTGGATCTTCATGGACGCCAAGACATTCGGGCGCGCGTGCGCACGGGGTCCGCAGGTCGTATCAGCGACACCGGCCGTGTTCGAGACGACGAAGCTCGTGACCGAGATCCGGATGGTCAACGGCATCGCGGTGTTCGTGCTGCCGAGCTGGCTCGTCGTGAACGTCGTCGACATCGACATCAATATCTTCAACCCGTGGACGCCATGCTTCTTCGGTGCGTGGTTCTGGAACTGGAACTGGGTGCAAAACAACATCGTGATCAACGTCAACTTCCCGCAGGGGCCCCAGCAGTGCCTGCCGCCTGTTCCCGTCCCGGCGCACAAGCCGCCGCTCAACAAGATCAAGAGTGATCCCCCGCCGCCCCCCGGCAAGCCGCTGTCGCCGCCCGACCTGCGCACGCCCAAGCCCGACCAGCGGGCCGACGACGACACGCCGCGCAAGCCCCCGCACCGTGTCGGTCAGGGCCCCTTCATCTCGCCGGTGATCGTGACGCCGCGGCCGAACTTCGACGGCTTCAAGCCGCGCGATCCCAAGCCGCCGCGCGTCATCGTCGATCCGGTGCGCCCCGATCACGGCCGCAAGCCGCCAACGCATGCCGAAGGCGGGCAGAACACGGGACCGAACGATGGCCCTTCGACCGGCCCGCGCCGCCCGCGCTTTCCGCTGAAGCCGGGTCTGACGCTAAAGCGGCCGAGCTTCGATCCGCCCAAGCTCGCGCAGCCCAAGCTCGAGGCCCCTCGCCGGGTGACACCCAAGCTCCTGGTCGCCAAGCCGACGCCCGTCAGGCGCATCACCCCGTCGGCTACTGCGACAGCGTCCACCACCAACCGGCGGCGCTGAGCGCTGCCTCACCCTCAGCGACGTGCGAGCCCCTCTCCCCCTCGTCCCCCAAAAGCTCGCACGGTCGTCGCCAGGGGCAGCCTCCCCCGCTGCCCCTGGCCCCATTTTTGCGCCTTGCCTGCCCGCCGCCCACCGGTGCTGTGGCCTTGCCGTGCTCGTTTGCCTAGACTGGCGCCAGCGAACGGCCCTATTGATCGGCCGGTCAACAAGCATGAGCCGAGACACGGGAGGCACCCATGGCCAAGCACCTCAAGACCAGCATTCCGCAGGCCGACAAGGCCGCCGCAGACGCCCGGGTGCGCGAGATCGTGGAAGGGCTGCTCGCCGACATCGAGATGCGCGGGGACACCGCGGTGCGCGAGATGTCGATCAAGTTCGACAAATGGGACCGCAGCGATTTCCGGCTGACCGACAAGGAAATCAAGGACTGCCTGTCGCAGCTCTCCCAGCGCAATCTCGACGACATCCGCTTCGCACAAGAACAGGTGCGCAACTTCGCCCAGCATCAGCGCGACGCGTTGAAGGATATCGAGGTCGAGACGCTGCCGGGCGTCATCCTCGGCCACAAGAACATTCCGGTGAACTCGGTCGGCTGCTACGTGCCGGGCGGCAAATATCCCCTGCTCGCCTCCGCGCACATGTCGGTCATCACCGCCAAAGTCGCCGGCGTGCCGCGCATCGTGACGTGCGCGCCGCCGTTCGAAGGCCGCCCCGCACCCGCCATCGTCGCGGCGCAGCACATGGCCGGCGCCGACATCATCTATGCACTCGGCGGTGTGCAGGCGGTCGGCGCGATGGCGATCGGCACCGAGGCGATCGCACCCGTCGACATGCTGGTCGGGCCCGGCAACGCCTACGTGGCGGAAGCCAAACGCCAGCTCTACGGCCGCGTCGGCATCGACTTGTTCGCGGGACCGACCGAGACGCTGGTGATCGCCGACGAGAGCGTTGACGCGGAGATGTGCGCGACGGATCTGCTGGGCCAGGCCGAGCACGGCCCGACGTCGCCCGCGATCCTGCTGACGACGTCGGAGAAGCTTGCCAAGGAGACCATGGCGGAGATCGAGCGGCTACTGACGATCCTGCCGACAGCCGAGATCGCCCGGCAGAGCTGGCGCGACTACGGCGAGGTGATCGTCGTCGCCGACGATGCGGAGATGGTGAAGGAAGCCGACCGCATCGCGTCCGAGCACGTGCAGGTCATGACCAAGGACCCGGACTACTTCCTCGCCAACATGACCAACTACGGCGCGCTGTTCTTAGGCCCGCGCACCAACGTCAGCTACGGCGACAAGGTGATCGGCACCAACCACACGCTGCCCACGGGGCGGGCTGCGACCTACACGGGCGGCTTGTGGGTCGGCAAGTTCCTCAAGACCTGCACATATCAGAAAGTGTTGACCGACAAGGCGTCCGCGATGATCGGGGAATACTGCTCGCGCCTGTGCATGCTGGAAGGCTTTGCCGGTCACGCCGAGCAGGCCAATGTGCGCGTGCGCCGCTACGGCGGGCGTAACATCCCCTACGCGCAAGCGGCGGAGTGATCCGCGCGCCTTTGCGCGTTTCTTCAAGATCATAAACTGCGAGGCCGGGCTGCTGCCAAGCAACCCGGCCTTCTTGCTTGCTTTACCCGATCATCCAGGCGCCTCATCCGCCACCGTCGTAATTTTTCTGCTGCGCGCACGCCTTTGATCCAAGTCAAGCCGACACCAGCCGTTTCGACCCGCAACGCGGGCGGATCATGCCGAAACGGATGAAAAATCGCGCTTTTCCAGTGAATTTGAACCGCTACCGTCCCTTCCGCCAACGCGGCGCTTCGCTCAGGCCCCACTGCCTGCACGCGCTTTGTGCGCCGATTTTTTCTGGGGAGGACGCCATGCGCACAAGTCTGGCCGTCATCGGATTTTCAACGCTGATCATGATGTCCGGGGCACAAGCCGAAACACCACTCGAGCGCGGCAGCTACCTGATGAATACGATCGTGGCATGCGGCAACTGTCATACGCCGCAAACGCCGCAGGGTCCCGCGCCCGGTCGTGAGTTGTCCGGCGGCACCACCTTCAACGAAGGGTTCGGCACCGCCTATGCGCCCAACATCACGCCCGACCAGGCGACGGGCATCGGCGCGTGGAGCGATGACCAGATCATCACGGCCATCCGCGAAGGCAAGCGACCCGACGGCAGCATCATCGGCCCGCCAATGCCGATCGAACTTTATCGGGACATGTCCGACATCGACGTCAGAGCCATCGTCGCCTACCTGCGCCGGGTCAAGCCGATCGTAAACACGGTTGCGAGATCGAAGTACAAGGTGCCGTTGCCGCCGAGCTATGGGCCTCCGGTTCGCAACGTGTCGGCGCCGCCGCCGTCGGATGTCGTCCGGTACGGTGCGTATCTTGCCGGTCCGCTCGGCCACTGCATCGAGTGTCACTCCACGCCGAACGAGAAGGGGATTCCCGACTTCAAGTCGCGGATCGGCGGCGGCGGCCTCGCCTTCCATGGCCCCTGGGGCGTCAGCTATGCACCCAACATCACGCCCACGGGGATCGGACAGTGGAGCGATGCCGAGATCAAGACGGCCATCACCCAGGGCGTGCGGCCCAATGGCAGCCGTCTCATGCCGCCGATGGGCATCGCCTATTACAAGGGGATCAAGCCCGCAGACCTCGAGGCCATCGTCGCCTACCTTAGGACGCTCAAGGCGCTCTAGCCGAAACCATATGGTCCTGACCGAGGCCCTTGCCCCTCCCTTTTTCGCGCGGTCTGTGCGAAAGGGAGGGCAAGAGCAAGACCGGAGGATCTACGCCCATGACGCTACCGACTACGCCGACGTTCGACCTCAAAGGCAAGCGCGCACTGGTGACGGGTGCGGGCCGCGGCATCGGACAGGCGGCAGCGGCCGCCCTCGCCCAGGCCGGCGCGCACGTGATCTGTGCCGCCCGCACGACAGCGGAGATCGAGGAACTGGCCGGTGAGATCAAGGCCGCGGGTGGCTCGGCGGAAGCGCTGACGCTGGACGTGATGGACCTCGACGCGGTCGACGCTGCGGCCAAGCGGATCGATCCGATCAACATCCTGGTCAACAACGCCGGCACGAACCGGCCAGCATCCTTCCTCGACATCAAGCGCGAGGACTTCGATTTCGTCATGAACCTCAACGTGCGTGCGGCCTTCGGTGTGGCGCAGGCGTTCGCGCGGCGCATGGTCGAGACCAAGACGCACGGCTCGATCGTGCACGTCTCCTCGCAGATGGGCCACGTGGCTCTCGGCGGGCGCGGCGTCTACTGCACCTCCAAGCACGCGATCGAAGGCTTGAACAAGGTGATGGCGATCGATCTGGCGCCGCACGGCATCCGCTCAAACACGCTGTGCCCGACGTTCATCGAGACGCCGATGACGAAGCCGTTCTTCCAGAACGAGGCGTTCAAATCGATGGTGCTGGGCAAGATCCGGCTCGGCCGGCTCGGTCAGGTCGAGGACCTGATGGGCGCCGTCGTGTTCCTCGCCTCGGACGCCTCCGCGCTGATCACGGGCACGCACCTCCTGGTCGACGGCGGCTGGACCACGGGTTGAGGCCGCGGCATTGGCTGAGACGCCGCGCCCGGCGTCTCAGCGTGCCATCTTTAACGTAAGCGAGAGCGTCTCGGCGATGGCCGCGATGCGCCGCAGCTTGTCGAATGCTGCCGACTGCTCCGTCTTCGACTTGGAGCGCAAGTGGACTGCCACCTCCTGCAGGAGGCGGTTCATGGTGGTCATGCTTTCTTCCATGGTCGAACCCTCGTTGGCCGCTGGTTCTCGTATCTCCGGTTCAGGTTCCCGGGCGATGCGCGCTTGATGGACGCACGCGGGTTGTCCGCGGCTCGGCGATGCGTCGCGGATGGGGCGATCGCCAAAAGTCGCTCGATCTGCGGCGCCGATCGTGGCTCAGGGCCGGATACAGGCGTCGCCCCTGCGCTGATAGGGGCGCTCGCAGTTCCAGCCGTCGCCCGACGGATCGAGGAATGCGTTCTGCGGCACGCGCACGGCCGCGCAGGCGTCCCCGCGGCGGCGATAGCCGCGCTCGCAGCGCCAGTCGCCGCCCGCAGAGTCGAGATAGCCATTGGCTGGCACGTTGACCGGAAGACACGTGCCGGAGGCGCGACGGAAGCCGCGTTCGCATTTCCAGCCGGGGCCATAGACGCTGTCGACCGAGTATGCGTTGGCAGGAATGACGATCTGCACGCACGCCTTGCCGGATACCTGGTAGCCACGATGGCACTCCCAGCCCTGGCTGCCCGCACGATCCGAAAGATAAGCGTGCTCGGGAACCTGGATGGCCTCACATGCCCCAAGCGTCTTGCGAAACCCCCGCTGACAGTCCCAGCCGTCGGAGTAGGTGGTGCCGGTCAGAAAAGCGTTCTTCGGGATCTTGATCTCGTTGCAGACTTCCGCTTCGCGCTTGAAGCCGTGCCGGCACTCCCAACCGGATCCGAACACGGAGTTGGTTTCATAAGCATTCGGGGGAATGACGACTGGCGGGCAGTCCTTTCCGGCCTGCCGATAGCCCTGCCGGCAGTTTCCACCAAGCTTGCTTGCTTCGTAAACCTGTGAGGTCTGGCCGCCTGTGCCGGTGGTCGCGGAGGGTTGCGCGGTGGTGGTCGGGCCGAGCTGCGGCTTGGCTTGGGCTTCAGCGTGTGCCGTTGCGATCAGGCTGGTGATTGCAACCGAGAATGCAAGCGTCAGGGCGACGATGGCGGGCTCGACGGCGGCATGTCTCATAAAGCCTCCTGATTCAAGGGGGCCGACACGATCACCCCAGAGGTCATCGCGTGCCCCGGTAAGCACGAAAACGGGTGCTCACGAGTCCGGTGTTTCGCTCTCCCGTGGGACGGCAGGCACGTCGACGTCGTCGGCGACCTCCTCGAGGAAGCCTTCATCGACGATGGCGGCACCTTCGGTTGCGGCCTCGTCCTCCTCTGCTGCCTCGACTTCCTCGACCTCGGCAGCATCTTCGGCCTCGATCTCGGTCTCGACCTTGGGTACGGGTTTGGGACGCGCCGCCTCCCGCGACCTGTAGGGCTTGGGCGGCGGGACAGTGGGATCGTAGATCACGATGGCCGCGAACTCTGGCTGCTGCACGCCACACATCGGGCAAACGGCTGGCTGGCGCGACAGGTCGTAGAAGCGCTCGTCGCAATCGCCGCACGTCCGCTTTGTTCCACGCGCGGTCCGGCGAGCGTCATAACCCTCGATCATGTTGATCCCTTGCTCAAAAGAAAACAGCACCGTCGCGGACGTCGCGACGGTGCTTCTGCGCCGAACAGTCGGTTTCGGACGTGACGTCAGGCCTTCTCGACCTGGCCGGCCTGCTTGCCGCGGCCGCGACGATCGTCCTCCAGAATGAACGTGACCTTGTCACCTTCATTGAGGGAGAAGATGCCTGCGCGCTCGAGGGCACTGGCGTGGACGAACACGTCCTTGGACCCGTCCTCCGGCTGAATGAAGCCGAAGCCTTTGGCGGGGTTGAAGAACTTTACGGTTCCGGAGATTCTCATCGTAGACACTCATCGATTGCGCGTGAAGGAAGCCGGCAAAATGAGCGCACGCAACGCTCAAAGCTACTCAGGTTCGGAAACAGGCACGGAACCGGAACAGGTTGAGTGTCTAGACCAAAACAGGAGGACATGATCCAGCGTGGATCATGCCGGCTGTGTGTAAATGGACATATAGCGCTTGAAAATCAAGTCTTATCGTAGCCAGCCCGCGAAACGCGACAGCGATGGCATTCGACTTGGGCGTTGCTTTCGGCTGGCCTCCAATCAACTGGCGCGGCGTCAGAACACGCAAGTTTTCATCTGTGTCAGCGGGTTGCGCATGCCTGCCCCGCGGTGGCCGTGATGGCCTACTCGTGGCGCAGGGCTTCGATGGGGTCCATGTGTGCCGCGCGGCGTGCGGGGAAATAGCCGAAAACGACGCCTACGATGGCCGAGAACGCAAACGCGACCGCGATGATTGTCGGGTCGACGACGAACGGCACCTGCATGGCGCGCGTGGCAAGGCCTGCAAGCCCCAGGCCCAAGAGGATGCCGACGATCCCGCCGAACAGCGACAGCACCACGGCTTCGACGAGGAACTGGGCCAGGACCTGGCGCTCGAGCGCGCCGATGGCGAGCCGGATGCCGATCTCGCGGGTGCGCTCGGTCACCGACACAAGCATGATGTTCATGATGCCGATGCCGCCGACGAGCAGGCTGACGGCGGCGACGGCGCCGAGCAGTCCGGTCAGCATGGTCGTCGTTCCGGTCGTCGCCTGCACGATCTGCTTCATGTCGCGGACCGAGAAGTCGTCCTCCTTGCCCGCCACGATGCCGCGCCGCTCACGCAGCAGACGCTCGATGTCGGCCTGCACCTTGGCTGTGTCTGCGTCGTCGCGGGCCGAGACCATAATGCGGCTGATGTCGGTGTTTCCGGCAATGCGGCGCTGGAAGGTCCGCAGCGGCATCAGGACGATGTCGTCCTGATCGGAGCCGAAACTCGATTGCCCCTTCGCCTCGAGCAATCCGATGACCTCGCAGGACACCTTGCCGACGCGCAGGTTGCCGCCGACAGGATCGCCCGGACCGAACAGCTTCGAGCGCACGGTCTCGCCGATGATGCAGCTCGCAGCGCCGCCGCGCAACTCGCTCGCCAGGAACGACCGGCCCTTGCCCAGCGTCCAGTCCTGCGTGACGAGGTAGTCGCTGTCGGTGCCGGTGACGGTCGACACGCGATTGTCGGAGCCATGGATGATTGTGGTCGATTTCTGAGCCGTCGGGGCGACGGCCTTGACGCCGGTCAGCTGCGATTTCATCGCCTCGACATCGCGCATAGTGAAGGGTTTCGCCTCGGCACTCGCGCGGCCCGGGCCGAACTGTCCGGGGCTGACGAACAGGAGGTTGGAACCGAGCCGCGCGAGATCGGCGGTGACCTTGGCGGTGGTGCCACGCCCGATGGTCACCATGGCAATGACCGCGCCGACGCCGATCACGATGCCGAGCACCGTCAGAAACGAGCGCAGGGCGTTGCGCAGGATGGCCTGTATCGCGAGCCTGACAGTTTCGATCAGCATGTGGCCACCTCGTGGTTGACCACGTCGCTGTCGATCCGGCCATCGACGAAGCGGACTGTGCGCTTGGCATAGGCGGCGATGTCGGTCTCGTGCGTCACCATGACGACGGTGATGCCTTCGTCGCGATTAAGCTTCGTGACGAGTTCCATGATCTCGCGGCTGGTGCGCGTGTCGAGGTTGCCCGTCGGCTCATCGGCGAGAAGCACGCGCGGACGGGTGACGATGGCTCGTGCAATCGCCACGCGCTGTTGCTGGCCACCGGACAGTTCGGACGATGTATGCGATCCGCGCCCTGTCAGGCCGACATGATCGAGAGCCCTTGCAGCCTCGCGCCGGCGTTCGGGCTCGGGCATGCCGCGATAGAGCAGCGGCAACTCGACGTTCTCCGCAGCTGTCGTCCGCGCCAGCAGGTTGAAGCCTTGGAAGACGAACCCCAGCAGGTGGCGCCGAACCAGTGCGCGCTGGTTGCGCGTCAATGCGCCGATGTCCACGCCTTCGAAGAGATATTGCCCAGATGTCGGCGTATCGAGGCAGCCGATGATGTTCATGGCCGTCGACTTGCCGGACCCCGACGGCCCCATGATCGCGACGAACTCGCCGGCCTCGATCCTCAAATTCACGCCGGCCAGCGCGTGGACGGCGGCCGGGCCAGTGCCGTACACCTTCGTCACTTCGCGCAACGCGATTAGCGGCGCATTGTTGGAACTGTCAGCCACGACGGATCGCACTCATTTGGTGGTTGCCGTCTGGTCGACGATGACGGCTTTGCCTGCGGCCAGGTCACCCTTCACGATCTGGGTCTGCCGGCCGTCCGAGGCGCCGATCTCGACGGAAACGGCGGCCGGTAAACCATCGCGCAGTACCCATAGCGTGCGAGTAGGACCGGTCTGCTCGCGCGTGCTCGGCGCGCGGAAGCGCGGCGGGCCGGGCATGAGGCTGCGCAACACGCCGCCGCCCGCGCCCGTCGACGCGTCCGATGGCGGCGTGTAGCGCAGCGCTGCGTTGGGAACCATGAGCACGTCGTCGAGCTCGGTGACGCGGATCTCCGCGGTGGCGGTCATGCCGGGCCGCAGCAACATCTCGGCGTTATCGACCGTCAGCAGCGCCTTGTAGGTGACGACGCCCTGGACCGTCTCGGAGGCGAAGCGAAGGTCGCGAATGGAGGCTGGAAACTTGCGCTCGGGAAATGCGTCCACCGCGAACATCGCCTTCTGTCCAACCTTCACTTTGCCGACGTCGGCTTCGTCCACGTCGACTTGCAGCTCCATCTGCTTCAAGTCGCGTGCGATGGAGAACAACACCGGGGCCTGGAGGGAGACGGCAACCGTCTGGCCGGGATCGACGCCCCGCTTCAACACGATACCGTCGATGGGCGAGGTGATGGATGCCTTCGACAGATTGGTCTCGTTGAGCTTGAGATCCGCTTCGGCCACCCCGACATCCGCCTTCGCGCTCGCCTGTGCGGCCAGGGCGCGATCGTAAGCGGACTGCGCCAGGTCGAGGTCCTGCTCGGACACGACCTGCTTGCCCGACAGCGTCGTCTTGCGGGCGAGCTCGCGCTGCTTTTCGGTAACGGTCGCCTCCGCGTCCTTCACCTTCGCTTTTGCGGCGGCAAGCCGCGCGCGCGAACTCTCGACGGTCGCCTTGAGCTTGTCGGTATCCAACTCGGCGAGTACGTCGCCGGTCTTGACCGGCGCGTTGTAGTCGACCAGCACCTTGCGCACGGTACCCGACAGCTCGCTGGACACGTCGACCTTGTCGGTCGGCTGCACGGAGCCGGTGGCCGTCACGATGACGGTCAGGCTGCCGCGCGCTGCGTCCTGGGTCAGGTAGCGTACCGTTGGCCCGGAGCCGCCCCACGACCAAAGCGTCCAAGCGAGTAATAGTGCGCCGCCCCCTGCCGCCAGCCACCATAACGGCCTGCCGCTGCGCCAATTGGGGGCGACCTTCTGCTCGGCAGCCAGCACGGACGAGATGGTCTTGCTGACATCAGCACGACGGGTGTCGCTCACGCTTTGCGCTCCTATGCAGAACCAAGTTTGTTTTTGAACACGGTGTGCTGCGCTGGTCCTTGATGCAACGCAACAGCCTCCCATCTTCCGTCGGTTCAGGCTGAGGCACATCCTCCCGCGCCTCGCGCGGGCACCCCTTCCCTTCCCTTGACCGGGTGCGCTAGCCTGCCGCCAACGCCCTGCCGCCCCGTCTCGCGGCGTCGTCATGAGAGGTTGGCATGCCTCACTGCCTCTTTCGGGCCCTGCGCGGGGTATTCCCTCGGATCGCTGCCGCATTTCTGTTTTCGGTCGTACTGACGTCGGCGGCACACTGGCCGGGCATGGCGCTTGCGGCCGAGGAGGTCGATCTGGAACTCGTTCTGCTCGCCGACGCGTCGGGCTCGATCGACGAGGGCGAACTGCGGTTCCAGCGCGAGGGTTACGCGAATGCGCTGCAGCACCCCAGTGTGCTTTCGGCTATCCTGAGCGGGGCGCGCCGTAGGATCGCCGTCACTTACGTGGAGTGGGCGACTGCCGACAGCCAGGATATCGTGGTGCCATGGCGGGTCATCCCGGACGCGGCGAGCGCACGTGCATTCGCGGCCCAGCTGATCGATCCGGCCAAGCCGCGCAAGACGTTCGGCGGCAACGCCATCGGCAGCGCGCTGGCGCTGGCCACGGCCATGATCCAGAAGAACGAGATCGCCGGGGCGCGCAAGGTGATCGACCTGTCGGCCGACAGCGCCAATTCGTGGACCGGCATCCCCATCGAGACCGCGCGTCAGGCCGCCATTGCCGCGGGCATGACGATCAACGGTCTTGCCATCCTGTGCCGCGACGAACGCTGCGGCGGGCGACCGGTAGGCTACGACCTGGAGGCGGCGTTCGAGCGCACGATCATCGGTGGCCCGGGCGCGTTCGTGGTCACCGCCGAGGATCGCCAAAGCTTCGAGCAGGCGGTCCGGCGCAAGCTCATCTTGGAGATTTCGGACGTGGGTGGACGCCCTCTGCGCCAGGCCTCGGCCACATCCCAGCACCCATCAACCGACGTTCCCATCCTCAACGACTGAAGGGTCAACTCCGATGTCCCGCATAGACCGTCGCAGCGTTCTGCTCGGCGCGAGCGCCATTCTTGCGTCCGGCCCTTCACTGGCGCAGGCCCCAGGCCACGAAGGCCACGGGCCGATGTTCGAGAGCCTGAAGCAGCCCGGCCGCGTCGGCCTGCCGGAGATCGCGGCCAGCCAGCACGTCACCGACAGCCCCGCGCCCAAAGCGCGGACGCCTGGCCGCTGGATCGCGCGCGCGGCCCTGCCGCTACCGCGGAGCGAGATGGCCTGGGCAGCGGTGCACGAGGGCAAGATGCATCTGCTCGGCGGCTATGGTGAGCAGAAAGTCGACCGGCCCTATCACCACATCTACAACCCTGTTACGGACAAATGGGCGGAGGGCCCGCCGCTGCCACTCGGCGCCAACCACGTCGGCGTCGCAACGGTCGGTGGTAAACTCTACGCCATCGGCGGCTTCACCGAGCAGAACCGCAAGCCGCACGACAATTGCTTCGTGCTCGATCCCGGTGCGACGTCGTGGCGGTCGATCGCGGCACTGCCCAAGCCGTGCGGGGCCATCGCTTGCGTGGATGCCGGCGGCACACTGCATCTCGTCGGTGGCGCCATCGGCAACACGTTCGCGGAAAAGAGGTCGATCGACTGGCACTATGCCTACGATGCAAGTGGCGACAAATGGGAGACGCGGCGTCCGATGCCGACGGCCCGCGACCATACGGGCATCGTCTATACGGGGGACTCGTGCACCTGATCGGGGGGCGCGTCGACAGTTTCCACACCAACTCAAACCTGCACCACACCTACGATCCCAAAGCGGACAAATGGACGATGCGCCGGCCACTGCCGACAGCACGCTCCGGGCATGGCGCGGTGCTTTACCGCGACCGGATCTTCATCATGGGCGGCGAGGGAACAAATCGCGTCTACGGTCAGAACGAGGCCTACGATCCGGCAGCCGACACCTGGGAAGCCTACGCACCTATGACGACGCCGCGGCACGGACTCGGCGCGGTGGCCGTGGGGGATGCGATCCATGTGGCCGGCGGCGGGCCGGTGATGGGGGGCGGCTTCCAGAGCGCGGTGCACGAGGCGTTCACGCTGGGTTGAGGACCTTCAGCCAGGGCGCTGCCGCACGCGCCTGCGGCGACAGCCACTTATGCGCTCAGCCGAGATGTGGAACGCCATTCAGCCCGCAAACGTTTGTTGGTGGCGCCCAGCGTTGCGCACAGCGCGCGGCGCATGTCCGCGGCAAAGCGTCATGTCACAATTGCGATCCGAGGGCCGTTGTAGTCTAACCCTGCTCCAGCCGCCGCGGACGGCATCACACGAGAGAGGTCATGCTCATGAACTTCCTGCCAGAGAGCCTGCATTGGCTGCAGCCCGTCATCATCGCTGCCATCGTGGTCTTCGTCGTCGACCTGATCGGCAACATCATCTCCTTTTCGAGCCGCATCACCAATGCGCTCATCACGGCCGTGCTCTTCGCGCTGATCTTCGGCACGCTCGTCAAGTCCAACATGGGCGGCGTGCGCATGGATCTGCCGACGCGGGCGCAGTTGGGCGAAAAGGCCCAGGAGCTCAAGACCGAGGCCAAGGAGCGCATGGACGCGGTGAAGGACAAGGTCAACGAGATGCGCGGCAACACGCCGGTGCAGACCGTTCCAACCGCACCCGCCGAGGCGCCCAAGCAGTAATCCGGCCTTTCTGGCCATCGAGACAAAGAAAGCCGCGAACACCTCAGGTGCTCGCGGCTTTTTTGACTGACGGGCGGTCTTTCCTCAGACGACCTTCGTCTTGAGCGTGCCAACGCCCTCCACGTAGCTTTCGATCTCGTCGCCCTTCTGGACAGGTCCGACGCCGGAGGGCGTGCCCGACATGATGAGGTCGCCGGGGAACAACTCGAACAGGCCGGACAGGTAGGAGATCATCTCCGGCACCTTCCAGATCATCTGGTTGAGGTCGCCTTCCTGCTTCGTGGCGCCGTTGATCTTCAGCCAGACCGCGCCCTTGACGGGATGGCCGATCTCCTTGGCCGGCACGATCTCGCCCATCGGGGCGGAGTGCTCGAACGCCTTGCCGATTTCCCAGGGGCGCTGCAGCTTCTTGCACTCGTCCTGCAGGTCGCGGCGCGTCATGTCGATGCCGACGCCATAGCCGAACACGCAGTCGAGCGCCTTGTCGACGGGAATGTCCTTGCCGCCCTTGCCCAGCGCCACGATCATCTCGACCTCGTGGTGCACGTTCTTGGACTTCGGCGGATAGGGGAAGGTGCCGTCCAGGATGACGTTGTCGGGATTCTTCAGGAAGAAGAACGGCGGCTCCTTGTTGGGGTCGTGGCCCATCTCGATGGCGTGGGCAGCATAGTTGCGGCCGACGCAGTAGATGCGATGCACGGGGAAACGGGCGGAGGTGCCGCGAACGGATACAGTAGCCTGCGGCGGGGCCTTGACGACGAGATCGGTCATGGACGGGACATTCCGTGTTGGGCCGGGACCTTCACCATGGGGGCGGGGCTCCGGGGGCGGTTAGATCCGGGGCTGCTTGAGTTGCCGATACGTGACGTGGATGGCGTTCGGCCGATCTTATGGCGCGGGCGGCGGTCGGCGGCAAGCGGCGGGCGGATGGCACCCCCCGCGGCAGCATCGGCCGATCATACGTGCATCACCGCGCGATCCTGCCCAGGAGCCGCGGCGTTTGGGTGGGGTTAGGATGAGGCGGTGCCGCCGGGTTCAGTGGAAGGTCGACCCGGTCGGGACCGATAGCTGGGCAGCGACCAGCCATAGATCAGCGCCAGGCCTCGAATGAGGAATGTCACCAACCCGCCGACGAATGCGGCCACGACCTTCATCGCGCCCAGATCGATCAGGCCGACGTACAGGACGGCGCCGGCCAGCGACGCCGTCACATAGATCTCGCGGCGCAGGATGATCGAGGGCTCCTGTCCAAGGATGTCGCGGATGATGCCGCCCACCGCCGCTGTCACCACGCCCATCACCACCGCGACGATCGGACCGGTACCGGCATCGAGGCCCTTGGCGGTGCCGGCCATCGTCACCAGCGCCAGGCCGACGGCGTCGAGCCAGAGGATCAGCCGATAGCGCGAGTGGACGTGGTGGGCGGTGAAGAACGCCAGCACCGCGGCTGCCAGACAGGCGATCACCGGCGACACGTCGCGCACCCAGAATACCGGCACGCCCAACAGGAGATCGCGCACGGTGCCACCGCCGACACCTGTGACCACGCCGAGCCACATGAAGCCCACGATATCCATCTGCTTGCGGGAGGCGACGAGCGCACCCGTCAGCGCGAAAACCGCCGCTGCGGCCAGATCGAGCGCCGGCAGCAGTGTTTGCAGCGTGGCGAGCAGGTCGCTGGCACGGGTCCACAGCTCTGGCATGTGTGCTCCTACAAGCGTGACCGTCGGTGCGGCGGGAGGGCTGATCGCGACCAAGCCCACAGGATGGGTGAAACCGCGCGCGGGAAATGGGGTCAGATGTCTATCCTAACCCGGACATCCGATTTGGTAGCCGTATCACAATGGGTGCCTGGTCCCCGTTTCTGTGCGATAGCCGGGGGACTCCAGAACGGCCGACAGGAGGCCCATCCTCGATGGCGAAAAAGATCAAGACGCCCAAGGCCAAACGCCCAGCCGTCGCCAAGCGGTCGCGGCGCTCGTCGTCGCATGGGCACGGGCATGGGCACGGCAGCCGTCCGCCGGGCGAGCCGCTGCCGGAGGATCTGGAGGCGGGCGAGGACCTTGCCGCGGGCGACGACGCCGCCGGCGCCAGCCGTCGACCACGCACGGACCGCGACGAGAACGGGCTGCCGACCCGGGAGGCGATCCTCGCGTTCGTGCGCGCCGCGCAGGAGAAGGTGGGGAAGCGGGAGATCGCGCGCGCCTTCGGCATCAAGGGTGGCGACCGCATTGCGCTGAAGACCTTGCTGGCGGAGATGTCGGACGAGGGCCTGCTCGCGGGCAACCGTAAGGAAATGCGCGAGAAGGGCGGCCTGCCACCGGTCACCGTGCTCGAGGTGACGGGGCGCGACACGGACGGCGATCTCGTGGGCGCACCGGCCGTCTGGGATTCAGCCGAGCACGGCGAGCGCCCGCGCGTCCTGATCCTGCCGCAGCGCAAGGACGACGGTCCCGCGCTCGGCGTCGGCGACCGAGTACTCGCGCGCATCACCCGCCTCGACGGACACGACGTGCAGGGCTTCCGCTTCGAGGCGCGCCCGATCAAGCGGCTGCCACGTGAGAAGCGGCGCCTCTTGGGCATCTTCCGCGCGGATCGACGGGGCCATGGGGGTGGCTCGATCGAGCCGATCGACAAGAAGGAGCTGCGCGCCTGGTCGATCCAGCGTGGCGACGAAGGCGACGCCCGGGACGGCGACCTCGTGCGCTTCGATCTGGCGCGATCCGGCCGCTTAGGCGTGCCGCAGGCGCGCGTCATGGAAAGCCTCGGCAACCCCGACGACGAGCGCAAGATCAGCCTGATCGCAATCCACACCCACGGTATTCCCGACGAGTTCCCCGAGCGCGTGCTGGAGGAGCTGGCGACGTTGCAGTCGCCGACGATGGCTGGGCGAACGGACCTGCGGGAGCTGCCGCTCTTGACCATCGATCCCAGGGACGCGCGTGACCACGACGATGCGGTCTATGCCACGCCCGACGCCGATCCCAGGAACGAGGGTGGTCACATCGTGATCGTCGCCATCGCGGATGTCGCGCAGTACGTCAGGCCCGGCTCGCGCCTCGACCGCGAGGCGCAGTTGCGCGGCAACTCGGTCTATTTTCCCGACCGTGTCGTACCCATGCTTCCGGAGAAGATCTCCAACGACCTTTGCTCGCTGCGCGAGGGCGAGGATCGTCCCTGCCTCGCCGTGCGCATGATCTTCGACAAGTCCGGGACCAAGACGGGGCACCAATTCCTGCGCGCGATGATGCGCTCGGCGGCGAAGCTGTCCTACGAGGATGCACAAGCGGCCTTCGACGGCAGTCCGGGTGAAAAATGTGCGCCGCTGATGGACAAGGCGCTGATGCCGTTGTGGCGCGCCTATCAGGCCCTCGCCATCGCGCGCGACAGGCGCGGTCCGCTCGATCTCGACCTGCCGGAGAAGAAGATCGAGCTCGACAAGGAGGGCCGTGTCGCGCGCGTGGTCGTGCCGGAGCGGCTCGAGGCGCATCGGCTGATCGAGGAGATGATGATCCAGGCGAACGTCGCCGCGGCGCAGGCGCTGGAAGGAAAGCGTCTGCCGGTGATGTACCGCGCCCACGCGCAGCCCTCGAAGGAAAAGCTGCAATCGTTGAACGATTTCCTCGACACTATCGGCATGAAGCTGCCGGCGGGTGCTGGCCAGTTGAAGCCTGCCGCGTTCAACACGATCCTCGCCCGCGCCAAAGAGCTGCCGGTGCCCGAGCTCGTCAACGAGGTGGTGCTGCGCTCGCAAGCGCAGGCCGAGTACACGATCGAGAATTATGGTCACTTCGGCCTGAATCTCGCGCGCTACGCGCACTTCACCTCGCCCATCCGCCGCTACGCCGATCTCGTCGTGCACCGCGCGCTCGTGCGCGGGCTGGGGCTCGGCGGACCGGGCGGCATGGCGGATGACGAGATCCCGCGACTTGGCGAAGTCGCGCAAGCGATCTCGCAGGCCGAGCGGCGTGCGATGGTCGCCGAGCGCGAGACGACGGACCGGCTGATCGCCGCGCATCTGTCCGACCGGATCGGCGCGACCTTCCAGGCCAAGATCGGCGGCGTCACGCGGTTCGGGCTGTTCGTGAAGTTGAAAGACACCGGCGCCGACGGGTTCGTGCCCGTGTCGAGCCTGGGCGATGATTTCTTCCATCACGTGGAAGCCGCGCACGCGATGGTCGGGTCGCGCTCGGGGCTCGGCTTCCACCTGGGCGATGCCGTCGAGGTGCGTCTGGTGGAGGCGGTGCCATCGGCGGGCGCGCTGCGCTTCGAGATGATCTCGAAGGGCAAACCGAGCAAAGGCACGCTGCAGAAATTGGGCGGGCGCAGCGGGGGCGGCGAGCGATTCTCGCGCAAGGGATCTCGGCCGTTGCGGGAGAAGCGCGGGAGGCGGTGAAGCGAGAGTGGGACACCCACCATTTTCTCGGCAACGCGTTCCAGTGAATTGGCGTCGAGCAGAAAATGGTGGGTGTCCCCAGCCACGCCAATGGCGCGCACCATAAGCGCGAGCAGCCGTGCAAGCGCGGCTGTGCGGTGCTGGGTCCGCCGGCGCGTGCGTCGCTTCTCCCTCAAGAGGGAGGACAAGCATCACATGTCCATGCCCAGGTGCTCAGCGACGGCGAAGATGTCCTTGTCGCCGCGGCCGCAGAGATTCATCACCATCAAATTATCCTGCGGCAGGTTCGGCGCGAGCTTGGTCACGTAGGCGAGCGCGTGGGCGGGCTCGAGTGCCGGAATGATGCCTTCGATGCGCGTCAGCAGCTGGAACGCGTCGAGCGCTTCGGTGTCGGTGACGGAGACGTAGTTCACGCGGCCGGTGTCCTTCAGCCACGAATGCTCCGGGCCGACACCGGGATAGTCGAGGCCGGCCGAGATCGAGTGGCCTTCCAGGATCTGGCCCTCCTCGTCCTGCAACAGATACGTGCGGTTGCCGTGCAGCACGCCCGGACGGCCGCCGTTCATCGAGGCGGCATGGCCGTTGGGCACGTCGAGCCCGTGACCACCGGCCTCGACGCCGTAGATCTTGACGTCCTTGTCGTCGAGGAAGGGATGGAACAGACCGATGGCGTTGGAGCCGCCGCCGATGCAGGCGACGAGCGTGTCGGGCAGGCGGCCCTCGCGCTGGTGCATTTGCTCGCGCGTCTCCTGGCCGATGACGGACTGGAAGTCGCGCACCATCGCTGGATAGGGATGAGGACCGGCCGCCGTGCCGATGATGTAATAGGTGTCGTGCACGTTGGTGACCCAATCGCGCAGCGCCTCGTTCATGGCGTCCTTCAGCGTGCCCGCGCCCGCCGTCACCGCGTTGACCTTGGCGCCCAGCAGCTTCATGCGGAACACGTTCGGCTTCTGGCGCGCGACGTCGGTCGCGCCCATGAAGATCTCGCACGGCAGCCCGAAGCGCGCGCACACGGTTGCGACGGCGACGCCGTGCTGGCCAGCGCCGGTCTCCGCGATGATGCGCGTCTTGCCCATGCGACGGGCGAGCAGGATCTGGCCAAGGCAGTTGTTGATCTTGTGCGAGCCGGTGTGGTTGAGCTCGTCGCGCTTGAAATAGATCTTGGCGCCGCCTTTGCCCTTAGCCTCGGGCACGGCGCGCAGATGCTCGGTCAATCGCTCGGCGTAGTAGAGCGGCGATGGCCGGCCCGCGTAGTGCATGTTGAGCGAGGCGATCTCCGCCTGGAACGCGGGATCGGACCTTGCGGCGTTGTAGGCCGTCTCCAGGTCGAGGATCAGCGGCATCAGCGTCTCGGCCACGAATCGCCCGCCGAAGATGCCGAAATGCCCGCGCTCGTCGGGACCGGTGCGAAAGGAGTTGGGCGAGACGGCAGTGGGCTTCATAAGGCGTGTCCTGGCAGGTCTGGCATGGGCTGGACCGGGCGGACCCGGTCGGGATGGCGGTTCAAGCCCCGTTGTTAGCGGTCTTGGCGGCGCGAAGGAAGCGGCGGATCATGTCGGGGTCTTTCTCACCGGGCCGGGATTCGACGCCGGAAGAGACATCGACGGCCGGCGCGCCAGTGATGCGGATGGCGGTCGCCACCGTCTCCGGTGTCAGGCCGCCCGACAGCATGTAAGTCAGGTGCGGGGCGACGCCGGCGATCGCGTCCCAGTCGAAGGCGAGGCCGTTACCGCCGGGCAGCGCCCCGGACATGCCCTTGGGGGCCTTGGCGTCGAAAAGGATGCGCTCGACGACGTCGGCGTAGGCGAGGGCTGCGGCGGCGTCCGCAGCGGTCTCGACTTTGATCGCCTTCATGACGGGAATGCCGGTCGCGGCGTGGATCGTGCGACAGCGGTCTGGCGTCTCCGCGCCGTGCAGTTGCAGCACATCCGGGCGAACGCTCGTGGCGACTTCGGCAACCAAGGCGTCGTCGGGGTCGACCAGGAGGGCGACGATACGGGTCCGCCCGCGCGCGCGGTCCGCCAGGCCCGCAGCCGTGGCGATATCCACGTTGCGCGGGCTCGGGGGATAGAACACTAAGCCGATGTAGTCGGCGCCGCCGGCGAGCGCGGCATCGAGCGCCGCCTCGGTCTTCAGTCCGCAGATTTTTACCGCTGTCGTCATGCCTTTCAAAGGGGGATCGGCGTTGCAAAAGTCAAGCGCAGCGGTCGCGGAACCCCACCAGCGGCTCGGCTGTTGCGGCCTACATCTCATCTGGAGGTTCCAAATGGCCGCGATGCCCGCGCCCAACCTCCAGAGCAGAAGTTCTGCCATGCCCACTGCCTCAGGCCACACGACAGCGATCCGTGCCTCCCGCGTCGTCGGCACCCGTGTTTTCAGCAAAAGCGGCGACCCGCTCGGCGAGGTGGAGGACGTGATCCTCGACAAGACCGGGACTGCGATCATGTTTGCCGTCATCAGTGTCGGCGGGGCGCTGACATCGACCGACAATTTCTATCCCGTGCCGTGGTCGGCACTCGACTATGACGAGGCCACCGGCGGCTACAAGGTGCCGTACACACCCGACGACCTCGCCGACGCCGCTGCAGAGCCTACCATCGCCAAGCTGGTCGAAAACGACGGTGCGGCGGGACGCCAGGGCGCGGCCAAGCTGAAGCAGGGCTGAGATCGGTCGCCACGGGACGTCGACAAGACGGGGATAGGCGAGGACGTCGGCGACGTCGGTTGCCCGGATGATGCGCATGCCCAGCGTTGTCCAGTGCGCAGCTAGCGCCGGACGGCAACGAGTTGCTTGCGCGTGGACAGCTCGCTATCGCGCTCGCGCGACAGGCGCTCGGCTTCCGACTGCCAGCGCGCGGCTTCGTGGGCGCGCACCCGCGCACGATGACGCCACTGGCCCTGGCTCAGCCAGGTGGCAAAACCGCCAAGCAGGACACCCGCGATCAGCGCACCAAACAGGTAGATATAGAATGGCAGATCCATCGACAGTACCGGGGCTTCCGGCCGGAAGGGATCCAGCACGAGACGCACGTCATGACGATTGGCCACCGCCAGTGCAATGAGCAGCACGGCGACGGGAAAGCCGATCAGGAGCCAGAGCACGCGGTTGATCAAGACATCGGCCTCATTGTTGGGACGCAGGTGAACAGTCGAGGTGGGCGTTCATGTGAGTGATCTCATGGCGGCCGGACTGCGCGATACGTGCGAACAGACGTGGACGCCTGCGTCTAGTGTTTGCGCGCAGCACGGCGCGGCTTGGGTTCCACCGGTGTTTCGTTCAAACGCTCGCGCAGTTCCTTGCCGGTCTTGAAGAACGGCACGAACTTCTCATCGACCTTGACGGGCGTACCCGTGCGCGGGTTCCGCCCGACACGGGCCGCGCGGTGCTTCACGGTGAACGCGCCGAACCCGCGCAGCTCCACGCGGTCGCCACGCGCGAGCGCATCCACGATCTCCTCGAAAATGACGTTTACGATCCGCTCCACGTCGCGATGGAACAGATGTGGATTGGCTGCAGCGATACGCTGGATCAGCTCAGATTTGATCACGGACCCTACCCCGTTAAAAGCTCTTGTAATCCCTCAATTTTCCTGAGGGTGCCAAACGGACAGGAGACCGTCAAGGGCCAGTGAGGACAGCCCCGTGCGCCCGGTCAGGCGGAGGACCTCCTCGCGCCCCAGTCCCAGCGAGGCGGCCGCCCTGGCCAGCGTCTCTCCGGCCAGCCCTGTCCAGGAGAAGTCCTCCTTGGGCTTCCAGTCGACGACCTTGGCCGTCGTTGGCACGCCGCGCTTCTCCTGCAGCCAGGCCAGGGCCTCGCTCTCGCCGCCGATCTGGTCGACGAGCTTCAAGCGCAGGGCGTCCCGACCGGAGAAGACCCGGCCCTCCTCCAGGCCCGGCACGGCTCCGGTCTCGATGCCGCGGCGGCCGGCGACCAGTGACACGAACCAGCGCTGGCTTTCGGAAACCATTTCCTCGGTGATCTTGCGGCCCCGCTCGTCGAGGGGCTGGAAGGGCGACGGCACGGCCTTGAGGGGCCCGCTCTTCACCTCGTTCATCTTGACGCCCAGCTTTTCCATCAACTGGGACACCTCGGCCCACTGGAAGATCACGCCGACCGAGCCGGTGATGGTGTTGCCGCGGGCGATGATGTGGTCGGTGGCGAGGCCGGTGATATAGGCGGCGGAGGTGGCGATGGTGCCGAACTGGGCGACCACGGGCTTCTTGGCGGCGACCTTGCGCAAAGCTTCGAACAGCGACTCGCCGCCCGTCGTGGTGCCTCCGGGGCTGTTTACATAGACGATGACGCCTTTGACGTGGCTCGCCTCCTCGATGCGCTTGAGCATCTTGAGTTGCTCGCGGTTCTCCGTAATCAACCCCTCGACCTCGATGCGGGCGACCTGCGTCTTATCGACGAGCGAGAGCGTGCGCGAGCCGCCGTAGGCCAGCGCGCCCAGCGCCAGAGCGCCGGCGATCACAGCCAGCGCGCGCCAGAACGACAGCCGCCGGCGCATGCGTCGGCGGTCGAGGACGGCTTCGGTTTCGAGGGTCATGGGGTTCGTGCCTCGCGCATGGGTCGCAGCCTCTCGTCCGTCCAAGGGCCGCTCCGGGGCACATCTAAGGCGAGGCGGCCGGTGCACTCAACCCTTTCCTGCCGTGACGCGCGAGATCAGCGCGCCAACGAGACGCAGACGGGCAGGATCGTTCGCGATCCTGCCCGTCCCGATGTCGCTTGCGCCGCGCGGGGCTCAGCTGCCCTCACCCTCGCGCTTCTTGATGGCGGCCTTGAAGATCTCGCCCAGCGAGGCGCCCGAGTCGGTCGAGCCGTACTGCGCGACGGCCTGCTTCTCCTCGGCGATCTCGAGCGCTCTTGACCGAGAGCGACGATGCGGCGCGCCGCCTTGTCGACGTTGAGCACGGCCGCGTCGACCTTGTCGCCGACGTTGAAGCGCTCGGGGCGCTGCTCGGAGCGGTCACGCGACAGGTCCGAGCGCTTGATGAAGCTCGTGATGTCGGTGTCGCGCGATCTTGACCTCGATGCCGTTGTCCTGAACGCGCGATGACCTCGCAGGTGACGGGATCGCCCTTCTTGTAGCGCGACAGCGTGTCGAGCGGGTCGCCGGCGACCTGCTTGATGCCGAGCGAGATGCGCTCCTTCTGGCTGTCGACGTCGAGCACCACGGCGCGTGACGTTGTCGCCCTTCTTGTAGTCCTTGATGACCTCGTCGCCGGCCGGTTCCAGTCGAGATCGGACAGGTGGACCATGCCGTCGACGCCACCGTCGAGACCGATGAACAGGCCGAACTCGGTGATGTTGCGGATCGGACCTTCGACGGTCGGCGCCCTTGCGGATGCTGCGACAGGAAGGCATCCCAGGGGTTGTCCTGGGTCTGCTTGAGGCCGAGCGAGATGCGGCGCTTTTGCGGGTCGACCTCGAGGATCTGGACCTCGACCTCCTGGCTGGTCGAGACGATCTTGCCGGGATGGACGTTCTTCTTGGTCCAGCTCATCTCGGAGACGTGGATCAGGCCTTCGACGCCGGGCTCCAGCTCCACGAACGCGCCGTAGTCGGCGATGTTCGTGACGGTGCCGGTGAAGCGGCCGCCGACCGGATACTTCGCCTCGATGCCCTGCCAGGGATCGGACTGCAGCTGCTTCATGCCGAGGCTGATGCGCTGCGTATCCGGATTGATGCGGATGATCTGCACCTTCACCGTGTCGCCGACGTTGACGATCTCGCTGGGGTGATTGACGCGGCGCCAGGCCATGTCGGTGACGTGCAGCAGGCCGTCGATGCCGCCGAGGTCGATGAACGCACCGTAGTCGGTGATGTTCTTGACGACGCCGTCGATGACCTGGCCTTCGCCGAGGCGGGCGACGATGTCGGCGCGCTGCTCGGCGCGCGTCTCCTCGAGCACGGAGCGGCGCGAGACGACGATGTTGCCGCGGCGGCGATCCATCTTGAGGATCTGGAACGGCTGCGGCTGATGCATCAGCGGGCCGATGTCGCGCACCGGGCGGATGTCGACCTGGCTGCCGGGCAGGAACGCGACGGCGCCGTCGAGATCGACGGTGAAGCCGCCCTTGACGCGTGTTGAAGATGACGCCCGTGACCTTCTCGCCGGCTTCGAACTGCTTCTCGAGCCGGGTCCAGCTCTCCTCGCGGCGCGCCTTGTCGCGCGACAGGACGGCCTCGCCGAGCGCGTTCTCGACGCGCTCCAGGTAGACCTCGACCTCGTCGCCGACCTTGAAGATCGGACGTCGCTTGCCCGCGACCGAGAACTCGCGCAGCGGCACGCGGCCTTCCATCTTCAGGCCGACGTCGATGATCGCCAGGTCCTTCTCGATGCCGACGATCTTGCCTTTGACGACAGATGCCTTCGTAGGCGTCCTCGTTCGCAAGGCTTTCGGCGAGCAGGGCTGCGAAATCCTCGCGGGACGGGTTCATTTCGACTGCGGCTGAAGGGGTTAAGCTCGGCACTCATGGGGCCGGTCGAAGCTGCCGGTGCTTTGCGGCGATGACGCCTGGTCTCGGGGACCAGCGGCGCGGCCTGGGTTGGCGATCAGATGCCGTCGGCGGCTCGGGCGATCGTGCAATGCACGGCTGCGCCGCCATCCGAACGGCCACTCGGTTCGCAGTGCCCGAGATGTGCTCGATTCGAGCTGTCGCGGCGAAGGACCGTGCCCCGCCAATACGAATTTGGGCCGCACCCGATCAGGTGCTCCCGATTGGCCGATCTTCCTCTAGATCAATCCGACCGCGGCGTCGAATGCGCGCTTCTATACCCAATTGCCGGCCTGCGGCAACCGCCTCGACACACGGGCTCCCCCTTCCCTCTAGCGGCGAGGGTTGCGGGCGGCCAGCGTGCGCTCACCGACGACGGCGAGCGCGGCCTGGAGCGCTTCCTCGATGCCCATGTGGGTCGTATCGAGCAAGACGGCGTCGGCGGCGGGCTTCAGCGGGGCGTCCGTGCGCGACATATCGCGCTCGTCACGGCGGCGGATGACCTCGGTCACGCCTTCCAGCGTGACGGGCTCGCCCCTGGCCCTCAACTCCTCGAAGCGCCGCCTGGCGCGTACGTCCAGAGTCGGCGGTCACGAAGATCTTAACGTCGGCATCCGGACAGACACCGTGCCGATATCGCGGCCGTCGAGGACGGCGCCGGGCTGCCTGGGCGGCAAAATCGCGCTGGAAGTCGAGCAGTGCGGCCCGCACCTCGGGGCATCCGCGCGACGACCGAGGCCGCATCGCCGACGCCGGGCAGGCGCAGGTCCGGGATCATCCAGGGTCGCGGCATCGAGCGTGCGCGCCACGGCGGCGGCCATCTCCGTCGTCCTCGAGGCGAGGCGCCGCGCGCCAGCACGTCGCGGGCCACCGCCCGGTACAGCAGGCCGGTATCGAGGCACGGCATAGCCGAAGTGCGCCGCGATCCGCTTGGCCAGCGTGCCCTTGCCGGAAGCCGCCGGTCCGTCGATGGCAATAATCATGGTGTCGGCTCTCCCCGGCGACGTCCCCTGCCACTGCCTGAGGGCGCAGTGAAGGTCAAGGCAGGGCCCAACGGCGTTATGCGTCGCGATAACGGCGCCGAGCGCTTCCATCAGATCGCGGAATTCGGGGAAGCTGGTCGCGATGATGGCGGTGTCGTCGACGGTGACGGGCTGTTCGGTGGCCAGCCCCATGGTCAGGAAGGCCATGGCGATGCGGTGGTCGAGGTGGGTTGCGACGGTGCCGCCGCCCGCCACCTGCCCAGTGCCGCCCGCACGAGCAGGTCGTCGCCCTCGACGTCGGCATCGACGCCGTTGGCCGCGAGACCCGCCGCGGTCGCCGCGAGCCGGTCGCTTTCCTTCGCCTTGCAGCTCGGCCAGGCCCTGCATGCGCGTCTCGCCGTTGGCGAACGCCGCGACGACGGCCAGCACCGGATATTCGTCGATCATGGAGGGCGCGCGCTCCGGCGGCACGGTCGACGCCCGTCAACGCGGACGCGCGGGCGCGGATGTCGGCGATCGGCTCGCCGCCCTCCTCGCGCCGATTGAGAAAGGTGATGTCGGCGCCCATCTCGACGCAGCGTCTGTGTAGAAGCCGGTGCGCGTCGTCGTTGACCAGCACGCCCTCGATCGTGACGTCGGAGCCCGGCACGATCAGCGCAGCGGCGACGAGGAAGGCGGCGGAGGACGGGTCGCCGGGCACCGTGATGTCGCGGCCAGCCAGCTCGGCCTCGCCCGTCACCGTGATCGTCGCGCCCGCCGTCGGGAAGTGGCGCGACGTCGACCTCGGCGCCGAAGTGGCGCAGCATGCGCTCGGTGTGGTCGCGGGTCGCCTCCGTCTCGACCACCGTGGTGCGTGCCGGCGGCACCGAGGCCGGCCATCAGGATCGCGCTTTTGACCTGGGCAGAGGCGACCGGCAGCTCGTAACGGATCGGCACGAGACGGGCCGTGCCACGCACGGTCAGCGGCAGGCGGTCGTCGCCCTCGCACGATCTCGAGCCCCATCTGGCGCAGAGGGGTGAGCACCCGCGCCATCGGCCGGCGCGACAGGGAGGCATCGCCGTCAGACGCACCGTCATATCGTGGCAGGCGATGACGCCCAGCATCAGCCGGGTGCCGGTGCCGGAATTGCCGAAGTCGAGGGGGCCATCGGGCTTATTCAGACCGCCGACGCCGCGGCCCCTCACCTGCCACGTGCCATCCGCGTCGCGTTGTGCGGGCGCGCCCAGCGCGCTGACGGCCTTGGCGGTATTGACGACGTCCTCGGCCTCGAGCAAGCCCCGAATGCGTGTCGTACCCGTCGCCAGCGCGCCGAACATCAAGGCACGGTGGGAAATCGACTTGTCGCCGGGCACGCGCAGGTGGCCGGAGAGGCGCCGGCAGCGCTCGGCTGCGAGGGGGCGTGGCGCGGTGGTGCTCAAAGGGCTCTCCTGGGCGCTGTCGTGACAGCGCGCATGAAGCCGCCCGCCCCCGGCCCTGTCAACGCCGTCGCGCCCCGGTCGCGGGGCAGTGCATTTGGCGCTTTGACACCGGGCCGCCGGCTGTGGCAGAGGGGGAAAATAATCGCATTCCAGCAGCCGCCGCGGTGCCCGGTTCCATGCCCGCGTTCCCGACCGGCGGCAGATGTGCTTCAAGGAACGAACGATCATGGCCACCAACACCAACAAGGCGGCACGCGGCACCAAACGCACCTGCCAGAGCGACGAGTGCGGCGCCCGCTTCTACGATCTCAACAACGACCCGATCGCGTGCCCGATCTGCGGCTCGATCTATGCCTTGGCGTCCGCGCCGGCCGGATCGGCACCGTTGGCCGAGGAAAAGGCCCCGCGGCGCGCCAAGAAGCCGGAGTTCGACGCCGATGCGGCGACCGCCGACGCCCTGCCCGAAGCAGAGGGCGAGGAGGCGCTGGCCGATGTGGAAGGCGACGACGACACCATTGCCGCGGAGGGTGACGAGACCTTCCTGGAAGAAGAAGAGGAAGACGGCGGCGACGTCTCCGGCATCCTCGGCGGCCCGGTGGCGGAGGACGAAGAGGAAGGCTGACCGCACGCTTCAACCGGACCCGCCCATGGCGGCGGGTCCGAAGCGGTGCACGCGGCCATCGTGGGGCGAGCGGGGCCAAAAGTTGGGCCTTGCAGTTTCCGGCGGATCGGCCTAATGAACGCCACCTTGCATGGTGAGGCCGACGGTTTCGGCAGCGCCCGCGCAAGCCACTTATCCCAATAGGTTCGGGGCCGTAGCTCAGTTGGGAGAGCGCTTGAATGGCATTCAAGAGGTCAGGGGTTCGATTCCCCTCGGCTCCACCATCTTTCCTGTGATCTGATTTTGCCGGCGATCTTGTCGGCGTCGCGCGGCATACCGGAGGTTGCTTTCCGCTGATGCACGCGTGCCGGCGCTTCGCTGAAGCGGGGCGGTCAACCGCCAGGTCCCGCCACGATTGCTGCGCGGTCGGCCGAAGGCGGGCTACTTTACGAACAGCGACAGCAATCCGAATCCGGGCTTTTCAACTTTGAAGGGCGTCATCGCGGTGGCGATCTCGGTGTAGAGCCCGGATAGCCATTCCGGCTGGCCAGGCTTGGCGGCCGGGATTTCGTTGTGGCGGAAATCGGTTGGCGCGATGATCAGCTTGATCTTAGATCGCCCGATCTCGGCGGCGAGCGTGAACAACTCCTCGGCGGCCTCATCGCCAACTGCCAGGCAGCCGGCCGACAGGTTCTTGCCGTGGATCATGATGTCGCCGCCCAGGTCCTTGCGGCCATCCTTTGCTGCCATCTCGCGATCGAAGGCATTGGGATAGTTGACGCGCAGCGACACGTGAAAAGCGCTGTTGGGATTCAGGTAGGAAATCGCATAGACGCCTTCGGGCACCTGCCGGTCGCCCCGCAGCAGCTTGGGGCCCGCCCCACCGCTGGCAGCCAGCACGCGGTAGCGATGTACCTCGGCCCAACCGCCCTTTCCATTGGGCGCGAACAGCTCGACGGCCTTCTGGTCCTTGATGGCGATCAGCACGACTTCCGGCGGCGGCCAGGCCACGCCCGCTTTTGCAAACTTCGCAATCAACCGCTCCGACGCGCCGGGGCCAATCTCGGCGATGCGGGAGGCGAGCGTATGCCGCTTGGCACGCTTGCTGCGCTTGACGGTGTCGGGGGTGGGCTTCGGCGTGCGCAACCACGGCAGAGCCTGGCCGCGCGGCTGCGGCACGGGCGGCGGCGGCGTTGCTGTGACGGCGACCTCCGTCGACCAGGATGCAACGCTTGGAAGGCTGCCGGTTTCGACCGGCACGCTGGCCCGGAGCACCGGTCCAGCCGTCACGGAGTTGGCGGCATCGGCCATGGCCGCTTCGGCCGCCGTTTCGCCCGCCGTTTCCGCAGTGCGCGGCGCCATGGTAGCGAGCAACCGCTGGGGCGCGACGAAGGCAAATCGCGATAGGGGCGGGACTGCCGAGACGCCGTCGCGGTCGGAGTTGTCGGCGGGGCTCTGCGTTGCTGTTTCGCGCGCGCGGCGCGAGGTGGAGCCGGCCGACGACGTTGCGATGATTTCGTGTTGCGACTGGCTGGCGTCAGAGCCGGCGTGCCCAACGGAGGGGGCCATTGCCACGACGCCTGGCGCGCCGTTGCCGGGCTTGTCGTAGGCGACCTGGACGAGCGCCCACGTCGCAGCCGTGGCGACGACGGCTACGGTAACGTTGAGCGCCAGAACTGAAAGGCTCTGTCTCGAAAGCATGCCGTTCCCGACGGCGGGGAACGGACACTAGGCCCCGCGGCGGGCACCATGTCTGATTCGCGGGCCATTCGGATCGCGGTTCGTGCCTTTGGCCGCACTTGTGGCACCAAAACATAACGGAGCGGTCCCGGAGGGGACGCAAGACGCGGCGATGACGCTTGCGATTTCTGGGTCGTCAGCCGGGCCGGGCCTGCGAATTGGCGCACGGGTGCGCGATCGATGTCTAAAGGATTGCGGCGCCTGCTTTGGAAAGCGGACGCCGCCTCTTCATCGTGGATGGGCGCACGTAACGGGCGGCGTTAGTCCAGTGGCGCTGCGGGGCCGCCGAAGAAGGCGTGCATCACGTGCCAAAGGCGGTGGCGCTGATGGCCGACCATGCCGCCGCCGTGCGGCAGTCCGCGCATCATGATGAACTGCTTGTCGCGCGTGGCGAGCTGCTCGAAGAATTCATAGAGCTCTTCGTCCGTGGCGTTGGCGTCGTGGTCCGGCCGGATCAGCGCGACGGAGCAGGTCAGCTTCGTGGGATCGACCATCGGCATGTGCAGGGCCATGTCGAGATAGGTCCCGCAGGGAACGCTGTCGCCGAACTTCAACTCGAACTCTTCGATCGTCTTGATGATCGCGGGATCGGTCTGGCCCTTGCGGTCCCGGTTGAAGACATTGTCGATTTGCGCCTTGCCGAAAGGCCGCCGCGGGTTGGCGCGGAACTGATCGGCCATGCGGCGGCGGCGCTCCATCTCGGGCGCCTCTTTGCCGGTGTAGGTGAAGGCATGGAGCAGCAGCCGCTCAACGGTTGCCGGCTCCGCATTGGCATAGGCGCCGGCCTTGATGGCGCCGGAGGATTTACCGAACAGAAGTACCGACTTTCGACCCGTCTGTTCCAGAACCAGCGGCATCGCGGCCTGCAGGTCGGCGACGCCGACCATGATGCCCGAGTTGCTGTCGGTGCGATCGGAATAGCCGTAACCTTCATGGTCCATCGTCCACACGTCGTAGCCGAGGGCGGCGAAGTGCTCCATCGCGGAGTGCTCGCCCTTGCCCCCGACCATCACGTCGTAGGTCCCCCGGCTGGAGAACGTCGAGCCGTGGACCAGGAACAGAACCGGCTTGCTGGACGGTCCTTCGACGTCGTGCTTGCGGTAGACGTAGAGCTTGACGGGGCCCTTTTTGACCCAGTGCTCCTCGGCGACGATTTTCATGCGGGCTCCCGGTGTTGCAGCTCAACCCATTGTCTGTTTCCCGCGGACCGGCCAGGCGGCCGAGGCAGGATGCCAGCGCGTGACTGTGCGAAGTGGACCGCTACAGCAACCAGCCGGCCTCGATCAACTTTATCCTCGTGTCTCGTCCGCTTCCAGGGCGGCGGCGGGGTATGCCGGCCGCTGGCCTGGGGACTGGATTGGGGGATGGATTGGGCGTGGGCTGGGGCTTGGCTGGGGGCTGCGGCCAAGGTTGGGTTGGGCCCGTGTGCTAGTGTTCCGTCTCTGACATCTGCCTCCACTTGGGGCGCGCTTTCGAGCAAAGGCCTGTGACACAAAGGAACACTAGCAAGTCTATGATGCGAGTGTTGCTTTTGGCATCTGACGCTTGGCTGCAAAGGGGGACCAAGCGTCAGATGCGCAGCGCTAGTGCCCTCCCCTCGCGGCCGACACGCCGAGGTGCTGATTGAGGACGTCCTGCGCCTGGGACAACTGCTCGGACGTGCCTTCGAAGACGAGCTGGCCCGAGGCGAGAACGTAGACATGATCGGCGACGGACAGCGCCAGTTGGAGGTTCTGCTCGACCAGCAGGATTGCGTGGCCGCGCGCCCGCAGCCGCTGAACGATATCGCGCACCTGCTGGACCAAGCGCGGAGACAGCCCCTCGGACGGCTCGTCCATCAGGATCAGCTCGGGGTTGGCCATCAGTGCACGACCGATCGCCAGCATCTGCTGCTCGCCGCCGGAGAGCGCATTGCCGGGGTTGTCGCTGCGTTCAGCCAACTGGGGGAACTCGCGCATCACTTCGGTGTAGTTCCAGACATCGCCGACGTCAGCCGGCCGGGCGTGGCGGCGGCTCGCCAGCATGCTGGTCGGCAGCAAGAGGTTTTCGCGGACGCTCAACGATTTGAAGATGCGGCGGCCCTGCGGGACGATTGCGATGCCTTGCTGGGCGATGGCATGGGCGGCCAGCCCGATCAGGGAGCGCCCTCGGAACGTGATCTCCCCGCGGCGCGGCGGCGTCAGACCCGCAAGCGAACGGATCAGCGTCGTCTTTCCCATGCCGTTGCGACCGAGCACGGCGGCCACGCGCCCCTTGGCAAGTGAGAGACTGAGGCCCTGCAGCACGTAGCTGTCACCGTAGTAGGTATGGATATCGGTGACGCTCAGCAGCGGATCTGGGGTTTGATCTGGCATAGATGATGGCACCGCAATCAAACGTGGCCGAAGTAGACGTCGCGGACTTGCGCGTTGGACTGGATTTCGGACGGTGTGCCCTCGGCCATGACCTGCCCGCGATGCAGGACCGTGACGCGATCGGACAGGCCGAGGGCGACGTCCATGTCGTGCTCGATCATGACGAGGGTCAGGGAGCGCGGCAGCGCGCGGATGATGGAGAACAAGCGCGTGCGCTCGCTCGGGGAGAGGCCCGCACAGGGCTCGTCGAGGAACAGCACCTTTGGCTCGGTGTTGAGCGCAAGCGCCAGCTCGAGTTGGCGCCGCTCGCCATACGAGAGGGCCTTGACCGTGGTCGCCGCCCGATCGGCCAGCCCCACCTGCGACAGGCCGTGCAGCGCGCGCTCGCGAATTTTCGGGAAGGCGGACAGCGGACGATGCAGCGTCCATTTGCGCTTGCTCGTGCCCATGATCGCCAGAGCCACGTTCTCGACCGGCGTGAGATCCATGAAGACGTTGGTGATCTGGAACGTGCGGCCCATGCCGAGCGCCGTGCGGCGGTGCTCGGGCAGCGCCGTGACGTCCTCACCGAACAACATGACGCGGCCGGCGGTCGCCTGCAGCGTTCCCGTGACGCAGTGGAAGAGCGTGGTCTTGCCCGCGCCGTTGGGACCGATCAGCGCGTGCCGCTCGCCTGCGGGAACGTGGAACGTGACGCCGTCGACGGCACGCAGCCCGTCGAACTGCTTGACCACGCCTTCGACGCCGAGGGCGCGCAGGGCGACCGCGCTCATTGGGCCTCCCCCTTCTTCGACCGACGGTCCATCCAGCGATTGAAGAGGCCGACAACGCCTTGCGGGGCAAACAGGATCGTCGCGATGAAGACGGCGCCCATAACGGCGTGGTGGAGCACCAGGAAGCTCGACACCCAGTTGCGGACGCCCAGCACGATGCCCGATCCGATGAAGGGACCGATGATCGTTCCGCTGCCGCCGACGATCGCCATCAGTGTGACTTCGACGGAGATCTGGAAGGATGCGGAAACCGGGTTCACGAAGCGATTGTAGTAGACGTAGAGCACGCCGGCGAGGCTTGCGATCAGGCCGGACAGGACGAAGGCGGCGTAGAGGTGTAGCGTGGTGCGATAGCCCAGGCTCGACATCCGGGTTTCGCTGGCCTTGATGCCGCGCAGCGACAAGCCGAACGGCGAGGTGACGAGCACCCGATACGCCGCAGCGCAAACCAGGAGAACGGAGACCGTCAAATAATAATACGACGTCTGCGACTGCAGCGAGACGCCGGCCAGCGACGGCGCAGGCACGTTGGTGATGCCGTTGTCGCCGCCGGTGAAGGATGCCCAGCGATAGGCCGCGCCCCACACGATATAGCCCATCGCAATGGTAATCAGGATGAAGTAGACGCCGCGCGTGCGTACGGCGACACCGAACACGGCCGCGAGCAATGTGCCGACCATCACGCCGGCAGGCGCGGCAATGATGGTGGGCACGCCGTGGCGGACCTCCAGAATGGCGACCGTGTAGGCTGCGACCGAGAAGAAGGCGGCGTGGCAGAGCGAATAAAGACCGGTATGACCCAGCAGCAGGTCGACGGAGAGCGCCAGGAGGCCGAAGATGTAGATCTGGGTGAGCAGCGCCATCCAGTACGGGCCGGCGACAAACGGCGCCAGCAGCGCGGCAATAAGTGCGATCCCTGCCAGAACCATGCGGCGTTGGAACATCGCCTCAGCCCTCCCTGCCGAAAATGCCCTGGGGCTTCAGCAGCATCAAGAGTGCCATCGGTCCGAACAGCACAAAATAGGAGAACTCGGGCAGCAGCCAGCGGCCGTAGGCATCGAGGAGCCCGACGATGATGGCGCCGATCATCGCGCCCTCGAGGCTGCCCAGGCCGCCGAAAATGACGACGACGAGCGCGAAAACCAGGATCTCCCACTCAGCGCCCGGATAGAGCGTCAGGAAGGCGCCGCCGACCACACCAGCCATGCCCGCGAGAAACGAGGCGAGCGCCGACACCATCATGAAAAGGCGGTCGATATCGATCCCGTTCGCGCTGACGATCTCGCGGTCGTCGACACCTGCGCGCACGACCGCGCCCAGTTGCGTCTTGCGATAGAGCAGCCAAAGCACGAGGCCGACTGTACAGCCCAGCGCGATCAGCAGAAGGCGGTAGGTCGGATAGATCAATCCGCCCGGCAGCTCCGTGGCGCCGCGCAGCCAGATGGGAACGGGCACCTTGAGATTGTCGCCACCCCAGATGTGCAGGGCGATGTCGCCAATCACGAATGCAACGCCGACGGTGAGCAGGACCTGGGCAAGATGGTTCTCGCCGACGCGGCTGAGGAAAAGACGGTCCACCAGGAAGCCCACGGGAATGGTCGCAAGACCGCCCGCGATGATCGCCACGGTGAAGCTTCCCGTGGCCTGCGCAACGCTGAGCCCGACATAGCCGCCGAACAGGTAGTAGGAGCCATGCGCCATGTTTACCACGCGCATCAAGCCGAAGCTGATGGTGAAACCGCTTGCCAGTAGAAAGAGCAGCGCCGCGAAGGAGATTCCGTTCAGCGCCTGCAGGATGGTGTTGGTCATGCCGGAACGCGCGCGCGAGGTTGGACGGCCGGCCGGTTACGGCCGCTCGGGACAAGACGTTCAGCTCGCGGGCACGCAACGGCCGCGAGCTGCTGGCGTCTCCCATCGGGTAACGGGAACATGGAGGACGGGATCTAGCGCTTGTACGGCCCCTTCTTGAGGAACTCCTCCGGGCTCCAGGTCCAGAACTGGGAGACACCGGTGTAGGCCTTCACGGGGACGTTGACGAGGACATCGCCCAGGACGGGATGCTTGATTTTCTGGATCTTCGTCACATAGACGTTCTGGATCGGGTTGTCGTAGGCATCGAGCTTGAGCTTGCCGCGTGGTGCGTCGATCTCGATGCTGCGCATGGCCTTCAGGAAGGCTGGCCGATCCTCCACGTTGCCCTTGATCTGGTCGATCGCGGTTTTCATCCAGAGGCTTGCAGAGTAGGCGGATTCTGCGAACCACGACGGCAGGCGCTTGTAGCGGGCGGCAAAGGCGTCGGTGAACTTCTTGTTCTGGGGCGTGTCGATGCCGGCGGCGTAGTGCAGAGAGTTGCCGATCATGCCAACGGCGCGATCGTCCATCTGCGGCAGTGCGTCCTGGTGCATCCAGTAGCCGCCGTAGAGCTTGAACTTCTTGTCCATTCCGAAGCTGAACCAGGCCTCGAACATGCGGATGCGATCGGCGCCGACGACGACGGCAACAACCGCGTCGGACGCCGGATCGATCGAGGCGACGGTCGGACCGTAGTCCTTCGTCCCGATTGGGTTCCAGATGATCTTGGCGACCTTTCCGCCGGCCTGCTTGTACGTGGCGATCATGCCGAGCGCGACTTCATGGCCCCACGTGTAGTCCTGGGCGATGAAGGTGACGTTGCGCGCACCGAGCTCCTTGTAGAGGTAGTCGCCGAACGGATGACCGATCTGGCTCGCCGACACGGCCGTGCGCACGACGGTCGGCGTCCGATCCCATTTCGTGACGCTGTCGGCACCGGCTGCGTCCATCACCAGCGGCACACCGGTTTCCTTGCTGACCTGCGCCACGGCGGGGCCTTCGTGGCCGCACAGCGGCCCGAGCAGAAGATGCACTTTCTCCTGGTGCACGAGCCGGCGCGCCTGGGTGATGGCCTGATCGGGATTGCAGGTGGTGTCGGCCAAGACATATTCGACCTTGCGACCACCGGCGGTGTTCTTGGCTTCGTCCCAGTAGAGTTTCAGCCCGTCGACCATGTCCTTGCCGGGCGTCGCCAGCGGACCCGTCATGGGAGCCAACACACCGATCTTGATCGGTGTGGACTGGGCGAGGGCATCGCCCTGAAGTGCGAGTAGCGAAGATGCCACCGTGGTGGCGGCAATGGCTGCCGCGCGCAGCTTGAGTGCAAACATGCCTTCCTCCCGAGATACCTGGCATTCTCATGGGCACACTCCTGCCTGATCTTCGGGCCAGCGCGCCGACCATCAACCTAGCACGATCAAGGCAATCCGCCAGTCGCGGGATGACCGCCCTGGCGCCGTCCACGCGCAACCCAGCGCGACCGGTTCGCGATCCCGGCAGGTGTGCACCGCAACAGATCGGCTGTGCCGCCCTTGCGCTCACGCGCCCGGTCGTCGGGACCCTTTCGCGACACGGCATGGCGAGCCGCCGGTTGCCGACGGCCATCGCGTCATTCAGGATACGGGCTCATGCATCGGTGTGACCGATCCGCGCCGCCAGCGCTGCCGGCAGGCCCTTGGAGGGCTTGGGCGCGGGCCTGCGGAATGTGCCGACGGTCGCTTTGAGGGGGCGCAGGGCGACCAGCGCTTCGACCTGCTTCACGGCCGCTTGCACCTGATCGACGACGGGTACGGGAATACGCTCGCGCACTTTCTCGGCAAGCCCGGCGAGCGGCGCGCCGCCCAGAATAATGACGTCGGCGCCCGTGGTCTCGATCGTGCGGATGCACAATTCCACGAGCAGGGCCTCCTTTTCCTCCTGAACGTCGTCGATCGATCGAAACGGCTCGTCGAGCATGCGCACACCGGCGCACCGCCCGCCAAGCCCGTGCATTTCGACGCAATCCTCGAACCAGGGCACGAGCGCGGTTGCGAAGGTGACGATCGCGAAGCGGCGCCCCAGCATGAGCGCGCTGACCATGGCGGCCTCGGCCATGCCGACGATCGGCATGTCGAACAGCTCGCGCGCGCCGAGCAGGCCGGGATCTCCGAAGGCGGCCATGATCGCGCCGTCGGCCCCGCGGTGATGCTCGGCCAGCATCTCGAGCGCAATGGCGCCGCCGATCTGCGCTTCCGCGCGCGTGGCGATGTAGGGAACGCCGCGGGGCGCGGTGAGCGGCACCAGCGTCGTGCCCGCAGCCGCCACCTTGACGCCGGCCTGATAGAGCCGGTCGGTCACACTCTCGGTGGTGTTGGGGTTCAAAAGCAGGATGCGCATGTCTCAATCCCGTCAGCACGTGTTGATGGAACGCTGCGGCGTGTCTGCCGTGGCGTGCGGATCCCCTGTCGGCACGGCCGTGCCGCGATCGCCGGGCCACGGTGGGGAGAACATGGAGCAACGACGGCGCTCATCACGCGGCGCCGCCCGACCGTGCCGGCGCTGCATACGGCGAGCGCGCGCGCGGCAACTCCTGGCCGTGTCCCCTGGCGCCGACCAGCTCGCCGTCGCGCACGACGGGCTTGCCGCGCACGATGGTCGTCACGGGCCAGCCGGTGACCTCGATACCCTCGAAGGGCGTGTAGTCGGCGCCGCCGTGCATGATGGACTGGCTGATCGTGACCTGCCGGTCGGGGTCCCAGATGGCGATGTCGGCGTCCGAACCGACCGCGATGGTGCCTTTGCGCGGGTAGAGGCCATACATCTTGGCGTGGTTGGTGGCCGTCAATGCGACGAACGTCGGCAGATCGATGCGGCCCTTCTTCACGCCTTCGGAGAACAGGATCGGCAGGCGCGTCTCGACGCCCGGCATGCCGTTGGGCACCCAGCGGAAGCTGGTGCGGCCCTTGGGCGCGAGCTTGCCCTCGACGTCGTCGTAGCGGAACGGGCAATGGTCGGAGGAGAAGACCTGGAACACGCCCGTCTCGATGCCTTGCCAGCACGCCTTCTGGCTCGCCTCGTCGCGCGGCGGCGGGCTGCAGACGTATTTCGCGCCCTCCATGTTGAGGCCGTCGAGATCCTTCTCGGTCAAGACGAGATACTGCGGACAGGTCTCGCCGTAGACCTTGAGGCCGCGGTCGCGCGCCCAGCGGATCTGCTCCATGGCTTCGCCGTTGGAGACATGGACGATCATGATCGGGACGTCGACGAGCTCGGCGAGGCTGATCGCGCGGTGCGTCGCCTCGCGCTCGACAGGGATCGGCCGCGACGTCGCGTGAAACTTCGGCGCCGTCTTGCCCGCCCGCTCCAGCTGCTCGGTCATGAAGCGGATCGCGTCGTAGTTCTCCGCATGCACCATGACGAGCGCACCCGTCTCGCGCGCGCATGCAAACACCTCGAGCAGCTGCTTGTCGGCGAGCGCGAGGTCGTCATAGGTCATGAACACCTTGAAGGAGGTGTATCCGTCCTCAATCAACGCCGGCAGCTCCTGGCCGAGCACGGTCGGCGTGGGGTCGGCGATGATCAGGTGGAAGCTCACGTCGATGTGGCAGCTGCCACGGGCGAGCTTGCGATAGGCCTCCACCGCCTCGCGCAGGCCGTGGCCGCGCAGCTGCCGGCAAAACGGCATGACCAGCGTGTTGCCGCCGAACGCCGCCGAGCGCGTGGCACTCTCGAAGTCGTCGGCCATGACGATGCCCGCGCCGCTCGGCTGGGAAATGTGGACGTGGCTGTCGATGCCACCAGGCAGGACGAGGCGCCCTGTCGCATCGATCATGTCGTCGGCGGTGCCGAGGTCGGTGCCAAGCGTCGCGATGCGGCCGTCGCGGATACCGATGTCGCAAGCGAAGGTATCGGACGCGGTGGCAACCGTGCCGTTGGAGATGATGAGGTCGAAATGCGCCATCGCGCGTCTCCTTGAAGCTGCAGCCGAGGATGCCGGGCTCAGGCGGCAGGTGCGCCCGGCGCTGGATGGCGTGCGCCGCGGACCGCCACATAAATCGCATAGAGCGAGGTCTGGGCCGTAATCACCAAGCGATTGCGCTTGGGCCCGGCGAAGCAGAGGTTGGACACCATCTCCGGTACGACGATGGTGCCCAGGTGCGTGCCATCGGGATGATAGCAGCGTACGCCGTCGACGGCGGACGTCCAAACGTGGCCGTGCTCGTCGACGCGAAAACCGTCGAAGAGACCTGCGTCGAGCGTTGCGAAATTGCGCGGGTTGGCGACGCTCTTGCCATCGGCGGCGACATCGTAGGCGGTGATCGTGGGGGCATGATCGGATTTGTGGGTGACGCCGGTGTCGGCGACGTAGAGCACACGCTCGTCGGGCGAGAAGGCGAGCCCATTGGGGCGCAGGAGATTCGTGACGACGGCGCAGACCGCGCCGCTGGCAGGATCGAAGCGATAGAGGTGGCAGGCGCCGATCTCGGATGGTGCCGCCTCTCCCTCGTAGTCGATGTCGATGCCGTAGGATGGGTCGCTGAACCAGATCGTGCCGTCCGACTTCACGACGATGTCGTTGGGCGAATTGAGGCGCCGGCCGTCGACGTGCGTGACCAACTGGACCACGCTGCCGTCATGCTCCGTGCGCGAGATCGCCCGCCCGCTGTGCTCGCAGGAAACGAGGCGCCCTTGCCGGTCGAAGGTGTGTCCGTTGGTATGGCGGCACGGGGACCGGAACAGGCCAACGGTGTTGGCCACCTCGTCGTAGCGCAGCATCCGATCGTTGGGGATGTCAGAGAAGACGACGTAGCGGCCTGCGGGGTAGTAGGCGGGGCCTTCCAGCCAGCGACCGCCGGTCCACAGCCGCTCGAGCTTTGCGTGGCCGATGATCATGCGGGCGAAGCGGGCGTCCTTGATCGTGCAATCGCTCATGGCGACCTCCCCGGTCTTGATTTGCGCAGGGCGCCGCGGCGGCACCCGTACGAGCTGCGTTTCTCATTCGCCAATCACGACCTGGCGCACGGAGGCGGCATCGGCGCGCCGGTCGAAGCCGGCACGGGTCTGTGCGCCGCCGGCTCCAGCGTGTGAACACACAGCATGCCGAGCGAGCGACCACAAGGGAAGCCCGCCAGCATCAGGGCCGCCGCTCGGACCGGGCCACACGACGCAGACCCCGGCGGCCAGAGATCCGTGTATGTAGAGGGACTGGCGGTGTGCCGGGTCCACCCCGATGCCGCGGCGCCAGGCGCGTCCGACGACAGTCTCCGGAGGGAGCATGACCAACGTCGCACTCTATGGCCTGGGCTCGATGGGCTTCGGCATGGGACTGAGCCTCATCCGTGCCGGCCATGCCGTCCACGGCTTCGATGTCAATCCGGACGCAGTCGCCCGCTTTCAGGCGCAGGGGGGCGGCCAGGGTCGCGGGGGCGACGTGCTGGGCGACGTCGCCGTGGTCGTGATCGCAGTGGTCAATGCCGCGCAGACGACATCGGTCCTGTTCGGCGACACCGGTATCGCGCGGCACTTGAAGGCGGGCACGGTCGTTGCCGGCTGCGCGACGGTGCCGCCGGCCACTGCGATCGACCTGGAGGCGCGGCTCGCCGCTGCTGGGATCCTCTATCTCGACGCTCCGATGTCGGGGGGCGCGGCCAAGGCCGGCACGGGCGAACTCACCTTCATGGCGAGCGGCAGGCCGGAAGCCTTCGACGCCGCCAGCCCGGCGCTCGATGCGATGGCGGCGACGGTTTTCCGACTGGGCGATCGCGCCGGGCCGGGCTCGGCAATGAAGGTCGTCAACCAGATGCTCGCGGGCATCCATATCGCGGCCATGGGCGAGGCGATCACGTTCGCGATGACGCAAGGCGTCAGCCCGCAACAGTTCATGGACGTCATCCCGAAATGCGCGGGCACATCGTGGATGCTGGAGAACCGCGGACCGCACGTCGCCGACGGGGACTATGCGCCCCGCTCCGCCGTCGAGATCTTCGTCAAGGATCTCGGCATCGTCGGCGACATCGCGCGCGAGGCCCGCTTCGCCGCACCGCTGACGGCCACGGCGCTGCAGCAGTTCGTGGCCGCCTCGGGGATGGGATACGGCCGGGAGGACGATGCGGCGGTGGCCAAGGTCTATGCGCGTCACGTGGGACTTCAGCTGCCCGGCGAGGACTGATTTTGGGTGTTGGACGACGGCCCGCGCCAAGCGTGCGCTCGTGCCCCTACAGCGTTTCCGACTTGCGTGGAAACGCTGCAGGTTCTTGTCGCTCACGGCGCGTGGCGCCTCCGCGGGGGTGGCCTGCTGGCCGGGCCACGGTCACGACCTGCGGCCTTGAGTCCATCAAAGTCGGAACGGGTCTAAGTGGCAGCGCTCATTGCACGCGCAGCTCATGGTGAAAAAACTTGCACGCTCTTGTTATTGCCTATTTTTTACTCATCGCCTGCCTTTGAATTGGTCGCCGGGGGGGGCGGCGCAGGTGACCACGTGTCAGACGAGGCGTATCCGCCTTTCATTTTTGCCTGCAATACCAATGAGATAATCCGCATCGTCCAGACCTGATCCGGGAGTGGCACAACCATTGCTCTTGCTAACCCATCGTTAACCCTCAGGTGGAGGTCTCGGTGGTTTTAACCAGACGCAGCGTGCTCGCAGGAGCCTCATTTCTGACGGCTGCCGCGCTCGGCGGCAGCCCGTTGCTGGCGCAAGACACGATCAAGGTCGGCATCCTCCATTCCCTGTCGGGAACCATGGCGATCAGTGAGACGACACTGAAAGACGTCATGCTGATGCTGATCGAGGAGCAGAACAAGAAAGGCGGACTGCTCGGCAAGAAGCTGGAGGCCGTGGTCGTCGACCCCGCCTCGAACTGGCCGCTGTTTGCGGAGAAAGCGCGCGAACTCATCGCGCAGAAGAAGGTGTCTGCCGTGTTCGGCTGCTGGACCAGCGTGTCGCGCAAGTCCGTGCTGCCCGTCTTCAAGGAGCTCAACTCGATCCTGTTCTATCCCGTCCAGTACGAGGGCGAGGAGAGCGAGCGCAACGTCTTCTACACGGGCGCTGCGCCGAACCAGCAGGCGATCCCTGCGGTCGACTACCTGATGTCGAAGGACGGCGGCGAGGTGAAGCGCTGGGTCCTGGCGGGCACCGACTACGTCTATCCGCGCACGACCAACAAGATCCTGGAAGCCTACCTGAAGTCCAAGGGCGTGAAGTCCGAAGACATCATGATCAACTACACGCCGTTCGGACATTCCGACTGGCAGACGATCGTCGCTGACATCGTCAAGTTCGGCTCGGCCGGCAAGAAGACCGCCGTCGTGTCCACCATCAACGGCGACGCCAACGTGCCGTTCTACAAGGAGCTCGCCAACAAGGGCGTCAAAGCGACCGACATTCCGGTCGTCGCCTTCTCCGTCGGCGAGGAAGAGCTGGCCGGCGTCGACACCAAGAACCTAGTCGGCCACCTTGCCGCCTGGAACTACTTCCAGTCGGTCGATACGCCGGCCAACAAGGCGTTCATCGAGAAGTGGCGCGACTTCACCAAGAACCCCAAACGCGTCACCAACGATCCCATGGAAGCCCACGTGATCGGCTTCAACATGTGGGTCAAGGCGGTGGAGAAGGCCAAGACGACCGATACCGACAAGGTGATCGACTCGATCGTCGGGATCGAGGTGCCGAACCTCACCGGTGGCACGTCGAAGATGCTGGCCAACCACCACATCACCAAGCCGGTGCTGATCGGCGAGGTGCGCGCGGACGGCCAGTTCGACACGGTGTGGTCGACGGAAGGCCTGATCGAGGGCGACGCCTGGTCAGACTATCTGCCGGGCTCCAAGGACCTCGTCGGCGACTGGGTCGGCAAGAAGTGCGGCAACTTCAACACCAAGACCGGCAAGTGCGGCGGCGCGTAACCGCTGCCGGCTGATCAAGACCTGCGGGGCGTCGAACGATGACGGCGCCCCGCAGGCGCCAACTGCGCGACGTTCGCGCCACCGGCTGGACCATCGATGCAGGTGCGCGTGCAAGGGGGCACAGAGACACGTGAGACGCCTGTCGACAATCGGTCCGATCCGCCGCATGGCCCTGGTGGGGTGGCTGCTGCTCGTACCGTTGTGGGCGAGCCCCCTGGCGGCCGCCGGCCTGGACGAGGCGCTGGGGCTTTTTGCCAAGAACAATTTCACCGATACCGGCAAGGCCATCGACCTCGTCGCGGAATCGCAGTCCAAACAAGCGGCCGCCATCCTGTCGGCACTGGCCGAACGCCGCCTCGTCGTGGCGCCGGACCAGACAATTTTCTACACGGACGCCGAGGGCCGGCACTTCGACGCCAAAACGGGAGCGGGCGTCGCGGCGGTGCCAGACGGCGCCAAGGCGGTGCGAACCAATAACCGGCTGCGCGGCGCCATCCAGGCCGCGGTGGGCGCGCTGCGCCTCACCTCGCCCGACCCAGCGCTCCGGCGCGCGGCGGTCGAGACCGTTTTCCGCGCACGCGAGGAGAGCGCGCTGGAGGCGGTCCGATCGGCGAAGGCGCGCGAGAAGGACCCTGCGATCGCCGCGCTTTACGCACAGGCCGAGGCGGCCATTGTCGTCGGACTGTCCCAGGCGCCGGCGGCGGACAAGCGCGCAGCAATCGAGATTCTGCGCGCGCGCGGCGACCAGGATGCGATGGCACCCTTGCGCATCGCAGCGCGCGACACCGATCCAACCGTCGTTGCCGCGGCACAGTCGGCGATCACGACGATCGAGCAGAACCTCCGGCTCCTCGGGCACATCCAGAACGTCTGGTATGGGCTATCGCTCGGCTCCGTACTGCTGCTGGCGGCAATCGGGCTTGCCATCACGTTCGGAGTGATGGGCGTCATCAACATGGCGCACGGCGAGATGGTGATGCTCGGCGCCTACACGACCTTCGTCGTGCAGGAGGCATTTCGCGCCTATGCGCCCGGCGCGCTCGACTGGTCCCTGCCGATCGCGATCCCGCTCGCCTTCCTGGTGGCGGCCCTGGTCGGAATCGCCATCGAACGCTGGATCATCCGCTTCCTCTACGGCCGTCCGCTCGAGACGCTGCTGGCGACCTGGGGCGTCAGCCTCGTCCTTCAGCAGGCGGTGCGCACGATCTTCGGGCCGACCAATCGCGAGGTCAGCGCGCCCAGCTACATGTCGGGCGCGTTCGAGGTGATGGGCTTGCAGATCACCTACGGGCGGCTGTGGATCGTACGTGTTCACGCTCGTCGTATTCGCGGGGCTGCTGCTCCTCCTCAAGGCGACACCGTTGGGCGTGCAGATGCGCGCGGTGACGCAGAACCGGCGCATGGCTGCCGCGGTCGGCATCCGCACGGGACGTATCGATGCCATGACGTTCGGCCTCGGATCCGGCATCGCGGGCATCGCCGGTGTCGCCCTTTCGCAGATCGACAACGTATCGCCCAACCTCGGCCAGAGCTACATCATCGACAGCTTCATGGTCGTGGTGTTCGGCGGCGTCGGCAATCTCTGGGGCACCCTCGTCTCGGCGTTCTCGCTGGGCATCGCCAACAAGTTCATGGAGCCGATCGCCGGCGCCGTGCTCGCCAAGATCCTGATCCTCGTCCTGCTCATCCTCTTCATCCAGAAGCGTCCGCGCGGGCTCTTCGCGCTCAAGGGACGGGCGGTGGACGCATGATCACGCGCATGACGATCGAGGCGCTGGGAGATCGCGGCAGCCGCATCTTTCTCGGTCATTCTGGCCGCAGCCGCCATCTTGATCACGGCGTCGCACCTGCTGCTGGCGGAGACCAACCCGCTGCACGTGCCGACTCACGCCATTCCGTTGATCGGCAAGTACGTCTGCTATGCGATCCTGGCGGTCGCGCTCGATCTGGTGTGGGGCTATTGCGGCATCCTTTCGCTGGGTCACGGCGCCTTCTTCGCGCTCGGCGGCTATGCCATGGGCATGTACCTGATGCGCCAGATCGGCACGCGCGGCGTCTATGCCGATCCGGTATCTGCCGGACTTCATGGTCTTCCTCAACTGGAAGGAGCTGCCCTGGTTCTGGTACGGCTTCGACATGTTCCCATTCGCGGCCCTGATGATCGTGCTTGTGCCGGGCCTGCTCGCCTTCGTGTTCGGCTGGCTCGCGTTCCGCTCACGCGTGACCGGCGTCTATCTGTCGATCATCACGCAGGCGATGACCTACGCGCTGCTGCTCGCCTTCTTCCGCAACGACATGGGCTTTGGCGGCAACAACGGCCTGACCGACTTCAAGGACATCCTGGGCTTCAACGTGCAGGCGGACGGCACGCGGCTGACGCTGCTGTTGCTCAGCCTCGCGACGCTGGCGATCACCTATTGGATCTCGCGGGTCGTCGTGACCTCGACGTTCGGCAAGGTGCTGATCGCCATCCGCGACGCAGAGAGCCGGACGCGCTTCCTCGGCTACCGGGTCGAAACCTACAAGCTGATGGTGTTCGTGCTGTCGGCCTGCCTCAGCGGTATCGCCGGCGCGCTCTATGTGCCGCAGGTCGGTATCATCAACCCGAGCGAGTTCCAGCCCGCCAACTCGATCGAGGCCGTGGTCTGGGTGGCGGTCGGCGGTCGCGGCACGCTGACGGGCGCGGCGCTGGGAGCCGTGGTCGTCAACTTCCTCAAGACCATCTTCACGACCGGCGCGCTGGCGCCCTACTGGCTGTTCGTGCTGGGCGGGATCTTTCATCGCGGTCACGCTCGCACTGCCCAAGGGCATCGTCGGCACGATCAGTGACATGTGGCCGACACGCAAGACCGGCACGCAAAGGGCACTGCCGTGCCCCAAGCTGCGGAGTAGACATGACAAGTCTCGAAGGTCTCCGACAGCATTCTCTATCTCGACGGCGTCAGCGTCACCTTCGACGGGTTCAAGGCCTTGCGCGGCCTGTCGCTCTATCTGGCGCCGGGTGAGATGCGCGCGATCATCGGGCCCAACGGCGCCGGCAAGACGACGATGATGGACGTCATCACGGGCAAGACACGGCCCGATCAGGGCGAGGTCTTATTCGCGGGCAGCCACGACCTGACCGATACTCGACGAAACCGAGATCGCCGAGCTCGGCATCGGCCGCAAGTTCCAGAAGCCGACCGTCTTCGAAAGCCACACCGTCGCCGACAACATCCATCTTGCACTGAAGGGGCCGCGCACGCCGCTGTCGGCGTTGTTCGGCGCGCGCAATGCGATCGCGCGCGAGCGCATCGACGAGATCCTGACGCGCGTGCGGCTGATCGCGCACCGGGACCGGGATGGCGGGCGAGCTCAGCCACGGCCAGAAGCAGTGGCTGGAGATCGGCATGCTGCTCGCGCAGGATCCGAGGCTGCTGCTGGTCGACGAGCCGGTGGCGGGCATGACGGACGCGGAGACCGAGGACACCGCCACCCTGCTGCGCGAGATCGCCAAGACGCATTCGGTGGTGGTCGTCGAGCACGACATGACGTTCGTGCGCGCCCTCGATGTGAAGGTGACGTGCCTGCACGAGGGTGCGGTGCTCGCCGAGGGCTCGATCGACACCGTCTCGGGCGACGAGCGCGTCGTCGAAGTCTATCTTGGTCGTTGAGGAGAGGGATCGATGCTGCCACCGATCATCACGTTCAAGCCGAAGGCGGTTCGCCGCCGCACTCTCGTTCGCAATTTCGACACCGCCACGACGGGCGGCAAGCGCCCCTCGTCTGCTGCGCGCATCCGCGGACGGCGCATTTCCTTGAAGGCGTCGTCGATGCTTGGCAAAGCCAAGTTGCAGGTACTCAAGCCGTGCAGCGAGGCCGTAGCATGTTGACCGTGGAGGCGATCGACCTGCACTACGGTGCCGCCCAGGCCTTGCGCGGCGTTTCGCTCGAAGCGGAGCCCGGCCGCATCACCTGCGTGCTCGGCCGCAATGGTGTCGGCAAGACCAGCCTGCTGCGCGCCATCGTCGGCCAGCAGCCGATCTCGGCGGGACGTATCGTGTGGGAGGGCCGGGAGCTGGGGACGTTGCCAGGATACGAACGCGCGCGGGCGGGCATCGCACTGGTGCCGCAGGGGCGCGAGATCTTCCCGCTACTGACGGTGCGCGAAAACCTCGAAACCGCCTTTGCGGCTCTGCCGCGCAGCCAAGCGTAAGATCCCCGACGACATCTTCTCGCTTGTTTCCTGTTCTGGGCGAAATGCTGGGGCGACGCGGTGGCGACCTGTCCGGCGGACAGCAACAGCAACTCGCCATCGCCCGGGCCATGGTCATGCGGCCGAAGCTGCTCATCCTCGACGAGCCGACCGAGGGCATCCAGCCCTCGATCATCAAGGACATCGGGCGGGCCATCCGCTATCTTCGCGATACCGGCGACATGGCGATCGTGCTCGTCGAGCAGTTCTTCGAATTCGCGCGCGATCTCGCCGATCGGTTTGCGGTGATGGATCGCGGACAGGTGGTGCTTGCGGGAACGCGTGAGGGAATGGTGGAGGCCGATGTCCGTCGCAAGCTTGCGATCTGACGCTGATGTCGCGGCGCTAGAAGTCGATCCGCGTCGCCGGCGGCGTCGACCTGTCGACTCGTCGCCTCCGACGGGCGCACGCGCGCAGCCCATGTCTGCGAGGCCGACGGCTGGCGCGTCCGGTTCCCGCGGGGCCGGCAGCGGCCTGGAGGCGGTGCTGGTCAACACCGGCGGCGGCCTGGCGGGCGGGGACCAGGTCCATCTCACGGCGCGGCTGGCGGCGGATGCTGGCGCCACCATCACTTCCGCGACGGCCGAACGGGTCTACCGCGCGCTATCGGGCCCGACGCGGTTCGACATCGACGTAACGCTCGGGCCGCGGCGCCAAGCTCGCGCTGCTGCCGCAGGAGACGATCCTGTACGACGGCGCGCGGCTGCGGCGGCGTATCGGCGTGACCATGGCAGCGATGCCTCGCTGACGGTGGCCGATATCCTCGTGCTGGGTCGCCGAGGCATGCCGGAAACCATGACAGCGGGGGCGATCGACGACCAGCTGGCGCATCCGCCGCGACGGGCGTCTCGTGCATCGCCGAAGCGGTGCGGCTCGGCGGCGACATCGAGGACGCCCTGCAGCGCGCCGCCGTCGCCGGCGGCCGCGCCGGTGGCCGCCACGCTGCTGCATGTCTGCGCCCGATGCAGCCGACCGGCTCACAGCCGTGCGCGCCGCCATGGCGCCGATGCGCGGATGTCGAGGCGGCCGCAAGCGCTGGGACGGCAAGCTGGTCGTGCGCGTGCTCGGCCAACGCAGCGACCGTGTCCGCGGGCTGATCGCCGCCGTCGCGCGTGTTCTGACCGGCGCCGCGATGCCGCGGGTGTGGTCGACTTGACGGCGGCCATGCGAGCAGGCCAAGAACCGCACACGACAAACGTGCGCACGAGGAGGGCGCCCCCGTGAACCTGACACCTCGCGAGAAGGACAAGCTCCTGGTCGCCATGGCTGCGATGGTGGCGCGCCGGCGGCTGGAGCGCGGCGTCAAGCTCAACCACCCCGAAGCGATCGCACTGATCACCGATTTCGTCGTGGAAGGCGCGCGCGACGGGCGCGCCGTGCGCGAACTGATGGAAGCGGGCGCGCACGTCGTCACGCGCGCCAGGTCATGGAGGGCGTTGCCGAGATGATCCACGACGTCCAGGTCGAGGCCACCTTCCCCGACGGCACCAAGCTCGTCACCGTTCACAATCCCATCCGTTGAGGTCCCGATCATGCGCCATTCGACGTATCGCCGTCGCCCGGCTGCTGCTCGGCACAGCTACGACCGCCGGCGCTTCGCGCATCCCGGCCCGCACGAGCACATGAGCCTGGCGGACGCGCATCGCGCATGCCGTGCAGTCCCTTTCACCTCGCGCTGTTCGCACTGGTGTCACGGTGATCCGTCGGGTGCGGCCTCATCGTGCAAGCGCCGGCATTTGCGCACCGTTCGCGCCGCACGCGGGGGACGGCGGCCATGATCCCAGGCGAGATCATTCCCGCCGACGGCGAGATCGAGCTCAACGCCGGTCGTGCCACGCTCACGCTCGACGTCACCAACACCGGCAACCGCCCGATCCAGGTCGGCAGCCACTATCACTTCTTCGAGACCAACCCGGCGCTCGACTTCGATCGCGAGCAAGGCGAAAGGCTTCCGGCTCGACATTCCCGCCGGCACCGCGGTGCGCTTCGAGCCGGGCCAGTCGCGCGAGGTCGCCGCTCGTCGCGCTCGCCGGTGCGCGCGAGGTCTACGGCTTCCGCCAGCAGGTGATGGGCAAGCTGTAGATGTCCGCGCGCCTGTTCCCCGACCCGTCGCGTGATGTGGATGCCGCTCGATCACGACTGGCAGCCGCCGACGTCCCATGCACGACACTGCTGCGCGGAGATGGTCGCCGCGATCGAGCACACGTGCGAGCAGCACGCCGATCCCTTCGAGTGTCCCGACGTCGCGCTCGTCTTCCACGAGGTGTTCGGCGAGTACGGCATTCCGATCCGCGACGGCGGGCCGGGCTACCTCGTCATCTCGCACTGCCCGTTCTGCGGCGCGCGATTGCCGGACAGCGGACGCGACCGCTGGTTCGACGAGACCGAGGCCGCGGGCCTCGACGACACGCCCTTCGCCGAGCTGCCGAGCGCTACCGCACGGCGCAATGGCGCAGCGCCTGAGAGGACATTATGGCTTTCAAGATCCCCCGCGCCGCCTATGCCGACATGTTCGGCCCGACCGACGGCGACCGCGTCCGGCTGGCCGACACCGAGCTCGTCATCGAGGTCGAGAGCGATCACACCATCTACGGCGAGGAGGTGAAGTTCGGCGGCGGCAAGGTGATCCGCGACGGCATGGGCCAGTCGCCAAGCGACGCGCGCCGAAGGCGCCGTCGACACCGTCATCACCAACGCGCTGATCGTCGATGCCGTGACCGGCATCGTCAAGGCCGACATCGGCATCACGGACGGGCGCATCGCGCACATCGGCAAGGCCGGCAACCCCGACATCCAGCCCGGCGTCACGATCATCGTCGGGCCCGGCACCGAGGTGATCGCGGGCGAAGGCAAGATCGTCACCGCGGGCGGCTTCGACGCCACATCCACTTCATCTGCCCGCAGCAGATCGAGGAAGCGCTGATGTCGGGCATCACGACGATGCTGGGCGGCGGCACCGGGCCGGCGACCGGCACCAACGCGACGACCTGCACGCCGGGCCCGTGGCACATCGGCATGATGCTGCGGGCCGCCGACGCCTTCCCGATGAACCTCGCGTTTCGCCGGCAAGGGCAACGCGGCGCTGCCGGCGCGCGCTTGTCGAGCAGATCGAGGCGGGCGCGTGCGTCGCTCAAGCTGCACGAGGACTGGGGCACGACGCCGGCCGCGATCGACAACTGCCTCGCCGTCGCCGACGACCACGACGTGCAGGTGATGATCCACACCGACACGCTGAACGAATTCGGGCTTCGTCGAGGACACGATCGCCGCCTTCAAGGGCCGCACGATCCACGCCTTCCACACCGAGGGCGCCGGCGGCGGGCACGCGCCGGACATCATCAAGGTCGCCGGGCTTGCCGAACGTGCTGCCGTCCTCGACCAATCCGACGCGGCCGTTCACGGTCAACACCATCGACGAGCATCTCGACATGCTGATGGTGTGCCACCACCTCGACAGCGCCATCCCCGAGGATCTCGCCTTCGCCGAAAGCCGCATCCGCAAGGAGACGATCGCGGCGGAGGACATCCTGCACGACCTCGGCGCGCTGTCCATGATGTCGTCGGACAGCCAGGCGATGGGGCGCGTCGGCGAGGTGATCATCCGCACGTGGCAGACGGCGCACAAGATGAAGGTGCAGCGCGGCGCGCTCGATGCCGATGCCGGCACGGGCAACGACAACCTGCGCGTCAAGCGCTACATCGCCAAGTACACGATCAACCCCGCCATCGCGCACGGCATCTCGCGCCACATCGGCTCGATCGAGGTCGGCAAGCTCGCCGACCTCGTGGTGTGGTCGCCGGCCTTCTTCGGCGTCAAGCCGGACCTCGTGATCAAGGGCGGCGTGATCGCGGCGGCGGCGATGGGCGATCCCAACGCCTCGATTCCGACGCCGCAGCCGGTGCACTATCGGCCGATGTTCGGCGCCTACGGCCGGCGCGCGCACGTCGACGTCGCTGACGTTCGTCTCGAAGGCGGCCGTCGCCGACGGGCATCAAGGCGCAGCTCGGGCTCGCCAAGGAGGTCGTCGCGGTCGAGAATGTGCGCGGCGGCATCTCCAAGACGGCGATGGTGCTGAACGACGCCACGCCGGACATCACGGTCGACGCGGACACCTACGAGGTGCGCGCCGACGGCGAATTGCTGGTGTGCGAGCCGGCCAAGGTGCTGCCGATGGCGCAGCGCTACTTCCTGTTCTGAGAGGCTTCCATGTTGCGTTGCCACGCCGTCGCCCGCGAGCCGCAGGGAACGCCGTTCGACATCGTCGTCCTGGCCGCCGACGAGCGGCACCTGAGGCGCAAGGTGCTGACGCTTCAGCACGGCGACAAGATGCTCGTCGACCTGCCCGAGACCGTCATGCTCAGCCACGGCGACCGCCTCGTGCTCGACGACGGGCGCAACGTGGAGGTGATCGCAGCGGAGGAGGCTCTGATCGAGGCCTGCGGGCGCGATGCGATCCATTTGATCGAACTCGCCTGGCACCTCGGCAATCGCCATCTGCCCGCGCAGGTCGAAGCCGAGCGCATCCTGGTCGGCCACGATCACGTCATCCGCGACATGCTGATCGGCCTCGGTGCTCGCGTACGCGACGTGTCGGAGCCATTCCACCCGGTGCGCGGGGCCTATCACAGCCATGGCGGCGGGCATGGCGGCGGCCATGGACATGAGCATGGGCATGCTCACGCGGGGGCGCATCACCACGGCGACGGCCATCACCACCATCACCACACGCATACGAGCCACGGCCATACCCACACCGTGACGGAGAGCCACACCCACAGGCAAGACGCACAGGGCAGCCAGCACAGTCATTCGCGCGTGAGCGTGAAGATCGGCCCGGCCAAGAACGATACGCGCTGAGATGCGGGACGGCGGCACCCAGACCGGTTGCGACACGCTCGGCCCCAACGTGCCGGCCGAGCTGTTGGTGTGGCTGTCGCCGGCCTTCCCCATCGGCAGCTTCGCCTACAGCCAGGGGCTGGAACGGGCGGCGGAGACGCGGCGCGATTTTCGATCGCGCGAGCCTTGGCGATTGGCTGGACGCGGTGACGGCTCATGGGGCGCTGCGCGCGGACCTGATCGTGCTGGCGGAAGCCTGGCACGCCTGCCTCGCCGCAGACCTCGACCCGCCTCGCCGCCGCCAACGACCTCGCCCTGGCGCTGCAGCCATCCGCCGAGCGACACCTGGAGACGACCCAGCAGGGCAACGCCTTCCTCGCCACGATCAGCGCCGCCTGGTGGCCGGACGCCGGTCATGGGCCGGGCGCCAGTGCCATGCGCGCGGCGCTTACGCCGGCATGCGCCTATCCTATCGCCGTCGGCAGCGTATCGGCAGCGCGCGGCATCGCGCTCGACAGCGCGCTGATGGCCTACGCTGTTGCCGCCATCACCAACGCCACCTCCGCGGCCATCCGCCTGTCCGTCATCGGCCAGACCGACGGCCAGCGGATCGTGGCGGACCTGATGCCGGTGCTGCGCAGCGCGGTTCACGCCGCGATGACGTCCACGCTCGACGATCTCGGCAGTGCGACCTTCGCTGCCGACATCGCTTCCCTGGCCCACGAAACGCAATACACGAGGCTCTTTCGCTCATGACCAGCCCCAACGGTCCCTTGCGCGTCGGTATCGGCGGACCGGTCGGTTCCGGCAAGACGACGCTGACCGCCGCGCTGTGCGGCGCCTTTCGCGACCGCTACGACATCTGCGCGATCACCAACGACATCTATACGAAGGAGGACGCGGAGATCCTGATGCGGCTGCAGGCGCTACCGCTGGATCGCATCATGGGCGTGGAGACGGGCGGCTGCCCGCACACCGCGATCCGCGAGGATTGCTCGATCAACCTGGCGGCTATCGAGACGATGCGGGGAAAATTTCCCAATCTCGACCTCGTGCTGATCGAGTCGGGCGGCGACAACCTCGCCGCGACGTTCTCGCCGGAGCTGGCAGACCTGACGATCTATGTGATCGACGTCGCACAAGGCGAAAAGATCCCGCGCAAGGGCGGGCCCGGCATCACGCGGTCCGACCTGCTCGTGATCAACAAATCCGATCTTGCCCCACACGTCGGCGCCGATCTCAGTGTGATGGAGCGCGACGCGCGGCGCATGCGCGGCGACAAGCCGTTCGTGTTCACCAGCATTCCCGCGGGCACGGGCGTCGCCGACATCGTCCGCTTCATCGAAACGGAGGGCGGCCTCGCCGCGCTGGCCGCCTGAGGGCGGCACGCTGAATGGCGCGTACGGGCGACGACACAGAGCCGCCCCGCCCGGTCAGTCATCCCGGCACCGGCGGGTTGCGCCAGGGCGCGGGCGATGTCGGGCCGCTCGGCGGGGTCTGGGCGGATCGGGCCGGCCGGTCATCGTTTCCGCAACCCGCATGCAGAGCAGGATCGAGGCTGGTGGACCCGCCCGCGAAAGCGGGCAGGTCCACCACGGGCAGCTCAACAGGCCGGTCGGCGCCGTCCTGGAGTGTCCGCGCGATTGCCGGTCTGCACGGCCGTGCGACAGACCAAGAAGAAGGCGTATAAAGACCATCTTACCCTCACCAAGGGACGCATGGCTCAAGCCCTAGAGCACCGGTGGGGGGCAGGCGATCCGTGGATCGGCGGCGCGGATCGCCATCCGATGTAGGTTGCAGCGCCATCCGAAGCCGGGTCCGCCCCATCCTCCGGTGCAGGGCTGCCCTTCCGGATCGGGGTCCGGATCGCGTGGGATGTTGCATTCACCCCGCGTCCGTGTAGCGTTCTGGACGCTTGCAGGACCTGTGAGGTCGCCCCCGACACCAAGAAGGGGCAGGCCGGGACGGAAACGACGGGACAGCTTCATGACAGACATTCGATACTTGGCGCCGCGCACGCTCGACGAGGCGGTGAGCGCGTATGCCGCGGCCGGCGCGGCCGGGCGCATCCTGGCCGGGGGGACAGACCTCCTGGTGCAGATGCGCTCCGGCGTCGTGGAACCCGGCGTGATCGTGGACATCAAGAAGATCGCCGAACTGACGAGCATCGAGGATCAGGGCGGCGGCAAATTCCGCGTCGGCGCGGCGGTTTCGGGCGCCGCGCTGGCCGAGCATGCCGGTTTCGCCAACGCCTGGCCCGGCGTGCTCGAAGCGATCAACCTGATCGGCTCAAAGCAGGTCCAGGGCCGCGCCTCGGCCGGTGGCAATCTGTGCAACGGCTCGCCGGCCGGCGACAGCGTGCCCGCCATGGTCGCAGCCGGCGCCACGGTGACCGTGCAGGGACCGCGCGGCCGGCGCGAAATGAAGGTCGAGGACGTGCCGGCCGGGCCTGGCCGCACCAATCTGGAAGCCGGCGAGATCCTGGTCAGCATCAATTTTCCGGCGCGGCCGGCGGGTTCGGGCGACGCCTACCTGCGCATGATCCCGCGGACGGAAATGGACATCGCGGTCGTCGGCTGCGGCGTCAGCCTGACGATGAAGGAGGGCGTGTGCACGGCGGCGCGCGTCGGACTCGGCGCCGTTGCGCCGACCGTGCTGCTGGTGGAGGACGCGGCAAAGGCCTTGATCGGCTCGCGTCTGGACGACGGGCGCGCTCGACGCCGCTGCCGCTGCCTGCCGCGCCGTCTGCCGTCCGATCGACGACAAGCGCGGCACCATCGCCTACCGCACCAAGGTCGCCGGCGTGCTCTTGAAGCGCGCGGTCGCCATTGCCGCCGAACGCGCGAAAGGGGCTTGAGAAACATGAGCAAGACACACGTTACCACGACGATCAACGGTGAGCCGACCGAGTTCCTGTGCGACGCGAGCCATTCGATGCTCGACGTTCTGCGCAACCAACTCGACCTGACCGGCGCGAAGGAAGGCTGTGGCACGGGCGACTGCGGGGCCTGCTCGATCACGCTCGACGGCCGACTGGTCTGCTCGTGCCTGATGCTCGCCGTCGAGGCGGAGGGGCGCAACATCGGCACCATCGAGGGCATGTCCCAGGGCGGCAAGCTGCATCCCCTGCAGCAGAAGTTCCTGGAGCACGCCGCCTTGCAGTGCGGCATCTGCACGCCGGGCGTGCTGGTCGCGGCCAAGGCGCTGCTCGACAAGAATCCCGAACCCGACCGAGACCGAGGTGCGCTTCGGGCTGGCTGGAAACCTGTGCCGCTGCACGGGCTATGACAAGATCGTCCGGGCGGTCCTCGACGCGGCAGCCGATATGCGGGAGAGCGCGTGATGAACGAGCAGATTAGAAAGAACAAGTGGATCGGGCAGAGCACGATCCGACCGGACGGAGCCGACAAGGTGACGGGGCGTGCCCAGTTCGCCGCGGACACCACGATGCCCGGCATGATCTGGGGCAAGGTGCTGCAGAAGCCCGCACGCGCATGCGAACATCCGCTCCATCGACACCTCGGCCGCTGAGGCGCTGCCCGGCGTCAAGGCCGTGGTGACGGCGAAGGACATCGTCGACTTTCCTGTCTCGACAGCCGGTCCCGCTCGGCATCCAGGACATGCGCTGGATGACGCCGCAACGTCATGGCGCGCGAGAAGGCGCTGTTCCACGGCCACCCCGTCGCCGCCGTAGCCGCGACCTCAGAAGCGATCGCGGCGGAAGCCTGCAAGCTGATCAAGGTCGACTACGAGGTCCTGCCGCACGTCATCGAGATCGAGGACGCGATCAAGCCGGATGCACCGATCCTGCACGACTTCATCAAGTTCGACGGCAAGCCCTCCAACATCGCTGGCCGCCTCGAGCACAAGCTCGGCGATGTCGACAAGGGGTTTCGCGGACGCCGATGTCGTGATCGAACGCTCGTTCAAGACGCGGCCCGTGCATCAAGGCTACATCGAGCCGCACGCCTGTCTCGTCAGCGTCGCCGCCGACGACAAGACGACGATCTGGTCGTCGAGCCAGGGCCAGTTCATGGTCCGGGCGATGACGGCGCTGCTGACGGGGCTGTCGCAGAGCGAGATCCGCGCCATTCCTGCCGAGATCGGCGGCGGCTTCGGCGGCAAGACGATCGTCTACCTCGAACCGCTCGCCACCATGCTGTCGAAGAAGTCGGGCCGGCCGGTGAAGATGGTCATGACGCGCGATGAGGTCATGCGCGCTTCGGGCCCGACGTCGGGCTCCATGAGCACGGTCAAGATCGGCGCCAAGAAGGACGGCACGATAGTGGCCGCGCAGGGCACGTTCTACCTGCAGGCCGGCGGCCTGCCCGGCTCGCCGATCCGCGGTGCGGCGGGCTGCTCGTTTGCGCCCTACAATATCGCGAACGTGCACTCGGTCGGATTCGACGTGGTCTCCAACCGCTCCAAGGTCGCAGCCTACCGCGCGCCTGGAGCACCGATCGGCGCGTATGCGGTCGAGTGCGTCCTCGACGAGGTGGCCGAAGCCTTGAAGATGGATCCGCTGGCGTTCCGCCTGAAGAACGCGGCCCGCGAGGGCACCAAGGCGGCGCATGGTCCGGTCTTTCCGCGCATCGGTTTTGCCGAGACGCTGCGAGGCCGCGCTGGAGCATCCCCATTCCAAGGCGCCACTGGGCAAACACCAGGGCCGCGGCGTGGCATCTGGCTTCTGGTTCAATGCCGGCGGCGAATCGAGCGCGCAGGTCAACATCACCGAGGACGGCAACGTCGTCGTCACCACAGGCCATCCGGACATCGGCGGCTCGCGCGCTTCGATCGCCAACATCACCGCTGAGCTGCTCGGCATCGACTACAACCGCGTCTCCGTGCTGATCGGCGACACGGCCACGATCGGCTTCTCCAACCTGACCGGCGGCAGCCGCGTGCTGTTCGCCTCCGCCATGGTGGTCACGCAGTCGGCGGAGAAGGTCATCACGCAACTCAAGGAGCGTGCGGCCAAGATCTGGAAGATCGACGCGGACGCCGTGACCTGGGAAGACGGGGCCGCGCACCCGGCCGGCGACAATGCCGGCAAGTTCAAGCCGCTGACGCTGGCCGAGATCGCCGCGAAGGCCAACGAGACGGGCGGCCCGGTCGGCGCGGGCACCCAGCTCAACACAACGGGAGCGGAAGGCGGCTTTGCCACCCATGTCTGCGATGTGGAGGTCGACATGGACCTCGGCATCGTGCGGGTCGTCCGCTACACCTCGTTCCAGGACGTCGGCAAGGCGGTGCATCCTGCCTACGTGGAAGGACAGATGCAGGGCGGCATGGCGCAGGGCGTGGGCTGGGCGCTCAACGAGGAGTACGTCTACAACAAGAAGGGGCAGGTCGATAACGCCAGCTTCCTGGATTATCGCATGCCCGTGTGCTCGGACCTGCCGATGCTTGACGCGGTCATGATCGAGGTGCCCAACCCGAAGCATCCGCAGGGCGTGCGCGGCGTCGGCGAGGCTCCGATCGTGCCGCCGCTCGCGGCGATCTCGAATGCTGTCTACAACGCGGTCGGCAAGCGCTTCTACAGCTTGCCGATGTCGCCACCCAAGGTGCTGGAAAAGCTGGAGAGTTGAAGACCGGAGGCTTTGACGTCCGCGTCGACGGGGGTGGTCGGACCGGCAGGTCCGGCCACCCCTCTCTGTTGGGCTGTGATCACCGTAGGCCCGGTCCACGCCCCAGCCGGGGCCGGGTCCGCCGATATGTCATATTGCGGCCGCCTGCCGCGCCCCCTAAGATTTCAGGCCCTGAACCTTTCGATCCGGGAGACGACGACATGGCAGGCGGTGCGATCGTGGGTTGGGCCCACACCCCGTTCGGGAAGCTTGAGGATCCCGATGTCGAGAGCCTGATGGGCCGGGTATCGGGCGAAGCCCTCGCCCATGCCGGCGTCGAGCCGGAGGATGTCGACGGCATCTACGTTGGCGTCATGAATTCCGGTTTCTCAAAGCAGGGCTTCGAGGCCGCACAGGTTGCGCTGGCGGACCCGCGCCTTGCCCACGTGCCGGCAACACACCTCGAGAACGCTTGCGCGACCGGCTCGGCGGCCATCTATGCCGCGCTCGACTTCGTGGAAAGCGGTCGCGGGCGCGTCGCTCTCGTGGTCGGCGCGGAGAAGATGACGGCGAAGACGGTTGCGGAGACGAGCGACATCCTGCTCAGCGCCTCCTACCGCAAGGAAGAGGGCGAGATCGACGGCGGCTTTGCCGGCGTGTTCGGCCGTATCGCGCAGACCTATTTCCAGCGCTACGGCGACCGCAGCCCCGAACTCGCCAGGATCGCGGCGAAGAATCACAAGAACGGCGTTGCAAATCCTTACGCCCAGTTGCGCAAGGACCTGGGATTCGAATTCTGCAACCAGCTCTCCGAGAAGAACCCCTATGTCGCCGCGCCGCTGAAGCGCACTGACTGCTCGTTGATTTCCGATGGCGCTGCCGCCGTCGTGATCGCGGATGCGGAGACGGCGGAGAAGATGCAGCGCGCCATCGGCTTTCGCGCGCGGCGCCATGTCAACGACCTGCTGCCGCTGTCGCGCCGTGACGTCACGGCGTTCAACGGTGCGCGGATGGCCTGGGAGAAGGCACGCGCGGACGCCGGCGTCACGCTCGACGATCTCGATCTCGTGGAGACGCACGACTGCTTCACGCTCGCCGAGATGATCGAATACGAAGCGATGGGCCTCGCCAAGCCGGGCGAAGGCTGGAAGGTCGTCCGCGAGGGGATCACGGAGAAGGACGGGAAATTGCCGGTCAATCCGTCAGGCGGCCTGAAGTCGAAGGGGCATCCGATCGGGGCGACGGGCGTGTCGATGCACATCATGACGTGCCTGCAGCTGATGGGCGAAGCCGGCGGCATGCAGATCAAGGACGCCAAGCTGGCCGGCCTTTTGAACATGGGCGGTGCAGCGGTCGCCAACTACGTTTCCATCCTGGAGCGGCGCAAGTGAGCGTGAACCCGTGCCGCGGCGCGCCCTGGCTTCCGGGGCTCATCACATGAAGCCTCTGGCCGCCATCGTCTACGAGCCAGGCACAGGCAACGCCGTCGATTTGCTGCTGTGCGAGGCGGCCGGCCGCCTTGCCGGGCGCGGCATCAGGCTTGCGGGAACGGTGCAGCGCTCGCGACCGCGCGTGGACCGGTGCGCGTGCGACATGCTGGTGACCGACTTGAGCTCGGGTCGCCAGACATCGATCTCTGAGGATCGCGGGCCGATGGCGCGGGGCTGCCGCCTCGACACCCATGCGCTGGAAACCCTGGTGGCTGCGACCGAAGCCGCGCTGGCCGACGGCGCGGACCTTCTGATCGTCAACAAGTTCGGCAAGCGCGAGGCAGAGGGTGCGGGCTTTCGCCCGGTGATCGCGGCGGCGCTCGGCGAGGGCATCCCGGTGCTGGTCGCCGTCAATCGCGCGCAGATCGCCGCCTGGCAGGCGTTCGCGGCCGACTTTGCAGAGACGCTGGCGCCGACGGCCACGGCGATCGCGGCCTGGTGCGATGACCTGCTCGCGTCCGACGCGGCGGCTGTTCCCGCCTAGTTCCATCCCTTACCGGCAGGTGGCGGAGCGGCGATGCCGGCCTCGCCCACCCTCGCAGCACGACCGACAATTCAAACACGCGGGCCGTGGGCCCTTCAGTACGGGAGGAACGTCATGTTGCAGCGCTTGAGCCCCTGGATGGTGGGCAGTCTGGTCGCGGGCGTGCTGGCGGGAACGGCGCCTGCAAGCGCAAAAGGCGAGAAGGTCGGCCTGCTGCTGCCTTACGCGGGCGTCTATGCCGCGCTCGGCAAGGAGATCGACGAGGGCTTCATGCTCGCTCTGGAAGAGGCCGGCGCTGCGGGCGACATCATCGTGCAGCGCGAGGACACGGAGGTAAAGCCTCCGGTCGGTCTTGCCAAGGCGCGCAAGCTGGTTCTGGAGGACAAGGTCGACGTCATCGTCGGCATCGTGTCTTCGGGCGTGCTGGGTGCTGTGCGCGATTTCGTGCACACCTCCAAGGTGCCGCTGATCGTGGCCAACGCCGGCAACGACGATGCTACGGGCGCGCGCTGCAGCCGGTACATCACGCGTGTGTCGTTTTCCAACAGCCAGGGCATCCGCCCGATGGGCAAGTGGATGTTCGACAAGGGCATCCGCACCGCCTACACGATGGCGCCCGACTACGCCGCCGGCCGGCAGATGATGGAATCGTTCGCTGAGGCCTTCAAGGCCGCCGGTGGCAAGATGGTCGGCGCCGACTACACGCCATTCGGCAAGACGCAGGACTTCGGGCCCTATCTGACCAAGGCGAAGGCAGCCAAGCCTGATGCGCTGTTCGTGTTCTATGCCGGTGGCGAGGCAGTGTCGTTCGTCAAACAGTATGCTTCGCTCGGGGTGAAGGGGGAGATCCCACTCTACGCCTCCGGCTTCCTGACCTCGCCGCTCTATGTGAAGTCGCAAGGGCCAGCCGCCGAGGGCGTGATCGGTTCGCTGCACTACGTGCCCACGATCGACACACCTGAGAACAAGGCCTTCGTCGCCGCCTTCACGAAGAAGACCAATCGCATCCCGTCGGAGTATGCCGTGCAGGGCTACGACGCCGGGCGCGCCCTGCTCGCCGCCATCAAGAGCGGGGCGAAGGGACGCGACGCGCTTGCCGCTGCGTTGACCAAGGTCAGCTATACGGGTCCGCGCGGGCCGCTGAAGATTGACCCGGCGACCAACAACATCGTGCAGAACATCTACATCTTTGAAACCGTGCGCGACGGCGACGGCGTCACACAGAAGATCGTTGGCACGATCCGCGACGTCGCCGACGCTCCCAATGGCTGCAAGTTCTAGTCCGACGCCGCCTGACGGCGGCACGACGTAGCGCGCTGACGCGCCAGACAAGGCAAGGCGCCGCATTGGCCGGCGCTTTGGCGCCGTGACGACGAGGACCTGCTCGCGATGATGGCCGACCCGTCGTTCTGGATCGTCCAAATCCTGCACGGATTGCAGCTGTCGATGCTGTTGTTCCTGCTGTCGGTCGGGCTCACGGTCATCTTCGGGCTGATGCATTTCGTCAACCTCGCGCATGGGGCACTCTATGCGCTGGGGGCCTACGTTGGCGTCTCCGCTGTCGCGTGGACCGGCTCCTACTGGGGCGGGCTGGCGCTCGCGCCGGTCGCGGTCGCGCTCGCGGGTGCCCTGCTCTACTTCGGGCTGATCCGTCGCCTGCGGCGCGCGGGCCCGATGAACCAGGTGCTCGTCACGTTCGGTCTCATCTTCGTGTTCCTCGACCTCGTGCGCATGGGGTGGGGCGACGTCGCGCTCAGCATCGAGCCGCCGAGGGCGCTGGCCGGGCCGGTGGACGTTCTGGGCATCACCTACTCAGCGTATCGGATCTTCGTCATCGCGGTCGGCTTGATCGTCATGGCCGCGCTGCATCTGACGCTCAGCCGGACGCAGATCGGCGCCATGATCCGCGCAGGTGTCGACAATGACCAGATGGCGGCGTGCCTGGGCATCGACGTGGAGCGATTGTTCTTCGCCGTGTTCTGCGTGGGATGTGCGCTGGCGGGTCTCGCTGGTGTTATCGCCGCGCCAATCCTTTCGGTGACGCCGCACATGGGAACGGACATCCTGATCCCCACGCTTATCGTGGTCGTGATCGGTGGGCTCGGCTCGCTGAAAGGCGCCGTCGTCGGATCCCTTCTGGTCGGCTTCATCGAAACGCTCGGCGCCGTGATCGCGCCGCAGGTCGCCTCCGTTCTGGTGTACGGGCTGCTGGCCGGCGTTCTCATCCTGCGCCCTGCGGGCCTTTATCCGGCGAGGGCCTGAGACGATGTTTCGTCAGACCGAAACCAAGAGCGCGGCGCTGGCGATCCTGCTCACAGGGCTCGTCGCCTATATGCTGCTCGGCGGCTACTTTGCGCGTGAGATCGTGATCGAGATCGCCGTGCTCGCGATCATGGCCGTGGCGCTCGACATGGTTGCCGGCTACGGCGGCATGATCTCGCTGTGTCACGGCGCACTGCTCGGGCTCGGCGCCTATACTTTCGCTGCGGCGACCGTCCACTTCGGCGTGCCGCCGGCCGTGGCCATGCTGCTCGCCATGGTCACGACTGCGGCACTGGGCGCCGCCGTCGGCGCCGTCACCGCGCGCACGCGCGGCATCTTCTTCATCATGGCGACGCTGGCGTTCGGTCAGATGGCCTACGCGCTCGTGTTCGACAGCAAGTGGCTCGGCGGCGACGACGGCATGTCGGGCATCGCCCGGCTCGATCTCTCAGCTGTCGGGATCGATCTGTCCGCGTCGCTGCCGTTCGCGCTTTTCGCGCTCGCCGCACTCGCGTTTGCCTATGCCATCGCCGCACTGGTGCTGCGTTCGGGTTTCGGGCGCAGCCTGGTCGGCATCCGGGAGAACGAGGATCGCATACGCGCGCTCGGGGTCGGTGTGACCGGCATCAAGGCGCGCGCCTTCGCGATCTCGGCGGCCTTGTGCGGCATGGCCGGCGCAATGGCTGCGCAGCACACGATGTTCGTTTCGCCGGAACTGCTGGTCTGGACGGTTTCCGGGGAAGCACTCGTGGTCGTCATCCTGGGCGGTCTGGGCACGCTCGTGGGCCCGATCCTCGGCGCCGCCGTGCTCGTCCTGCTCAAGCACACGGTCAGCGACTGGACGAGCTATTGGCACATGGCCATCGGCGCGGCACTGATCCTGACGGTCATGGCCGGCGGGCGCGGCCTCTACGGCGGTCTGGAGCATTGGATCGGGCGCCGCGGGGCGCACAACCGTCCGCCTGCCGCGGAGCCGGAAGACCGGATGGAGGCGGAGGCCGATGCTTGAGCTGCACGAGGTGTCCAAGTCCTTCGGCTCGCTCACGGTGGTCGACAAGGTGTCATTGAGGCTTGAGCCCGGCGAGCGACGCGTGGTGCTCGGGCCCAACGGCGCGGGCAAGACGACGCTGTTCAACCTCATCGCTGGCATCGTGACGCCGAGCGCGGGCGAGATCCTCATTGCAGGCCGGCGCGCGACGGATCTATCGGTCGAGGCGCGGGCGCGATTGGGCCTGTCGCGTAGCTACCAGAAGAACAACCTGTTCGATGCGCTGACGGTCCGCGACAATCTTGCGCTGGCGGCCGCGGCAGCACGCGGCCTGTCGTCATGTCTGACGCGCGATACGCATGGCGACGGCGACATCGTCGCCGCGGTGAAGGACGCAGCGGGGCAAGTGGGGATCGGCGACGTGCTCGACGCGCCGGTCTCAGCTCTTTCGTACGGCTTTCGCCGACAGCTGGAGGTCGGGATCGCGTTGGCGCGCCAGCCGACGGTGCTCTTGATGGACGAGCCGACGTCGGGGGTCGGGCCCGGCATGATCCGGGCCGTGCACACGCTGCTGAAACGACTGCCACGATCGCTGGCGGTCCTCATCATCGAGCACGACATGGATCTCGCCTTCGACGTCGCCGACCGGATCACGGTGCTGAACCACGGCCAGGTCGTGTTCGAGGGCACGCCTGCCGAGACGCGCGCGAGCCCACTCGTCAACGCGATCTATCTGGGAGGCCCGACGCCCTGATGCTCGAGATCCGTCAGCTGCGGACCGGCTATGGCGACACGGAGATCGTCCGGGGGCTCGACCTCGACGCGCGTGCCGGCCACATCCTCGCCGTGCTCGGGCGCAACGGCGCGGGCAAGACGACGACGCTGAAGGCGATCATGGGACTACTTCCGGTTAACGCCGGAACGGTTCGCTTCCAGGGCCGCGACATCGCGGGGCGGCCGAGCTACGAGATCGCGCGGGCGGGCGTGGCCTACGTGCCGGAGACGCGCGACATCTTCCCATCGCTGACGGTGCGCGAGAACCTGGCACTGGCCGCGCGCCTGCCACCGACCGGGTCGTGCACATGGACGATGGCGCGCGTGCTCGATTTTTTTCCACGGCTGGCGGAGCGGCTCGAGAACGGGGGCAACCAGCTGTCAGGTGGCGAGCAGCAGATGCTTGCGATCGCGCGGGCGCTGTTGATGAACCCGCAGCTATTGGTGCTCGACGAGCCGACCGAGGGGCTGGCGCCGATCATCGTCGCGCAGATCTACGAGAAGCTGGCGGAACTGAAGCGGCACGGCCTGACGATGGTGCTCGTGGAGCAGAACTTCGGGTTCGCGACGCGTCTGGCCGACGACGTCGTCGTGATGGGCCGCGGCACCGCAGTCTGGCGGGGCACGCCGGAACAGATCATCGGCGACGCGGCATTGAAGTCGCGCTGGCTGGGGGTGTAGAGCGCAGCGATCGGCCCTACGCGGATGCGGCCGCGTGCACCCCCTACTTTCGTCCACTGACCGAGATCAACGCATGCTGCCGGCCCTGCGCTAGTGTGGACTGCCGATACTTGCGCGGGGCCATCGACAGTCATGAAGACCATCACCTTCGCCACACCACTCGCTGCTCTGGATGCCGTCGTCGTCGACACCGAGACGACAGGACTCGATGCGCGGACCGCGAGGATCATCCAGATCGGCTTTGCTCCGATAGAGCAGGGCCGGCTTGCTGTCGAAGCCGGCACCGAACAGTTGATCGACCCCGGCATCGAGATCCCGGAGGCCTCGACCACGGTCCACGGCATCACGACCGCGGCGCTTCAGGGCGCACCGAGCTTCGCGGCCACAGCGCCGGAGATCGCCCGCGCGATCGGGCAGCGCGTCGTCATCGGCCACAGCCTCGCCTACGACTTCGCCATGCTGAAGCGCGAGCACGACCTGGCAGGGCTCGCCTGGCAGCAGCCGCGCGCGCTCGACATACGCGTGCTCGCGCGCGTGGTCGCACCGACGCTCGCCGACCACAGCCTGGATCGGCTGTGCGAGTGGCTGGAGGTCAAGAACCCCGCGCGTCACACGGCCTTGAGCGATGCGGTCGCGACTGGAGAGGCCTTCATCAAGCTGGTGCCTTTGCTGCGGCAGGCGGGCGTGCGCACCCTGGCCGAGGCCGAGGCCGCGTGCATGCGGCTAGCGGAACGCGATGCGCAGAGTTCCGGCGGGATAGCCTCGGTGGATTCGTCGCCGGCGGATGGGGAAGCCGGCCTCAAGGGCATCGATCCATTCGCCTATCGCCATCGCGTGCGCGACGTCATGACGAGCCCGCCGCTGGTGCTTGAGGGCAGCCTGTCCCTTGCGGAAACGGTCAAGACCCTGTTGGAGCGCGGATCGAGCTCGGTGTTCGTGCGCATGCCGGACGGCGCGACCGGGATCATCACCGAACGCGACGTGCTGCGTGCGATCGGCACCCTGGGAGCGGCCGCGCTGGACGCGCCGCTGCAGCAATTCGCCAAGGCGCCGCTGCTCACGGTGGCCGACCATGCTCCGGTCTATCGCGCCATCGGGCGCATGGACCGGCTGGGCATCCGCCACCTTGGCGTGCGCAACATGGCCGGCGAGATCGTCGGTGCGCTGACGCCGCGCAATCTACTGCGCAACCGAGCGAGCGAAGCGATCATGATCGGCGACAGCATCGTGGCTGCACGCGATGCCAACGATCTGGCGCAGGCGTGGTCGCAGGTGCCGCGGATGGCCGCCAGCCTGCTACGCGAAGATGTCGACGCGCGCACGATCGCGGGCGTGGTCAGCACCGAGATCTGCAACATCACGCGGCGGGCGGCGCAGCTTGCGGAGGCGCGCCTTTCCGAGGAAGGGCGGGGTCGACCACCGGTAGCCTACGCCGTCCTGGTGCTGGGCTCGGGCGGCCGTGGCGAGAGCCTGCTGGCGGCCGACCAGGACAACGCGATCGTCTACACCGAAGGCGCGCCGGGCTCCGACACCGATCGGTGGTTCGAGGCCTTGGGCACGCATATCGCGGAGATCCTGGACCTGTCCGGCATCCTGTACTGCAAGGGCGGCGTCATGGCCAAGACCGCGGCCTGGCGGCACAGCCTCGCGGACTGGAACCAGTTGGTGGAGACTTGGCTCGGACGGCAGCGCCCGGAGGATCTTCTCAACGTCGACATCTTCTTCGATGCGATCCCCGTGCATGGCGATCTCGCCCTGGGCGATCGCATCTGGCGCCATGCTTATGAACGCGCGCGGACCTCGCGCAGCTTCCTGACGATGCTGGCAGAAAGCGGGCGTCGATGGCGCGCACCGCTGACGATGTTCGGCGGCATCCGTACCGAGAACGGCCGCGTCGACCTGAAGAAGGGCGGACTGCTGCCGCTGGTCACCGGCGCGCGCGTGATGTCGATCCGCCACGGCGTGCCGGCGCACGGAACGCGCGAGCGCCTGGAGGGCGTTCATGCGGAAGGGGTCGGCTCGCCCGGGGACATTTCGCGCATCATCGATGCGCACGAGGTGATCCTGCGCGCCGTGCTCGATCAACAGATCGAGGATGGCCGACGCGGCGTGGCGCTGTCGACCGGCGTCGATCTGGGACGCCTCGACAAGCGCCAGCGCGCCGACCTCAAGGATGCGCTCGGCGCCGTGGAGACCATGCAGGAGCTGGCGCTCGAGGGCCGCATGTAGCCCTGCGCGCGCAAGGCCGGCCCCGCGGGCCACCGCGTGCTCTCAGGAGAACAGCGACAAGATCGTGGCGGCCGCCAGGAGGCCGGCGGCAACGGCTGCGGCGCGGATCGCGAACAGCAGGTAGACGTCGCGCAGAACGGAGCCGATTACCTTCTGGGCGATGGCGGGGACGGGGCGATCCTGCGGCTTCAGCATCAGCCACAGCTCCGTCGACTTGTAGTTGCGCGTCGGCGCGTGCCAGGCCTTGAGCTGCAAGATGGCGGAGGTGAGCAGCGCCAACAGTCCGCCGACTTTCATGGCGTAGATATACTCGCCGGCAAAGCCGACCATCGTGGTGCCGATCGCAAGACCCGCGAACCCGCAGCCGCGCGCCACCGAGATTTCCGCCAGTGCCTCGATCCTGTCCAGCATACGCGTCAGCTCCCTGCCTCGGGAACCATCTGCAGCTGGCACCGACCGGCCCCGCGGAGCGCCAGTATCGCGTCAGGGGACACGTCACGGCAACGGGTTGGCGGGCCACGCGCGATCAAACGGGCGTGATGGGCGGGCGTGATGGGCGGGCGTCCGGTCGCGGCTTTGGGGGCTATTGGCGCATGAAGATCGTGTAGATCAGGCGGGTGAACTCGCTTTCGAGCGGGAACGACAGCATGCCCAGCACCGAGTAGCCCAGGAGCCAGGGCATCAGGTAGAAGCGGACCATGTAGAAGAACCAGGCCACGAACAGCGGCACCAAGGGCTCGACGAGAAAGCTCGGCGTGACCGGCCTGAACAGCCGCAGCAGCGGGTCGGTGGCTCTGACGAAAAACCGCATAAAAAAGAAGTCGGAGGTCACGGGCAGAAAAATGTTCATGGCCGCGCGGCCGATCAGCGTCCACATGACAACGCCGAGCACGTAATCGACCACCACCGCCCACAGCGGAATGGCTGCCAGAGGAACCGTTTCCAAGTGTGAATCTCCTGGACGTGGCGAGCCGCATGAAAATGGGGGCGAAGCCCAGGCTCCGCCCCCATCCCAGTGACCTCTAGCAGGTTTCAGTGCGACGAGCCAAGGATCGACTTCCCGCGCGCAATGCGGGTCTCGTCGACCATGTCCTGCACTTCCTTGCTGGGCGCCGGCGTCATCAGAGAGACGACGACCATGCAGATCAGGCTGACCGGCATGCCGATGATGCCGAACCGCAGGTGGTCGATGTCCCACCACGGCGCCATCAGCGGATAGACCGCACGAGCCGCGCCATCCCAGTCGTTGACCATGTAGAGGTAGAGCGAGCCGGCGATGAAGCCGCCGAGCATACCGGCGATCGCACCGGGGGCGTTGGCACGCTTCCACCACACACCGAGGACGAGCGGGAAGAACAGGCCCGAGCAGGCGAAGTCGAAGGCCCAGGCCACCGCACCCAGGATCCCGGTCAGGCGCTGCGCTGCGATGTAGGCCGCGGCGATGCCGATGAACAGCAGCAGCACGCGGGCCACGATCAGACGCTTCCTGGTGTCGGCCTTCGGGTCGATGATCTTGTAGTAGAGATCATGGCTGAGGGCGTTTGCGATCGCCAGCAGCAGACCATCGGCCGTCGACATCGCGGCCGCGAGACCGCCGGCAGCAACCAGGCCCGAGATCACATACGGCAGTCCGGCAATTTCCGGCGTCGCGAGGACGACGATGTCGGGCCGCATGAAGAACTCGTTGATCTGGAGGATGCCATCCTTGTTGAAGTCGACAAGCCCCACCATTCCGACCGACTGCCAGTGCTTGATCCAGTCGAGGTTCGCCACCTGGCTGAACGACTTGCCGATCACCGCCGTCGGCAGTGTCGGATCGAGCAGCTGCAGCTTGGTCAACGTGGCGAGTGCCGGTGCCGACAGATACAGACCCAAGATGAAGAACAGCGACCAGCCCACCGAGCGCCGGGCGGAACGAACCGACGGCGTGGTGAAATAGCGCATCAGGATGTGCGGGAGCGATGCCGTGCCCGCCATCATGCAGATGGCAAGCGTGATCATCTTCCAGCCCTGACCTTCCGGTGCGTTGGCCAGCGTCTGCAACGCCGAAACGCCGCTCACCTTCTGGGCTGCGAGCTGTGCGGCCCAATCCGCCGGCGGCTTCAGCTTACCGACCTGCAACGTCTGCTCGAGCGCGAAGATCTTCTGCAGCGCGTCGCCGTAGGTCAGATGCGGGAAGATGCCGAAGCCCTGCTTCGACGACATCCAGAACAACGGCACGAGGTAGGCGATGATCAGCACGATGTACTGCGCGACCTGGGTCCAGGTCACGCCGCGCATGCCGCCGAGCATGGAGCAGATGAAGATGCCGAGCAGACCGAGATAAACACCCAGGTGGAACGGGATGCCGAGGGTCTGGGCGGCGATTGTGCCGGTCGCGGCGATCTGCGCGGTCACGTAGGTGAACGAGGCCACCACGAGCACGATGACGGCGACGAACCGGGCGGCGTTGCCACCGTAGCGCGTGCCGATGAAGTCGGGCACCGTGTAGCAGCCGAACTTTCGCAGATAGGGCGCCATCAGCGAGTTGACGAGCACGTAGCCGCCCGTCCAGCCGATGATGAAGCCCAGGTAGGGATAGCCGCCGAAGTAGACGCCACCCGCGAGCGCGACGAAGGATGCGCCGGACATCCAGTCCGCCGCTGTCGCCATGCCGTTATAAAAGGCCGGCACCTCGCGGCCTGCGACGTAGTACTCGTCGACTTGTGTTGTGCGCGACAGCCAGCCGATGAGGGCATAGATGCCGATCGTGAACAAGAGGAAGCCAACACCGATCGCCTCGGCGCTGGCGCCCATCGACTCCCAAACGGCCATAGCCGCGAAAAAGACGAGGAAGCCCAGTGTGTACAGGGCATAGACCTTGCCTAGATTGCCTAGGAATCCGGCCTTGCTTGATTCGACGTTTGCCATGGTTGTCCCCTTAGTCGCCGACGCCGAACTCGTCGTCGATCTGATCCTGCCGCCAGTTCTGGACGACGATGAGCAGCAGGAAGGCAATCAGCGAGCCCTGCACGCACATGTAATAGCCAAGCGGGAAACCCATGAAGGTAAACCCGTTCAAATCCTTGGCAAAATACGGCAGGATGATGCCGAACAATGCCCAAAGAGACAGAATAACGTAGGTTAAGCTTCTGGTCTTAACCCAGTGCATTTCGTGGTTTGTCGATCTATCTTCGGCCATTCGAATGTTTCCTCCTCCTCCGACGTCGACCCGTGCAACGCGCCCCAATGACCCGACAGCCTTATGGTAGGGTGGACGGTACTCAATCCGATTTCGACCCGACAACCTAGACTTAGTGCTAACCGGCCGATGACCACTCAAATCCCGACGCTACATGCCTTTCTCACCCGCATTCTGCCAGGACCGCTCAAGGCACTTGCCACCCGATTCGATCGCAGTCCGATCGATTCGCGCGAGGGGCTCGCCGCGTTCGTGCGCTCGCGTTCTGCGTATGTCGCGCAGACATCGTTGTACGGCTACCTCAAGACGCGCATGGGCACGCAGTACGCCCGACTGTTCCAGGACGAGGTCTTCGTCGCCGCAATCAACGCCGCCAAGTGGCCGATCTTTTCCGCCTGTCTCGCCGATCTCACCGTGTACGCGTGCGCACGCGTCGCCGCCGACGCAAATCTCGATGCCGAAGGTGCCGCCGCGCTCGCCCAGGCCGTGTTCGAGCGTGCGGCGGAGACTGGTTTCGAGGGGGCAGCGATGGCAGCGGTCGGCCGGCCGGCAATCGGCGATTTCGCCGCGCGCGCAGCGCTCACGGATTGGCGCGCGGCCAGCGAGGGCGCGATCGCTTTCAGCCGCAGCCCGCAGGCGCTCGTCGACCATGCGCCGGTCAGCGAGGAGTTCCGGCAACTCGACGCCGACATCGTTCGCAATTCGGTCCGATTTCGCTGGGCCGACGTGCAACGCCAGCTGCGTAAGCGCCTGGTGGCGCCGGCGCTCGTGGCGGATTGGCGGGGGGGCGCGGCGACATCGCAGCCTGTGTCGGAAACAGACTAGGCCGTGGACTCAATTGATCGCAAGAAGATGCGGATGGATGCAAGCTGGATGAAGGCGAAGAAGTTGGCGCCGAGCTTATCGTAGCGCGTGGCGATGTGCCGGAACTGCTTCAGCTTGTTGAAGAAGCGCTCCACGAGATTTCGCTCGCGATTGACCGCCTTCTTCCATCGGTATTTCCTCTTGCGATTGTCGCGGTTCGGGATGTTGGGGATGGCGCCGTGCGCGCGAATGCACGAGCGAACGGTGTCGGCGTCATAGCCTTTGTCGGCGATGACGATGGCGCGCTGCTGAATCCCGTCGAGCAGGGCCTCGGCGGCAGTCACGTCGTGATCGTTGCCCGGCGAGATCAGGAGGCGGACCGGCCGGCCTTTGGCGTCGACGCGCGCGTGGATTTTCGTCGTGAGCCCGCCCCGGCTTCGACCCACACAGCGAACTCCACTGTTTTTTTGACACCGGAGGCGTGCTGATGAACGCGCACGATCGAAGAGTCGATCATCTGCACCTTGCCGTCGTGCGCCTTCACGATGGCGTCCATCAACTTGTCCCAGATGCCGGCCTTCCGCCATCGGTTGAAGCGATTGTAGACCGTGGTGTAGGGCCCGTAGCGCTCAGGCAGATCGCGCCACGGACAACCCGCGCGCAGGATGTAGAACATGCCGTTGAGGATCTGCCGGTTGTTCTGCGGCTTCGGCCCACGCCGATCCATAGGAATTCAGCGGTTCGATAACGCTCCACTCGAAGTCTGTCAGATCGTAACGTGCCATGATCCAAGCTCCGATGTTTGTGAGCGTGAATCACTGTTCGAGTCCCCTGTCTAGGAAAAACTGAGTACAAGGCCTAGCCCGCGCCACCTGCCGCGGCATCGCGGGCCAGAAGGGCTGCCTCGACGCGATTGCGGACCTGCAGTTTCTGCAGAATGTTGGTCACGTAGTGCTTGATCGTCTTTTCGCGCAAGTCGAGCTCGCGCGCGATCTCCTTGTTGCTGAGCCCGCGTCCGATCCGCTCCAGGATCTGCTGCTCGCGATCGGTCAAGGGGGGCAGCGTCGCCGTCGCCTTGTCCTTCTCGTCGGCGAAATCCTCGAGCAGCTTGGTTGCCAGCGTCGTCGAAATGAACGAGCCGCCGCCGTTCACGGTGCGAATGATGCCCAGGAAGTCATTGGTCTCCACGCCCTTGAGAACGTAGGCGCGGGCGCCCAGCGTGAGTGCGCGGCGCACGACGTCGTGGTCCTCGCGCACGGTCAGCGCGATGACGCGTACGCTGGGGCACAGTGTGGCGATGCGATCGAGGGCTGACAGGCCGCCGCCCGGCATGTTCATGTCGAGCAGCATGATGTCGGGCAACTCGTCCTCGGCAATGCGCACGGCCTCGTCGGCGTCGGCACCGGATGCGACGACCTCCATGTCGTCCTGCTGGCCCAGGATGTGTACGACGCCTTCGCGCATGAAGGGATGGTCGTCGACGACGGCAATGCGAATGACATCAGGCCCCATGCGGCTCTCCTGGCGTGAAGGGTAGGCTCGCCTCGAGGCGGCTTCCCGTTCCAGCGACGCTGTCGATCTTCAGTGTCCCCCCCAGACTCTCGATTCGCTCGCGCATGCCCGCCAAACCGAGCCTGTCGGTGCGCGATACTGCGTCGGGGTCGAACCCCGGCCCGTCGTCTTCAACTGTTATGGCGACCATGCCATCGGCACCCATGCGGCATGCAACTTGAGCGCGTGCGCCCGGTGCATGGCGTCGCGCGTTGTTCAAGGCTTCCTGTACGAAGCGGAACGCGGCGAGTTTGACTTCGCGCGAGATCACACGGGCGGGCAGCGGATCGAGCGACAGGCCAACCCGTGTCTCGGCGCGGTGCTCGTGCTCGCGTACGGCTTCGGAAACGATGGCCGACAAGGATTTGTCGTCGAGCTCGGGCATCGATAGGCCGACCGATAGCTCGCGGATCTCGCGCAATGCGTGCTCGAGCGCGCTTCGGATCTTGGCCTTTTCGTCTGCCATGGGCAGCGCGCGCGTGACGACGGCCGTGGGATCCGCCGACTTCGGCAACGGCATGGCATCGAGACGCAGCAGCGCCAAGCTGATCATCTGCGCGGGCCCATCATGCAGATCCGAGCCGATCCGGCGCAGGTGGCGTTCGTTCAGGGCCGCGGCGCGGCGCGAGGCTGCCTCGACACGCTGGCGCAGCCCGAGGTTTTGGGCCAGGAGAGCGGAAAGGTCGACGATGCGATCGTTGAGCTCAGCCTGCTGGCGGTCGATGGTGTTGGACGCCTGCCGGGCCATGCCGTAGAGCGCGGCGACGACGGCTGCACCGATCGCGGCGAGAAGCAGCCAACCCTGGCGGCGCGCCCGCGTCAGGTCCTCAGCAAGCTGCGTCGCCTCCGTGTAGAACTCGACGATGGCGATGACGTCGCCACCAAAACGGCGGCGCACGGGCACGTAGATCTCGAGGAGTGGCAGATTGAGCTGGTTCTCGATCTGGTCTTCTTCGTCATCCAGACGATCGAACTCGAACTGAATGCTGCCCTTCCAGGCTGCCATCAGGCTCTTCGTCGGCGCGTAGCTCCTGCCAACGTGGTCGGGGCTGCTGGCGTAGACGACACGGCCTCCCTTGATCCAGACCTTGAAGGAGAGAATGCGGCGACCCAGCGGGGTCTTCAGGACGAGCTGTTCAAGACCGCGCTGCACGAGCGGGTCGAACCTTGGCGCGTCGGCGAGCCCCTGGATGCGCTCGCCGACCACGGCCTCGACGTAGAGGGCGGAATCCAGCGCGGCATTATGATTAACTGAACTTTCGATGCGACCGGAGATCCAGGTCCCCACGATGCCCATGGCGCAGACGATGGCGAGCGTGCTTGCGAGCAGGAATTTTTGCGACAGGCTCATTGCCCGAACGCGCGCGATCGCGCGGCCGCCAGCGACCGGCTCGTTCCGCGGCGCGCTGCCTGCGGCGGGCCCGGCCGGTTCGATGCTTGCAGCGTTGCGGGCCGTGGTGCTCATGCCGGCTCCATGATCGGGATCTGCGACGACGTTACAGCCATTGCAGTGCCACCCGCCATCTCTCGAAGGGAAAATGTAAACGTTGGACGGTGGCGCGGCTTGCAGCGGGCGCTTCAGCCCGGCCTGCCTCATGCATCGTCGGCGGAAGATCGACAGCAAGGCGGCTGGGCCCAGAGCGCCGGGCCCAGAGCGCCGGGCCCAGAGCGCCGAGACGGCGTTGGACGTCGGCAACCGGCGCGGCAAGGGTTATCGGGACGCAGTGCGGGGTGCTCCGTCCAGATATACGCCCTGCCGGCCGGTGCCTCCCCCCATGCCTGCAGCGCAGACTGGCTCCGAAGAGTTTGCAGCCGAGCACTGCGGCTGAGCAGACCCTCGATGCAGAGGCAAGTCGCGCCCTGGCACCGAGGTGTCGCCCGACGCTCCCCTGCGTCGACAGCGACCGTCATGCAGCGGAACGATCTGAGCAGATGAAACGTGCCCGTGGCAATCCGGGCTAAGGTCCGAGACCAATCGGCCAATCCAGCCGCGCCCGGTGGGGCGACGTCTTTGAGATCGTCATTTTGGCGATGGTCAGTCGGGGGATTGGTGGGCGGTACTGGGATTGAACCAGTGACCCCACGCGTGTGAATAGCGGATTCGGCCGTCCCGATCGGTTCCGCCGTGTAACGCGCTCATTCTGCTGAGCAATTCTGGTCGAGTCCCAACCAGCACCACCACAAACCGCCGTGTTCCCGCGGAATTCACGCGTTCCGCTACCCCACCGCTACCCAAGCCAGTCAGGGTTGAAGCTGCATTGTTCGCGAAGTTTCAATGAGATGGGGCCATCATTGGCGGGTCGTATTGCGTCTCATGGTCGTTGCGTGTCGTGCTGAGCCCTGGAGAACTGATCCCCTTTTTGGTAGGCGCCGGGCCTGACGCCCGCGTGACCTCGTCAGCTTATGCTCGCGGCTGGTGCAAGCTGGCCGCCCTTCCAAGGTCCGACCGCCCTGCTGCTCGGCGGCGCCGGTCATGAAGAAGTTCTTCACCGAGCCCGCCCTCGAACGCATGAAGCCGCCACCCCAAGGTCGCATGGAGTATGGCGACACGGTCGTGCCCGGCCTCATGCTCCGCGTCTCCGCCAACGGCGTGAAGAGCTGGTCGGTTCTCTACAAGGTCAAGGGCCAAGGCGGCACCAACCCCGAGACGGGGCGCGCGAAGAAGGGCACCCAGCGCAGGATCACCCTCGGCCAGTATCCCATCATGGATCTCAAGGCCGCCCGCGCAGCGGCCATCGCCGTCCTGCAGCAGTCGCTCGACGGTGTGGACGCCCGTGGCGTTCGCGACGAGGCTCGCGAGCAGCGCTTCGCCAACACCGTCGAGGCCGTCGCCCGCCGCTTCATCGACCAGGAGGCCAAGCCCAACATCGCGAGCTGGCGACAGGTCGAGCGGGCACTCGAGTTGCATGTCTTGCCGAAGTGGGGCCAGCGGCCCATCGGCGACATTCGCCGCGCCGACGTCCACGAGTTGCTGGATCACTACGTCAAGCGGAAGCAGGCCGGCACCGCGCGTGACGTCAGAAAGCACCTGTCGCGTCTGTTCGGTTGGGCGGTCGACCGGGAAATCATCACCGAGAACCCCCTCGCCGGCCTCAAGCGCAAGGACCTGCAGTATCGGGCGGACGCCGGCCGTGCTCTCACCGATGTCGAACTTCGCGCCATCTGGCGTGCTGCGGCGCGCCTGCCCTATCCATTCGGGCCTTATTTTCAGCTGCTGATGCTCACGGGCCAGCGCCGCAACGACTGGGCGGATGCCCGACTCTCCGAGATCTGCCCGCAGCGCCGGGTGCTGGAGATCCCCAAGGCCCGCTACAAGGGACGGCGCGAGCATGTCGTGCCGCTGGCGACGGAATCGTGGGCGATCTATCAGGCGATGCCCCGCTGGGTCGGCGCCGATCCCTTCCTCTTCAGCACCAAGAATGGCGAGGCACCCATCTCCGGGTTCTCGAAGGCCAAGGCGCAGCTGGACGAGTTGGCGCTCGACGAGTTGCGCACGGAACTGGGCGACCCGACGGCGACCCTTACCCCCTACCGCCTGCATGATTTCCGCGTGACCTGCGAGAGCCGGCTGGCAGACCTCGGCTTCATTCAGGATGTCCGCGATGCCGTGCTGGGGCACGCCAAGGTCGGGTTGCAGCGCGTCTACAACAAGCATGACTACGCCGACGAGAAGCGCGAGGCGCTGGAGGCGTATGCGACACACCTACTTGGGAAGGTCGGATAACCGTGAAAATCAACCCGGCCGACAATCCTCCGCTCCCCATGTTCGACTGGCGTGTTTTCCTACCGCGCGCGGACCAGATCATCGCGGCGATGGCTGCGCCCAGGCCGCCGCCGATCGGCTTGAGGCATATAACACCACGCAACGGCTGGGATCTTTCCGCCCATCGCGAGAGTTCTCGCGCGCTTCCTGGTGGACGTGCATGAAAGTTATCGCATGGCGCTGGACGACTTCGAATTCCGCACCTGCGATGCCGCACGCAAGTATCTGCACCCAGAAGAATACCCGCCAGAGCCTGAGCTACCCTATGACTACAGCGAGTATGCGCCCGAGGCCGCCGAGGGGCCGACAGACGAACAGATACGCCGCTGGTGCCAGCGCCCCCGAGGCAATCCCGGCACGAACCGTCGAAAAGCGAACGGCGCACCACCGGTCAAGCCTCTGGGCGAGGTCTTCGACGTCATCGCCACTTGGTGGCAAACGAAACTGGGGACGCCCTTCGCGCCAAAATTCGCAGGCGGCGATAGCGATGTAAGCGCCTCACGAATTGCCTGACGGTGCAGCGTTGGTTTTCGCTTGACTGGCTTCGGCTCAGGCTGCGACGCTTCGCGTCGCGGGTAGCGCGACGTTCCAAGGGAGCAGGGCCTCGATATCTTCGAGTGTGTTCGCCTGCGGCAGCAGCGTGAAGACTTGGCGGAGGTAGGCGTAGGGCTCCAGACCATTGGCCTTCGCTGTCTCGACGAGGCTATAGAGCCGCGCCGACGCTATGGCACCTTTCGGGGTATCGCTGAAGAGCCATGCCTTTCTTCCGACGACAAACGGGCGGATAGCGTTCTCGCACAACACGTTCGATATCTCGAGCCGGCCGTCCTCGAGATAGCGGGTGAGCCGCTGCCATTTGTCAGCGAGGTAGCTGATCGCCTTGCCAGTCAGCGACTGCGGAGGTGTCGCGTTGCGGTTCGCATCGAGCCACGTGCGTAGCTCACCCCAGATCGGTCGTGCCTTCTCGTTGCGCAAGCGATGTCGCTGGTCAGATGTCATGCCGGCGTCGCGTGCCAGCTTCTCAAGACGATAGAGCTTGCGGATGATCATCAGGGCGGCGGGCGCAAGTCCGCGCTCATGGCCGGCGATCGCATGCTGCGCCTTCACCGCCTCGACGAACTTTCTCCTCGCATGATCGAGGCAGCCGACATGGATCACGCCGTCGCGGCGAGCCGGCGCGTTGTAGCCCGAATAGGCGTCCGATTGCAGATAGCCCTGGTACTCGTCGAGGAGCCGCATCGGGATGGCGCCGGCGCGGGATGGCGCATAATCGAACAGGATGACCCGCTGGCCCGGTGGCCCGCCCCGACGCACCCACATGAAGGATTTCGTCGTCGCCGACCGGCCGTCCTCCTTGAGCACCTGCACGCTGGTCTCATCCATCTGCAGGACGTCATAGGAAAGTTGCGTCTCATGCATGAGGTTGATCAAAGGCGTCACGAGATCGCCGAGCCGGATCATCCAGTAGGCCAGCGCCGTGCGCGACACGCTGACATGATAACGCGCAAGAATGCCTTCCTGGCGATAGAGCGGCAGGCCGTCGACGAATTTCGCGGTGCTGACATGCGCGAGCAGCCCCGGTGAGGCGTTGGACTTCGGGATCGGCTGTGCAGGCATGGCTGCCGTGACGATAGCGGGGCCCTCATGGCTCGAGCCTTCACACGACCGGCAGGCGTACTTGAAGCGCACATGCTGCAGGACCTGGGCGCGTGCCGGCACGAGATCGAACTGCTCGCTCGTCACCTCGCCGATGCGCGTGAGCAGGCAGCCGCACACGCAGGTCTTCTCCGCCTCGGGAATGTCATGCTCGACGCGCACGCGCGGCAGAAACGCGTCGATCGGCCTGCGCTTGCCACGGGCGCGCGCGTGGGCCGGGATCGTGATCTCGGTCACGTCCGTTTCTGGCGTATCCGCGCCGACGAGCGCTTCGGCCTCGTTGAACAGATCAATCTGCGCCAGCGAGGAAAGCTTCTCCGACTTCGGCGCGAAGGCCTTCACCGTCGCCAGCCTGAGTTGCTCCTCCAGGATCGCGATGCGCGCCGCCTGCGCTGCAGTCAACGCCTTCAGCGTTGCGATTTCATCGCTCTCAGGCGTCGGCGATGTCTCGGACGTGCCCATGGCTTGAGGCTAACTGATTTGTGCGTGGGACTGCTGCCACATCCCAGGCTTTTACAGCACGGTGCGATATTCCAGCGCGCGGTGTGGCTTCAGGTGCTTCAAGTCGAGCCCGTCGAGCAGCCATGCAAGCTGCTCCGGCGTCAGCCTTGCGACCCGCCCTGGCAGGTGCGAGGGCCATCTGAAGCGCTCCTCCTCCAGCCGCTTCAGCCACAGGCAGAACCCGCTGCGCTCCCAGTACAGGACCTTGATCTGGTTGCGCCGCTTGTTGGTGAAGCAAAACAGGTTGCGGCTGAACGGGTCGTACTTCAGCGACGCCTCGATCAAGACCGACAGCCCGTTGATGCCCATCCGGAAATCGACGGGATCCAGACACACGTTGATCGTGATGTCCTCATCAAGCGGTGGCCGCACCGTCGCGATCCCACGTTTCCGTCTGTCCACCATCGCGCTGCGCCTGATCCGCAAATCGAAAGCGGCATCATCCCAGGTTCGAGTTGGTGGGGACAGAAGCTGTTATCTTGGCGCTTACGAAATAAGTCCTACGCTACTATGCGGCATGTGCGCCGCTTCGCGCAGCCAACGGTCGAGGGAGTCGGAGACTGCGATCTACGACTGCCTGCTGCGCCACAATGCGGATCCCAAACGGTTGATGAGGTCATGCTAAACAAATAGCGCCGTGCGCTCGATGCGCTTGAGGCGATCAGGGGGCACGAAGTGTCACAGTCGGAACATTCGCCCGCCTGCAATCAGTCTAGGCGGGGCAGCGGCGGGCGCGCGGTCTGTTGTGCAGCTAACCGGAAGAAGTTCTGCTTCTCATATCAGTGATAGAGCCGAGAGCGGGGTTTCGACGTCGGCGTCTTTTGACACTCGGCGTCTAAGCGAGCCAGCTCGCTCTCGGCTCGCCACTTCTAAACGACGTTTTCTAATCCGGCTAGATCGGATGATTACTCTCCACCCGAATCCCGTCCGCCTCGCTGACCTGATCCGCGAGGGCAAGCTCTTGTGGTGCTACTGCCGCGACTGCTGCCGGGAGGATGATGTTGATCCGGCAGCCGTGCCATTGCCGGGAAGTGCGCCCGTGCGCGAAGTCGGCCGGCGGATGGTGTGCTCGGCATGCGGCGGACGAAACGTCGAGACGAAGCCCGAGCTGTACCCCGGCGGGATCAGGGCGGCACGTCAGCTTGCTACGAGATGATCGAGCGAGGCGTCCCTGGTATCGCGATGGCGGCAAGCGCTGAGCGGTAGTTTCGCGTCATGAGATGCCGTAGCGCGCTTCAAGATCACGAATCTCCGGCAGGCCGAGGAGATCGGTGACGTCATCGAAAGCCATCAGTCGGTCGGCCCAGCCCTTCAGCGAGCCGGTCTCACGCATTTCGGTGAGCAGCGCTAGCATGACCGGAGCTGCGGCCTGTAGCGCGCCGAACGGCGATATGATGACAGTGAAGCCGAGAGAAGCCCATTCATCGAGATCGATAAACGCGGCCGCAGAGTAATTCACAAGAGAGGCCATGAGCGGGATATCGAACGACTTTCCAACACGCGCCATCTCGACCCGGTCGCCGCAGTTGTAGAGAAGCGGCCAGAATACGTCGGCCCCGGCTTCAGCATAGGCCTGGCCGCGCTCGATCAGGGCATTGATCCCCTCTTCGTGATAGCTGTCGCTTCGCACGGCAATGACAAAGTCGGCGTTCCGCCGCGCATCCACCGCCGCCTTGATCTTCTCGACCATCTCGGCGACCGGCACCACGTGGCGTCCCGGCAGATTGCCGCACTTCTTCGGTGACATCTGGTCCTCGATGTGCACGCCGGCGACGCCAGCGCGCTCGTAGTCGCGGATCGTGCGCCGCACGTTGAGTGGATTGCCATGTCCATTGTCGGCGTCGGCAAAAACGGGGACAGACACGGCCTCGACAATGTTGCGCGCATGCGAGATCATCTCGGTGATCGTGATCAGCCCCACGTCCGGCTTGCCATAGACTGCGGCACTGGTCGCGAAGCCCCCCATGTAGACAGCACGGTGGCCGGCGGCCTCGGCCAGCTTGGCGGTGAAGCAGTCTTGCGCGCCCGGTGCGAAGATTGTCGCTCCACTGGAGATGTAAGCCCGAAATCGGCTGATCGGGTCGGCGGTGTCTTCTATGATTGGTTTGTTCATGCTGAGACTCCCTTCGCGGTCCGCTCCCAATGGGGCGCTTCAATGCCTCGGATATGAAAACTTGAGCTACGCGCGGCGCGTCAGTGACACCACATCATCGACCGGCTCTCCATCCAGGAACCGCGCCCAAGCCTCCATCATCGCCCGCCGCTTCTCAATGGCGGTTCCTCGGCGATAAGCCGCCTCCACATCGCTCCCGAGCTTGTGGCTCAGGGCCGCCTCGGCGAGGTCGCGGGGGAAGTTGGTGGCATCGCCGGCCCAATCGCGAAACGAACTCCTGAACCCGTGTACGGTCGCGTGCTCGCCGTCACTGAGCACGCCGCGCAGCACCATTGTGAGCGCCATCTCCGAGAGGGGCGTCTTGCCGTTCGTACCGGTGAAAACGAACTCGCTGGTCCTAGCCTCGCCGCCTACGGTGTCCAGGATCTGGATCGCGCGATCCGACAGGGGCACGACGTGCGCCACGCCGGTTTTCATCCGACCAGACGGCACCGTCCACGTCTTGGCAGCATGATCGACTTCTGACCAGCGCATCCCGTGAACGACCCCATCTCGAACCGAGCGCACGACCTCACCCTGGCGGGCGACGGTCAGGATCACAAACTCCAGACACAGGGCCGACATCGACGGCCTAGCCCTCAGTTTGGCAACGAAGCCGGGCACGTCTTGCCACGGCATGGCCGCGTGATGCCCGCGCGAGAGCTTTTGGTGCTTGGGAAGCAGATGCTTGAGGTTTCCCCGCCACGCCGCCGGGTTCTCGCCGGACCGGAGCCCGGCGGCTTTGGCGGCGTCAAGAACGGCTTCTATGCGACCACGAAGCCGGGAGGCCGTCTCAGGCTTCTCAAGCCAAATCGGCTCAAGCACACGCCGCACGTCGTCCACGGTGATGTCGCCCACGTCTTTGAGGCGAAGCGGACCAGCATAGACGTCGAGGGTCATCTTCCACTGCGCGCGGTGCTTAGCGTTCCGCCACGATGTCTGGTGCCGCTCGATGTAGGCGTCGGCTAGGGCCGCAAATGAGCGGTCTGAGACCGACTTGGCAGCCTTGTCGCGTTCGGCGTCGTCGAGGGGGTCACGACCGGCTTCGATTGCGGTTCGCAGTCCCCTGACGCGGGCGCGGGCATCAGCCAGGCTGACCGCTGCCGGACCATCCACCGGCCCCAGCCCCATCTCGCGCGGCCTGCCGACCGTCTTGGCTGCCCGCTCGATCCGATGGATCGGCGACCGATAGATGAAAACCCACGAACGCGTACCAGATTTGGCGACGTTTAGGTGCAGCCCTCCGCCATCGGGGTGACGACCCGATCTGCGTTCCGTCTGCACCTTCCGGGCGGTCAGTTTGAAATAGGACGGACGCATCCGAGGTCTCAATCCTTCCCCTACACCTTCCCCTACACAATACAACGATTTGGGTGATCAGGGGTGGATGTCAGACGGCAAATGACAGCATAAATTCAACAAAAACAGTAGATAAATTAGACGCAAGCGGTCAGCCAGCAACATGACTGCGGCGGACTCCCCATCCGCCAGACCACGCACCAAGACCCGCCCCATGTGGCAACGGCCGCAGCGCATCTCGCGCCGCGGCCGCCGGCCCGTCGTCTCTGGCAGGTCCCTCGGCGTCAGATGTCGAGATCCTCGCCGCCGAAATCGCCCCAGCTGCCGTCCTCGGCACTGGCTTCCTGCAGACCCTGGTTGTCATAGGCATCGGCATCGAAGGCACTGGGCTCTGCCGCAGCGTCGGTCGCCGCCGTGTCGGCCGGAGTCGCCGCCTGCGCCGCGCTCCCGCCGTTGAGCATGCTCGAAATCGCGTTTGCAGCGAGCATGCCGCCTGCGACGCCAGCCGCCGTCGTCATGGCCGAGCGCATGAAGCCGCCGCCGGCCGGCGCTTGGGCCTGCGCCGGCTGCTGGGCTGCGCCGTAGCCTGGGGCGTTCGCCCAAGGCGAGCCCCCGGCCGTCGCCGGTGCGCCCATCGCACGCCCTGCGCCCGGGACCGCGCTACGGCCGGAGGGCGCAGAGGCCGCTGGACGTGCGCCCCCGAACAGGCCGCCGAGGAAGCCACCACTTGCTGCCGGCTGGGCCGCCGCCGCAGGGCCACGCTCGAGTTCCCTGACACGGGCTTCGAGTTCGCCGATCCGCGCGGCTTGCTGCTCCATTGCGTGCTCCTGAACGAGCACGGACTGGACCAATATGTAAGCCGAATCCGGAATCTGGCGAACGGATTGGTTGATCAGGGCCTCAGCATGCTGGTCCTTCTCCCCGACCGTCGTGTCACGCATGCGGTCGAAAAGGCCACTGATCAGCTGACGCTCTTCGGAATTCATAGGGTTCTCCCTGGACCGGTTTGGTTCACCCCCGTCATGTAGGCATCGCTTTTGCGCCGGCAAGACCGCCCTGCGGCATGCGCTGGCGGGGCCACACCAACCTCGCGCACGTGTTGCCCGGCCGCCCATGCCAGCGGCCCAGACCACCCCGTGATCGGCTCAAGGTCTAGAAAATCGCCCCGCGCCCGGCTACCCGCCAGACCTGCTCTACGCGCGGATCGGCGCCACCCATGCCCCGCACCCCGACGTACCAGTCGTGCAGGTTCACCGTCGGGTCGCAGTGACCGGGGATCAGCAGCACCCGGTCGCCCACCCGGGGACGGTGGTTGGAGGCCGTCAGGTCGAGCACGCCGTGCTCGTCGGAGGGGCGGCCGTAGACCGCACCGTCCATCCCGACAGGGACCGGCATGCCGCTGTCGTTGGAGAACGCCTTGTGCCCGGCGTCGATCACGGCGCGCTCCGGGACCGGCGCGCTCATGACCGTGCAGCACACGAACAGCGCGTGCTTGAACCGGCTGACCGGCTGTCCCGAGGCGTCGAGGTTGCGAGCATAGTCCGCGTCCATGAACACGTAGGAGCCCGCCTGCAACTCGTTGTAGACGCCCGAAGTCGCCTCGATCTCGAATGTGCCCGTGCCCGCCCCGCCGACCGTCTCGCACGATAGGTCCGCCGCCCTGAGTTGTGCGATCGTATCGGCCGTCACGGCGATCGCCTTGCCGATCGCCTCGGTGCGCTCCGCTAGCGATCGGTAGTGCTGGGCGGACCCGTGATACGCCTGCAGCCCCGCGAACCGCAGATGCGGCGAGGCGGCGATGGCGCGGGCGAGGTCCACCGCCGCAACTCCCGGCGCAATGCCACAGCGCCGGCCGCCGACGTCGATTTCGACCAGAACGTCCAGCGTGACGCCGAAGCGCTCAGCAGCCGCTGCAATTTCCGCCACGTTGCCGGCGTCGTCCGCACACACTGCAACCTTCGCGCGCTTGGCCAGCGCTGCCAACCGGTCGAGCTTCCGGCGCCCGGCGACCTCGTTGGAGACGAGAACGTCGGGAATGCCGCCATCGACCATCACTTCGGCTTCCGAGACCTTCTGGCAGCAAACGCCGACCGCCCCCAGCGCCATCTGCCGCCGCGCGATCTCCGGCGACTTGTGTGTCTTGGCGTGCGCCCGCAGGCGCACACCCGCCTTGGCGACAGCCGCGGCCATCTCCGCCAAGTTGGCGTCCATGGCATCGAGGTCCACCACCAGCGCCGGCGTATCGACGTCGGCGAGTGGCATGCCGGGCTCTGCGGGGGGAAGGACGGTCATCGGGGCGCCTCGGGCGAAAAGGATCTGAGCCCGCGTTTTAGCACGACCGGGCCGCCTTGCACGCGCCCGGCGCCTGACCCTGCCTAGGCGGGCACCGTCTTCAGCTTCAACTCGACGATCGTCACTGTGGGCATCGGCGCCCCCCCACGATTGGTCATAGCGTTCAGCGCATAGGCACGATCACGCTCGCCCACCAGCAGGGACGGCTGGGTCGCAGGCGCCGCCCCGGCCGACGTCGACTGCTGGCCGACGAACCGCTGCGCGAGACCGGCATACCGCGCGTCGGCGGTCTTCGGCCCAACGACGGACCAGATGAGCACGACCTTGCCGGTGGGCAGCGACTGGGCGCCCACCTTGAGGACGCTGCCGACGTAGGCGATGTCACCCCCCTGCCCCGCCGGCTTGAACAGACAGCTTATGTCGCGGCGCACATCGTCACCGCGCGCGGCATCGGCGGGCAAGCCCGCGACCGTGCACGTCAGCGTGCCGATGTTGGTGCGCACATCCTGCGCTGATGCCGGAACAGTCGATCCCATGATGACGCAGCTCAACGCCAACACACCTTGGCCCAGGGCCACTCCGATCCCGGTGTTAGGACGCTTGGTCTGTGGCGCGGACATCGCTTTGCCTCCTTCGATCGCCTTGTCGCGCGGTTGCGACTGTGAGTTTGCAACGCACGGCGGCCGGAAAGAGTTGCGGCGCGGCCTTTCAAGACCGCGCCGCTGAAAACATCGTGTGTGAGTGTCGCGACCCGTGCGCTCAGTGCGCGGTCGCCGCGCCGTCGATCTTCAGGCTCAGGCCCGACACCATCTTGGCGCCCGGCGACACGAGGTAGAGCACGGCCTCCGCGATGTCGATGGGATCGCACACCTGCTTCAGCGGGATCGAATCCATCGCGCGCTTCTCATACAGCGGGTCCTTGAAGAACGGCGCCGTCATCGGCGTGCGCACCACCGTCGGCGCGACCGCGTTGACGCGGATCTTGTGCTCGGCGAGTTCAACCGCCATAGCCTTCGTCAGCCCCTCGATGGCATGCTTGGTCATCGCATAGAGCGAGCGTGTCTTGGAGCCGACGTGCCCCGCGACCGACGAGACGTGAACGATGTTGCCGCCGCCGCCCTGCTTGATCATGACGCCGGCAACCGCCTGCGCGACCTTGAAGGCGGCGCGGATGTTGAGGCCGATCAGCAGATCGAGCGTCTCGTCGTCGACGTCCATGATGTGCTGCAGCTTGTTGGTGCCGGCGTTGTTGACGAGGATGTCGATCTTCGGCAGCGCCTTGATCCGGTCGATGACGGCCTGATCGCGCACATCGCCGATCCAGGTCTCGAACTTGCCGGCACCGGGCCCGGCTTCCTTGGCGAGACCATCGAGGTCGGACTGCGTACGCGCGAGTGCGATGACGGTGGCGCCCGCCTTGGCGAGCTCGACCGCGCACGAGCGGCCGATGCCCTTTCCGGCGCCGGTGACGAGGGCGATCTGCCCCTTCAGGTTGGGTTGGGTCATTGGAGTCTCCGGGTTGGAATAAGGGAACAGCGAGTGGCAAGCAGGGCGTAGGGCATCGGGGCTGAGGCGGGATCGAAACGCTCGTTCCCTGCTCCCTAATCCCTAGTCCCTACTCCCTAATCTCTACTCACGTCCCACATCACTTGATCGCGACCGGGTTGATCGGAGAGCCGGTGCCGCCGGTGATCACGAGCGGCGGACCGGAGAACATGAATTCGTAGACCTTGTCCTTTGCACAGTCCTCGGCGAGCGCCTTCAGATTGAAGATCTCGCCCATCAGGAGCCCCATCGCGGGGATCACGACCCAGTGCCAGGGCTGGAAGGCGTCGTCGGTCTCGTTGGGGCGCACCTCACAGCCCCACGTATCCGTGGCGAGAGCTGCGATCTCCTTGGCGTGGCTCCAGTAGCAATTCTCGAACTTGACGCCCGGCGCATCGCCACCGGCGTAGGTCCCCCAGTCGCCGCGCTTATGGCACTTCTCCATCTGACCGGTGCGGATGATGACGAAGTCACCCTTGCCGATCGTCACGCCTTGCGCCTTGGCGCAGGCATCGAGCTCGTCGTTGGAGATGCCGTAGCCGTCCTCCAGATACTCCACGCCCTTGAAGCGGGCGACGTCGAGCAGCACGCCGCGGCCGACCATCTTGTTCTGCGAGTTCTCGATGCCGCACTTCTCCAGACCGCCGCTGTGCACGAGCTTGGCCGGGAAGCCGTTGTACATCGTGTCGCCGTAGAAGATGTGGCCGAGCGCGTCCCAGTGCGTGGCGCACTGCACAGGCATGTTGATCGCGTCGTCTGCGAAGCGGATCTTGATGGCGTCGAAGCGCCCGGCGATGCTGTCGGTGCCGGTCGCCAGCATGGTGTGGATCGGGTTCCAGCGGTTGACCACGCCGCCGGGCTTCTGTGGGCCGTTCTGGTCGAGGGGAATGCCGAGGTTGAAAACCTGGCCCTTCTTGACCAGGCTCGCCGCCTTGACGATGTGCTGCGGCTCGACGTGGTTGAGCGTGCCGATCTGGTCGTCCTTGCCCCATCGGCCCCAGTTCGACAGCTTCTTGTGGGCCTCCTCGATGGCCTTCATGTCGACCTTGATGTCCATGGCGTCTACTCCTCTGGCTCCAAGCGTTTTTGTTCTTCTCCGACCCTGAACCTACCCCAAGAGCAGGCGCGGCAGGAACAGGCTGATTTCAGGGAATGCGATGATGAGGCCAAGCACCACGAAAAGCATGAAAAAGAACGGCGCAGATCCCAGGAAGATCTCTTCGACGCGCACGTCCTCTGGCAGCGCGGCCTTCATCGCGAAGATCACCATGCCGAACGGCGGCGTCAGCAGACCCATCTCGATGGCGATGATCGCGATCATCCCGAACCAGACCGGATCGTAGCCGAACTTCGCGGCGATCGGCACCATGATCGGCATCGTCAGCAGCATGATCGAGACCGAGTCGATGATGCAGCCAAGCAGCAGCAGCACGACGACGAACGCCAGAATAATGAAGATGCCCGGCACCTGCAGCGACGTGGCCCACGTGGTCAAAAGATCCGGCAGCTTCGACAGCGTCAACATGCGGCTGTACATGTTGGCCGTGATCAGCAGGAAGAAGATGCTGGCGCAAGCCTGCCCGGTCTCGAGCAGCAACTTCATCAACGAGGCTCTGGAATACTTGCCACGGGCAAACATCAGCACGAACGCGCCGAGAGCTCCAACCGCGCCGGCCTCGGTCGGCGTAAACCAGCCACCGTAGATACCGCCGAGCACGAGCCCTATCAGCGACAGGATCGGCCCAATTTTGAGAAGCGCTTGGCCAGCCGACAGATAAGGCGCGTCGTCTTCCACCATCGCCTCGTGGCCGGCACGCGAGGGCCGCAGCCGGACCATCACGAGGATTGTCATGGAAAGAGTGAACGCGACCAACAGCCCGGGACCGACGCCGGCGGCAAACAACCGTCCGATCAATTCCTCGACGATGACGCCGTAGACGATCATGAGGATCGACGGCGGGATCAGCATGCCGAGCAGAGCGCTGGACGCGACGATGCCCAGCGCGAATTTGCGCTCATAGCCGAGCCGGTGCATTTCCGGAATTGCAAGCTTCGAGAACACCGCCGCCGACGCCACCGAAACACCGGTGATGGCCGCGAAGATGGCGTTTGCAATCACCGTTGAGATGCCGACGCCGCCGCGCACGCGGCGCATCATCGCTTCCGCTGCGTCAAACAGCTCCCGCGTCGCCCCCGACTGCGTGGCAAACAGGCCCATGATCACAAACAGCGGCACCACGGCGAACACATAGTCGTTGATCGCGCTGAATGACGTCGTCTGCAAGAGGCTCGCTGCGACCCGCATCTTCCCCGTCATCAGATAGATGCCGAGGAAGCTCACCGTGGCAAGAGCGACACCGATATGAAAGCCGATCAGGATCAGCACGAAGATCGCGACAATGGACAGGCTGCCTACGGTGATGGGATCGAGCATCGGATATCTCTGGAGCCCCTTGCCAAGTCTAACACTTCGTCGAAAAGGCCTATTCGACGAGTTCCTGCGTTTCGTGCGGATAAGGGCCCCGGACGATCAGGCGCACGACGTCGAGAAGGTATTGTAGCGCCATCAGCACCGCACCAAAGACCAGGGTCGCCCAAATCGGCCAGACCAGGATGCGAACCGGGTGCTCACCTTCGAAGATGTCGTTCTCGTAGCTCACCATCATCTCACCCCAGCCGAGCCAGACGATGAAGCCGAAAATGGCAATGCCGAGCAGGCAGTTGACGACGAGCACCGACGTCTGCATCCAGCGCGGCATGACCCCAAGTAGAAGCGTCGTTCTCAGATGCTTGCCGGTTCGCAGCGTGTAAGCGATCTGCAGCCAGAACATCGCGACAACGGAGAACTTCACGATCTCCGGCACGCCCGGGATCGGCATGTTGAAAAAACCCCGACCGACCACGTCCGCCGTGATCAGCAGCATCAACGCCATCACCCAAAGGCTTGCAACTGAGTTACTGAGGGCCAGCAACGAAGCGAACAGGCGCTGCACGATGCACCTTCCTTCCCACACTCAGGTTCAAGCGAATGCCGATGCCCCGCGTCGAGGCCAAACAATGAGCTAGCATCCCCAAGCGCCGACCCTCGCGCCGCAAACTATGGGCCGGCTGGTCCGCCGCATCACCACGTTCCACGCTACACCAGCGCGGGCGCAAAGCCCCGGCATGTCCGCGCGAGGAAACCTCGCTTGCCGCAAACGTGGCACCGGCATCAAATGGCGATTGCGCATGCCGAACCAACACGCTTCGTGATCGCCTTAGATCACGAGCGGCACTGGCAGCCGACGCCGTGGCGTCGGCTGCCGGCGCCGACGACTGCGCGCTCAGCGTTCCGCGGCCCAGTCGCGCGGGAATTTGTGGCCGAGCTTCTTCAGCTCTTCCATGTAGGTGTATACGACATCGCCGGGCACACCCATCTTCTTGATCTCGGCGGCGCGCTGCTTGGGGATGTTGGGCAGTGCCTTGGCCCAGGCGAGCTTGGTGGCCATGTCGGCCTGGCGGACCTCGACGCCCGTCTCGGAGAGCCGCTTGCGGGCGGCTTCCTGCTTGGTGTGCGTCAGCTCGCCGATCGCCGTGATCCAGGTGCTTCCGGTCTCCAGGAAGATTTTCTGGACTTCTTTGGGGAAGCTCTTCCAAACATCCTTGTTGACCGTGATAAGCGGCGTGGAGATGCAACCGAAGTCCATGTCGACGTACTGTTTGATGACCTCGTTCAGCTTGAATGAGATGAGGGCATCGGGGAACATGATCCAGCCCTCGTAGACGCCCGTCTGCAGTGCGGTGTACGCCTCGTTGAGGTTAGTCTGAACGCCGACGACGCCGGTGCCCTGCAGCCATGGGATGTTCGGACCGGCGGCCGCGATCTTGTGCCCCTTCAGCTCGGCGACGTCCTTCCACTTGAAGTTCGTGGCCAAGCCGTAGTTGCCGATCACGCCGGCGGCGACAAACACCTGATTGTAGCGCTTCTCGAAGATCGTCTTGAGCTCGGGCGTCTTCGCATAGGTCGCAGCCACGGCCTTCGCGGCGATGCGCGGATCGCCCGTACCGAACGGTACAAAGTAGACGAAGTTGTGCGGCAGGAGCTTGGCCGGTTCGAACGGGGCCTGGGGTGAGCCGACATCGAGAAGTCCGGACTCCACGGCCTCCAGGCACTCACCCAGCTTGCACACCGAACCGCCGAAGGCCTCGGTCCACTCGATCTTGTGCTTGGTCTCCTTGGCGACGCGGTCAGCCACGACGGGCATGAACGACTCGCGCACTGCCGTGATCCACACCGCACCCGGTGGATGGCCAGCACCGATCTTCAATTTAAATGTCTCGGCTTTCGCCGCGGACGCGGCAACCACCACGCACGCCATGGCCGCAGCCACGCGGAGAGCGTTTTTCATACCGTTGACCCCTTCACGTTTCCTCGAAGCTCGTGGCCATCCCACCGGTCTGCGCCGGAGATTGGAACGCCACATGTCCTCATTATCGGTCGATAAGAGAATACCGCGCAAGCCCCGATCGTGACGCGCCAGCCCCGCGAACCCCGCCTACCGGGGGAGCGTCGACGGGCCGGGCGACATAGATCCCGCCACGGACGAAACCGGTGTGCGGGCGACGCCCGCCGCCGCGCGGCAACGATGATCGTAGCCAGATTGATGCAACAGTCGAACGTCAGGCGGTCGCAACCCGTACCGGTGCGCCAACCGCGCCGTCGTATGCCAGGAGCCGGTCCGCGATGCTGGCAACCGCGTCGTCCAACCCGCGCGCGTCATAGAGCGAGCCGCGCACCTGCCGGGACGCGGCGAGCACCGCGACGAAATCCGAAACAAGCCGCGCGTCCGGATCCTGCGGTGCGCCCCAGAAGGTGTCCGGCCCGCCGACATGGGTCATCCCGGCGATGTCATAAACGGCCGGCGCCAGCGCCAAGACCGGCTTGCCCGCCATTAGGGCTTCGAGCCCCGCCGTGCTGTTGACGGTCACGACGCCCGCCGCCGTCGAGATCCAGGGGGCCAACGCCCCGCCGTCGACGAAGTGAACACGCGGATCGACCCCCAGCCGCTCCGCCTCGCGCCCGATCAAAGCGGGCCAGCGCTCCAGCCCGTTGTCGAGCGGGTGGGACTTGAGCACGAGGTGCACACCCGCCGGTGCGTGCCGCGCAAACGAGCCGATCACTTCGGCGATCGCCCGCGCCTGACTAGCGAACCGCGAGCACCGGATCTGGAAGTCCCCTTCCAGTTGCAGAGGGAAAACGAAGTGGCGGCGGCCCGCCCCCGCGATTGCGGCATACTTCCGCGCCGCAGCGCCAGCGCGCCCGCGTTCTCCCGCCAGCCGCCCCACCCAGGCCGCGTACTCGACGGGCGGAAAGTAGATCGTGTGCCGCCGATAGCCCGGATATAGCGGCCACAACAGCGTCTGCGAAAGGTTGTAGACAACATCGGGCACCGCGACGCGCCAGAACGCATGCGGATAGCCATGTGCGAGATCCGGCGCCGCCAGGCCGGCTGCCAGCCTCCGGATCTCACCCGCCACCGTCGGCAGGCTCGGCAGTTCGCCCGCCGTCCCTTGTACCAGCGTCAGGTAACCCGCGCGCAATAGCCCAAGCTCGGTGACGTGGGCCGCAATCCCGCTGTCGCGCGCCGCCGCCAGCGCCGCGACATGATACGGCCGCTTGTCCGAATGCAGCACGACATCGGTGATGGCCAGGGCGTCGAGCCTTCGTGCGACGTGATCGGGCCAGGCCTCGAAACGGCCGCGGAACGTCTCCGCACCCGGACCGCGCCACTGCAGCGCATCCCCCACGTTCAGGTTGATCCGATGCACGCCATGCCCGGCCCGCACCAGCGCGCGCGCGATCCGCGAATAGAGCGGCGACAGCGGTCCCTGCAGGAAGAGAAACCGGCGCTGTCGCGCGGCGCTCACGACCCCCGCCTCACGAGGCGCGCGACAAGGCATGGGCCGATGCCGATGTCGCCGCTGCCTCGCCTTCGTCGCCTGAGTCGCTCGCCGGCTCGGGCCTGGCCCGGCCGTCGCCGGTCTCCGGCAACCGATTGAGTCCGGCCGCCACGACGGCTTCATGAAGATTGAGCGGCAAGCCCATCGCCGCCGCCCGCAACAACCTCGGCGGCTGGGCGACAAACCCACTGGGCTCGTTGACCCGGCCCTCTACGATGCGCCGCGCCATCTGCGACACCGCCGCCGCACGACCCTCGCGCGTGAAAAAATTCCCCTTCACCTGGATAGTCGAGGCCAGCGCCTTGACGAAGGCCCAGCACAATTCCGCATCCGGCACCGGCGGCGCGGCCCAGAACGCGTCCAGCGGCCCCTGATGGGTCAAACCGGCGATGTCGTAGAGCGCGGCACCGAGCACCTTCACGGGCGTCCCGTGCCGCAGCGCGTGAACGCCGACCGTGCTGTTGACCACGATGACGCCGGCCGATGAGGTGATCAGCGTCTTCAGATCGCCGCCGCGGATCAGGTGCACGCGTGCGGACACACCGTGCGCCTCTGCAATTGCGGCAACGCGCCGCGACCAACGCTCCAGGCCATTGTCGAGAGGATGCACCTTGAACACGAGATGCGCCGCCCCCTCCGCATGAACCGCGAACGAAGCGACGATATCCTCGATCGCATGGCTCTGGTGGCGGAAAGGCGAGTTGGCGCGCAACTGGTAGTCGTTCTGCATCTGCATCGGCACGAGGAAGAACGGCGTGCCATCCGCGATCAGCGCGTGCGAAAGCCCCCGCGCCCGGCGGTCGGCTGAGCGCGACGTGACGAGTTGCGGGATGTAGGCCAGATAATCCAGAACCGGATGGTAATACTTGTCTGTCCGGTAGTGCGGAAAGAACGGCCGCCCAAGCACCATTGCCAGGTTGTAGCTGACTTCCGCGATCGCCTCTGCGCGGAAGGTGTACGTGTAGCGCTCGACGAGATCGGGCTCCGGCGCCTGCGCCGCGATGGCACGGATCACTGCGGGATCGCGCGGGAAATGCGACCAGGCAGACATCCCGCCGCGCTCCAGCGTGATCCAGTCAGGGCGCAGATAGCCGAACTCGTAGGTCGAGGCGCGCAGGCCCTGCTCCCGCGCCACCGCCGCGGCCGCCCGGTGATAGGGATGGCGATCGGCGTAGTAGACCAGATCCGTGACGCCCTCACGCGCCACGAAGTCCCGCAGGAATTGGGGCCAGTCCTCCAGTCGGCCGCGATAGCTCACCGCGCCGCGCCGCCGCCACATCAAGACATCGCCGCCGCACAGATTGATCCGCAGCGCACGCCCGCCCAGCCGCGTGATCTCGTCGGCGACGTGCACCGCGAATGTCGAGGGATGCGCCTGCAGGAACAGCACTGTCGGGGTCGACGTCATCGCCGTGAGGCACCATTCCTCGCTGGGACGCCGGACACGTGGAGACAAGCCTCAATTCGATGACAAATTCGCCAGGCCTCAGCGAGCAGGAACCCGCCGCTCGCGCCGTTTCGCCACCCCGTCGACCGCTCAAAAGCCAAGCTTACGGCCCACCCACGACACCTGACGACGTGCATGCGTCGCCAGCCGGTGGACCCGATTTCGCCGCTGGCGCGACAGCACGCGCACCATGTCTTCCGCAGCCGCGGGACACAGCCGAACCGGATCGACGTAACGGCAGTAGCGCACCAGCGCCGCGTCGATCAGCGTCTCCAGGTCGAGCCGGCGCGTGCGCCGCGGCGATGAGGTGTGATCGTCCGTCAGGCCCCAGCCAGCGTAGAATGGCAGCCCATGGACGGTGACAGGCCTCCCGCGCAACAATGCCTCGAAGCCCGACAGTGACGACAGCGTCACCACGCGGTCAGCAGTCTCGATCAGCCCCACGACGTCGGCATCGGCCACGACGGCATCGGCGCATTGCGCGAGATCCCTGGCGTCGACCGCACCAGCCCGCAAACCCGTCGCCACGTCGGGATGCGGCTTGTAGACGATGAATGCCTTCGGAAACTCCGTACGCGCCGCACGCAACAGGTCGCGATTGACCGTTTCGGGCGTCGCCACGTCGATCGTGCGCGAAACCGTTCGCCGAACGCCGGCATCGCCGGAAACCTGGCCGACGACGAGAACCCGCTCCCGTCCGTGCGGATAAGCGATCGCCGCCCGCTGCCGCCCGACGTTATATTTGGAAACACGCGCTTCGACGATGGCCGCCCCGAGGTCGCGAGCTCGCGCGCGCTCGTCGCCACCCACGCACCCCGCTTCCAGCATCACCTCCAGATCGCTCGGCGCCGTCGCGTCGTAATAGATGCCGCGATGGTCGAACACATAGGCACCGCCGCGCGCCAGGCCGGCCCCGAGCCCAACCGAGCGGACAAACCCGTCCTCCACCGCGACCAGCCCCACGCCGACAGACGCAGCGCGCGCCCGGTCGGCGCCCGTCAGGCGCGAGGCCCAGACATGAAGCCGCGCGCCGCTCGCGCGTGCTCGTTCGATCCCCTCTCCAACCGTCTCGACGAATGCAACCTGCGCCCCGTCGGCAGTCCACAGCGCCTTCAAGGTCGGGCGGTTCCACCACGACACACCTACGCACACCACCGCCGCCGGGACCGTGGCCACGGCAAGCGGGTGGGCATGAAGAGGCGCGGTCGGGTCCACGGCGGACATATCGCTTTGACGGCTCGTCTGGGCTACCAATCAGGACGACAGACTACCTCAGGCAGCCGATTCGGTGTCGCCGCCCCGGCACAATCCTGTCGGACGGGTAAGCCGGGTGGATCGGCCTTAGGCTTGACGCTGTGGACGGCACACATTAATGATCGATCGATAAACTAAAGTGAGGGACCGGGCGTCCGATGAGCAGCTCAACCGACAGTGTCCCCGGCCAAATCGGCCGCCAGCGCCGCGCCATCATCATCGGCGGCTCCATGGGGGGCGTTTACGCTGCACTTTATCTGCGGCAACGCGGCTGGCAGGTGGGCATCTACGAGCGCTCGCCCGTGCCCCTCGACGGCCGCGGCGCAGGCATCACGACGCACCCCGAGCTCTACCAGGCCATCGAGGACGTCGGCTGCTCCACCGACAACCTCGGCGTCCCCTTCGAGTGGCGGCTCACCTTCGACCAGTCAGGCAACGTCATCGCGCGCATGCGCGAGCCCCAGGTCGCGACGTCCTGGTTCTACCTCTTCAAGCTCCTCGAAGAACTGGTGCCGGAGGGCATCTACCATCTCGGCAAGGACTTCGTCGGCCTCGACCAGATGGCCGACGGCGTCGTGGCGCACTTCGCTGACGGCACGTCCGTCGAAGGCGACGTGCTGATCGGCGCCGACGGCTTCCGCTCGGTCGTACGTAGCAAGATCCTGCCCGGCGAGGACATGGTCTATTCGGGCTATGTCGGCTGGCGCGGACTGGCAGATGAGGCCCGCTTCGCCCCGGCCGTGCGCGACGAGGTGGTCAACACCTTCTCGTTCTATCTGCCGCCCGGCGAGCAGATTATCGGCTATCCCGCCGTCGGGCAGAGCCACGACGTGGGCGCCGGCAACCGCGCCTGGAACATCGTCTGGTACCGGCCGACCGATCACGACACTGAGTTGCGGCGGCTACTGACCGACGACACCGGCCACACCCACAATATCTCGATCCCCCCGCCGCTGATTTCCAAGCAGGTGATCGCAGAGTTGCGCGCCGATGCCGAGCGCCTCTTGCCGCCGCAGTTCCGCGAGGCGATGTCGCTCATCGATCAGCCGTTCTTCCAGCCGATCTACGATTTCGCACCGACCTCGATGGCGGTGGGCCGCGCCTGCCTGATCGGCGACGCCGCCTTCATCGTACGCCCTCACACGGGCGCCGGCATCGTCAAGGTCGCCATGGACGCCAAGGCTCTCGCCCGCGCCCTCGACGACGGCGCGAGCGTGCCGCAAGCCCTGGCCCGCTTTAACGCCGAGCGCCATCCCGTCGGTTGCACGTTCGTGGGACAAGCCCAGAAGCTCGGCTCCTATATCCGGCGGGACTTCCCCAACGAGACGCAACGCCAGGTGGCACTCGTCAATGCGCGCCCCGAGGCCGTGATGGGCGAGACCGCGCTGCTCGACTTCGCGCGCCGCAAGCCCAAGGAGCTGGTCTGACACGCCGCACCGGGGCTCACGCTGCGGCGAGGTGCGCGCTAAGCCAGCGTGCGGTGCGCAGCAGGCGGCCGTCGTCACGCCGCGCGCCGACGAGTTGCACGCCCAGCGGCATCCCGTCGACCTCCATGAGCGGCAGCGTGACCGCCGGTCCACCGATCAGCGTCCAGATCCCGTTGACGTTCGGCGTGAACGGCGCCGTCGCCAGTGGCGCGGGACCATCCGAGGCAAGCGTCACGATCGCGTCGTAGTTCGCGCAATGCTCCGCGAGCACGCCATTGGCACGCTCGCGCAGCAGGATCGCGTTGACATAGCGCTCCGCACTGAGGCTGCGCCCGCGCTCGATCGACGCCCTGAGGTTGTCGCTCATGTGCTGGCCGACCGACTCGTAGAAGGCGCCGTAATGCGCCGCGTTCTCTGCCGCCATCACATCGAGCATCGCCTCGAACGCCTGATCGAACAGCGGGCTCTCGATCTCTACCAGACGCGTGCCGAGCGCCTCGGCGAGTTCCCCGAACGCCGCCTGTGTCCCCGCATCGGCACGCGTCCAGAAGGGCGACTTGTAGAAGGCGAGGACCGGTTCAACCAAGGGCGCCGATTGCGCAAGCACCAACAGCGATCCCCGGCTCGCCGCAAACGTGGCCGCATCCCCGGCATCGGGTCCCGCCATCACGTCGACGGCGAGCGCTGCGTCCTCCACCGTGCGCGCGATCACGCCCACCGTGTCGAGGGTATGGGACTGCATCAGCACGCCGCGGCGCGAGACGAGGCCGAACGTCGGCTTGTAGCCGACGACGCCGCACCACGCGGCCGGCCGGATCACCGAGCCCGCCGTCTGCGTGCCAAGCGCCAGCGGCACCATGCCGTCGGCGACCGCGGCCGCCGAGCCCGAAGACGACGTGCCGGGATGGCGGGAAAGATCGTGCGGATTGCGCGTCTTGATCGGACCGGGCCCCGCCAGCGGCGACGTCACGGTCTTGCCGATGATAACCGCGCCCGCCGCCCTGAGCGCCGCCACGGCCGCCGCGTCATGCTCGGGCCGGCGGCCCGCGAACAGCGCGGGAAAGCCGTTCTCGGTCGGCTGGTCGGCGGTGTCGATCAGATCCTTGATAGCGACGGGCACGCCGTGCAGCGGCCCGACGCCGCGCCCGCTGCGCAGCGTGCGGTCGGCGTCCGCGGCCTGCGCCAGCGCATGGTCGCGATCGATGGAGGCGAACGCCCCGACCGCGTCATCGCGCGCCGCGATCCGGGCAAGACACGCCTCGGTCAGCGCCACCGACCCCAGCGCCCCCGTCCGGATCGCCTCCGCCGCGGCCACCGCCGAAAGGCGCGCGGCATCGCCGCCGTTATTCGATGCGGCCATGGCACCATCCCCTTGGTCTGATCGGCCCCGATCCGGGGCTTGCGGATCACGCAATGAAGCGTCATGCGAAAGCGGCGGCACCCCGGGGGTGCCGCCGCCACATTTAGCAAAGATTGCTGCCTGCGACGAGCCCGCAGGCGCGGCCTCAGTCTTCCACGAAGACTTCTTCTCGACTCTTTCGGATCGACGGCAGTAGCGCGACCACGATCATCAGGAAGGCCAACGCCAACAGTCCGCCCGCCAGCGGCCGGTCCACGAACGTCATGAAGCTACCGCGTGAGATAACGAGCGCCTGCCGGAGCTTTTCTTCCATCAGCTGTCCGAGCACGAAGCCCAAGAGCAGAGGCGCCGGCTCGAAGCCGAACTTGATGAGCGCGTAGCCGAACACCGCGAACACAGCCGTCATCATCACTTCGTTGACGTTATTGTTCAGCGAGTAGATGCCGATGCAGCAGAAGATGATGATCGACGGGAACATCAGGCCGTAGGGAACTTTCAGCAGGCGCACCCACACGCCGACGAGCGGCAGGTTGATGATCAGCAACATCAGGTTGCCGATCCACATGGAGGCGATCATGCCCCAGAACAGGTCCGGGTTCTTGGTCATCACCTGTGGACCCGGCACGATGCCGTGAATGGTCATCGCGCCCACCATCAGCGCCATCACCGCGTTGGGCGGAATGCCGAGCGTCAGCAGCGGGATGAAAGCGGTTTGCGCGCCCGCGTTGTTGGCCGATTCAGGTCCCGCGACACCTTCGATGGCGCCCTTGCCGAAGCGTGAGGGGTCGGCGGCCAACTTCTTTTCGATCGTATAAGACGCGAACGGGCCGAGCACGGCGCCGTTGCCCGGCAGGATGCCGAGGAACCCGCCGATGAAGGTACCGCGCAGGATCGGCGCCGCCGACCTCTTGAGATCCTGCCCAGTTCGGCAGCAGACGGCCGATCAACCCCTGAACGACGTTGCGCGCTTCGGGGTTCTCCAGATTGCGCAGGATCTCCGCGAAGCCGAAGATGCCCATCGCCATATAGGCAAAGTTCAGCCCGTCGGCGATATCGGGCCAGCCGAACGTCAAGCGCTCCTCGCCCGTCTCCAGATCCGTGCCGACGGTCGAGAACAGGACGCCGACCAGGATCATCGCCAGCGCCTTCGGGATCGATCCGCGCGCCAGCACGACCGCGAACATGAGGCCGAGCACCATCAGCGAGAAGTAGTCCGCCGGCCCGAACAGCAGCGCGAGCTTGGTCATCGGCGTGGCAAGCGCCGCGATGACGACGGTCGCCACGCAACCCGCGAAGAATGAGCCGATGGCCGCGATCCCAAGCGCGATGCCCGCACGCCCATTGCGCGCCATCTGATGCCCATCGAGCACCGTGACGACCGCCGTCGCCTCGCCGGGGATGTTGACCAGAATGGCCGTCGTCGAACCGCCGTACTGAGCACCGTAGTAGATGCCCGCGAGCATGATCAGCGCGCCCGTCGGATCGATGCCGAACGTGATCGGCAGCAACATCGCGATCGTAGCGACGGGGCCGACACCCGGTAGCACGCCGATCAGCGTGCCTATCAGGCAGCCAAGGAAGCACAGCCCGATATTCTTGACAGAAAGCGCCGTCGCAAACCCCAGCGCAAGGTGGTCGAACACTTCCATCTACGCACTCCTAGCCGAGGTATGGAACGTGGATACCAGCCGGCAGGATCGGGATCGGCAGGCCGAGAAGGATCTTGAAGAGTATGACGCAGAACACCGTCATGATCACCGCGTAGATGACGATCGTTGCGAGCTTCGTGCCAGGCTCGGCGAACGAGGACACGATCATCGCCAGCGGGCCCGCCACCACCAGACCGAACGGCCGGATGGTCAGCGCAAACAGCAGCACGGCGCCCAGCACGAAGAACGGTTGGCGGATCGACCAACGCTCGAGCAACTCCCCCTTGACGAGCAGCGACTGGAGGATCAGGAAGACGCCGAACGCAGCGACCATCACCGCAACCGCCTTGGGCACCATGCCCGGACCGATCGCGTTCAACGTGCCCGACGAGAGATTGAAGCCGCCGAAGAAGCCGAGTGCGGCAATCGCCAGCAGGAACACGCCGGCACCGAAATCCTGCGGTGACTTCAATAGCCCGCGACGACCATCGTCCGCGGGCTTCACATCCCTCGACATGCCTTGCGTCCTCCACCCTGCTGACGGGCCGATACGTCGACGCCACCTTCTGCTGGGTGGCCGGTTTCGACGGGGGCTCGGTGACGCGAGACACTAGTCAGAAGTTCAACGACCGTCCATCGTACTCTTACGGAGGGTGAATTTGTCTCAGCCCCGGCAGTTGAACATCGGCGGCCACGCGCACGCCCGGCAATGGCCCCGCCCTGACCCAGCCGGCGCGCACTTGCTCCTCCCCGGCCGGCATGCAACCGTAGGCGCGGTGACGGATCGCGGCGCCATCTATCAGACCGCAGCGATCTGGCGTTCGGCCCCTCGCCGCATGCCGAGCCGGGAGAACCCGGACGCCGAGGCCCTTGGATACCGCCGACGCTCCAGGCCCTCTTTATGTCGTCGCGCACGCAGCCGGGGGGACGAATGGGCGAAAGCCGCGCCGCAACCGAGGACTTGCTCTACGAGGTCGATGACGGGGTCGGCCTCGTCACGTTCAACCGTCCCCAGGCGCGCAATGCCCTTACCTTCGGCATGTACGACCGACTGGCTGAGATCTGCTCCGGCATCACCCTGGGCGGCCCCGTCAAGGTGCTGATCCTGACCGGTGCCGGCGGCAAGGCCTTTGCCGCGGGAACCGACATCGCCCAGTTCCGCAACTTCAAAAACCCGCAGCAGGGCATCGAGTACGAGACCCACGCCGACGAGATCTTCACCGCCATCGAAACCTGCCCCGTCCCGACCATCGCCGCCATAGCAGGCGCGTGCACGGGCGGCGGCGCGGGCATCGCAGCCTGCTGCGACCTGAGGATCGGCAGCCGCGACATGAAGTTCGGCTTTCCGATCGCCCGCACGCTCGGCAACGTTCTGGCCGCGGCCACGCTCTCCCGCCTCGTCGCCCTCGTCGGCCAGCCCCGCGTCGTCGACATGCTCCTGACGACCCGCCTGATCGAAGCCGAAGAAGCCCGCACGATCGGTCTCCTAAACGATGTCGGCGCCGACCACGCAGACGTGATGGACCGCGCCAGGGCGCTGGCCGACAAGCTCAAGGGACACGCCCCCTTGACCATGCGCTACACCAAGGAATTGCTGCGCCGCATGCGTACCGAGCCCGCCCCTATCGACGATCGCGAGATCATGGGCATGATCTACACGAGCGAGGATTTCCACGAAGGCCTCGACGCGTTCCTGGCCAAGCGCAAGCCGAACTGGAAGGCGCGCTGAGGCAGCCTCGGCGCGAGAGAGTAGCTCCTCACAGCGACGCAAGACAGGACAGCGGATATGGCAAAGATCGGTCTGATTGGCCTCGGCAACATGGGCTTGCCGATGAGCGCCAATCTCGTCAAGGCGGGCCACGACGTGCGCGGCTTCGACATCGTAAAGGACAACATCACGCGGGCTGCTGCTGGCGGCGTCAAGCCCTGTGCATCGGCTGCCGACGCCGCGCGCGACGTCGATGCCGTCATCACCATGCTACCCGCGGGTGCGCACGTGCTGGCCGTCTACCGCGAGATGCTGCCGGCGTGCGCGCCCAACACCCTCGTCATCGACTGCTCGACGATCGATGTCGCGAGCGCCCGCACGGCCCACGATATGGCGAGCGCAGCCGGTTTGCCCTCTCTCGATGCCCCGGTTTCCGGTGGTGTCGGTGGCGCCACAGCCGGCACCCTCACGTTCATGGTCGGCGGCGGCGCGAACGCATTTGGGCGCGCTCAGGCCTACTTCGAGGCGATGGGCAAGAAATCGGTCTTGTGCGGCGAAGCGGGCGCCGGACAATCAGTGAAGATCTGCAACAACATGATGCTCGCCGTCGCCATGATCGGTGTCGCGGAAGGATTCGTGCTGGCGGAAAAGCTCGGCCTGTCACATCAGGCCCTGTTCGATGTCGCCTCGACGGCAACAGCGCAATCCTGGGCGCTTACCAGCTACTGCCCGGTTCCCGGCCCCGTACCGGCCTCCCCCGCCAACAACGACTACAAGGCGGGCTTTGCCTCCGCCCTCATGCTGAAGGACCTGAAGCTCGCCCAGGAAGCCGCCGCCGCCAGCGGCGCCACGACGCCGATGGGCGCCGCCGCCGCCCAGCTCTACGCCATGCACAACGCCTGGGGCGAAGGTGGCGCCGACTTCTCCGCGATCATCCGCCTCATCCGCGGCAAGACCGGCTGACCGCCGGTCCTGCCGCCAGACCTGCTGCAAGGAGCACACCCGTGACGGCCTACGCGTACTTCGTCTTCGACGCCTACGGCACGCTCTTCGACGTCCATTCCGCCGCCGCCCGGCATAAGAATGCGATCGGCGCCAATTGGGATCGCCTGTCGCAGACCTGGCGCACCAAGCACCTCGAGTACACGTGGATCCACGCCCAGACGGGCCGCATGACCTCTTTCCGCGTTCTCGCCGAACGCAGCCTCGACTACGCCGCCGCCAGCATCGGCGGCATCCCCGGCGATCTCCGCCAGAAGCTGATCGACGCCTATCTGACGCTATCGGCCTATCCCGAGGTGCCCGCCGTCCTGGCTGGCCTGCGGGCAGCCGGCGCGAAGACCGCGATCCTGTCCAACGGCGACCCCGACATGCTGGCCGCCGCTGTCGGCAGTGCTGGCATCGGCGATCTCCTCGACGCCGTTCTTTCGGTGGAGGAGGTCGGCATCTTCAAACCGGACATGCGCGTCTACGAGATCGCCACCTGCCGCTTCGCCTGCCGTCCGCAGGATATCTCGTTCCAGTCATCCAACCGCTGGGACGCCGCCGGCGCCACCGCGTTCGGCATGCGCGCGGTGTGGATCAACCGCATGGGACTGCCCGACGAATACCCGGACATGCCGGCCGCCCGCATCATTTCCGATCTCAATCCCTTGCTCGCCGATGCGGGAGCCGCAAAATCATGACGTCGATCGAATACTACATCTCGATGAATTCGCCGTGGACCTACCTGGGCAGCAACCGCTTCCGCGAGATGGCGAAGCGCCACAAGTTGCACGTCGACGTCCGCCCGGCCAGGTTCGCCGAGGTGTTCGCCCAGACCGGCGGCCTCCCCCAGCCCAAGCGCAGTCCTCAGCGGCGCGCCTATCGTCTCGTCGAGCTGCGTCGCTGGCGCGATCACCTCGCCATCCCGCTCGTCGTCGAGCCCAAGCATTATCCCACCGACGAACGCGCCGCCGCACACCTCGTCATCGCAGCCGGATTGCAGGGACGCAACGCCCTCGCTTTGTCCGGCGAGATCGGCCGAGCGCAATGGGAACGCGAGGAAGATATCGCGACCCGGCCCGTGCTCGAGGCCGCCGCCGATCGCGCGGGCCTCGACTACGAGCAGATCGTCAGGGCAGCCCCCCAAGCTGCCGAATTGGACCGTCTGTGGGACGACAACACCAGTCGCGCCGTCGCCGCTGGTGTCTTCGGTGCGCCGAGCTACGTCCTGCCGTCCGGCGAGATCTTTTGGGGCCAGGATCGCCTGGCGTTCCTGGAGAGCGCCCTGGGCGCAAGCGATTGACGCCCGCAGCGGCCCCGCCATGCCCAAGACCCGGGCTTGGCGGAGCCGCTACATGCGTGATCAGTATTTGCGCACCGTCCCCGAGGCCGACGCACCCGCCGGCGCATTACTCTGCAACTCGCGCTGCGCCTTGCGCTGCGTCGCCCACTTCGCCTCGTCGGAAACCTGCACCGCCGCCTCCTGGCTCTTGCGCTCCAGCATTTCCAGCTTCTTCAGCGCCTCGCCGGAAAGCTTGTATTTCTCGCGGCTGGCCCGGTTCGCGCGCGCGTCCGCCTCGAACGCCTGCCGCGCCTCCTGTATGCGTCCCTTGTCCCGCAGCTCCACCGCCGCCTCCGTGCGCTCACGCGTCTGCAGCTCGATGATCGGCGCCATGACGGTTGGATCGATGCTCGCCCGCACCTCGTCGTCGGAACGACTGAACCGGCCTTCGACACGCGCCGTCGTCGAGCGCCGGGCATTGCTGCCGCTGGCGGTGTAGTTGACCTGGACATCGGCGAGCGCCGCCGCATCGAGCGCCATGCCGTCCGGCACCTCCAGCTCGACCTGCAAGCTGTATTCCGCCGTCCCATACGCCTGCGCCACCTTCATGCGCACGCGGTTGCCGTCGATCTCGCCGTCGCGTCCGAGCGTGCGAATGGGCTTCACCCCGCCGCGCGTCTCGATCAGCACCTCGATCTCCTGGGCCGTCACCGACAGCACCTCGTCGAACTCCTGGTTGAAGATGCGTGTCAGATCGCCGGCCGAGCGCGCATAGGCATGATTGCCGTCGCTGGCGCTGGCAAGCCGCGCCATCAGATCCTCGTTATAGCCGCTGCCGAGCCCGATGGTCGTGACGGTGATGCCTTCCGAGCCAAGCTCCTGGCCCAGGCGCTGGAAGTCGGCGGGCTGGGTCGGACCGACGTTGGCCAGGCCGTCCGACATGAGCACGATGCGGCTCAACGTCCCCGGCCGCTTGAACTTGCGCACCTCGCGCGCGGCCTCCTGCATGGCGGCAAAGATCGCGGTATTGCCGCGCGCCGTGGCCTCCGCGATGCGATCGCGGAAAAGATCGTGGCTCGTCACCCGCGTCGCCGGCACGAGCACGTCGACATGATTGTCGAAGATTACAACCGCGCCCGTGTCGTTAGACGACAGCCGGTCGACCGCCATCACCGCCGCCTCGCGCGCCTTGACGATCTTGTCACCCCGCATGGATCCAGACCGGTCGATCACCAGTGCCACGTTGACCGGCGAACGCCGGCTCTCCTGGCCGGCCGCCTGCCGTCCCTTGATCGCGATCCTCAGATAGACGCGCTGGCGCTCGCCGCTCTTGAGCACGCGCTGTGAGAGTCGCGCCTCCACGTCGATCGAGCCTTCCCCTGACGCATCGCGCGCGACCGCCGCGCCCGCGGCGAGCCCGCTGCCGGCCAAGATGCCGAACGCTGCCGAAATCCATCGTCTCGAATGCGAATTGTGCCTCGCGGCCATGATGTCCTCCGCCTGCTGGAAAATCTCTTCCGCCAGCGTCGGAGTCCAATGCGGCGCTGTTCTGCTGGAACTGTGGTCATCATGCGCCCCTTCCGGGGCGGCCCCCACTTGCCGCAGCCGTGTGGCGCGGGGAACACGCCGCCTTCCGGCTGCACCCGCCCCTCCGGCCTCCAGCGATATTGATCGCGGTCAATGCCGACCCCTGCGCCCGGCGTCAGCGTGAGCATAAGCAGATCAGGCATGGCACCCGGAAAGGAATTGCACATGTATAAGAATATTCTCGTGGCAACAGACGGCAGCGAGCTCGCTCTGAAGGCGGTCACCGCCGGCATCCAACTCGCCAAGACGCTGGGGGCGAAAACCACGGCGGTGGCCGTGCGTGTGCCCCTGCGCGAGTTCATTGCCGAGGGCGTGACCATCCCGATCCCCGAGGCCACCCAGCAGGATTACGTCAAACAGACCGACCGGTTGCTGGATGCCGCACGCAAGGCCGCGGCGGCAGCCGGCGTGAGCTGCGAAGCCGTCCAGAAGGTCGACGACGAGCCCTGGCGCGGCATCATCGATACCGCCAAATCCCACGGCTGCGACCTGATCGTTATGGCCTCGCACGGCCGGCGCGGCGTGTCGGCCCTGTTGCTGGGCAGCGAGACCCAGAAGGTGCTGACCCACTCCACCATCCCCGTGCTGGTCTATCGCTGAGGGTTGTTCTCCCCGGCCGCCAGCGGCCACGCGCGATCGAACCCACAAGATGACAACGGCCGGCGCGCGCGCCGGCCGTATCTATCACACCATGACCCGGGTCTGTTCCGCCCAGAACCGGGCCAGGCCCGTGCCCACACCAGCTACTTCGTCTGCGACGGCTTCAATCCCGACTTGCCGATCAGGTCCTTGTAGCGGGCGATCTCCGCCATCAAGAACTCCTTGTGCTTGGCGATCGTGCGGCGCTCGTTGGGAAACGGTACCGTGCCCGTGGACGCGAACTGCGCGATGATCCGGGGATCGTCGATGAACTTCTGCAACGCGGCGTGCAGCTTGTCGATCGCCTCCTTCGGCGTGCCTTTCGGCGCGTAAAGGCCATTCCAGATCGTCATCTCCAGCCCCGTCAGCCCCGCCTCCGGCGCCGACGGAACGTCCTTTAATGCCGCCAGGCGATCCGTGGAGGTCACGGCATAAGGTTTGATCGTGCCCGACAGGATTTGCGGCGTCGCCGTTGTCGCCTGATCGCACAACACGTCGATCTGCCCGCCAACGAGATCCTTCATCGCCGGCCCCGTGCCACGGTAAGGCACCATGGCCGGCTTGATGTTGAAGGTCTGTATCATAAGCGTGGCGCACATAAACGAGTTCGAGCCGACGCCGGCATGCGCCATCGTCGCCTTGTCGCCCTGGCTGCGCATCCACTCCACGAGATCCTTGCCCGTCTTGATGTCGAGCGTCTTGCGGCTCGTCAGCACCATCGGACCAGTGTTGATCAGGCCGATCGGCTCGAACGCCGTCGCCGGGTCGTACTTCAGGTTTGCGTAGAGCGCGCCGCTGGCCGGCAGCCCGCTGTGATGTTGGAAGATGGTGTAGCCATCCGGTGCCGCCAGCGCCGCGCGCGTCGTGCCGGTCGTGCCGCCGGCGCCGCCGACGTTCTCTACGACGATCGTCTGGCCGAGCGTGCGCCCCATGTGATCGGCCGTCAGCCGCGCCAAGGTGTCGGAGGGACCCCCGGCCGCGAACGGCACGACCATGGTGATGGTCCGCGTGGGGTAGGACTGGGCCGCCGCCGGACGAGGCGTGGCAACGAACCAAGTGGCAGCGAGCGCCAGGACAGGCCAGCGCACGAGATCTCGCGTCAGCATTCCGTACTCCTCCCTTCGAGCCTTTTCGGCTCCCGCCCGCTCGACTGCGGACCGCCGCAGCATACCCATGGGATAGGACGCATCCAAGGGATTACCCGGGGCGTGGAGGCACAGAACGGGTGGAGAGCTACCCGGTTGCCCCCAAGAGGTGCGTGAGCCGCATCCTACGGGCGATCCCGGGGCGTCAGCGCCGGGCGCTGCGGAAGGCCGCGACCGCCGCCACCACGGCCAACGACAGGATGAACAGCGTCAAGGGCCGCGACAGCACCGCAATCACGTCGCCCTGGGTGATGACGAGCGCGCGGTTGAGGTTGCGCTCGATGATCGGTCCCATCACGAAGCCCAGGACGACCGGGATGGTGGAGAACCGTAGCCTCTCCATGAAGAAGGCCAGCGTGCCCAGCACCACCACCATGCCCGCATGAGCAATCGAGTTGTCATAAGCGAACGCGCCGAGCAGCAGCATCAGCAGCACGAACGGACCTAGCACCTCACCGGGAACGTCGATGATCTTCGCGAAATAGCGAATACCGAAGATGCCGCACAGCAGCAGGAAGACATTACACACGATCAAGCCGACGAAGATCGCCAGCACCAGCGGCCCGCCCTCGGTGAACAGCGTCGGCCCCGGCACGATGTTCTTCGACACGAGCACGCCCAACAGCACGGCGATCGCCCCGGAGCCGGGAATGCCGAGCGCCAGCGCGGGCACCATCGCGCCGGCCACCACGGCATTGTTAGAGGCCTCGGGGGCCGAGATCGCCTCGTCGACGCCGGTGCCGAACTTATCGGCGTTCTTGGAGAACCGGCGCTCCTCGTTGTAGGCGATCACGGTACCCACGGTCGGCCCCGGTCCCGGGATCGCACCGACGACGGTGCCGATCACGCTGCCCCGCACCATGGTCGGCAGCAACCGGCGGAAATCGACCCAACCGAAGCCTGCGCCCCGTCCCTTCATCTCGATGCGCTCTTCGGTACGCGCCCCTGTGGACCGCGAGATCCCCATCAGCCGGAACGCCTCGGGCGCGGCCAGCATGGCGGTAATCATCACGATCAGCGGGATGCCGCTGTCGAGCCAGGACTGGTCGAAGGTGAAGCGCGGCGAGCCGAAGGGCGATTCACCGACCGTCGAAAGCAGCAGGCCGAGGCCAGCCGCGATGAAGCCCTTCGTCGGATCTTTGCCGACGAAACTGCCGATGATCGCCAGCCCCAGGATGCCGAGCGCGAACATCTCCGCCGGCCCGAACATCAATCCGACATAGGCGAGCGCAGTTGCCGCGAAGATGAACACAACGGTGGAGAAGATACCGCCGAACACGCCGGAGGTGATGGAGATCATCAGCGCGCGATAGGCGTCGCCACGCTGCGCCATCGGGTAGCCGTCGAGCACCGTCATCGCCGCCGCCGTCGTGCCAGGGGTACGGATGAGGATGGCCGGGATCGAGCCCCCGTACTCCGCCGCCGAATAGACCGACACCATGAACAGGATCGCCGCCGGTGGCGACATGGCGAACGTGAACGGGAACATCAGCGCCAGGGCCTGCGAGCCGCCGAACCCAGGCAAGATGCCCATGATGATGCCCGCGATCACGCCGAGCGCGATCACGATCAGGCTCTCCGGCGTCATGACGAGGCCGATCGCCGGCAGAATATTCTCCAGGACGTTGTCCATGACGGCTCAGAAACCTGCGATGTAGCGGGGAAGAACAGCCAGAGGCAGATGCACCTTCAGCACGATCACGAAAACGAACCACACGACCAGCGCGCTCACGAGCGCGGCGATGGCCGATGTCGTCCATCGTCCCGTGCGCCAGCCGAGCATGACCAGGAGGTAGACGAAGACGGCGACCTCCGTGCCGATCATCTCGAGCGCCAGCGTCAGCAGGACGCCGGCACCGGCCGCGACCGCGACCGCGGCCAGATCAATCGAAACCGTGTCCTCGCCTGCCGCACCCTGGGAGGCACGCCGGCTGGCAAGACGCCGCGCGAGCAGCATCGCCGCAAAGATCGCGATCACACCAAGCGCGAAACGCGGAAAGAATGCCGCGCCGGGATCACCCGGCATGACCGGCGGCAGCCATGTCATCGTGCGCCAGACGCCGAACACCGCCAGCGCGAGAAACAGCAGCGCGCCGATGATGTCGCCGATGCGCAGATCCACTCTTAACGTGGGCATTTCACGCTCCGTCCCGGTCAGTGATCGCACGTCCCCGTCGCGCGCTGAGGCGCGCGAGACGAGCATGGCCCGCCGATGGACCGGTCAGATCCGGCGGCGGGCCATGCCTTGGTCGCGCTCGGGCGACCCCCAGCCGTCACTTGATGAGGCCGGCCTGCCTCAGGTAGTCGCGGGTCTCGTTGCGGATGGCATGGAACTCCGCCGTCAGCTTCGCACTGTCGTCGCGGAACTGCGGCACCACGCCGACGTTGGACTTCACGTAGTTCTTGTAGCCCTCCGACTCCGTCGCCTTCTTGAAGGCCACCGCGATCTTCTTCTTGACCGCATCAGGGGTCCCGCGCTTGACGAACATGCCCTGCACCTGATGGGTCATCTTGTAGTCCTTGCCGAGCGACTTGGGCGTCGGCGCGTCAAGACCCGGAAAGGGCTCCTCATTGAGCAGCAGCAGTGAACGACCCTTGCCCGCCTTGACCTGCTTCGACCACGGACCACCCGTGACGATGCCGACCGGCACGTGGCCGCCCAGCACGTCCTTCATCGCCGCACCCGCACCCTGGTAAGGCACGAAATTCCACTTCACGTCGAACGCCTTGAACAGGTTGATCAGGTGCTGGTGGTGGATCGAGCCCGGCTTGTTCGTCGCAAATGAGATCTTGCCCGGGTTCGCCTTCATATCGGCGAGCAGATCCTGGAACGTCTTGTATTTGGAATCGGCCTTCACGCCGATCAGGTACAAGAACTTCTCGACCTCGACCACGACCTCGAAGTCCATCGGGTCGGGCTTGAAGGTCGGCAGGTTCATGTAGGCGGCATAGCTCGTATTGCGCTGCAGCCACGTATAACCATCGGCCGGCTTCTTCGCGACGTATTCCGCCGCGGTGTTGCCGCCGCCGCCGCCCTTGAACAGCACCTCAATGCGCGTCCCAAGCTCCTTGCCGACCAATTCGGCGAAGAGCCGGCACCAGTTGCCGGCGCCCGAGGCCGCATCCGTTGCGCAGACCATCTCGATCGGCTGCGTCGGCCATTTGTCTTCGGCCTGCGCCGGCACGGTGATCGCTGCGGCAAGCAGCCACCCCGCGGCCAGTCCCGCAAGGTGCGGCAACCTGTTGAGCTTCATGCATTCCTCCCTTTTGACCGGACCCCCGACAGGGATCCGCATTCAGCGCGACGGCCCGGAAACGTGTCCGGGCCGCCTCCGCATTGCAACCAAAGTCGTATACTTTCAGGGGGCGCCGATTTCAATCCCGTCAGCACCCGATCGCCAAGCCGCAGGCCGTCCCCGGCCTGCAGACCTCACGATACGTATTTACGCTTAGCTTCGACCCGGCGCGCATGCAGGACCGGCTCGGTGTAGCCCGACGGCTGCTGCCGGCCCTTGAAGACGAGGTCGCAGGCCGCTGCAAAGGCGACGGACGCCCTGAAGTCCGGCGCCATCGGCCGGTAGTTCGGATCGCCCGCGTTCTGGCGATCGACCACGCCCGCCATCCGCTGCATCGTTTCCATCACCTGTGCTTCGTTGGTGATGCCGTGGTGCAGCCAGTTGGCAATGTGCTGGCTCGAAATGCGCAGCGTCGCGCGATCTTCCATCAAGCCGACGTTGTTGATGTCGGGCACTTTCGAGCAGCCGACGCCCTGGTCGATCCAGCGCACCACGTAGCCCAGGATGCCCTGGGCGTTGTTGTCGAGCTCGGCCTGGATTTCTTCCGGGCTCCAGTTGACCCGATCCGCCACCGGGATCGTCAGGATGTCGGCGAGCGAAGCGCGCGCGCGGTGCATCAGCGCCCGCTGGCGCTCGGCCACGTCGACCTCGTGATAATGGATCGCATGCAGCGTCGCCGCCGTCGGCGACGGCACCCACGCCGTGTTGGCGCCCGCCTGCGGGTGGCCGATCTTCTGCCGCAGCATCTCGGCCATCAGATCGGGCATCGCCCACATTCCCTTGCCGATCTGCGCATGTCCCGGCAGGCCGCACGCCAATCCGATGTCGACATTCCAGTCCTCGTAGGCCTTGATCCAAGCCGAGTTGCGCATGTCGCCCTTGCGGATCATCGGACCGGCTTCCATCGACGTGTGGATCTCGTCGCCGGTCCGGTCGAGGAATCCGGTGTTGATGAAGCACACCCGATGCCGCGCGGCGCGGATGCACGCCATCAGGTTGACGGTCGTGCGCCGCTCCTCGTCCATGATGCCGATCTTGAGCGTGTGCCGCGGCAATCCCAACAGATCCTCGGTCCGGTCGAACAGCGTGTTGGCGAACGCGACCTCGTCGGGCCCGTGCATCTTCGGCTTGACGATGTAGACCGAACCCGTGCGCGAGTTGCGCAAACCCGACGTGCGCTTTACGTCGTGCAGCGCACACAGCGACGTCACGACGGCATCGAGAATGCCTTCCGGCACAGGCTTCCCGTCCTTGTCGAGGATGCCGCGATCGTCCATCAGGTGGCCGACATTGCGCACCAGCATCAGGCTGCGTCCGTGGAGCGTCACCGGCGTCCCGTCCGGTGCGCTGTACCCCCGGTCCGCCACGAGCCGTCGCGTCAGCGTCTTGCCGCCCTTCTCGAACGTCTCGTCGAGATCGCCCTTCATCAGCCCGAGCCAGTTGCGGTAGGCCGCGACCTTGTCGTCGGGATCCACCGCCGCAATCGAATCCTCCAGATCCATGATCGTCGTCAGCGCCGCTTCCAGGAACACGTCCGAAACGCCCGCCTTGTCGCCCTTGCCGATGACGCTGTCGCGGTCGAAGCGGATCTCCACGTGCAAGCCGTTGTTGACGAGCAGGATGGCGCTTGGATCGAGCGTGTCGCCCACATAGCCCGCCAGCTGTTCAGGCCGCGCAAGCTCCGTCTCGCGGCCGTCCGCCAGCGTCGGCACGAGGCGCTGATGCACCACGACATAGCGGGTCACGTCGGCATGGCTGCCCACCTGCAGCGGAGCGACGCTGTCGAGGAAGGCGCGCGCACGCGCGATCACCTTGGCCCCGCGCCTGGGATTGAAGCCCCCGCTCCGTGTCGCGCCGTCGTCCTCTGGCAAGGCATCGGTGCCATAGAGCGCATCGTAGAGGCTGCCCCAGCGCGCGTTGGCGGCATTGAGCGCATAGCGCGCGTTCATCACCGGCACCACCAGCTGAGGCCCGGCAACCCGGCCGATCTCGTCGTCGACGTTGGCCGTATCGACCGTGAACGGCGCACCCTCCGCCACGAGATAGCCGATCTCCTTGAGGAACGCCGTGTAGGCCGCCGCGTCGTGCGGCCGTCCCTTTCGCGCACGATGCCAACCGTCGATCTTCGCCTGCAGATCGACGCGCACGCGCAACAGCTCACGGTTCCTCGGCGCCAGATCGTGCACGATGGCATCCACGCCCGCCCAGTACGCCGCCGCGTCGAGACCCGTGCCCGACAACGCCTCGTCCACCACGAAGTCGTGCAGAACCTTGGCGACCTTGATCCGGCCGATCGTCACACGATCGTACATGCGCTCAACTCCTCGTATGCGTACTCAGCGCGTCCGCCCTTGGCAGACGGCGCAAATCCAATGGTCCATGCGGCTCAGGCATGCGGGCGCGCGATTCCCGCGCCGGCCGCACCATGCCATCCCGCTCTACGGCGCGGCATGAGCCGCGCCCTCCGCCAGCAAGGCGTCGATCTCGGCAGCCGTGTAGCCGGCCTCGCCCAGAACCTCGCGCGTGTGCTCGCCGAACACAGGCGCGGCATGCTTGACCCCGCCCGGCGTGTCGGAGAACTTGATCGGCAGGCCGATGGCCTGCACGCGTCCCGCCTTGGGATGCTCGACCTCCGGCACCATGTCGCGCGCCAGCGTCTGCGGATGGCTGTGCATCTGCGCAATCGTCAACACCGGCCCCGCCGGCACGCCTGCCGCCGCCAGCGCCTCAAGCCAGTCCGCGGTCGCGCGCGCCTTGAAGATCGGCTTCAGCGCCGCAATCAGCGCCTCCAGGTTGTTCATGCGCGCTTCGTTGGAGGCAAAGCGCGCATCGCTGCCCAGCGTCGGAGCGCCCGAGATCGCCACGAACCGCTCCCACGTCCGCTGGTTCGACGCACCAAGGTTGATCCAGCCGTCGGCGGTCTCAAACGCCTGGTAGGGCGCACTCAAGGGATGCGCCGAGCCCAGCGGCCCCGGCGACACACCCGTCGCAAAAGCGATCGCGGACTGCCAATAGGTATGAACGATGCCGGCCTCGAACAACGAGGTGTCGACCCTCTGGCCTTGGCCCGTCTTGAGCTTGTGGGCGTAGGCCGCCGCGATGCCGAGCGCGGCGAGCAACCCGCCCGTGATATCGGTGAGCGGCGCGCCGACCTTGACCGGCGGCCGCCCCGGCCCCTCGCCGGTGATCGACATCAGGCCCGACATCCCCTGCGCGACGAGATCGAATCCACCTTGCGCGCTGAGCGGCCCCGTGCGCCCGAAACCTGAAATCTCGCAATAGATCAGGCCCGGGTTCTCCTGCCGCAAACGGTCGTAGCCGAGCCCGAGCTTTTCCATCGTGCCCTTGCGATAGTTCTCCACCAGCGCGTCCGCGCTCTTGACCAGCCGCAGCAGGATCGCCTTGCCGCCGGGCGTCTTGAGGTCGAGCACGATGCCGCGCTTGTTGCGGTTCATCATCATGAAGGCAGCCGCCTCGCCGTTGATCGCCGGCGGCAGGATGCGGCGGCTGTCGTCGCCCCCGTCCATCTTCTCGATCTTGATGACGTCGGCGCCCATGTCGGCGAGCTGCATGCAGCACGTCGGTCCGGCCATGATGTGTGTCATGTCCAGGACGCGCATGCCCACGAGCGGGCCGGTGCGTTCGGGTCGTGCCATATCATCTCGCACCATGTCGTCTTCAGTCCTCTAACGACGGCCTGCCGCGGCCGATACCGGCCAGCGGCTACCTGCGCCGCGCCACCATATGGGTCGAAAACCGCCGATCAAGCCGTCGTTGGTCAAAGCTTTAACTCGTCGGCGTCGGGCAATCGGGCAAACAGCGCCTCGACCATGGCCGGCCTGACGTCCTCCAGCCGCTCCGGCCGCCATTTCGGCGCCTTGTCCTTGTCGACGAGCAGCGCACGCACGCCTTCGGGAAATTCACCATGCTCGAAGAGGTGCGTCGTCAACCTGAGCTCCATCTCGAGCGCGGCCTCCAGCGAGCCGAGCTGGCGGGCCTTGCGGATCGCGACCAGCGTCGCGGTCATCGCCAGCGGCGAACGCGCGGCAAACCCCTTCGATGTCTGCGCCGCCCACGCCCCCGGCAGCGCCTCCAGCCGCTCGCGGATCTGCATCACGCTGGCGGCGCTGAAGACCGCGTCGATCTGGTCGCGATGCTCCGGTAGCGTCGGCGCCGTCGGCGCCGAGGCGGCCTGCGCGATCAGAACCGAAACCGGCGTCGTCTCGTGGCACACCGCCGCGATCAGCGCCGGCAGGCGCTCTGACGCCACCATCGTGTCGGCAAAGCCCGCATAGAGTGCATCGGCTGCATTCATCCGATGGCCCATCAGGCCCAGGAATTCGCCGATCGCACCGGGCGCATTCGCCAGCAGCCACGTGCCCCCGACGTCGGGAATGAGCCCGATCGTGGTCTCGGGCATGGCGAGCAGGCTCCGCTCGGTCACGATCCGATGGCTGGCATGTGCCGACAGCCCGATGCCGCCACCCATCACGATGCCGTCCATGATCGGCACGAACGGCTTGGGATAGCCGTGGATCAGCGCATTGAGGCGATACTCGTCCTGCCAGAACCGCTTGGCAAAACCCGATCCCTCCCCCCGGCTGTCGTAGAGCGAGCGCACGTCCCCGCCCGCGCACAGCCCCCGCTCGCCCGCCCCGTCGAGAACCACCACCTCGACCGCCTCGTCCTCCCGCCAGGCGACGAGCGCGCGCCAGATCTCCCCGACCATCGGATAGGTCAGCGCATTGAGCGCCTTGGGCCGGTTCATAGTGATCCGACCGGCCCGCCCCTCGCGGCGGATGATCACTTCGGCTTCGCTCTGATCCCTCAAGGCGACACCTCCAGCTGGCTACGCGTTGTCATGGGCTTGATTAGCGCGTCTGTCGCACCCGTGTCAGCCGTCCCGCGGCTACGATCGCCACGACGAGGCCGGCAAAGCCGATCTCCAGCCAGCCGATCACTTCGCCCAGCAGCACCGCCGAGCCCGCCAGCACGACGAACGGCTGCAGCAACTGCACCTGACTGACCTTCGCGATGCCCCCCAGCGCCAGCCCCCGGTTCCAGGCGAAGAAGCCGAGAAACATCGAGAACACCGAGACGAACGCAAAGCCACCCCAGGCCCCGCCCGACGCCTGCCAGTTGATCGGCGGCGCGAGCCACCAGTACGTCGCCGCCAGGAACGGCGCGGCCATCACCAGCGCCCACGAAATCACCTCCCAGCCGCTGCGTCGGCGCGACAGTTCGCCCCCGAATGCGTAATTGACGGCGCCCGAGATCGCCGTGAGCGCCAGGATCGCATCGGCCCAGTGCAGGCTCGACGACCCAGCCGCCGAGATCAGCGCATAAGCAACCACCGCCGCCATGCCCGTCACGCCCAGCGCCCAGAAGGCGAGCGAGGGACGCTCCCCCGCCGCCATCACACTGACCATCGCCGTCAGCAGCGGCATGCCGCCCAGCACCACGCCCGCGTGCGCGGCCGGCGCATGTTGCATCGCAAAGGCGAGCAGCAGAGGAAAGGCGAGCACGGCCGTGAACGAGAACACCGCAAACCGCAGCCACTCCGACGGTGGCGGCATCCGTTTGCCGGTCGCCAGCAGCGTCACGCCCGCCAGAGATGCCGCGATCAGCGCCCGCCCGATGGTCACGAACCAGGGGTCGAGTTCGGCGACAGCCAGCCGCGTCATCGGCACGGTGGTGCCGAACACCAGCACGCCGACGAAGCCGAGGGCATAACCCTTGATCTCGTTGGCGCGGCCGGCGGCGGAAAGAGCGTCAGTTGCGCGCGTGCTGTCTGTCATGACGCGGCGAGCTATAGCACGCCCGCGCCCACCGGCGACGCCGTCCAATGCCGGGCCGGCGACGGCTGCCGTCGAATTGCCCCGTGCCCTGAGCCATGGCACTCTTCCCGCCAAGCGGCCAACGCCGAGCCGCAATCAACCGAGGACACGCCGCATGAGCCCGCCGTTCGGCCGCCTGGCCCTGCACACCTGGACGCTCGACACCACACTGCTGCCCGACGCCATCGCGGCCGCACGCACCGCCGGTTTCGATGCCGTGGAACTGCGCCGCATCGACTTCGTCCGCGGCCATGAGCGCGGCCTCACCGATGACGGCGTCATCGCCGAGATCAAGGCCGGCGGCCTGCGCGTCGCCGTGCTCGGTGTCGAGGCTGGCTGGCTGTTCGCCACGGGCGCGGAGAGCAAGCGCCTGTTCGACGTGTTCGCGCTGTCCTGCCGCAACGCGGTCGCTCTGGGCTGCGACACGCTGATGAGCGCGCCCGGCCCGTTCTCCGGACCGCTCGACGACGCCAAGGCCAATCTGCGCACCGCCGGCGACATCGCTGCCGCGCACGGCGTACGCATCGCTGTGGAGTTCAGCGCCCCCCACGACGCCCTCAACCGACTGGACATCGCGCGCGACCTGATCGCCGCTGCCGGCCACAAGAGCTGCGGCCTCCTCCTCGACGCCTATCACCTGCAGCGCTCCGGCGCGACCGGCCGCGCATTCGCCGACGTGCCCGTGGAGGACATCTTCGTTTTCCAGTACAGCGACGTCTCCGCCATCCCGCCCGATCCCACCGACAAGCGCCCCACCGACCGCCTGCTGCCCGGCAAGGGCGTGATCCCATGGCACGAAGTGTTCGGCCTGCTGCGCGAGAAGAATTACACCGGCTACATCAGCCTCGAAGCGCCAAACCCCGAAACCTGGGCACGCCCGCCGCTCGAGGTCGCGCGCGAGGCCCTTGCCGCAACGCGCAGCCTCCTCGCCAGCGCCTGACGGCGACGCGGGACGCTCCCCGCCGCCCGTACGTGCGCAAGCCCCCCGATCGCGAACCCGATCCCGACGCACCCACCACCCCAGAACGTCTCGGAGACGTATCATGCTCGAAGATCCCCCCCTGCTGGTCGTCAAGCGCAGCTTCGATCGCCTGCCCGGCGCCCAGGTCCTGAGCCTCAAGGGCGCGCAATCCGGACATGTCGTAGACGCCATGGACGGTCGCGGCGCGCTCGACGCCGCCCTCAAGCCCGTCGAGCCCGGCAATGCGGTCTTCGCCGGCACCGCGCTCACCGTCGAGGCCGGCCCCTCCGACAATCTCGCCATCATCGCCGCGCTGACCGTCGCGAAGAAGGGCGACGTGCTGGTCATCGCCTGCGACGCGTTCCAGGCGACCGCGGTGGTTGGCGACAACGTCTGCCTGATGGCGCGCAATGCCGGCGTGGCCGCCATCGTCGTCGACGGCATGGCTCGAGATTCCGCGGGCATCATCGAGGCGGGATTGCCCGTCTTCTCGCGCGGCGTGACACCCAATTCCTGCGTCAAGACCGGACCGGGCCGGATCGGGCTGCCGATCGTGGCAGGCGGCGTCGCCGTGTCGTCCGGTGATGCCGTTATGGGCGATCGCGATGGGGTCGTCGTCGTGCCCCGCGCCCTCGTCGCCGACGTTTGCGCCCGGCTCGATCACATTCGCCGGATCGAAGGTGAGTTGCAGGCCAAGCTGCACGCCGGCATGGCCGTGCCGCCCAAGATTGCCGAGCTAATGGCGTCCGCACAGGTCCGCTACGTCGACTGACTCACCGCCCGCGCCGCGCTCAGCGCCACTCGATGGGCGCGAGCCAATACCAGCCGATCATCAGGCCGAACAAAATGACCGGCATCACCGCGCACCCCAGCGCCAGCCGGTCTCGTCCAGCCTTCTGGCTGACCCAGGCGAGGCAGCTGAAACCGACCGGCAGCGCCCACAGCAGCAAGAAGGGATATTCGAGGAATTCGGGCCGACTCGACATCGGCATCCACGTGGCCCAGGAAACCGCCTCGCCGACGAAAAGCGCGACAAAGCCCCACGCGCCTATGCAGACCCCTGCAAAGGCGAGATTGATCCCTGAAACGTACATGGGCCAGGGATCGGCACGACCCCGACCTTCATAAATTGACAGCGCCATGGCAGAAGCACACCTCCGGACCGTCGGCGTTTGGCGTATCTGGTTCGAAGATATACAGATCAAGTTAATGAACCCTTGCGATCGTCCCAATCCGGACGAAATCCCGCGCGGCCGAGGAACGGCATGAAGATCGCCACCTGGAATATCAACGGAGTGAAGGCGCGCCTGGAAACGGCCCTGACATGGCTGCGCGAAGCCACACCCGACATCGCCTGCCTCCAGGAGATCAAATCCGTCGACGACGGCTTTCCCGCCGCCGCCTTCGAGGATCTCGGCTACAATGTCGCCGTGCACGGCCAGAAGAGCTTCAACGGCGTCGCCATCCTCTCCCGCCAGCGCTTCGACGAGGTGTCCCGCGGCTTGCCCGGCGACACCGGCGACGAGCAGGCCCGCTATATCGAGGCAACCATCTCCGTGGCCGGCACCGTCGTCCGCGTCGCATCGATCTATCTGCCCAACGGCAATCCGATCGGCACCGAGAAATTCACCTACAAGCTCGACTGGATGCGGCGGCTCGAAGCCCACGCAGCAGACCTGCCTGCGGCTGGAGGAGCCCATCGTCCTGTGCGGCGACTACAACGTCATCCCCGAGCCCGCCGACGCCAGGACGCCCGCGGCCTGGACCAACGACGCCTGTTCCAGCCGGAAAGCCGCGCCGCCTTCCGCCGGCTCGTCAACCTCGGCTTCACCGACGCCATCCGCGCCTGCGCGCCCGGCGAGACTTCTATCACGTTCTGGGATTATCAGGCCGGCGCCTGGCAGAAGAACGAAGGCATCCGCATCGATCACCTGATGCTGTCGCCGCTGGCCGCCGACCGGCTTGCCGCAGCAGGCATCGACAAGCACACGCGCGGCTGGGAGAAGCCCTCCGACCACGTCCCCGTGTGGATCGAGCTGGAAGTGTAAGTGCCGCGCGGCGGCGCCATGGTCGATCGCGAGTGGCACCATGGCGCTTCGGACTTCGATGGATCGAAGCCGACAGGCTGCAAGACGGCCCGTTCGCCCCCTTGTCTGCGAGAGGTCGCCCCCGCGGAGGCGCTGCGCGCCGTGAGCGAGATATGACAGAGCGTTTCGACGCAAGCCGCAAACACTCTGGCGCAGGCTCAGCGCTCTGGGACGGGCGACAAGGTCTTCGCTCCGGCATCCATGATGCCCATATCAGCCGACCCACGCATGAACCCACCGGACGACGGAGCATCAGAGGCGACGCGTGGCTGTGCGGGAACCGGCGCCGGCGCAACGCGCTTCACCACCTGCGGGACCTCCGACTTCTTCATCAGGTCGGCGTCCCGCGCCGCTCCGATCGGCTGCGGCATGGGAATTGCCTCGCCATTGCCGCACGCCCGTGTTGCCTGCGGCAGTACCGCATCCAACCCGTTGCGTCCGGAGGGAATGTCGGGACGCCCGAACGACCGGCTCCAACGCGCAACCAATCCGTCGGCGCTGCGACGCGTGCCCATCGACGTGCCGCAGAAGATGTTCTGATATATGTCCTCGATCCACACCCGATCCTCGGGCGGCGCATTTTCGACAGCCAGCGTGATCAACGCCAGGGCCTGGTTCTGGTCTTTGGGCACATGGCGGCCGCGCCAGAGCATATCCGCGAAATAAGCCTGCGCCGGCGCATGCCCCTTCTTCGACAGCACGATCAGCCAATGCCGTCCAAGTTCGGGATCCGCGCGCACGCCCTCGCCACGCAGATAGAGCTTGGCGAGCTCATATTGCGCGTCGGGCTCGTTCCACACCGACGCCGCCGTCGAAAGGAACTGTGCCGCGCGCCACGGATCCGATTTCAGGCCGATCTCCGGAAGGCCGCTGAGAATGTAGCCGGCCACCGCCGTCAAGGCCTTGGCAACCACGCGGGCGTGATGGCGGCGATCCTGGTCGATATCGCCATACGTCGTGACGATGCGCTGATAGAGCTTGTAGGCACGGGGGTGGTCGGTATACGCGGCGAAGTTGTTGGCGTAGATCCGGCCAAGGTAGAACAGCGCCAGGATGTCGTTCTTGTTGGCCGCGAACTCCAGCGGCGTGATCGCGATCTCGTAGTAGCCGCCTTTGTAGGCCTCGATGCCCTGTTCGACGGCCTCCTCGACCGAGCTGAACCGCTCCGCCGCGCGCGCCGCCCCGACCAAGCCGTTGGTCGCAGCTGTGGCGAGCGCCACGAAGAGCAGCATCGCCGCTGTCAGGACTGCTTTCAGCCTCGGTGTTCGCATCTCAGACGACTTCCGCATTTCCCCGCCGGTAGGACACGCCACCGCAACGCGCACGCCACGTGGTGCTGCATACCGACCACGACGACACGACCACACAGTTCGCGCCGACTTGCCGGCGCACCGGTTGGCCTTTGGCGAACGTCACAGCAGTCATCGTCGTACCTTCCAGTCTCTCGTACGTCCGGGGAGCGGCACGAGAGCGAAAAACCGCGCGTCCGGCGGTGTCGATCTCTCACCACGGGCTTGTGCCCCGCGCGTCTCAATGAAACTGAATATCCTTGCCGCACCTCGGGGACCGCCAAACGGCAGAAGCTCCCAAACCAACTTGATGACGCTGACTCCGGTTTGTGGCTCAACAGAGGCAGGGGCGGCAAATTCCGTTGCCTTCTAGCCACATAGAGCCGACAACCAAAACCAATCCTGAGCAACTGCTTCGTTTCCGGACCTTTCGGCCACAGTCACGAACGCAGGCGACCGGACACCTGACGAGGTACGCGGCAAGCAGGGCGGCCCAAAGGCTCAGGAAGGGCAATTCGACGACGTCCGACGGCGAAATTCTGCCCGAACCGGCCAATTGGTCCGCGTTGTGCAGGCACCAGAACCGCAAGAAACCTTCGCCAACTCGGGTGCAGCCCGAGGCTTGCTGGAGCGATCGGCCACCGTCATCGCCAGTCCGATCAGGCGGCGCTGGCCGCCACCGGGCTCATGGCCGGCCCGTGCGCTCCAAGGCTGGACGTCCCGCGCGCACGGGCAACGGCACGCTGCCGGTCGTTTGAACAACCGGCTTCGCCGCCGCCGGCGGCACATAGGCCTCCCGGGGCCACAGGAAATCATCCGCGCGACCGGGCTTGGGAGCCTGCGGCTCGCCTTTGACCAGCACCCGGAAAAACGGCGCCTGGGTCGGCGAGAGCCGCCGCCGCACGCCTGCCGAATCGCTCGCCGACGTGATCGTCGACAGCAGAGCGAGCCCACCGGGCAACGGCGTCATCAACTGCTCCCCGATCGGACCGGACTTGTCCCCATCCTGGCGCCGCGACACGATCGACAGGATCGCCGCCGGCAGCGACGGCCGCAGGATATCGAGCGTGATCGTCTCCTCGCGCCCCGACGCCCCCGCCGTCTTCAACGTGATCTTGCCGTTGTCCGCCTTCTGGTCCTGAGATGCCCCCCCGATCGGTCCCGTCGGCGCCGCGCCCGGCAGCAGCGCCGCAAGCCCTGTCACCGGCCCGGTCGGCCGCTTGGTCTTGGCCGCCGCAGCCGCCGCGGCCAGCGCAGCCGCCTTCGCCTTCTCCGGATTGACCTTCGCTTGCTCCGGCTCGCCCCCGGCGAGAGGGATCGACCGCTCCGCCCGCGCTTGCACCAGGTCCCGCTTGATCTCAGTCTCCACGAAGTGCGCCAGCTTCCGGTAGCCCGTGCCAGTGAAGCCGATGCCGTCGGAATCGCGCAGTCGCCGGTTTTTGCCGGTCAGATCCGGACCATACGCCGCAAACTCGCCATCCTCGGCAAACCCCTGATAGACGTCAACAAACCGAACACCATTCAACAAGGCGCGGCTGCGGATGATCTCGTTCATCATCTGCGCGTCCTCGTTGGCGTCGGCCCGTCGCAGCACCGGCAGGCCGACCCAATAGACCGCGGCTTGCCGGTTCTTGAGCAGCCGCATGATGCGATCGATGCGCAGCCCGTATTCCGCTTTCCACTCCTCGCTGCCCACCTGCGCGCGGCGCGGCAGGTTGGGCAGCCGCAGCGACACCCGATCGCCCGTGCTCATCATCACGACGGCGATATGCGCCTTGTCCTTGGACAGCCCCTGGTCGAGCGCCTTCAAATCGTCGTCGAGCTCGCCGCGAAACAACGTCGGCACCGCCTGATGCTTGCGCGTGATCTGCACCCGCGGATCGTTGGAAAAGCCCTCCACCAGCCCCTCGACCATACCGCCAGCCACCCAGTCGCCCACGACCAGCAGCCGATAGGTGTCATTCTCGGGAAACGGCGTGATGAAGCTGCCACCCAGCCCATCGGTTTGGGCCATCGCCGCGCGCCCATGCGCGCCGGCCACGACAGTGGCGACCAGCAGCATAAGCAGCCACGCCCGCAGCGGGCGGCGCAGGAATCTCTTCCACATGGCGACCTTTGTTGCGCGCCTCTGGGTCGATTTCAAGTCGCTCGCAGCACCGGCCGGCGCCGCCGATCAGTACGTGCGCTCGTCGGCAATGACCTTACCGTCGTTCGGCAGGCTGCCCTTGGCCACCACCTCGACCTCACCCTTGAGCTTCGTCACCTCGCGCATAACCTCGGCCAGTCGCCCCGCCAGCCCCGAATTGGCAGGGTCACCCTCGACCATCAGCCGCATGGTGTCCTGCTGATCGCCGGACCGCCCCACGACCAGCCGGAGACGCCCGACCTCCCCGAAGCGCCGTCCGATCTCCGCGATCTGCTCGGGATGCACGAACATGCCCTTCACCTTCGCCGTCTGATCGGCGCGTCCGAGCCAGCCCTTGATGCGCATGTTGGTGCGCCCGCACGGACTGCGCCCGGCCAGTATGGCCGACAGGTCGCCCGTCGCCAGCCGGATCATCGGATAGTCGCGGTTGAACGAGGTGACGACCACCTCGCCGACCTCGCCGTCGGCAACCGGATCCCCGGTGCCCGGCCGCACGATCTCCACGATCACGCCTTCGTCGACGATCATCCCTTCCAGCGCCGGACTCTCGTAGGCAACGATACCAAGGTCCGCCGTCGCGTAAGCCTGCTGCACTGCGATGCCGCGCTCCCGGTACTCCTGCCGCAGCGATGGGAACAGCGCCCCGCCCGAGACCAGCGCGCGCTTGAACGAGGTAATGTCGCGCTTGGCCTCGCGTGCCTTGTCGAGCAGGATCTTCAGGTAATCCGGCACGCCGACATAGGCGGTCGGCTGCAGGTGATGGATCGCTTCGAGTTGTTGCTCTGTGTTGCCGGGCCCCGCGGGAATGACGGCGCAGCCCAAGGCCCGCGCCCCCGAATCGAGGATCCATCCGCCCGGCGTCAGATGATAGGCGAACGTATTGTGCACGACGTCCCCAGCACGAAACCCCGCCGCATAAAGTGCGCGCGCCGCACGCCACCAGTCTTCCGCGTGCCCCTCCGGCTCGAAGATCGGGCCCGGCGACATGAACACCCGGCCCATCTGTCCGACCGGCGTCGTCTCGAGGCCGCCGAACGGCGTCCGCATCGCCTGCAGGTCCTTCAGCGACGCCTTGCGCAGGATCGGCACCTTGGCGAGCGCGGCACGATCGACCACGCCATCGGCATCCACGTCCGCCAGATGCCGCCGCCAGCCCTCCGCCTGATCCTTCACCCGTCGCAACAGCGAGGGCAGCAGATTGAACTGCGCAACCTCACGCGCCTCGGGGTCGCGTGTCTCCAGTTGATCGAAATGGTCGGACGTCATGAGACCTCGAGCCGGCTCGGCGCTTTTGATGACAAGGCGGGGGTGTAGTGCGTCCGCGTCGGTGCGGTCAATTGGCGATTGGACGATGGGGTTGATTGCGAATTGTCACCGCCTGATCGGCCACGTTCAGCGCGACATCGCGCCGCTGACGCCGGCTCGTCGACCGCAAAGGCGTCTGAACGGCCGCACGCTCGCCGCGCGCGGTGCCTGACCCGATCACCCGGTAAGCCCCCTGCGCAAACCTCACGCCAGCCAGCGCTTGCGCCGCTTGTAGCTCTTGACGTCACGGAAGCTCTTTCTGTCGCCACCGCCGACGCCGAGATAGAATTCCTTGACGTCCTCGTTCTCGCGTAGGTCCTTGGCGGTGCCGTCCATGACGACGCGCCCATTCTCCAGGATGTAGCCGTAGGTGGCATAGCGCAGCGCCACGTTCGTGTTCTGCTCCGCCAGCAGGAAGCTCACCCCCTCCTTGACATTTAGGTCCTTCACGATTTCGAAGATCTCTTCCACGATCTGCGGCGCAAGTCCCATCGACGGCTCGTCCAGCAGGATCATCTTCGGCCGGCTCATCAACGCGCGCCCGATCGCGCACATCTGCTGTTCGCCGCCCGACGTGTATCCCGCCTGGCTGTTGCGCCGCTCCTTCAAACGCTGGAAGTAGGCGTAGACCTTTTCCAGGTCGGCCTTGACCGCGGCGTTGCCGTCGCGACGCGTGAACGCGCCCGTCAAGAGGTTTTCCTCGATCGTCAGGTGGCCGAAGCAGTGGCGGCCTTCCATCACCTGGATGCACCCGCGCTTGACGAGTTCGCTCGGCGTCAACCCGTCGACACGCTTGCCCTCGAACTCGATCGAGCCCTTGGTGACATCGCCCCGTTCCGCGCGGATGAGATTGGAGATCGATTTCAGCGTCGTCGACTTGCCCGCTCCGTTGGCGCCGAGCAACGCCACGATGCCGCGCTCGGGAACGGTGAGCGAGACGCCTTTCAGCACTAAGATGACGTGATCGTAGATCACCTCGATGTTGTTCACCGACAGGATCGGCGTCGCCGTTTCGGCGTCCGGAGCAGGCACGGTGGCAGCGGTCGTGGTGGCGACGGTCATGGTGGTCTGAGCCTCGAATTCAGTGCAAGCGGCGGGAGGCCGATGGCCTCCCGCCGCGGTCGGTGTCTGTCCTCACCCTTCCTTGGAGCAGTCGCGCGGCGTGATCTTCTTTTCCGCCGCGTACTTGGCGGCCACGTCCTTGACCAGCGGCGAGAGCACCTTCTGATCGGCCTGGTACCAGTCGGAGATCACCTTCCAGTTCGCGCCGTCCCACTGCTGCACGCGATAGGAATTGGCGCCGGCATGATCCTGGCAGGACATCTTGATCGGCGCCTTCAGCATGCCCTCGAAGCCGAGCTCCTTGATGCGCGCCTCGTCCAGCGACAGGTTCTCAAAGCCCCAGCGCACCTGCTCGCCCGTGAGCGGCTTGTTGCCGAACTTCTTCATCGCCGTGCGGATCGCCTCGGTGCCGAGCATCGAGTTGACGAGGCCGCGGTTGTACAGCACCTGGCCGACTTCCTCCGGCTTCGCCTGCGACTTGCCCTTGCTGACGACAAGTTTCTCGACGTCCGCATGCACCTTGAACTTGCCGGCGGGATGCTGAAGCATCAGCGCCTTGTAGCCCTTGGCCTGATCGCCTGCCGGCGTCACGTCGGGCTCCGCGCCCGACCACCACACGCCGATTATCTTGTCGCGCGGATAGGCAACGGCGGCAGCCTCTTTCACCGCCGTGGAGTTCATCACGCCCCAGCCCCACAGCAGCACATAGTCGGGACGGTTCTGGCGGATCTGCAGCCACTGCGACTTCTGCTCGACACCGGGATGCGTCACCGGCACCAGCATCGCCTCGAACCCATGCATCTTGGCGCGAACCTGCAGCGCCGGGATCGGCTCCTTGCCATAGGGGCTGTCATGATACATCAGGGCGATCTTCTTGCCCTTCAGCTTGTCCATGCCGCCCAGTTCCTTGGCGATGTGCTGGATGGCAACGTCCGCGCCGTCCCAATAGGTGCCGAGCGCGATGAAGTTCCACATGAACACCGAACCGTCGCGGCTGTCGGAGCGCCCGTAGCCCATCGTCAGCAACGGGATCTTGTCGCCCGGCACCTTATCGGTGAGCGCGAATGTAATGCCCGTCGACAGCGGCGAGAAGTAGCCCGCCCCCGTCGTACCCTGGCCCTTGAGGCGCTCGTAGCACTCCACGCCCTTGGCGGTGTTGTAGCCGGTCTCGCACTCCTCGAACTTGATCTTTACGCCGTTGATGCCGCCGTCGCGCTCGTTCAGCATCGTCCAGTAGTCGGCGACGCCGTTGGCGAAGGGCACGCCGTTGGGTGCATAAGGACCCGTGCGATAGACAAGCGAAGGCAGGAATTGCTCACCTTCTGCCAGCGCAGGCGCACTTGCAAGACCGCCTACGAGCCCGGCGAGCGTCAGTCCCAGAATTGCTTTTCTCATCACTACTCCTCCATCGTTGGGCGCCACCCCGGGGTTGGGCGAACGCCAGGACTGCGAGCCTCGTTATGTGTGTCGCCTCCCGCCGCTCTGCCCTGCGGGACGCGCGCATCTCCGCGTACGCTCAGTACGGGAAAGGCCAAAGCCTGAGCTTCTCTTTCGCCAGTTGCCATAGGCGTGCGAACCCGTGCGGCTCCACGATCAACAGGTAACAGATCAGCGATCCCGTGATGATGAAGGTCAGATGCGAGACCGTCTCGACCGAGATCTTGCCGGTGAAAAAGTGCAGGTACGTCCAGTAAAGACCACCCAGGCACAGCGCCGCCAGCGCCAGCCGCACCCAGATCGCCTTGTCGGCGGCAAGCTTGCCCGCAAGCAGCAGCGCGGCTAGCACGACGAACCCGATCGCGAACGCCACACCCATGGCAAACGGCATCTGGTCCAGCACGATCGGCAGGTTGAGGATGAACGCCGCCCCCAGGAACGAGCCCAGGATCGAGCCGAGCCCGCCGATGATGACCATGAACAGAAGCTGGAACGAGGTGTCGATGGAGAACGCCAGCGGCTCCCAGGAGCCCAGGTGGATGAACGCATAGAGAGCGCCTGCCACCCCGGTCAGGAACGACGAATAGGCGAACGCCGAAAGCTTGGCATAGAGCGGTCGGATACCCATGATTTCCGCCGCGATATCCATATCGCGGATCGCCATCCACTGACGCCCGACGTTGGAGCGCACGAGGTTCTTCGTCATCAGCGCGAAGAACGCCACGAACGCGAGCGCAACCAGGTAGCGCTCCACCGGATCGTCGACGCGCCAGCCGAAGAATTCCAGCGGCGGCGCCGTCACCGATCCCGACGGCGCGTAGTTCGTGAACCACTTCACGCGCAGGAACACCCAGTCGAAGAAGAACTGCGCCGCCAGCGTTGCAACCGCCAGATAAAGGCCCTTGATGCGCAGCGACGGGATGCCGAACAGGATGCCAACGATAGCCGACATCAGGCCGCCGAGCAGCACAGACGGCAGCACCGGCAGCGGCGGCAGCCCGATCTCGGAGATGCCGGTGCCGAACTTGTAGGCCGAGTAGGCGCCGATCGCCATGAACGCACCCGAGCCCAGCGAGATCTGCCCGCAGTAGCCCGTCAGCACGTTGAGCCCGATCGCGGCCAGCGACAGGATCAGCATCGGAATGAGGATCGCCTTGAAGATATAATCCTGACCGAATGGACCGACCCCAAGCATCGCCAACAGCGGCACACCGAGGAAGGCGATCGCCAGCACGATGCCGATCCCGATCCGATCCTGCAGAATCGGGAAGATGGCCATGTCCCGGGCGTAGCTGGTCTTGAATTGTCCCGCTTCGCGATAGAGCATTTCAGCAACCCTTACCCGATCAAATCCGCTCGATGATGCGCTCGCCGAACAGACCTTGCGGCCTGACCAGCAGCACCGCCAGCGCCAAGACGTACGCGAACCAGTACTCGATGCCGCCGCCGACGAAGGGACCGAGATAGATCTCCGCGAGCTTCTCGCCCGCGCCCACGATCAGCCCGCCCACGATCGCGCCGGGCACCGACGTGAAGCCGCCGATGATGAGCACCGGCAGTGCCTTCAGCGCGAGGAAGATAATCGAGAACTGCACCCCGAGCTTGGTGCCCCACACGGTCGCCGCCACTAGCGCAACGAGCCCCGCGACCAGCCACACGACGAACCAGATCCACGAGATCGGGATGCCGACCGACTGCGCGGCGGCATGATCGTCGGCCACCGCGCGCAGCGCGCGCCCGGTCTTGGTAAACTGGAAGAACAGCGCCAGCCCCGCCACCAGCACGCCCGCGATCAGCCCGCCCCACACGTCGAGCTTGTTGACCAGGATGCCGCCTGGAAACATGTTCTCAAACAGAAACCAAGCATCCGTCGGGTAAAGCTTCAGCGGATAGACGTCGGAGCCGAAGATCATCTGCGCGGCGCCCTCCAGGATGAAGGTCGCCCCGATCGTCGCCATGAACAGGATGAGACCGTCCTGATTGACCAGCGGTCCGAGCACGTAGCGCTCGATCAGCCACGCGCTGATCGCCATGACGACGCCAGCAAACAGCAGCGCGACGATCACCGCGGCCCAGAACGGCAGCCCCTGCTCGACCAGCAGATCCAGCGCACGCACCAGCGCCAAACCGGCCAGCAGCACCATCACGCCCTGCGCGAAGTTGAAAACGCCGGAGGCCTTGAAGATCAGCACCACGCCCAGCGCGACGAGCGAGTACAGCACGCCCGCCAGCAGGCCGCCGATCAGCACCTCGAGAAAAGCACCCACGTTTCACTCCTTGGACGCCGACGCTGCGCGCAACGCACACACAGCCGGGATCGCTTCTCCATTCAATGCGCTACGCCCAGATAGGCGTCGATCACGGCCTGGTTCGCCTGCACCTCGTCCGGCGTCCCGTCCGCGATCTTCTGGCCATAGTCCAGCACCACGACCCGGTCGGACAGGTCCATCACCACGCCCATGTCGTGCTCGATCAGCGCGATCGTCGTGCCGAGCTGCTCGTTGACGTCGATGACGAAGCGGCTCATGTCCTGCTTCTCTTCCAGGTTCATGCCCGCCATCGGCTCGTCGAGCAGCAACAGCTCCGGCTCCATGGCAAGCGCACGGCCGAGCTCCACGCGTTTTTGCAGGCCGTACGGCAGCTTGCCGACCGGCGTCTTGCGGATCGCCTGGATCTCGAGGAAATCGATGATGCGCTCGACGATCTCGCGATGCTCCGTCTCCTCGCGCCGCCCCCGGCCCCAATAGAGCGCCTGCTCCAGGAAACCGCGCTTCATCTTCAGCGTGCGGCCTGTCATGATGTTGTCGAGCGTGGACATGCCCTTGAACAACGCCACGTTCTGGAACGTGCGCGCGATGCCCTGGCTCGCCGCGATGTAGGGCCGCATCGCATCGCGCTTCATGCCCTTGTAGGTCACCGTACCGACCTGGGGATGATAAAAGCCGTTGATGACGTTGAGCATCGACGTCTTGCCCGCGCCGTTGGGGCCGATGATGGCGCGGATCTCGCCCTTCCTTATGTCGAACGTCACACCGTTGATGGCGCGCACGCCGCCGAATGACAACGAGACGTCGTCGACCGCCAGCAGCACGCCGCCCGGCGCGATGCCCGAGCGCTCTAACGCACCCGACAACGCCTCGCGGGTCCCGGCACCTTCAGCGGACATGCGTGCGCTCACCTCCGCGCTCATTCTGCGGCCTCCCTGATCGGCTCGGCGCTCACGGGATGTGGCGTCATTTCGACGATGCGCATATCACCCTCGATGATGCCCTTGCGGCCGTCCTCGAACGTCACTTCCACCGAAATCGCTGCCGTCTGCGATCCGTCGTACAGGGCCGCGATCAATGGCGCGTAGCGGTCCAGGATCAGCGCGCGCCGCACCTTCATCGTCCGCGTCAGCTCGCCGTCGTCGGCATCGAGCTCCTTGTGCAGCACCAGAAAGCGGCGGATCTGCGCGCCGCCCATGCGCGGCTCCACGGCCAGCTGTGCGTTCGCCTCGTCGACGCGCCGCTCGATCATCTTGTAGACATCGGGATGAGCGGCCAGCTCCTGGTAGCTCGCATAGATGACGTTGTTGCGCTCCGCCCACGAGCCAACCGACACCGGATCGATGTTGATAAAGGCCGTGACGTAGTCCCGCCCCTGGCCGAACGTCACCACTTCCTTGATCTCGGGATAGAACTTCAGCTTGTTCTCGAGATACTTCGGCGCAAACAGCGAACCGTCGCGCAGCTGCCCGACGTCCTTGGCCCGATCGATGATGCGCAGATGGCCGCGGTTGTCGATGAAGCCCGCGTCGCCGGTATGCACCCAGCCGTCCGCCGTCTTGGTCGCCGTGGTCGCGTCCGGGTTCTTGTAGTAGGCAAGAAACACGCCCGGGCTCTTGAACAGCACCTCGCCCGAATCGTCGATTTTGATCTCGACACCCGGGCCGGGCTTGCCGACCGTCTCCGGGAACACCTCGCCGTCCGGCTGGAGCGTGATGTAGACGCTCGCCTCGGTCTGCCCGTAGAGCTGCTTCAGGTTGATGCCGAGCGCCCGATAGAAGCGGAACAGCTCCGGCCCGATCGCCTCGCCCGCCGTATAGGCGACGCGCAACTTGGAAAACCCCATCCGATTGCGCAGCGGCCCGTAAACGAGAACGTCGCCGAGCTTGTAGAGCACGCGATCGCCGAACCCGACACTCTCGCCGTTCAGGATCTTCTCGCCGCAACGCCGCGCCACGCCGAGAAAATAGTCGAACATGCCCTTCTTGATGCGCCCGGCATCCTCCATGCGCACCATGATCTGGGTCAGCATGTTCTCGAACACGCGCGGCGGCGCGAAGAAATAGCTCGGCCCGATCTCGCGCCGGTCCTCGATCGCCGTTTCCGGGCTCTCCGGACACGCCACGCACAGCGCGCCTGCGAACGACTGTCCGTAGGAGAAGATGTGGTCGCCCACCCACGCCATCGGCAGATAGGCGATCATCGTGTCGTCGGTGGTGAAGTGGTCGAACGTGTTTCCGTTGGCCCCCGACACGACGATGTTGTCGTGCGTCAGCATCACGCCCTTGGGCTGGCCCGTGGTCCCCGACGTATAGAGGATCACGCTCACGTCGCTGCCCTTGCCGGCCTCGATCTCAGCGAGCCACCGCGTCAGCGCGTCCGGCACATCGGCCAGCACCTTCCGTCCCAGCGCCTGCACCGCCTCGTAGGCATGCAGATGCCCCTGGTCGTATTTCTGCAGTCCCCTGCCGTCGTCGTAGATGATCGTCTTGAGCGTCGGCACGCGCTCTGCGATCGACAACAGTTTGTCGACCTGCTCCTGGTTCTCCACCACCGCGATCTTCACCTCTGCGTGGCCGAGCACGAAGGCCATCTCGTCGGCCACCGAGTCCTGGTAGATCGGCACAGGCACGGCGCCCAGGCACTGCGCCGCCGTGAACGTCCAATAAAGCCGCGGGCGATTGTCCCCGATGATCGCGACCGTGTCGCCGCGGGCAAGCCCGAGCTCCTTCAACCCGACCGAGAACGCGCGCACCTCCTCGGCGACGTCCTTCCACGTCCACGTTTGCCAGATGCCGAGGTCCTTCTCCCGCATCGCCGGCAGCGCGCTATAACGCTCGGCATTGCGCAGCATAAGCTTGGGAACGGTGTCAGTACGCGCCACCGACGACGCAGCTTGCGCGGTCAAATTGTACGCCTCCCATCACATCACGGGGCATCTCGCCCTGCGGGCCTGCACCGGCTCACACGAGCGATGCTGCAGTGCACGCGGCGGTACCCTTCGGCTTGTCGTTGGCAGCCGGCTGGCCCGGCCGCACCGTCAGTTAAGCGCGGACGGCAATCCTCTACAGCCCGATCTTTGACAGACACGGGCGGAAATGTCTGCTAGACTTAAAGTTTAGGCCGCATCCGCTATCGTGCTTTGCTGCAGCAAAGCCGTCGGGTCCGCCACCGCCGAAGCAGCCTGCCAGCCCCGTTTCCTGGCCGCCCCCGCACGCGTTGCACCGCCCCGCTCAGCCCTCGTAGCGCGACAGCGCCTGCGCATCGAGCACCAACAGCCCGCCCCGCTCCAAAACGATCAGCCCCGCGTCCGCCAGCTGCGACAGGCTGCGGTTGGCGCTCTGCCGCGACACGCCCGCCAGCATGCCCACTTCTTCTTGCGTGATCGCAATCCGCGCCTGCGTGTTGGGATAGAGCACCGGATTGAGCAGCCACGCAATGTTGCGGGCAACGCGCGCGGCCGGATCGTGAATGCGGTCGTGCTCGATCATGGCGATGAACTGCCCCATGCGCTCGTTGAGCTGGCGCACGAGAAAGCGGTTGAAGCCGACGCTGTTCTCGCACAGCCAGTCGAAACAGGCCCGGTTGAGGAGCGCCAGTCGCGTTTCGCGCAACGCCACACAATCGTACTTGCGCGCCTCGTTCTTGAGGATCGAGCCTTCCCCGAACCAGCCGCCTGCACCGACGCCGGCGAAACTGATCTCCTTGCCGTGCACCGAGATGGCGCCAAGCTTGACGAGACCGGTCACGACGCCGGTCCAATAATCGAGCCGGTCGTCGCGATGGAAGACGTAGGCGCCGGCGTCGTAGCGGCGCTCGCTGAGCCCCTTAAGCGCGCGCGCCGCCTCCGTTTCCGACAGCGCGTCCGCCCAGATCGCCACCTGGCCCAGCTCCGCCTTCGCGCTCACCGCATGCCACCCTGCCCGGCGCTCATTTTTCGATCGGGTATCCCACGATCGAGCCCCACTCCGTCCACGAGCCGTCGTAGATCTTGACGCCCTTGAAGCCCGCAACGTGGGTCAACGCGGTCCACACCAGCGTGGCCCGGTGGCTCAGCCGGCAGTAGCACACGATCTCCGGCGCATCCTCCGGCGTCAGGCCGAGCTCGGCCATGCGCGCACGGATCACGTCGGCCGACTTGTAACTGTCGTCGGCGTTGATCACGTCCTTGTAATAGAGGTGCTTGGCGCCGGGGATTCGCCCGGTCCGCTCCGCGCCGTGATCGAACGCGGCCGAATACTCGATTACACGCTTGCCGGTGTACTCCTCCGGCGAGCGCACATCGATCAGCACCCGACCCGGCTTGCCGAGTTGGTTCAGGACGTTGCGCCGGCCGACCCGCGTCTCCTTGTTGGCTGCCGGCGGCGGATAGGCAACGGCCGTCGGCTTGGGCACCTCCGTCGACATCGGCCGCTTCTCGGCGGTCCACTTCGTCCGCCCCCCGTCGAGGACGCGCAGGTCCTTGTGCCCCGCCATGCTGAACGCCCAGTAGCCGTAGGTGCCGTACTGGACGGGATCGCCGTACAGGACGAGCGTGGTGTCGGGCCCGATGCCCAATTCCGCGAACAATTTCGCCATCGCTTCGGGCGTCACGAACTCCCGGTCGCTGGCGTGCCAGCAGGCCGCCTTCCAGAACACCCAGGACGCTCCCGGGATATGGCCGGCGCGGTACTTCTCGTCGCTCGTCAGCGAGCACACCTCCAGAATGCGGACCTTAGGGTCGTCAAGGTGCGCCTCGAGCCATTCGGTCGAGACGAGAGGACTGTTGGCCATGATCGCGGGCTCCTTGAAATCGAATGGATTGGCCAAGAACACTGCCGCAAGCGCGCGCCGGGAACAAGCCTGCGCGCCTGCGTCCTCACGCCCCCGGCTGAGCCGTCCCGATGCGGCCTCACTCCACCGCGAACTCGCGCTGGCGCCAGTTGAAGGCAGCCTTCTCCGCGCTCAGCCTGTCGCTGCGGGACAATCGCGCGATCAGCTTGTCGAGATCGGGATCGAGGATGCCCTGGTCGCGCGCCAGCAGCCGCCATTTGGCTGCTTCCACGAGGTTCTTCTCCACCCCCGTGCCCAGCGCATGCAGATGCGCCAGCCGGTTCTGGGCGCCCGCGATATCCCGCCCCGCCGCCGCCCTCAGATACGGTATGGCGAGTTCCCGGTCGCGCGCGAGCCCCTGGCCCCGCAGCAGCATCACCGCATACTCGAACTGGGCTTCGGGCATGCCCGCCCGTGCCGCCGCCCCGATCCACTTTGCCGCCTCGAGCGCGTCGGGCTGGATGATCAGCGGCGGCGAGCCCGCCCCCTTCTGATACATCGCCCCCAGGTCGTATTGCGCCGCCGTGAGCCCCTTCTCGGCGGCAAAGCGCAAGTGCTGCATCGCCCGGATCGGGTTCTCCGGCTTGCCGTCGCCCCGCAGGAACAGCAGGCCGAGGTTGTAGTTCGCAGCCGCATGTCCCTTGCGCGCAGCCTGCTCAAAATACTGGCCCGCCTTCACCCGATCCTTGGCCACGCCTTTGCCGTCCGCATAGAGCACCGCCAGCGCGAACATCGCCTCGACATCGCCCAGTTCGGCTGCCCGCTGATACCATTTGGCCGCCGCGTCGAAGTCCCGCGGGATACCGAAGCCTTCCGCGTTGATGCGCCCGATCAGCGTATGGGCTTGCGGATCGCCCTTGCTCGCCGCCTCCTGCGCTAACGTGAGCGCGGTCAGGTACTGCCCCTGGTCGTAGGCGATGTAGGCCGCGTCGTCGCCGACCGTCGGCACCGTCGTCGCCATGCTGTCGCCGCCGCCGCCGTCAGCCTGCGCCTTCGGCGCCAGCCGCTGCGCCTTCTCCACCGCACGCGCCGCGCTTCCCGCTGGCTGCCGGCTGGTGCGCGTGCGCCCGCCGGCCTTGGGCGCCGGTTGCGCCGCAGGCTTGGGCGGCTCAGCGCGCGCGCCCTCCTGCTCCGCCCGCGTCACCCAGGAACTCGTTTCCGCCCAGGCCCCGTGATGCCCATATGCCGCAAACGCCAGGACCACCGCCAGTGCCGCGCGCGCGGCAAGCCGCCAGCGCCGTCGACCGGCGCCCATCGCAGCCATGTGCCACCGTGCTCCGCCCGCCATCACGCATCGCCCTCGCGCCCCGCCAACACAGAACTGACCGCCCGCAGCCGGTCCAGGTCGGTGTCTTCCGCGACGGTCATGGCCAGAAAATCGGCGCCGGCCGCGGCCAGTTCCGCCGCCGCTTCGGCATCATCCACATCGAACGCCACGCACGGCACTTCGAAGATCTCCGCCCACCACGACAACAGTTCCGTGCGCCGCTCGACCGCTGCCGCCCGGTCATTCAAATCGGGCGGCGCGCCAAAACCGACGTAGCTCGCCCCCGCCTCGCCCAGCGCCATCGCCTCGTGCCGCGAGCGCCCGGCGTCCGCCCCCACGATCGCGCGTGAATCCAGGATCTCGCGCGCCGTCCCCAGGTCGGCGACGAGCGTCCGCGACCACGGCAGATGCACGCCATCGGCCTTGATCGTGCGCGCCACGCCCGCATCCTGCCAGATCAGCGCGGCGATCCCGCGCGCCTGCGCCAAGGCAACGAGCGGCTGCGCCACGCCGGCCGACGGCGCCGAGTGCCCATCCCCGCCCGCCACGATGACGCACGACGCGGCCACGGCATCCAGCGCCGCCGCGAGCCGGCGCGCGTCGTCGTCGCCAGCACCTGACGCACCGAAGACGATGCAAAGCTCGGGCTGCGGCACGTGGCTACCCATAGGATGGTCCTGATCTCATTCGGCCGCAGGCTATCGGACCCGAACGGGGCGAAAAAGGGACCGCGTGTCCCTCCTCCCCTGCCGTGTGGCCGCAAGGCATCGCCCGGCCGATTACCCGTGGCCACACCGACACCACGCCACACAGGGCGCGCCGCCCATGTCGCCGCCCATGTCGCCGATTGGCAACGGCCGCTATAGCCGCAACGCCTACCAAGCATCGCCGCAAGCGTTTGTGACAAATACGTTCACGTCTGATCTGCATTCGAGAAACTATCTTTTTGGAAATCAAGGGGTGGTGACCGATTACCCGCCACGCTAGCGTCGTCCCAAGATCGGCCGAAAGAGACGCTGCTCACCGTTGATCGAAAAAGGGAACGTCTCGATACGGGGAGGCAGCCATGGCGAGACTGCGCCAAACCACGACCACCGAAGCCACCAGCCTTTGGACCCGGCGCGCGAACGCTCTTGCCGCCGGCTCGATCCTCCTGACCGAGAAGCCAGATCGCTCGCAATGGACGCGCGATGATCGGCGCGTCTACTACTACGCCCTCGCCATCAGCCGCCGCATCGAGAAGTTGCAGTGACGCCGCGCCGCGCCCCCCTGCCTCAACTCTTCGGCGCGTTACCGGCGGCCATCCCCCGGCTCTTCAGAACCGCCGAGATCTCGTCCAGGATAGCCGGATCGTCGATCGTTGCAGGCGCCTTGAAGGCCTCGCCGTCGGCAATCTGACGCATCGTCGCCCGCAGAATCTTGCCCGAGCGCGTCTTCGGCAGGCGCTTCACAGCCATCACCGACTTGAACGCGGCGACCGGCCCGATTTCCTCGCGCACGAGATTGACAACCTCGGCCTCGATCTCCTTGGCCTCGCGGTTGACACCCGACTTCAAAACGATGAAGCCCGCCGGGATCTGTCCCTTCATCTGGTCGGCGACGCCGACGACGGCACACTCTGCCACGTCCGCGTGGCGCGCAACCACGTCCTCCATCTGCCCCGTCGACAGACGGTGGCCTGCCACATTGATGACGTCGTCGGTGCGTGCCATCACATAGACGTAGCCGTCCGCGTCGATAACGCCCGCATCCGCCGTCGAATAGTAGCCCGCAAAGTCGGAGATGTAGCTCTTGCGGAAGCGCTCGTCGGCATTCCACAAGGTCGGCAGGCACGACGGCGGCAGCGGCAGCTTGATCGCGAGCGTCCCCGTCTCTCCTGCTGGCACAGGCTTGCCCGCCGCATCGAGCACCTGCAGATCGTAGCCCGGCATCGCCACCGTCGGGGAACCGTATCTGACCGGCAGCATCCCGAGCCCGACAGGATTGCCCGCGATCGGCCAGCCCGTCTCCGTCTGCCACCAGTGATCGACGACGGGAACCGCGAGCAACTGCTCGGCCCACTTGACGGTCTCCGGGTCCGCCCGCTCGCCCGCCAGGAACAGCGTGCGGAAGGCGCTGAGATCGTAGTCACGGATGAGCTTGCCCTCAGGATCGGCCCCGCGGATGGCGCGGAACGCCGTCGGCGCGGTGAACAGCGCCACCACCTTGTGGTCCGCGATCACGCGCCAGAACGCGCCCGCATCCGGCGTGCCGACCGGCTTGCCTTCGTAGACGATCGTCGTCGCCCCGTGCAGCAGCGGCGCATAGGTGATGTAGGAGTGGCCGACCACCCAGCCCACGTCTGAGGCCGCCCAGAACGCCTCGCCCGGCTCGATTCCGTAGTGGTTCTTCATGGACCACTTCAGCGCGACCATGTGCCCGCCGTTGTCGCGCACCACGCCCTTGGGCTGCCCGGTGGTGCCGGAGGTATAGAGGATGTAGAGCGGATCGGTCGCCGCGACCGCCACGCACCCCGCCTTGCGCCCGCGCGCCTTGGCATCCGCGATGGTGGCTGCCCAGTCGAGATCGCGGCCCGCGATCAAGCCCGCCTCCGACTGCGCACGCTGCAGCACCAAGCACGCGGCCGGCTTGTGCTCGGAGATCTCGATCGCGCGGTCGAGCAGCGGCTTGTAGGCTACGACGCGGCCCGGCTCGATGCCGCACGACGCCGCCAGGATCGCCACCGGCTTGGCATCGTTGATGCGGGTGGCAAGCTCCGCAGCGGCAAACCCGCCGAACACCACCGAATGAACGGCTCCGATGCGCGCGCACGCAAGCATCGCCATCACCGCCTCGGGCACCATCGGCATGTAAAGGATGACCCGGTCGCCCTTCTTGACGCCCATATCGACGAGCACGCCCGCCAGCGTCGCCACCTCATCGAGCATTTCGCCGTAGGTATAGGATTTCCCAGACTTGGTGATCGGGCTGTCGTAGATCAGCGCCTTCTGGCCGCCACGTCCCGCCTCAACGTGACGGTCGAGACAATTGTAGCAAGTGTTGCACTCCGCCCCGGCGAACCAGCGCCCGTAGACCCCGGAATACGGGTCGAACACCTTGTCCCAGGTCTTGTACCAGACGATGTCGCGGGCCGCCTCTGCCCAGAACCCCTCCGGATCCGCTTTCCAAGCTGCATAGACCTCGTGATAGCGGCTCTTGGCCAGGGGCGTCGGGGCAGTCATCGCAGATCCTCCCGCTCGTTCTTCACGGCGTTGCATGCTGTCGGACTATTCAGCACCCCCGCCGCCGCACCGCAATACGCCGTGCGTCTGATCTGCCGGCAAGGTAGGGCTCGCATACCTCCACCGCACGACGCGAGATTGCCGCCGGGACGCATCCCGGTCATCTTGACGCAACACCTGCCCCGCCTCCAAACCGGCTCTCATGATCACCGATCCGTGGTTCTACGTGGCCGCCGTGCCGGCCCTGCTGCTGACCGGCTTTTCCAAAAGCGGCTTCGTGTCCGGCGCCGGCATGCTGGGCGTGCCGATCCTGTCGCTGGTCATTTCGCCCGTCCAGGCGGTCGGCATCATGCTGCCGCTGCTGCTGGTGTCCGATCTGGTCGGCGTCGCCAACTATTGGCGCACCAAGCACCCGTTGAATTTCAAGATCCTGTTCGTCGCGGCCCTGCTGGGCAGCGGCCTCGGCTGGGCGACGGCGGCTATGATCCCCGAGGACTGGGTGCGCATCATGGTCGGTCTTCTCGGCACGCTGTTCGCCCTCGACTACTGGCTGAAGCTGCGCCCCATGCCGGACACACCGCCGGGGCCGAGCTGGCCGCTGGGCCTGTTCTGGGGCGGGCTTTCCGCCTACGCGAGCTTTATCACGCAGGCCGCCGGCCCCCCGCTCGCCGTCTATCTCATGCCCCAGCGCCTAGCGCCCGCCATCTACGCGGCGACCGCGATCTCCATCCTGACCTGCATGAATGTGATGAAGGTCGTCCCCTACTACCTGCTCGGCCAGCTCGGTATCGCCAACCTGACCACCAGCTTCGTCCTGATGCCGCTCGCGGTCGCCTCGGTCTTCATCGGCCTCTGGCTCGTCCGGCGCATCCCATCCGAGCCCTTCTACAAGTTGAGCTATGCCGCGCTCTTCATCGTCTCCTTGAAACTCGTCTGGGACGGCGTGAGAGCGCTCGCCTGACATCGCCCGGCCCCGGCGATGCCATCGCGAACGCGCCCCTTCCCGCCCAGGCAGGCGCGCGCCCCTTACGGCGATCACGGCCCGCCCCAGTCCCCCAGCACCGCGTTGACGAGCGCCAGTGCGGCGATGGCCGCGGTATCGGCACGCAGGATGCGCGGGCCCAGCGAAACCGTCACGACGTACGGCTTGGACTGCAGGAGGCGGCGTTCGTCGGCGCTGAAACCGCCCTCAGGCCCGATCAGCACGCCGACAGGCCCCGGCGGGACGGCCTGAAGCGCGGCCAGCGTATCACTTACGGGTGCAGCCTCGTCACACACGATCAGCCGGCGCGCGCCATCCCAACCCGCCAGAACCGCGGGAAGCTTCGCCGGCTCCGAAATCTCTGGGATGCGCAGGATGCCGCACTGCTCGGCCGCCTCGATCGCATTGGCGCGCAACCGCTCCAAGTTCACCCGCTCTGCGACAGTGTGCCGGGTCAGCACCGGCACCAGGCGGGCCACGCCCATCTCCACGGCCTTTTGCACCATGTAGTCGAGCCGCGCACGCTTCAGCGGCGCAAACACGTAGTCGATGTCCGGGCCGCCCGCCTGTGGACGGGTCTGCGCCCCGATCGCCAGGACGACGCGTCGCTTGAGCGCCTCCGCAATCTCGGCCTGCCACTCACCGCTGCGGCCATTGAAGACGAGCAGCCCCTGACCGGGCTTCATGCGCAGCACGTTGACGAGATAATTCGCCTGCTCGGGCGTGGCGTCGATCCGCGCGCCCGTCGCCAGATTGGCGTCGAGGAACAGGCGCTGCGAAGTGAAATCGTGGAGCGGCATGCCAACCCGTCCCCTCTGTGCCCGCGTCCGCCCGCCCCGCCGCCCACCACATGGCGCGACGGACCAGCACGGCCTTGGGGCCGATCTATCCAGGCGAGTGTTTAGCCGCCGCGCCCATCCGCCGCCAGCCTCGCCCGCAGCCACGCGAGCACCCTTTCCGACCGTGGTCCCCCCGGCGCCCTTACAGTCGCGCCGGTCGCTTCGGCCTTCCCTCCCGATCCGATGCCGTCTAGGGATGCCACCGCACCCCACCGGTCAGCCCTTAAGGTCCATGTCCGATCCTGCCGCCCCGTCCGATCCCGTCACGCTGCCCGACGCTCCGCCGGGCAACTGGGTCGACCGCTGGGCGCCGGCACCGGTCGTGCCATATCTCCACCTCGCCCGCTTCGACCGTCCGATCGGCGCGTGGCTCCTGCTCTTCCCCTGCTGGTGGTCCCAGGCGCTGGCCGAGATGACGAACGGCGCCGCCTACCCAAACCCCTGGTATCTCGCCCTTTTCCTGGTGGGCGCCTTCGTCATGCGCGGGGCCGGCTGCACCTGGAACGACATCGTCGACCGCGATTACGACGCCGCCGTCGCCCGTACCGCCAACCGGCCCATCCCCTCCGGCCGCGTCAGCGTCGCCCAGGCCCTGGCCTTCGGCGCAGCACTCGCCCTCGTCGGCCTTGCCGTCTTGCTCCAGTTCAACTGGTCGACGGTGTGGCTCGCCATCGCCTCGCTCGCCCTGGTGGCGATCTATCCGTTCATGAAGCGCTTCACGTTCTGGCCCCAGCTCGTGCTCGGCCTGACGTTCAAGTGGGGCGCGCTGGTCGGCTGGACCGCCGTCGCGGGCACGTTGGCGCCAGCCCCCGTTGCGCTCTACGCGGGCGCGGTCCTGTGGACCATCGGCTACGACACGATCTATGCCCACCAGGACAAGGAGGACGACCTGATGGTCGGCCTGAAGTCCACCGCCATCCGCTTCGGCGAGGCGAGCGCCCATTGGGTCGGCGGATTCTACGCGGGCGCGTGGATCCTGTGGGCGATCGCCGGCTGGCTCGCCGGCGCCCATCTGCTCTACTTCCTCGCGCTGGCCTTGATCGGCCTTCAGCTCGCCTGGCAGGCGACCACCCTCGACACCGAGGACGCAGCCGGCTGCCTCTACCGGTTCAAGTCGAACCGGCATGTCGGTTGGGCGCTGTTTCTGGGGCTTGTCGCCGATATGGCGCTGACGGCAGTCACCGGCCGCAGCTGAGTGGCGAGCTGCGGCCGGTTCTGCTCTTCGTTTTAGGTCCGAAGCAGCTGGCGGAACTGCCCCGGTATGACGCCTGTTATCCGTCAACTCCCGAGGGGCCGTCTTGGGAGCGGCCCTGGATCAGCATACTGCCAGAAAGGGCTTCCGAAGCGCTTAAGATACAAGGTAAATTTCACCTTTGCCTCTGTCGCAAAACGGTGCGACGAGCTGTCACCGGCGCATCCCGTGCGCCGAACGGGCGACTTGCCCCGGCCGCAGCCTTCCGGCACACAGTCACGCACTGTCGCCACGTTTACAATTCAGCTAGACCAGCGAGCATGTCCATGAGCGAGAAGAAGGGCGACCGCCCCCCGAACACGCAACTCCTCCACCTCGTCTTCGGCGGCGAACTCGCCTCGGTCGACACCGTCGAGTTCCGCGATCTGTCCGCCCTCGACATCGTCGGCATCTATCCCAACTACGCCGAAGCCTATACGGCATGGAAGGCAGCGGCCCAGCGCACGGTCGACAACGCGCAAATGCGCTATTTCATCGTTCACATGCACCGCCTGCTCGAGCCCGAGCAGAACGGACGCAAGTCTGGCTGACGTCCCGTAAGCCCGCGCGGGCCGCGTTCGGGTTCGGGCAATTGGCGCTAGGCCTGAAGCGAGGAGACGACTGTTGTCCCGGCCAGACGATGGAGCAGCACCACAACCAGTCGACGGCAGACGCGGCCTCCTCCCCCGCCGCCTGCGCGACACGTGGTCGAACCACCTGCTCGGCCGTTTCGTCGATGACTGGATCCTGCCGCGCCGCTGGCAGTTTCTGGGCGCATTCGCGTTTACCGCGGGGCTGGCACTGGCCACCGGCGCCTATCCGCTGATCATCCAGGCATCCTTCAACGCCTTCAAGGACGGCAACACGACGCTTCTACCCTACGTCATCCTCGCCATCATCCTCATCACGTCGCTGCGCAGCGTGATGCTCTACATGCAGACCGTATCCATCGCCCGCATTCTCATGCGGCTGACGACGGACATGCAGACGCGCGCGTTCGCCCACCTCATTCACGCCGATTACGCGCGGATCGCCCGTGAGACCTCCGGCCACCTCGTCTCCCGCTTGTTGAACGACGTCGGCTACATCAACGGCGCCGTACAGGGCGTCTTCAATACGATCTTTCGCGACACGCTCCAGATCATCGCGCTCGTCGCCTCGATGATCTATCTCGACCCGGTCATGACGCTCGTCGTGCTCGTCGTCTATCCCATCGCTGCCCTCCCCGTGGCCATGATCTCAGAGCGGCTGAGACGCGTCGCCAAGCAGACGCAGGTCGGATTGGGTGACATGACGTCGCTATTGACCGAGAACCTCGGCGGCGCGCGGCTCATCAAGACCTTCCGCCTGGAAGACTACACCGCCGGGCGCGTCAACCAGAGCTTCGAGGACGTCCTCAAGCTGCGGATGAAGGCGGTACGCGCACGCGCGCGGATCGATCCCATGCTCGAGGTCCTCGGCGGCATCGCGGTCTCCGGTGTCATCGCCCTGGCCACCTGGCGCATTTCCAGCGGCATCACCTCGATCGGCGATTTCATGGGCTTCGTCAGCGCCCTCCTGATGGCTGCGCAGCCCATCCGCGCCCTCGGCAACCTGTCCGCCAAGGTCATGGAGGGCCTGGCCTCCGTCGAGCGCGTCTACGAAGTGTTCGATGAGAAACCGCAGGATCGTCGACAAGCCGGACGCCCACCCGCTCGCCATCACATCGGGCGGCCTGCGCTTTCGTGACGTCGCCTTCCACTACGACGCTGGCGCCGTGCTGCCGGCCGTCCAACGCTTCAACCTCGACGTGCCCGGCGGCCACACCGTCGCGCTCGTCGGCCGCTCGGGCTCGGGCAAATCGACCATCGTCAACCTGGTGCCACGCCTCTACGACGTCACCGAGGGCACGATCGAGATCGACGGACAGGACCTGCGCGACGTCACGCTCGCCTCCTTGCGCGATGCGATCTCCATCGTCAGCCAGGACGTCACGCTTTTCGACGACACGATCCACGCCAACATCGCGCTCGGCCGGCTAGGGGCCAGCGAGGCCGATGTGCTCGCAGCCGCCAAGGCAGCTGCCGCCCACGATTTCATTATGGCCCAGCCCGAAGGCTACCTGACGAAGATCGGCGACCGCGGATCGCGCCTTTCCGGCGGCCAGCGTCAGCGCCTGGCGTTGGCGCGGGCAATCCTCAAGGATGCCCCCATTCTGCTGCTCGACGAGGCCACGAGCGCCCTCGACACCGAATCGGAGCGCCTGGTCCAGGACGCGCTCGCCGGTTTCACCAAGAACCGCACCACGCTCGTTGTCGCCCACCGCCTCTCGACCGTGCAGAGCGCCGATCTCATCTGCGTCATGGAGGATGGTCTCATCCTCGAGGTTGGCACGCACAAGCAGCTGATGGCCCGCGACGGCGCCTATGCCAAGCTCTGTCGCGCCCAGCTTCTGGCCGGCAGCAGCCCCGAAGATGACGCGCCGGCTTCCCAGGCAGCCACCGCCTTCCGCTGACGGCGGGTCGACAGCGCGCGAGAATCGCCCTTCAACAGACGCGGTCGGACAGTCGACGCGTCACCGACCCTGACCGCGACGCCGCACCGAGGAGAGCGCAGGCATGCGCATTCTGTTCGTCCACCAGAACTTCCCGGCGCAGTTCGTCCACGTGGCCCCGGCGCTGGCCGCGCGCGGCCACGACGTCCGCACCCTCACCTTCGCCGGCAACAAGCGCCCGATCGCCATTCCCGCCACCCGCTACGATGTGCGCGCGCCCCACGACACCAACAGCCTTGGCGCACTCGTTGGCCAGTTCGCCGTGCCCACGCTGCGCGGCGAGCAGGTTGCACTCAAGGCCGAGGAAATGCGCCGCGACGGCTACGAGCCCGATCTCATTTTCGGTCATCTGGGCTGGGGCGAGACGCTGTTCTTGAAAGAGGTCTGGCCGAAGGCGACCATGTACCTCTACGCGGAGTTTTTCTATCACACCGACGGCCTCGACTGCGGCTTCGATCCGACCATCTATCCTCAGTCCCTTGCCTCGCGTATGCGCGTGACCGCCAAGCAGGCCTCGCTACTGCTCGCCATGCACAACGCCGACAAGGCGCTGGCGCCCACGCGCTGGCAAGCCGATGCCTTTCCCGACTGGTTCCGCGATCGCATCTTCGTCAACCACGACGGCATCGACACCGAGCTGCTGCGCCCCAATGCCGAAGCGGTGGTCTCGCTTGCCAACCGCAAGATCGACTTGCGCGCCGGCGACGAGGTTCTCACCTTCGTCAACCGCAACCTCGAGCCCTACCGGGGCTATCACGTCTTCATGCGTGCGCTGCCCCGCGTCCTCGCCGCCCGCCCCAACGCCCGCGTCGTGATCGTGGGTGCCGATCAGGTCAGCTACGGCGGCGCACCGCCGGCGGGCCAGACCTGGAAGCAGATCTTCCTGTCGGAGGTGAAGGATCGCATCGACATGAGCCGCGTGCATTTTGTCGGCCAGGTCCCCTACGCGAATTTCGTCTCTCTGATGCAGGTGAGCCGCGTGCATGCCTACCTGACCTATCCCTTCGTCCTGTCGTGGTCGATGCTGGAGGCCATGAGCACGGGCGCATTCGTGGTCGGCTCGCGCACCGGCCCGGTCGAAGAACTGATCACCGACGGCGTCAACGGCCGCCTGGTCGACTTCTTCGACGTCGACGGTTGGACCGACGCCTTGATCGAAGGGCTGGCCGCTCCAGAGAAGTTCCGCGACATGCGCGCGGCCGCGCGCCGGACCATCGTCGAGAGCTACGACCTGCGCAGCCCATTGCCTGCCGCGACTTGTCTCCTTCGTCGAGGGCGCCTGACCGCCCTGCCCGACATGACCGACATAGCCCGCACCAGCCGCGGCCTTTCCGCAGCGCTCCGCCCACAAACCGCACGTCCGCGCGACAAAGCTGGTGAAGACCGCGCCTCACGCCATTGCCTCGCCTGCCGAACCCCTTGAAGCTCACAGCAGGTGAGTCGCAGCTGCGCGCGGTCGTCGCGCGGTCCAGACAGCGACTTTTGCGGTGTGTCGCATGACGGCGCCGGTACCCAAAGGCCGGCCCGGCAGGCGAAGAGGCAGGAAGACAGGATGGCGGATCCCCAGTCCTCGGCACAGGAAGAAGCGGTCAAGCCCCGGTGGAAGACGCACGCCTTCGTGCTGTTCGCCGCCGGGGTCGTCGCGCTGGCTTTCGGCACGGCCTTGAAGGTGCAGCTCGACCTGCCGGTCTGGTTCAGCAGCGTGTTCGGTATTCTCATCTTCATGGCCGGCAGCCTTGGCCATCTTGCCGTCGTCCGCGGCCAGAAGATTTCCGAGCTCGAGGCAAAGAGCGCCGACATGCGCCATTCGCTCGATCGCTTGACCGCGCCGGTCGCCCGCTACCGCCGCGGAATGCCCGACGCCGCTCCCGGATTGCCCAAGACGCCCGGCGAAACCGCCGCCGCAGCAGCCGCTCTTGCGCCCGATGAGCAGAACCAGCCGTCGCAGCCCAATTCACCGGAAGCCGCACCGGCGACCCGCAAGCACCGGTGGTCGCGCGGAACCTCAGCCGCGCGCGCAGCACCCGATGCAACGCAGGCGGCCGCCAAGGATGTTGCCGACACAGCAAAGCCCCCCGCAGCCCTCACCAGCGGCGGACAAGCCGACCTCGACCGCGACGCCGCAGAGCCTTTCGTCGACGCCGCGCCTGCACCACCAACCGCCACCACGCCGGTGGCCGGGCGCGCCGCCGACGCCGCCGCTATCCAGGGTTTCGTGGAGCGCCTCTCGCGCGACACGCCGCAAACGAGCACCAAGCCGACCAATCCCGCCGAACCCGAAAACGTCGATCCGTTCGGGGTGGACGCTTTCGGAGCGGACGAATCGCCGGACACGTCCGCGACACCCGCCGTCGGCCAGGACGAGGCCGCCATCTCGCAGTCCGTCCGCGCGCTGCGCGAAACTGCCGCCACCATGCGCGAAGCCACCGCCGCGCCCGCCCGAAACGCCGCTCCGGCAAACGCGCAGGGCCACGCCGAACCTGCCGTCGAACCCGGCCTCGCCGGCACAGCCTTCGGACAGGCGGAGGACGAACTCGACGCCGACTCCGCCTTCGACGACGCCGCACCCATCGAGCCGCGCCCGGTCGATCCGCGCCTGGGAACCCTCGTCAGCGCCATGCGCAACGACGGCATCGAGGTGTACCTGGAGCCGATCGTCGGCCTTTCAGAGAAGACACCGCGCCACTTCGAGGTGTCCGCCCGCTTCCGCGACGAGGCCGGAAACGCCATCGATCCCGCACGTCGACCCGTACGGTCTGCGTGGCACCGGCATCCTGCCACTTCTCGACCTGGCCAAGATCGGCCGCGTTGCCGATGTCGCGCGCCGCCTCGCCGAGCGCGGCAAGACCGGCTCGATCTTCACCAACCTCGCCACCGAGACGTTCGAGGACGACGATTTCCTCAATCGCTTCGCTGAGATCTATACCGACCGCATGGCGTTCGCCGAGCAGCTCGTCGTCACGCTCGCACAGGACGAAGCGCGCATGCTCTCGGGCACGCAGCTCGAGATGGTCGACGACATGCGCGATCTGGGCTTCCGCTTTGCCCTCGACCACGTCACCAGCCTCGACATGGATTTCGAAGTCCTGCGCACGGCCGGCGTCGCCTTCATCAAGCTCGACGCAGCGATCTTCCTAGAAGGCTTGCCAACCGGCGACGACGCTGTCGTGCCCGCCGAGGACATCTGCCGCTGGCTGGGCGACCTCGGCTTCGAGGTCATCGTCGAGGACATCGCCGATGACGCGGCGCTGGAACGTCTCGTCGACTGCGGTGTCCAATTGGGCCGCGGCGACGTATTCGGTGGCGCACGCCCGGTCAAGGCCGAGGTGTTCGCCCCCCGCCCCTCGGCTGCAGCCTGAGCCCGCTGGCAAGGGCGCCGGCCGCGACGATCAAGGCGCCGCCTTGATCCGCCGGGTCCGGGCCTATAGATCGGACCCACGCTCAGCGTCGCGCCCTCCGCGCAGCGGGCGCCACGTTGACGCGAGGACCGCTCGAGCATGCCCGCCCCCCATTCCCCCACCATCGCGATCCGCGACACGATTCGCGACCTCGCCCCCACCTCCGACGCATGGATCGTCGACATTTGGGGCGTGATGCACAATGGCGTCAGGCCGTTCCTGGATGCAGCCAAAGCCTGTTCGACGTTTCGCGAGACCGGCGGAACGGTCGTCTTGCTGTCGAATGCCCCCCGCCCCAACACCGCCGTCATGAAGCAACTTCAGTCGATCGGCGTGCCCGAGACCGCATGGGACGCGATCGTGACCTCCGGCGACGCCACGCGGGCCCTGATCGCGGCCTATGGCCGCCAGCCAATTCTGCATCTGGGCCCTGAGCGCGACCGCCCCCTGTTCGACGGCCTCGACGCCAACTTCGCACAGGCCGACGACGCCACAGCCGTCGTCTGCACCGGGCTTTACGATGACGTGACACAAACACCCGACGACTACCGCGACCTGTTCGCGCACCTGCGCGCGCGCAACATTCGCATGATCTGCGCCAACCCCGATCTCACGGTCGAGCGCGGCAGTACCATCGTCTACTGTGCCGGCGCCCTGGCGCAAGCCTATGAGGCGATGGGCGGCGACGTCGTTTACGCCGGCAAGCCCCACCTGCCGGTCTACGACATGACCTTCGCGGAGATCTCCCGTCTTAGAGGCGGCCCCGTCGACAAGGCGCGCATCCTGGCCATCGGCGACGGTCTGCGCACGGATATCGCCGGCGCCGCAGCCGCCGGCTTGCGCGCCATCCTGATCGCGTCCGGCGTCCACTTCACGGGCGACACGTTCAGCGAGGCGGAGCTGGCCGGGATCTTCGCCACGCGCACCGACGCTCCGATCGCCGCCATGCCCACCCTCAAGTGGTGAGAACAACCCGTGATCGGCACCGTCGCGCTCCAGTCACGCGTCGCTGTGTGCAAATTTGCAACGCCGGGACGCGTTGATGCCTGTCGAAGCGCGTCGATGCGTGCCGAGACCTTGTCCCATCGCCACCGCTTCTTTAGGTAATTCCTAGAGCCAGTGCGACGCATTCGCTGCGGGGGAACGAACACATGAGATGGCCACTGGTGTCCTTGCTTGCCGTTCTGACGGTCGCCGCCGGTCTGGCAGGGACGCACACCCAAGCGTACGCCCAGGCCCAATGGGTCGGCGGCGCTCCGGTTTTCCAGAGCGACATCGAGAAGCGCGAGCGCGCGCTCGAGGCCCAGCGCGAGACCCGCCGCAAGGCGAACCCCGTCACGTATCCCAAGTACATGGACGGCGGCGACAAGCCGGACATCAAGCCTGAGAAGCCGCCGGTGGTGTACCTTGATCGTAACGAGGAGCCCGGCACGATCATCGTCGATACCCAGGGCCGCAAGCTCTACTACGTGTTGCCCGACAGGCAGGCGTACGCCTACCCGATCTCCGTCGGCCGCGACGGCTTCACCTGGACAGGCACCGAGCGCATCAGCCGCATCGTGGCATGGCCCTCCTGGACGCCGCCGCCGGAGATGCGTCAGCGCCAGCCCGGCTTGCCGATCACGGTCTCGGGGGGCGTCATCAATCCGCTCGGCGCCAAGGCGCTGTATCTTGGCAGTTCGATCTACCGCATCCACGGCACCAACAACGAGCGCTCGATCGGCCGCGCATCCTCCTCCGGCTGCTTCCGGATGATGAACGAACACGTCACGCATCTGGCGACGTTGGCACGCATCGGCACGAAAGTGCGGGTGGTCTCCAACTATTCGGGCGTCAGCACGTCGGCCCCACTGGCTTCGCTATTCTCCGGCTTTGCCTTCGCCGACGATGAACCGCCCAAGTCGGCCAAGACGTCGAAGAAGAAGTGACGGCAACGAGCGCGCTCGGTGCGTCCGGTCGCGACGGCCGGCCTACCGACGTTGGCGCTCACCCCGCCCACCGCGACCGCGAGCGCGCGCAAAAGTGTGCGCGCGACGGAAAATCCGTCCGACGCATTTTCACTTCGCGGATTAACTTTCCAGATCGCAAAAGCTTAATCCAACCTGGAATTTTGGACGCGATAGACGTTCACGGAATTAAGCGTAACGCGGGCGTCATCGACCTGGATGCGCCGGGAAACCCGCGTATTCTTCGCGCGGCAAAAAATGGAATTCGATCAATTTGAACGATGACACTTAACTCGCAATTAGGCCCCTGCGCGCTAAACATCGATCAGCGTTAAGCTTCGAACGGTTTACAACGGTTCGAAATCGCAGGGAGGGGATGCCTGTGCTCGCCATCACTGTCGCTTCGACACGTCCAGGGTCCGAACGCAGGACCTCGCCTCGCAAAACCTTGACGAGAGCCGGCGCCATCCGGCCGTCAACTTCCCAATCCGCTTCGAATTGCGTCGTTTGCGACGTCTCCAATGGAGGCGCACGGCTGTTCACATTCCGCAACTACAACAAGGGTGAGAAGATCGAGGTCTTGATCCACAACGACGATGCCCCGCGTCACTGCGAAGTGATGTGGTCGCGGGATGAATTCATCGGTGTACGCTTTGCCGATCCTTCGGAAATGCCGCCTCAAGACCTGGACGCCTTGCGTCCCGCCCCGCCGCTTCGATACGTACTAGATCCTCTGTCCAAGAAGAGCGATCCAGTGCCCGGGCAATAATGCGGAACTGCTTGGAGCGTGTGCAAGCCGTCTTATAGCCGCGATAGAACGCACGACGGCAGCCAACCGACAGCGCCACATGTATCCGCTCGGCGCTGGCAGTCGTTGACATGCGCGCCTCAAGATCAAAAGATCGATGATGCCGGCCCGAGCGAGGCGATGGGGAGCTTCCGCATCGCCTTCGCCATCTCTGAATGAGACCGCATCCCGCGCGAACGGCGATGCGCTGGCTGAGCCCTCACGAACCCGCCGCAGGGACGAAACCTGCAATGACAGCACGGCGGTGAAGCACTCTGAGGCAACCGCCAAACGCCTGTCGCAGCGGCTGTCGGCCGCAAAGAGAGAGAACGCATGACCCCAACCCAGCCAACTGCCCCCGATCGTAGTGACCGGCCGGCCAAGATGCGCGCGGCCGTCTGCACGGCCTACGGCCCCCCGGATGTCGTACAGGTCTCGCAAGTCCCCTTGCCCAGGATCGGCGACCGCGACGTCCTCGTCCACATCGCAGCGACGACGGTTGCCTCCGCCGACTGGCGCATCCGCGCATCTGAATTCCCAACCGGATTCAAAACCGTCTCGCGCCTGATGTTCGGTGTCAGCAGACCACGACAGCCCATTCTCGGCACCGAGCTTTCCGGCACGATTGTCGAGGTGGGACCCTCCGTCACGCGCTTTTCGATCGGTGAGGCCGTGATCGGATACCCCGGCGCGGGACTTGCCTGCCACGCCGAGTACCGCGCCATTCGCGAAGACGGCCCGCTCGTGCGCAAGCCGGCCGCGCTCGACTTTGCAGAATCCGCCGCCCTCTCGTTTGGCGGCACCACGGCCCTTCACTTCCTGCGCGATCGCGGCCTGATCCGCAAAGGCCATCGTGTCCTCGTCATCGGCGCATCCGGCGCGGTCGGCACCGCAGCCGTGCAACTTGCAAGACACTTCGGCGCCCTCGTGACCGGCGTATGCAGCGCAGCCAATCGTGAACTCGTGACAGGCCTTGGCGCCCATGACGTCATCGACTACGCCGTTGACGATTTCACGCGCGGGAATGCACGCTACGATCTCATCATCGACACCATCGGTGTCGAAACGTTCGCCCGCGCACGGCGCGCCCTTGCCCCCGATGGCCGCTTCCTGATGGTGGCCGCCGACCTGCCGCAAATGCTGCGCGCATTGCCCACGCGCTTCCAGCGACAGCGCGCGATCCCCAGCCTGACGCCGGAGCGCGCGCAAGACATGCAAACCCTCGTCGATCTCGCCGTCGCAGGCGACTATCGCCCAGTCATCGACGCCGTCTTTCCCCTGGATCGGATTGCAGACGCCCATCGCCGCGTGGAAAGCCGGCACAAACGCGGCAACGTCGTCGTCACACTCTAGCCAGCCAGCAGGCGCGCCACCCAGTCGGAGACGGCATCCCCGCTGCTCATGTCGGGCTGGACGAGCCCGTCGATCATGAACGTCGGCGACACGTGGATGCCGTTCTGGCGCGCATAGCGCGCGTGACGCTTCACTTCGCGGTCGAGGTCGGGAATGGCGAACGCCTCCGCCAGCGCAACGCCACTTTCGCGTTCCAGCCGCGCGATGATGTCGTTGGGCGTGGCCGCCATGTTCGGCCCGCAGCAGTGATCCTTGAACTCGAACGCCTCCCAGTGCTGGCCCGCAGCCCCCAGCACCGCCCGGGCAGCTTCCTTGCCCGCCGGCAGCGTGGATGCGGCCAGCACGCAACGCACGATCACGCCGGAATACATATGCCAGGGCTGGGAATGCAGGCGCACGGTGATGGTGACTTTGTCCGGCCCGGCGCTGGTGAGCGTCTCGTCCAGCTTGGCGAACGATTTGGCGGAAAACGGACAGGTCGGCTCCAGAAACATCTCGAAGTGACGCGGACCCTGCCCCCAGCTCAGCGGCGCAGCACGCCAGGTCTTCGTCGTCTCGGTCATGCGAACATCCTCTCTTGTTCTCTGGAACTCCGGCTCGCCCGGGAGCTTTCTACTCTGGTTGCGCCAGTGACCGAAGTGCCCTGCGTCCATGCGGACCGACACCCCGCACGGCGATGGCCCACGACGCACCGCAAGCCGTCTCACCTGCCGGCGGCCGCCCGGCGCAAGCGATCGTTGATCGCCTCGCCGAGGCCGTCGGAGGGGATCGGCATCACAGCGATCCTCGCCACACCCGTCGCATCGAGCTTGCGCAGCGCCGCGAAGAGCGCGGCGGCCGCTTCCATCAGATCGCCGGTCGCACTGAGGTTGATCGTCGGCCCATCATGTGCCGGCGCGTTCGGGCCGAACGCCAAAAGCGCCTCACCCGGCCCTGCGCGTTCCGCGCACAGGCGCACCGCCGCCCGCGGCGCATAATGGCTGGCAAGCTGGCCCGGCGACGACGGCCGATCGCCCACCGCGCCTGCGCGCACCACGCGTTGACCGCTCACCGCCTCGATCTGCTCCACGGTGACGGCACCGGGACGCAGAAGGACGATGGCAGCCCCCGTCACATCGACCACCGTCGATTTCAGCCCATGCGCCGTCGGCCCGCCGTCAATCACCAGCGCCACCGCTTCGCCGGCGAAGTCCGCCGCCACGTGCGCCGCCGTCGTCGCGCTGACATGACCCGAGCGGTTCGCCGAGGGCGCGGCCACCGGACAGCCCGCAGCCGTCAGCACGGCCTGCGCGATCGGATGGTCCGGCACGCGCAGCCCAACCGTATCGAGCCCCGCCGTGACGAGTTCGGACAGCCCGTTGCCAGGCTTCTGGCGCACGACGAGCGTCAGCGGCCCCGGCCAGAAGGCATCGGCAAGCCGGCACGCCACCTCACCGAGATCCGCGATCGATTCGGCCACCGGCCGGTCCGCGACATGCACGATCAAGGGATTGAAGCGGGGCCGGCCCTTGGCGGCAAAAATCGACGCCACCGCGACGCCGTTGGTTGCATCCGCGCCGAGCCCGTAGACCGTCTCGGTCGGGAACGCGACCAGCCGCCCGGCGCGGATCAACCCACCGGCTTCACTGATGGACGCCTCGCTGGCTTTCGCCACGCGGATCTGTGGGCCACCCGACATTGGGTCTGCAACCTCGTTGACGCTGAAACGGACGACGTGGCGGCCGTCCGCGACCTGACTGACCGTGCGGGCATGCGCAACGGCCGCTCGCGCTTCGCCCACCATTGAAGTCACCTGACCTGTGCCTTCCGCGGACTTTCGCCGGCTGCCCGATCCGCCTATTGTCGCGCTCGATCCGACGACGGCAGGCGCCCACGGGCGCGGCGATGGCACGAGGACGACCATGACCTACGAGGCTCCTGTAGACGACATCCTGTTCGCCCTCAAGACCGCGGTCGACCTTGAGGGCCTGATCGAGACAGGCGTCTACGATGGCCTCGATGAGGCGACCCTCGCCGCGATCATTGCCGAAGCCGGCAAGTTCGGCAGCGAGGTGCTGGAACCCTTGAACATGGTCGGCGACCGGCAGCCCTCCACGCTGTCCAACGGCCACGTCACGACGCCGCCCGGCTGGAAGGATGCCTACCGCCAGTACGTGGAGGGCGGCTGGGCCGCTCTGCCGGCGCCCGCCGACTTCGGCGGCCAGGGCCTGCCCAACACCGTCGCCATGGCCACCAACGAGATCTGGAACTCCACCAACCTGTCCTTCGGCCTCGGTCCGCTGCTCACCCACGGCGCCATCGACGCCCTCGTCATCGACGGCTCGGACGACCTGAAGCGCATCTACCTGCCGAAGATGGTCACCGGCGAGTGGATGGGCACCATGAACCTGACCGAGCCGCACGCCGGCACCGATCTCGGCACAGTTGCGCGCGCGCGCCGAGCGCCAGCCCGACGGCACCTACCGCATCTTCGGCACCAAGATCTTCATCACCTACGGCGAGCACGATCTCACCGACAACATCATCCACCTCGTGCTCGCGCGCCTGCCCGACGCCCCCGCCGGCACCCGCGGCATCTCGCTCTTCCTCGTGCCCAAGTTCCTCGTCAACGCCGACGGCAGCCTGGGCGCGCGCAACGACGTCGTCTGCGCCGGCCTCGAACACAAGCTCGGCATCCACGCCAGCCCCACCTGCGTGATGAAGTACGGCGAGAACGATGGCGCTATCGGCTACCTCGTCGGCGAGGAGAACCGCGGCCTCAACACCATGTTCATCATGATGAACCTCGCCCGCCTCGCCGTCGGCGTACAAGGCGTTGGCCTCGCCGAGCGCGCCACCCAGCGCGCCATCGCCTACGCCAAGGAGCGCCGGCAGGGCCGGACCGCATCGTCAAAGCCGGGCGAGATGGGCCCGATCGTCGAGCACGCCGACATCCGTCGCCAGATCCTGACGATGAAGGGCCTGACCCAGGCCGCCCGCGCGATCTGCCTCGTCACCGCGGCCGCCCACGACGTCGCCCATCGCGCCGCCACCCCCGAGGCACGCAAGGCCGCCCAGGACCGTGTCGCGCTGTTGACTCCCATCGCCAAGGCCTTCTCCACCGACGTTGGCGTCGAGGTCGCCTCCATGGGTCTGCAGATCCACGGCGGCATGGGCTTCATCGAGGAGACCGGCGCCGCGCAGTACTACCGCGACGCGCGCATCCTGCCGATCTACGAGGGCACCAACGGCGTCCAGGCGATCGACCTCGTCACGCGCAAGCTGCCGCTCGAGGGCGGCAAGGTGATGATGGGCTACCTGGCCGAGCTCGACGCCACCGTGAAGGAGATCGAGGCCTCGAACCAGCCGAGCTTCGGGCGCATGGGCGAACGCCTCGCAGCCGCCGTCAAGGCGCTGAAGGACACCTCGATCTGGATGGGCCAGCAACTGCAGAAGAACCCGGACGCCGCACTTGCCGGCGCCACGCCCTACCTGCGCATCTTCGCCATCGCCGCCGGCGGCGTCTATCTGGCGCGTGGCGCGCTCGCCGCCGCCCGCGCCGGCACCGACAAGGGCAATCACGTCGCCATCGCGCGCGTCTTCGCCGAGACGGTTGCCAGCGCCGCACCGGGCCTCGCCGACACCATCACTGACGGCGCCGACGCCATCCTCGGCGTCGACGTCGCGGCGCTGGGATGACACGGGTGGGGCGGCGCCAATCACGCCGCCGCGTCGCACCTCACCGGCAGAAGTCGAAGTCGCAGCCGTCCGGCGCCTGCATCACGCGCTCGCGGAACAGCTTGTCGTAGCCTGAGCCGCGAGCGTGTCGGCCGGCCTTGCGCGTCGCCGCCTGCGCGGCGCTTGGCCAGCTCCGCCTCGTCGACCAGCAGGTCGAGCTGCCGTTCTTCACGCTGAGCCGGATACGGTCGCCGTTCCGCACGAGCCCGATCGGTCCGCCGACCGCCGCTTCCGGCGCGATGTGCAGCACGATCGTGCCGTACGCGGTCCCGCTCATGCGCGCATCCGACATCCGCACCATGTCCTTGACGCCCTGCTTGGCAGGAGCTTCTTCGGGATCGGCAGGAAGCCGGCTTCCGGCATCGAATAGTCCGAGCGCGGCCCGGCATTCTGCAGGATCAGGAAATCATCCGCCGTCACGTCGAGATCGGGATCGTCGATGCGCGCTGCGAGATCGTCGAGCGAGGTGAACACGACCGCGCGCCCCTCGCTTCTCGAACAGCGACGGCGTCGCAGCCGAACGCTTGATGATCGCACCCGTCCGGCGCAAGCGAGCCGAACAGTGCCACGAGCCCGCCCTGCGGCTCGATCGGCTCTGTCGCGCTGACTTGATGACGCGGCGGTCGACGTAGGCGCCTTCCTCCGCCGCCAAGCCGCTCGCCGAGCGTCTCGCCCGTCACCGTCATGCAGTCGAGATTGAGCAGCGGCTTCAACTCGCGCATCACCGCGCCGATGCCGCCGGCTGCAAAGAAGTCCTCCATGTAGAACTCGTCGCCGACCGGCTTGACGGCGGTCAGCACCGGCGTCGTGTCGGACAGCTCGTTGAGCCGCTTGAGGTCGAGCTTGATGCCGACGCCGGCCCGGCGATCGCCGCCAGATGGATGACGCCGTTGGTCGAGCCGCCGATCGCCAGCAGCACGCGGATCGCATTCTCGACCGACTTCTCGCGTGATGATCTGGTCGACGGCGTATCACCGCGCCTGCGTCAGCCGCACCGCTTCCGCGCCTGTCGCTTCCGCCGCGCGCAGCCGGTCGGCATGAACAGCGGGAATGGCCGCCGTACCCGGCAGCGTCATGCCGAGCGACTTCGGCGATCGCAGCCATCGTCGAGGCCGTGCCCATCACCGCGCACGTGCCAGCCGTCGTCACGAGCCGGCCCTCGACATCCTGCGATCTCCTGCTTGCGACGATCTCGCCGGCGCGGATACTTCATCCAGAACTTGCGGCAATCGGTGCAGGCGCCGACGCGGTCGTCCTTGTAGCGCGACGTCATCTGCGGCCCGCCGATCAGCTGGATCGCGGGCTTGCCGGCGCTCGCCGCCGCCATCAGCTGCGCCGGCACCGTCTTGTCGCAACCGCCCATCAGCACCACCGCGTCCATCGGCTGCGCGCGGATCATCTCCTCGGTGTCGAGCGCCATCAGGTTGCGGAACTTCATCGAGTTCGGGCGCGAGCGTCGATTCGTGCAGCGACGATCGTCGGGAACTCCATCGCCACGCCGCCAGCCGACGCAATCGCCGCGCTTCACGGCATCGAGCAACTCGGGGAAATGGCGGTGGCAGGGATTGAAGCGCGAATGCGTGTACGCGATGCCGATCATCGGCCGGCTCAGCTCTTCGACAGCTGACCAGCCCTGCGAGCGCGCAAACGCGCGGCGCATGTAGATCGAGAAGTCGCGGTCGCCGTAGGAGGCCAGGCCCTGCAGGAAGCCCGTATCCTTCTTGCTCTTGTCGCTCATCAGTTCCTCCGTTGGCGCGCATGCCCGCGCACGCCCTGCTGTCGTCGATTTCGGCCGGACAATGATCCGGACCGCGCGGCGGCGCAAGATCGGCAGGTGTCGCAAGCCCCACCCGCCGCGCCAAAGCCAGTTCAAATTGGCCCGTTCACAAGAACCCGTTCACCATGCGCCGTTCACGATGTGAAACCAGCGTCCCGGCGGACGCAGATTGGGCCCCGACCAGGGCATGGCCCGCCCCTGTCGTCCAGGGGCGCCCAGAAGCTGCCCGCTCACAGTCCTACCAGTCCTGCCAGTCAGTACTACCCCCGGTTGCCACCCAGCAGCTTGCGGGAGACGACCACGCGCATAATCTCGTTGGTGCCTTCCAGGATCTGGTGGACGCGCAGGTCGCGCACGAGCTTCTCCAGGCCGTAATCCTTCAGGTAGCCGTAGCCCCCATGGGCCTGCAGCGCTGCGTTGCAGATGTCGAAGCCCAGATCCGTCGCATAACGCTTGCCCATGGCCGAGTACATCGACGCTTGAGGATCCGCGCGGTCGAGCGCGTCAGCTGCGCGGTAGATCATCAGGCGCGCGGCTTCCAGATCCGTCGCCATGTCCGCGACCTTGAACTGCATCGTCTGGAACTCGCCGATCTTCTGGCCGAACGCGGACCGCTCGAACACATAGTCCCTGGTCTTGTCGAGTGCGGCCCACGCCGCGCCCAGCGAGCACGCGCCGATGTTGATGCGCCCACCGTCCAGTCCGGACATGGCGAAGCGAAAGCCCTGCCCCTCCGCGCCGATCAGGTTCTCTGCCGGCACCTCGCAGTCCTCGAAGATCACCTGCCGCGTCGGCTGCGCGTTCCAGCCCATTTTCTTCTCATTGGGACCGAACGACAGCCCCCGCGCGTCCTTCATCACCGCAAACGCCGACACGCCGTTGGCGCCGTCGCCGCCTGTGCGCGCGAACACGAAATAAAAGTCGGTCGCGCCTGCACCGGAGATGAACTGCTTCGTCCCGTTGAGGATGTATTTGTCGCCCTTTTTCTCCGCGCGCGTCTTGAGCGCGGCCGCATCCGAGCCCGCGCCCGGCTCCGTCAGGCAGTAGCTCGACAGCCACTCCATCGAGGCGAGCTTCGGCATCCAGGCCGCGACCTGTTCTGGCGCGCCGTACTTGCCGAGCATCCACGCGACCATGTTGTGGATCGAAACGTAGGCCGAGACCGCCGGACACCCGTAGGCCAGCGCCTCCATGATCAAGGCGCCATCGAAGCGGGTGAGGCCGGAGCCGCCCTTGTCCTCGGGCACGTAGATCGCGGCCATGCCCAGCGCCGCCGTCTCGCGGATCACGTCGACCGGAAAGTGCTGCGTTTCATCCCACTCCGCCGCGTGCGGGGCTATGCGCTCTTTGGCGAAGACCAGCGCCGTCTCCTGGATGGCGGCCTGTTCCTCGGTCAGCGTGAAATTCATGGGCTTTCGCCTCTCCGTTTCGCTCGTGAGACCGTCTTACCCCGCCGCCGGCGCAATCGAAAGCGCGACCATCGCTCAAGGCGACCGTCCGGTCTCCAACCGCGCGCTCAGCAGCGCGGCCACCAGCAGCGCGCCGGCCGCCACCAGCGAGGGCGCGCCATACCCGCCCGTCACCTCGTGCCCATAGCCGGCAACCAGCGGCCCCACGATCTGGCCGAGCCCGAACGCGGCCGTCAGCTGGGCGAGCGCGCGGCGCGCATCCACACCCGGCAGCGCACGTGCCGCCGACAGCCCGAGCGCCGTCAAACCCATGAATGTGCCCCCCAGCAGTGCCGCGCCCGCCAGCACCCACGCGGCACCGTCCGACGCCACGCTCGCCACCACGCCGACCGCCTCGACGACGCAGGCAACCGCGAATGCCCGCGTTGCGCCGATCCGCCGTCCGACCGCCAGCCAGGCCGCGATCGAAGGGATCGCGGCAAGCCCGAACACCAGCCAAACCACCGGCTCCAGGCTGCGCAGTGCCGGCGCGCCACGCATGATGGCGACGATAAAGGTCGCCGTGATCACGTAGCCGAAACCGAACAGCCCGTAGGCGAGCGTCAGCCGCCACAGGCGCTGGTCATGCGCCCCCGCGGCCACGCTCGTCACATCGCGAAGGTTCCCCGCCGCCGGCACCAGGAGGACAACCGCGACCAGCCCGAGCCCCGCCACGAGCCCGCTGCCGATCCACATGCCGCGCCAGCCGAGCCCACTGAGCCCCAAGCCCCAAACCAGCATGGCCGAAATCGCGATGCCCACGCCGACACCGGCGAAATGCACCGATGACAGCGCGCCGTGACCCGCAGCCGTCAGGCGCGCGAGAATGACGTACGACGAGAACACGATGACGAACGCGCTGGCGACACCGCCCAGGAACCGCACGGCGACAAACGCCGGCAGCGCATCGAGCCCGCCCATCAGACCGGTCGTGCCTGCACTGAGGCCGAGCATGCCGACCAGCCAGGCGCGCGGTGATCCTTGGATGCGCGGCGATCCCGCGGCAAGCGCGCCGATCAGATAGCCGATGAAATTGGCCGACGCGATCCAGCCGAGCGCGCTCGCCGACAGTCCCAGCGTCTCGCCCATGTGCGGCAGGATCGGCGTATAAACGAAGCGCCCGATGCCCATGCCCGCCGCCATCGCGATCAGCCCACCGACGACAAGGCGATACGGACGGATCGGTGGAGCGGTCATGGTCGTCCGGCCTCGTCGGGCATCAGCAGGTGCGGCGCGTCTGTTACCCGTTGCCACCCGCTCGCGCAATCCGCACCTGGACCAAGGCCCGCGCGTTACGCGCCAGATCCCCGCCGCCTGATCGGGAACTCACCCGACCACAACGCGTTTTCCATCGAGACTGAAAGCGAGGGGAGGCCAGCCGAATGACCGCCGGAGCCGAGCCGACGGGCCGAAACAATCGGGACGACGCCGAAAGCGATCGGTTTACAGATCACGCCGTGACGATCGCCATTCTGGCAGGGCTCGCGCTCCTGGCCTGGAAGCTGTCGCATCTGCTGTTGGTGGTGTTCGCCGCGATCGTCGTCGCCACCATCCTGCGCAGCCTTGGTGAGGCGTGCGCACGCCTCCTGCCTCTGCCTACTGTCTGCCGCCCGATCCTCGCCGCACTGCTCATCCTGGCCGCTGTCGTCGGCACGGTCCTCCTGTTCGGCGCGGAGATCGAGCAGCAACTGACGCAGCTCGCCCGCCAGCTCCCCGAAGCCGCCGGGAACCTCGTCCAGACCATCAGGGCCAGTCCCCTCGTCGCCGCGCTGCCGTGGAACGACATGACCTCGGCGGTGGCGAGCTACGTCCCCACCGTTGGCACCGTCGTCGTCGCCACCCTCACCGACATCGTGCTCATCGTGATCGGCGGACTGTTCATCGCCACCGACCCGAGCCTCTACTGGCGCGGCGCGGTGATGATGCTGCCGCATGCCTGGCGCCCGCGCGCACGCGCCGCGCTGGAGACGTCCGGCCTGGCGCTCAATCAGTGGCTGCGCGGTCAGCTCATGCTGATGGTGTTTGTCGCCATCACCGTCGGTGTCGGCCTGAGACTGATCGGCGTCCCATCCTACCTCGGCCTCGCCCTCATCGCGGGGCTGACCGAGTTCATTCCCTATCTCGGCCCGTTCCTGGGCGCTTTTCCCGCCATCCTCATCGCCTATGCCACGGATTGGCAGACGGCGGCATGGACGGCAGGCTTGTTTCTCGCCGTCCAGCAGCTCGAAAACAACCTGCTGCAGCCGCTCGTCGCACGCCGGATGATCTCCGTGCCACCGGCCCTCGGCCTGTTCGCCGTCGTCGCCTTCGGCACGCTCTTCGGCGGCCTCGGCTTCATGCTCGCGGTTCCCCTGACGGTCGTCACGATGGTGCTGGTGACGAAGCTCTACCTTCAGCACGAGCTGGGTGAGGACATCGCCGCCCCCGGCGAAAGCCCGCAAGCAGCCGCCGCCGCCGTCGCCCAGTCCAGACAGCCGCTCGCCTGAGCCGCCGCCCGTTGCCAGTCACCCGTTGCCAGTCACCCGGCGATGCGCGACAACGCGAGCCTGGCAAAGGGAGTGCGCCATGATCGACCACGTCTCGCTCGCCGTCCGCGACCTTCACCGCTCGGCCACGTTCTATGATGGCCTGCTGGGCCCGCTTGGCCTGACGCGTCTCGTCGAGCGACCCGCCACAATCGGCTTCGGCAAGCGCTATCCCGAGTTGTGGATCAACCTGCGCAGTGCCACCACCCCGCCACCTGAGGACTATGGCGCGCATGTCTGCCTGCGCGCTCCAGATACCTCCGCCGTCGATGCTTTCCACGCGGCAGCTCTCGCCACCGGCGGTGCCTGCGACGGCCCGCCCGGCGTCAGAGCCCAGTACCGGCCCGAATACTACGCCGCCTTCATTCGTGATCCCGACGGCAACCGCATCGAGGCGGTCACGTTCCTGCCTGGCTATCAGCGGCCCTGACGAGGCCCGCCGGGCGGCGCACGCGCCGGCCGAACGAGGACGCCATCCCCGACGCCGCGCGCGACCGGGTTACAAAGCCCGCCGCCCGGCCACCACGCACAGTCTCGCCAGCCGCCGCCGTCAGCACCGCGGCCTCGACAATGGTCTCCGCTGCCCATGGGCTCGCCGACGGCGCGGGCTGCGATGCCCCACCACCCGTCTCCGCGAGTGCACGCCTGCGCTTTGCCTCATTGCCCAGCGGCGCCGCCGCCGGCCGCGCCGTCATGTCCTCACGCCCATCCGCATAGGCCACGAGCGCATCGATCCGGCGATCGATCGAAGGATGCGTCGCAAACAGCGAAACAAAGCCTTTGCGGGGATTGTCGATGCACAGATGCATCATGCCGGACGGCAGCCGCTCGATGTCGCTGTCGGCGGCGATCTTGCGCAAGGCCCGGATCATCGCATCGGGGTTCTTCGTCAGCTCCACCGCCCCGGCATCGGCCAGATATTCGCGACGCCTGGAGAGCGCGAAGTAGGCAATCTGCGAGACGAGCCACGCGCCGGCCACGATCGCGATGGCGGCGAGCACCGCGGCAATCGCCGTGACCGCGCCTTTGTCCCTGGACGTGCGCCGCGGAAACCAGAAGCCGCGAAACAACCCGCGAAAGATCAGTTCCGCGATCGTCGCGATCATGCCGACAATAATGACGGCAAGCACCATCAGGCTCACGTCGCGATTGCGGATGTGCGTCAGCTCGTGCGCGAGCACCGCCTCGATCTCGTCGTCGGTCAGCTGTTCCAGCAGCCCGTCGGTCACGGTAACCGTATACTGCTCCTCGGTCATGCCCGACGCGAACGCATTGAGCGCCGGTGTGTGCATGATCTCCAGTCGCGGCATGGTGATGCCGCGGGAGATGCACAAATTCTCGAGCAGATTGTAGAGCCGCGGGTGCGTGGCGCGCGAAGCGTGCTCCGCCCCGCTGAAGCCCGTTGCGATCTCGCGGTTAAAGGCGAAGCCGATCCCGACCCACGCCGTCGCACCCAGCGCCGAATAGGGCAACGCGCTCCACGTCCGCCACAGCGCGACGTCGACCATCTCCTCCGGGCGCACGCCCCCGCCCAATCCGGTGGAAGCGATCGAGAAGGCAAACGTCAACACCCAGACAAGAGCGAGCAGAATACCGATCAGCAGGCCCGATCGGATCTGGTTGGATCGGATGTGGCTATAAAGCCCGTAGGAAGAAAGCATGGCCCGACCTCACGCGCCGGCGTTGCCACCTCAGCCGAAGCTGACCTCGGGCGCGACTTCGAGCGTCTTACGCTTGTCCTCGCCGACGTCGAACCATTCCGACCGCTCAAAGCCGAGCTGACGCGCGATCAAGACCGCCGGGAAGGCTTCCTGCGCGGTGTTGTACTCGCTGACGGTGCTGTTGAAGAACCGGCGCGAGGCCGCGATCTTGTTCTCCATGTCGGCAAGCTCCATCTGCAGGTTCTGGAACTGCGTATCCGCCTTCAGGTTCGGATAGGCCTCCTGCAGCATCAGCAGCCGCCCCAGTGTCGCCGACAGCGCGGACTCCGCGCTCGCCTGGCCCGCCACCGACGTCGCCGACACCGCCGAATTGCGCGCGCGGATCACCGCCTCGAGCGTCTGGCTCTCGTGCGCGGCATAGCCCTTCACGGTCTGGATGAGGTTCGGGATCAGGTCGTGTCGCTGCTTGAGCTGCACGTCGATGTCGGCGAACGCCTGCTTCACGCGCGCCCTGAGCCCGACCAGCCCGTTGTAGATCACGATCGCCCAAAGCGCGGCCGCACCGACGACACCCAAGAGGATCCAGTCCATCAGCATCACAATCTTCCCCACAATGACATGGGATCGAACATAGGAGACGACCGGTGAACAGGAATGCAAGTCGTGAACACTTGATCGCAAAGCTTGCCCGCAGGGTAAGCAGAAGGTGAATAGCCGTCCCCCAACGGACAGCCGCGATCGCGATCACACCCGGTCAGATGCCGAGCGCAAAAATCACGACGAACCCCGCAGCACCCACGAGGACGCGCTGCCATAGCGCGCCCGTCGAGATCAGCGCCCGACTGATCGCCCACAAGCCTGCGCCGATCTTCAGGCACGCCGCAATCGCCCACAGCGGACGGGCGTCGAGCTCGATCAGCGACGGATTGGCCACGAACGCGAGCGGGATCAGGTAAAGCCCGAGCCCCAGCACCATCGCGTGACCGGCGACTTTCAGCCAGTTCTCGCCGACCATGCCCGATGCAATGAACACCGCGCCGCACACCGGCGGCGTGATCGTCGACAACAGAGCATACCAGAACACGAACAGGTGCGCATAAAGCGGCTTCAACCCCAGCTCCTGCAGCGCGGGTCCGGCGACCGAAACGCAGATCACATAGGCCGCCGTCGTCGGCACCTCCATGCCCAGGATCAGGCACGCAAGCCCCGTCAGCAGAAGCGCGATCCACAGATTGCCGCCCGACAGGCCGATGATCAGCGACGTGATCTTGACGCCGAGCCCGGTCATGTTGAGCACGCCGATGATCAGGCCCGCACAGATGATGATCGCGCCGATCACCGCTATCTGTCCGGCCGCCTCGATCGTGGCGTCCCTCAGCCGGCGTCCCCAGCGCGCAAACGAAATCGTCAGCCGCTCGTCACCGAGCAGCAGCAGCGCCGCCACCAGCGTCGCCATGGCGCCGGCATACTGTGCCGTCGAGCCGGCGAGAAACAGGAACCCGAGCAGCGTCGCGAACGGCAACACGAAAAAGCCAATCAGCCCCAGCACCTCCCCAAGCGGCGGGATCTCGCTCGCCGCCATGCCGGTCAGCCCGTAGCGCCGCCCGTAGGAATCGCAGCCGATCCAAACCGCCCAGAAATAAAGGACGGCCGGCAGCGTCGCCGCACCCATGATGTCGCCGTAGGTGGTCCTGAGCAGCTCCACCATGATGAACGCGCCGGCCCCCATCACCGGCGGCATGATCTGCCCACCCGACGAAGCGACCGCCTCCACCGCGCCCGCCAGCGCCGGCGGATAGCCAAGTCGCCGCATCGCCGGCAGAGTGACGGCCCCGGTCGAGGCGACGTTGGCGGACGCCGATCCCGAGATCGTCCCGAACAGCGCCGAGGAGACGACGGAGACCTTCGCCGCGCCCGCCCGCTGGCGACCGGCAACCGCAATCGACGCCGCCATGAAGCCCCGGCCGCCTTCGCCCGCACCGATCACCGCGCCGAGAATGACGAACACCGCCACCACCGTCGCGGAAATGCCCGTCAGCGCGCCCCATATGCCGCCTTCGGTGATCACCAATGTGCCGAGCACACTCGCCGGCGGTAGTCCGGGATGACCGAGCTCGCCCGGCAGATGCTGGCCGAGAAACGCATAGGCAAGCGCGATCAATGCCACAAGCGGCAGCGCGAGCTTCACCTGCCGGCGCGCCATCTCCAGCACCAGGCCGATCAGGCCCGCGGCCATGACGTATTGCCAAGCACCTTCGACGCGGCCGTATTGGTCCTCCAACGCATCGTGGCGCATGATGATGGTGAGGCAGATCAGCGCCCCGACGGCAAACAGCGCCGCATCCCGCCACCGCTCGACCCCGCGCGCCGCCAAGGCCGGGAAGAGGAACACGAACGGCAGCACAGCCAGCATGTGCAAGGGCCGGCTGACGAGATTGGGAATGAGCCCGGAGAAGATCAGCCACAGGTGATAGCCCACCGACGCCGCCGCCGTGAGCAACACCGCCGCCGCTAGCGTCCCGGTCGCCGGTGATGATTTGCCGTCCATCCCGCCCGCCATGAACAACGCCGGCCAAAGCCGGCGTTGTCGGTCGAAAAACAAAGGCGCCTTTGCGTGAGCGCACCGCCTACTTGTTGGCGTCCGGCACCGCTATCTTGGCCTCCGCGTAGTATTTCCGCGCACCGGGATGCAGCTTGCCTTCCACCGCGCCCAGCATGTCCGCCGTCACGCCCGCCCACCAGCCATTGGACTTGGCCATCTTCGCCTTGCCCTCCCAGAACGTCTTCGTGATCTGGTAGGCGACGTCGTCGCTCATCGCCGTCGTCGAGTAGGCGACCACCGGCAGCGAGGTCGTCACCACATCGTAGTCGACGCCGGGATACGTCCCCTTGGGAATGACGATGCGCGTGCGCTTGGTCGTCTTGACCTGCTCCTCGCTCATGGAGAGAAGCCGCACCTTGGTGCCCGCTGCCGCCTCGATCACGTTGGGCGCCGGCCACGAGCCGGCCGTGGCGAACCCGTCCACCTGGCGGTTCTTGACCGCCGGCCCCGCCGACGACAGCTCGACGTCGACCAGCTTGACCTTGCCGTCCACGCCGAACGCCTTGAAGTTGGCCTCCGCCTCGCGGGCGCCGAACGACCCTTTGCCGATGATGAAGCTCTTGCCCGCCAGATCCGCGAACGTCTTCACCCCGCTGTCCTCGCGCACGACATAGTGCATCGTCAGCGACGGGATCGGAAACAACGCGCGGATCGTGTCGAAGGCCGCGTTCTTCGGTTCGAACGGCTTGTTGCCGGCTTGCGCGTTCTTCACCAGCGCCGGCGGCGTCGTAAACACGTAGTTGCCGGTGCGCCCGACCGCCTCCTTCACGTTCTGGACCGAGCCCTGGCTTTCTTCCACGGTGATGATGACCGCGCCGTTGGTCCCGGCTTTCATCGCCTCGGCCAGTTGCACGCCCATCTGGTAGTAGGAGGTTCCCGCCTTCGCCGACTTGTAGGTCACCCGCGTCTCCGCAAGCGCTGGCGTCGCCACGGCCAGCGCGGCGGCAAGCGCCGTACCAAGGGCCAGAATACGCGTGTCGGCGCCGCCGCGCCCGTTCGAAAGTCTCATGCGTCGTCGTCCTTTGTTGGCAGGAAGCTGAACCGGTTTTGCCCCACCCTACCTAGCTTCCCCGGGGCCAACAACCCATGCCTGTCCCACCCACCGGCGCACCTGTCATCTCACGATGCCTCCCGGATCCGCGCAAGAACTGGGCAGGATGTAGCCGCGGAACTGCTCGGGTTCTCGCTCAGACCGTGCCTCCCGCACCCCAAGTGCAGCCAACACGTCCGGCAGGATGCGCTCGGCGAGCAGGCGATAGCCGCGCGCGGTGAAATGGATGCCGTCGGGCTGGCGCTCGCTCGCGGGCAGCGCGCGCAGCATCTCGGTCTCCATCATCACGACCCGCGTGCCGCGCGCTTCGAGCCGCGCGCGCATGGTTGCGATATTCGATGCGCGCAGGTGGCTCTCCCCGTGCGCCGCGTCGTTGATGCCCGGCTGCAGGATCATGAGGTCCGTGCCCTGCGGCACGTCGCGGTCGAGCCGCGCCAGCATGCCCGACGTCGGCTCGCCCGAGATGCCCTTGTTGGCGACGATTGCCGCAATGCCGCGCGCGCGCAAGAGCGCTTCGAGTTGCGCCGGATAGGCCTCCGGCGGGGTCACGCCCCAGCCTTCCGTATTGCTGGCGCCCAGCGCCACGATCCGCACTGGGCCCTCCTTGAGCGCCATGTACGCGCCTCCTTCTCCGATTTGCATTTCCAAGTGGCAAGCCTAGGCGACCATTCTCGAGCGCGAAGCTCAGACGCTCGCCGAGCGATATCGCGCATGAGCGCCCCCGACTGCGTCGGCTCGGCTTGGCAATGAGGAAGTGCAGCATCGCTGAGCCTGCCGGCCATCGTCACGCCGCGCCGCGCAAATCATCGGCACCTTCGAGCCCACTGGGCGTGCCTCGTGCCGGATCGCACCGCCGATGCGCACGCCGAATAAACAAACACTTGCGCCTCCGCCGCCGCACGAGGAGGTCGATGCGCTGATCGCGGCCTATCTCCCCCCCTCCCCCATTCGCCTTTGGCGGCGGGGAGCAATCGCGGCCGCGCTGCGCGATCGCCCGAGGCCGGCGCCTCCGTGGCTGCCCTGCATAGCTGCCCTGACAGTTGCGGCGCTGACGTGCGCCCGCCTTGCCTCCCGTGCTTTGCGATGGCATCAGGTCGGGCTAGGAAACCAACCGGGAGACGGGCATGCGCTGTGAGGTCGTGGCCATCGGCACGGAGCTGCTGCTCGGCATCATCGTCGACAGCAACTCGTCCTGGATCGGCGAGCAGCTCGCGCTCGCCGGCATCGACTGCCATTACCAGGTCAAGGTCGGCGACAACTTCGCGCGCATCGAAGCCCGATCCGGCAGGCGCTCGAGCGCGCCGACGCCGTGGTGTGCTGCGGCGGGCTCGGGCCCACCCAGGACGACATCACGCGCGAGGTGATCGCCAAGGTGATGGGACAGCCGCTGCGCCGCGATGCCGCCATGGCCGATCGCATCGCCAAGCTGTTCGAGGCCCGCGGGCGCACGATGTCGGCCAACAACCTGCGGCAGGCCGACATCCCCGAGGGCGCCCACCACATCGCGGAGATGCCGGGCACCGCGCCCGGCCTCGTCTGCCCCGTCGGCGACAAGGTCATCTATGCCGTGCCCGGCGTGCCGCGCGAGATGAAGGAAATGATGACCGGCACCGTGCTGCCCGACCTCGCCGCCGCGCCGGTGCCGCCGCCGTCATCCGCCAGCGCGTGCTGCGCTGCTGGGGCCTGTCGGAAAGCCTGATCGACGAGCTCCTGACGGAGCGCATGGCCGCTCTCGACAAGCTCGGCAATCCGACGATCGCCTTCCAAGCGTCGCGGCATCGAGGGCATCAAGGTGCGCCTCGTCGCCAAGACCGACGACGAGGCGACCGCAAAGCGCCTGCTCGACGCGGAGGAAGCCGAGGTCCGCGCCGTGCTCGGCGAGGCGATCTTCGGCGTCGACAACCAGTCGATGGAGAATGTCGTGCTCTCCCGCCTGAAGGCACGCGCCATGACGGTCTCGGCCAGCGAATCCCTCACCGGCGGCATCCTCGCCCATCGCATGACCGGCGCCGACCCCGACCTGACGATCTTCCGCGGCGCCACCATCGCACCGGCGCCCACCTCAGGCAGCGCCACCGAGCGCGCCATCGCCGCCGCCGAAGCCGCCCGCGCCCAGTTCGCCACCGACGTCGGCCTCGCCGTCGTCGAACCCGCGCCGAGCGAGAACGCACCCAAGGGCACGGTCTACATGGCCGTCGTCATCGGCGGCACCCCGCACGTCGACAAGATGGCCTTTCCCGGCGACCACAACCGCCTGCGGGAATATTCGGTCATCAGCCTGCTCGATGTCGCCCGCCGCGCCCTCGACGGCGCCATCTGACTACGAGGACCAGACATGACCGACGTCGCTGCCGACCTGAAGGCCTGGAACGCGCGCTTCGAGACCGACGCCTACATCTTCGGCACCGCGCCCAACGTCTTTCTCGCAAGCCAGGCCCACCGCCTGCCGTCGTCCGGCAAGGCCCTGTCGATCGCCGACGGCGAGGGCCGCAACGGCGTGTTCCTCGCCGAACGTGGCCTCGACGTCCTGGCCGTCGATTTCTCGGAGCCCGCGTTGGACAAGGCCCGGCGGCTGGCGAAGGATCGCGGCGTCCCGCTCACCACTGAAGCCGTCGACATCATCGGCTGGGCGTGGCCGCAAGCTGCCTTCGATGTCGTCGCCGCGATCTTCTTTCAGTTCTGCGAGCCCGACGAGCGCGACCGCATCTTCGCGGGCCTCAGGCACACCCTCAAGCCCGGCGGCCTGCTCCTGCTCCAGGGCTACCGGCCCGAGCAGATGAGCTACGGCACGGGCGGCCCACGCGACATGGACCGCTGCTATACGCGCCCGTTGCTGCAACACGCCTTCGGCGATTTCTCATCCATCGAAATCCGCGAGCACGACGCCGTCCTCGCCGAAGGCTCCTGGCACAACGGGCTGTCAGCGCTGATCGACCTTGTCGCCATCAAGTAGCCCGCCGCCGGCGCTCACTCCGCCGCCGCCAGCGCCGGTGCGGGGCTCGGATTGCGCAGCTGCGCGAGCAGCTCGGCTTCGCGCGCCTTCGCCGTCGCGATGCTTGCCGCCTTGACGTGGCCGAAGCCCTTGATCTCCAGCGGCAGATCCGCGAGCGCCAGCGCCACCGCATGTGTCTGCGGCGAAAGCCGGTTGGCGATCTCGTCCAGCACCCGCTCGTAGTCGCGGATCAGCGCTCGTTCCGTCCGGCGCTCCGAAGTGTAGCCGAACACGTCAAGCGGCGTCCCGCGCACGCCGCGCACCGACGACAGGACACGCAGCACCGGCCGCATCCACCCGCCGAGCCGCACCTTGCGCGGATGCCCAGTCCGCTTGTCCTTGTAGCAACCAGGCCAGGAACGGCGGCGCCATGTGATAGGTCACGGCCGTGACGCCGTCGAACTGCTCCGCAACCATCTTCTCGAACCGGCCGTCGGTGTAAAGACGCGCCACCTCGTACTCGTCCTTGATCGCGAGCAGCTTGTGATAGCCCCGCGCCACAGCCTCCGCGAGTCCCGCACGGCCCGGCGCCTTGTTGTGCTCGAGCCCCGCGATGGACGCGACCATCGCCCGGTAGCGTTGCGCCAGCGCCTCGTCCTGATAGGCCGCCAGATGCTCCGCGCGCCGCGCAACCAGCGCTTCCAGCCCCGGCGCTGGTGCCGTCGCTGCAGTCTCCACGCGTGCCGGCCGCGCGATGCGGTCGAGCGCGGCGCGATCGTGCGCGGCGAGCCGGCCGAACCGGAACGCCTGCTTGTTCATCTCCACCGCGGCGCCGTTGAGCTCGATCGCCTGCTCGATCGCATCGGCGTGGATCGGCACGTAGCCGAACTGATAGGCCATGCCGAGCAGGAACATGTTGGAGGCGATCGAATCCCCGAAGAGGCGCAACGCGTAGGCATGCGCGTCGATGCCGTGCACCGGCCCCTTGCGCACGCGCTCCGCGATCTGCTGTGAAAGCGCGCGACCCGGCACGCACGAGATCGGGCTTGCGCGTGAAATCGCCGGTCGTCATCTCGTAGGTCGAGTAGACGACGGCGGTCTCGTCCGCGCGCACGGTCTCCAGGATCTTGGACGACGCAGTCACCACGAGATCGCCGCCGATGATCGCATCGCAGCCGCCCGCGCCGATCCGGATCGCATGGATCTGGTCGGCCGTCGCCGCAAAGCGCATGTGGCAGGCGACCGCGCCGCCCTTTTGCGCCAGGCCTGTCATGTCGATCGAGCCGAAGCCCCGGCCGTCGATGTGCGCGGCCTGGCCAAGCACCGCCGATACCGTGACGACGCCGGTGCCGCCGACACCCGTCACGATCATCGAGAATGGCTTTTCCGATAGATCCGGCAGCTTCGGCTCGGGCAGGCTCGCCAGCATCTCCGCCTGCGGGGCAAGGCTCGCTGTTCCGCTATCGGCCGAAGCCGCGCCCTGCGCCTTCTTCGGCTTTGCGCCCTCGAGCGTCACGAAGCTCGGGCAGAAGCCTTCGAGGCAGGAAAAGTCCTTGTTGCAGGCGGACTGGTCGATCGTCCGCTTGCGCCCGAACTCGGTCTCCAGCGGCAGCACAGCGACGCAGTTCGACTTCACGCCGCAGTCGCCGCAGCCCTCGCACACGTCGGGATTGATCATCACACGACGATCCGGATCGGGAAACGCGCCGCGCTTGCGCCGGCGGCGCTTTTCGGCCGCGCACGTCTGGTCGTAGATCAGCGACGGTGACGCCGTCGACATCGCGCAAGCGCTGCTGCACGGCCTGCAGGTCGCGCCGGTGATGCACGCTCACGCCCGACGGCATGTCGCCGAGACCGTACTTCTCCGGCTCGTCGGTGACGACGTCGACGCTCTTGACGCCTTCGCCTAGAACCTGCGCGGCGATCTGCGCGACCGTCACGCCGCCGTCGAGCGCCTGCCCGCCGGTCATGGCGACGGCATCGTTGTAGAGGATCTTGTAGGTGACGTTGACGCCTGCCGCGACCGCGGCGCGGATCGCCAGCGAGCCCGAATGCATGTAGGTGCCGTCGCCGAGGTTCTGGAACACGTGATCGCGCTTGGAGAACGGCGCCTCGCCGATCCAGTTGGCGCCCTCGCCGCCCATGTGCGTGAAGCCTTCGGTCGTCCGGTCCATCCACTGCGCCATGTAGTGGCAGCCGATGCCGGCGTAGGCGCGTGAGCCGTCGGGCACGACCGTCGATGAGTTGTGCGGACAGCCGGCGCAGAAGTAGGGCGTGCGCGCGAACGTGTCCGCAGCCACGCCCTTGTTGCCCCGCGTGCGCTTCAAGGCGTCGAGGCGGACCTTCACCCCCTCGTCGCCGCAGATGCGCACGATGCGCTCGCCGAGCCCGAGCGCGATGTCCATCGGATCGAGCGCGCCCTTGGCTGCGAACAGCACCTGGTCGTTTTCGTCCTTCTTGCCGATCACGCGCGGGCGCTGCGGCAGGTCGTAGAGCTGCTCCTTGACCTGCGTCTCGATCAGCGAGCGCTTCTCCTCGACGACGACGATCAGCTCGAGGCCTTCCGCGAAGCGGCGCACGCCCTGCGGCTCGAGCGGCCACGTCATGCCCGGCTTGTAGAGCCGGATGCCGAGTGCGGCCGCGCGCACCTCGTCGATGCCGAGCTGGTCGAGCGCCTGGCGCGTGTCGAGATAACTCTTGCCGGTCGTGATGATGCCGATCTTCGCCCGCTCGCCGCCGCTCATCATCATTCGGTCGAGACCATTGGCGCGCACGAACGCCAGGATCGCCGCCCGCTTGTAATCGTGAAGCCGCGCCTCCTTGTCGAGCGGCTGGTCGCCAAGCCGAATGTTGAGCCCGCCCGGCGGCATGCGGAACTGATCCTCGCCCGGTGTCTGGATCACGACCCGGTCGATCCGCCCGTCGACCGTCGCCGTCGATTCGATGTTGTCCTTGACGCACTTGAGGCCGACCCAGACGCCAGCGTAGCGCGACAGCGCAAGCCCGATCAGACCGAAATCGAGGATCTCCTGTACGCCGGCCGGGTTCAGCACCGGCATCATCGCGTCGACGAACGCGAACTCCGACTGATGCGCAGACGTCGAGCTCTCGCAGGTGTGGTCGTCGCCCATCATCGCGAGCACGCCGCCGTGCTTGGACGTCCCGGCATGATTGGCGTGGCGGAACACGTCGCCGGACCGGTCGACGCCGGGCCCCTTGCCGTACCAGATGCCGAACACGCCGTCGTACTTGCCTTCCCCGCGCAACTCCGCCTGCTGCGCGCCCCACAAGGCGGTGGCGGCAAGGTCCTCGTTGAGCCCCGGATGGAAGAAGATGCGCTGCGACTCCGCCAGCGCCTTGATCCTGAGGAACGCGCTCTCGAGTCCCGCGATCGGCGAGCCGCGATAGCCTGTGACGTAGCCTGCCGTCGTCAGCCCGGCCGTCTCGTCGCGCGCCTTCTGCATCAGGCACAGCCGGACGATCGCCTGCGTTCCCGTCAGCAGCTGGCGCGTCTCGTTCAGGTCGAACTTGTCGTTGAGAGTGGGAACGCGCTTGGCCATGAGCAATGCCTCGGCTCGGTTCTTGGGCTGTGTCGGGCGCGGCGGATGACGACCGCCGTCACGACCGGATCGAGTGCCGCCATCACGCCCTTCTTGGCATGCCGGACCGGGACGCGCCAAGAACTCACCGAAGACGGTTGCCGCCATGAACCGCGGCCTCTGCGACTTAATGTCGGAACTCCCTACGAATTCGGCAACGGGGTCGGCCGATGGCGTTGCCGGCCGCCCGCCCACCGAAGTAGCCGTCCGATAGGAAAATTGAACCCTCGGTACGCTCGATGCTGCGGCGCAAAACGAAAATCGCCCCGGAGCCGGAGCCCCGAAGCGACCTGGTTCAGCATAGCTGAACTTGCCAGCAAACATTCGCATGAAAGGCGCCAGCGGCGCGCGACACGCAACTCAACCCGAGCTACCGCGCCGCCGCCTGGACATCATGGATCCGAGCGCTGGAGGCCGCAGCCTCAAAGAGCGGCGAGCTTGTTGTAGTGCTCAGCGAGCAGATAGTAGAAGGTGACGCGGTGCTTCTCGCGATCGGCCTTCATCTTCTCGCAAACCGCCTTGATGCTGGCGTCGAGATCGGCGTCGGAATCAGCAAGTGCCAGCTTCTTCTTCAGCCAGCTCTCGCGCACGCGCTCCAACTCGTCCTTCGACGAGCACGACACGAGCGCCGCATCCTTGCTGCTCTTGAGCGCGATGCCCAGATGCTTGACGATGCCTGCGACGGCCTTCTCGTCGACCGAGGGCGCATACTTGGCGATATCGGTTTTGTAGTCGGTGCTCATCGTTGGTCTCCATATTGGCGGAATGGGGGATCCCGCATCTATCCTGGGTGCGTTTGCGGCGCAGGATTGCCCCGCAGCCCCGATGACTTGCCCGATGACTTGATTGACAGTCTAAGCCGTTTTCCCGCGTCAATGCGACCCCTGTGCGCGGATTCTTCCAGTATTTTCCCGAGGAACTCACTGATCTCGCACTGCAGCAATCGGCCGCCGGATAGGAAAGGCCACCAGGCTCGCCTTGAATTCCATGTAGCTCTCATGGATTTTTCGGGCCGCCGATCCACCCTGGAACACGTTCGCCATGACACCGTCCGTCGCCGTCGCAAACGCATCGAGGATCGGCGCCGCAAGCGTATCGAACGTGACTCCCGAAGCCGCCAGCCGGCGGCGCAGGATGGTCTCGTGGGCGCGCACGTCCCCCAGAGCCCGCTGAAAGGCCGCCCCCGCGCAGACCTCGAAGATCGCGCGGTCTGCCGCCGACAGGCTGTCCCACAGCGACCGGCGCATGCCCAGCGACAGCGCCGTGCCGGCCGTGTTGAGGCCAAAGCCCATGTGGAACGGCGCAACCGCGGGCAATCCCAGGCGGATGCTGTGCGCCGTCCCCGTGTATTCCACCGCCGACACGCAATCGCGCTCCAGCGCACCGCGCAACGCTTCCGGCTCGAGATCCGCGACCCGCCCTCCCAGCGCACGGATCACCCGTGCCCCGAGCCCGACCGTGACGACCGGCTTGTCGATGAGATCCCCCAGCGTCTCGATCGGCCGCACCGACCAGAGGCCTGGCGCGCGACCGGTGTGCCCGGCCAGCATCGCCTTCACACCGAACCCCGCCGCCAGCCGGTCCCAATGGGACTGACCGCCCGCGACATCCAGCCAAGCCACAAGCTCAGGCGCCTCGAGCCCCGCGAAGAACGGCAGCCCCGCGAACATCGCAAAACCTGTGTCGTGACGCAGATTGCCGTGCTCGCTGCCAAAATAGACATCGGCCGCGCCTGCCGCGAGCACATCGATGCCACCGGCCGCGTGCGTGCGCATCTCGAAGCGAATGCGCGCCTCGCTGGCCACTTCGATGCGCTGCGCCAACGCCAGCGCCTCGGCCCCGAATCCCGTTGTCTCCCGCCACGGCATCGCCAGCACCAGCGTCCGTGTGCCCGCGAGAACCGCTGGCGCCGCCGTTGTCGACGCCGCGCCCCGCTTGATCCCTCGACCCGACGCCGGCCCACGCGCATCCTTCTCCCGCGCAGACGCCGCCGTCGCTCCGACACGGCCGGCGGCCGCGGTTGTCTTGCCCTGACGCGCAGTGCGCGCGCGCCTCACGTCTGTCATGGGTGCCCTGCCGGTGTGTTGCACGTGCGGCAACCCTATGGTGGGCAGCGAACGAGAAAATGGCGGGCTTTTTCCGCAGGAGAAGAAAAGTCTTCTCAAAAAGCGCATTACTCGTGCGCGCCGTCTCCGTCCGCAACCGGCGCATCGCCGCCTTCGCGCCGCTCCGCCCGCGCCTCCCACCACACCAGCAGCGCGACGATCAAGAGGAGCAGCATGAGCCCGCCCTGCGCGGCGGTCCAGTAGCCGAGCGGAAAGCCCGCCACCTTGACCAGGTTGAGCAGCGGCACGATCGCGATGGCGCCGGCCGCCAGCCCTGCCCACGCCAGCAGTGCGCCCCACGCCGAGATCGCACGCCGACGACGCAAGCGTCGCGCACTGCGATCGGCCTGCGACATCCCCCTGGCGCTCATGTCGGCCTCGCTGTTTCCGCTGATGACGTCAATCGATGCGCAATCTAGCATGGAGACGCCAGCCCGTCCGATGCCATTGCGAACCCGAGGTCCCCATGCCGCCCGCCGAACCGCCGAAGACGCCCGAGACATTGCCCGATCGCCCCGGCTCGCTCGGCGCGCACGTCGTCCCGCCCGCACGCCTTGCGGCCATCGAGCCGCACGCCGCCCGTCTCGGCATCGCCGCCCGCGAAATCGGCGATGCCCTGCCGTTCTCCGCTGAGGCCGCCGACTTCTTCGCGGTCCTCGAAGCCGAGGGAGAGTGACGCGATGTCCACCTCCGCCCGGTCCGTCCCCGCCATGAGCGCTGTGGCACTCGCCCGCGAAATCGCCACCGGCCGCATCACCAGCGTCCAGGCGACTGAGAGCGCGCTCGACCACCTCGCCGCCGTCCACGAAACCTGCAATGCAGTCGTCAGCGTGGAGCGCGAAGCCGCCCTTGACGCTGCGCGCGCCTTCGATGCGCTGGGCGCAAGCCGCCGGCCCTCCAGCCCGATCGCCGGCGTACCCGTCGCCCACAAGGACATGTTCGACCGGACCGGCCGCATCGCCTCCTGGGGCGCCAACATCCGAGCAGCCGCACCGTCCGCGCGCAGCGCCACCGCGATCGAGAGACTGGAGGCCGCCGGCAGCCTGCAGGTCGCCGCGCTGCACATGTCCGAATTCGCCTTCAGCCCGACCGGCCACAACTACGTCATCGGCCACTGCCGCAACCCCTGGGATCCCGCGCGCATCACCGGCGGCTCGTCGTCGGGCTCCGCCGCCGCCGTCGCCGCAGGCGCCATTCCCTATGCGCTCGGCTCCGACACCGGCGGCTCGCTCCGCCTGCCGGCCGCCGCCTGCGGCATCGCCTCCATCAAGCCGACGTACTCGCGCGTGTCACGCGCCGGCGCCATGCCGCTCTCCAATGGCCTCGACACGATCGGCGCGCTGGCCCGCCACGTCGAGGACCTCGCCGCCGTGCTCGGCGTTCTCGCCGGCCACGACCCGCGCGATGGCGCGACCTCCAGGCGCGCGGTGCCCGACTACACCGCACTGATGCAGGCCCCCGTCGCCGGTCTGCGCATCGGCTTTGACGAGAAGATTGCCGCCAACGCCGATCCCCAGATCCAGCGACGTCTCGATCAGGCCCTGCGCATCCTTGAAGCCGCCGGCTGCCGCCGCGTCGCCGTGCGCTTCCCCGACTGGGGCCGCCTCGACCAGCTGGTTCAGATCGTGCAGATGTCCGAGGTCGCCGCCGCGCACGCTCATTTCCTGCGCACGCGCGCCGCCGACTACGGCCCGCAGGTGCGCGCGCGCTTCGAGCCGGGACATTACCTGTCGGCGGTCGACTATCTGACCGCGCTCAGGGCCCGCGGCCACTGGCTGAAGAAGACGCTGGCGGAAACCTATGCCGAGGCCGACATCGCCATCCTGCCAATCCTTCCAGATCCGCTGCCCACCATCGCCGAACTCGACGTCGGCGACGGTCCCACGCTGCTGTCCGCCATGGCCCGCACCGTCCACTTCACGCGCCCGATCAACTACCTCGGCCTGCCCACGCTCGCGCTCGCGATGCCGCGCGCAGCCGCCGAACTGCCCAACGGATTCCAGCTGATCGGCCGACCATTCGCTGAAGGCAGGCTGCTCGCGCTCGGCCGCGCCTATCAGCAGGCGATACCGCCGGAGGTCGCACAACGCCTCGCCTGAGGGCTGGTGATGCCGTCCGCGCTCAGTCCTGCGGCTGCAGGAACCGCGCCAGGCTCTTCCAGATGCGCGCCTGCTCGCTTTCCGTGCTTTGCCGCGGCTGTGCAGCAGCCTGACGCCGCACGCTCGCAGCTTGCGCTGCTGCCGCCGGCGTCACCTCGGGCTGCGCGGCCTTTGCAACAACCGCTGGTGCTGGCTTGTCCATCAGCACGCTCCGGGCAACGGCCAGCCGCCGGTCGCCCGTCAACGGCCAGGGCTGGACGACGATGATCGAGCTGGCCGTGACGACGTCATCGACGGGCCGGCGCGGTGGTGGCGGCGCAACCCCACCGCCCGCCGTGGCGCGCGCACCGGCCTCGGCGCCGGCAGTCGGCACACCCTTGCCGATCAGGCCGCTGCGCCCATGCGCTTCGAGCCCGCCATCCGGCCGCACGATGAAATGACTGAACCGCGAAGCGGCCAGCACATCGAAGCGCATGCCGCGCAAGCTGGGCGCCGCGGCCAGCTCGTAAGCCTCTGGCTCACCGTTGGCGCCGGCCAGCGTCAACCGCACCCGCTGCCCCTGCCGGGAAATACGCACCTGCCCCCCCGGCTCCGGCCACGTCATGTCCCATTGCCGAAGCCGCCAGCCCGCATCGTCGCCCGTCCCGGCCGTCTCCGTCGCGCTCGCCTCGGTGGTGCGCAGCGTGACGGCCACGCCGCCGGCGTGCGTGCCGCTGGCAAAAGGCGCTTCACCGGCCTTCATGCCGGGCAGATAGACGTTGACCAGCGTCTGCCGGCCGGCCGACGTCGTCGCCGCCAGCGCCCGCACCAGCGCGGAGATCTGACCGTCGTCCACCGGACCTTCGACGGCGACATCCACCGTGCGCGCAAATCCGCTCCCGCCATCGCGCAAAATCTGATGCGCAGGTAGCCCGTTCGCCGCGATCCCGGTCGATGTGACGACACAGATCAAAGCAGCAGCAAGCACCAGTCGGCGCATGTGCCTTGTCCTCGCAGGTTGGTCCGCAATCCACACCCGACACAACAAGGAACAGATGAAGCTGCCGTAAACGTCGGCACGATCGCATCAGATCCAAGCGGCATGCACGCGCTGCAAACCGGCTCGGACCGGGAAACTGATCAACGTTCTATATGATTCGCGAATCACGGACGCAGGCTCAAATTGCCAGCGCGCGCGCCCACCCGTCCCGAACCTGATCCAGCGTCAGCGCATCGCCCACACCGAGCCAGTCGCGCGCCTGCGCACGCACCAGCGCGTGGTCGGCTTCCGCCGTCAGATACTCGACCGGCGACTTGCCGTCGACGCGCGCCAGCAGCAAGCCCGGCAGCAATTGCGCGACCCGGCCGGAAAGCGCTCCGGCCGGCTCCCACGTGACGCCCGCTGCATACGCCGCCCGCAGCCCATCGAACGCCGCCAAGAGGCGCGCGCCCGCCGCCCGGTTCCAAAGCCCCTTGAGCAGCAGGTGATTGAGACAGAAGGCGACGTCGAACGCAGGCTCGCCGTACCATGCGCATTCCGCATCGAGCAGCACCGGGCCGTCCGGACCGATCAGGATGTTCTTGGGCGACACGTCGCCATGCACCAGCGCGATCCGGTTTTCGGCCGTGCGCGAAACGAGCGTCATCAGCCGCGCGGCAAGATCGGTATGCACCCGCGCCGTCGCCACCAGATAAGGCTCGAGCCGGATCGCATGGAACACATCGTCGGTCGCAAACCGCCGGGCGATGTCGTCGCGGCCGGCCGTACCGGCGTGGATCGCAGCGAGCGTACGCCCGACCGCGGCTGCCGTGGCCGCATCCACCTCGCCGTCGCGCAGCATGCCTTTCCACCAGCGATATTGCGCCGGATCGAGCCAGGCCAGCGCGAACAGTTGCGCCTGCCGGTCATAGCCCAAGAGCGCTGGCACCGCGTACGGCGCATGCCGCCCGGCTTCCTCCAGCCAGTCGTATTCGGACCGGCTGCGCGACACCGGCGCACGCCAGTCCTGCGCCACCTTGAGCTTGGCGAGCGCCCGCTTGACGCAGAACACGCCCGTGTCCGTGGTGACCTTCCAGATGTCGGAAGACACCCCGCCCGTCAACGCCTCGAATCGCGCGCTGCCGACGTCGCCCACCAGCCCCAGCCGGACCAGCGCGGCGCCAATCTCGGGATCGGGCACCGCCGGCGCGTCCATCGCCTCAGCCCTTTTTCGGCCGGGCGGCGGCCTTGGCAGCCAGACTTGCTGCCACCGCGGGACTGACGAACGAAGAGACGTCGCCGCCCATCAGCGCGATCTGGCGCACCAGCGTCGCCGTGATGTGGCGCACGCCCGGGCTCGCCGGCAGGAACACGGTGTCGATGCCGGGCGCCATCGCGCCGTTCATGCCGCACATCTGCATCTCGTAGTCGAAGTCGGTGCTGTCGCGCAGCCCCCGGAAGATCGCGCGCGCACCCGCTGCCCGCGCCGCATCGACGGTCAACCCGTCAAAGGTGACGACCTCGACGCTCTGGCCGGCCGCCGTCAGTCCGGCCGTCTCCGACGTCAGCATCGCGATGCGCTCGTCCACCGTGAACAGCGGCGCCTTGCCCGGATGCACGCCGATCCCAATGACCAGGCGGTCGACGAGGGTGAGCGCGCGGCGCATGACGTCGACGTGGCCGAGCGTGACGGGATCGAACGACCCCGAATAAAAGCCGATGCGTGTCGCTGGGAGTGTCATGGGGCTGTCATAGCTCCGGGCCTGGGGGCACTCAAGATGCCGCCGGACGTGGCGGCGGCGGCATGATCTACTCGTCCTCGTCGGGAATATTGAGCAGCCGCCCGCAGGCCTTGCAATGGACCGCGTCGGGATCGTGGCGCTGCAGTCCGCAGTCCGGGCAGGAAAACCGCACTTTGGGCGGGCGGAAGAGGACCTGCGCGAGCCTGAGGAACAGCGTCACTCCGAAGATCATGATCAACACGGAGATCAGCCGCCCTGAAGTCCCCGGCAGCGTGATGTCGCCGAACCCCGTCGTCGTCAGCGCGGTGACCGTGAAATAGAGGGCGTCGGCATAGTTGGAGATCGCCGGGTTCCAATAGTGCTGGGTCTCGTAGACGAGCCCCGTCATGATGAACACGAACACGCCAAGATGTGTCGCCGCCAGGATGACGTCCTCGTTGCGGCGAAAGACGCCGCTGTCGGCCCTGAGCCGCGCCAGCAATTGGTAGGTATGAAGCAGCCTTACCGTGCGCAGGACGCGCAGGAACGCCGCCCCCTCGCCCGCCAGCGGCGCCAGGAACGAGGCGAGTGCGATGATCTCCGCCCACGTCGACGGATGGCCGAAATCGGCCAGCCGCTGATGCCCGCACGCGAACCGGATGGCGAATTCCCCCAGCAGCACGGCGCCGATCGCAAGATCGATGCCGCTGATGACGTTCGTTCGCGGGATGAACGACGTCGCGACGATGAACAGGATCGTGGCCAAATCGAAGATCAGAAGCGCATAGCGGAAGCGATGCGCCTGCGGTGTATCGTCCTCGTAGAGGTGGCGCATGCGCGCCAGGAAGGCCTGCCTCATTCGTCCTCGTCGAGTTCGCACCCGATCCCGGTCCCGGTCCCGGTCCTGATCGCGATTCCAGTCGGGTTCCCGGTCCCACGGCCGGTCTCTCCGGCGACCGCGGCCTGCGTCCTGACGCAAGCCCTACGTGTCCACCGTCACACACGTGGCGAAAGTGATACCTGCGCCCGTGTCACCGGGGCAAGCACCGCCACCAAGAGTTGCATCACCAGCCCTACTACGTCGTCCCGTCCGCAGCCAGACCGATACCGCCGGCACCCAGATCGGGTAGACTGGCCCCATGAGCTGGCGCAAAGAGCAGGATGGCGGGCGCCGGGGGTACCATCACGGCAACCTCCGCGAAGCCTTGATCCAGGCCGCCTTGAAACTGATCTCGGAAAAAGGCCCGGCGGGGTTCACCTTCGCCGAGGCCGCCCGCGCGGCCGGCGTCAGCCCCGCCGCACCTTACCGGCATTTCCGCGACCGCGACGCGCTGATCGCCGACGTCGCCCGCCGCGGTTTCGACCAGTTCGCCGACCGCCTCGAGGCGGCCTGGGGCGGCGGCGAACCGACACCGGCCGCAGCCTTCGACCGCCTCGGCCGCGCCTACCTCTCCTTCGCGCGCGAGGAGCCCGCCTACTTCTCCGCCATGTTCGAATCCGGCCTTGATCTGGCCGCCCACCCCGATGTCCGCCGCGCCGGCGACCGCGCCTTCGAGGCTTTGCGGGCAGCCGCCGAGGGCGTCGTGGCCACGCTGCCGGCCGGCCGGCGCCCGCCCGCGCTGATGCTCGCCCTGCACATGTGGTCCCTTGCCCACGGCATCGCCGCCCTGTTCGCCCGCGGCGACGCCGCCCGGCGGACGATCCCCATGACCCCGGAAGAGCTGCTCGAAGCGGCAAGCCTCGTCTACTTCTCCGGGCTCGGGCTGCCGCCAAATCCCTGATCGCGGGATCGGCCCAGCGCCCGCATTGCGACATCCGCGCAACACTGTTCAAAGTGCCCGCCCCCAGCCCCCTGTGTGGCTTAACCCGCCATAGTTTCTCCGTTATGGTCTGGCCCAACGGCACGTGGTGAGTGGTGTGCGCGGGGAGCGGGGGATCGATGGCCGATGTGAACCGCGTGTCTGCGGAAGTGGAAACACCGGTCAACCCCTATAGCCTGCTGGAAGCCGTCAACGATTCCAGCGACACCGCCCATACGGCGTGGCTGATCTTCATCGCCATCATGACCTACCTCATGATCGCGGTCGCCGGCGTCACCCACAAGGCGCTGCTGCTGGAGACACCGCTAGAGCTGCCGATCCTCCAGGTGCAGATCCCGATCACCCAGTTCTTCCAGTTCGCCCCCGTCGTGCTGGTGCTCTTTCACCTCGGCCTGATCGCCCAGCTCGTTCTGCTCGCCCGCAAGACGCTAGAGTTCGACCAGTCGATCCGCCTCCTGGAAACCTCCAGCCGCCGCAGCCATCCGCTCCGGCTGGAGCTGCACAACTTCTTCTTCGTGCAGGCCATCGCCGGCCCACATCGCTCGCCCGTCATGAGTGCCTTCCTGCACACCATGTCATGGCTGACGCTGGTCATCCTGCCGGTCGTCCTGATCCTCTACATCCAGGTCGTCTTCCTCCCCTATCACAGCGAGGCCATCACCTGGTCGCACCGCATCGCGCTCCTGATCGACATCACCATGCTGATCCTGATTGGCGTCTTCCTGATGCGCGCGGAGACGTCCTTCTGGCAGGCCCTGTTCCGGACCACGATCCACCACCCCGCCAGCTTCCTGATGACCGTCGCCGTGCTCGGTATGGTCGCGCTGTTCTCGCTGGCGGTCGCCACCGTCCCCGGCGAGCCGCTCGATCGCTTCACCCAGAAGCTGATCGGCAAGCTTCCCGGCGGCGAACCCGCGCGCGACTTGCGCCGGGCCGACTTCAACATCCCCTTCTTGAGGGCGCGCGCGGACGGCTCCCTGTTCGGCTTTCATCGCAACCTCGTCGTCACCGACACCGACCTCGTCGCCGACAAGGACGTGACCGATGACGAGCCCTCCTTGAAGCTGCGCGGCCGCGATCTGCGTTACGCCCGGCTCGATCGCTCCGACCTCCACCAGACCGATTTCACCGGCGCCGATCTCTCCTATGCCACCCTCACCGGCGCAGATCTGCGCAACGCGTTCCTGCACTGCGCCAGCCTCGACGACCTGATCCTGACGGAGAACCGATTCCAGGCAAAATGCGTCACCGCCCGTGGCGCGAACCTGAAGCGTGCGCGGCTGACACGCGCGTCCATGACGGGCATCGACCTGCGTGACGCCAACCTGGAGGAAGCCAACCTCGAGGCCGCCGAACTTCCCTACGCCTTGCTGTCCGGCGCCAATTTCGCAAGCGCCCATCTGGAAAAGGCCGACATGACCGGCGGCATCCAGGCCCAGGCCACCAATTTCCTGGTCGCTTCGCTTCAAGGCGCAGATCTGACCGGCGCCAAGCTTCAGAACGCCGACTTTTCCAGCGCCTCGATGCAGGGCGCCTTGCTGTCGCACGCCCACCTCCACGGCGCCAACATGCGCGACGCCGACATGGAGGCCGCCGATCTGTTCGCCGCCAAGCTGCACGGCGCCGACATGACCGGGGCCAAGATCAGGGCCGCAGACCTGCGCGCGGCCGGGATCTGGATGACGCTGCCGCCGTCGCAGGAGACGATGGCCCTCAGCGACCTGAAGGACATCATCATCCGGCCTATCGACGAGCTCGATGTCTCCCAGCTCGCCGGCGCCATCGACCGCGTCGCCGCCGAGGATCGCCGCCAGCAGATGCGCACAGCCCTCGCTGCGATCATGGACATGAAGACCACCGGCAACTGGGCGGGCTCGACGCAGGCGCTGAGTTGGCAGAGCATGTCGCAGGCCGCCAACGGCACCGTCGGCGACGGCTACAGATCCCAGCTCACCGAATATCTCGGGCAGATGATGTGCAAGGCCCGCTGGAATGGTGGCTCGGTCGCCACCGGCGTCGCCCGGCGCGCCCAGACCCAGCAGTTCGCCGGCGACCTCGTGGCCATCCACGACCGCCTGCGCGGCGGCCAGTGCCCGCCCGGCGCCAACGTGGCCCCCCGCATCATGCAGTCGCTGACCTCGGCCGCCGATATCGCCCGCAGCAACTGAATCCCCTGCCGGTTCAGCATCGGCCGGGGACGCCGACAACCCGCACGTCCGCATAGCCCCTTGCGCTGCCCGCCGGTTGACGCTACTTCTAGAACATAGAGAGAACAATCAAGCGCGTCGGCGCACTCGCCCCTCAAATCCCGTGGAGAAGCCACCAACACCCCGCGGCATCCCGGCGACATTAAGTAGGGTGATGCAACGCACGAATTGGCCCCGCCCTACCGGCGAGCCGCCGGAACGGACCATCAATCGCGGCCTGTGGGCGTGCCAGGCCCGCAGCGCCAAAGTCGGAGCGATCGGCCCCGCCATCGGACGGACCGCCTCCAGCTAGCCCCGATCAAATCCGATCGGACCCGATCAGAGGAGTTCAATCATGGCCGGCTCGGTCAACAAGGTCATTCTCGTCGGCAACCTCGGCCGCGACCCGGAGATCCGGCGCACGCAGGACGGTCGCCCGATCGCCAACCTGCGCGTTGCCACCACCGAGTCATGGCGCGACAAGAACTCGGGCGAGCGCCGCGAGAAGACGGAATGGCATACCGTCGTCATCTTCAACGAGGGCCTGTGCCGCGTCGCCGAGCAGTACCTCAAGAAGGGCGCCAAGGTATATATCGAGGGCGCGCTGCAGACCCGTAAGTGGCAGGACCAGCAGGGCCAGGAGCGTTACTCCACGGAAGTCGTCCTGCAGGGCTTCAACAGCACGCTGACGATGCTCGACGGCCGCGCGGGCGCAGCCGGTATGCAGGAGGGCGGTCAGTCCGACTACGGCTCCGACTACGGCGACGCCGGCAGCGGCGGAGGCGGTGGCGGCGGAGGCGGTGGCGGTGGCGGTGGCTACAGCGAGCCGCGCCGTGCATCGGGCGGCAGCCGCTCCGGTGGCGCCGGTGGTGGCGCCGGTGGTGGCGGCAAATCGGGCGGGCCGAGCTTCGACAAGCAGCTCGACGACGAAATCCCGTTCTGACGATCGTATCGACGCATGTCGTGATGTCCAAGGCGGGTCCTGGCCGGGACCCGCCTCTTTCCGTTTTTCAACGGCACTGGCAGCAACAATTCGCAGCCCGTCCCGCCCGGGCGCGCACCGACCCGCGACGCCAACCGCCTACTTCCGGCGGCGCTTGCCGCGCTTCTTGGCGTTCGGCGGACGCGCGTTGATTCGCGGCGAGACCGAAGCCGCCGGCGCACCTGCGCCGGCTGAGCCCGGCCGGCCCACGTCGGTGACGTCCGCCTGCGGCACGGCCGCAACCAACTCGCCAGCGCCAGCACCTGCCCCGACGCCTGCACCCGTGCTTGTCGCCACGCTGCCGACGCCCCCGCTGCCGAAGCTCACGTCCGAGGGAACGACGACTGCGCCCCCTGGCGCCCCGGTCGCGACCACTGGCACGCTTCCAGTCGCGGGCCGCAAAACGCCGCGATGATCGGCTTCCGACTGCACCTCCAGATAGAGCCGGCGCACCTGCGGATAGACCGAGCGAATGCGCCGGTCGAGCCGCCCGATGGTCGCCTCCACGCTCTTTGCCGTCTCGGCGTCGTGAAAGTCGACGCTGGCCGCAACCAGCACGTCGTCCGGTCCCAGATGAACCGTGCGGATCTCGTTGACGTGCCGGATCGGACGCCCGCTGCCGTTACCGCCAGCCTCCTCCGCGATCATCAGGGCCAGCCCCGCCTGCACCTTCGCATCCGCCGACTCGCCGATGATCAGCGCCTGGATCTCGATACTCATGAACGCGGCCACGAAGCCCAGCACGAGGCCGATCACGATCGAAGCGATGCCATCGGCCTCCGCGATCCCGTACCGGTCGGCGACGAACACACCCACCAGCGCCACGACGAGCCCCGTCATCGCCGCCAGGTCCTCCAAGACGACCGTGAACAGCGCCGGATCCTTTGACGACTTCAGCGCCGCCACGAGTCCCTGCTCGCCCCGCTGCGCGTTGAACACCGACACCGCCTTCCAGGTCGAGAAACCCTCCAGCAGCATCGCCACGCTGAGCACGATATAGTTGATCTCCGGATTGGAGACCGGATGCGGATCGGTAAGCTTGTGCACGCCCTCGTAGATCGCCACGCCCGCCCCCATCGAGAACAGCAGGATGGCGACGATGAAGCTCCAGAAGTAGAGCTCGCGGCTGTAGCCGAAAGGATGCCGAGCATCGGCCGGCCGCGCCGCCCGCTTGATCCCGAACAGCAGCAGCGCCTGGTTGGAAGTGTCGACCAGCGAGTGGATCGCTTCCGACAGCATGGCAGAGGACGCCGTCCACGCCGCCGCAGCGAACTTGGCGACCGCAATACCCAGATTGGCGGCGAGCGCCACCATCACCACGCCGGTCGATCCAGCTGCTGCCACGTCCGCGCTCTCCCTGCCCCGGCGGCGGCGCCGGCCCGCCCTGTGCAAACCAAAATGCGCCCATGTGATGCCACGAAATCCATGGACTTCAAAGGCCTGCGGGTCGATCCGCCTGCCCCGGACCGTACCGCCGCCGCCCGCGACATCGCGGCCGACGACATGCTAATGTGCCCCAACCGCACCCGTCCCCCGCCTTGGACGCCCCCCATGAGCCTCGTCTTCCTGGGCCTCATCGCCTACGTCCTGATGCAGTTTGCCATCGGAGTCTGGGTGTCCCGTCGCATTGCGACGGCCCACGACTACATCCTCGCCGGCCGCACGCTCGGGCCGGCCCTGGTCGCCTTCTCCGTCTTTGCCACATGGTTCGGCGCCGAAGCCATCGTCGCGACCGCCGGAGAAGTCTATGACCACGGCCTTGCCGGCGCGCTGGTCGATCCCCTCGCCTATGCCACAGCGGTGATCGTGGTCGGGCTTCTCTTCGCCGCCCGCCTGTGGAACCGGGGTCTGACCACATTCGCCGACCTCTTTCGGCAGCGCTATTCCCCCCTCGTGGAGCGCCTGGTCGTGTTGGTTCTGCTACCGGGGTCCGTGTTCTGGGCGGCGGCCCAGATCCGCGCGTTCGGCCAGGTGCTCTCCGCCACCAACGACATGAGCCTGCCGGGCGCGATCACGCTCGCCGCGCTGCTCGTCGCCGCTTATGCCGTCGTCGGCGGGCTCCTGGCCGATGCCGTCACCGACTTCCTGCAGGGCCTCGTGCTGATTACGGGCCTCCTCGTCCTGGCCGCCGCGGTCGCCTACGCAGCCGGCGGCATCGGCACAGCGGTGGCGAGCCTTCCTGCCGAGCGGCTCGACCTGCTGGCCCCGAAGGCGGACCAGTCCGCGCTCGACAAGATCGAGCAGGTCCTCGTCGCGCTCGGCGGCTCGATGGTCGCCGTCGAGCTCATTTCCCGCTTTCTGGGCGCCCGCTCTGCTGCCGTCGCGCGCACCGGCACGCTGGTGGGCGGCGTGATGTATCTGGCCTTGGGCGCGCTGCCCGTGTTCCTCGGCCTCGCCGCCACCCATCTCGCCACAAGCGATCCGACGCTGAAGGCCGACATCGGCAACGCTGAGCAACTCGTCGCCGTCCTGGCCGCGCGCTACCTGCCGCAATGGGCCTACATCGTGTTTGCCGGCGCGATCGTCTCCGCCATCCTCTCCGTTGTGCACGCCGCCCTGCACGCGCCCGCAGCACAGGTCTCCCACAACCTGGTCGAGCGTACCGCCGTCCGCATGTCCGCTCGCGCCAAGCTGTGGTCCATCCGCCTGACCGTAATGGCGCTGTCGATCGTCGCCTATGGGCTCGCGCTCTCCTCCTCGCGCATCAAGGAGCTGGTCGAGATCGCCTCCGCCTTCGGCAGCGCCGGCGTCGTCGTCACCACGCTGTTTGCCGTCTTCACGCGCATCGGCGGGCCGGCGAGCGCGGCCGCATCGATCCTGTCGGGCCTGGCCGTCTGGTCGCTCGGCCGTTTCGCTCTGGACTGGACCGCGCCCTACATGATGGCGCTCGCAGCCGCCACCACGGTCTACCTCGCCGTCGCCGCGTTCGAAGAACCCGCCCACGCCACCTGACGTGCCGATCCCGACGAGCCCGCAGCGACCTGACTTCCGGCTACTTGATCTCGGTGGTCGTCGTCTCCTCGCCGCTCGGTGCGCCCTGCACGGCCTCCTTGGCCTTGTCCAGCCCGGCCTTGGCAACGTCGCCGGCCTTGCGCGCGGCGTCCTTGGCCACCTCGCCGGCTTTTTGCAGGATGTTCTTCTTGGGTGGCGCGGTCAGCGCGAACGGCTCCACGGCGGCCAGCTGTTCCTTCGTCGCGCCCGGCAGCACGATCTTGAGCGCGGCATCCTTCACCACGAAGCGCAACGCACCGTAGCGCACGCCGATCTTGCGTTCGCCCACGCCCAGGAAACCGCCGACGCCGACCAGGATGGCGACCACCCTGTCGCCCTCCAGCACGACGTCCTCGATATCGCCGATCACCGCCCCATCCTCGGCATAGACGTTCTTGCCGATGTAGGCGGACTTCGCGAGCACGAACTCGCCGACGGGCGACGTCAGAAAGATGCCCTTGGCACCGGTGCCGGGAGCCGATGTTGCCTGCGCCTCACCCGCCGGTCCTGCCGAACGGCCGCCGTCGGCTGCAGCACCGATCGGAGCGAGGACGATCGCCGAGATCAGCCCCAGAACTGGTAAGGTCTTGCGCATCATCGTTCTCCCGCTCGTGCCGGCCGTGGCCACGGCCGTCCGACAAATCTCCCGAACTCGTTGCGTCTGGATCATGATGATAGCCTACGCCCGCCCCGTGTCGACACCGCGACGCCGCCACGGTCCTCCAGAGGCATCTCGCCGCATGGGCGAACGCTTTGTCCGCAAACATGTTTTTCGGTGGAGACCGCGATCGCCGCGCCCACCTCGCATTGAACGGCCGCGCCTGCGGTTGTACACTTGCCAACCTTGTTTCCGACGACCACGATCGGCCGCCCTCAAGCCGCCGATCGGGCCGTCGTGCGCGCACTGCCGATGATTGATCGCCTGGGCCCGGCCCATGCGCCACATTGGCATGCCGGCACGAACTCTGGCCGGGTTCACCACGTGAAAGGACGACATGGCCGAGAACGACGAGACGCCGCCTGGCGGCCGCGAGCCCAGCGACATCCGTCCGGTGCTCATCACCGACGAGATGAAGAAGTCGTACCTCGATTACGCCATGAGCGTGATCGTCTCCCGCGCGCTGCCCGACGTGCGCGACGGCCTGAAGCCCGTCCACCGACGCATCCTCTATTCGATGCAGGAGCTGGGCCTCGACTGGAACCGCAAGTACGTCAAGTCCGCCCGCGTCGTCGGCGACGTGATGGCGAAGTATCACCCCCACGGCGACATGGCGATCTACGACGCCCTGGTGCGCATGGCGCAGGACTGGTCGCTGCGCGTGCCGCTGGTCGACGGCCAGGGCAACTTCGGCTCCATCGACGGCGATCCGCCGGCCGCCTAGCGCTACACCGAATGCCGCCTGACCAAGATCTCCTCCCATCTGACCGACGATCTCGACAAGGACACCGTCGACTACCGCGAAAACTACGACGGGACCGAGCAGGAACCGTCCGTCCTTCCCGCAAAGTTCCCCAACCTCCTCGTCAACGGCGCCGGCGGTATCGCCGTCGGCATGGCGACCAACATCCCGCCGCACAATCTGGGCGAGGTGATCGACGCCTGCGTCGCCATCCTCGACCAGCCCGACATCACGATCGACGAGCTGTGCCAGATCGTGCCGGGGCCCGATTTCCCGACCGGCGGCCTGATCCTCGGCCGCGGCGGCATCCTCGCCGCCTACCACAAGGGCCGCGGCTCGATCATCATGCGCGCCAAGGTCGAGGTCGAGGAGATCCGCAAGGACCGCTACGCACTGATCGTGTCCGCAATCCCCTACCAGGTGAACAAGAAGACGCTGATCGAGAAGATCGCGGACATGGTGCGCGACAAGCGCCTCGAGGGCATCTCCGACATCTGGGACGAGACCAACCGCGACGGCATGCGCATCGTCATCGAGCTGAAGCGCGACGCCGTGCCCGACGTCGTCCTCAATCAGCTCTACCGCTATTCGGAGCTGCAGACCTCGTTCGGCGCCAACATGCTGGCCATCAACGGTGGCCGCCCCGAGCAGCTGAACCTCAAAGACATCATCTGCGCCTTCACCGCGTTCCGCGAGGAGGTCGTCTCCCGGCGCACGAAGTTCCTCCTCAACAAGGCCCGCGATCGCGCCCACGTCCTGGTCGGCCTGGCCATCGCGGTCGCCAACATCGACGAGGTCATCGCGCTGATCCGGCGCGCGCCCACGCCCAACGACGCGCGCGAGCAGCTGATGGCGCGCGATTGGCCCGCACGCGATATCGAGGACTTCCTCGCGCTGATCGCCGATCCGCGTCACACCATGAGCGAGGCCGGCACCTATCGCCTCTCCCAGGAGCAGGCCCAGGCCATCCTCGACCTGCGCCTGCAGCGCCTGACCGCGCTCGGCCGCGACGAGATCGGCGACGACCTGAAGAAGCTCGCCGACGAGATCAAGGACTATCTCGACATCCTGTCGTCGCGCGCGCGTATCGTCGACATCATCAAGACCGAGCTCACCGACATCCGCGACGAGTTCGCCACGCCCCGCAAGACCGAGATCATGGACATCGAGGGCGAGGTCGACGACGAGGACCTGATCGCGCGCGAGGACGTCGTCGTCACCGTCTCCCACAAGGGCTACATCAAGCGCGTGCCGCTCTCCACCTATCGCGCGCAGCGCCGTGGCGGCAAGGGCCGGTCGGGCATGTCGACGCGTGACGAGGACTTCGTCACGCAGGTGTTCATCACCTCGACCCACACACCCGTCCTGTTCTTCTCCTCGCGCGGCATGGCCTACCGCATGAAGGTGTGGCGCCTGCCCGTCGGCACGCCGCAGTCGATCGGAAAGGCGCTGATCAACCTTCTGCCGTTGCAGCCCGACGAGTGGATCACGTCCATCCTGACGCTGCCGGAGGACACCTCCACCTGGGCCGACCTGGAGCTGGTCTTCGCAACCAAGTCGGGCAACGTCCGCCGCAACAGCCTCGCCGACTTCGAGACGATCAATCGTAACGGCAAGATCGCCATGAAGCTCGACGAAGGCGACAAGATCGTGCGGGTCGCCGTCGCGCGGCCGGAGGACGACGTGCTGCTGACGACGACGCGGGGCCAGGCCATCCGCTTCCAGATCGGCGAGGAGGTGCGCCTCTTCAAGGGTCGCGATTCCGACGGCGTGCGCGGCATCCGGCTGGAGGACGGCGACGAGGTGATCTCGATGGCGATCCTCCTGCACGTGGAGGCCACCGCACCGGAGCGGGCAGCCTACCTGAAGCAGGCCAGCGCCCTGCGGCGTGCGCAAGGTGCAGAGGGCGCCGAGGAGGCCGACGCCGCCGCCGACGTCGAGCCGGAGACCGAGGGCGAAGGCGAGACCGATCTCACGCCCGAGCGCTTCGCCGAACTCGGCGCCAAGGAGCAGTTCGTGCTGACCGTCTCCGAGCGCGGCTACGGCAAGCGCACCTCGTCCTACGAGTACCGCACGTCCGGCCGCGGCGGCAAAGGCATCTCCGCGATGGTCGTCAACGATCGCAACGGCCCGCTCGTTGCGTCCTTCCCGATCGAGGACGGCGACCAGATCATGCTGGTCACTGACGGCGGCAAGCTCATCCGCACGCCGGTCGACGACGTCCGCATTGCCGGCCGCAACACCCAGGGCGTGCGCATCTTCCGTACCGAGGAGGACGAAAAAGTCGTCTCCGTCGAGCGCATCCCAGAGGAGACGCAGGGCGAGGGCGAGGACGAAGAAGAGAACGGCGGCGACGCGCAGTGAGCGCCGCCAGTCGTCGAAACGCCTGATGGCTTCGCGTAAACGTGCAGGCCGCCTCTCAGGAGGCGGCCTCTCCCTTTATTGCGCACCCTGAGCTTTGCGCGACCTGCATTTGCGCGCCCTGACAGCCACACCCAGTGCCGCCAGACTGCGGCGCGATCGCGACAGCCGATGACCTGAGTTCGAAGAGCCACACGCGAGTTGCTCTCGCGCATCCCGAGAATCAGCTAAACGTTAACGCGTCGTAAACGGGCGCAGACGTTCCAGCGAAATTCACGCGACCGGCGTTTTCCACGGACTTGTTCACGCGAGCAGGGCCGACGGATTGCGTATGCGTGTCATCTGATTCTCGGGGGATAGAGCCTTGCTGAACGTTCGCCGTCTTGCGCCCGCAAAACTCTGGATCGTCGGGGCCGGCGTTTGCGCCGTCGCGCTCACCGGTTGCCGCCACATCGAGGATCGGATCCACACCGGCTCGATCAAGGACAGCGGCGTCGTGCACGACGCACCTGCGCCAAGCAAGTCCAGCACGTCGCGCAAGGCAAGCATGAAGCGCGCCTCGGTCAGGGCTCCGGCCAAATCCGCCGCTTCCGGTGTCGCCGCTGCAGCGCCCGCGCAGATGGCCTCCGCGCAACCCGTCGCCAAACCACCTGCGGCGCCCGCCAAGCCGGCCGTCGACAACCGGGGGCCGGTCGAGATCACCCTCGATGAATGTCGCAAACTGATGGCCCAAGGCGACGTGCTGGCAGCACGCGCGCGCGTTGAGACCGCCATGACCAAGGCCCGCAGCCCCTATCTTCTCTGGCTCGCGCGCACCTACGATCCGCGCTTCCTCAGCAAGATCAAGAATGCCAACGCCAAGCCCGACGTCCAACGCGCGGCGGCACTTTACAGGGAAGCCGCTGATCTCGGATCGCTCGAAGCCGCCGACAATCTCAAGGCCCTTACGGGCAAGCGCTGAGCGCCGAAGCCCACCTTTCATCAAAGACAAACGGCCGGCGCCCACGCCGGCCGTTTCTTTTGTGCCTTGCGCGGTCCGAAGCCCGCGGCCGGCCTCACCCTTCCGCCGGCATCGTGATCTGGCTGTTCTCCGGCGCGCCGGGAACGAAGGTGCCGTCGACCTGCAGCTTGCGGCCGATCTCTCTGCCACGGCGCGTGAACTCCCAGGCGATAACGACGTGCTCACGCTCCCAGGCCGCCAGCGCCGCGCCGAGGCCGGCGCGATCCGTCACCGGCGCCAGCGCCGTCGCCAGCCCGAACGCCGCCCGCAGACCACGCGCCGTCGAGGCACTGACGTGCGGCCGTGTCCCGGCTGCGGCGTCGCCGACGAGAACCTGCCGGCCGAACACCATGCGCGAAGGCTCCACGTCGTAGATCGGCGTCACGAACGGCTCGGGCATGCCGAGCACCTCGGCCGCCGCCGGCGGCAGCGCCTCCGCCACATCGCGCCGGAAGGCATCGATATGGCGCTGCTGCACCTGGCCCAGCCTCAGCGCCATCGGACGATGGAAGCCCTCCCGATCGGTCATCAACTCGTCGAGCTCTGGTCCCTCGGCCACGTTGCGATACCAGATCGCATTGATGCGGTGACCGTCGCGCAGATCGTTGCTCTCGCCCGGCACCGGATACATGATGACGTGACTGAGCCCGGGAATGACAAACACGCGCGCCTCGCGCAGAACCTCGCGCGTCTCCCGCGACAGCCCTGCTTCATCGACGAGACCGCGCCACGCGACGTAGCCGGAATACATCAGCCCCGCGCCTGGGTTGAGCCGCCGCCGTCCGGTCGAACCGATACCGTCCGCGAACACGACGAGATCGGCTCGCTCCACGCGGCCGGAGGCGAACCGCACCTCCACCTCATCACCATGATCGGTCGTACCGACACACGCTGCGCCGCAGTGATACCGATCCCGCCCGAAGCCGGCGATCAGCGCCCCATAGAGGCTGCCCCACGACGCGAACTGCCCGTCCTCGACCTTCTCGAAGATCACGGTGTTTGCGTCCGATAAGCGCCGCGGCGCCAGATGCCGGTCGTAGCGTGTCCGCGTCGAGGCCGCGCCCATGTCGATCTTCGCTTCCCGCCACAACTGCTCCGCCAGCCGCGGCTGCACGCGAATGCCCGCGCCGTAGCCGGTCAGCAATTCCGGCGCGCGCTCGTAGACATCGACATCGAAACCCGCATTTCGCAGCGCGATCCCGCAGAACAGCCCCGCATGAGAGCCTCCGATGACGATCACCTTCTGGATGAGCCGCCCCATGACGCGCCTCCGCTGTTCGTCTGTTCCCTGTCGGCCAAATCTAGACGGACACGGCAGGCATGGCCACCCGCACCGCCGCACGGGCGCGCCGCGCCCACGCATGGCTTCACGCCGTCCCGCAGGTTGCCGCCGCCGGTCCGATACGCCATGCTCCGCCGACAGCACAGCCCGCAAGAAAGGTGAGACCAAATGCAGCCCCTCGTCGACACCGACTGGCTTGCCGCCAACCTGTCGAGCCCCGATCTGCGCGTGTTCGATTGCTCGGTCCGCCTCATCCCCGACCCGCAATTGGAATACCGCGTCGAGGACTGCCGCGACGACTACCGCGCCGGCCACGTCCCCGGCGCCGGCTACATCGATCTGCACAACCACCTGTCCGACCCCGCCACCGAACTGCGCTTCATGGCGCCGCCGCGCGCCCAGTTCGAAGCCGCCATGTCGCGCTACGGCATCGACGACACGACGCGCGTCGTCCTCTACGGCAAGGGGATCTACTACTGGGCGACCCGCGTCTGGTGGATGCTGCGCGCACACGGCTTCCAAAACGCCGCCATCCTCGATGGCGGCTGGCAGAAGTGGTCCGCGGAGAACCGACCCGTCGAACAAGGCGACGCCGCGCCCTACCCGCCAGGACGCTTCGTCTCGCGGCCGCGGCCGGATCTGTTCTGCGGCAAGGCGGACGTGCTCGCGGCGCTGGACGACACCGACACCGCCATCGTCAACGCACTGACGCCCGAGCAGCATGCCGGCACCGGCGGCACCGTCTTCACCCGGCCCGGCCACATCGCGCGCTCCGTCAACGTCTCCGCCCGCGATCTCGTCGACCCCAAGACCAACGCCTTCCTGCCACGCGATGTGATCGAGGCCCGGTTTGCCGAAGCCGGCGTGCTCGACAGACCCAAGGCCCTCCTCTATTGCGGCGGCGGCATCTCCGCGACCGGCAACGCCTTCGCACTATCGCTGCTCGGTCGCGATGCGATCCGGGTCTACGACGGCTCGCTCAACGAGTGGGGACGCGACCCGACGCTACCCATGGAAACGGGAACCTGACCGGCAGCTAGGCCATCGCCTCTCGCTCCCGCGCCCATTGCACCAGAAACTGGCGGCCGGCATCGGTCGCCACGACGATCGGCCCGAGGCGCCGGTCGAAATCGCGCTTCACGAACCCTCGATCGGTCGCGTCCTCCCACACGGTGAGGCGCGGGCAAGAGGTGCGCCACGCATCCATCACGTCGCCGTAGCGCCGCGGCTCCCGCGCAACCCATTCGACGAGATCGAACACCAGAGGATCGAGAACAGCCGTCATATCGCCACCTCATATCCGGAAAGGCCGACACGCCCAAAGCAACCGTTCGACGTCGCGACATAATACGACAGGCGGGGCGCAGGCAAAAACCCGATACCTTCAACCCCGCACGCTGGCGCCGCCAGAACGGGCAAAGGCGGCCTGACAGGCCGCCTTTGCATCATCTCGTCGAGCAGAGCGCGTGAAAGCCCCTCAGCGCTGAGGCCCGTCGCCCCGCGCCATCAGCGAAGTGACGTTGCGGATCGCCACACGCCGGTTGAGGCGCTCCGGCCCATCCGTGTCGATCTTCGGATACTGCTCGCCGTAGCCCTGCGTCACCAGATTTTCAGGCGGAATGCCGAACGCCTCCGTCAGAATGATTGCCACGCTTTCCGCGCGCCGGTCCGACAGTGTCAGGTTGTCGTCGTCGGAGCCGACGAGATCGCTGTGCCCCTCGATCAGGAACACGTCGTCGGGCCGCCGCTCGAGCACGCGCTGCATCGCGCGCGCGACGCGCTCCAGTCTGCGCTGCTGATCGGGCGGCACATCCCACGAGCCGAACTCGAACGTGATCGCGTCGAGATCGATGCGGCGCACGCGTTCGCGCAAGCTGTGACTATAGCGGATCTCTTCCAGCGCATAACGCCGCGGCAGGCGATCGACCGGCGGCGCAATCAGCGTTTCGTACAGGTCGTCGACGGTAGCGCGCTCGTAGTCGACGATGTAGCGCTCGCGCGGGATCGAGATCCGCGGCGCCGCCAGCGCAACCGTTAGCCCGATCAGCGCCGCCGCCCCGACGATGCGCGCACCGCGACCGAACACGCGGCGATTGTCGATGATCACGACCTCGCGCCCGTCACGCGTCCGGCGCCGACGCTCCAGCAGGTTGCCGTTGCGATCGTACGTCGACCGGATCTGCACGCCGCCCGGCCGCTGCAACACCGTTACGTTGCGCCCGTCCGGCCGCCGCTCGGTGCGCACGTCCGAGCCGAACCTGCGGAACCGCTCCGACTCGTCATGACGGATGATGGAACGGTTGTCCTGCCGGATGATCGTCCGCTGTCCCGGCTCTTCCGTGATCCGGCGACGCCCGCCGTCCTCCGTGCGCACGCGCCGTTGCTCGGTGATGTCCTTGAGTTGGCGCGGCGGCGCGACACGCGCGGCCGGCGGTGGCTGCGGGGCGGGCGTGCCCGCACGGTCGCCGTCACGCGGACCGCGCCCCCCGCGCCAGCCATCCTGCTGGCGCGGCGCCGTCGCGGCAGGCGCATTGGGAGCCGAAGGCACGAACGCGGGCGCTGTGCGCTGCGGCAGCCCGGCCGGCGGTTGCGCCTGTTGCTGCGGAGCGCGCCGCTCGAACCCGGCCGGCGGCGTGCGCTGCGGCTGAAGCTGCGGCGCCGGCTGAGCCTGGGGCGGTGCAGCCTTCGAAGGCGGAGCCGTCAGCACGTTTGATTTCGGAGCCGGTCCCGCTGGAGCCGGTCCAGCTCCTGGCGCGGACCCCGGTGCAGGTGTTGGCGCACGGCGATCCTCACGGCGTTCCTGTCTCAGGTCACGTCGCTCCTGCCGATCCTCGCGGCGCTCCTGGCGAAGATCGCGCCGTTCCTGCTGCCGCTCCTGCTTGGGTTGTACCGCCGGCGGAAGCGGTGCGGCCTTGGGCTGAGGCATCGATTTCGGCGGGGGCGGCGGCTGCTTGGGTGCGGCCTGCGGTGCCGCGGCAGGCGCCTGCTTGCGCTGCGGGGGCGGTCCCTTCTTGCCCTTTTCGTCCTCTTGCGGTTGCGCCTGCGTTGGCGCCTGCGCGACCACCAGCGGCTGTTGCGCGACGGCGTGCGGCACCGCGGAGGCGGCGACGAGAAGCGGCGACCACATGATGGCGGCGACCGCGGATCTGCATATCATGACGTTGCTCTTTCGTGTTGCACGCGCTGAAGGCCTATACGGATGTATCCGGACGTCCTCCACGAGGGCCACGCGCGCGTGGCGATTCTGCGGCGCCGTCCCGGGCGCGCGCCGTTGTGCTGCGAACATGGTCAAGCAACGTGATGTTTTTGACGGCTTATTTCAATGCGCCTTCGCAATATCGCCACTTTCGCACCTATCATGGGGACCCATGGAGATGGGCGACCGGGGGAACGATTGGGCATCTCCATGCCAACGACGCGACTGTGGTCGTGTCCGCAAGCAGGAGCCGTCGCCCATGCTATCGCCCAAGCTGTCGCTGACGCCAGCGATCGTCATCCAGACCCCGAACCGACAATCCAACCGACCGTGATCCATTGAGGCCGGCGCAAGCCACGCCCCCGTGCCCATGCGCCCACGGCGCATCATGTCGACCGCCGCGATGACCTGAGCGCGCGGACGGCCGACATGTCGGCGACCGAACGGCCCACAGTCCAAAACGAGACATCAGCGAATACGCAAGCCGCGCTGCGGCTCGCGTGACGATCTCCTGCGGCCTGTCGGTCGCGGAGCGAGCGGGACGTGGAAGCCAGTGTGGGAACGCTGCCACCAGACCAGACACGTCAACGACGAGGAGACTGACACATGCCTAGGCTTTATGGCTCGGTGACCAACGACACCATCACAGGCTACGCCGGCAATGACCGGATTTACGGCGACTACGGCGACGATACGTTGAACGGCAGCGCCGGCGACGACCGCCTCTACGGTGGTCGCGGCGCCGATCAGCTGAACGGCGGCGACGGAGACGACATCATCTATTCGCGCTCCGATGCCGGAGAAATGGCGATCGCCCAGGACGTTAACGCGGGCAACGATCCCAACAACGAGGTCGATGCCGCCACCAGGATGATCTATCCCAACCAGGCCGGTCTTTCCGCCGATGACACCCTGACCGGCGGGGCTGGCGCCGACACCTTCCGTATCGAGACGCTCATCAGCGCCAAGGCGGAAATCCTGCAAAAGCACGCCGATCCCAACACCGGCATCATCGACTACTCCATGATGGGCGTCGCCGGCGAGAACAACCTCGTCCACGATCACTGGGTCGACAGCATCGGCAACGACGTCATCACCGACTTCAATGCCGGTGAAGGCGACAAGCTGATCATCAAGGGGCACACCACCGAGGTCCATCAGATCGACATCGTCGACGCTGACGGCGACGGAGCGGTCGACGACACCGTTCTGCATCTGCGCTCCAACCAGGGCGCGAACGGTGGAGCCCACAATCTCGACCTACTCGGCACCGTGACCGTTCTCAACAACACGCTGACCGCCGACGACTTCACCGTCGACGCAGGCGTCAACTACGGCATCGTCGAGAACATCAGCCAGTTGAACGAGGCCATCAATCCGCTCAACCTCGCCGCGCTGGCCAACAACACGACCGACGATTCCACCGGAGCCGACACCGGCGATGACGTCGTCGACGACACCTCCGGCGACGACACGGCCACCGGCGATGCCGGCGACGACAGCGGCTCGGATGCCTCTGCAGGCGGCGGCGCCACCGGTTCCGCCGACGATGACGGCACTGCCGACCAGGGCTCGGGGGACGCCGGTGCGAGCGCCGGTGGCGGCATGGGCGACGGCATGGGCGACGGCAGCGGCTCGGGCGCAGATGCCGGTTCTGGCACCGGCACTGGCACCGGCACCGGCACGGACGGCGGCGCAACCGCCGTCAGCCAGCTCGACGCGCTTCTGACCCCGCCTGCAGACGCGGTGGCCGGTCAGGCGCCGACGGCAGGCGACGACGTCGTCATCTACGGCGACGGCGACGACAACGGCAACGGCGGCCTCGGCGACGACCTCGTGGTCGGGCTTGCCGGTGACGACGAGCTGAAAGGCGGCTGGGGCGACGATCGCATATCCTCCGGCGACGGCGATGACCACGTCCATGGCGGCCACGGCGACGATCTGATCGCAGGTGACGGGGGCGACGACTTCATCACCGGCGACTTCGGCGACGACATCGTGCTCGGCGGCGCCGGCGGCGACGAGTTGAAGGGAAATCGCGGCGAGGACGTGCTGTTCGGTGGCACCGGTGACGACATCCTATCCGGCGGCGCCGGCAACGATGTGCTCATGGGCGGCGCCGGCGACGACAGCATCAACGGCGGCAGCGGCACCGACGCCCTGCTGCTGACGGGAACGCTGGCGGACTACGCCGTCGACATGGTGGACGGCACCGTCCAGTTCACTAACGCCGACGGTGAGACCGACATCGTCTCCCGTGTCGAGGAGTTCCGCTTCCTGGGCAACGGCGAGACATACGTTCTGCAGGATGGTGCGCTCGCCCTCACCGCAGATACCGAGGACCTCGACGACCTGCTGCAGGATCACTTCCTGCAGGAGCTGATCGCGAGCGAAACCGGCGACAACGCCGGCACCGCGCCGGCCGCCGCCGACGTGGCGGACGCCTCTGCCGGCGCGGCGTCGGCCGATGCCGACATGACCATGGACGCCGGTCTCATGGCCGCATGATCTGCCGAGTGGGGATCCGACAACGGATCCCCACTCGTGTTGGGGGCGCTTCGGCCGGTCCGCGCGGCATCCCGTCCGCGGCGCGACCGGCCGAAGGCGACATCGAGACGATGGATGCAGCGCATGGCCCGCATCCCGGCACTGGTGGCGGATGCTCGAAAATCATATGGCTTTGACGATCATCGCGGGACTGCACGTGCTTGCAGCGCTGCTTGCGGCGGGCATGGCCATCCCCGGCTTGGCGCAAGAAGCAATCGCAGCCGGGGCGCCGCCTGCCAGCCGCGCCGGTATCGCGCGCGCGACGACGCCACGCCGCGTCCTGCCTCTCTTCGCGCTGCTCGCCACGTGTGGCGCGCTTGCTGTTCTGCCGAATGGGCCCGATTGCACGACCCTGCCGCCCATTCCCTTCCTGTCCGATCTGGAAGTCGGCCTCACCGTCTACATCGTCGCCACGCTCGTGATCGTGCTGGCACTCGCCCTCGTCCCGCCACTGGAGCGCCTGCGGCGTGGTCGCGCCCCTTCGCCTGCTCGCGCACGGCACGGCAGCGCGACAGCACGCGCCATCGATCGCGCCGTGCGCATCGTCGCATGGGCGACAGTCCCTTTCCTGGCCGCCGATTCCCTCGGCCACGCACCCGCGCCGATGGCCCTGGCCATCGGCTTTATCGCAGGCTGCTGCGCGCTGTCCCTGATCCTCGTCCCGTTGCGGTGGCGGGCGCTCCGGCGTGCTGCGAACGCCCTCGAGGGCAACGCCGCGCACGACACCACCGTGGTGCCGCTACGCAGCCGTCCCGTGCACGGGCGAACCGCGACGACCGGCACCGCGCTCCAACGTCTCGTCGAGGCTCCGAGGTTGTCCGATACGAGCGCGGGCACGTCGACTGAGCCGGCCGACGAGCCGATCGATCCCGGCCAGGTCGCAAACGCTGCCATCGCTGCCGCACGTCCCATCCTGGCAGGTGCAGGTGCCATCAGCATCGTGATGAACCTGTTGATGCTGACGGGGCCGCTGTTCATGCTGCAGGTCTACGACCGAGTGCTGACGAGCCGCAGCGCAGAGACGCTGGCCGTCCTGACGCTGCTGCTCGTCGGTCTCTATGTCGCTCTGGGTGTTCTCGATCTCATTCGATCGCGCATCTTCGCGCGGCTCGCGCTCAAGCTCGACCGTCATCTCGGCCCCGCGCTGCATCGCGCAGCGACCACCGACAGCCGTGACGCCGGCCAGCCGCTGCGCGATCTGGAGCAGGTCCGGCAGGTCGTCGCCGGCCCCGTACCCGGCGCGCTCCTGGATCTGCCCTTCGCGCCGTTCTATTTCGTGCTGATCTACCTCCTGCATCCCTGGCTCGGTCTCCTGGCGACCGCCGGCGTCGCACTTCTCGCCGCCCTGTCGGTGGCCAATCAGCGGCTCGCACGCAAGCCGTCTCTTGAGGCCGCCGACGCCCTCGCCCGCTGTCATGCATTCGTCGAAGCCGGCCGCCGCAACGCCGAAACGCTGAAGGCCATGGGCATCGGCGTGCATCACGCGCGGCGCTGGGGCGAGCGCCACCGCGCCGCACTCTCGCGCCAGCTCGTCGGCAGCGATCGCGCGGCCACGTTCACCGTCGCCATCCGCATCGGACGCCTGCTGCTGCAATCGCTGATGCTCGCGCTCGGCGCCTGGCTCGCCCTCAACGACCACGTCTCAGCCGGCGCGATGATCGCGGCATCCATCATCGCAACTCGCGCACTCGCCCCCGTCGAGCAGCTGATCGGACAGTGGCAGTCCCTGTCGGCCGCCCGCGCGGCATGGCACCGCTGCAAAACCGCGCTCGAACGGCTCGATCCCGACATCGCGCGCATCCAGCTTCCACGCCCGGCAGGTGCGCTCGACGTCTCCAAGCTGTTCGTCGTGGCGCCCGGGGGAACGGAACCCCTGATCAAAGGCGTCACCTTCTCGCTGTCGCCCGGCGACTGCCTCGCCGTGCTCGGGCACAGCGCCGCGGGCAAATCGACGCTTGCGCGCGCACTCGTCGGCGCATGGCCTGTACGGCATGGCACGGTGCGCCTCGACGGTGCCGCGCTGACGCAGTGGCCGGCAGCCGAACTCGGCCGGCATATTGGCTATCTGCCTCAGGATGTCGGCCTGTTCGAAGGCACGATCGCGGAGAACATCGCGCGCCTGGAGACAACGCCCGATGAGACCGCGGTTCTGGAAGCGGCACAGCTTGCCGGCGTGCACGACATGATCGTGCGGCTACCGGCCGGCTACCAGAGCCCCGTCGGCGAGGCCGGTTCGGTGCTGTCGGGCGGCCAGAGACAGCGCATCGGCCTCGCCCGCGCAATCTACAAGTGCCCCGCGCTCGTCGTCCTCGACGAGCCCAACGCGAACCTCGACGCCGAGGGCGAAGCCGCACTGATCCGCGCCATCTCCACGCTGCGCCGGTACGGCACGACTGTCGTTGTGATGGCGCATCGGCAAAGCGTCCTGGCGACGGCGAGCCATGTGCTCGTGCTGGACGGCGGTCGCCAGACAAAATTCGGACCGGCCGATGCAGTGCTCGCGCGACTGAAGCCCGCACGCCCCCACCCTGTTCGCTCACAATCCGCCCAACCGCTGACAGCAACAGCATCGGTCAGCCCGCTCGCCCACGTGGCGGCCGGCACGACCACGCGGACATCACCAACCACCGCCACCATTCCGGAGCCAGGAGCGCCCCATGCCATCGCACCAGCCCGCCAGGCCAGCTGATCAATCGGGCTATCAAGACGCGGATGCCGACATCTCCCGGCTGTTCCGCCGTGCCGCCGTTGTCGCCGTGATCCTCGTCGCCGGCCTCGGCGGCTGGGGCGCGACCGCCCAGATCAGCGGCGCGGTGATGGCGACGGGCAGCATCGTCGTCGGCGGCAAGCGCAAGGCCATCCAGCATCTCGACGGTGGCGTCGTCGCCGCCCTGCATGTGCGCGACGGCGACAGCGTGGCGGCCGGTGCGCCGCTTGTCTCGCTAGATTCACGCGAACTCGACGGCGAGTTCAAGGGCGTCGAGCAGGAGCTTGCCGCCCGCACGCGCCAGATCGCCTCGATCGAAAGCGAGCTGGAGGGCCTGCTCAAGCTCGAGGCCAAACGCCTCGTCGCCCACACCCGCGTGGCAGCCCTCCAGCGCGAGGCCGCCAGTCTCGCCGCCGACGTCGCCCGCCTCACCGCCCAGCGCACCCGCGTGGCGGCGCGCCGCGCCCGCGTCGTGATCGCCGCCCCCGTCGCCGGCCGCGTGCTCAACCTGGTGACGCACACCATCGGCGGCGTCGTCGCGCCAAACGCCACCATCGCCGAGATCGTACCCGCCAACGACCAGCTCGTCGTCGAGGCGAAACTCGCCCCGAAGGATATCGACCAGGTCCATGTCGACGCACCCGCCGACATCCGCCTCACCGGTCTCAACCAGCGAACGACGCCGCGTCTCGACGCCCGCGTGGCGCAGATCTCGCCCGATCTGGTGAAAGACGAAAAGGGACGCGAGCACTATGTCGTGCGCATGCGCATCGCGGAGACCGCAGTGAAGTCGCTGGCCGGCATCGAGCTGGTACCCGGCATGCCCGCCGACGTCTTCATCGCCACGGGCGAGCGCTCCGCCATCAGTTATCTGTTGAAGCCGCTCGCTGACCAGCTCACGCGCGCCTTCCGCGAGGATTAGCGCATGCGAAACCCGCCCCACCACCGTGCGCGCACACGCGCAAGCTTCCGAGCCGTCCCAATCGCGCGTCTGGCCGCCGGCGCGATTCTGGCCGCCGCCTCGAGCGCACCGCTCGTAGCCGCGCCTCGCGAGACGATCGAAAGTGCCATGGCCGCCGCGCTCGCCCACCACCCTCAGATCAAGGCGGAGGAAGCGCGCGCCGTCGCCAGCCGGGCCGGCATCGATGCCGCCCGTTCCCGCTACTACCCCCGCCTCGACGCATCGACCACGCTCGGCTGGGGGAGCGATCCCCGAACCGGCTCGAACGGCACGGGCGCGAGCCTCTCAGACAGCCTCTCGCGCGGCGGCAGCCGCTGGGGCTACGGCTTGAGCGCCACCCAGCCCCTGTTCGACGGCTGGCGGACGTCGAGCGCGGTCGGAGAAGCCAAGGCGAACCACCTCGCCCAGTCCGCCACCGTCACCTCGACCGTCCAGGCGATCCTGCTCGAAGCCGCCGCCGTCTACCTCGATCTCCAGCGCGACCACGAGATCGAAACACTGCACGCACGGCAGTTGAAGGCGATCAGCGACATCCTCGCCGCCGCCCGCGCACGCACCGATCGCGGCGTGGGCACCCAGACCGATGTCGCACAGGCCAGAGCCAGGCGCGCGCAGGCCCTGGCCGATGTCCTCGCCGCGCGTGCCGGCGCCGCCACAAGCCGCATCGCCTTCATCCGCACCGTCGGCCGCGAACCCACCACACTTGCGCCCGCCGCCACGCCCGACACGCGTCTTCCCGCCTCCCTGCAGACCGCACTCGTCCGCGCGCGCAGCGAGAACGCCGAGCCCCGGACGGCTGCCTACAGGGCCGAAGCCCAGCACCACGCCGAGCAGCGCTCGCGCGCCGACCGGCTCCCGCAAGTCGCCCTGCAAGGCCGCCTCGACGCCGACCGCGCCCTCTCGTCCCAAGGCGGCATCGACGACCGTTCGGGCGCGACGGTGGCGCTGCGCGTCACCGCGCAACTCTACGACGGTGGCGAGTCCGATGCCCGGGCGCGCGAAGCCGCCGCCTTGCGCACCGCCTACCTGGAAGAAGCACGCGCCCTGCGCGAGCGCGTCGACGCCTCCGTCGAGATCGCCTGGCAACGCCTGACCGCCGGCCGCGCGCGGCTCGCCGCCGAGCGTCAGGGCATCGCGGCGGCCCAGGAGACGGTCAACGGCATCGCCGAAGAGGTGCGCATGGGAACACGCACCACGCTCGACCTGCTCGACGCGCAACGCGAGCTCACCACGAGCCGTATCCGTGCACGCGCGACCGAACGCGATGCGATTTTCTCAGGCTACGCCCTGCTCGCTGCGATGGGCGTGCTCTCCGCCGACGACACAGCGAACGCACGCTCCCCGCAATTGGTCGCCCGCCAACCCGCTATGCAGCTGGGGAATGGCGCCCCCGGTGCAAAACCGCCGCCGGGTTGGTCGCCGGCCATCCGCCGGGCGCGCAAACCATAGCCCCGCATCCGACCGGATCCGGTCGCGCCGACGGCCTCAGCCCACGCCGTCCACGCCCCACCACCCCCGCCTGCGCCGCGACACACCCCCACGGAACAGCTCTCGTCCCGCGGGGTTCCCCACCCGTCGCCGCTGCGGCATAACGGGACCCGAGTCACGAGAGGAAAGGTTTCGCATGGGACAGACCCTGACACACGCACGCGCGCGACTGGAAAAGGCTGCCGCCTACGTCGACGCCTCCGACATCACGCTGCAGCGTCTGGCCTATCCGCTCGAAACACGCGCCGTGACAATCCCACTCCGCCATGACGACGGCCGGCTCCAGTTCGTCAAGGCCTGGCGCTGTCGCTTCAACGATCTTCTCGGTCCCACCAAGGGCGGCATTCGCTTCCACCCCGACGTCAGCCAGGACGAGGTGATTGCGCTCGCCTACTGGATGACGATCAAGTGCGCGATCGCCGCACTGCCCTACGGCGGCGCAAAGGGCGGAGCACAGATCGACCCGCGCCGGCTGAGCGTCGCTGAAAAAGAGCGCTTGAGCCGTGGCTGGGTCCGCGCCTTGGCGTCCATGCTCGGCTCCCAGCGCGACATTCCCGCACCCGACGTCTATACCGACGCGCGCGTCATGGCCTGGATGGTCGACGAATTGCATCACCTGCGCGGCATGCACGATCGCGCCGCCTTCACCGGCAAGCCGATCGCATTAGGCGGCTCGCACGGCCGCGAGGATGCGACCGGGCGCGGAGCCTTCTTCGTGCTGGAACGTCTGCGCCAGCACCATGGTCTGGCCGTCGGCGCCCGCCGGATTGCGATCCAGGGCTTCGGCAACGGCGCGATCGCCTTCGCGCGGCTCGCGTGCGAGGCCGGATATACCCTCGTCGCCGTCTCCGATTCCAGCGGCAGCATTCTCGACGCCAACGGACTGGCGCTGAAGAGCGTGATCGAGGCAAAGACAAAGGCCGGCCGGGTCACCGCCTATACGGGCGCCGAAACGTCCGCCGACCCCGCAGCGCCCCTGTTCGCCGATGCCGACATCATCGTCCCCGCCGCGCTCGGCGATCAGATCCATCTCGACAACGCCGATCGCCTGCGCGCGCGCATCCTGCTCGAGATCGCCAATGGACCGGTCGATCCCGCCGCCGACACCGCCATCGAACAACGCGGCATCACTTGCATTCCCGACGTGCTCGCCAACGCCGGCGGCGTCATCGTCTCATACATGGAGTGGGTACAGAACCTGCAGGGCGAAACCTGGAGCGAGAATAAAGTGCACGAGCGGCTTGCCGCGCGCCTCGTCGAGCAGACCGATGCCATCTTCGCGCGCGCGCAAAAGCACGATATCGGCTTGCGGACCGCCGCCTATGTGCTCGCCTTGGAGCGACTCGACGCCGCTTCGCGCGCCTTGGACGGCTATGGCGGCTGACACCGCGCGCCAAAAGCCCCTGCTTAAGACCTCGACCGCGTCAAGGCGATAGCTGCGACCGGGTACGGCGCACCGCGTCCCGCCAGCCGGCCCACTTCGCCGCGCGCGCGCCCGCATCCAATTGCGGCTCAAATCGGCGCTCGAGGCTCCACGCCGCGCTGAAGCCGTCCTGATCCGGCCAGATCCCGGCTTGCCAGCCCGCCAACCACGCCGCGCCCAGCGCGGTCGTCTCGCGTATATGCGGTCGGTCGACCGTCGCGCCGACGATATCGGCGAGCCATTGCAACAACACGTCGCTGCCGGTCATGCCGCCATCGACACGCAAAACCGTATCGCCGGCGGACGGCCAGTCCGCGCGCATCGCCGCAATCAGATCGGCCGTCTGGAAGCACACCGATTCCAGTGCCGCACGCGCCAACTCGTTCGGCCCCGTATTCCGCACCAGCCCGAACAGCGCCCCGCGCGCCTCCGCATCCCAATAAGGCGCGCCAAGCCCCGTGAAGGCCGGGACCAGAATGACGTTTTGCGTCGGATCGGCCGACAGCGCCATCGCGCCCGATTGCCCGGCCGACTGAAGGACACCGAGGCCGTCCCGCAACCACTGCACCGCGGCCCCTGCGATGAAGATCGAGCCCTCCAGCGCATAGGTCGTCTCGCCCGCCAGCCGGTAGGCCGTCGTCGTCAGCAACCGATTTTTCGAAGTAACCCGCGCACGCCCGGTATTGATGAGCGCAAAGCACCCGGTCCCGTACGTCGATTTCATCATGCCCGGCTGGAAGCACGCCTGCCCCATCGTGGCCGCTTGCTGGTCACCGGCCATCCCGCGCACCGCGATGCGCGCGCCCAGAACGGAGGCATCCGTCGTGCCGAAGTCCGCGGCGCAATCCAACACCTCGGGCAACAGCGCACGCGGCACCCGGAAGAGCCGCAGCAGCGCATCGTCCCAGTCCTGCGTCGCGATGTTGAACAGCGACGTGCGCGAGGCGTTGGTGGCATCGGTGGCATGAACCCGGCCGCCCGTCAGATGCCACAGCAGCCAGCAATCCACGGTGCCGAACGCCAGCCGGCCGGCCTCCGCGCGCGCCCGCGCACCCGCCACGTTGTCGAGCAGCCAGGCGATCTTGGTGGCAGAAAAATAGGGATCAAGCAGAAGGCCCGTGCGCTCCGCGACGTCCGGCTCCGCACCATCAGCGCGTAGCCGCGCACAAAAGTCCGCCGTCCGCCGGTCCTGCCACACGATCGCCGGTGCGATCGCCTCCCCGGTATCGCGATCCCAGACAACCGTCGTCTCGCGCTGGTTGGTGATCCCGATTCCGGCCACGTCCCCCGCACCGATGCCGGCCGCTTCCAGCGCAACCCGAACCGTCGCGACGGTCGTGCGCACGAGATCGCGCGGATCGTGCTCGACCAAGCCTTCGCGCGGAAAGTGCTGCTTGAACTCCTGTTGCCCCACGCCGAGGACATTGCGCGCACCATCGAACACCATCGCGCGCGTCGATGTCGTGCCCTGATCGATGGCGAGAATTGCAGTCGGCATGCCGTTACTCCCGCAAATCGCGATGGCCGCGTCAGCCCGCTCGCCCGCGCGCCGATAGGATAGCGTCGGCCAGCTCGGCGAACCCCTCCCCACCGCGCGCAGCCGTGATCCAGCGCGGCAGCGCGGCGCAGCGGTTGGCCATGTCGCGCACGTTCGCCACACCGACGGCATCGGGGAAGGCGGCAAACATCGGCGCATCGTTGGGCGAGTCCCCGGCAAAGGTCGCCATCTGGACGGCAGCGTCCAGTGCGACGCCGAACTCGTCGGCCAGCAGCGTCTTGGTCATCGACAGCTTGTCGTGCCGCCCGAACCAGCCGTTGACGTGTATCGAGCTGACCTTCGCGGTTGCGCCGGCGGCTTCGAACAGCGCCACGATGCGCGCGATGGCGGCGTCGTCGAGCCGCGGCACATCCTCGCAGAAATCGATGGCGAGATCGGCTTCGCGATAGCTCTGGTCGGCGGCGATGGCCGCACCCGGAACAAGCGCGGGTATCTCCTCCGCCAGCCGCGCGAGCCGCTGGCGCGCCGCCCCCCGTTCCTGATCGCTCATGGCATGGCGCCGCACCATGCGGCGCTCACCGTGAAGATAGCGGAAGTAGAACGCCCCGTTCTCGCCGACGACAGCGTCCACCGGCCAGAACCGCGCGACCATATCGCACCATCCCGCCGGCCGGCCGGTCACCGGCACCACAGTCAGCCCCGCCGCCTTCAGCCGCTCCAGCGCCACATAGGCGACCGAGGGCAGCACGCCATCCGTCGTCAATGTGTCGTCGATGTCGGTGAAGACAAAGCGCAGACCACGCCAAAGCGCGTCGGATGCCTCGCTCAGCGGTCGCAGCGTCGTCACAACAGCCTCTCCAGAACCGACGTGGCGCGCCCCAGCGCCTCTGCGTCGAGGTGCAGGCCGGCCTTCGTTCGCCGCCACAATACATCCTCCGGCGTCCGCGCCCACTCCCGTTCCTTGAGATAAGCCACTTCCCGCGCGTAGAGATCGTGCCCCACATGCGCTCCCAGATCCGCCACCGTGCGGGCGTCTCCGAGCACACGCGCCGTCTCGCTGCCGTGCCGGCGCACCAGCGCCATGACCAGCGCAAGCGGCAAGCCGCTGTAGGTCTCGCCCAGGCGCGCGATCAGCCTTGTCACATCGCCATCGGCGATGTCGCCGCCCGGCAGCGGCGCGTGCGCCGTCCAGGCCGGCCCTGCGTGTCCGAGGATCGGCGCAAGCCGCCCCATCACCTCCTCCGCAAGATGGCGATAGGTCGTGATCTTGCCCCCGAACACCGAAACCACCATGGCTCCGCCCGGACCCTCTCGCACATCGAGGTGATAATCGCGCGAAACCTCCTGCGCCGGCTTGCCGTCGTCATCGTCGTAAAGCGGCCGTACGCCGGCATAGCACCACACCACGTCGTCGCGCGTGATCGGGCGGGCGAGATAGCCACTGACGGCGGCGGCGAGATAGTCGATCTCCGCCGCGTCGATCGACACATGCCGCGGATCGCCGTCGAAAGCCACGTCCGTCGTGCCGATCAGACTGAAATCCGTTTCAAAGGGGAGCACGAACACCACCCGTCCGTCCGCGTTCTGCAGGATCAGCGCGTCCTCGCCCGGCACGAGGCGCGGCACCACGATGTGGCTGCCCTTGACGAGCCGCACACCCGGCAGCCGCGCGCCGTCAATCCGCACGCCGTCGATCGCGCCCAGCACCGACGCCGTCCACGGCCCCGCGGCATTGACGATCGCGCGCGCATGAACCTCGCAGACGTCACCGCTCGCCGCATCCGTGAGCCGCACGCACCAGCCGCCGTCCTGCGCGCGCGCACCGGCAAACCGCGTGCGCGTGCGCACGTCCGCTCCGCGGTCGGCCGCCGCCCGTGCGTTGAGCACGACAAGGCGCGCGTCGTCGACCCAGCAGTCCCAGTAGGCGAACCCGTGACGGATCTGAGGTTGCAGGACGGCGCCGAGCGGCGATGCTTTGAGATCGACTGATTGCGACGCAGGGATGCGCCGGCGACGGGCCAGATGGTCGTAGAGGAACAGCCCGGCGCGCAGCATCCAGCGCGGACGCGACGCCGCCGTATGCGGCAGCACGAAACGCAACGGCCACACAATATGCGGCGCGTTGGCGAGCAGGATCTCGCGCTCCCCCAGCGCCTCGCGCACGAGACCGAACGCATAGTGCTCCAGGTAGCGCAAGCCACCGTGGATCAGCTTGGAACTCGCCGAGGATGTAGCGCAGGCAAGATCGCCCGCCTCGCATAGCAGCACCTTGAGGCCGCGCCCGGCCGCATCGCACGCGACCCCCGCGCCGTTGACGCCGCCACCGACCACGACCAGATCATAGGCTTGTGCTTGGCTCACGGCCCATCCTCGATCCCCGCCCCGCCTCTCAGCGCGATTGACGGACGCCCGCGCGCCCCTCGCGGACTGCGCCGCCAGCTGCCGCAACGGCTGGCCCCGGCGCCTGCGGCGCGCACCGCACCACCATACGACGCCGCCGGTTACACGTTTACTTATGGCCCGCCAAAGCCCAGGCTTTGAGCAGGCCAGCACGGGAAACTGCTGCTGGACAGCCCCGCGCGTTGGTGTTAGTCAACGCGCCGGTCGGGGCCCGCAACGGGCCCCTTGCCGTCATGGCGGGTGGATCGCTCGATTGACAGGGCACGTGGCTCTCGACAACTGAGCATTTGATCCCGGGGCCATGCGGGACGTCCGAAGCCGTCTCTTCGGTCCAGGGGCACCTAAGCCTTTGAAATTAGGGCGATTAGCTCAGTTGGTAGAGCAGCTGACTCTTAA
>CAVONB010000007.1:0-233109 GCA_963697205.1 uncultured Alphaproteobacteria bacterium | reverse complement strand
TAGGCACCGGCTCGGGTGGAGCTGTGGCGCAAGCATGCCCGGACCATGCTCCAAGATTGGATGCGCGCTAAACACACGCGGTCCGATCGTCCGTATCTCAGAATGGTAGCTCCTGGCCGATTTTGTTGCAGAAGTCGGCTGGATCGTTGGTCTCAGCGGGCGCTGATTTCTAAAAATTCGGGCTCGAAGCCGTTCGCCGCCAGCCCTGAATGGGCCGTCGGCGACGCATGGGCACCGACGCTTGACGCAACCAACTCAACAGGACGCTACACAACACGCGGATTAGCTGCGTCGGGCGGGTGCACTATCAGCTTTGCGAGGCGTCGGAGGTTCTGGGCGATAGCGGCGAACATGAACTCGAACTGGGCACCCGCCGGCCCCCTCAGTCTCAGTCGCCCCATGCGAAGAATGCGCTTCAAGTGCGCGAACAGCATCTCGACCTTCTTGCGATCGCGACGGGTCTGCTCATAGGCAGCGGTCTTCGCCACGGCGCGAGCGACGTCACGTGCCGCCTCATATTGATGCCGTGTGATTTTCCGCTCTGGCGTCTTCGCACAGCATCGGGGTTTGAAGGGGCAGTCCTTGCAATCGGAGACGCGAGAGTAATAGGCATACATGCCATCATCCCGCAGTCGTCCGTTCGTCCGTAGAACTTTGCCATTGGGGCAAACGTAGACATTGCGATCGGCGTCATAGGTGAAATCGCTGCGGCTGAACGTGCCATCATCGCGCTGCGACTTCTCGATCACCGGGACGTGGGGCTCGATATCCTTCTCGTCGACCAGGAAGTGCAGGTTCGGCGCCGAGCCATAGGCGGTATCGGCGACGAGCCACTCCGGCTTGATGCCGAATGTCGCCTCGGTCCGTTCGATCATCGTTTGTGACGCGCCGACTTCGGCCTGGCGAATGGCGCGAGACGCCTCGACATCCATGATGATGCCGAACTTCACATCGATGAGATAGTTGTCGGCGTAGGCGAAGAACGCCGCGTTCCTGAGTGCGCCGGTCCACTGTGCCGCCGGATCGGCTGGCGCGACGAACTTCGGCACCACGTCGCTGGCGGCACCCCAGGCTGGGTTGTCGAGATTGGCGAGATAATCCTGGACGGCGCGTTCGACGGTCGCCGGATCGATGTCGCGGCTCCACTCGTTGCCGGGCGTCGATCCGCACTTGTTGGCGTCGGCCGCGATCAGGCTGGCGTCGACCGCAAAGCCTTTGCCGCCGACGAGGTCAGCTTTGATGCAGGCAGCAACGACGCGTTCGAACACGCGGCGGAAGACATCATGCTCGCGGAAGCGCTCGTTGCGAGCGCGCGTGAATGCCGAGTGATCGGGAATCCTGTCCTCAATGCCGAGGCCGCAAAACCAGCGGTAAGCGAGGTTCACCTGCACCTCGCGGCACAGCGCGCGCTCCGAGCGGATCGCGAACACGTAGCCGAGGATGAGCATCCGGATCATCAACTCCGGATCGATCGACGGCCGGCCGGTGTGGGAATAGTGCGGCGCCAGCTCGGTGCGCACCCACGCGAGATCGAGAACCGCCGCGATCCGCCGGACTTGATGATCGTCCGGCACCACCGCCTCCAGGTCGAACGCATAGAACAGCTGACCCTGCTCACTCTTGCGCCGCCCCATCATCGAACCACTCCGTCGATGGCTGTCGTCTCAGCAGACGGAATCACGGTTCGCCCGCCCCCTCAAGCCAGTTCTGCAACAAAATCGGCCCATGACGACACGACGCCAGAAGCCTGCGTCCGGTGTACCCAGTTAGCCGACGGTCTTGCGGAATTTCCCGCCCCTGCTCCCTCGGACGATGCGATGTCAGCTGTCTGGGGCACGGCGGTCAAGGGCGGGACGCTCCAGCGCCGGTGTCTGGCAGCAGGCGGCGACGACGGCTTTCTCCGCAAGGCGGCTATCGCTGTCCGCACCATGGTGCTCGTGCTCAGATACGGTGTGGGTCGAGGGCAGGCCTGAGCGATGCTCAGCCGGCGTCCGGTATGCCTCCGCTCGCGACGGTTCGCGCGACCATCGGGCGACGGCGACGCGATAGGCCCGATAGCCTCCGTCCTGCTGCGCTGCAGCGTAACGTCGAGGAGGGCCACTTCCGGACATAGGCACCTGCTCCGACGGTGCGCTGCACAAAGCTGGGCCTTCTCAATCAGAGGCAGCCGAACCCGATGCAATCGGCGACGCAACATGCGTCGCCGCCGTGTCACGAATCGGAGGGTGCACTGTTGCACACTCAGATCTCGATCTTGATCGCAAGTCCGATGGCAGCCCTACCTGGGAGCGCTCCAATCAGCGCCCGAGATCGAGCGGATCGAACCCAGTGGGCGTCACATCAGAGCGAGCCCCACGCTTCCACCAGCGTCATGTGGCCAAACGAAACGCCTTCACTTCTTCGACACGACGACCGATGCGAGATCCTTCCCGACGACGACGTTGCCGTTGAAGCCGCTCGACACGGCGGCATCCTTGTAGTCCGCCTCCGAAAGGCCGCCACCAGGGATCGGGTAGACGCCCTGCCGTGCTGCACCGACCGGTGGAATGAGGTGCGTCAGCATCAGGTGCTTGACGCCAGCCCGCTGGGCGAGGGCGCCAAGATCCGCCGCAGTGCTCTGGCGGAAATAGATCGGCGGCGGGAATCCTGTTCCCTTCTCAGGGCCCATGACCGGATGAATCGTCGAATGCACCAGCACATCGGCACCCTTGGAGAGCGCCTCGACCTGCTCGGACGTGGACGATGATCTCGGCGGAGCCGGCTTGTCGTTACCGGCGTCGCCGCCGATCACCACACTGCCTGCCGGTGTGTCGACCCGGTACGAGGCGTGCCCGGGAACGTGTGTCGACTTCACAGCCTGAACGGTCACGTCGCCGGACGTCCACACGACGGCCGGGGTGTTCGCGGGCGCAAAGGTCTTGACCGCAAGCAGATCACTCGGTCCGCCAGGGCGACGGTCCTTGTTCTCGGCGAGGCGTTGCGCGATCTCACCGGACGTCTTCAACGAATCGCCGAGATGGGTCGCGAGATTGCGGCAACTGAGGGTGTGCCCGAGCGGCGATTTCGCGTCGTCGCTGCAGACGAGATCGACATTGGGTCCCTTGGAGAAGAAGTGCCAACGCAACTGCATGATGTCGGCCAGGCCTTCCGAATGATCGGAATGGACGTGCGTCAGGAAGACCGCATTGATCTTGGATACCGGCACGTTGAGCTTGGACAACTGCTGCGTCGTTCCACGCCCCGTGTCGAACTGCAGCAGAACAGAGCTGCATCCGTTCGCATCATCGCCGTAGCCGACCAGTGTGCCCGCGCCGGCCTGCCCCTTGAACACGGGGGGGCCGCCCTGCGTCCCGGTGAGCGTGACTTTCAGACACGGTGCAGCTTCTGCGGCAACAGCCGAGGTCACGGTGAGCAAGGCGAGGGCAGCGGCCCGCCAGTATCCTAATATTTGCATGCTTTTCATTCGAGTTTCTCCTCCACTGTGATGCGGTGGTCCCGCTGCTCATTGCTCGAACTATTTCAAGACGACGGTCGTCAACCCCGGAAACGCGATCAGGACTATCAAAACGGCAAACATGACGACGGCGAAGGGGAAGGCGCCACGGAAGACATCGCCCAGCGAGATATCCGATCGGTCGACGGCCGTCTTGATGACGAAGCACGATATGCCGAACGGAGGCGTCAGCAGGCCGATCTCCGCCCCCACCACAGTGATGATGCCGAACCAGACGAGGCTCATGCCCATCAACTCGATCGCCGGCATGAACAGTGGTGCACAGATCAGGATGATCGAGGCGGTATCGATCAGCGTCCCCAGAAACAGCAGCAGGATGACGTAGACGATCATCAAGGCGACGAACCCAAGATTCATGTCCGCAAGCCATGTGCTGAACATCGACGGCAGGCCGGCGATGCCCAGCATCCGCGAATACATCGTCGCGGCGATGATCAGGAACAGAATGGCTGCCGTGATGTGTCCGGTCTCGACCAGCACCTCCCGAATTGCGCGCCAACCCAACTGACGCTTGGCCAGTCCGATCAGAAACGCGACAAGCGCTCCAGCCGCGCCAGCCTCTGATGCTGTCACCAAGCCGCTATAGATCCCACCCAGCACGATCAGGATGAGCGTAAACAAGGGGAGGATTTTCGCCACCAGCTCGAGCGGGAGTCAGGAGCGCGATCGAGGGGTCACGTACGGCCCGAACGCCACCAGGGCCGACAAATTTGGGTGCCACGTACGTCATGACGATAATGGTGATTAGGAAGGCGCCCGCCAGCATCAGACCCAGGGATCACGCCAGCCAGGAACATGTCGCCAACCGACTGCTCGGCCACGAAGGCGTAGATGATCAGCATGACGCTGGGCGGGATGAGCATGCCCAGCACCGAACTGCCGGCCACGACGCCGACGGCGAAGCGTTTGTTGTAATCGTACCGGATCATCTCTGGCACGGAGACCCGCGTGAACACCGATGCCGATGCAATCGACGAGCCCGTCACCGCAGCAAAGGCGGTATTGGCCACCACGGTTGTGATTCCGAGCCCGCCCCTCACGCGCCAGAATAATTGAAATGCGACCTCGTAAATCTCGCGCCCAATGCCGGTTTTTCCGACGATCAGTCCCATCAGGACGAACGTCGGAATGCTCGCGAAATCATACGATTTGATAGAATCATTGACTGCGAGCGCGAGCATGCTGACCGCCGTGCTGATATCCTCCTTGATCAGCCAAACGCCGAGGAAGGAGACGAGGCCCAGCGTGATGCCGACATAGGCGCCCGAGTAGATCATCACGATGATGATCACGAGGGATGAGAGGCCAATGGCCATCGGCTCCATTTTCTTGTCCTGTCCGTTAGAGCCGACTACGATCCTGTGCCTTCAGCCTGGCTTGTCGTACGCACCGCGTCCGGCGGGTCAGGACGGCGGCCGGTCAGGATGCGATAGGCGCGGAAGATGAAGCACGCGGCCGCAAGCGCGGCGCCGATCACGACGCAGGCCTTGATCGGCCAGTCGGGGAAAGTGAAGATGCCTTCATTGCCGATGTAGTGGCCCCGCTCATAGGCTTTCACGAGCAACGGCCATGTGCCGAAGATCACCAGCACGAGAAAGATGGCCCCCAGCGCCTCGAACGCGGCAGCGGCCATGCGTCCGAGCCGGCCTGGACTGCTGAGCCATGTCTCGATGAAGCCGTCGGAGCGGGTCAGCTTGCCCAGCCTGATGGTGTCCGCCAACTGGCAAAAGACGATCAACGCCATCGAAATCGCCACGATTTCCACGACGCCAGGGATCGGCGCGCTGAAGAAGGAGCGGCCCAAAGCATCGGCGTTGATGATGAGGACCAGGAGCAGCACCCAGAGGGTGCCGAACGCATTGAAGCCCATGACGAGTATGTCGAAGGCGGATGCGCGACCGCTCCCCGACGTGCTGTTCACGGCAGCGGTCGCCGGGCCGCCCTTTGGGCGGCCCGGATCTCCATTCGATGGCAATGGCGTGCTGTCGGTCACTCTTTGTCCCAATCCCTGAGCGGCTTCTGACCGGCTGCACGCATCGCGTCCATGTAGTGGGCCAGCATCTTCTTGGCCGGCACACCCTTGGCCTCGAGGCCCGCAACCCAGTCCTTGGTCAGTCCGGCAGGCAGCGCCTTCGCCCATGCGGCACGGTCTGCATCGGAAACGGCGACCACCTTGCCGCCGGCTTCCTGGTACTTCTTCTCAGACGACGTAGCGCGCTTGGCAGCTTCCTGCGCAACGCGTTCGCGATAGTGCACGGCAACGTCCTTGAGGATTTTCTGCACGTCGGGCGGCAGCTTGTCCCAAGTGGCCTTGTTGACGGTCATCGACTTGTTGATGGTGCCACCGAACTGGACCTTGAGAATATAAGGCGCGACTTCGTTCAGCTTGAACGTGGCGGCGCCTTCGGTCCAGAGCATGGCCCCATCGACGACTCCGGTCTTGAGGTTGTTGTAGTAGGTCGCGGAACTGCCGACGACGCCGACAGCGCCGGCCGGCGTCAGGTAACGCGAGTTGATCCCGGCGACATTGATCTTCCTGCCCTTCAAGTCCGCCATGCCGGAGGCCGGAGTCTTGAGATACAGATTGTAGCTGTCGAACGTCGCGGCATTGGTCAGCAGAACCTGATTGGCGTCCGCGAACTGTTTGCGGAACGAGGGAAACTTGTCGGCGATGTCATCCATGATCCTGCTGATCAGCAGCGGATCCGTGCTGACGAATGGCGCATGCAAGGGAAGATTGTTCAGCGGCAGCTTGGAATCATAGAACACGGTGGTGACGATCGCCATGTCGCCGAGGCCGCTCTCGACGCCCTCGAGCACGCCCTGCGGCTTGACGATCTGGCCGGACCACGCCTTGGTCCACGCGATCTTGTATTTGCCGCCGGCCGCCAGTCGCTTGTCGACCTCGGGAATGTAGAACTCCTCGACTTCCTTGAGCCACAGGACGCGCGCGGGGTAGCCGTCCATGAAGGTCAGTTTGATGGTTTCGACGGCGCGGGCGTCGCTGGCGCCGATCGCGATGGCGGCCGCGGCAGCCACGGCGGCCAGCGTTGACATAGTCGTCTTGAGCTTCATTGAACTCTCCCTTTGTTTGACGCAGTTTTCGGACAGACGCGTCCTAGTTTCGGCTTCGATCCAGTCGCTCGGGTCTCTCCCGCGACCGGATGGCCGGCAGTTCATGCGCGCTTGAGGTTCCAGACTTCCTCGATGTTGGTGCCGGCCTGGCGGATGACTTTGCCCACCGCGCAGAAGCGGGCAAGATCAGCTCTCATGGCGGCGACTTGCGCATCGCTCGCCGATGTTTCCAGATCAAATGTCAGCTTGATCAAGGGGAAGGGTACGTCCACTTCCTCCGCGAGCGTCACGCCGCGGCGGTCGAAATGCGCTTCTGCGGAGATCTCGAGCGACTTGACATCGACGCCATGTTTCTCGGCGCACTTGTGGCCTATGACGTTCGAGCAGGCCACAAGAGCGGCGATCAGCGTCTCCGTTGGCGTGGGGCCAGCGTTGGTGCCTCCGCGCGCGACGGGTTCGTCGACCACCGACGTCACGTCGCGGACCGAAATGTCGGTGCGCGAGTGCGTGGGGCAGGCGCCCTTGACGCGCGTCACAACGGTCGTCTTCTCCTTGATCGTCACCATGGGATCTACCTTTTCGATGGCTGTGTCTGTCCGTTGATGCGCAGATTTCGGTCTTGCTCCGCCTCAGCCGGGGGCAAACGGAAGACCACAGCTCAGTCGTTCGTCGAGAAATGCTCCGGTGCGCCGATAGTGCTGGATCAGCAGGTCTACCGATGTATCCGCGTCTCTGCGAACCACGCAGTCCGCAATGCTGCGGTGCTCATCCTCCACGTTGCGCGTCGGGTATGCACTGTCGGCGGCAATATAGCGATAGCGGATATTCAGATCGTACAGCTGCTCGCAGAACCGCAGCAGCGTCGGTGATCCGCAATTTGCGATGAGGGAGATGTGGAAGGCCCGATGGTGCTGCTCCCAGTTCGCGCTGGGATGGAAATCAGCATCGGCGCGTTCGCGTTGGGCGCGCGCCAGACGATGATGATTGAGTACGATGGTCTCTTCCCAGTCGATGGTGGACGCCGCGATGGACGCCCTCAGCGCCCGTTCTTCGAGCCAGCAGCGCGTGGCGTGAATATCCTTGAAGTCGTCGAGGCTTGCAGCGGCCACACGGAAGCCACGTTGGTCCAGTCGCTCCACCAGGCCGTCCGCTGTGAGCAGCGACAGGGCCTCCCGGATCGGGGTTGCTCCCAGACCATAGCTGTCGCGAAGCGCTTCAATTCTCAGTTTTTCCGACGGCTTCAAGACGTTGAACAGGATGTCCTGGCGCAGTCGCCGGTAAGCCTGCGTCGTGACGGATTCCTGAATGTCAGGATTCTTTGCCTCCATGGTCTCAGTTCGTTTGGAGCTGCTCTGCATGCGATCGCCGTCGATGTCCGTCACGGGAGTAGCGTTGCCCAGATCCAGGAGCGTCAGGTGCGGCCGCGTCCTGTCGCCATGCCTGCCAGGTCCGGTCATGACGATCGTGCCTCAGGCACCAATGTGAAGTCAAAACGGACCATCTTGGTCGGCCGGCGCGACAGAGGTTGCGGGAGCTTCGTTTCGGAGGTGACGTCCTCGACCGGTGCAATCAGTGGCTTGCGAACGCCGAACACCGCGTCGGAGTCGACGTAGTCGCCGCCCGCGAAGAAGACCTCCGTGACGATGGGACGGTAGCCGCATGCGCGAATAATGAAGTGGTAGTGAGCGGGGCGCCATTGCGAGCGCTGAGCCCACGTAAACAGCGCGCCGACCGGGCCGTCCATCGGAATGGAGTACGGTGCGGGCAGCACCGTCGTCAGCCAGTAGCGTCCGAGGTCGTCGCAGCACTGCTTGCAACGCAGATTGTCGGGCGATTGGGATGGATCGGCGACGGCATAGTGCCCCTTCGTATCCGTCTGCCACAGGTCAATCGTCGCCCCGGACAGGGCTTGGCCGGCTTGATTGGTCACGGCGCCGCAAAGCAAGACGACATCGCCATCGTTGGCCTTGACCAGATCCCCACCGAGCGGAATCTCAGGTGAGTCTTCGACATAGAACGGGCCGAGCACACTTCCGATGGTCGCGCCTGGAGCCGCGTTCTGCAGATCGACGAGCGACGTCACGCCGAGAATGTCCGACAACAAGGAAAATTCATTGCGCTTGTCGTCGGTGATTGCGCCAACGCGGGTCAGGAACTCGACCGCCGCCATCCACTCGGCGTGTGTCAGACCCACGTCCCGGACGTAGGCATGCACGTAGGGAATGAGCTCCACCAGCAGGTGTTTCAGACGTGGGTCGGGTGCGCGCTCCCACGTCTCCTGCACCGCTCTCGTGATGGAGCCAACACCGATGTCCGTCATGACCTCAACTCTGGCGTTTGAGTGACCCTCACCGTTCGAGGCGGCGACCTGCATCCCTTCGAACCTGTCGGGCCCCCGGGCGGCATACACCACACTGTCTATAAAGCGGCATTCGGAGCCTCTCAAGGTATAAAACGATCAGTCAGATTAAAATATCGATTTTTTCGACCACGATCACGGTCGATTTCAGTGTGCTGCCAGTCGGGCCATGCGTGGTGACAGCTTGAGCAAAGTACCCGTGAGGTGGAGCTATGGCCAAATCTTGGTGACGGCCGGGCCGGTCAGGCGGCGGCGGTATCGGGCTGACGGGGCGACTTGGCGGCGACCTCCAACCCGTCAGCGAACTTCACACCCAGGATCAGTTTTGGCAACTGGGTGTGACCGTCGAGGCGACGCCAGCTTTTCTGCGCGCCCTCGACCAGCTTGAACACCATGGCCAGCGCCGTCCTGTTCGATAGGCAGCCCTTCGACGCGGACCGTGCGGTGGCGGACCGTTGCGAAGGTGCTCTCGATCGGGTTCGTCGTGCGCAGATGCTTCCAGTGCTCGGCGGGGAAATCGTAGAACGCGAGCAGCGCATCGCGATCCTTCGCCAGGCAGTCGGCCGCCTTCTCGTATTTCAACTGCATAGCTCTCGATGAAGGCGTCGAACGCGGCCTCGGCGGCGAGCTTGGTCTCGGCCATCCAGATCTCCTGCAAGGCGCGCTTGGCCTTCGGCTGCTGGCTCTTCGGCAGCTTGTTCAAAACGTTCGCGGTCTTGTGCACGCAGCAGCGTTGCTCAGCAGCCTTCGGCCAGACCTCACCGGCCGCCTTCCAGAAGCCGAGCGCGCCGTCCGCGATCATCAGCTCGGGCGCCACATCGAGCCCGCGCCGCTTCAGGTCGAGCAACAGTTCGCGCCAGTCATGCGCGCTCTCACGTGCGCCATCGGTGAAGCCGACGAGCTCCTTCCGTCCCTCCGGCGTCGCCCCGATAATGACGAGAATGCACTGCTTCTCGTCCTCGAGCCGCGCTTGCAGATGGATGCCGTCCGCCCAGACATAGACGTAGCGTTGCGCCGACAGATCGCGCTTCTGCCACGCGGCATGCTCGTCGAGCCAACCGTCCTTGAGGCGGCCGATGGCGGATGCCGACAGTCCCGCCGCATCCTTGCCGAGCAGCGCCGCCAGCGCTTCCGAGAAGTCGCCGGTCGAGATGCCCTTGAGGTACAGGATCGGCAGAAGCGTCTCGATCGACTTCGAGCGGCGCATGTAGGGCGGCAGGATGGACGGCGAGAACCGGATATGGCCCGGATCGCCGGCGGAGGCCTCACGATCGCGCACGCGCGGCTGGCGGACCGTGACCGGGCCGATGCCGGTCATCACCTCGCGCTCGGGTAGGTGGCCGTGCCGGACGACCCTCTGGTGGCCCTGCTCGGTCTTGTGATCGGCATGCTTGGCGAGGAACTCGGCGACCTCTGCCTCGACAGCCTTGGCGAGCAGCGCCTTGGCGCCGTCGCGGAGAACTGCGGTGAGTTGATCGTCGAAGGTCTCTGGCTGAATCAGGCGGACAACGTTATCGTTGGGCACGGCATATCACTCCTTTGCTGGAGAAGTGGAGGCGTCAAGCACCCCCACGATATGCCGCCTTCCCGATTCCCGCCGTCACCAACTTCTGGCCATAGCTCCGTGAGGTGCGTGCGTCGGCACAAGGGCGGACGGGGGCTGATCACGGTGGACACGATTGCAAAGGCTCGGCGCGCCTATTTCGTGGAGGGGCGCTCGATCAAGCAGATCGCCCGGTAGAAGAGGTTGGCGCGGAACAGCCAGCGATGTGTTTGCCTGTGATCCTCAGATGCTGCGACTGCTCAGGTCGGCAACGGTGCAGGTTTCTCCGACGTCGGCCAGTCGCAGCCGCACCGTCGCGCATGCCGACGTCCGAGAAACCTGCACCGAACCGGACTCTCGTGAGCGCCTGCAAGCGGCGTTCCTCAAGCATATTGCATAGTGTACTATTAACTGTGCTGGTCAGCCGCGTGAGCACCAATGGATGCCCTCATCAATGTCGTGGTTCCGGTCTTCGGCGTCGTCCTGACAGGATACCTTGCCGGTCGCTTTGGGGTTCTGGGGGCTGACTTTGCGGCTGCTCTCAACCGCTTCGTTTTCTTCTTCGCACTTCCTCCGGCCCTCTTCATCTATATGGCACGGGCTCCCGTCGAGAAGATTTTCAACTGGCCTTTCATCGGCGCATTCGTTGGCGGCGAGATGGGCACGCTTATTGTTGCAGTGCTGGTTGGGTGGCTTTGCCTTCGCCAAGCTGTAGCAACACTGGCCGTTGCCGGATTAACCGCCCTGCAAGCCAACACCGTCTACATGGGACTACCGGTCCTGCTGACCGCCTACGGTCCTGATGGAGCGCTGCCACCGATAATTGCCACACTCTGCCTCACCCTACTCTTCATAACGGGTGTCATTGCAGTCTTGGAGGTCACACGAGCATCCGGACAATCGACGCTCCGCATAGGTGCGCATGTGGCGGGTCGCGTGTTGCGGAACCCATTGGTAATCTCGCCGCTGCTAGGCATCATTTTTGCGACCGCAGCATTGCCTCTTCCGAAAGCCGCCAGCAACTACCTTGATCTCATGGCCGCCACCGTTGGGCCCGCCGCTCTCTTCTCGTTAGGGCTTTCGCTCATCGAGCGCAGAATGACTGGCAATATCGGAGAGGTCATTTGGCTGTCGACCTTGAAGGCCGTCTTCAATCCACTTCTGACGTTTGCCCTGGTGACCTACGTTTTTGCGATGGACCCGTTCTGGGCAAAGGCCGCAGTCATTCTCTCGGCGATGCCTACTGGCGCGAACGCGTATGTCGTTGCCCAACAGTACAATGTTCATGTCGAGACGGCATCGTCGGTCGTCGTTGTGTCGACGGGTATGTCGGTGCTCACCATCTCCCTGCTACTCATATGGCTCGGGTGAGCAACACTGCGTCAACCTCGTGATTGCATTTTCGGAAGGTCTGTTCTTGGCCCTCCTCGTCGACGAGAACGGAAACGGACCCGAGGAGTAAGCGGCCATCGATCTCAAATAACCATCGGGTCGAGCATGTTGCGGTGCACAGCGGTATCGCCCGCACGCCCTGCATTTATGCAACGCGGGTGTTGAGCGCGTGCACTTCGTCGGCTCGGGGTCAAAATGAACGATCCGGCGACTGGCTGCCGGCCGACGCGGTAGGCTCGAAAGCGGTCGCCGGAAGCGGGAAATCCGCCACCTGCGTGATGCACCGCAGCGATTATCGCGGCGACGACTGCCAACTTGATGTGCTTCGAAAACACACGGTGTCTGATGATCCGTGTCTGGCTGTTGTCGCTTTTGGCCCATGACGCCGGCAAAACAATGCTCGACGGTCGCAGTACTCAAAAAGCCGACGTTCAATCGGCATCTCGGTGGGCGGGTCACTGCGATCCGTTGATGCAGGCTGAGAGTGGGACTGCAGTCAGGGTCGATAGCCTCCTGCGCCGACGGCATCTGCCGTGACCGCTTCTCCGCAACACCATCGTCACGGCGTTAGCCTACGACCGCTGCACCGGTCCAGTTCCAGGTCGCGCCTGATGATGCCGAACCCGGCTTGGGTCTCCCGGCAAACGCAGACACGAACGCGTCGGAAACCTGGCGAGCGGGGCTTCCGCCAGTGCAACTCAGCCATCAAGCCGATACAGCCGCGACGCTCCCCTGCTTGCTCGCCGCACGAGAGGACGGCCTCTTGTATAGCGCTATATGTTCTTTATATGTATAGCACTACATTTGGGCACTAGCGGAAAGGCCGGCGATGCGGGTCATTTCAATGGTTTCCAGCAAGGGCGGGGTCGGCAAGACCACGCTGGCTTCGGCGCTAGCGGTCAAGGCCAGCGCTAGCTCACCGCGCGTTGCGCTCGTCGACCTCGATCCCCAGGGTTCGTTGGCGGCGTGGTGGAAGCGCCGCCAGGGCACCGTGCGCGGCCAAGGCGGACCGGTCATCTTCACGGGCGCCGACACGGCCTCCGACGCCGTCGAGGCCCTTCGCCTTGATGGCTGGGACTGGGTCTTCATCGACTCGCCACCGGCGTTCATCGCCACGATCCAGGACGCCATCGCCGTGTCCGATTTGGCCGTCATCCCGCTCAGGCCCAGCGCGTTGGACCTGATCTCAAGCGAGGACGCCGTCATCATGGCGCGCGAACTCGGCAAACGGCATCTCGCCGTCATCAACGACGCCGAGCCCCGCTGGAAGACGACCCACAGCGCGCGGGACTATCTCCTGGCGGCGGGCGTGCCGGTCGCGGACACGATCATCGCCCACCGCGCAGCCTACCTCGCAGCGATGACGTCGGGTCGCACGGGCCCGGAAATCGACCGGTCCAACAAGACCCAGGACGAAATCAACGCCTTGTGGCTTGAGGTCCTCGCCGCCCTGGAGGTCGCCGATGTGCAGAAATGATCTCGACGACGACGGCAGCAGCTTTGCAGCGCTGCTGGGCGCGTTCGGTAGCCACGCGGATCCGGCGCGCCGTGCCAAGGCGGAGCGGCTGGCGGCGATGCGCCCTGACGACGGCCGACGCCGGCGTCCTGTCACGCGGCCGCGGCAGTTGAATGTCCGTATTTCAGAGGAAGTCTTCGCGCTGCTCAACGAGTTGCGTGAGAAGCGCGGCTGGTCCCAAGCCGACCTTGTGGAAGAGGCCATCAAGGCGTTCGCCAAGGCGGAGGGCAAGCGACCATGATCCTACGCGGTTTTGCCATCCTCGTGGGCTTGGCGCTTCTGGCAGCGGCTTGTCACGCCACGATCACCCACTCCGGTGGGTATGGAACACCGCACGCCTACCTGACGATCGCCATCGCGGCCGGCGTCGGCGTAGGCGCGCTTGCCATTGGCGCGGCGTGGTCGCAACGGCGCCGGGCGCTGTCGGTGGCCATCCTGCTGGCCCTGGTCTGCGGCGAGTTGTTCGGGCTGGTCATGACGGGGGAACGACTGATCGATGCCCGCGAGGCCAAACAGGCCCCTCTGCGGGCTGAAGCGTTGGCGCGGTCGAACCTGGAACAGCGGATCGCCCGGCTCGACGCCCAGTTGGCCAGCCTGTCGTCGCCGCGATTGGAGGCCGCGCTGGAGGCCAAGCGTCGTGTCGATGCAGACCATCGCCACCAAGGCCGCTGAGCGGGGCTGCGCGACGAACTGCCGGCGGCTTACTGGAGGCGCAGCGCGGCCGCCGCAGACCTCGAACTCGCGGCTGCGCGCGCAGCATTCGAAGCCGATCAACAGGACCTGCGCGGCAAGCCTTGGCCGCCGCGCAGGCTGAACTCGATCGTACTGCACGTTCCCGACACCATAATCCCCTTGCCGACCGGCTCGGGCGTCCAGCCCTGGGTCCTGGACCTGACGGTGGCGGCGCTTGGATCGGTCGCGGCCAACGGCCTCGCTGCCGTCCTGCTGGCGTTCGGAGCGCATGTGCCACGACGGCGCGAGCCAACGTCGGCCGACGCCGGTTCCGGCCGACACTGGCAATCCCACGACTGCCGGCGCCGGATCGAGCAGCTCTCCGACCGCGAGCACGTGGCTGAGTTTCTGATGCGGACCATCGAGCCGGATCCGAACGGCATAGTGTCACTTCGCGACCTCGCATCCCGATACGACGTGTTCGTCGCCGACACCGGCCATGCGAGCGTTGGCCCGGAGGCGTCTCGGCCAGCAGCTTGGCATGATCGCGACGGCGATTGGACTGGGAGCCCAGGCCATCGACGGAGATTATGTCCTACACGGCGCCCGCATGAGGATCCGATAGTCCTGGCCGCGGCGGCCGCGACGTCAACCCGATGGCCGGCTCTGGACACCCCGGCCGCGGGGCTCTGACCGCGGCATACCGCGCAACGCGCGAGCGAAGCCCCATGTGTCCTAGAACGGGCTTGAGGGACTGGACGCGCTGTCCACGGAGGCCAGCGCACGTGGCAGGCCACCGTGGACAGCGTGGACACGATGGCCGCGGCCACCGTGGCCACCGCGCGCTGGACGCACCTCTCGGCTAAGCTGGACTTGTTCCTGGACACAACGGACACGACAAGCCCGCGAAAACGCGCCGCTGACTGCAGCTGCGGTCGCGGCGCAGCCGACGCACCGCCTGGACACATGAAACACTGGCGTCAGAACGCTTGTCCGTGCAGTCCCCGGTCAGGTCCCCTTTTCGACACCCGACAGAGGATGCAGGCGAGCTGAAACGCGAACGAAGATCTACGGGCGGCGACGCACCGCGAAGCCAGTATCTAGGGCACAACGATACGGTAGCACCCGTATTTTTCCGCACGTCGAGCTTCCGAGGTGGCATGCTCTGCGTCGCGTTTCGCCTGCTCCAGCCTTCGGGCCTCGCGGATTGGTGCTGCTTTTGCTTCTAGATCCGCGATCCACTCAGCGATCATGTTGGCGAGCTGCTGACCAGCAACGATCTGGTCGCGGTGGGAGTTGTACAGCCATATCCAGAGTCGGTCGAAAACGGATTCCCACTTGACCAGTCTGCAAGCCGCTTCAGCCGCCTCAAGACGTTCCCGCGTCGCTGGATCAAGTCGCAATCCGGTTCGACCGCCCTTCAATACATCCGGGTAGATCTTCACACAGCCTAGCCAATGAAGATCACGTGCTGTTGGATCATGTCGAACAAGCGCCTCTAGGGTGGATAACGCCGTCCAGACTTCGAGCGTGTCTGCTATTGTCGGCGCGGGGTCTCGCTTGCCGATGTACTCGATTGTCTTGATCATCGCTTCTTCGACATCGCCTGTTGTCGCAGATGGGACGGCATCGAGGATCCGATTGGCATGCCAACCGGTCAGCCCTTCAAAGCCGCAGCGGGCGAGCTTGAGGTCTTGATGAAAACGACGCCGTCCGTCCGGTCCGCCGATCACGCGAGTTCAGACTCCTGCCTCTCCAGGTACAGGCTTAGTCCCGCTGCGTTCAGAGGAATTTCGCTATCTCCATACGCCGACAGCAGCGCATCTATGATGTCTGCCGTCGTCGGCCAGAACCGGCACGTGCGCTTCAACTTGCCCAGCGCCCTGGAAAACACCTGCGGCGGATGCCCTCCAATCTCCCTCGCCACATCATCGACCCAAGTGGTCGGATTTGATCCGGCCGGCGCCTTGTTGGCAAACTCCATCCCCACCGCCTTCGTAAATTCGCGCGTAGCCGGTTCGATGGAGGCAAGCTGATTGCCGGCCCGTATCGTGATTTCATTGCTCATGCGTGCCTCCAAGCGCTTTGAGACGGTCTGGGGCAAGCACCGAAACCCTGTGTGGCGAACCTCTTGGCGTTCCTGCACCATGTTCGCCACGCCGCCGTCCAATCTGCCATCGACGATCCCTTTGCGGCATGATGATCGATGAACTGCTCGGCTTCCCGATTCACGCAGTCGGCAGGGACCCCAAGATCGACAGCAATCCGGACCCATTCCTCGGTCATGTGTTTGGTCGGGTCCAAACGTTCGCGACGAGCCGCGCGACCACGGCTGCTCAACCTATGAACCTCGCCATCCAAGGGCTGATCTTCAACGAACCCGCAGTTCGCATCGCCGTTGGAGTCCCAATACTTAACTTTGGGTTCAAATTCATTGGGTTCCTGTCGACCAGATCCTGTCGGGTCAACGGCCTGGAAATTTGTCGGGTCAGAGGCTGAGCCGATCAGAACTTGTCGGGTGAGCGCTTCGCCGACCCGATCAATTTGTGCCGGGTCAGCGTCTTCCTTCAGATGGCACCTGGGCGCGAGCGGGGGAGGCTGTTTAGACCGTGTCAGCGTGCGGCGGTATTCCGTCACCGCCGCCGTCACAATCTCATCGATGTCGCTCGGCCGAACGCGTTGAAGACCGTAGTGGACGATTGCGCGACCGCCGCTGACGGGTGCGCGCCTCTGAGCAAAGATGTAGCCGGCGGCCTTCAACTGCCGGATCGACCTCTCGATTGCGACGTCGGAGTAACCGGTGATTTCACCGATTTTCCGATAACCGGGCCAAGCGCGCTGGCTTGCGCTGTTCATGTGGTATAAGATTGCTCCGAAAACGCGTAGACTGGCGGGATCAAGTCGCTTGTCATTGATGGCCTTTTCCGCTGCGAGTGCTCGAACGAAACGGGCGCCAAGCTCTGAGTTGGCGCGATCGTGTTCCTCGCGCTCCTGGGGGCTAAGATCGTTAGGCATGGCATTGTCCTCGCTTGCCACGCGCCGCCAGTACGACTAAAAGGCGTAGCGTGTTGTGTTGCATTGAATAGCGATGCATGTGGAGAGGGGCCGGCGGGCCCCTTTTTTATTGTGACCTTGGGTTGCTCAACAGACGGGCCCGATATTGTCGGATCACTTCTGTCGTTGAGCCCACTCGCGAATTTCTCGTCGTCGGAACGCCGTTCGCCCACCTATTCGGACGGGCGCGGGGAACTCGCCGCGGCGGACCAACTTGCGGATGTGCTGAGGATGCAGCGGAACATACGGTCGCAAGTCGAGTAGTAGGATGAAGCCCTCGTCCTCGAGAGATCCTGGAACGGGAGAGTCGTGCGCAGGTTTGTTCATGTTGCCCTCATGCGTTCGAGTGCTCACTGATGCACTGCGGCGCACTAGAGCGCGGTTCGGCAGGGCGAACCTCAAACTTATATCGGCATGAGGCGGTTTCTGGTCCGCAAGCTATGGTTGTTCCGGTTCACGCACGCCGACCCGGCGTCGTGCGCCATAGAACCCGCGGTAGCTTCAGCCTAGTGCGAGCTTCTGCTCGGCAATCGTCCGTTGCGACGGACCGCGCCCCCCCTTCCGCGCTTTGACAACTCTGTTGACGCGTCCGATAAGACCGTTGACCGACCCAACGATCTCGCCGATCCGGCCTACGTCCTCTGGAAGCGCCTCAAAAAGTGAGGAAATCAAGCGGGTGAAGCGAGTCGCCGGCTTGGGGCTGGCGAAATTATCGGCCCCACCCGTCACAACGCGGCCTGTGGACTTCGTAGACGGCGGCTACGTGGTGAATGAAGTCGTTAAATTCCGGCCGACCCGGAGGCGCTCGACGACGTATCCCGCTTCGCTCGTCCCAGCAGTCTAGAGTGGTCGACATGATGTCCGCTGCGGAGCTGATGAGAACGATCAGTCCCTCAAAGCTGGCCACAGCACGCACCTGCAGGTGCTCAAGGCCAACATTCAGATCGTCCCAGAAGGAGGCAGGGTACAAGATCGGATCCGAACCACGGCGCCTCCCTGGAGCTTCATGGAGCAAACCTCCGCCGCATTCGAACAAAACATCATAGCGCGTTTGTCTGCTGAACTCCTTGAGCCCAGTGAACTCCTTGCGTCCAGTGAACTCCTTGCGTCCAGCGCCGGCGTTCACCAGACTTTTCCGGGCCCGCCGAATCGAGCTTGCGAGTTCAGCGGCGGCCTCCCGGTTCGAAAGATCCGACTCGCTTGACTGATTTAAAGGCTGCAGCACGAGCCGGTCGACGCGGGCAAGAAGACGAATCAATCGATCGATTGCTGGCTCGGGCGCCGAAGGTAGCCGCAAGAGATTGGGGTCGTCCTGTCGATAGTGCCACAGCGAAGCTGCGCTCTCATCCAAAATACCGCCTCCTGCTAGCTTGCCGATCCGATCGAGTTCGACAACGGCTTTCCTAAGGCTTTTGAGCGCGGCGTCGACGACCTTCCTGAGGCTTTTGTAGCCCTCACGGCTTGTATGCTGGCGACAGCGTACGATCAGGGTGTACGCAGCATCGACCAGCGCCTCGCGCTGTGCTTCGGAAAAGACGAGGCCGTCTCTCGCCTCAAGACCAGAGAAGAAGTCGTGACGCAGTTCCTTCAGTGTCATCCAAAGGTCGTCTGCCGAGTCGCAGGTTTCGAGGCGCGACGCGTCTAAGGCGACAAAGCCTGGAAATACGTCCCGGAACTTGTCAAGCGACCATCTCTCCGGATCGCGTGGATCGATCAGCGGCGCCATGTCGGTCCCCTCCGCCAGCGCCGCGCACGACTGATGTTTCGTTGGTCGTGACGACGATATTGGCAGCACAGCCCCGGCAACCGCATGCTCATGCCGCACGCTCTGTGCTTGACTTGACGGCATCCGCCGTCAGAGCGGCGTCCACGATCATGCCAAGCCTTGCGGCCCAATCGTCGAGCGCCTGCCGCATTGGCTCAAGATAGCGCGCGTGGTTGTAGTGTTTGCCCGCGATTGTGCGCGGTGCGTGGTTGAGGATGCGCTCGATCAGCTCGTCGGCAACTCTCATCTCGCCGAGATGTGTTGCCACAGTCCTCCTCAAGTCATGCGTATTGAAGTTCGTGTCGATGCCGGCGTCGGCCAGGATCGCCCTCATCCGAAGAATGCCGGTGGAGGCGGCATGAGCTGCAATGGGCCCCCCAGTTCTCGGTGACGGGAAGACCCACGCCGTTGTCTTCGAGACCTCTTGCGCGCGCTCAATGGCGTGCCGGAAGATCTCAACCGCCGGTGGCGACAACGGCAGCGCATGCTCTCGGTCGGCCTTGGTGCGGATCGCTGGGATGGTCCAGAGGCGACGATCCAGGTCCAGTTCACGTTGCGCGGCGCCGAGGACCTCTCCAGCGCGAACGCCGGTCAAGAGTTGCAGACGATAGGCGTCGCGCAACGTGTGCGAGATGCCGATCGGCGTGTCGATCAAGTGCCAGAAGATCCGGATCTCGTCCGCCGAGAGCACGCGCACCTTGGGCCGGCTCGTGTTCCGCTTCTTGAGCCCGATCGTTGGATTGTGTTCGAGCCGTCCCGTTGCGCAGCCCCAATTGTAGATCGCCCGGATGAGACCGAGCGCGCGGTCCGCGGCGACGTAGGCGCCGCGGTCGGCGACGGCCTCGACCACGCTCATGACCTGCTGCCGGGTGACCGAGCCGGCCTTGATGCGTCCGAGCCGAGGGAGAATGTCCGATTTCAGTTGGCGCTGATTTTCGAGTGTTGAAGTGCTGGGCTTCCCTCCCCGCGCGTTGCGGCGCTCGTGCTCAACCATGTAGCGCATCGCGAGGGCGCCAAACGTCTCCGCTACCGCCTCCTCACGCTTGTCGTGGACCGGGTCGCGCCCGCTGCGAACGGTGGCCGTCAGTTCCAGCGCCATCGACTTTGCTTGTGCCAAACCCAGGTCGGGGTAACGGCCCAGCGCTGCCTTCGACCACCGGCCCGTCGCCGGGCTCTTGTAAGCCACCGCCCAAGACTTGGTGCCGGCAGCCGTGACGCGAAGCTGAAGGTTGGGTGCGCCGCGGATTCGGAAATCGGTTCGGTTGCCAGTGGCGCGCGCAGCCCTCACTTCGAAATCTGTCGCCAGGACGTATTCGGACGCCTTCGGCATCGTGCTGCCCTCAAAGCTCATTGGGTGCGAACCGGGTGCGATCAAGGTATGCGCTTTCCAGCGCAGTACGTGCGCTGCGAGACTCCGCCATCCACAGGAAATTACTACTGAGTGCAAGGCGTTAGGATGGCGCCAAGCTGCGCCATACGGAGCTAGTAAGAGCCCCCTCAACTCCTTTGTAATCAGGGGGTCGGGGGTTCAAGTCCCTCTGCCGGCACCAATAAAATCAATGAGTTAGTTGGTAGCGGCGCCTCCTGCCATAGCCTTCAGCACCCACATAGCACCCACGGCTGCCAACTTGGACATTGCGGGAGGATCGTCTGGAGTTTGTGATCCTGACCGCCGCCCGGCAGGGTGAAGTCGTGCGCTCGGTCCGCGATGGTGCTGTTCACGGGATGCGCTGGTCAGAAGTTGATCACACTGCAAGGACTTGGACGGTTCCGGCAGGTCGGATGAAGACTGGCGTGGTGCATGTGGTGCCGCTGTCGGATCGCGCGATGGAGATCCTTGACACGGTTGGGGGCGAGGCCAGGACCAGCGGCTTCGTCTTCACTGGCACCAACGGCAAGACGCCGCTATCGGAGATGGCGCTCACCATGGTCATGCGCGGCCTCCTCAATGACGGACGGCACGCGACCGTGCACGGCTTCAGGAGTTCGTTTCGCGATTGGGCCGGCGATGCCACCAACTTCCCCCGCGACCTCGCCGAGGCGGCCCTGAGCCACAAGCTCGGGAGCGATGTGGAGGCGGCTTATCGCCGAGGAACCGCCATTGAGAAGCGGCGGGCGATGATGGAGGCTTGGGCGCGGTTCCTGGATGGAGAGCCGGTCGATAATGTGGTGTCACTGACGCGCCGCGCGTAGCTCAAGTTTTCATATCCGAGGCATTGAAGCGCCCCATTGGGAGCGGACCGCGAAGGGAGTATCAGCATGAACAAACCAATCATAGAAGACACCGCCGACCCGATCAGCCGATTTCGGGCCTACATCTCCAGTGGAGCGACAATCTTCGCACCGGGCGCGCAAGACTGCTTCACCGCCAAGCTGGCCGAGGCCGCCGGCCACCGTGCTGTCTACATGGGGGGCTTCGCGACCAGTGCCGCAGTCTATGGCAAGCCGGACGTGGGGCTGATCACGATCACCGAGATGATCTCGCATGCGCGCAACATTGTCGAGGCCGTGTCTGTCCCCGTTTTTGCCGACGCCGACAATGGACATGGCAATCCACTCAACGTGCGGCGCACGATCCGCGACTACGAGCGCGCTGGCGTCGCCGGCGTGCACATCGAGGACCAGATGTCACCGAAGAAGTGCGGCAATCTGCCGGGACGCCACGTGGTGCCGGTCGCCGAGATGGTCGAGAAGATCAAGGCGGCGGTGGATGCGCGGCGGAACGCCGACTTTGTCATTGCCGTGCGAAGCGACAGCTATCACGAAGAGGGGATCAATGCCCTGATCGAGCGCGGCCAGGCCTATGCTGAAGCCGGGGCCGACGTATTCTGGCCGCTTCTCTACAACTGCGGCGACCGGGCCGAGATGGCGCGTGTTGGAAAGTCGTTCGATATCCCGCTCATGGCCTCTCTTGTGAATTACTCTGCGACCGCGTTTATAGATCTCGATGAATGGGCTTCTCTCGGCTTCACTGTCATCATATCGCCGTTCGGCGCGCTACAGGCCGCAGCTCCGGTCATGCTAGCGCTGCTCACCGAAATGCGTGAGACCGGCTCGCTGAAGGGCTGGGCCGACCGACTGATGGCTTTCGATGACGTCACCGATCTCCTCGGCCTGCCGGAGATTCGTGATCTTGAAGCGCGCTACGGCATCTCATGACGCGAAACTACCGCTCAGCGCTTGCCGCCATCGCGATACCAGGGACGCCTCGCTCGATCATCTCGTAGCAAGCTGACGTGCCGCCCTGATCCCGCCGGGGTAAAGCTCGGGCTTCGTCTCGACGTTTCGTCCGCCGCATGCCGAGCACACCATCCGCCGGCCGACTTCGCGCACGGGCGCACCTCCCGGCAATGGCACGGCTGCCGGATCAACATCATCCTCCCGGCAGCAGTCGCGACAGTAGCACCACAAGAGCTTGCCCTCGCGGATCAGGTCAGCGAGGCGGACGGGATTCGGGTGGAGAGTAATCATCCGATCTAGCCGGATTAGAAAACGTCGTTTAGAAGTGGCGAGCCGAGAGCGAGCTGGCTCGCTTAGACGCCGAGTGTCAAAAGACGCCGACGTCGAAACCCCGCTCTCGGCTCTATCACTAATATGAGAAGCAGAACTTCTTCCGGTTAGCTGCACAACAGACCGCGCGCCCGCCGCTGCCCCGCCTCCTAAACCACGTCCCGGGACGCGATTGGGCAGAGCTGGCTGAGAGAAGCGGCGCCGCCGAGTTTGCGGCGGCCTCGATCCATCGCATCTCTTGGATGGTGGCGGTCGCCGGCAGGGCGCGCGAAGCATGTTCAACTCAGCCACGCCCTCTACCGTGGCGCAGCCATTGCAGGGCGAAGCCCCCTCCTCTGGCCAAAGCCGGCGCGCCGGGCACGAGCGTCAAGCTCAGCATCTTCGTCTCGACTGGCGTCATCACCAAAGTCGACGCCCGCACGCCTCGATGACCTCAGCGCTCCTGTGCCCGACCGGGCCAGTACGGCAAAAGCGAACGGTCGCGACGCCGTCGGGCGTCCCAATCATCCAGCCGGTGGTATCCCGGAGGCTGCCACAACCAGACGCCGTCGCACGTCGTCGGTATGCGCCTCGCGCGTCGCTTCGCGTGCGCCGTCAATGAGCGCGAGGGATGAGCGTCCCGGTCTGCGCCGCTCGCCGGAGTGAACCGTTCGGGGGCCCCTGTGGCCCGCTCCAATCGCGACAACTCGGTGGCTGAGCCAGCAATGGCGAAGTTCGGGCGCGACACAGCCGAACCGACCAGGACAAGGCCCAGCACAGCAAGCGCGACCGGTTCACTTTGACGCCTTGGACGATCATTGGCTTTCATGGCGCTACGTCCTTGAGGGGCCTTTGCCTGTATCCTTCACTCGACGTGGCCAATCCGTCCCGCTCAGGTCAGCGCAAAGGGCCTGCCGGGTAAGTGGCTGCCGGCAGCGCCGCTTTCAATGCATGTAAGGCGTGTAGCCTCCAAAAGGCCCCCGAGGCGTGGCAAAGAAGAAGCCGCTGTCGAAGGGTCCACCTTGCGGCTGGCTCGCATACGAAGGGTCGGTGAAGCGCCTGGTGTCAATCGTGTCGGCGTAGCTGAAGGAGTATGCCCGGCGATGCCGCTTCGGGTAGATGGTCACCTCAAGCGGCGTGCGCTTTGATTTCTTTACGCTCTGGGACGCGCTGTACTTGGGCTGAGCTGAATCGGCTGCGTGCACGGGCACGACAAACGAAAAAGCAACGAGAGCTGCGAAAAACGAACGAACTTTCATTGAACCCTCACAGAACCGGGGTGGCGGACGTCATCCCGCCCCCGAAAAATCACTCCCGCTGGCCGAGGTAGCATTGATGTCCATCAATAGGTCGGCGCTCTAAACGGAGGCACGCGCCGGCCGCTGACCAAAGCTGCGACTTTGATTTTGGCCGGCTACACATCATCTTCATCGAACCGACACCTGATCGGTTCCGACGCCGGCGCGGCGGTAGGGCGAGCGACGCAGCGCATCCGCTTTGGCCGCATAACGGCGCGGCATTTCAAGTGACCGGTGCCGGGTCACGAGGGCAATCTCGTCGGCGGTTGCGCCTGCCTCGGCCGCTGTCACCGCGAAGCCCGTCCGCAACGAATGCGCCGAGAACTTTGCCGCCTCCGCCTCGGTCACCTCACGCGGCACACCCTGCCGCATGTGATGCTCGGCAATCCGTGCCTTCACGATGGTTGCCACCGACTGCGCGGAGAGCCTGTCGCCGAAGCGCTCGCTCCCATTTAAAAACAACGTCCTGATCAGGCCGTCGAACCAGTTATGCAGAATGTCTCGACCACACCACCCGCCGAGTTTCGATCCTGGGGAACGGCGGTCACTTCAACAATTTCGTTTTATCCTGCAGGTTTATTTCACGGGCGATGCCAGGGGCTTTCCCTTCTCGACTACATAGGTCGCAATAACTTTGGCGCCGCCGGCTCCGGTTCGCGCATCGTGAACGGCCCCAGGCGGGATTTTGTAGCTATCGCCCGCCTTCAACTCTTTCGGCGGCTGTCCGTCGATCAACAGTGTAAAGGCACCTTCGATCACATACCCAGATTCCGGGCCCGGATGTGTGTGGCGTCCAATGTTGATGTTGGGAGCCACTTCCGCGATACCAATTACCGTCTCGTAACTGGTTCCCGGTACGTCAAACTTCTGCAAGGGAATTCGCTTGATGTTCTGTGTGCCCTGCGTGATCGGTGGCACCTTCTGCTGGGCAGCGGCAGGAACCGCCGCTACGATGAAACTGCAACACATCATAACGACGGTGAGCGTCCTAGCCATTGCACGCTGCTCGCTTCCACATCTCGCAAACCTACCTAGGTTGCGTACCGTATGCAGGATACCGAATGCCTATTCGCCGTCAACGGCAGAATCACAGAGAGGCTCAAAATTGCCCGTAGAGGTGCCTTCGCTTCTCAAATAGGAAAACGGCGAGCACCAGGGCTTGCCCGCCCTCGACGTCTTCAACGCCGGCTCTTTGCCGATCCGGCCGGTGAAGGCCGCTTCGAATTCGGTTCATGCGATTTCCATCCCACAGTTGGACGCGGCACGCGGTTCGTTGGCGGGGCGCAACAGCCCCCATGCGGTGAGTATCGCGAGCGCCTGGTCGAGGCCACAGGCCACAACCGCGAAAGCGCCAACTTCTTGGGACGCGGCTAGAGCCTTTCGAGAGCCTTTCGGATGTCTGCCGAGCCCACGCCGAGGTCGGCGGCAAGCCTTTTGTAAAGGCCGCCGTATTTGCCGCTCTCCCGGCAGCTCACATAGGTCAGCCCGTACCCTTTGCGGCTTCCGAAATATCGGGCACCGGGCCCCGCTCAGCCAAAATCGAAAGTGCGAAAGAAACTGGACACTACCCCATGCCAGCCACGCCCTCGACCGTGGCGCGACCATCGCGGAAGTGAAGGACACCCTCGGGCACGCGAACGTTGCCACGACATCGGCCTACCTGCATGCTCGACCCGGCAAATCGTCTGGTCGCATGCTAGAATTCAGGGGTGTTCTTCGATGAAGCTGAGACGTGAGGTCGAGTGCGCTCACTCCCATTAAAAAACAACGTCCGGATCAGGCCGTCGAACCAGTTATGCAGAATGCCTCGACCACACCACCCGTTCAATCGCCCCACGTAGATCGTCAGTTACTTCAATGTCGAAAATTTCCTCCATCGTCGCCTCAAGCTCCTCTCGATTAAGTTCTCTCTCCTGAAAACTGCCGTCTGGCTTGCGAATGGTGAAGCGATTGTCCATCAAGGAGTAGCGAACTTCAGCGGTCGCGCGGCAGGCCACAAGTCGGTTGCGGAACATGGAGTTCGGATGGGTCGAGGTGAACCAATTTGGAGCAATGAAATCGACATCGAGCTGTGGTTGCGGCGTGATTAATACCATTGGAATCCAGCGATTGGGCGAGCGGATCGCGAGCTTTAGATCATCGCCGACAGGAGATAGCCGAAACACGCCATTGTGTGTCACCTGCTCGTCGAAAACAGACATCTTTAGCGGTGCTGACATGACGGCTGCACCGAATCCTACATCTGCAAGCCAATACTCATCGTCAATCGTCACCCGCATCACCATGTGCGTCCTAAGCGGTAGTGGTCCGTCATCACCCACTAACCAGAGTACGCGCCCCAGATAGGCTTCGACAGTGTAGCCTAATTGAAGAAGTACGGATTTAAAGAGGCCGTTGTGCTCGAAGCAGTAACCTCCGCGCCTGCGTGTTACGAGCTTGTGGAATATGGCTGCCGGCGCGATGTCGATTGGCTTTCCGAGCAATACATCGGTAGCCTCATACGGAATGGCCGCCGGGTGCAGATCGTGTAAAGACCTAAGGACATCGATTGTCGGCGCACGTGGGCCATCATAGCCAATGCGATGAAAGTACGCGTCAAGGTCAATCATTGTCTGAATTGTGATGTGAAGCTTGCTAACAGTCCAGCATGAGGGTCAAGCTAATGTACAGCATAGGTCGGATCAGCTGCCTGCTGCAAGACCTATTCCATTGCAGGAGATAGCAGAGCTAGGAATGCGGGCACCAGCAGCCTCGCGGAGCGGGCCCGTCGCCTTCAATCGTCCGAGCTTACAGATCGGGGTCGGGGGCGCTGACGGAGGGCCGGGTGACCTTCATCATCCACATCGGAATGGTACATCGCGTCTGGACTTGCGGTTCACGTTTGCGATGGGATGGCGAGTGGGTCAGTTTATGCTAACGACTTGCCGTCCCACGTTCCCACGGACCGAAGAATCCGGGCGCGGGTAAATGACGTTCGGTCGGCCGTATGTTCCTTCTTGTATCTGTCGACCTGGGACCGATGGATTCCAGGTGAGTATGCGGCTTGGGTCATGCCCTCATCGCTGTCCCAGAGAGTCACGGTCATCCCGTCCATGGGTGGAAACGTAAATATGGCTCGCCCAAGATTGGCAGGTAACGTTGAGTACCACGCGCGGACCCGTTCAACGTTCCTAAGAAAATCGGCCCGCCTTGGTAAGTCAGCCTTGATTTCGTCTGGCATCAGGGCATCGAAGCCGGCAGAGGTGAGCACTACGAGGCGACCTCCTGGATCGTTCGCGATTGGCTCGAACTGTGCAGCGGCTTCAAACGATCCAAACCAGTTGACGACGCCACGATGGCTGATAGGGCAGAGCAGCGCATGCCAACTTTCCTTTGCCTCGCCCAAGAATGGTAGTTCGGATACTAGATTATCGATCACGAACTCAGCATCCGCCGGGCTTGAGTAGAAGCCAGCGCCACCCCAGACGTCGCTGACCTGGGTCCGCATGCCGTCGTCCCCGAGAGGGCTGTCAGGTCCAAAACGCCAATGCACAGCATGCTTTGGACCACCAAATGATCTATCGCGGGCACTATAGGTGCCTTGGAACAGAACCCTGTGGAGTGTCATATAGCTGAAAGGCATTCGGTCATTCCCCGCCTTTTTGAGCTATGCATTTTGTTCAACAGAAATCAGCTGCAATCTGTTTCCCCGTCTAGCGTCGGGGCCGTCCATATAGTTTAATCTACCTAAACGCCGCTGAACTTCAAGCTTCCATTATGGCGATGGAGTTTGCCGCAGCGCCTTGCGAATGTCCGACGGCCCTACGCCAAGGCGCGCGGCCAACATGCGGTAGAGGCCCCGGTTCACGCCGCTCTCCCGGCAGCTCACATAGGTCAGCCCGTACCCTTTGCGGCTCCGAAATATTGGGCACCGGGCGGCAGGTGCAGCCTGGCGACGCGGCGAGGTCCGTGATCGCGACGAATGGGGCACGCATGTCAGGTACGACGAGTGCGAGCTCTCGGGTCGTAGTTTAAACCCTGGGCGGGCCCCGCATGAGCAATCCCGAAACAGAAGCACCCCGCGCAAGCAGGGTGCAGGTAGGGAGCGAGGTGCCGGACCACTTCGGGAGGGACGTCATCCGGCCCCGTGAACATCACTGCCGCTGGCCGACATCGCATTGACGTCCATCAACACGTCGGCGCTCTAAAGGGGGCACGCGCGAGCCGCTGACCAACGCGAAAATGTAATGGTCAGCAAGCCGTGCTGCGTGCGGATGTGACCTTACGGATCGACAGTTAAAGAATGCCGAATGCTTCGTCGGCGACTTTCCAGCGGTTGCGGGGTGAGCGCGTCACGATCCCCCACGCCCACTCAACGGGGCCAACACGGTCCGTCGTCAACAAGGATAAGACAATGGCCCGCCCCAGCACGCCATGGGTGTGGTGGGCGGAGCGTGCTGGGCGGTCTTGGGGAGTTGGTCGTCTGTGAACACCAACCCAACCAAGATAGCGGCTCCGGATTAACGCGGCCTCTTCGTGGCCATCGCAATTTGGACTAACGCCCCAGGAACGTTTTGAGACGCGGACCTCCTGCACATCATCTTCATCGAACCGACACCTGATCGGTTCCAGACTCCGGCGCGACGATATGACCTGCCCCCCACTTTTCGGGCCAGGGAATATTTGAGAGTTTGCCTCCGAATCGGAGAGCAGCATGCGCAAGAGCAGGTTCACGGAAGAGCAGCAGGTGGCGATCGTGCGGGAGTGCGATCGTGATGCGCCCGAGGTCGTTGCGAAGCGGCACAAGATCTCGGCGCAGACGATCTACATCTGGAAGAAGAAGTTCGGCGCATTCGACGCCAACGAAGTGCGCCGCCTCAAGCAGCTTGAGATCGAGAACGCGCGGCTGAAGAAGATTGTCGCCGAACGCGACCTCGAGATCGAGGTGATGAAGGAGATCGCCGCAAAAAAATGGTGAGCGTCGCGGCCCGCCGCAGTGGCGTTGCGTTTGCGGAGGGCCGGGGCCTTTCGCAACGGCGGGCAACGGCGCTTTTGAAGACCGCGCGCAGCTCTCTCAAGTACGAGAGCAAGAAGGCGGCGGCAGACGCTCCGTTGATCGAGCGGATGACGGCTCTGGCTGGGCAATATTCGCGTTTCGGCTATCGGCGCATCCAGGTCTATCTCGAACGCGAGGGCTTCGTCATGAATGACAAGCGCATGCACCGCTTGTGGCGCACGGCGAAGCTGCAGCTTCCGAACAAGCGGCCACGAAAGCGCGTCCGTGGTACAGAGCGCGATGTTCCAGAAAGACCCGTCGTTGCGAACCAAGTGTGGTCCTACGACTTCGTGTTCGACCATGCCGCGAACGGCCAACAGCTCAAATGCCTGACCGTGGTCGACGAGGGCACGAGCGAAGGCCTGGCGATCGACGTGGCGGGTTCGATCCGCTCACGTCGCGTGATCGAGGTGCTCGCGCGCCTCGTCGCCGTGCGTGGTCCGCCGAAGGTGCTCCGGTCCGACAACGGGCCGGAGTTCGTCTCTCGCGCGCTCCTGAAATGGATAGCGGACGCCGGCATCAAGAGTGCGCTGATCGAGCCTGGCAAGCCCTGGCAGAACGGCACGTGCGAGAGCTTCAACGGCAAGTTCCGCGACGAGTGCCTGAGCGTAGAGTGGTTCCGCAGTCGAGACGAGGCTCGCGTGCTGATCGAGCAATGGCGTCGACACTACAACGAGGATCGTCCGCATCAGGGGCTCGGCAACCTGACGCCGGCGGCCTACGCGACGAAGATCACGGCGGGCGAGATCGAACCTCGCAGGCGCCGACGCACGCGGCCCGCACCGGGCCGGTCTGCTGCGTGTGTTGCGCACTCCGCAGACCGGCCCGTTGCTCCATCGGAGGCTGTGGTGCAAAGTGCCTGTACCGGTGCCCATCGTGGGGCCGGATCACCGGCAGATTTAAATAACCGGTGGTCCGAGGAATGGGGGCAGGTCAGATAGGGCGAGCCCTGCAGTGCGTCGGCTGCGTCGGGTTAGAAGACGCGTTCGAAATCATCGAAGGCCGTCGTCGAAGGCCAGCCGGCGGCGCAGCCTCTACCTCTTCCCATGGCTATCCTGGGAATGTTGGCTTATGCTGCCGCCTCTGTCCGTCGGTTCGGAAACTGGGAGCACGTCGTTGCGGATACGCCGTGCGCACGCCGCGGTCATAGTCATGCTCGGTGCAGTGCTCAGCACTGCATATGCGGCCGCCAATCCTCAGCTGCGATGGCAAAGTTCAAGTTTTGGCCATGGGTAAGTGAGAATGTCGTAATCGCGACTAGTCGTCCCGAACTGTCGAAGAGCCCCCCGCCCGACGAACCCTGGGATATTGGCGCAGTCGTCTGAACAAAGCGATGTTTCCCATCGGTCCGCTTTCCGGATACTATGCCATCCGACAGGCTTGCCGCCATATCCAGTGCAAAGCCCTGCGGCATCCCTATTGCGTAAACTCGCTCGCCCTCCTTCACACTGCGCCAGTCGCGGATATAAGTAAAAGCGGGCAAATCCTCGTCGGCATATAGGACGCATCTATCGATTTTTTTGTCGCCCAGTCCGAGGGTGCGGCGTACCGTTATCCTTTTGTACTTCGACCTAATGGTGATCTGTGACGCGCCGTCTATTACGTGGCAGTTGGTGGCAAGAAGACGTTCACCCATTGCCACTGCTGATCCCTGCTTAATGATTCGCCCCCCCTGACTTTCCGCCAATACAGCGTACACAAATCGCGACGCATAATTATAAATGTGTGTCGGACCGTCAGCTTGCCTTTCCGCTCTCCTCTTCAGTAGGAACGGCACCCATTCCTCTACCAGATCCTGATGCCTCGCCTTTATTCCTAAATCGCGCCTATCGGGTTGCTGACACTTATTTTCGTCGCTGCCCATGGCGACGCAGTAAGCGATGGCATAACTTTTCAGAAGCGACGCACAGGTTTGGATGGCGGCATCGACCGCCTCCTCCACGCTAGAGTGTTTTTGTCTCGGATCGAGCTCGATTTCTTTTTTCAGGCATTTATCTAGGATGTTCCTTGCTTCGAACTCGCGTGCCCAGAGCTCTTTATGTCTGTTAGAGACCGGCCGTGTCGTTCGGGTGCTTCGTGTGCAATCTGGCGACAGCCTTCCGTTTGCTGCCAACTCACGATAGCAGTGGTCCAGAAACTCTGGTGACGACGGTGTCTGAGCGCCAGAGGCACTTATCATTGAGGAGAAAATGATGTTAGCTAAGAAACCCACTCGCAGTATGCGTCGAGCAGTCCAGGCGCATGCGCGCATAGCAATCGCTGCAATCACTGGTCCGCCATTTGCTATATTTCCTTCCCGATGACGTAGTCCCTCTGACGGATTTTCAAATTGCGCAACGGAGCGCCCTTCAAGGCTGGACTCGTAGTTGTTTGACATCACTCACCGCCGCCGTATCGAGACGACATCGCCGATCTTGCCGTCTAATGCTGCCGCTACTCGCTCCCCAATAGCCTCCGCCGTAGCACGCACGGGATCATCAGACAGGTGCGCATATCGCTGGGTCGTCTGTTGTGACCTGTGGCCAAGAACGCCACCGATCAGCAGGAGGCTCGCGCCTGTGGTCACGCCGACCGCGCCGACCGAATGTCGGAGGTCGTGAACGCGCGTCGCCTCAATCCCGGCTTTGGCGAGAACGCGCGCCCAAGGCTTGGCGACATTCACCAGCGGTTGTCCGGTCCTCTTGCCAGGAAAGACATACGGGTTGCCGCCGAGGCGGGGGAGTTCCCGCAATATTTGAAGTGCCGGCGCCGACAGCGGAACATCACGCCGCCCCGTCTTCGAGTCGAGCTCACCGAGCATCAAGACGCGGCGGACTTCATCGACGCGGTCCCAGGTCAGCAGGCGCAGTTCATCCTTGCGCATTCCGGTGAGCAGCAGAAGCCGGAAGAATGCAGCGGCATACACCGTGATTGAGCCATCAGACTCACACGCACGAATCGCCTCGCCGAGGCTCGCGATTTCGGCCGGCGACAAGTACCGACGCCGCGCCACTTCCGCGAACTTTTCGACGGCGCGACATGGGTTGTCACCGTCGTGATACCCTCGCTGCGTGGCCCAGCTCATCAACTTTGAGAAGACTGCCAGGGCGCGGTTCGCCTGGTAAGGCGTCGCCTTAAGGCCATGGTGCCAGCGCTCAACCTCGCCCGAGGTGATGTCCCTGAGCCGACGCGAGCCAAAGGTTGGGGCGATGAGACGCTCAATAAGCCGCCCATACTCCTCGACGGTCCGGGAACGACGCTTCGCCTTGGCGTGCAGAGCCATGAAGTCGGTAGCCACCGCAGCCAGCGTCACGGCACTCCGATCCTGCGCCAGCTTCCTCGCCTTTTCGCCGGCGGGATCGATGCCGCGCCTGATCTCGCCGAGATGGATCTGGGCCTGCCGGCGGGCGCTTTCGGGGGTGAGCACGCCATAGTTGCCGATGGTGAGCGTGCGCTTGGGTGTGTCCCGTCCGCCCATGCGGTAGCGCAGTTGGAACACCTTCTTCCCGCTTGGCAGGGCCTTCAGGGCGAACCCCGGCAGCTCCGTGTCGAAGACGACGAAGGGTGTCGCGCCCGGATTAGTTGCATCCACCGCCGCCTTCGTGAGCTTGCGCCGCATCTCCCCTCCGTGGGTGCTGTGCTGCTAATAGCACCCACCGTAGCGCCATCCGCATCAATCCGCAGCAACGTCGAGCAACCTGTAAGCCCTGAATTCACAGGATTTTTCAATCCGGATCATCGCCGAGAAACTCCGATCAATTTGCGAAAGACAAATTTGTAATCAGGGGGTCGGGGGTTCAAGTCCCTCTGCCGGCACCACGTTTTTCATGTCTCCCGCACCGTGACCACCGTTCTGCGCATGCGCCTCGCGCCTCGATGCGCGAGACACCAACGCTCCGAGGCTCATCGCCCCGGAGCGCAAGGACCGAATGACGTTCGACGCGACACGCGCCTCAGCGCATCCAGCGCGGACCCTGGCCTTCGCCGTGCCCGCCACCATGACCGCCGTGACCCTGGCCGCGGCTATGCCCGCCGGCCATGCCGTGGCGCTGACCGCGACCCTGCGCGTTGACGGCGAGGCCCGGAAGGCTCGCCTGCGCCTTCGCCTTCTGGGCATCGTCGAGCGCGGCTACAAGGGTCTCCGCGGCGACCTTCACTTTGGCGCGCAACTCTTCGCGCTGCTTCATCATCGACTCCCGGAACGCCTGCCGGTCCTCGGGCTTCATCGCGTGCACCGCGTCACGGTCGATCTTCTCGCGCTGCGCCCGGCGCTCTGCGCTCGTTTCGGTGACGACCTTGGCATAAGCGTCCCAGGCCGCCGTCTGCTCCGCGCGGATGCCCAGATCCGTCTTGGCCGCCGCAAGGCGCTCGGCCGGATCGTGCTGGCCCATGCCCGCGCCGCGCTGGCCGCCCATCATGCCGTGCTCGCCGCCGGCCCCGCGTCCATGGCCCATGCCGCCGCGGCCGTGACCCGGATCCGCGATCGCGTGGGCGGCAACGGCAGCAACAGCAGCAGCGGCGACGCCGGCCAGAAGGAACTTGCGATTGATGCTCATAGTGATGTGCTCCTCGGTTATCTCATCAGCGCAACGTGCGCCGTCGAGAAAACAGATAGGTCCCACCTGTCACCCAAGCTTGTCCGCCAGCCGCCCGTTTGTGACAAAGTGTGACGGACGCCCGGGACCGCCACATCGCGTTACACTTTTTCGCAAGATTCCCGGCCGGCCGCCGGAGTAGTCTTGCCCCATGACCGGCACGCCGCACATCCTCATCGTCGACGACCACCGCGAGATCCGTGACCTCGTCACGCGCGCGCTGACCAAGGAGGGCTTTCGCGTCAGCGCCGCCGCCGACGGCAAGGCGATGCGCAAGCTCCTCGCCGACGCCCGCATCGACCTGATCTTGCTCGACTTGATGTTGCCCGGCGAAAGCGGCCTGACGCTATGCCGCGAGCTCAGATCCCAATCGAATATCCCGATCATCATGGTGACGGCCAAGGGCGAGGAGGTCGACCGCGTGATAGGGCTGGAGCTCGGCGCCGACGACTACCTGCCCAAGCCCTTCGGCACGCGTGAGCTGGTCGCGCGGATCAACGCTGTCCTGCGCCGCGCCAAGCCGGCCGAGGCCACCGCCGAGCCACGACCCGCGCGGCTGATGTTCGACCGCTGGACCCTCGACACCGGCACGCGCGAACTCGTTCGCGACGACGGTGTCGCCGTCCCCCTCAGCACCGGCGAATACGATCTGCTGCTGGTGCTGGTCCAACGGCCGCAACGCGTGCTCTCGCGCGAAACCCTGCTCGACCTCGCCCGCGGCCGCGCGGCCAATGCCTTCGATCGCAGCATCGACACCCAGGTCAGCCGCCTGCGCAAGAAGCTGGAAGCCGATCCATCAGATCCCCGCATCATCCAGACGGTCTGGGGCGGCGGCTACGTCTTCACGCCCCAGGTGAACGACCAGGCGGGCGAGGCATGATGCGGTTGTTGCCGCGCACGCTGTTCGGCCAGACCCTGCTGGCCCTGCTCGTCGGGATCTCCCTGGCGCTGGCTGCGGGCGCCTGGATCTATGCCAGCGCGCGCCAGGAGGCCGTCCGCGCCGTCGGCGCGCTGGCCGCCGCCGAGCGCATCGTCAACCTCACGCGCCTCCTGGCCGACGTGCCCGTCGCCTGGCGCGCCCGCATCGTCGAAGGCGCCAGCGACCAGGCCTTCCGTGTCGCGCTTGTCCCCATCCGGCCCGCCGCGACGGACACCACTTCTGACACCGAGCAGATGGCGGCGGATGCGATTGCCGCACTCCTGCGCGACGCGCTGCCCGACCGGCAGATCGACGTCACCGTGCAAGCCGCCAACGGCGGCAATCCGGCTGCCGGCGCGCGCCGCCCCGGCGGCCCACCCCACGCATCCCGCGCAGACCACGCTCACCGCGGCGGCGGCCCCGGCGTACGCAACGCGGGCCCGCGCGGCGGGCTCGCCCGCGCCGCCATGTCCTGGCGGGCCCTGGAAGCGCGCGTGGAGCTGGCGGACGGCCAGTGGCTGGTGTTCGCGACCACGCTGCCCGATACCGGCCCGGCCATGTCGCCACGGCTGATCATGGCGCTGCTCGTCGCCACGGCCATCATCGCGGCCCTGACGGCGTGGGCGGTGCGGCGCGCGACGGCCCCGCTGCGGCTCTTGTCGCAAGCCGCTGAACGGCTCGGACGCAACGTACAATCGACGCCCCTGCCCCTCACCGGCACCATCGAGACCCAGCGCGCCTCGGCCGCCTTCAACGAGATGCAGGCGCGCCTGCGGCGGCTGATCGAGAACCGCACGTTGATGCTGGCGGCCATCTCGCACGACCTGCGCACCGAGTTGCAGCTCCTGCGGCTGAAAGCGGACGCCGTGGAGCCCGCCGAGGACCGCGAGCGCCTACTGGCGACGATCGCGGAGATGGAGGCGATGCTGACGGCCACGCTATCGTTTGCCCGCGAGGAGGCGGCCAGCGAGCCGATGAAACGCACCGATGTCGGCGCGCTGGCGACGAGCATCGTCGATGATCTCGCAGACGCCGGCCGCGACGTCACGGTCGCCGGCATCGCCGACGGCGCCATTGCCGAGGTCAAATCGGTCGCGCTCAGGCGCGCGCTCACCAACCTGATCGACAACGCAGTGAAGTACGGCCATCGCGCGCGCGTCTCGCTAACCTGCGAGGGCCCCGACATCGCGATCCGCGTCGACGACGACGGACCCGGCATTCCCGAAGCGGATCTGCAGCGCGTCCTCCAGCCCTTCGTGCGCCTCGATCCCTCCCGCAGCCGCGACACCGGCGGCATGGGCCTCGGCCTCGCCATCGCCGCCTCGGTTGCCGACGCCCACGGCGGCGTCCTGCGCCTCGCCAACCGGCCGGAAGGCGGCCTGAGCGCGACGCTGGAAATGCCGGTCGCGCGCGCCCCGCGATCACATGCGTGAGTTCATCGGGCACACCAGCACGGCCTGACATCGCCCGCAGCCACTACGAGATATCACCGGACCGTAATAGCACTTCGGACGTCGATGAAGCGAGGTGGACAGGCCGAAAACGGCACGCCCATTTTTGCCGCAAGCTATGCCGCCCACGCGGAGGCGCTGCGCGCCGTGAGCGAAAAAAACAGAGTGTTTCGCTGCAAGTCGCAAACACTCTAGGGAACCGGCCATCGCTATGGCACCATCGGCGCCACGAACGACCCGCCGACACCAAGCGCCGCGGGCAGGGAGGACGGAACGTCATGAGCGAGGCCTCAGCGGGCGCACACCCCGCGCACGCGAACCGATCGCACTTGCTGCCGATCCTGATGTTGCTGGTGCTGGGCGCGCTGTGGGGCGGCAATCCCTCGTTTTCCAAGGCACTTGCACGCCAGGGCGTCAGTCCGTTCGGAGTCGTCTTCTGGCAGACGTTCGTCGCCGGCATGATCCTGTCGGCGGTCTGCCTCCTCCGCCGCACAACGATCCCCACAAGCGCCAGGGCGCTGCGCTACTACGGCTTCATCGGCATCGTCGGCACGGCGCTTTCCTATGCCACCATCGTCTTCGTGGTCGGCCATATCTCGGCAGGCTTCGTCGCCGTGCTCACCGTCCTGTCCCCGCTGCTCACCTATCTGTTCGCCATCCTCCTGCGTCTGGAGACGATCCGCCCGTTGCCCGCCGTCGGCATTCTCGTCGGCTTCCTCGGCGCCGCCCTGCTCGTCGTGCCGAAAGGCAGCCTGCCCTCGCCCGAAGCACTGCCCTACGCCCTGCTCGCCCTCGCCATCCCAACCGGCTATGCCGCCGCCAACGTCTATGCCGAGTGGGGCCGGCCGCAGGGCGCCCCCAACGTCGCGCTGGCCGCCGGCACCATGCTCGCAGCCGCCGCGGCGATGGCCTTCCTGGGGCTTGCCGACGGCAGCTTCCACCGCGCATGGGCGGCCGAGGCCCGGACGCAACTCCTGCTGCTCGGCTACGGCGCCTCGACCGCCGCCGCCTTCATGCTCTTCTTCGCCATCGTCTCGCGCGCCGGCGCGGTTTATCTCGGCCAGGTCGGCTATCTCGTCACGCTCGCCGGCATCGGCTGGGGCATGCTGTTCTTCGGCGAACGACACAGCGATTGGCTCTGGATCGCCGTCGTCGTCGTCTTTGCCGGCGTCGCGCTCGTCAACATCGGCAAGCGGCGCGCGAGCACTTAGGGCCGAACGTTCACGACACGACGGCCCGGTCGGCGCCGCACACTCACTGCGAATGCGGGCCGCCTTGCGGTCCTGATAGAACCCGCACCGCGTTGAGCCAACCGCGCTCGAGCGCGGCGTCCGGCGAGGCCAGCGCCTCCGTCCCCGGCTCCGTCACCAACCCGGCCACCCGCTCGAAGTCCGATCGGCTCGCCAGCGAGACGCCGAGATCGCGTAAGAGCCCGTCACGCAAGCCATAGATCCAGCCATGTACCGACAGCGGCTGTCCCGACACCCAGGCCGCCGTCACGATCGGCGTGGCCGCCACGCGGCGAACCTGCAGCTCGACGTTCAGCTCGCACAGCGTGTTGATCCGTGCGCTCGTATCGCTGATCGGCCCGAGCAACGCATGACGCCGGTTCGCCAGATCGACGATCGGCGCCAGCCAGTGATCGACGAGGCCGCTGCCGCCGCCTTCCACGGCCCGCCGCACACCACCGCACCCGTAGTGACCACACACGATGATGTGCTCCACTCCCAGGCCGCCGACGGCGAACTCCAGAACCGACAGCAGGTTCAAGTCGCTCGTATGCACAACGTTGGCTATATTGCGATGCACGAACAGCTCGCCGGGATCGAGCCCTACGATCTCGTTGGCGGGCACGCGACTGTCGGAGCAGCCGATCCACAGATAGCGCGGCGCCTGCTGCGCAGCGAGCCTGCGAAAATAGCCGGGATCGTCTTTGGTTTTCGACAGCGACCATGCAACGTTGGCGTAGAAAAGCTCATCGATCACGCCGCATCCTCCGGCAGGCTGAGGCCTCGGCGTGCCGCCATCCGGCGCGCAAGCTCGAGCTGGTCCTTCTTGGACAGCCGGCGGGCGGCCAGCGGCAGCACGATCGCGTTCTCGACCGTCAGATGCCGCCGCTCCCGATCCGCAAACGTCAACAGCGCGTTGCGCAACGGCTCGGCGATTTCAGGCGCATACTGACCCAGCGCCTCGCGCAGCCCCTTGCACACCGTGCGCGACAGCACCTCGTCGGCGGCATGCTCGCCCGACAAAAGACCGATGATGCGTTCCGCCCCGTCCCCCGGTTTGGCCCGACGCCGCAGCAGCGGGAAGAGATCCTCCTCCTCGTCGATGACGTGCAGCGCCATGTCGTCTTCCAGGAAATCGGCCACCGCCAGAGCCATCCTGGAATCGAACGCCTTGGCCGTGGCGATATCCTCGGCCGCCCGGCACACCTCTCGGTGGCGCAGGTGCTCGGCGTGAATGAAGTCGAGGGGCGTGCGCAGAAGTTCCAGCCGGCTCGTGCCGAACGGTTTCCGAATGCTGCGCTGGCGGCCGCTCCCCGAGGTCATGGCGCGTCTGCCGCCTCCCCCAAAGTGTGACGCAGGATCGTGGCCAGGCACGCCGCGCCGGGATCGCCCACACGCCCCATCGCGGACATCAGCTGCACCCACTGGTCCGGTGAAGCCGCGTGCACGAACCGGCCGACCACTTCCTCCACATGCTCGCCCATCGATACGCCCGCTGCTTCCGCGGCCTGCCGCGTCCGCACCATCAAGGCGACATCGCCCAGCGTCAGCAGCATTTCCTCCGCCACGCCCGCCTCGCCCAGCCGCGCCATTAGATCGCCAAGGGTCATTGCATCCTCCCAATCACATGCGCGTATGCACTCATCCGCTCACGCGCAGATCGGCCGGCGTCGGAAACGCAACGCCTTCCACGTCGGCTGTCGCAACCAGCCGCGCCAGATACTGCGCGATCGCCTGGCGTTCGCTGCGCGCCGCCAGATAATCCGCGATGCGCGTGTGCACGACCTCGAACGGCAGGATCGCCCCATCGATCTTCCGGTCGAGCCGGATGATGTGAAGTCCATACGGCGTCTCCACCGCTTGCCGCGTCGTCTCGCCTGGCGTCAGCGCCATCAACGCCGCCTCGAACGCGGGCGTCGTGTCGCCTGTCGTGATCTGGCCGAGATTGCCGCCCGATTGCGCGGACGGGCACGCCGAATGACGCTTGGCCAAATCGGCGAACGTATCGGGCGCATCCGCCAGCATCGCCAGCAGTCGGGCAGCCGCCACGCGCGCATCATCGAGCGGATCAGCCGCCTCCGGCCGCGCCACCAGCAGGATATGCGCCGCCTCGAAGATGTCGGACGAACGAAACTTCACGACGTTGGCGTCGTAGTAGCGCCGGCAGCTGGCGGCATCGGGCGCGGGCGTCACCACCTGTTGCGCGACGAGCGTGCGCATCAATGCTTCGTCCTCGGTCTCCCGGCGCCCCTCCGCGTCGACCAGCGGTTCCGCCGTGATCGCCTGTGCACGCGCCTCCTGCAGCAGAAGCTCGCGCAGCGCCAGCGCGCGCGCCGCCGCCTGCCACGCCTCGAGCGGCGAGCCGCCGGGATGGGCTTGCGTCTCGCGCGCGATGTCGGATGGCGCGATGACGACCCCGTTGACTGCGACTCGCCCGCGTTGCGCGGCCCGAAACGCCGCGCCCTCTTCCTTGGCCTTGAAGACGGTGACCATGATCGCTCACTCCGCAGGATCGACGACGCCGGCGCGCGGCCGCGACGAGCGCACGATCTGGTAGCCCTTGCGGCCGAGATAGCCGACCGGTGCCGACCAGATGTGCACGAGCCGCGAGAACGGGAACAACAGGAAGATCGTCATGCCCAGCACGAGATGCACCAGGTACGGCCAGTCGAGACCCTTGAGGTAGCTGTCAATATTGGGCTCCAGCATCAGCACGCCCTGCGCCCAGTGCGACAGCCGCAGCATCACCTGCCCGTCCGAATGCGCAGAACGAATAAGGCAGCGTCAGCAGCCCGAGCGCGAGCTGCACCCACAGGATGACCAGGATCGCAAGGTCCATCGTCGTGGTCGTCATGCGGATGCGCGCATCAAGCAGGCGCCGGTGCAGCAGCATCGACAGTCCGATGAAGCAGATCACGCCCGCGATGCCGCCGGCTGTCACCGCCAGCGCCTGCTTTTGCTCGACCGTGATCAGCTTCGTGTAGAGCCACGTCGGCGTCAGCAGCCCGACGAAATGGCCGAAGAACAAGAACAGGATGCCGATGTGGAACAGGTTCGACCCGATCATCAGCTGCCGCCGGCGCAGCAGCTGGCTGGAACGACGCCCGCCACGAGTACTGGTCGCGCTCGAAGCGGAACAGCGAGCCGACGACGAAGAAGCCGATACAGACGTACGGGTACCAGACGAAGAGAATGTGGAAGAGCGTGTCGCGCATGGCTGCGGCTCCCTCAGATCCGTGTGCCGGAATGGGTGATGATCGTGCGTGGTGACGGCTGCGGCGCGGGCTCCGCGCCAGGCGCGGGACGGCGCGCCGCGCGCAGCTTCGGCACCAGCCGGTCGCCGCCGCACTGCGCCTCCGCCGACGGGCCGAAGCGCACCTCCTCGTCCTCCCACGCCGCATCGAGCGCTTCGAGGTCGTTGGGATCGGGCTCGGGCTCGGCCAGCAATTGTTGCACCTCGGCCGCCTTCGGATCGGACTTCGCCAGCACCGAAAGAACCTGCAGCACCGCCGCGTAGACCGAGCCGCGCCGCCTCAGCCGCTCGGCCAGCGCCGCCAGGATGTGTGCGGGCTGCGCGATCAGATCGAGCGCCTCCGGCAACGGCCGCGTCGCCAGGAACTCAAGGAACAGCGGCAAGTAGTCCGGCAACTCGCTGGCGCTGATCGACAGCCCCGCCGCCTCGTACACGGCCTTCAGGTCGACCATCGCCTGCCCACGGTCGCGGCTCTCGCCGTGCACGTGCTCGAACAGATGCAACGACAAGCGACCGCGTGCGATCGAACAGCAGGATGTAGCGCTCCTGCAGGTCGTAGAGGTCGTGTCCGCCAAGCTCATCGATCAGAACCGACAGCGCCTGGACCTGGCGCGGGCTTCAACAGCCGCTCCTGGGCGAGAACCTCGCGCATTTCGCAGGCCGCCGCCGCGATGTCGGCAGTCGGATAGCTAAGCAGCGCGGAAAGAACCTTGAATGTTCGCGCCATCACACCCGCTCCATCGGTTTCTTCGGCGCCTTGCTGCGGCCGCCGAACAGGTTGACGTTGGACGTGCGCCCGTCCGAGCAGTCGCCGCCGAACGAGAAGCCGCACGCACCGCGCAGGTCGTAGGCGTTCTCGCCGAGTTCGCGATGCGTCGTCGGGATCACGAAACGGTCCTCGTAGTTGGCGATCGCCATGACGTGGTACATGTCCTCGATCTGTGCACCCTTCAGCCCGACACGCTGGGCGATCGTCTCGTCGATCACGCCGTCGACCGTCTTGGCCCGCATGTAGGTGCGCATCGCCAGCATCCGTTCCAGGCCGCGCGCGACCGGCTCCTCGTCGCCCGCCGTCAGCAGGTTGGCGAGATAGCGCAGCGGAATGCGCAAGCTGCGCACGTCCGGCATCGCGCCGTCGCTGCCCATCTTGCCGGCTTCCGCCGCCGACTGGATCGGCGACAGCGGCGGCACGTACCAGACCATCGGCAGCGTGCGGTATTCCGGATGCAGCGGGAAGGCGACCTTCCACTCCATCGCCATCTTCCAGATCGGCGACCGCTGCGCAGCATCGAGCCACGACTGCGGCACGCCGTCCGCGCGCGCCTGCGCCAGAACGGTCGGATCGTTCGGGATCGAGGAACACCGAGAGCTGCGCCTCGTAGAGCGCCTTTTCGTCGGCGACCGACGCCGCTGCCTCGATGCGGTCGGCGTCATAGAGCACGACGCCGAGATAGCGGATGCGCCCCACGCACGTCTCCGAGCACACCGTCGGCTGTCCCGCCTCGATGCGCGGATAGCACAGGATGCACTTCTCCGACTTGCCGCTCGACCAGTTGAAATAGATCTTCTTGTACGGGCAGCCCGACACGCACATGCGCCAGCCGCGGCACTTCTCCTGGTCGATCAGGACGATGCCGTCCTCCTCGCGCTTGTAGATGGCGCCCGACGGACACGATGCGACGCATGCCGGGTTGAGGCAGTGCTCGCACAGCCGCGGCAGGTACATCATGAACGTGTTCTCGAACTGCCCGTAGATCTCCTTCTGGACGCCCTCGAAGTTGACGTCGGCCGAGCGCTTGGAGAACTCGCCGCCGAGGATCTCCTCCCAGTTCGGCCCCCACTCGATCTTCTCCATCCGCTCGCCCGTGATCAGCGAGCGCGGCCGCGCGGTCGGGAACGCCTCCATCTCCGGCGCCTTCTGCAGGTGCTCGTAGTCGAAGGTGAACGGCTCGTAGTAGTCGTCGATCTCCGGCAGGTCCGGGTTGGCGAAGATCTTGGCCAGCACCCGCCACTTGCCGCCGATCCGCGGCTCGATCCGGCCGTTGGCCTTGCGCCTCCAGCCGCCGTTCCAGCGGTCCTGGTTCTCCCACTCCTTGGGATAGCCGATGCCGGGCTTGGTCTCGACGTTGTTGAACCAGGCGTATTCCATGCCCTCGCGGTTGGTCCAGACGTTCTTGCACGTGACCGAGCAGGTGTGACACCCGATGCACTTGTCGAGGTTCAGCACCATGGCGATTTGAGCGCGAACTTTCATTCTGCAGCCTCGCGAGCGTGAGTGGAGACGGGTGACGGCATCGGCGGCCGGCCGTTCCAGCCAGTCCACCGTGTTCATCTTGCGCACCACGACGAACTCGTCGCGGTTGGTGCCGATAGTGCCGTAGTAGTTGAAGCCGTAGCTCTGTTGCGCGTAGCCGCCGATCATGTGCGTCGGCTTGATGATCGCGCGCGTCACCGAGTTGTGGATGCCGCCACGCTGTCCGGTCATCTCCGAGCCCGGCACGTTCACGATCTTCTCCTGCGCGTGATACATGAAGCAGCGTGCCATCCTTCATGCGCTGGGAGACGACCGCGCGGGCAACGAGTGCGCCGTTGGCGTTGAAGGCTTCCACCCAGTCGTTGTCGACGATGCCGGCCTTGCGCGCGTCGATCTCCGACAGCCACACGATCGGCCCGCCGCGCGACAGCGTCAGCATCAACAGGTTGTCGGTATAGGTCGAGTGGATGCCCCACTTCTGGTGCGGCGTGATGAAGTTGAGCACGATCGGCGTATTGCCGTTCGGCTTCGCCTGGATCACCGGCGCGACCGTGCGCGTATCGATCGGCGGACGATAGACGCACAGCGTCTCGCCGAACGCCCGCATCCACAGGTGGTCCTGGTAGAGCTGCTGGCGACCCGACAGCGTACGCCACGGGATCAGCTCGTGCACATTCGTATAGCCCGCGTTGTAGCAGACCTTCTCGCTCTCGAGCCCCGACCAGATCGGCGACGAGATGATCTTCCGCGGCTGCGCGACGACGTCGCGGAAGCGGATCTTCTCGTCCTCCTTGGGGCGCGCCAGATGGGTATGGTCGCGACCCGTCGTCTTCGACAGCGCGGCCCACGCCTTGACCGCGACCTCGCCGTTCGTCTCCGGCGCCAGCGACAGGATCACCTCCGCCGCGTCGATGTCGGTCTCGATGCGCGCAAGCCCTTTGGTCGGTCCATCCTCCGTCACCTCGCCGTTGAGGCGCTTCAGGAACTCGACCTCGTGCTCCGTGTTCCATGCCATGCCCTTGCCGCCGTTGCCGATCTTCGACATCAGCGGCCCGAGCGCGGTGAAACGCTTGTACACATTAGGGTAGTCGCGTTCGATGACCGTTACCGCGGGCATCGTCTTGCCCGGCACCGGCTCGCATTCCCCGCGCTTCCAGTCCTTGACGTCGAGCGCCTGCGCCATCTCCGCGGGCGTGTCGTGCTGGATCGGCGTCAGCACGACGTCCTTCTCCACGCCCAGAACCTCCGGCGCGACCGCCGAGAACGCTTTCGCAATCCCCTTGTAGATGTCCCAGTCGCTGCGGGCCTCCCAGATCGGATCGACGGCACCCGTCAGCGGATGGATGAAGGGATGCATGTCCGACGTGTTGAGGTCGTTCTTCTCGTACCAGGTCGCCGTCGGCAGCACGATGTCGGAGTAGACGCACGTCGTCGACATGCGGAAGTCGAGCGTGACCAGAAGATCGAGCTTGCCTTCGGGCGCCTCATCGCGCCACGCGACCTCCTTGGGCTTCTTCGCCCCCATCGCGCCGAGATCCCTACCCATGACGCCATGCGACGTGCCGAGCAGGTGCTTCAGGAAGTACTCGTGTCCCTTGCCCGAGGACCCCAGCAAGTTTGAGCGCCACACGAACATGTTGCGCGGCCAGTTCTTCGGGTTGTCGGGATCGTGGCAGCTCATCTTGAGTGCACCCGATTTCAGCGCCTCCGCGACGTAGGCTGGCGCCTCCTTGCCCGACGCCGCGACCGCCTTGCCGACCTCCAGCGGATTGGCCTCAAGCTGCGGCGCCGACGGCAACCAGCCCATCCGCTCCGCCCGCGCGTTGTAATCGATCAGCACGCCGTCCCACGGTCCCGGCGGCGCAAGCGGCGACGTGATCTCGCCGACATCCAGCGTCTCGTAGCGCCATTGATCGGTGTGCGCGTAGAAGCACGATGTCGAGTTCTGCTGGCGCGGCGGTCTGGCCCAATCGAGGGCGAATGCCAGCGGCAGCCAGCCCGACTGCGGCCTGAGCTTCTCCTGGCCGACATAGTGCGACCAGCCGCCACCCGACTGGCCGACGCAGCCGCACATGACCAGCATGTTGATCACGCCGCGATAGTTCATGTCGGCGTGGTACCAGTGGTTCATGGCCGCGCCGATGATGATCATCGACCGTCCGTTGGTCTTCTCCGCGTTGAGCGCGAACTCGCGGGCCACCTGGATGATCTGGTCGCGCTTGACCCCGGTGATCGCTTCTGCCCACGCCGGCGTGTAGGGCTCGTTGGCGTTGTAGTCGCGCGCCACGTTGCCGCCACCGAAGCCGCGGTCGACGCCGTAGTTGGCGAGGAACAGGTCGTAGACCGAGGCGACCAGCGTCTCCCCCTCCTTGAGCTTCAGCCGCTTCACCGGCACGTTGCGCTCCAGCACGCTCTCGTGCTGCGTACCCGCGAAGTGCTCGTGCGCGATGTTGCCGAAATACGGGAATGCGACCGCGGCGACGTTGTCCTTGACGGCATCGAGCGAGAGCCTGAGGCGCGCGTCCTTACCGGCGGCCTTCTCTTCAAGGTTCCACTTGCCCTGCTCGCCCCAGCGGAAGCCGACCGAGCCGTTGGGCACGACAATGGCGCCACTTGCCTCGTCATACGCGACCGTCTTCCAGTCGGGGTTGTTGGCTTCGCCTGCGCCATCCGCGAAGTCGGAGGCCCGCACCAGCCGATCCGGCACAAGGCGTCCGTCGCGCTTCACGAGGCGCACGAGCATCGGCATGTCGGTGTACTTGCGCGCGTAATCCTCGAAGTAGGCGACCTTGCGGTCGACGTGGAACTCGCGCAGGATGACGTGCCCCATGGCCATCGCCAGCGCCGAATCCGTGCCCTGCTTCACGCTCAGCCACATGTCGGCGAACTTAGAGGCTTCCGAGTAGTCAGGGCAGATGACGACGCTCTTCGTGCCCTTGTAGCGAACCTCCGTGTAGAAGTGCGCATCCGGCGTGCGCGTCTGCGGCACGTTGGAGCCCCACAGAATCAGGAAGCCGGCATTGTACCAGTCGGCACTTTCCGGCACGTCCGTCTGCTCCCCCCACGTCTGCGGGCTGGCCGGCGGCAGATCGCAGTACCAGTCGTAGAACGACATACACACGCCGCCGATGAGCGACAGGTAGCGCGAACCCGCCGCATACGACACCATCGACATCGCCGGGATCGGCGAGAACCCCAGGATCCGGTCGGGCCCGTAGGTCTTGGCCGTGTAGGCGTTGGCCGCCGCGATGATCTCGTTGACCTCGGACCAGTCGGCGCGCACCAGACCGCCGTGTCCACGCTTCTTGGTGTACGACGCCCGCTTTGCCGGATCCTCCACAATCGATTTCCACGCCGCGACGGGCGTCATCGTCTTGCGTGCCTCGCGCCACAAGCGCACGAGCCGGGAGCGCACCAGTGGGTATTTCACGCGGTTGCCGGAGTAGAGATACCAGCTGTAGGACGCCCCGCGCGAGCAGCCGCGCGGCTCGTGGTTGGGCAGATCCGGCCGCGTGCGCGGATAGTCGGTCTGTTGCGTTTCCCATGTGACGATGCCGCCCTTGACGTAGATCTTCCACGAGCACGAGCCCGTGCAATTGGCGCCGTGCGTGGATCGCACGACCTTGTCGTGAGCCCAGCGTTTGCGATAGCCGTCCTCCCACGCGCGGTCCTCGGTGGTGGTGATGCCGTGCCCGCCGGAGAACTCGCCCTGCGTGCGCTTGAAGAATGTCAGTCGGTCCAGGATGTGACTCATCGGGTCGCTCCATGGGTCGCCTGCCGCAGCAGGCGACCGTTTGTCAATCAGGCGATCATTCGGCAGGTTGTGCGGTGGGCGCGGCGCCGCCGCGCTCGATGTCGTGCAGCAGGCCGCCGGGCCGGGTGTAGAACCACCAGGTGACCGCGACGCACGTGGCGTAGAACACCAGGAACGCCCAGAGCGCTGCCTGCGGGCCGCCGGTCATCGAGATCGACGTGCCATAGGCCTTCGGGATGAAGAAGGCGCCGTAGGCCGCAATCGCCGACGTGAAGGCGATGATGGCGGCACTCTCCATCTCCGCCTGCCGCAGCCGCTCCGCAGCCGTCTTCTCCGGCATCAGACGCGGAACTTCAGAGCGCATGATGATCGGGATCATCTGGAAGGTCGACGCATTGCCCACGCCCGTCGCGAAGAACAGGATCATGAACATCGCGAAGAACCCCCAGAACGCACCCGGCTGTTCTTTGATTCCTAGGAAGTAGAGCACGCCCGCGACCGCACTGATCATCACGATGAAAACCCAGAACGTCACGCGCCCGCCGCCGTACTTGTCGGAGACCCAGCCCGTCGCCGCCCGCGACAGCGCGCCGATCAGCGGGCCGAGGAACACGTACTGCAGGCTGTCGACGGCGGGGAACTGCGTCTTTGCGAGTAGCGGAAAGCCTGCCGAATAGCCGATGAACGAGCCGAACGTGCCAGTGTAGAGCCAGCACATCACCCAGTTGTGCTTGCGCTGGAAGATCACCGCCTGCTGCGCGAACGAAGCCCGCGCGGTGGCCAGATCGCTCATGCCGAACCAAGCCGCGATCGTGGAGGCGATGATGAATGGCACCCACACGAAGCCCGCGTTCTGCAGCCACAGCTTGCCACCGGTCGACAGCGTCTGCGCCTCGCCGCCCATCGCGCCGAACACGCCCGCTGTAATCACGATCGGCACCAGGAACTGCATCACGCTGACGCCTGCGTTGCCGAGCCCCGCATTTAACGCGAGCGCGTTGCCCTTCTCCGCCTTCGGGAAGAAGAAGGAGATGTTGGCCATCGACGAGGCGAAGTTGCCGCCGCCGAAGCCGCACAACAGGGCCAGCACCAGGAAGATCAGGTACGGGGTATCTGGGTTCTGCACCGCATAGCCGATGCCGAGCGCCGGGATCAGCAGGGACGCGGTCGACGCCGCCGTCCACAGCCTGCCGCCAAAGATCGGCACCATGAACGAGTAGAAGATCCGAAGCGTCGCGCCCGAAAGCCCTGGCAGCGCCGCCAGCCAGAACAGCTGGTCGGTCGTGTACTTGAAGCCGATCGCCGGCAGCTTGGCGACGACGACGCTCCACACCATCCACACGGAGAACGCCAGCAGCAGCGCCGGGATCGAGATCCACAGGTTGCGCCGGGCGATCGCGCGGCCCTTATCGTTCCAGAAGGCCGGCTCCTCAGGCCGCCAGTCCTCGATCACGCCGGCAAGCTCGCCGTGATGCTTGGCCGTATGGATCTCAGCCATCTCCGGCAGTTGCGGCAGCGCCTTCTCCGCCACGGGCTGCGCCTCGCGCTCCATGGCCAGGATGGCGAAGTGCATCCACACCAGCGCCGTCACGACGATGCCGAACAGCAGCATGAAGCACGTCGTCCAAACGCCCGTCAGGTCGAGCATGACGCCGAACAGGATCGGCAGGATGAAGCCGCCGAGACCGCCGACCAGACCGACGATGCCGCCGACCGAGCCGACGTGATCGGGATAATAGACGGGGATGTGCTTGTAGACCGCCGCCTTGCCCAGGCTCATGAAGAATCCGAGCACGAAGATCAGGATCACGAACGGAACGAGGCCCACATTGGTCGAAAACGTGATCGGTCCGCGGATGCCGTGAATGACATAGTCGGTGTTGGGATAGGACAGCATGAACGTGCAGATCGCCGACACGCCGAACGTCCAGTACATCACCCTGCGCGCGCCGATCCGGTCGGACAGATGCCCGCCGTAGGCACGAAAGATGCTCGCAGGGATCGAGTAGAATGCCGCGAGCATACCGGCCGACTTGATGTCGAGCTGGTAGACGCCGACGAGATAGCGCGGCAGCCACAACGCGAGTGCGACGAACGCGCCGAAGGTGAAGAAGTAGTAGAGCGAGAACCGCCAGACCTGGATCTTCTTCAGCGGGTCGAGTTCCATCCACGCGCTGCGCACGCTGTCGCCGCGCCGGCGCCGGGCCCGGATCACAGGGTCGTCCTCGGTCGTGAACCAGAACACGACCGCCATCAGCAGGATGGCGGCAGCCCACACCTGCGCCACCGTCGTCCACCCGTAGGCGACCATCACGAACGGCGCGAGGAACTTGGTGACCGCGGCGCCGACGTTGCCCGCTCCGAAGATGCCGAGCGCGATGCCTTGCCGCTCCTTGGGGTACCAGCGCGAGACATAGGCGATGCCGACCGCGAACGACCCGCCCGCGAGACCGACGCCGAGCGCGGCGATCAGCATCGTCTCGTACGTCGTCGCATAGGACAAAAGGAACGTCGCGATCGCCGCCAGCACCATGGTGGCGACGTAGACGATCCGCCCGCCGTACTGGTCGGTCCAGATGCCCAGGAAGATGCGGCTCAACGAGCCGGTCAGGATGGGCGTGGCGACGAGTAGGCCGAACTGGCTGTCATTGAGGCCCAGCTCCGTCTTAATGCGCACACCGATGATTGAAAAGATCGTCCAAACCGCAAAACACACAGTGAAGGCGATGGTGGAGAGCCATAGCGCGCGGCTTTGTTCACTGGGTCGGACGCCTGCGAGGTCGTTCATTTGAGCCCCCGGTTCGTGCACCGAAACATCTCGGCTGACCGCAGGTTTGTTTCAGGCGCGCGAACAAACATTGATTGAAATCAAGTATCGACAGCCAAGCTTGATAAAAAGAGTGAGTATTATCATCGATCAATACTTGGATTGATCTGCCGCCAGAGCACCGCTGATTTATGCGGTCCACGAATTGACAAAAGGCAATCGAATGCTGAGGCTCGCCGCCGGAGCCCGAGGGAGAACGGCCGATGCGATCTTCGGATGCCGATATCGTCAGAAACCTGCCGCTGTTCCGCGACGTCGAACCCGCCAACTTCGAAGCGCTGATCGCCGCGGGCTACCTGCAGCGATTTCCCGCCGGCGTCGTGCTCGTCCACGAGGGCGAGCAACCCGACTTCCTCCATGTCCTGGTGGACGGCCGCGTGGCGTTCTTCGCATCGGACGCGGACCGTGAGGCGACGCTGTCCGCATTGACCCCGCCCGCAGCCTTCATCCTCGCCGCCGTCATCGTCGATGGTGTTTATCTGAAGTCGGTCCGCACGCTCGCGCCGTCGACGGTGGTCTTGATCCCCGCCGACTCCGTGCGCGACGTCTTCCTGCGCGACCCGGCCTTCGCCCGCGCCACCGTCGTGGAGTTGGCCTGTCGATATCGCGCCGTCGTCAAGGAACTGAAGAACCAGCGCCTCAGGACCGCCGTCGAGCGATTGGCGAACTGGGTCATCGTCCAGGACCAGGATCACGGCGCCAAGGGCATCTTCCGCATCGACATGGAAAAGCGCGCGCTCGCCGGCCAGTTGGGCATGAGACCGGAGAACCTTTCGCGCGGCTTCGCCGAGCTTGCCGACCACGGCGTCATCGTGGAAGGGCCGACCGTGCGCATCACAGACCGCGAGGCGCTGTTCGCCTATGCCCGCCCCAACCCGCTGATCGACGAACGCGAAGCCTGCGACGGCTGAGGCCGGCATTCGCCGCGCCCCGCTGACGTCCATCGCATCACGCAGGATAACGTCCCGCGCGCCACGGCTTCACCGCGCCTCCGCACCGAAGCCCGACGAGCGATGCGCCCAGCCCGTCATGCGCATCTCGATCCACGCCATCAGCGCGTACATCACGATGCCTTCAACCGCGAGCGCCACGAGCCCCGCAAACACCAACGGCACGTTGAACTGGCTCTGCGCACCGAGCATCATGTGCCCGACGCCCTCGTTCGCCGCCACCGTCTCCGACACCACCGAGCCGACGAACGCCAGCGTGATCGCGACCTTCAGCGAGCCGAAAAAATAAGGCAGTGCACGCGGAATGCCGACCTTCAGCATGATGTCCATCTTGCTTGCGCCGAGCGCCCGCAGCACGTCCTCCATCTCCGGTTCGATCGTGGCGAGCCCCGTCGCGACGTTGACCACAATCGGAAAGAAGGCGATCAGGAACGCAGTCAGCACCGCCGGGATGGTGCCGATGCCGAACCAGATGACGAGGATCGGCACCACCGCCACCTTCGGAATCGAATTGAAGCCGATCATCAGCGGATAAAGTCCCGCATAGATCGCCCGCGACCAGCCGACCAGCAGCCCGAGCGCCAGCCCGCCGCCGACCGCCAGCACGAAACCGAGCGTCGTCGTGAACAGCGTCTGCAGCGAGTTCTGCCAGATCGCCGGCCAGTATTCGACGATCGCGCGCGCAATCTCGCTGGGTGCGGGCAGGATGATCTTGGGAATATCGAACAGATGGACGGCGCCTTCCCAAATCGCGAACAGGGCAACCGTGTAGACCCACGGCGCCGCCTTGATCCAAAGCGCTTCGCGTTGCCGGCTCATGCTGCAGACCTCGCTTCCGCGATATGCGCACGCAGGTCGTGCACGACGCTGTTGAAGTCGTGCTCGTAGATCAGGTCGAGTGGCCGCGGGCGCGGAAAGTCGATACGCCGCTCCTCGATGATGCGGCCCGGCCGCGCACTCATCACGAACACGCGGTCGGCCAGGTAGACGGCCTCGCGCAGGTCGTGCGTCACCAGCACGACGGTGAAGCGCTTTTCCGCGTGCAGGTCGCGCATCACGCCCCAAAGCTCCTCGCGCGTGAACGCGTCGAGCGCCCCGAACGGCTCGTCAAGCATCAACAGGTCCGGCGCGTGGATCAGGGCGCGGCACAGGTTGGCGCGCTGTTGCATGCCACCCGACAACTGCCAGGGAAACTTGGACCCGAACCCGCCGAGCCCGACCAGCGCCAGCAGCGCTTCCGCCTGCGCCTCGTACTGGGCCTTGTTGGCCGCCAGACGCCCCCGATGCGGCTGCACGATCTCCAGCGGCAGCATGACGTTTCTGAGCGTCGTCCGCCACGGCAGCAGTGACGGGTTCTGGAACGCCATGCCGGCGTTCGACACCGGCCCCGTCACGCGCTTTCCCGCGACGTCGACCTCGCCCGTCTGCGGCCGCACGAGGCCCGTCGTCAGCTTCATCAACGTCGACTTGCCGCAACCCGAAGGCCCGACCACCGCGGCGAACTCGCCCTTCTCGACCTCGAGCGAGAGACCCTGGACCGCAAGCGTGCCGCCCGGGCCGCCGTACGTCAGATCGACATTCTGGACAGAGACAAAGGCCGTCACGTTTCCTCAGCCTCTTTCGTTGCGCGATGAACCAAAAGCGCCGGCAGCCCCAAAGCAGGGGCTGCCAAAACGCCAAGCGAGGTTCAAACACCCCACCTCAGTCGACCTTGCGCTGATCGGCAGGCCCGAGATAGCTGCCGTCGAACACGCGCGCCGGCGCCGGCGGCGCCTTGAGACCGATCGACACCTTGAGCAGGTCGATCGACGTCTTCATCTTGGCCTCCTCGACGCCGCCAAAGCCGTTTTTCTTCACCGCCGGCGTGATGAAGTTCTGCTGGAGTGCCATCTTCAGACGTTCCAGTTCCACATCCTTCTTGACGATGTTGTTGCGCTTCAAGACGGCATCGACCCCGCCCGCGGGATCCTTCGCCACATCCTTCAGCGCCTTCACGAACGCGCGCAGGAAGCCCTTAACGGCGTCCGCGTTCGACGAGGCGAAATCGGAATTGACGAGAATCGCATTGCCGTAGAGATCGAGGCCGTTCTCGGCCATCAGGATCAGCGAGATATCGTCGGCTTTCACGCCCTGCGCCTTGAGGTTCAGCACCGAGGAGAACGAGAAGCCGAAAATCCCCTGCACCTTGCCTTGCGCCAACATCGGCTCGCGTACCGGGAAGCCGACGCTCTCGATCTTGATCTTGGAAAGGTCGAGCTTGGCCACCTGAGCGAACGCCTTCCACTGCGCGAACGCGCCGTCCGGCGGCGGAGCGCCGAGCGTCTTGCCCTCCAGCGACTTGGGATCGGTGGTGACGCCGAGACTCTTGCGGCCGATGATCGCGAACGGCGGACGCTCGTAGACCATCATCACGGCCTTGGCCTTGAGATCGGGCTGCTCGTCGATGGCCTTAACCAGCGAGTTGATGTCGCCGAAGCCCATCTGGTAGGTGCCCGTCGCCACGCGCGGGATGGATTCACGCGATCCCGCGCCCGTATCGATCGTGACGTTGAGCCCTTCGGCCTTGAAGTAGCCCTTATCGATCGCGACGAAGAACGGAGCTGCCGGACCTTCGAATTTCCAGTCGAGCGTGAAGCGGATATCGGTCGCCGCGGCGGGCGGCGCCATGCCGCCCAGCGTGCACGCGATGGCAGCACAAGCGAGCGCTACGGCCTGACAGAACTTTGTCGTCATGGAGGTCTCTGCCGATTGAGTTGTCCGATCGATGCAGCGCCGGATTGGCCCGACGTGCGCACGTGCGGGCACTGACGAGAACGCGTCTTTCCGCACATGATTAGAAATGGTGCCATCGGGAGCCGGGTGACAAGCGCAAATAATGGGCAACTTTCAGCGCGGTTGTCGAACGATTAGGCACTTCCCGGTAGTGCCCGCAAATTAATCCACGGACGCGTGATGCGTGAACGCAACACAACACCGGCGCTGCGCGCCGCAAGCACATGAAAGACCGGGCCGGCGCCCGCCTGTCGCGGTGCCGGCCCTGCCTGTGTGGCATACCCTCGCGGCCCCGCCGCTGCGCCCTCGGGGCGTGTACCGGACCGGGGCGGGCCGCCCCGCTTCCCGCCGTGTCACCCACAGCGCGACCAGGATGCCGCCGGCCAACAGACTGAAGGTCACCGCCAGGCTGAACTCCGGCGGGATCTTGCCCGCGAACTGCTGCACGAAGATCTTGCTGCCCACGAACACGAGACGTCAGCACGTTGGGTCCTGAAGGTTGCCGAAACTGAAGGTGCGCCGTGCGCCCAACGTCGTGGCTCAGGTCAGCACGGCGATGTTCTCGAACTCGCGTTCGAGCAAACTCTTGAGAAGATCAGCGAGCGCCGAGTAGCTCTCCTGTCGCGCGCTGGCGCGGCGCCAGACGATCCCGACCGTCCGGTAGACGGCGCGGTCTTCCAGCTCCAGCGTGCGAATCGAGGGATCGCGGGCCACGACCGCTTGTACATAGAGGCCGGGCAGAAACGTCACGCCCAGCCCCATCGCCACCATCTCGCGCAGGGTATCGAGGCTCGTGCCCTCGTATTCGTAGCGCAGCCGCGCCCCGAACTCCGCGCACAACGCCAGCGCTGCATCGTGCAGCTGATGCCCCGGGCCGAGCGCCAGCACATCCTCGCCTTCCAGATCCGCCCGGCGCGCACAGACCTTTTGCGCCAGCGGATGGCCTGCGGCCACGGCCAGATGTAACGGCTCACGGAACAGCGCCTTGGCAGTCAGCTCCGCGCCCCGCACCGGAAGCAGGCTGATGATGACGTCGTAGCGCCCCTCCTCCAGCGCCTGCGGCAGGACGCTCGGCAGCTCCTCGCGCACATAGAGCTTGAGCTCGGGATAGACCCGTTTGAGCTCGGGAATGACACGGGGCAGCAGATAGGGGCCGATGGTCGCCGGCAGGCCGACACGCAGCACACCCGCCAGCTCCCGTCCCCCGCTCGCCGCCAGCAACCGGATCTCGTTGGCATCGCTCAGCATGCGCCGCGCGACCTCCACCACCTGCTGCCCGACCGATGTCAGGATCACTTTCGACCGGCTCCGCTCGACCAGTTGCGCGCCCAGACGCCCTTCCAGCGCTTTCAGCTGCTCGCTGAGCGTCGGCTGCGTGGTGTTGGCCTTCTCTGCGGCCCGCCGGAAGTGGCGCGTATCGGCCAGGGCCACGAGGTATTCGAGCTGCCTCAGGTTGGGCATGTCCGGCCGATCCCCTCTGTTCGCGTTGCCAGCGGATATAGGGCGCCTCGCCCGATCGTCCAGCCGGGCCCATCCCTTGATCGGAAATCCCGATCAAACATTCGGCAGCTTGCGATTGGCCAACCCGCCAGCCCCGCCCCACCTGACAGGTGTCGGGAGCTCGATAGGGCCCCGCAACCCGAGGACGGAGTGATCAACATGACACGACTGCCCACACCCGGCCCGCAGACAGCGGCCGCACGCACGCCCACCCCGCGCCCGGCCACCGCGCCGGCCGGCGCCATTGTCCACGCGTCCGTGAACGGCCACGCACAGGCCCAGGTCATCACCACGGCACCGCCGAACCACTGGGTTCGCCTGCCCGGCGGCTGAACGTCCACCAACACCAACTGGAGAGGTTACCTGAGATGTTCGACTTTTCCCGGATCTCCGAAACGATCGGCGGTCTGATCGGCCAGAGTGCCCCCTCACTCGACGGCGAGCTTGCCCCCGACGCGATCCTGCAGCGCCTTCAGGACGTTGGGATCGATACATCGAGCCTGGAGTCCCTGGGCGGCACGGAGCTGCTCGCACGCCTGTCCGAGCTCGGCATCGATACCGGCAACCTCGACCCCCAAGCCATACTTCAGCAACTCAGCGAAGGCGGCGGCGGGCTGACGGGCATCGCCACCGACCTGCTCTCCCGCCGCGGCTGATCCCGCAACCACCCATCTAGTCCCCACGGTACGACATCGGAGGAACAGTCATGTCGACGGGCGCCGCCAAGGTTCAGGTTCTCAATGCGCGCCAGATGAGGCAGACACGCAACGATCTGCCGCTGGACGTTCGCCGCAACGTCATCGAGATCATGAACGGCATCCTCGCCGAAACCATCGATCTCGGCCTGGCCGCGCGCCAGGCGCACTGGAACTTGCGCGGGCGAAACTTCTCCAGCCTGCATGCACTGTTCGGCAAGATCCACGACGAACTGTCCGCCCACGCGGACACGCTCGCGGAACGGATCGCAGCGCTCGGCGGATTGGCGCGCGGCACGGTGCAGAGCGTGGCGGCGGAGACGGCACTCGATCCGTATCCCGCCCTTGCCGTCAGCGAAGAGGAGCATCTCGACGCCCTGTCTATGCGGCTGGGCCAGCTGGCTTCCGCCGTCCACCACGCGATCGGCGAGTCGATGGTCCTGGAGGACCCCGTCTCCGGCCATTATCTCACCGAAGCGGCAGCCGCCATCGAGAAGCTTTTGTGGCTGACCGAGAGCCACATGCACGCGACGTTGTAGTCCCCCGGAGCCATACCGCCCCCGACGGCAGTCCCCTGCCGTCGGGGTTCTTGCCGTTTGGCGCAATGCGCCACGACGAACCGACAAGGAGCGCCTCATGACAGAGCCTAGCCGGCACAACCCGAAATCCCGGGTCCTGGCCCGATTGTTGGCCAACGAGAGTGCCGCGGGCATCACGCTGATTGCCGCGACAGCGCTCGCGCTCCTTTTCTCCAACACGAGCTTGGCCACACTTTACGCCGCCCTGCTCGGCACCGTGGCAGAAATCCGGATCGGCACCTTCGCGATCGAAAAGCCGCTGCTGCTTTGGATCAACGACGGCCTGATGGCGATCTTCTTCTTCCTGGTCGGTCTCGAGCTGAAGAAGGAGATCAAGGACGGCGAGTTGTCCGACTGGCGCCGCGCCAGCCTGCCGGTCTTCGCCGCCGTCGGCGGCATGGCCGTACCAGCTCTCATCTATGCCGCGCTTAACGCCGGCGACGCGACCGCGCTACGCGGTTGGGCCATTCCCGCGGCAACCGACATCGCTTTCGCCATCGGTATCCTCGCCTTGCTGGGCAGCCGGGTGCCGGTCGGCCTCAAGGTCTTCCTGCTGGCCCTGGCCATCATTGACGATCTCGGCGCCATCGTCATCATCGCCCTCTTCTATACCGCCAACATGTCGTTGATGGCGCTCGCCGTCGCGATCGCCGGTTGCGGCATCCTCGCCGTCTTCAACGCGCGCGGCGTCGATCGCCTTGCCCCTTACGTGGTCGTCGGCGCGGTCATCTGGGTGTTTCTGCTCAAGTCCGGCGTGCATGCCACGCTCGCCGGTGTTGCCATCGCCCTCTTCATCCCGCACCGCCCGGTCGGCGCGCCGGAATCCTCGCTGCTGCTGAAGACCGAGCACGCCCTGAAACCCTGGGTCCTGTTCCTGATCATGCCGCTCTTTGCTTTCGCCAACGCCGGCGTCGCGCTTGGCGGCCTGACGGTCGACGATCTATTCGGCAGCGTCGCCGTCGGCATCGCCCTGGGCCTTTTCCTCGGCAAGCAGATCGGTATCATGGCCGCCGTCTGGCTCGCGGTGAGGCTCGGCATCGCGCATCTGCCCGCGCGTGTCGGCTGGCGCGAGATCCACGGCGCCTCCCTGCTCGCCGGCATCGGCTTCACCATGAGCCTCTTCATCGGCACGCTCGCGTTCACCGATGCTGGCTACTCCGCCGACGTCCGCATCGGTGTTCTGATGGGCTCGCTGGTCTCGGGGATCGCCGGCTACCTGCTGCTGGCCCGGTCTCTCGGCGAGACGCGCAAGACCGAACGAGACGACGCACCTGTCGCGGTGGAGGCACGCACATGACCATACCCCAGGACCTGCACGACGGCTATCGCCGGTTCCGCAGCGAGCGCTTCCCCGTCGAGGCAAGACGCTACGATGCGCTCGCCCAGGGCCAGAGCCCGAGAACGATGATCATCGGCTGCGCCGACAGCCGCGTCGATCCCGCGACGATCTTCTCCGCCGCACCCGGCGAGTTGTTCGTCGTACGCAACGTCGCCGCTCTCGTGCCGCCCTGCGAGGATGGCGGCACATACCACGGCACATCCGCCGCCCTGGAGTTTGCCGTCACGGGCCTGTGCGTCGACGCCATCGTCGTGCTGGGACACGGCCAGTGCGGCGGCATCGCCGCCGCGCTGGCGGCCGACGGCGCACGCCCGGTCGGCCGCTTCATCGCGCCGTGGGTCAGCCTAATCAACGACGTCCGTGACAGCGTCGTCGAGCGCATCGAGCCGGCCCATGCCAGCCTCCGCCAGACAGCGCTGGAACGCATGGCGATCCAGCAGTCGCTGCGCAACCTGGCGACCTTCTCCTTCGTCTCCGACGCCATCGCCGCGGGACGGCTGTCGCTGCACGGCGCGTGGTTCTCGATCGGCGAAGCGCGGCTGGAGTGGCTCGATGCGACGGCCGGTGTCTTCGAACCCGTGCCGGAATCGTGAGCCTCAGGCCTCGAATGACACGCGTGTAGCGGGTTGCCCCATCTGAGCCACCTCTGAGCCCCTCAATGGCGCGGCGCGCCGTATGCTATGCGGCCGCCGCGTCCAGCATTGAAGCCGCAATCTTCTCCGCGATCATCAGCGTCGGGATGTTGGTATTGCCGCGCGGCACCCACGGCATGATCGACGCGTCGACGACGCGCAGCCCTTCGACGCTGTGCACGCGACCCTGGGCATCCACCACCGCGCCGCGATCATCGGACCGGCCCATCCGGCACGTACCCGCGTGATGCGCCATCCCGGTGACACCCTCGCGCACGAAAGCGTCGAGCGCGGCATCGTCCTGCAGCAGCGCGGCCACGTCGAGACCGCGATGCGACATCGTCTCGATGATCGGCCGGCGCGCCGGCCCCACGTGATCGATCACGGCTGCAATCGCGCGCGCACGCCACGTGTTCCAGGCCGTGATATCGTTGAGCTGGCGCATCCGGTCCGTCCGCGCGATCGGCACCGCAGCGTGCCAGAAAGGACGCACCTCCGGCGCCATCAGCCACGCCGCCGCACGCCGGACCGCATCGGCATGGCGTACACGATCGCGGTCGTCGGACTGGAAGTCGAACACGATCTCAGGCGGACCGGCAGGCGATTTCGGATCCAGTCGCACCGTGCCGCGCGAATAGGGCTTCAGCACCGCCGGCGTCAGAGCGCTCAGCCGGCGGCCGAGCTCGTGCCAGCCCGTCTGCCCGACGAAGCTGATGTACATGTCCGACGCGGGACAGTCGGCCATGCCCGACGAATAGCGCCACGTCGCGGTCGTATGCGCCCGCCGGTCCGACGGCGGCAGCGCACTGCGCTTCAGATGCGCGATCAGATAGAGGATCTGGTGGTTGTGCAGGTTGTCGCCGACACCGGGCACGTCGGCAATCACGGAGATGCCGCTCGCCTTGAGATGAGCCGCCGGCCCGATCCCCGCGCGCTGCAGCAGCACCGGCGATTGCAGTGCGCCAGCCGATACGATCACCTCGCCGGCCGTGAAGCGCCGCGTCTCCCCGTCGACGCTCGCCCTGACACCGGTAATGCGGCGACCGTCCCATTCAAAGCCGCGAACGTCGGCGCCGGTCGCGATGCGAAGATTTGGCCGCGCCCGCGTCGCCGCGTCCAGATAGCAGATGGCGCTCGACGCACGCTTGTCGGCGAAGCGGCTAATCGGCAGCGGGCCGAAGCCATCGCGGAAGTCGGCGTTGAAGTCGTCGATCCGCTGCACTTGCGTGTTGCCGGCGGCGGCCGCGAGCCCCGACAGGATCGGCGGCCACTGGTTGTCCGGCACCCGCCGGATGGGCACCGGGCCGTCCGCGCCGTGCGCCGTGGCCGCGTCTCCAAAGTCCGCATCCGCCTCCAGTTTACGGAAGAACGGCAGGACGTCGTCCCAGCCCCAGCCCTGAGCGCCCTGCGCGACCCACTCCGCATAATCGTCGGGCGTTCCGCGCAGCGCCACCATGCCCATCACCGACGAGCCCCCGCCCAGGATGCGCGCCTGCCTGAGCCCGACCTTGGGCGACGTGTCCCGGCCCCGCCAGTGGCCGCTGAGGCCGGCCCACGCATAGTCGAGGTTGTAATAGGAGACCGGATAGGTATCGAGCACGTCGCGCGGCTCGCCGCCCGGCGGGGTGTCACGGCCAGCCTCCAGCAGCAGCACCCGCAAGCTGGATCGTGCCGACAGGCGGTTGGCGAGCACGCAGCCCGCCGAGCCGCCGCCGACGATGATGATGTCGAAATCCGCCGTCATTCCCCCGCCCCTGGTGATGAGCCCAGCCCCTGCGGTCGGAACACTAGACCGCCATATCCGCTGCGTCGACGGCGCCTGCCGCGCGGTCACCTCATAACAGGCCTTCCCGCAAGGCCTCTGGTGGACGAGCCACTGTCGCGACATAGTAGCGACGGCGGGACCTGTCCACGGGAGACGACCTCGAAGGGCCAGGGCTGTCACAGCAACGAACAAGCATCCGTCGGGACGGGACGCCATGACAAATCGAATCACGGGACGCTCCGCTTTCATCGCGCTGATGAAGGACGAGGGCATCACCCACCTTTTCGGCAATCCGGGCACCACCGAGCTGCCGATCATGCACGCGCTCGTCGATCATCCCGATCTGACGTTCGTGCTCGGCCTGCACGAAGCGCTCGTCGTCGCCATGGCCGACGGCTATTCGCGCGCGTCCGGCAAGCTCGTCGCCTGCAACGTGCACGTGGCGCCTGGGCTCGGCAACGCCATGGGCTCGCTCTTCAACGCGCGCTTCACCAATACGCCGATGATCCTCACCGCCGGCCAGCAGGAGCAGGGCTTCGGCCTGATGGAGCCCAACCTCTACGCGCCGCTCGTCGCCATGGCCGAGCCGCTCGTCAAATGGGCGGTCGAGGTCAACCGCCTCGCCGACCTGCCGCGCATCCTGCGCCGCGCCGCCAAGGTCGCAACGACGCCGCCAACCGGCCCCGTCTTCATCTCGCTGCCCGGCGACATCCTCAACCAGGAGGACGCGCTCGACCTCGGCGCCTCCACCCGCATCGTCACGCGCACCGTGCCCGCGCCTGACGTCGTCGCAGAGCTCGCAGACTTGATCCTGGCCGCCGAGCGCCCGATGCTCGTGTGCGGTGACGAACTCGTGCGTTGCGATGCGCTCGCCGACGCCGCCCGCCTGGCCGACACCCTCGGCGCCCCCGCCTACCAGTCGACCAGCGCCTACGGCGCGCACTTCCTGTCCGAGCATCCCTGCTACATGGGCCCGCTCGTACGCTCCCAGAAGGTCACGCGTCAGGTACTCGAAGCCTATGACCTGATGATCGTTCTGGGCTCCGACGTGCTGCGCATGGCCGTCTACAGCCCCGACGAGGCGATGCCCGAGGGGCTGCAGCACATCCAGATCGGCCTCAACGACTGGGAGATGGGCAAGAACTACCCCGCCCGGATGGCAGTCCAGGCCGACGTGCGCGAGACGCTGCGGGCGCTGATCCCGGTGCTGGAGAAAAAGGGCGGCAAGGCGCTCGAAGGCCGTGCCAAGGCGGCCAAGGCCGCCATCGCCGAAAAGAACTGGACGTCGAAACGCAAGGCCCTGTCGCAGCGCATCGAGACCGCGGGCCCGCTCGTCAACGGCGGCGACGGTCCGATGAATCCCGACTGGATGACGCTAAAGATGGTGGACGCACTGCCGCGCGACGCCATCCTGGTCTTCGAGAGCCTCACGACCGGCCGCCACGTCGTCGATCTCTTCCCCTATCGCGACCGCTTCGGCTACCACGGCCTCGCTAGCGGCGGCATCGGCTTTTCCATCCCCGCCTCGATCGGCATCTCGCTCGCCCAGCCCGGCCGCCGCGTCGTGTGCATGGTCGGCGACGGCAGCGCCATGTACTCGATCCAGGCGCTGTGGACGGCGGCCCACCTCAAGCTGCCGATCACCTTCGTCATGTGCAACAACGGCGGCTATCGCATTATCAAGCAGCGCCTGCTCGCCTTCCACGGCAACCGCAATTTCATCGGCATGGAGTTCAAGGACCCGGCGATGGACTATGCGCAGATGGCCGCGTCCATGGGCGTCACCTCCGAGCGCATCGAAAAGCCGGAGGCCCTTGCCCCGGCGATGCAGCGCGCGCTCAAGCACGACGGACCCGTGCTGCTCGACGTCGTCGTCGACGGCACCGTGTGAGCGGCGCCCGCCGGAACTCGACAACCGTGGTAGGCGCTCGCGCCTACCACACCACACCCACGTCCTCGCGCCGGAACTGATGGTCGCGGTGCACGTAGGCCGACATCGCCAGCCCCAGGCCGACCATCGCCGACATCATCGCCGTGCCGCCGTAGGACACCAATGGTAGCGGCACGCCGACGACCGGCACCATGCCAGTCACCATCGCGATGTTGATGAACATCTGCACGAACAGCATCACGCCGACGCCGGCGATCACCAGTCGGCCGAACTGGTTGCGCACCGCCAGCGCCATTGCCACCAGCACCATGAGCAGCGCCAGGTAGAGGCACACCAGCCCCATGGCGCCGACGAAACCCCACTCCTCCGCAATGCTTGCGAAGATGAAATCCGTCTGCGCCTCCGGCACGAAATCGAGCTGGCTCTGCGTGCCCAGCGTAAAGCCCTTGCCCTTGAGCCCGCCCGAGCCCAGCGCGATCTTGGCCTGCGTGATGTGATAGCCCGCCCCCAGTGGATCTTTCTCCGGATCCAGGAACGTCTCAATGCGCCGGCGCTGATAGTCGTGCAGCAGCGACCACACGAACGGCACCGCCGCGATCCCGCAGCCGATTGCGCCGGCGAAATAGAGCGTCGAGACGCCCGCCAGGAAAATTACCGCACCGCCGGTTGCCGCCAGCAGCAGCGCCGTACCCAGGTCCGGCTGACGCAAGATCAACACGAACGGCACCAGGATCGCGATCGCCGGCGGCAAGAGCCAGCGCGGCTGCGACCGCTTCGAAGGCTCCAGCCACAGATAATAACGCGCCAGCGCCAGCAGGATGGCCGCCTTCATCACCTCCGAGGGCTGGAACGTCAGGGCGCCGGCGCCGAGCCAGCGCTTCGCCCCCATCGCCTCCACACCGATCATGGGCACCAGCACCAGCAGCAGGAACGCCAGCGCATAGAGCGGATAGGCAACCGCCACCAGCACCTCGACCGGCACGAGCCCGAGCGCGACGATCGCAGCAAGGCCCGCCAGCGCACGCAGCACATGCCGCCCCGCCCAGGGCTCCAGCGATCCCCCCGCCACCGAATAAAGCGCCACCGCCCCGCACGCCGTCAGCGCGGCGACGACGACGACCAGAGCCCAGTTCGTGCGCAGGAATTTGCCCGCGATCGTCGGCCGGCTCGAAAGGAACAAGGCTCCGCGACGCACCATCACCCAGCCCTTCGCCCCGGCGCCATCGATCCGCCATCCCGCTCCCGCGCACCCTCCGCTCGCTCGGCTTGCGACGACAGCAGCATCCGCATCACGTCCCGCACCAGCGGTGCGGCGACCTTGCCCCCGCTCGCGCCGTGCTCCACGACGGCTGCAACCGCGTAGCGCGGCCGCCGTGCCGGCGCGTAGCCCACGAACAGCGCGTGGTCGCGATGCTCCCAGCTGAGATCCTCCGCGCGCACGAACGACGACTTGCGATGGACCTGCGACGTCCCCGTCTTGCCGGCCATATCGACGTCCCCGAACCGCCCGTCCTCGTCCTCCAACTGCGCGTTGTGGCCCGTGCCGCCCGCCTCGTTCACGACCGCATCGAGGCCGCGCCGCACCGCCTCCAGATGCGCGGGAGCGACCTCCAAAGCCGATACCCCGCGCCCCTCCGGCGCAACCAGATGCGGCACGATCGCCCGGCCCGTAGCCAGCCGCGCCGACATCACCGCCATCTGCAGCGGCGTCGCCGACACGTAGCCCTGGCCGATCGCGGCGTGCAGCGTCTCACCGCCATGCCACGGCCGCCCGAACCGTGCCCGCTTCCAGTCCGGCGTCGGCACCACGCCCGCGCGCTGCCGGGAAATGCCGTCGGCGTAGGTCTGCCCGAAGCCGAGCCGCTCGGCCATGTTCGCGAGCGCGACGATGCCGAGCCGGCGCGCGACCTCGTAGAAATAGACGTCGCAGGATTCGCGAAGCGCCCGGTGCAGGTTGCAGTCGCCGTGCCCGCTGCGGTTCCAGCAACGGTAGACCTGATCGGCATAGTGGTAGCTGCCTTCGCACGTGATCCGCGATCGTGGCGTCACGACACCCGCTTCCAGCGCCGCAAGCGCCGTCACCATCTTGAACGTCGAGCCCGGCGGATAAAGACCGAGCAGAGCGCGATTGAAAAGTGGATCGTCCGCCGCCTCCTCGATCCGCTCCCACTCGTGCGCCTGCAGCGCGCGCGGATCGCGGCTGGGCACCGACGCCATTGCCCGGATCGCGCCGGTCTCGACCTCCAGCGCCACCACCGCGGCCCGCCGCTCCTGGCGCAGGCGCGCGAGCACCTGCGCCTGCACCTGCGCATCGATCGTGATCGTGACGTCCTCGCCGCGCTGCGGCGCGCTGCGCTCCAGCGTGCGCACGATCCGCCCGCGCGCATCGACCTCCTGCTTGAGCGTGCCGCCAACGCCGCGCAGCCGGCCTTCCATCGACAATTCGACGCCCGATTTGCCGATCCGCATGCCCGGCAGCCGCACCGCTGGATCGTCGTCGAGCGCGAGCCGCTCCACGGCCCCGACCATGCCCACGATGAACGCCGTCGCATCGCCGTGATGCGTGCGCCGCCGCCACGCGATTTCGGTGTCCACGCCCGGCAGCCCCGGCAACTCCAGTCCGATGGCCGCCAGTTGCTCGAACGTCAGGTCGTTGGCGACGATCACCGGCGTGCCCGAAGGTTGCCGCCGCGCCCGCACGCGGATGCGCTCCACATCCTCGTCGGCGATCGCCACCAGCCCCTGCAGACGCAACAGCGTGTGATCGAGATCGCCCGCAAACGCCGGCGTGACCGTCAGTCGGTAGTGTTCCTCGTTATCGGCCAGCACCCGCCCGTGTGCATCGAGAATGCGCCCGCGCTCCGGCGCCGTCGTCCGATAGGAGATGCGATTGTCGTCGGCCAGAAGCGCATAGCGCGCCTGGTCCATCACCTGAAGTTGATAGAGCCGCCCCGCCAGCACGCCGGCCGCACCCACCTGTCCCAGGCCGAGGATGATCGCCCGGCGGGAGAAGCGTCGGCGCTGCACGCGGTCGTCGCCGTCGCGGATGAACATGGCCTCAGCCTCCCCGCTCCAGATGCAGGGGCTCTGACGCCGCCAGTGCCCGCTCGAGCGGCCGGGACAGGCGCACCAGTAGTGGATAGCACAGCCCCGCGATGGCGACGGCGACCGCGATCGGGCGCCAGGCCGCCACCTCGTTGAAGGCCAGCGACGCGATCGCCCAGCTGAGCAGTGCCAGCACCGCCATCAGCACGCCGACGAGAATGGCGCGCCCGACCGACCGCCCGTCGCCCGACGGCGCGGCAAGCGCGCTCAGCATCTGAGCGCACACGTTGATCGCAGCCCAGTAGCCCAGCGGCCCATAGGTCAGGACATCGAGCATCAGACCGCATGCGAACGCCACCGGGCTCGGCGCGAGCGTCGGCCGCATCAGCGTGAAATGGATGATCGCGAGCACGGGCAACAGGCTGAGCGCGAAGCGCGATGGCACCGTGACGCCCCACGGCAGGGCCGCCATCAGCGACAGCAGCAATACGACGCCGCTCGGCAGGGCCAGGCTTATGCGCGCCATCTGCGCCCTCCCTCGGCCGCGCGGACCGACACAAGCGGCCAACCGATGCGCCCCGCCACCGATGCCGTCACAGCCGCCGGTGCCGTCACCGCGACCTGGACATCACTGGATGGTCCGCCGCCCTCCGTCATGGCCGCACCGCCTCCCGCGCCGTCCTCTCGCGCGCCTCGTGCGCAGCACGCCCAGCCCCGGCCGTGCCCGCCGTCACACGATGCTCGCTCGTATTGACGAACTGTGTATCGACCGTGAGCACGCTGACGTAATCGGGCGTCGCCGCCTGCGACATCAGCGAAACGCGCAAGACGCCTTCAGCCGATGCCACGACCCCGACGCGCAGGCCGCGGGGCAGTCCGCCTCCCGCGCCCGAGGTGGCGATCTGCGCCCCAGGCGCAATCTTGGCGTCACGCGGCAGGTATTCCAGGCGCGGCTGCTGAGAGTTGTCGCCGATCATGATCGCGCGCACGCGCTCGTGACCGATCTCGACGGGGATGCGGCTGTGCAGGTCGGTGACCAGCAGCACCTGCGCGGTGCGCGCGGTCACCTCGACCACGCGACCGACGAGGCCGCCTACGTCGATCACCGGCTGGCCCTTGCGCACGCCCTGGTCCGCGCCCGCCTCGATCATCGCCGCGCGCACGAACGGTCCGGTGGAATCTGCGATCACCCGCGCCGTCAGGAACGGCATCGGCTGCTCTGGCACCGTCCGCGCGATCGGAGCCAGCGCGATCAGCCGCTGCTCCAGTTCACGCGCCCGCCATTGCCAGCCCTTGAGCCGCTCGTTCTCCGCGGCAAGCCGCGCGTTCTCCTCCGCCAGCGTCCCGTAGCGGCCGGCCATGTGCACCAGCCGGCGCACCGGTTCGAGCGGCACGCTCGCCCACCGCACCAGCGGCGACGTCAACTCTGCGAGCACCGAGCGGGTCTGGCGCACGACACCATGATCGATCCGGCTGAGTACCATCAGCGCAACCGACACCGCGAGCAGGACGAGACCGGTGACGCCGATCCGGCCACGACCGAGCACCGGCGCAATGCGCCGCGAGAACGGGTCGTTGCGCAGTCGTCGTCTCATGTCCTCGACGCTCTACACAAGGCGGCCCGGCACGCGTGACGCGCACCGCCCGACGCACGACTGCCCGGGCGCAGTCCCTCAAGGCCGGATCAACAGGTGCTCGCGCTGAGGTAGCGTCTCCAGCACCTCCGCCGAGCCCTTAACGACGCAGTGCATCGGGCTCTCCGGCACGTGAAAACGGACCCCGACGAGGCGTTCCAGCTCCGCGTCGAGCCTGTCCAGAAGCGCGCCGCCCCCCGTCAGGTAGATGCCGCGCTCGCAGACGTCCGTCGATACCTCCGGCGGCAGATCCTCGATGGCACGCTGGATGAATTCGGCCATCAGCTCGATGGGATCTTCCAGCGCCTCTGCGATGTCCTGAGGCCCCAGCACAATGCTCTTTGCACGCCCCTGGCGCAAGTCCCGGCCACGAATATGTATTTCAGTGTTGCGCCCGATCACCTCCCGCGCCGCACTGCCGGCCTCGATCTTGATGCGCTCCGCGTTCGTCTCCCCGATCAACAGCTGATGCTTGCGCCGCACGTAGCGGATGATCGCCTCGTCCATGGCGTTGCCCGCGCACCGGAGCGAGCGGGCCTGGACCACGCCGCCCAGCGACAGCACCGCGATGTCGGTCGTCCCGCCGCCAATGTCGACCACCATGCTACCGAACGGCTCGTCGACGGGCAGGCCCGCGCCGATCGAGGCCGCGACCGGCTCCTCGATCAGATAGGAGCGGCTCGCCCCCGCCGACATCGCCGTCTCGTAGACCGCGCGGCGCTCGACCGGCGTGGCGCCCGCGGGCACGCAGATCAGGATGCGCGGCCGGCGGAACCCGAGGATCGACTTCGCCCGCTTGATGAACTGGCGCAGCATCTCCTCGGTGGCGATGAAATCGGCGATCACGCCGTCGCGCAGCGGCCGGATGGTCTCGATACTCTCCGGCGTGCGCCCGACCATCAACTTCGCCTTCTGCCCGACGGCGAGCACTTCGCGCACGCCCCCGCGCGTCCGGATGGCGACGACCGAGGGCTCATCGAGGATGATGCCGCGCCCCTTGACGTAGACCAGCGTATTGGCGGTGCCGAGGTCGATGGCGATGTCGTCGGAGAACACGGACATGGAGCGTTGGGATCGGACCTGAAGGGCTGAACGGATCTGCGGCGCAAAGCGGTTGTCGGAGGCCAATTGCGACCGGCCCACGACCCCAGCCGGGCAGCACCAGAGGCCCGTTGAGTTAACCCATCAAAATGTTAGCCGCTTTTGACGCGAGCGCCAATCATATGCACGACCGGCTGAAGGCGACGGGCATGCGCCGGGCCGGCGAGCCGGCGGCGCATGCCCACGCCGAAGTTACGGCGCCTGCTGCGCCTGGGCCGTCTTCTGCCGCTTGAGCATCAGCTTGCTGAGCGAGGCGACATAGGCCCGCGCCGAGGCGACCAGCGTATCGGTATCGGCGCCGCGGCCCGTCACCGTCCGGCCGCCCTCCTCCAGCCGCACCGACACCTCCGCCTGCGCGTCCGTGCCCTCCGTCACCGCGTGCACCTGGTAGAGCTGCAGCTTCGCCTCGTGCGGGACGAGCGCCTGGATCGCGTTGAAGGTGGCATCGACCGGACCGTTGCCGGTCGCCTGCACGGTCTGCTGCCGGCCGTCGATGTCGAGCGTCAACGTCGCCGATTGCGGCCCCATCGTGCCCGCGATTACGGTCAGCGCAACCACCTTGATGCGGTCGTGGGCATGCGCCATGCCGTCGTCGACCAGCGCCTCGATATCCTCGTCGTAGACGTGCTTCTTGCGATCGGCGAGCGCCTTGAACCGGTTGAAGGCATCCTCGAACGCGTTCTCGCCGAGCTCGTAGCCGAGATCCTTCAGCTTGGTGCGGAAGGCGTTGCGGCCTGAATGCTTGCCCATCACCAGCGAGGTCTTGCCCATGCCCGACCGATTCCGGCGTCATGATCTCGTAGGTCTGGGTATGCTTGAGCATGCCGTCCTGATGGATGCCGCTCTCGTGCGCGAACGCGTTGCGACCGACGATCGCCTTGTTGTACTGCACGGGGAAATTCGTCACCGCCGAGACAAGCTTGCGACGCGCGCGCCAGCATCGTCGTGTCGATGCCGCTGTCGTAGGGCAGCACGTCCGCCGCGCGTCTTGATCGCCATCACGATCTCTTCCAGCGCCGCATTGCCCGCCCGCTCGCCGATGCCGTTGATCGTGCACTCGATCTGGCGCGCACCCGCCTTCACGCCGGCCAGCGAGTTGGCGACCGCCATGCCCAGATCGTTGTGGCAGTGCGTCGAGAAGATCGCCTTGTCGGCGTTGGGCACGCGCGCTCGCGCACCATCTGAAACAGCGCGAAGTACTCTTCCGGCACCGTGTAGCCGACGGTATCGGGGATGTTGATCGTCGTCGCACCGGCCTTGATCGCGGCCTCCACGCAGCGGCACAGGAAGTCGTGCTCGGTACGCGTACCGTCCTCCGCCGACCACTCGACATTGTCGACCAGGTTGCGTGCCCGCTTCACCGAGCGCTGCACGAGCGCCAGCACGTCCTCCGGCGACTTCTGCAGCTTCCATTTCATGTGGACCGGCGAGGTCGAGATGAAGGTGTGGATGCGCGGCCGCTTGGCCCCCTTCACCGCCTCGCCCGCCCGGTCGATGTCGGCGTCGCCCGCCCGCGCGAGACCCGCCACCACTGCCCGCTTGACGCGCGCTGGCAATCGCCTGCACCGCCTCGAAATCACCATCCGACGCGATCGGGAAGCCCGCCTCGATGATATCGACGCCCATCGCGTCGAGGAAGTCGGCGACCTCGAGCTTCTCCTCGAACGTCATGGTTGCGCCCGGGCACTGCTCGCCATCGCGCAGCGTCGTATCGAAGATGAGAACGCGGTCTTTTTCGGAAGCGCCCGGTTGAGGTGAACCCTGGGCGGGGGAGCTGTCGGCTGACATCGGCTTGGTCCTTCGTGATCGGTCTGCTGGGGCGGGCCGGCGCGCACGCGCGGACAGACCCTCAAGTTGCATCTGCGGCTGTGGATCGGTTCCCCTGAGCGCCCGTCCCTGGCAGAAGCCGGAACCGTCGAGGCTCAGGGGCGAATAAGGAGCAGGCCGAGACCGAGCGCAGGGCAAAGCGCCGCCAGGCCGCAAATCGCGGGGCGGATCGTCTTCGCGGGCGTGTCGGCTCCAGGGCGCATATCGGGCGCGGGCTCGGTCCAGAGGCAGGTTCGACAGGACTAAGCCAAATAGCTTGCCAAATTGCAAGCCTCTCGGGACCAGCGCGCGTCATTGCGGCCACGCGCGAGGCCCGCCTCACGCCGGGTCGTCGGCGTAGCGGTGGTATTGCCCCGCGGCATCGCGCACCAGATAGCCGCCGCCGGGCGCGGCCGCGATGTGCGCCGCTTCGATCGCCACCTTGCCGTGCGCGCCGGGGATGTCGAGCACGTAGGTCGGCAGCGCAAGCCCGGACAGGCGACGGCGCAGCTCCGTCATCAGTGCCTGCCCGTCCGCGATCGTCGTGCGGAAATGCGCGGTGCCCGGCGCCCGGTCCATGTGATGCAGGTAGTAGGGCTTGATGCCAGCCTCCACGAACGCCCGCAGCAGCGCTTCGAGCGTATCGGCGTCGTCGTTGACGCCTTTCAGCAGCACGGTCTGGCTGACGAGGCCGATCCCGGCCCGCTGGAGCTTTCGGCACGCTGCCCGCGCCGTGTCCGTAAGCTCGCACGGATGATTGGCATGCACCGCAATCCAGACCGCCGGCCGCGCCTGCGACAGCGCCGCCACCAGCCCTTCATTCACACGCTCCGGCGCGACGACCGGCACGCGCGTATGCCATCTGAGGCTCTTGACGTGCCCGATCGCGCCCAGCGCCGACGTCACCTGCGCGATGCGCTCCGGCGCAAGGATCAGCGGATCGCCGCCCGTCAGGATCACCTCCCAGATCTCGGGGTGCGCCGCGATGTAGCCGAGCGCGGCGTCGATCTGCGCGCGCGTCAGGTTCTCCGCGTTGTCCGGGCCGACCATCTCCCGGCGAAAACAGAACCGGCAGTAGACGGGGCAGATGCCGGTGAGCTTCAACAGCACGCGGTCGCGGTAACGGTGCACGAGCCCAGGAACCGGGCTCTTCAAGCCGTCGCCGATCGGATCGCCGGTCTCGTCGGCACGCATCACAAGCTCGCGCGCATCCGGCACGAATTGGCGCGCGATCGGATCGGCGGGATCGACCCGGTCGATCAGCGCCGACATCGCCGGCGACACCGCCACCGCATACCGCGCGGCGACCGCTTCGAGCGCACCCGCCGCCTTCGGCGCCACGATCCCGGCGCCCACGAGATCGCCGATGCCGCGCAGGGTCTGCGCGGCAGGCGGCGCGGAACGGGTCACCGGCTTCGTCATGCCCCACGAGGTAGCCCCCGCCGCGACCCGAGGCAAGCAGGCCGGCTTGCCAGGTCAAAACCGGGACAGGTCACAGGAAGAATGTCGTGAACCCGAGCAGGTATCGTCGGGGCTTGCCGGAAAGTCGTCCTGTCCTGCTTTAGAGACCCGCGCGCGCGTTGGCCTTCGGCCAGCGAGAGGCCTCGCCTCTCGCGCTCTCCGACCAGGGGCGCAGCCCCTGGACCTGCTCTTTGGACGATGCACAACGCGCGCGAGCGCAGCCGACGTCGCGTTACCCTTCAATTGCGTTTGGGAGGGCACGGAGGCGACGGGCCGGGAGGGGACATGGACATCCCACGCTCCACACCCAACGCTGTCATCCTCGGGCTTGTCCCGAGGCCCCATCGCGCCGCGCCCTCCGAGCGTCGAATTTGGCCCATACCGGAACTGAGCAAGCGCAGAATTGGGCAGCTCACGGACGGCCAACCTGCCGAGAAAGCAGCAGTCTCGGAATGCAAGAAGCAAGACTGGCGCGGACAAATCCCGTCAGGCTTGGAAGAATTGGGGACACCCGCATTTTCTGGCTCCAGCGGAGCGGCGCAGCGCGTCACTTCGCTCCGCTGGAGAGCGAACCGGTTCAAGGTTATAAAAAACGGGGCCCGGGGTGTCCCCCGGCGCGGGGCGCAGGGGCGCGCAGCCCCGCCAGCGCCGCGCGGCGCAAACGATTGCGCCCCTTCAATCCTTCACCGCCTCCGCCTCGATCTCGATCAGGAAGTCGTCCCGTGCCAGTCCCGCGATCTGCAGGTAGGTCGACGCGCAGGCGTGCCCGCCAAGCATCTTGTCGCGAATACCGCGCGCCGTGGCCGTCCGCCCCGGCTCGACCACGAACGTCGTCACCTTGACGAGGTGCGTCGTCTCGAAGCCGGCCGCTTTGAGGATACCCAACACGTTCATCCAGGCCCTCTCGGCCTGCGCCTCGAAGCCCTTCTCCAGCGAACCGTCCGGCTTCACGCCGAGCTGTCCGGAGACGACGATGCGCTCCGCGCCCGCCCCATGGATCACGCCCTGGGCATAGTTCGACTGCGGCTTGGCGATATCGGGCGGATTGATCTGGCGCGGCATGGCGGAGAACTCCTCACGGGTGTGGCCGAAATCGGCCTTGGTGCCACCGAAACTTAAGCCGCAGCGACCGTTCTGTCGACTTCCCCTGTCGCCATGCTAGAGCCGCAGGCATGCGCGGGGAAACGATTCGCATCATCGGCATCGATCCGGGGCTGAGACGCACCGGCTGGGGCATCATCGACACCGATGGCGTCCGCCTGACCTGGGTCGCCTCCGGCATGATCGCGGCGGCAACGGACGGCGACCTCGCATGGCGCCTGCGCGAGATCTACGAAGGCCTGTCGGCTATCATCGCGAGCTACAAGCCGCACGAGGCCGCCGTCGAAGAGACCTTCGTCAACGACAACGCACGCGCCACCTTGAAGCTCGGCCAGGCCCGCGGCATCGCGCTGCTGGCGCCCGCCATGAAGGGCTTGAAGGTCGGCGAGTATCCCCCGAACCTCGTCAAGAAGACGGTCGTCGGCGCCGGCCACGCCGAAAAGCGCCAGATCCAGGCGATGATCGGCTTCCTTTTGCCCAAGGCGAAATTCGACAGCGCCGACGAGGCCGACGCGCTGGCCATCGCCATCTGCCACGCGAGCCATCGCAAGAGTGCGGAGTTGAAGGCGAAGGTGATGGCGGTAAAGTAGTGACCGGCGAAATGGTGCCAGGTCGCTCCGTTCCCTTTTCGCGTCGGTTCCGCTGACGGTTCACGGCTCACCGCTTCACCACGTGTTTTGCGACGTCCCGGTTCACGACTCACCCTTCACCACCTGACCACTCACGAGCCCCACCATGATCGGCAAGCTGCGCGGCAAGGTCGACGCCATCGGCGAGAGCCACCTGATCCTCGACGTCGGCGGCGTCGGCTACGAGGTCCAGGCCTCCACGCGCGCCCTGCGCAACCTGAAGATCGGTGACGAGGCGACGCTCACCATCGACACCCACGTGCGCGAGGACGCGATCCGCCTGTTCGGCTTTGCCAGCGAAGTGGAGCGCACCTGGTTTCGCACGTTGCAGACGATTCAGGGCGTCGGCTCCAAGGTGGCGCTCGGTGTACTCGGCGTGCTCTCACCGCAGGAATTGGCCAACGCCATCGCGCTCGGCCAGTGGCAGGCCGTCGAGCAGGCGCCCGGCGTCGGCAAGAAGCTCGCCATGCGCATCACCGCCGAATTGAAGGACAAGGCACCTGCGCTGACCGTCGCCAACCTCGACCTCCCGGCCGGCACAGCTGGCGGCACGCCCGCCGACGGCCACGCCGCAGCCGAGGCGATCTCCGCCTTGAGCAATCTCGGCTACCAGCCCGCGCAAGCCTCCGCCGCCGTCGCCGCCGCCATGAAGGAGCTCGGCCCCGAGGCCGAAACCGCCCAGCTCATCCGCCGCGGCTTGCGCGAGCTCGCGCGCTAGAATCAGAGCGAACGCCCGCGATGCAGCCGTTGCGATCGACCAGCCAAATTTCAATTCCGATCGCCGCCAGACGATCACTCATCTTCTCCGCCAACCGCCGTGTCACATCGGTGTCTGGAACGACGGCGACCTGACTGACCCCATCCTGCCGTGGAGCCGCCAGCAAGAGCCCCACGGCCTCACAGAGACCACGACGAAGCCTCGAGGTCGGTCCAGGATGGCTAGTATTGATGATCCCACCTTTTGCCTCAGCAATGAATTTCCCATGCATCGTCTGCGCAACGATATCGCCTTGCCCAGGCTTAGGAACGATCTGGATACGCCAGCCGCGAGCATTGCGGTATTCACCGCCATAACTTGTTCGTCCGCGTCCATCGATGAATTCAAAGCCTCTGGACGCAAGTTGTTCGCGAAACGCAAACCGCTTACCATGCTCACCATCAGGATGAATGGTAACTTCCATACTGAGATCGTTTTCGAGGAGATGAAGGGCACACGCCAGCATCACCGCTCCTTCAGTGAGATACTCCTGACTGTCGCCGCGAAGGCCCTTCCGTCTCTTCTCAGTCGGTGGCACGAGCGTCAAAAAACCCACACGTTGCTCGTCGCTCACGACGGTGCCCTCAACCTGCATTGACAAGTCACAACATCACTCGGCGCTTCTCACCCCTTCGCCAGGCTCGCCCGAACCATCGCCGCACCTTTGCCGAGGGCAACGAGCTTGCCCTCGGCGACAGCCTTCGGCAGCGGCGCAAGCCCGCAGTTGGTGCACGCCTGGATGCGCGACGCGTCGGCATGCTGCAGCGCGAGCCTGCAGGGTGGCGGCGACGTGTTCCGGGGCTCTCGATCTCGTTCGTCGCCACGTCGATCGCGCCGACCAGGATCGTCTTGTCGCCGAGCAGCCGGATCAGCGAGATCGGCACGCGCGAGTTGCGGCATTCGAGCGACACCTGCTGGATCCTGCTCGCGTTGATCGCGGGGAAGATCTCCTCGTACTGCCGCCACTCCGAGCCCAGCGTCTCCTTCCACTTGATGTTGGCCTCGATGCCGTAGCCGTAGCAGATGTGGACGGCCGTCGTGCATTTGAGGCCCGCCGCCGCCCGCTCCAGCGCCGCGATGCCCCAGTCCTTCACGTCCGTCATGAACACGTTGAACGCCGGCTCGTCGAACTGGATGACGTCGGCGCCCAGCGCCTCCAGTTCCCGCGCCTCGGCATTGAGCGCGTCAGCGAACGCCATCGCCATGTCGGCCCGCTTGCCATAGTGCGCATCCGCAACCGTATCGCAGATCGTCATCGGGCCGGGCAGCGTCACCTTCAGCGCGCGTCCCGTATGCGCGCGGCAGAAGCGCACCTCCTCGGCATGCACCGAGCGCTTGCGCTGGATCGGCCCCGTCACTGTCGGCACGTCGACGACGTAGCGGTTGTCGCGAATGCCCATCTTGGTCTTCTTCTGCCAGTCGATACCCGCGACGTGCTCCATGAAACCGTGCACGAAGTGGACGCGGAACTGCTCGCCGTCCGTGACCACGTCGACGCCGGCATCCTCCTGCAGCTTGAGCCAGACGAGCGCGGCGTCGCGCTTGGCCGCCTCCAGATCCGTACCCTGATGCTTCCACGGCGCCCACAGCTTCTCGGGCTCCGCGAGCCACTGCGGCTTGGGCAACGAGCCGGCGAGGGTCGCAGGGATGAGCGGGAGCTTGGCCATGACGGGTTCCTTCGCAAGCCACTTCTATCGAACCGACCATATACGACGCCATGCGCGCCCGCAGCCCTCCCCCAGCCGCCTTTCCCCCGCCCCCGCCGCCCCCCACAGCGGAAATTGCACCGTTGACCGCCGAGCCGGTGCAGCGCACGCTGCCGCAAAATATCTTTCTGCGGAGGAGCCCCATGGTCCAGCAACAAAACCCCGCCGCCGCGCCCGCGTTCGCGCCGCCGACCGTCGATCAGCTGGCCGTACGGGTGGTCGTCGACAGCCACCACGAGCGCTTCATGCCGGACGTCCCCCATCCGATGGTGGCGAAGATCGAGCACGTCCGCCAGGTGCCCAAGCGCGTCTTCTCCACGCTCGCCTGCGAGTGGGGCCTGTCGCTGCACCTGGACTCCAAGCGCGCCGGCGCCAGCGCCCAGTACATGCTGGACTTCGGCTTCACCCACGACATCGTCAACCGCAACTTCGACTTGCTCGACATCGACGCCAAGAAGATCGACGGCCTGATCCTCTCCCACGGCCACCGCGACCACTTCGGCGGCCTCGACGGCTTCGTCAGCCAGTTCCGCGCCCGCATGCGTGACGACCTGTCCCTCTACGTTGGCGGCGAGGACATCTTCCGCGAGAAGTGGATCAACGGCCCCGGCAACCAGATCGTCTCCTGGGGCGCCATCAACACCGTCTCGCTCAAGGCCCGCAACGTCATGCCCGTGTGCTGCCCGCACGCGCACGCTCTGGATCAGGCCTTCACCACCGGATTCATCCCGCGCAACTCCTTCGAGACCGTGTCAGGCGGCTCGATGGTGGAGGAGTACGATCACTTCACCGAGGAGGAGCGGCGCGGCAAACTCGTACAGGACCAGCACCCCGACGAGCACGCCACCTGCTACATCGTCCAGGGCCGCGGCCTCGTCGTCATCACGTCGTGCGGCCACGTCGGCCTGATCAACACCATCAAGGCGGCGCTGGCCGTCGCCAAGGTCGACAAGCTGCACGCCGTGCTCGGCGGCTTCCATCTGGGCACCGCGCCGCAGCCCTACATCGAGCAGACCGTCGCCGAGCTGAAGGCGCTGGCCCCCGACGTCGTCATCCCGATGCACTGCTCCGGCGCGGCCTTCATCGACACCATGAAGCGGGAAATGCCCGGACAACTGGCGCTCTCCACCGTCGGCTCGCGTTTCACGTTCGGGGTGTAAGCCACATCGGCGGCCATTCGTGAGCCGATTTCATCAGTGCTGGTTTCGCATTCAATGGACGCGATGCCCATCCGGGCGTTAGGAACGAACGGAGGAAGCCGGCCACACCGAGACCGGCTTGCCCACACGACACAACCGGACGCCCGACCATGAAATCACCGATGACGGAAGATGCCCACGCCAAGGCCATCGCGACAGGCTGGCAGACGGCCCTCTACGAGGCGCTGCGCCGCCACGACGTCTCCCAGATCAGCTTCGTGCCCGACGCCGGCCATCGCATCTGCATCGACCGCGCGCTCAATGACACCGACGTCCACGCCATAGCACTAACCACCGAGGAGGAAGGCGTGGCGCTTGCCTGCGGCGCGCACCTCGGTGGAAAACGTGCCGTCCTCCTGATGCAGTCGAGCGGGCTCGGCAACTGCGTCAACTTCCTGTCGATGGTGAAGACCGGCCGCTTTCCCTTCCTGACCGTGCTGTCGATGCGCGGCGAGTTCGGCGAGGGGAATGCGTGGCAGATGGGCATGGGCCAGGGCACGCGGAAAATCCTGGAGGCGATGGGCGTGATCCCGATAGAGGTCACCCGGCCCGAGGACGTGCCCGGCGCCGTCGACGCCGCCGCCAACATGGTCTGGAAGTCGGGCGAGGCGGTCGCCATCCTGCTGACCCAGAAGCTGATCGGCGCCAAAGCGTTCTGAGCCCGATCGTCCTGACGGAGAGATGACCATGAGCCAGACCGAGCGCACCGCCGGACCCAACTACACCCTCGACCGCATAACCGCCGTCCCCGCCATCGTCGGCAACCCCGACGACTTCCTGATCGTCGCGGGCCTCGCAGGCGCCGCCAAGGACATGGCATCCCTGACCAAGGACGGCGGCAATCTCTACGCCTTCGCCGGCGCGATGGGTGCAGCCGTCATGACCGGCCTCGGGCTTGCACTGGCGCGCCCCGACAAGCAGGTCCTCGTCGCCACCGGCGACGGCGAGTTGCTCATGAACCTCGGCTCGCTCGCCGTCGTTTCCCTCCTCAACCCGCCCAACCTGCGCATCCTCGTCGTCGACAACGGCCACTACGGCGAGACCGGCTACCAGAAGAGCCACACCGCCCAGGGCGTCGACCTCGCAGATATCGCTGCCGGCTCCGGCCTGAAGAACGTCGCCACCGTCGAGACCGAAGCTGAGATCGTACACGGCGCGCGTTTGCTGCGCGACGCCAACGGCACCTCGTTCGTGCTGCTGCGCGTCAAGCCGACCGACCCGCCACAGTGCAAGCGCCTGATGGACCCCGGCGCAAGCCGCACACGGTTCCGTCTGGCAACGCTGGGAACCGCATAGGTCCAGCGCCCGGCGACACGCCCGTCGATACGCGTCCAAGACCATCCTCATCGACAGCAAAGACCGCCCGGCGGGGCCGGGCGGTCTGACTGTCTCTCCTTTCCATGAGATCAAAGGGGCTGAGGTTGCGCCGCGGGTTGGGGGGTCAGCAGCGGTTGTCGAACTTCCAGCACGAGCGCTCCGAGCCGTCCTCGCAGCGGGCGAGCCAGCGGCGGCACTGGCGGGCATGCTCTTCGGCGGCACTAGCGCGGCTCGCAGCTGCGACAATACCCAGGATGCCGAGGCCGATGGCGACGCCGGCGACGACCCCGCGACCCTTCTTCGATTTGACCTTGACAATCTGGCTCTGGGCGGAAAACCCGCTCTTCACGGGGCTGACAGTGAACCCGAGGCCGTTGGCGTGCGCAGGGGCAACGGCAAGGCTGATCATGGCGGCGCAGACGATGGCGGTGATGGACGTTTTCATGGCGGGTCTCTCCCTGGGACGTGTTCGTGACGTTTGTTGTCGGACAGGCATTCCGTCCTCGATGAGGTGATCCTCTCAAAGACGGGCGTTGCCCGCTGTTCCCCGGGAGACAGGCCGACTTTTTTCCATGATGCGGCCGCACCGGCAGGTGCGGCGGTCAGGGCTCAACCCGCCGTCCGGCGGAACAGCCCGAAGAGCCACTGCAGCGCGCGCACCGGCAGCAGCAGGAGGCCGAGAACCTGGCCCAGCAGGCTGACCAGCAGCGCAGGCCCGCCCACCAGCGGCAGGAAAAGCAAAACGAAAACGATAAGCCGCACCGCGCGCGCCGCCCAGTAGCCGACGGCCGAGCTGTACTCCGCACCAACCTCCGGCCGCCAGACCCGGTTCCACCAGCCACGCGCCGTACCAAGCCCCATCAGGCCCGCCACGAGCGCCATGATGTAACCGATCTGGATATCGGACGGGATGCCCGGCACGATCCGGGCTTCGAGCTCCTTCTGGCGCGCCGCACTCGTCGTATCGAGCTCGATGGCGCTGGTCACGACGTTGCCGACCACATTCTGCACGACCTCGTCGAACCACCCGGTCAGCACATCCGTCGACACCGGTGAGGGCGTCGCAGCCGGCTCGAGCTTCGTCGTCACCCGATCCGGTCCGGCGTGCGCGACCGTGGCGACCATGCGTCCGCGCCGTTCCGCGACCGCGTCCAGAAGGTCGCCCACCGTCGACGGCGCCTTGGCTTTGTCGAGTCCGGAGACCGCGACCTGCTGATAAAGCCAGTTGCGCGCGCCCGGCTGCTCGGCCCGCGCCGACTGCACGATCACCAGATCGACGTCGTGCGCCGCAGCCGCCACGCGCAGGTCGGACATGAGCATCGTCTGCTCGCCGCCACTGGCGGGCTTGAACGCCAGGTACGTCCCCTCCACGCGCCCGCTGACCAGCACGGTCTGGCCCTTCATCGACGAGAACGCGGCTGCCAGCTTGAAAGGATCGATCGCCTCCGGCAGCGGGCGCCCGGCGGCATCGCCCACACCACGCGGCTTCAGCGTCTGCGGACCGCCAGGCTCCAGCGAAATGATGCGCAGGCGACGCGCGTCGAGCGGCCGCCCCATCACGTGCACCATTTCCGCGAACGCCGCCCAACTCGTCAGCGCCACCGTGATGTGCGGCTTGAGCACCGCGATCAGCCGGACGCTGCCGTCGGCCGCCGTCTGCCGCACCAGGGGCAGGCGCTGTTTGCCGGACAAAAGCTCGAGCCGCGCGCCCTCGGGCAGGTCCTTCAGGTGGTTGGCCCGTCCAAAGGCCGTGTCCTGCGACACGACGAAGTGCAGTCGTCCCCCCTGGTCCGCCTCCGGCAGCAGCGTGCGCGTCACCCGCTGCAATTCCTCCGGCGTCCCCGCCGTGAAGCGCTCCCCCGCCCGGTTGACGAACGTCCAGTGGCCTTCGTGCCCGACGTGCGCGCCGAGAACCGCCTCGCCTTTGGCCAGCGGCGGCAGTTTCTGCACATGCCGCGCCACGCCTTCCAGGCCCTGCGCCGCCTCCCGCGCCGCCCGCCCCCCCACCCGCCCACCGGCCTCGCCCGCCTCGCCGGCAAGCCGGCTCAGCCAGTTGCCATGAACCGGTGTGGACGGCGCCAGTCCAAGCACCACGATGAGGAGCGCCGCTGAGACCAGTCCCCGCTGCGACATCCCCATCTCAAATCCTTCCCTGCCGCATCTCGACCGTGAGAGCGCTCACGCCTAGCACCCGCCTGCGGCAACAATCGGCCGGCCGTCGTCACGAACCCTTGCGCGTCTTGGAGAAATCAGCCGGCCGCTTCTCCAGGAACGCCTGGAACGCTTCGCGCGCTTCCGGTGACGCCAGACGCTCGCGGAACGCGACCACCTCCGCGTCGATGCGATCGACGATCGGCGCGACGTCGCCGCGCATCAGCGCGCGCGCGGCAGCCAGCGCTTCCGGCGGCTTGGCGGCGAGCCTCTTGGCCGCGGCCATCGCCACACCCTCCAGCTGGTCGGCCGGCACCACCGCATTGACCAGCCCCGCCGCCAACGCCTGATCCGCCGAGAACGGCTCGCCTAGGCACAACATCTGGAAGGCGCGCACATAGCCCATGCGCTGCGCCATCAGCAGGCTGGAGCCGGCCTCCGGCACAATGCCCAGGTCGAGGAACGGTGTCCTGAGGCTCGCCGTCGGCGAGGCATAGGCGAGATCGCAATGCAGCAACAGCGTCGTGCCGACGCCGACCGCGAGACCATCGACAGCGGCGATCATCGGCTTCTTCACCTGAGGCAGCAGCCGGATGAACCGCACCGTCTCGACGCCCAGGCCGCCCTGCCCGCGCGCATGCTCGAGAAAATCGCCGATGTCGTTGCCGGCCGAGAACACGCCCGCCGTCCCCATGAAGACGTGCGCCGCGATCGCTGGATCGGCGTCCCCCGCCTCCAGCGCATCGGCCAGCGCTTTGTACATCGGCGTCGTCAGCGCGTTCTTCTTCTCAGGCCGCGTCAGCCGCAGCACTTGCACGCCCTCGGCGGCGGAGATGGTCACTTCCGGCATGATCGGGCTCCCTGCAATGACGGACCGCTTTATACGCGTTGCGCCCCCGCCTCTCCACCTCGAACGACCGCGACCCCTACCGTTTGAGCCGCACCAGGATCAGCCCTGCGTTCCAAGCGACGCTCGTCGCTAACGCCAGCGACAGCGCCGTCGCAATCCCCAGCGGCACGACGAGCGCATGCAGCACCGAGATCGCAGCGCCGACGCCGTACATGCCCGGGATGGCCTTGCGCATGACCTCCGCCGACGCCTCGCCCCCCATGCGCGGATGCAGGATCAGGATCATGCTGATCAACACGATCGGCAGGAACGCGAACACCCCCGCCACCGTCGGCCCGAACCACTGGCCGCTCAGCAGCACGATGCCGACCAGCACCATGACGAGGCACGCGCGAAACGGAATGTCCCACCACTTGCGCACCGGCGCCGGCCGCGGCTTGGCCTCGCGCGCCAGATGCCGCGTCGCCAGGATCGAGAGCGTGAACGCCGCGACGTTGAGCGCCAGGCCCTCCGGCATCGTCCACGCGCGCTGGATCAGCACCCACACCACCGCGAACCACACCGCCAGCGCCACGAGCAGGCTGAACGCCGTCCCGCGCCGCCCCGCCAGCAACGCATAGACGCCCGTGAAGATGCCGGTCGCCGCGTTCGCGCACAGGCTGACGAGCGTGCTCGCCTCCACGAACCGCGCGCCCTGGTCGATGGCGAGGAACACGTAGGCCGGCCCCGCCGAGACCGGCAGCGTCACCAGCATGCCGGCGAGAAACGGATCGGCGCGCTCGGCCACCTTCGAGGCGGTCACGACGATCAGCGCCGCAACCGCCATCTTGGCGATGAGGCTCAGCCAGAACAGGTTGTCCACCATCGTGCCCGCGAAACCTCTGGCCCAAGCCCCCGCGCCGGGCATCCCCCGACAGCTCCGGGCTATCAGCTTCGCACCTTGGGCAGAAGGGGACTGCGGCAGTAGCGCCGATCCTGCCGCGTCCGCAGCGCACGCGCACCGGGTGTGGCGCACCGGGAAGACGCCCGCGCCATTCCGGCGTAAACTCCGCTCCCGACCCAGCTGCGATCAGGAGCCGATGTCCGCATGTCGACACTCAAGGGCAAGACCGTCTTCATCACCGGCGCGAGCCGCGGCATCGGCCTCGCCATCGCGCTGCGCGCCGCCCGCGACGGCGCCAACGTCGCCATCGCCGCCAAGACCGCCGAGCCCCATCCCAAGCTGGAGGGCACGATCCACACCGCCGCCGCCGAGATCGAGAAAGCCGGCGGCAAGGCCCTGCCCCTCCTCTGCGACATCCGCGAGGAAGCCCAACTCGCCGCCGCCGTCGACGCGACCGTTCAGGCCTTCGGCGGCATCGACATCCTCGTCAACAACGCCTCCGCCATCTCGCTGACGCCCCTCGAGGCGACCGACATGCGCCGCTTCGATCTGATGGTCGGCGTCAACACGCGCGGCACGTTCCTGGCGACCAAGCTGTGCGTGCCCCACCTGCGCAAGGCCGCCAACCCGCACGTCCTCACGCTGTCGCCGCCGCTCGACATGAGCCCGCAGTGGTTCTCCGGCCACGTCGCCTACTCGATCGCCAAGTACGGCATGAGCCTCTGCGTCCTCGGCCTTGCCGACGAGCTGAAAAAGGACGCCATCGCCGTCAACGCGCTCTGGCCGCGCTCGACCATCGCCACCGCCGCCATCCGGAACATTCTGGGCGGCGACAAGCTGATGCGCATGAGCCGCACGCCCGACATCCTGGCCGACGCCGCGCACCTCGTGTTCGCCCAGCCGTCGCGGTCGTTCACCGGCCACTTCCTGATCGACGACACCTTCCTGCACGACGTCGGCGGCGTCACCGATTTCGAGCCCTACCGCGTCGATGCGACCCTGCCGCTGGCGCCCGACTTCTTCGTCCCCGCCACCAGCAAACCCCCGCCCGGCGTGACGCTCGCGCCGCTGGCACTGCTGAAGGCGGGGCCGTGAAAAGGGCGGCGGTGGGGGGCGCGTGGGGACGCGCGTGGTGACACGCCCCTATCGCCACACCCGGCAACAAACCTCGCCCCGGGACAGATCGCGCACGGGGACGCAGCACCCCCGGGGACAGCCACCATTTCCGGCACCCCCTCTCGACATCCGCACCCGTCCCGGAAATGGTGGCTGTCCCCAGCCAAACCACGCGGAGCCGGCCCGAATAATGTGGGTGTCCCCAATTCTTCCCCGCGCCGCTGCCATCCAAATTGGCAGTTATTTGGGAGAGATCTTTGAAAATCTGAAGGTCATTGGCTACCTTCGTGGTAACAATGTGGTGACGAGTGGAGTCGGCTACTCCATTGTTGCCACCACTCGTTCCGCTCGCCCAGCCGGCGCCAATTTCAAAGCTTGGATCAAGACTAAGGACGCTATTCGAAGAAACCGTCATTTATCCCACTCCCGTCAACGGCAACGATGTCAGACGTCGACACAAGGCTCGAAGACTTCAAAGTTCATTCCGATCCTGCACCAAGCTTCTTTCAAGGCTCTGTTCCGCCTCAGTGTTGTGAGACCTTGCTGACCACTGATTTGGCGGCAGCGGGGATATCATGAAAGCGCAAGACTTCCGGGCACTTGTCGAGCAACTGGGCGACCTCAGCCAGGTCCAGCGCGACGCGCTGGTTGAGGCGCTGTCTGCGAAGGGGGCCGGCGAGGAGGTCGTCGCCATGATCGAAACGCGGTTCGCGGCAGCGCCGGCCTGCGGCCATTGCGGCGAGGTTGACTTCAAGCCGTGGGGCTCGGCCTCGGATCTCAAACGCTATATGTGCAAGGCGTGCGGGCGCACCTTCAACGCGCTGACCGGCACGCCGCTGGCGGGTCTGCGCCTGCGCGAGAAGTGGCTCGACTATGCCCGCTCGCTGGTCGACGGCGTCAGCCTGCGCAAGGCGGCGGCGCGCACCGGCATCCGTCTGGACACATCGTTCCGCTGGCGCCATCGCTTCCTCGCGACGGCCAGGGACAAGAAGGCGAGCGCGGTGACCGGCATCGTCGAGGCGGACGAGACGTTCATCCTCAAGTCCGCGAAGGGCTCGCGCAAGCTGGTCGGCCGCGCGCCCAGGAAGCGCGGCGGAAAAGCCAAGAAGCCGGGCCTTTCCACCGATGAGCACGATGCCATCCTGATCGTGCGCGACCGCCATGGCGAGACCACCGACGCGATCCTCTTCGACCTCAGCGGGGAGACGATCGGGTCGCACCTAAAGCCCGTCGTCGCCATAGGACGCCGTGCTCGTGACCGACGGCAACAGGGCCTACGAGGCATTCGCGGCTGCGACAGACATCGTCCAGATTGCGCTCGTCGCCAGCGCCGGCGAACGGACGATCGGCTGCTATCACATCCAGAACGTCAACGCCTACCAGAGCCGCTTCAAGGGATGCGATGGCTCAATTTCAAGGGCGTGGCGTCGAAGTATCTGCCGAGCTACCTGGGCTGGCGCCGCATGATCGAGCGCGACGGTGACGCGCTCACGCCGCGACAGTTGCCTGCGCCGGTAGCGATGGGGCAGCGTGTCCTGCTACATTGAAGCGGAACAGAGCCTCTTTCAAGGCATCCGCAACAAATACGACTTTCGTGAGTACAACGCCGTCGCCCATCCATAGCGAAATATTTCCGATAGCTTCTTTTTGGATTGCAACTCGACGATCGCCATAAGGAAGAGAGTAGACTTTTTGTTCTGCGACTGTGCCCTGGTGCAAAACTCTTGGGGGAATATTGCTTTCCCCCAAGTTGACTAGATCCCGGTGGAGGAATAAGTTCAAAAGATAGTAAGTGTCCCCGACAAGTCGTCCCGCTAATTTCTTGCTCGTTCCTGGTTCTGCGTGAACGGTAAATGGGATTGCTTCCCAACCCGTGTCCTGCAACCGCCTTAGTTCCGACAGGGCGATGTGCGATAGGAGTAGGTACCCCGTTTGAATAATGAGGATATGCTGTTCAAAGCCATCATCGCGCGGTGTCACTAGAAGGTATGGCGGGAAGCGGCTTCGTTCAGCGGCGGTAAAGGGGGCTCGCCTGTCGAAAGGGGGGGGGACGGGAGTTCGCCGCGAAATGGATTGTTGAGCGTTCGGCTTGCCGTACCCGTTGGCGGAAAGCGTCCGGTGTCAATGAACCAAGTCATTTCATTCGTCCGATGGTCTGTTGGGTTCGGAGTGATTGTTAGGCCTTGCAACTCATTACACCGCCCTCACATCCCTTGCCCCGTCCCGCCCCACGGCGAGATACTTCACCTCGCGGTCGGTGAAGACGTTGGCTTTGAGGTCCTTGACCATTTCCTCGGCGCCGCCGAAGGGGGCGATGACTTCCACGACCCAGATCTTGTCGCCGGAGCGCCAATCCTGCGGGCGGATGCGGTTGGTGCCTTTGGAGAGCATCGCTTCGACCTCGTCGTTGACGGCAGCCCACAGCACCACGCCGATCGGCTTCTGCTTGTCGTAGAACAGCCGGAACTGCTGCATGCAGCACTGGTGTCATCACGAACCATTCCAGGTCCTGGATGAACATCTGCTTGTGCAGGGGCGACTGCGACATCAGCCAGACGATCTCGCCCAGCGCATAAATTGGGTACACCCACAGTTTCGGTCGGAGACATCATGTTCTACTTTTGTTCTTGATGCTCGGCGAGAGTTGTGCCAACATCCCGCTCATGTCGAGAGCCGCCCGCATCGTTGTTCCAGGAGCCGCCCACCACGTCACGCAGCGGGGTGCCCGGCGCCAGCAGACGTTTTTCACAGACACGGACTATGCGCGCTACGTCGACCTGATCGCCGAAGGCCGCCTCAAGGCGAACGTCTCGGTGGTGGCGTGGTGCCTGATGCCCAATCACGTCCATCTGATCCTCGTGCCGCAGACGACGGATGGCCTCGTGCGCGCGCTGTCATCCGCACACCAACGTTACACATGGGTCATCAACCGGCGCAACGGCTGGACCGGGTATCTGTGGCAGCGGCGGTTTCACTCGACGCCGATGGACGATGCCCATCTGATCCTGGCGATCCGCTATGTCGAGCTTAACCCCGTCCGAGCCAGGCTTGTCGAGCGGCCGGAGGAGTGGCGCTGGTCGAGTGTTCGCGGGCGTGTCTCGGGCACAGGGGACGCGCTGATCGAAGGGGCGCGACCCGAACTGCTAGCCAATGTCGCGGATTGGAAGGGTTTCCTTGCTGAGGGGCTGGACGAGGCCAACGCGAGACGTATCCGCTCCATCGAGACAAAGGAGACCGTGCTCGGCGGACCGGCATTCGTGCGCCACGTCGAGACGATGGCCGGCCGCAGCTTGGAGACCCGACCGCGCGGGCGTCCCCGAAAATGGGGACACCCACCATTTTCCGAACGCACCGGCCCTTAAGAACCGAACCGGCCATGAAAATGGTGGGTGTCCCCATTTTCGTTCACTTATCCCCGCCCCCTCCCGCCTCCCCTATCCTCCCCCCATCTCGCCGCACGACGGGGGCCTGGGCTCGAGCTGGGATCCTTTGCGTGGCGGGAGCGGAACGGATGGGCCCGGGCATCAGCTCCCGAGGCGGACATCCTGCGGGCGACGCGACAATGTCGTCAAAGACCGGTTCTGAAAGGATGCGCCGGTCAATGCAGCGTCACCATTCGTAAAGGGGGCCCACCCCCGTGTTCCGCAGCGGGGCGGCTGGAAGCGGCCCGACGCGTTAGGCTCGTGTGGCTGGTTGCCCAGGGGCTGAGATGTCGGAAGCGCACGGCAGGGCCGCATCCCAATCCAATTTGCAAAGCGAGGCCCGACGCCCCGCTCCCCTGTTTTTGGTTGCGCTGCCGACACGCGTTCCGCGAGCCGGCCGGATGGCGCGTGGGCTCTCCACCCCGTGCGCCGTCCGGCCCGATGGACTACACTGCGTCCCGACCCTTCGCCCAGGACGCCCTCGATGACCACACTTCTCGTCACGCACCCCGCCTTCCTCGCCCACGACACCGGCCCCGGCCATCCCGAGCGGCCCGACCGCATGCGCGCGATCGACAAGGTGATGGCCCACGACCACTTCAAGGCGCTGATCCGCCATCAGGCGCCGCTGCGCGAGGACGTCGAGGACGCGATCCTGCGGGCCCACCCGGAGCATTATCTCGAAGGCCTGCGGGAGATGCGCCCCGAGCCCGGCCAGGAGAGCGTCCGCCTCGACCCCGATACCGTCATGTCGCCCGGCACCTGGGAGGCAGCCCTGCGGGCCGTCGGCGCCGGTCTCCTGGCCATCGACAAGGTGATGGCGGGCGAGGTCGAGAACGCCTTCTGCCAAGTGCGCCCCTGCGGCCACCACGCCGAGACCGAGCGCGCCATGGGCTTCTGCCTGTTCAACAATGTCGCCGTGGCCGCGATGTATGCGCGGGCAAAGCACAAGGCCGAGCGCATCGCCGTCGTCGACTGGGACGTCCATCACGGCAACGGCACCCAGGACATCTTCTGGTCGGACCGCGATCTCTACTTCGCCTCCACCCATCAGATGCCGCTCTATCCCGGCACCGGCGCCATGCGCGAGACCGGCGTCGGCAACGTCTGGAACGCGCCCTTGTCCCCAGGCGACGGCGGCCAGAAGTTCAAGGAGGCGTTCGAATCACGCATTTTGCCCTCGCTCAAGAGCTTCGGCCCGGATCTGATCCTGATCTCGGCCGGCTTCGACGCCCACGCGGCCGACCCGCTGGCGAGCCTGGAGCTCGTGGAGGAGGATTTCCGCTGGGCAACCGCGAAACTTGCCGAGGTTGCAGACAAGCAGTGCGACGGCCGAATCGTGTCGATGCTGGAAGGCGGCTATGACCTTACGGCGCTGGCGAAATCCGTCGCCGTCCATGTCGCCACGCTGATGGACGCCGGCTCCTGAGCGGAGCGCGCGCACCGAGGAGACGACTAGTGAACCAGACGAACCCCGAGCGCGGTGGACCAGACCGCGGTGGCCCCAGGCACGCCGACGTCAAGGGCCTGTCCTTCGAGCGGGCCTTGAAAGAACTCGAGACCATCGTCAGCCGGCTGGAGCGCGGCGACGTCGAGCTCGAGGAATCGATCGCCATCTACGAGCGCGGCGAGGTGCTGAAGCAGCACTGCGATCAGTTGCTGAAGCAGGCCGAGGCCAAAGTCGAAAAGCTCACCTTCAACGCCGACGGCAGCCCCAAGGGGACCACCCCGCTCGACCCCGAAAGTTGAGCCTGACGCGGCGCGCTTAAGGACGATAACCAGCTGACACTAGGTCGCTTTTTGCGCCGCCGCACCGCCTGCGATCCGACCGCGCGGCAATTTCGCGCCCGCCCGCGACTTTCTTCTGGCATCCCCCCCTCCGGCATCCTAAACAAGGTCTTGCGAGATCCGTTCCCGCCATGCATCCGCTGCCTCGAAGGCGTCGACAGTGGCCCCTTCGAAACGTGCGGGCATCCAAAAGTCGAGCAGCCGCACCTCGCATTGGGGTCTACGCTGCACCTTGGCTCGTATGAACGGGTGACGGCTGGATGTGGTCTTGCGGCCGGCTTGGCCCGGCTTGGCCATGACGGTCACAGCCGTTAGCCGCGCCCCGCTGCGGGCCCGGCACCAGTGAAGTGTGGAAGGCTCACGTGACGTCTCAGAGCAAAACACCCCTCCTCGACCGCATCGCCACGCCCGAAGACCTGCGCCAGCTGGCCGAGACGGACCTGCGCCAGGTCTCCGACGAGTTGCGCCTGGAAACGATCGACGCCGTCTCTGTAACGGGCGGCCACCTCGGCGCCGGCCTGGGCGTCGTCGAGCTGACGGTGGCGCTGCACTGGGTGTTCGACACCCCGCGCGACCGGCTGATCTGGGACGTCGGCCACCAGGCCTACCCGCACAAGATCCTCACCGGTCGCCGCGAGCGCATCCGCACCCTCCGCCAGGGGGGCGGCCTGTCCGGCTTCACCCGGCGCTCGGAGAGCGCCTACGATCCCTTCGGAGCGGCGCACTCCTCGACGTCGATTTCCGCCGGTCTCGGCATGGCCGTCGCCCGCGACATCGACGGTCGCGACAACAACGTGATCGCCGTCATCGGCGACGGCGCAATGTCCGCCGGCATGGCCTACGAGGCGATCAACAACGCCGGCGCCATGAACAGCCGCCTGATCGTCATCCTCAACGACAACGACATGTCGATCGCCCCGCCGACGGGCGCGTTGTCGAACTACCTCGCCCGCATCACATCGAGCGGCACCTATCTGCACCTGCGCGAAATCGGCAAGCAGCTGGCCAAGCGCCTGCCCAAGTCCTGGGAGCGGCGCGCCGCGCGCATGGAGGAATATACCCGCCACATCTGGCAGGGCGGCGCCTGGTTCGAGGAGCTGGGCTTCTACTACGTCGGCCCGATCGACGGCCACGACCTCGACGCGCTGATCCCGATCCTCAAGAATGTGCGCGACGCCGACAAGGGCCCGATTCTGGTCCATGTCGTGACCAAGAAGGGCAAGGGCTATCCGCCCGCCGAGGCCGCCGATGACAAGTACCACGGCGTCAACCGCTTCAATGTCGTGACCGGCGCACAGGTCAAGCCCAAGCCCAACGCGCCTTCCTACACGAAGGTCTTTGCAGAAAGCCTGATCGCAGAGGCCACGCAAGGACGACCGCATCGTCGCCGTCACCGCCGCCATGCCCTCAGGCACCGGTCTCGATCTGTTTGGCGAAGCCTTCCCCAAGCGCACCTTCGACGTCGGCATCGCCGAACAGCACGCCGTGACGTTCGCCGCGGGCCTGGCGACCGAAGGCTTCAAGCCGTTCTGCGCCATCTATTCGACCTTCCTGCAGCGCGCCTACGACCAGGTCGTCCACGACGTCGCCATCCAGAAGCTGCCCGTGCGCTTCGCCATCGACCGCGCCGGCCTCGTCGGCGCCGACGGTGCGACCCACGCCGGCTCCTTCGACCTCGCCTACCTGTCCTGCCTGCCCGAATTCGTGGTCATGGCGGCCGCCGACGAGGCCGAACTCGTACACATGGTCGCGACCGCCGCCGCCCTCGACGATCGCCCGTCCGCGTTCCGCTATCCGCGCGGCGAAGGTGTCGGCGTCGAGATGCCCGAACACGGCGTACCGCTCGAAATCGGCCGCGGCCGCGTCCTGCGCGAAGGCGGCGCCGTCGCCATCCTCTCGCTCGGCACGCGCCTCGCCGAGGCGCTGATCGCCGCCGACCAGCTCGCAAGCTATGGGCTGTCGACAACTGTCGCCGACGCCCGCTTCGCCAAGCCGCTCGACACCGCACTGATCGAACAACTCGCGCGCAATCACGAGGTGCTGGTGACGGTCGAGGAAGGCGCGCGCGGCGGCTTCGGCGCCCACGTCCTCCATCACCTGGCCCAAACCGGACTACTCGACCGCGGCTTGAAGGTGCGCACGCTGACGCTGCCCGACACGTTCATCGACCACGACAAGCCGGAGAAGATGTACGAGCGCGCGGGCCTGTCGGCCGCCGGCATCGTCGATGCGGTCCGGTCCGCGTTGGGTCGGGCGAGCGAAAGCGGCACCGGCGCACGCGCCTGACAGCCGCTGCCGGCGCCACTCTTATCCCCGCGCCAGCGTCCGGGTTTAACATCCCGCGCAACGCCCGTCGCGAAGCCGGAACCACGATGACCGAGACACGCCATCGCCTCGATCAGGTGCTCGTCGCCCGCGGGCTGGTCGCGACGCGCTCGCGCGCCCGCGACCTGATCGCGCGCGGCGCCGTCACCGTGCGCGGCAAAAGCGAAACCCGCCCGGCAGCCATGGTGGCCGCAAGCGACACCATCGTGCTGGAAGGCAGCGAGGCCCACCATGTGTCGCGCGGCGCCGTCAAGCTGGCCGCCGCCCTCGATGCCTTCGGCTTTGAACCCTCCGGCCGCCACGCCCTCGACGTCGGCGCATCGACCGGCGGCTTCACACAGGTCCTGCTGGAACGCGGTGCAGCCCACGTCACCGCCCTCGATGTCGGCCACGGCCAGCTCCACCCGCGCCTCGCCGCCGATCCCCGCGTCACCCATCTGGAAGGTCGCGACGCGCGCACGCTGAGGCGGGCGGATCTTGCTGCACCCCCCGATGCCATCGTCTGCGACGTCAGCTTCATCTCGCTGACGCTGGTGCTGCCCGCCGTCCTGCCGCTCGCCGCGCCGGGCGCGTGGCTGGTGGCCCTCATCAAGCCGCAGTTCGAAGTCGGCCGCACCCACGTCGGCAAGGGCGGCATCGTGCGCGATGACGCCGCACGCCAGGAGGCGCTCGAACGCATCGGTGAGTGCCTCGGCGCAGCCACCGGCTGGCACGTCGCAGGCCGTATGCCCTCGCCCATCACCGGCGGCGACGGCAACACCGAGTTCCTGATCGGCGCGCGGCATGAGGGCGCCACACATGACTGATGCACACCACGACGTGACGATTGCCCGCCTCGGCGCCCAAGGCGACGGCCTGGTCGAAGGTGGACCGGTGGGCGAAAGCGTGGCGGGTAACGACGCCGAGCCGCTGTTCGTGCCGGGCGCGCTCCCCGGCGAGCGCTGGCGCATCGGCGGCGCAGGCGCACCCGCCCTGCTAACAGCCTCCCCCGACCGCATCGCCCCGGTCTGCCGACACTTCGGCGCCTGCGGCGGCTGCAAGACACAGCACATGGCGCCGTCCCTCTACCGGCGCTGGAAACACGACATCATCGCCACCGCCTTTGCCCACCGCGGCCTCAACGTGTCGATTGAGCCCATCCGCATCGTGCCGCTCCACACCCGCCGCCGCGCGGTCTTCGGCGTCCGTCGCAAGGGCGACACCGTCGCCATCGGCTTTCGCGAGGAGGGCCGGCACGCGCTGGTCGACATGACCGAGTGCCCGGTGCTCACGCCCGAGATCGTCGATGCGCTGCCTGCCCTGCGCGACATCGCGCGCCTCGCCGTGCCCGACGGCATCGGCGGCCGCCTACTCGTCACCGCCACCGATACCGGCCTCGACGTCGCACTCGAGACCGGGCGTGCCAAGCTGTCGGCCGTCGCACGCGCCGAAATCGCCCGGCACGCGCAGGCCGCACGCTTCGCCCGCGTCACCGTCGACGCCGATCCAGTCGCCCTGCTCGCCGCACCGACACTGAAATTCGCAGGCGTTCCGGTCGCCATTCCCTCGTCCGCCTTCCTGCAAGCGGTACCCGAGGCCGAAGCGATACTGGCCGACCTCGTCGCGCAGGGCATCGGCCGTGCAAAGCGGGTCGCCGATCTCTTCTGTGGCCTGGGCACCTTCACGTTCCCGCTGGCCCGTCGCGCCGAGGTGTTGGCCGTCGACAGCGACAAGACGGCCGTCGCAGCCCTCGATGAGGCCCGTCGCCACGCGCAAGGCCTTCGCAATATCGAGACGAAGGTGCGCGACCTCTTTCGCGAGCCGCTCGCGCCCCAGGAGCTGAAAGGCCTCGACGCCGTCGTCTACGACCCCCCGCGCGCAGGCGCAAAGGAGCAAACCGCCGCCATCGCGCGTGCCAAGGTGCCCGTCGTCGTCGCCGTCTCCTGTAATCCCGCCACGCTCGCCCGCGACGTACGCATTCTGGTCGATGCCGGCTACCGAATCCGCACGGTGACACCGGTCGACCAGTTCGTTTTCACCCCGCATCTGGAAGCCGTCACCGTTCTGCAGCGTCAATGAACGGTTTGCGCCTGACGCATGATGTGACGATCGCGCTGCACTGCAACGCGCGCCGTTAAGCTCACAAGACTTAATTCCAGCACGGAGCAAGCCCGAAAAACAGCGCCGGCGCCCCCGGCGCCACGACGGACACGCATGAGCCGTTCACTCGATCCCTAAACGGACGAACGTCGGAATTCCTCCATTGCCTCATTGCGGCACAGCCGCACACAGACACATCGAACCATATATTTCAATAAGTTAGATTGGATGTCCCGGCCTTGAAAAGAATTCTAGAAAAATGCCGTCGATGATTTTAGAGAAACAAAAACTGCAAAAATTGAATCGTCTAGCGTTAATCGCTGCATCCGCGTTTTTCTGAAAAACACAAACAAATATCGTTTCACGGAGGTTAGCGTGCCCACATTGCCCAAGCCCACTTGCGAACGTCCCCACGCCCACACCCGGCGCCCGTCGCCGACCCTCGCCCGCTTCCGCCGCGACAGCGCGGGCAGCGTCGTGCCAGTGTTCGCTTTCCTCGTCTCCGCCATGGTGCTGTCGATCGGTGGCGCCGTCGACATCGGACGCTGGCTGCAGGCCCGCTCCGTGACCAAGGCCGCCATCGATGCCGCTGTCCTGGCCGCCACCCGCCAGCTCCAGATCGACATCGACGCTCCGGGCGCCGCCCTGGCTGTCGCCCAGAGCTACTACCGCGCCAACACCGACAAGCGGTTCAAGATCCTCGACGACACCATCACCTTCAGCGTCGGCGAGGACGGCAAGGGCGTCAGCGCGCGCGGCGCGGCCTATATCGCCACCACCTTCCTGGCGCTCGCCAAGATCGATCGTCTGCCGCTCCTCGACGTCTCCGGCGCCGAGTACGCCTCCGCGACGATGTCCCAAGGCAATGCCAACCGCAGCAAGCTGGAGGTCTCCGTGATGCTCGACGTCACGACGTCGATGTCTGGCAACAAGCTCGCCGACCTCCAGGCCGCAGCCAAGGATCTCGTCAACATCCTCGTCCGCGACGGCCGTGACGGCACCCGCGTGGCGCTCGCACCCTTCTCCGACGCCGTTCGCCCCGGCAACGTCTTGACCGACGTGCGTGGCCAACGCCCCTCCACGTCCCGCTTCCAGGACAACGAAGGCCGCTGGAAGACCTACAAGCTGTCTCCGTGCGTGTCCGAACGTGACGGAAATGGCGCCTACACCGACATCGCCCCCGTCGGCAACGACAAGGTCGGCCCGGTCTACACCCGCGACGGCTCGTGCAATCCCGGCGCCGAGATCGTCCCCCTGACCGCCAACCGCGCGAAGCTGGTCGACACCATCGACGACCTGCGCGCCAGCGGCTGGACCGCCGGGCACATCGGCACTGCCTGGACCTGGTACCTGCTGTCGCCCAACTGGTCCGGCATCTGGCCCTCCGCCAGCACGCCTGCCAGCTACGCCGACAAGAGCGTCAAGAAGGTCGCCGTACTGATGACCGATGGCGAATACAATCTCCAGTACGACGCGGCCGGCATTGCCACGCGCGAGAACGGTCACGGCGCCATGAACGGCCTGTCTGACGCCCAGTCGCGTCAGGTCTGCGACAACATGAAGGCCGCGGGCATCGAGGTCTTCACCGTCGGCTTCGCCCTGCGCGAGGACAAGGCGATCGAGACCATGCGCCGCTGCGCCAGCTCCAGCGCCAACACGTACCTCGCCGACAACGGCGACCAGTTGCGCGATGCCTTCCGCGACATCGCCCTGACGCTGTCGCCGATCCATTTGACGCGGTGAGGTCAAGGCGACGATCGGCGCGGTGATGGCCAGATCACAGCACCCGATCGCTGCTCCGAACCACCGCGTATGAGAAGGGCCGGCGCGCTGCCACTCGCGCCGGCCCTTTCTCGTGTCCGAACCGCTCTAAAGGTCAGGCCGCGCGCAGCCCCAGCATCTCGCGCGCCTGCTTCGGCGTCGCCACCGGGCGCTCGTATTCCGCGCACAGGTCCGCCACGCGCTTCACCAGCTGCGCGTTCGACTTGGCCAGCTCCGTTTTCGTGAAGCGGATGTTGTCTTCCAGGCCCGTGCGGCAATGCCCGCCCATCTCCAGCGCCCAGTGGTTGCACTCGAGCTGGTGGACCGCGATGCCCGCCGCCGTCCACGTCGCCTCCGGCTGCAGACGCTTCAATTCCGCGATCTGGAAGTCGAGCACCTGGCGCACGCACGGCAGCGCGTTCTTCACGCCGAGCACGAACTGCACGTGCAGCGGCTTCTTGAGAAGGCCCACCTCCGACATGCGCACGGCCTGATACATCATGGAGACGTCGAACGCCTCGATCTCCGGCTTGACGTCGTACTGGTTCATCTTTTCCGCGAGTTCTTTGATGAGGTCGGGATGGTTCTCGTAGATGCGCAGGGGAAAGTTGCACGATCCCGTCGAGAGCGAGGCCATGTCCGGCCGGTGATGCAGCATGCCGCCGCGCTCCGAGCCGACGCCGGAGCGGCCACCCGTGGAGAACTGGATGATCATGCCGGGGCAATGCTTCTTCAACCCCTCCTGCACTTGCGCAAACCGGTCGGGGTTGGACGACACCGTGCCGTCGTCGTTGCGCACATGGATGTGCGCAAGCGAGGCGCCGGCCTCATAGGACGCGTGCGTCGAATTCGATCTGCTCGGCGACCGTCACAGGCACGGCCGGGTTGTCCTTCTTGGTCGGCACCGAGCCCGTGATGGCGACGGTGATGATGCACGGCTTGCCCTTGGCGAGGCTTTTCATGAGCGTGGTCCTCAAGTCTGCTGATGGGTTGGCCCCCTCATAGCGCCTCGCGACCCGAGGAGCCAGCACCTACAAATCGTCCCCCAAAAACGGGTGGTCTGGCGGGTGTCCCGCCAGCAGGGGGCACGGGACCGGCCCCCAAGCGCCGAAAGGCGCTTCCCGCCCGCTCCCCGCATCGAAACGCCGACCCTAGCCCTTCCCCGCCGGCCTGTCGTATGGTCCGGCGCTCAAAGGGAAGGCTCATGTCCGACATCCTCGACAAGATCACGAAATACAAGCGCGAAGAGATCGCCGCCGCCAAGGAACGCACCCCCCTGCAGGTGATGGCGGAATACGCCCGATCGTTCGGCCGCACCCGCGGCTTCGCGGACGCCATGGCCGCCAGAATCGCGGCCGGCCAGCCCGCCCTGATCGCCGAGATCAAGAAGGCCTCGCCGTCCAAGGGTCTGATCCGCGCCGATTTCGATCCCCCAGCGCTTGCCAGGGCTTACGAGGCGGGCGGGGCGACCTGCCTCTCCATCCTGACCGACGGGCCGTCCTTCCAGGGCGCACCGGCGTTCCTGACAGCCGCCCATCACGCCTGCCGGCTGCCGTGCCTGAGGAAGGACTTCATGCTCGATACCTACCAGGTGGTCGAGGCGCGCGGTTGGGGCGCCGACTGCATCCTGATCATCATGGCACAGGTGGACGATCAAACCGCGCGCGACCTCGCCTCCGCCGCCGCCGACTGGGGCATGGACGCCATCGTCGAGGTGCACGACGACGCCGAGCTCGACCGCGCGCTGGCGCTGCCCTGCCGCCTCATCGGCATCAACAACCGCAACCTGAAGACCTTCGAAACCACGCTCGCCACCACCGAGCGGCTCGCGCCCCGCGTACCGAAGGACCGCATCGTCATCGGCGAGAGCGGCATCTTCACGCCCGCCGACATTGCCCGCCTCAAGGCCGCCGGCGTCAACGCCTTCCTCGTCGGCGAAAGCCTGATGCGTCAGGACGACGTGACAGCCGCAACGAAGGCGTTGTTGGGAAACTAGAAAAAGTCGGAGGGCCCGAAAGGTCTCCTCCCGGTTGGGGCACGGGGCAAACGCCCAGCTCTCGCAGCGAAAAAGTGCCGCGATCCATATGACAACAGAGCATCAGCCATGACCACCACCGACCGCGCCATCCGCCCGCGCCGCAGCTTCATCTTCTCGCCGGGCTTGAAGCCAGAGATGTTCCCCAAGGCGCTGGCATCCGGCGCCGACATCGTGTGCGTGGAGCTGGAGGACGGCATCGCACCCAAGGACAAGGACGAGGCTCGCGGCAAGGCGCTGGCGCTGTTCGAGACCCCGCAAGCCGACGATGGCGTCGAGCGCATCGTGCGGATCAACTGCCTGCGCGATCCCTTCGGCCTCGCCGACGTCACCGCGATCCTGAAGACGAACACGCCGCCGCCCGCGCTGATGCTGCCCAAGGTCAGGACACCCGACGAGATCCAGTGGCTCGATGGGCTGCTGACCGAGCGCGGCCACGCCTGCCGGCTGCACATCATCATCGAGACGAACGCCGGCCTCGAAGCCGTTCACGACATCGCTCGCGCGAGCCCGCGCATCGACGCCTTGTTCTTCGGCGGCGTCGACATGGCGGCGGAACTCAGATGCCGCAACGCCTACGAGCCGCTGCTCTATGCCCGCTCGCGCGTGGTACATGCGGCGGCAAGCGCGGGGCTCGATGTCATCGACGTGCCCTATCTCGATCTGAACGATCCCGACGGCATGAAGCGCGAGGCTGAGTTGGTCCGCGATCTCGGCTACAGCGGCAAGGGCTCGATCCACCCCAAGCAGATCGCCGCGCTGAACGAGGTATTCACGCCGAGCGCCGCCCAGATCGCGCACGCACACCGCGTCATCGACACGTTTGCGAAGGCCGACACCGGCCTCGTCGTCATCGACGGCAAGCTGATCGAGAAGCCCGTCCTGCGCGACATGCACCGCATTCTCGCGATTGCCGAGCGCGTGCAGAATTAAAAAAGAAACGGGTTTCGGGGGCGCCCCTCGAGCGGTCCGGCGGCAGCCGGTTCGCGTCAGCGAAACCCCAAACCGCCGGAAAAGAAGAGAGCGGCTCCGACGATGCCGAAGCCGCTCCATATTGCCGTTCCGTGCCTCGCATGCGCGAAGCTCACTTGCGCGAGGCGACGAACTTGACAAGCGCCAGTGCGTCGTGTGCGAGCAGGCGGCCGACCGGGCCATCCGAATAGCTCGCCGCGAGCACCTTGTCGCCGGGCCCGACGATGAACTCCGACGGCTGGATGATCTGCCGCCGCTCCTCCCACCACGAGCCGAGCTGATCCGCAATCGCCCGTGTCACACCGTAGCCGACGGGCATGCCGATCTCGTCTGCAACCTCTTTGGCCTTGTCGATGGGATCGACGCTGGCGGGAAGGACCGAGACATCATTTGCCGCGAGTTCTGCGGCGAGATCTTTGTAGCCGACCAACTGCCGGCGACAGTAGGGTCACCAGTGCCCTCTGTAGAAGAGGATCACTTTGTACGTGCTGGCGAGACCGGAGGGCAGTGTCACCGAACGACCATCCGTCGTGGAGACGGTCATCGTCGGAAACACCGAGCCGATCCCGAGTTTGTCAGCCATGACAAGCTCCTGTTGCAGTTTCGAGACTTAAGCAGGATAGGCCCCTGCCGCCCCCGCGACAACGCTGATCTCGGCATCGGCGGCGGCACCCGATCCGGTTCCAGGCAGGGGCGCCGCGCGAAACCTTTCCACGCCGCTGGGTGTCCCCAACGCGCCGCGCTCGTGGTATCGGATAGGACATGACCACGCTTTCCCATATCGACGAGACCGGCGCCGCGCGCATGGTCGACGTCTCCGACAAGGCCACGACCAGCCGGACCGCCGTCGCAGAAGGCTTTGTCGCCATGGCGCCCGCCACGCTGGCGCTGGTGGAGACGGGCGCGGCCAAGAAAGGCGACGTTCTCGCCACCGCCCGCATCGCCGGCATCATGGCCGCCAAGCGCACGCACGAGCTGATCCCGCTCTGCCACCCCCTGGCGCTGTCCCAAGGCCTCCGTGACCTTCCAGCCGACCCACGCGCCAACCGGCATCCGCATCACCGCCGAGGTCAAGGTATCCGGCCAGACGGGCGTCGAGATGGAGGCGCTGACAGCCGTGTCGGTCGCGTGCCTGACCATCTACGACATGCTCAAGGCCGCCGACAAAGCCATGCGCATCGACGGTATCCGGCTGCTGGAGAAGACCGGCGGACGCTCGGGCACTTACCGCGTCGACGCCGTATCGGCGGACGGAGGCTGACATGGCGCTGCTGCCCGTCGACGACGCGCTCGCCCGGATCCTGTCGGACGTCGAGCCCACCCCGGCCGAGGACGTCGCGATCGCCGAGGCCGCGGGGCGCACGCTCGCCGCCCCGCTCGCCGCCACCCTGACGCAGCCCCCGTTCGATGCCTCGGCCATGGACGGCTATGCCGTGCGTGCCGCCGATGTCGCCACGCTGCCGGCACGCTTGAAAGTGCTCGGCCAGTCCGCCGCAGGCCACGGCTTCCACGGTCGCGTCGACGCCGGCCAGACCGTGCGCATCTTCACCGGCGCCCCGGTCCCCGACGGCGCGGACGCCATCGTCATCCAGGAGAACACGACGCGTGACGGCGACGTCGTCGTGCGTCACCGAAGGCACGCCCGATGGCGCGCATATCCGCAAGAAGGGCTTCGACTTCACCGAAGGCCAGGAGCTGTTGCAGCCGGGCACATTGATGGGTGTGCGCCAGGTCACGCTCGCCGCCGCCATGGGCCACGGCACGATCCCCGTGCGCCGCCGGCCACTCGTTGCGATCCTCGCCACCGGCGACGAACTCGTCACACCCGGCACGCGGCCGGGCCCCGACCAGATCGTGTGCTCCAACGCCTACGGCATCGCGGCCATGGTGCGCGGCGCCGGCGCCGAAGTCCGCGATCTCGGCATCGCCCGGGACACCCGCGCCGACCTCGACGTCCGCATCGCCCAAGCCGACGGCGCCGACATCCTCGTCACCATCGGCGGCGCCTCAGTCGGCGATCACGATCTGGTCGGCCCCGCACTTGCGGCCCGCGGCCTGGCGCTCGATTTCTGGAAGATCGCGATGCGGCCGGGCAAGCCTCTGATGTTCGGCCGCCTGGGATCGCAGCGCGTCCTCGGCCTGCCGGGCAACCCCGTCTCCTCGCTGATCTGCACGCGCGTCTTCGTCGTGCCGCTCATTGAACGCCTGCTGGCGCGGCCCGACGCGGCCCCGATCACAACACGGGCGCGCCTTGCCCATGCGCTGCCCGCCAACCAGATCCGCCAGCACTACATGCGCGCGATCGTCGCCCCCGGCACCGGCGGCGCGCTGCCGACAGCCTCGACCATCCGCTCTCAGGACAGCTCGCTGCTGTCGCCGCTGGCCCAGTCGACCGGCATCATCGTGCGCCCCCCGCACGCGCCCGCGCTCCCCGAAGGCGCCGAGGTGGACATCTTGGCACTGGATTTTTGAAAGGATGAACTTGCCCCTTGCGGAACGCGGCGGGAACGGCTAGCGTATGTTCATGATTTGTCCGGCCAACGACAGGCCGCGTATCGACTGACACATGCCGGCATGGTCCGGCGACGGGCGGAGGGCCCATGCTGACCCAGAAACAGAAAGAGCTCCTGCTCTTCGTGCACGAGCGCTTGCAGGAAACGGGCGTCCCCCCGTCCTTCGACGAGATGAAGGACGCGCTGGACCTGAAGTCGAAATCGGGTATTCACCGCCTCATCACCGCCTTGGAAGAGCGCGGCTTCATCCGCCGCCTACCCCACCGCGCCCGCGCGCTGGAGGTGATCAAGCTGCCCGAGAACACCGCCGAAAGCCCTGCCGGTCGCAAGCCAGCCGGCTTCCAGCCGAGCGTCATCGAAGGCAGCCGGCCGCGCGCGGCGGCAAACCTCGACCTGCCCTCGTCGACCGTCATCGACAGCCGCACCGTCTCCGTTCCGGTGATGGGGCGCATCGCCGCCGGCGTGCCAATCAGCGCCATCCAGTCTCACAGCCATGACATCGCCTGTTCGCCGGATCTGCTCACGAACGGCGAGCATTTCGCACTCGAGGTGCGAGGCGATTCGATGATCGATGCCGGCATCCACGACGGCGACCTCGTCATCATCCGGCGCGCCGATTCTGCGGAGAACGGCGACATCGTCGTGGCGCTCGTCGAGAAGGAGGAAGCGACGCTGAAGCGCCTGAGAAAGCGCGGCGCCGCTGTCGCGCTGGAGGCCGCGAACCCGAATTACGAAACGCGCATCTTCGGGCCCGACCAGGTCGACATCCAGGGACGGCTCGTCGCCCTCATCCGGCGCTATTGACGGAACCCGCCGGCTTGCGCGGCTGAGCCCGCTCCATCACCAGATGCGGCAGCCCCGAGCCGCCGCAGTCCTCGCCCTCGCCGGTGACGACGAAGCCGTGGCGGGCATAAAACGCGATCGCGCGCCGATTGCGCGGATCGACGTCGAGGCGAAAGTGCGTGGCGTCCACGAACGCCGCGCATGCTACGCCGAGCAGTTGGCGCCCGATGCCCCGCCCCTGCACGCCCCGCGCCACGTAAAGACGCCCAATCTCCACGATCACGGGCGCCTCAGTGCCATCGACCACGACGGGTTCGCAGGTTGACGACGGGCGGGCAGAAGCGACAGTGGGTCGAGCCGCAGTTAGCGAGCCCGTTCCGGCCACCGGCTGAACACCGGCCAGCGGCGCCGCGACGCGAGAGGCAAAGGCGGTCCCTATGATCGCCTCGCGCGACCAAGCCCGCGGCCGGCCCTGCCGCGTCGTGGCCAGCAGGAAAACCGCATCGGCCAGCGCCGTCTCGCCCATCAAGCGCTCGCGCGAATGCCAACGCGCGCTGATCTCGGCCACGGCTTCCGCGCCGATCCACCCGTCGTAGGTCGCGTGCCACGTTGCAACCAGCATGTCGTGCAGCGCCTCGATGTCGCGCGGCTGCGCACGCCGGATCGACACGTCCGCCGTGCACGGCAACGATGGCCAGTGATCGGTTCGCGTGGCAAATCCCATCAGCCAGTCTCGCATCGTGCCGTACCTCACCCGAAGCGTACCTGCACCCGCGGCGGCGGCCCCGCACCATCGGCCCCACCCCAGGCCACGAGATACCGCCGACGGACGAAGCCTGGCAAGCCACCCCCCGCCGACGTCGGCACACGGATGCCCTTGACGAAAACGCCGCGACAGGCCTCCTTTGCCCCACGATCGCATCACGACCAGAAAAGCCCCATGCTGAGATCCGCGCCCGCAGGCGGCACAGGCCTCCTCGCCCTCTTCTGCAATCTCGAGCCCCAATGGCACGAGGGCTTTCGCGCCTGGCTGATCGAGGACATGTTCCCGGCCCGCCGCGCCATCGGCTTCCCCGCCTGCGCGAGCTACGATCGGCTGGGCGGGGACGCGAACGCAGACGCGACGGCGCACCGCTATCTGACGCTCTACGAGGCGCCGGCCCTCGGCCATCTCTACGGCGCCCCCTATCAGCGCCTGCGCGAAAACCGGGACCAGCGCGACAAGGATTTCCACACCCGCTTCCTCGACCTCGACCGCGCAACCCTGACGTGGGTCGGCCCCGAGCATCGCGCCGCGGCCGATAGCGGATCGCCCGCAGCCGGCTTCGGCCCCATCCTCGTCGTCGATCGGTTGGCACTGGCCGAAAAGGACGTGCCGCGCTTCAACACTTGGCTCACCGACGTTTATCTGCCGGCCTGCGCAAAGGTGCCGGGGCTCAACCGCGTGCGCCGCTACCTGACCATGGAGCGCACGCCCGACGATGGCGCCCATCACATGCTGCTGCACGAGTTCGGGGCGGCCGGCCCGCGCGATCACCAGACCTGGCTGGACCTGCGCGCCGATCCGGCATGGCGTCTCGCCACCCCCACGTCTACGCTCGCCACCGCCTGGACGCGCATCGTCGCCAGCCCGCACACGGACTGATCCGCCCGATGTGAAAGCCCACTGACAGGTCCACTGACGGGCCACTGGCCGGCCTGCAGTGCGCGCGGGCCTACCCCCGCCCCCCAAAAACGGCAACGGCCGCCTCGCGGCGGCCGTTGTAACGTTCATGGCCGCACCTGCTTCGATGCCGGCGCGTAAGCGCGAGCGCGACTCACTCGTCCTTGTTGCCCGGCCGGCGCGGCACGCTCGGCACCGCACCCGATCCCGAGCCGGAATTACCACCGCGCGGCTTGGGCTCCTTCTTGTCTTTCGGCCCCGGCAACGCGGCGCGCCGTGGCGCGGTATCGACAAGCGCCTTGGGCTCGGCCTCCTCGTCGCCCGCATCGTCGCCGTCGTCGTCCTCGTCGTCGCGCGCCTTAGCCTTCTTGGACGGATCAGCCGGCAAGTATTCGAACGTCAGCTTGCGCTCCAGCCCCTCGCCATCCAGTCCGATCTTGACCGTCCCGCCATGCTCGAGCTTGCCGAACAGCAGCTCGTCGGCCAGCGGCTTCTTGATGTGCTCCTGGATGACGCGCGCCAGCGGCCGCGCGCCGAACTTCTCGTCGTAGCCGATCTCGCCGATCCACTTCGTCGCGTCCGGCGTCAACTCGATCGTCACGCCGCGATCGGCAAGCTGCGCCTCCAGCTGGAAGATGAACTTCTCGACCACCTTCTCGATGACCTCCGGCGGCAGGCCCGCGAACGCGATGACCGCATCGAGACGGTTGCGGAACTCCGGCGTGAACAGCTTGTTGACCGCGTCCGTGTCCTCACCCTCCCGCTTGCCGCGATTGAAGCCCATCGGCGGCTTGGCGAGATCGGAGGCACCCGCGTTCGTCGTCATGATGAGGATGACGTTGCGGAAGTCGACCGACTTGCCGTTGTGGTCCGTCAGCTTGCCGTGGTCCATCACCTGCAGGAGGATGTTGAACAGATCCGGATGCGCCTTCTCGATTTCGTCGAGCAGCAGCACGGAGTGCGGATGCTGGTCGACGCCGTCGGTCAGAAGCCCGCCCTGGTCGAAGCCGACATATCCCGGCGGCGCACCGATCAGCCGCGAAACCGTGTGCTTCTCCATGTATTCGGACATGTCGAAGCGCAACAGCTCCACACCCATCAGCGCGGCAAGCTGCTTGGCGACCTCCGTCTTGCCGACGCCGGTCGGGCCGGAGAACAGATAGCAGCCGATCGGCTTTTCCGGCTCGCGCAGACCCGCACGCGCGAGCTTGATCGCCGCCGACAGCGCCTCGATCGCCTTGTCCTGGCCGAACACCAGACGCTTGAGGTCCTTCTCGAGATTGCCGAGCACCTCCGCGTCCGACTTCGTCACGGTCTTCGGCGGGATCCGCGCCATCGTCGCGACGGTCGCCTCGACCTCCTTGACGCTGATCTTCTTCTTGCGCTTGCCCTCCGGCACCAGCATCTGGCTGGCGCCCGTCTCGTCGATCACGTCGATTGCCTTGTCGGGCAGCTTGCGGTCGTGGATGTACTTCGCCGACAGCTCCACCGCCGACTTGATCGCGTCGTTGGTGTACTTGAGCTTGTGGAACTCCTCGAAGTAGGGCTTCAGACCCTTCAGGATCTCGATCGAGTCCTCGATCGTCGGCTCCTTCACGTCGATCTTCTGGAACCGGCGCACCAGCGCGCGGTCCTTCTCGAAGTGCTGGCGGTACTCCTTGTACGTGGTCGAGCCGATGCAGCGCACCGTGCCCGACTGCAGCGCCGGCTTCAGCAGGTTGGAGGCATCCATCGCGCCGCCCGACGTCGCGCCGGCGCCGATCACGGTGTGGATCTCGTCGATGAACAGGATCGCGCCGGGATAGTTCTCGATCTCCTTCATGACCGCCTTGAGCCGCTCCTCGAAGTCGCCGCGATAGCGCGTGCCGGCGAGCAGCGCGCCCATATCGAGCGAGAAGATCGTCGCAGCCCTTGAGCACCTCGGGCACCTCGCCCTTGATGATCTTGCGCGCCAGCCCTTCCGCGATCGCGGTCTTGCCGACGCCGGGATCGCCGACGAACAGCGGATTGTTCTTCTGGCGGCGGCACAGCACCTGGATCGTGCGCAGCACCTCCGGCTCGCGGCCGATCAGCGGATCGATCTTGCCGTCGCGCGCCTTCTTGTTGAGGTTGACGCAGTAGGTGTTGAGCGCGTCCTGGCCGGACTTCTTCTCGCCCTCCGCCGCGCCCGACTGCCCTTCCTCCTCGTCGACGCCGCGCACCGAGCGCGGCTCCGACATGCCCGGCCGCTTGGCGATGCCATGCGAGATGTACTGCACCGCGTCGAAGCGCGTCATCTCCTGCTCCTGCAGGAAGAACGCGGCATGGCTTTCGCGCTCCGCGAAGATCGCGACCAGCACGTTGGCGCCCGTCACCTCCTCGCGGCCCGAGGACTGCACGTGCACGACGGCGCGATGAATGACCCGCTGGAACGCCGTCGTCGGCTGGGCCTCCGCCGAGCCGCTCATGACCAGCGCGCCGAGCTCGTTGTCGAGATAGGCCGTGATGCGCCTGCGCAGCTGATCGAGATCGACGTTGCACGCGCGCATGACGGCGGCAGCGTCGCGGTCGTCGATCAGCGCGAGCAGCAGATGCTCCAGCGTCGCGTACTCGTGATGGCGCTCGTTGGCGAACTCGAGCGCACGGTGAAGCGCAGCTTCGAGACTTTGCGAGAATGATGGCACGTTCGAACCTACTCCTTTTCCATGGTGCACTGTAGAGGATGACCATGCTGACGCGAAAAATCCATGACCTGCGTCACCTTGGTCTCCGCGACCTCGTACGTGTAGACGCCACAGATGCCGACGCCCTTGTGATGGACATGCAGCATGATCCGCGTCGCCTCCTCCCGCCCCTTCTGGAAGAACTTCTCCAGCACGTGCACGACGAACTCCATCGGCGTGTAGTCGTCGTTGAGCAGCAGCACCTTGTAGAGGTTCGGCTTCTTGGTCTTCGGACGCGTCTTCGTGACAAGGCCCGTCTTGCCTTCGCCATCGCCGTCGCGGCCCGAGCCGCCTTCACGCCCCGGCCCCTTGCCGCCGCCTGCCATCCCCGTGATCATCTGACGTCCCGCCATCGCACACTGCCTCTCGGCCGACCCGTTTCTCGCTCTTGGCTGAACCGGCCGCGTCTCCGACAGGAGCCGACACGCCGGCGCACCGACAATTGTGACGCAACTCCGCGACGCCTGCAAACGCCCGCTCGGACGTGGCCTCGCTGATTGCTGAGTGTCGGGAGCCCCTCGCCACCGGCCGCCTCGACGCTAATGTGGCAACGCATCACGACACAAAAAAGGCCCGGCGATCCGCCGAGCCCCACAAGCGCGATCCCCTGGCCGGCAGACCGTGGCGGTCCGGTACCCCGGCGCCGCCATCGATAACCATCCGGCTCAGCGCCCGCCCTGATTCATCATGCGTTCCATGGGCCGATAGGCCTCCTTGGCGAGGTCCGCATAGAGGGTGCCGATCTTGGTCATTTGTTGCATGTAGTCGTCGTAGGCGCGCTTGGCAAAGGACGACTGGATCTCGAAGGCCTGCTCCATCGACTTGGCAGTGAGCAGCTTCTCGAAGGTCGACGTACCCTCTTCGAACGACCGCTTCGAATAGTCGGTCATCTCGGCGGCAATGGCCTGCCAGTTCTTGTTCCAGTCTCCGAACACCTTCATCGCGGCGTCCATGCCGGTCTGGTTCATCTTCTGCAGGTCGTCGAAGTTTTTCATCATGGGCTGGGCCTTTTCACGCTTTCAATCATTGTGCGGAATAACGCGGCGGAAGGGTGCGTGGATCGCGTTCCCCGGCCGGATCTTACGGCAGCGCAGCGATCATCGCGGCCTTATGCTGCGCTGCACACTATGGCGCTTCCCTATCGCGACTGCAATATTTTTTTGCATCCTGCAATGCCCGCTGATCGGGCATTAACCAGTCTGAAGCCCCCGGAGACTAGGATCACTCCTTAGATCGAGGCCCAAAAGCCGCCCCATTGAGGTGATCCCTGAACACCGGCCATGACACGCCGCTCGGGGGGCCCAAACCAGCAGCGGCAACAGGCCAGATCGGTCCGACGGTCCAACCGGCCCCGCACCAGCGCGCGAGGAACACCCGGATTTGCCGCGGACGCAGGGAACGGCAGGCGTTATGGACTACGGTCAGGTCGAGCGTATACCCCAGACCGGCATCGCGAATGGGGCCGGTGATAAACCGACGAGCGGGGGCTTGGCGGCAACGCGCGCCGTTGCCCGTGGCCGGCCCTGGACACCTATTCTCGCCGGCCTGCTGTTCGCCCTTGCCAGCCTCGTCCCCGCACACGCCGCCCCCCGCCATGCCGCCATCGTGGTCGACGCCAACACCGGGGCCGTCCTCCACGACAGCGCCGCCGACGCGCCCCGCTTTCCCGCTTCGCTGACCAAGATGATGACGCTCTATATGGTCTTTGAGCAGATCGAACGCGGCAAGCTCGGCTACGCCTCGCGCATCCCGATCAGTGCCAATGCAGCCGCCACGCCACCGTCCAAACTGGGCCTCGAGCCTGGCGACACGATCAGCGTCGCAGACGCGGTGAAGTCGCTGATTACGAAATCGGCCAACGACATCGCCGTCGCGGTGGCCGAGCATATCGCTGGCAGCGAGCGCCGCTTCGCAGCCCTTATGACCGAGCGCGCCCATCAGCTCGGCATGAAGAGCACAACGTTCCGCAATGCCTCCGGCCTGCCCGACGAAGAGCAGCTCACCACCGCCCGCGATATGATTAAGCTGGCGCTGAGCTTGCAGGACACGTTTCCCCGGCACTACCGCCAATTCGCCACGCGGCGCTTCAGCTACGCCGGCAAGACCTACCGCAACCACAACACGCTCCTGTTCAACTTCGCGGGCACCGAGGGCATCAAGACCGGCTACACGCGCGCCTCCGGCTTCAACCTCGTCGCCTCCGTGCGGCGCGATGGCCGGCACGTCGTCGGCGCCGTCTTCGGCGGCTCGCGCGCGTCCGCACGCGATGCCCGCATGCGTGCGCTGCTCGCCATGGCCCTGCGCAAAGCCGCACCCGTTAAGACACGCAAGCCCGCGCTCGTCGCCACCGCCGTTCCCCGGCCTGCACGGGCCGGGCGACAGCGCATCGCACAGGCCGCCCCCGCATTGCCACAGCGCCCAGCCCTGGAGCCGCCCGTCGAGCTGGCGCGCGGCCAAACGGCTCCGACCATCGCACCGCCCATGCCAGCCCGCCCCGAAGCCGCGCCCGTTGCGGCCGCCGCGCCAGCAACGATCTCCCTGGCGCGCGTGCGCCCGATCGATGTGCTCGCCGCCCACCGCGCACGCACGGCGTCCCGGCCACGCAACGAGACCATCGTCGCCAAATCCAACGTCATGACGCCCAATGGCGCCGCCCAGTTTGCGCGCCTTCCAGTCAGCGAGGCCGACACTGCGCCCCCCGCTGCACTGCGCGCTTCCGAGCCCGGCAACGCGATGGTGATCCCGCCGCCGGGGCTTGGCGCACCACCCTCGACCCTGCAGGCACAAGCGCTCGCACTCGCCGGGCACGACACGCGCCCGACACCGGCCGCAGGCCGCTTCGCACCCCCCTCTGCGCTCGGACTGAGACCCGCCCGCACGCCCGAGCCGGCCGCCCGCCCCTCGTTGCGTGACGGCGGCTACCACGTCCAGATCGGCGCCTATGGCTCCGCTCCCGAAGCCGAGCGCCAGCTGGCCGCCGTGCGCGCCCGCGCCGCCGACCTGCTCGGCGCCTACCAGCCGCTCGCCGTCCCTGTCCAGCAGGCCGGCAAGACGCTCTATCGCGCACGCTACGCCGGCTTCGATGCCGGCGCGGCCGCCCGCACCTGCACCGCGTTGCGCCGCCAGCAGGTCGACTGCTTCGTCGCCAAGGCCGCGCCCTGAGCTGACACCCTGAACTGACCATCCTGAGCCGATCACCCTGAGCTGGCCTCTCGCGTGACGCCCCGTCGCGCGCCCCCATACCGTCCAGCCTGCCCCCACGCGCCTCACCGCCGCATGCGACGACCCACGCTCACCTTGTCGCTCCGCGCCCCCCCGGCTAGGAAGGACGCCACCGTCGACAAAGGACACACACCATGGCGCGCTCGCCGCAGACCAACCGCCAGGTCAAGCTCATCCGCCGGCCGGTCGGTCCGTTCCAAAGGGCCGACTTCGCCATCGACGACGCACCGCTGACTGAGCCCATGGACGGAGAGGTCCGCGTCAAGATCGACTACGTCTCGCTCGACCCGGCCATGCGCGGTTGGGCGACCGACGCGAACTCCTACATGCCCCCCGTGCCACTCGGCGCGGTCATGCGCGGCTACGCTGCCGGCACCGTCGACGTCTCGCGCGCGCCGGACTTCAAGCCCGGCGATCCCGTCACCGGCGTCCTCGGCATTCAGCGCTACGCCGTCGCCGAAGCCCGTCACCTTCAGCGCGCGGACCTGTCGATCGCGCACCTGCCGAGCTGGATCGGCGGCCTCGGCATGACCGGGCTGACCGCCTACTTCGGCGTCGAGGAGGTGCTGCAGCCCAAAGCCGGCGAGACCGTCGTGGTCACCGCCGCCTCCGGCGCGGTCGGCTCCCTCGTCGGCCAGATGGTGAAGCATGCCGGCGCGCGCGTCGTCGGCGTTGCCGGCGGACCCGACAAGTGCCGGCACCTGACCGAGCGGCTCGGCTTCGACGCCGCCGTCGACTACAAGGCCGGTCGCCTCGCCGAGGATCTCGCCGCGGCCTGTCCGAAAGGCATCGACGCCGACTTCGAAAACGTCGGCGGCGAGGTCCTCGACGCCATCCTGCCGCTGATGAACACCTTCGGCCGCATCGCGATCTGCGGCCTCATCTCCGGCTTCGGCCATGTCGCCCCGCCGCCCGGCACGCGCAACATCCGCTGCGTGCTGACCCAGAGGCTGAAAATGCAGGGCATGATCGTGGGCGACTGGCGCCAGCGCTTCCCTGAGGCCCGCCAAACGCTCGCGCAGTGGGTCGGCGCGGGCAAGTTGGCCCTGACCGAGGATATCCGCCAGGACGGCATCGACGCTTTCCCCGACGTCCTCAATCTGCTCTACACGGGCGGCAACTTCGGCAAGCTCCTGCTCAAGGTCTGACCGGTACGATCATGCGTGCGGACATCACCATCTATTTCATTCGTCACGGTCAGACCGACTGGAACGCAGCCGCCCGCTACCAGGGGCAGCGCGACATTCCCTTGAACGACGTCGGCCGCGGACAGGCATTGCGCAACGGCGAGGCGCTCGCCCGCCATCTCCCGGACCCCGCAGCGCTCGACTACGTGGCAAGCCGCCTCTCCCGGGCCCGCGAGACGATGCAGATCGTGCGCCGCACCATGGGTCTCGCCGAAGACGGCTTTCGCTTTGACGAGCGCCTGATCGAGGTCAACTACGGCCATTGGGAAGGCCAGCTTTCAAGCGAACTGCCCGCCATCGATCCCGACAGCGTCGCCGCGCGCGCCCGCGATCCCTTCCGCTGGCGTCCGCGCGACGGGGAAAGCTACGCCGACCTGATGGCACGGACATCTGAGTGGCTCGCCTCCGTTGAGCGCGACACCATCGTCGCCTCCCATGGCGGCGTCAGCCGCACGCTGCGCGCCGAGATCCTGGGCCTCGACGGCGCGACAACGGTCCAGCTCGAAGTGCCTCAGGACCGCATCCTGGTGCTGCGCAAGGGCCATATGGCGTGGCTCTGAGCCCCCGAGCCGGGCAACGGTTCACCTGACCCCGGCCAATCACGCCACGGCCGCCGCACCAACACGGCGGTCGCAGCGCCGGGCCGTCAGCGTGCCGTCTTCGATTTGGCCTTCAGTGTCCCGCGCGCGCGGGACTTGGCCGCCGATGCCGCCTTTGCAGCACCACCCGATGTGCCCGCTGTCGCAAACGGCAACGGCGGCGTGACGGGCCTGACGCGCCGGATCGGCGGCACGACCACCCGCACGGGCCGGGGTTGGGCAGCAGGTGCGGGCACCGGCAGCGGCGGCGCCACGACCACGGCCGCATTCGGCGCAACCGCCATCGCGCCCGGCGGTGCGCCCTTCACCGCCGGTATCCCCTGCACCGCCTGCATTGCCCGTGTGCGATCCGCTGTCGCCGCGGCAGGCCCCGCTGCCTTCGCCCCCGACGTCGCCCCCGACGTCACTGGTGTCGCAGGCGTCGCCGCCGCAGCCTCCCCGCCGCTCGCACCGGCGATGCCCGGCGAACGCTGGTCGACGTTCTGCGCAAGTTGCGGCTTGGGGCCGGCCTCGGCCGCCCTGGCTCGATCGGCTGGAACCCGGGACGATCGCGCCGCACCATCGCCGCTCGAATCGGTAGCCGCATCCATCCGATGCGCGGCGCCTGGCACGAGACCGGATATCGAGGCCCACGGCGCATCGCGGCCGAACAGCGGCAGCACGCTGCCGAAGCCGATCAGTCCCAGCGTCACGACGATCGATCTTGCGCGTTCACCAGACATGATTGACCTCGCGCCGACCTCGGTGCACCGTTTTTACCGCAATCGCCCGCCAGCCGCACCTCCGTAACACCCCCCTGGCGGAACCGGAATTGCGCAGCAAGCTCCGGGCTGCAACGCCGCGCAACCTCTGAGAAGTCTCCCCGCGACGAAACCTGCACCCGGAGAGATCGCCATGCCGCCCGGCCGCCGAACCGCGCCATTGCAAGACGCCTTTCCCGACCCACCGGACCGCGCCTGGGCCGCGCGCGACCCCGACGCCTGCTGGCGCGCTGTCGTCACCCGCGACGCGCGCGCCGACGAAACCTTCGTCTACGCCGTGAAGACCACCGGCGTCTTCTGCCGGCCTTCGTGCAAGGCGCGCACGCCGCTACCCGCCAACGTCACGTTTCACGCCTCGCCCGACGACGCCCGCGCCGCCGGCTTCCGTGCCTGCAAACGCTGCACCCCCGATGCCCCCTCACGCACCGCGCGCGAAGCCTCGATCGTCGCTGCAGCCTGCGCCACGCTCGCCGACAGCGAGACCACGCCCACGCTGGCCACCCTCGCCGCAGCCGCCGGGCTGTCGCCCTTCCACTTCCAGCGTCTCTTCAAGCGCGTGACAGGCCTGACGCCGCGCACTTATGCTGCCGCGCTGAAGGCACGGCGCGTCGCCGCCGCACTCGCCGAAGCGCCGAGCGTGACGACGGCGATCCACGACGCCGGCTATGGCTCCGCCAGCCGCTTCTACGAGGGCGCGACCGCGCGATTGGGCATGACACCGACCACATGGCGCAAAGGCGGCGCACAGCAGACCATCCGCTACGCGATCGGCGACAGCGCGCTTGGCCGCGCGCTCGTCGCCACGACGCCCCGCGGCGTCTGTGCCATCCTGCTGGGCGACGACGACGCCGCACTTGTGAAAGACCTGTCGAAGCGCTTTCCCAAGGCACGTCTTGATGCCGACGACGACGCGTTCACCGGGATCGCGCGTGCCGCGCTCGCCGCCGTCGATCTGCCGCAAGCCGCCGCCCACCTGCCACTCGACGTGCGCGGCACGGCTTTCCAGGAGCGCGTCTGGCAGGAACTGCGCCGCATTCCTCCGGGCGAGACGCTGACCTACGCAGCACTCGCAAACCGCATCGGCAGCCCGCAGGCAACGCGCGCCGTCGCAAGCGCCTGCGCCGCAAACCCCCTCGCCGTCGTCGTCCCCTGCCATCGGGTCGTGCGTGGCGACGGCGGGCTCGGCGGCTATCGCTGGGGCCTCGCCCGCAAAGAGGCCCTGCTGGCGCGCGAGGCTGTTACCGCGCCGCTTGCGCCGCGCTCTGACAAGAAAGGTACACAACGAACACGCCGGCGCGGCGATTAACGACCGTCTGCGCATCATGAGCGCCAAAACGTCCGCGCACGCTATACTGACGCCTGATCCGACACGTCACGACACACTTCGAGAAGGTAGACCGCCATGCGCCGCACGCTCCCGCTTGTCCTCGCCTGTATCGCCGCCGTGGCGGCCGGCACGGCGGCACACGCCCAGGACCCACGCTTCGATCTGCGCCAGCCCCGCACGGACTCCACGCAAGTGACGGTCACCTTCACGTTTCCCGTCCCCCTCGAGACTGACGACGCCGAGCAGCAGCAGAAGGCCATGCAGCAGGCGCGCCGCCGCCTCTACGAGATCGCCGACGGCGAATGCCGGCTGCTGCTCGCCACCATCGCGAACCAGTGCCGCCTGTCGCGCGTCAACGTCCACAGCAACCTCAACCGTCGCGGCGCCGACGCGTCCCGACAGGCGAGCATGTCCGCGACGGCGACCTATCGCATCGAGTTGAAGCCGGAAATCTGAAGGCTGGCCTGGCGGCCGATCCGCTGATCGATCACAAGCGGATGCGCGGCGGCTAAGGCTTGCCCGGGCCGCCCCGATCGTCCGATGGCCCGGCTGCAGCCGTTGCGGGCGCCGACGCCTCGGCCTGCCGCCCGGCCAACTGTGCGGCCAGTGTGATGCCCGCTAGCACGATGCCCGCACCGTCGGTGTAAAGACCGGGCTTGATCAGGCAGAACGCCGCCGCCACCATCGTCACGCGCTGCCACATCGGCGCGTGTGTCAGCAGGTAGCCATGCAGCCCGGCCGCCAGCAGGATGACGCCGCAGATCGACGTGACGGTCGTGATCGCAATCGTGCTCCACGGCCCGATCAGCAAAAGCGACGGGCCATAGACGAACATGAACGGGATGATGTAGCCCGTCAGCCCAAGTTTCACCGCCGCCCACCCCGACTCCCACAAGCCCGCCCCCGAAAGGCCGTTCGCCGCATATACGGCAAGCGCCACCGGCGGCGTGATCGCCGACAGAATCGCAAAATAGAAAGCGAACATGTGCGCGGCTTCGACCGGCACGCCGAGCTTGACGATTGCGGGAACCAGTAGCGCCACCTGCATAATGTAGGCCGGCGTCGTCGGCATTCCCATGCCCAGCACGATGCCCGCCATCATCGTTAGCACCAGCGCCAGCACCAGTGAGTTCTTCGACAGCCCGAGCACGAAGCTCGTGAACTCGATGCCGAGCCCCGTCAGCGCGATCACACCGATCACGATGCCCGCACATGCGCACGCCAGCGCGACCTGCACGGTGTTCTTGGCGCCATCAACCAGCGCGTCCAGCATGTTCGGCAGGTTGAGATGCTTGCGGCTGGAGGCGCGCAGCATCACCGTCGGGAACACCGAGCCGATGCCGCACAATGCCGCAAACGGCGCACTGTAGCCCGAGATCAGCACCGCGATGATGACCACCAGCGGAATGAACAGGTGGCCGCTCTCCTTGAGCGTGGTGCCCAAGGACGGAAGCTCGCTGCGCGGCAACCCCTTCATGCCGAGCCGCTTGGCCTCGAAGTGGACGGCAAACAGAACGGCGGCGAAATAAAGCAGCGCCGGCAGCAAAGCATAAAGCGCCACCGTCACGTAGGGCACGCCCAGGAACTCCGCCATCACGAACGCGGCAGCGCCCATGATCGGCGGCATGATCTGGCCGCCCGTCGAGGCGACCGCCTCCACCGCGCCCGCGAACGCCGGCCGGAAGCCGATGCGCTTCATCAGCGGGATCGAGAACGTGCCCGTCGTCATGACGTTGGCCACCGCGCTGCCCGACACGGTGCCGAACATCGCGCTCGTCAGGCAGGCGACTTTCGCAGGCCCACCGACAGTGTGTCCGGTTAGCGCCAGCGCGAAATCCATGAACAGTTTGCCCGTCCCCGTCCGCTCCACGAACGAGCCGAACAGGATGAACAGCACGACATACGTCGCCGAGACGCTGACGGGAATGCCCAGGATGCCGTCGGTCGTCAGATAGAGCTGCTCCATCAGCGCCGTCGGCGTCGTCTTGTGAATGATCAGCGCATAGCCGATGAACAACAGCGCCGTGATCGGCAGCACCAGACCCATCGCGCGGCGCGTCGCTTCCAGCAGCAGAACGACCATAAGCCCGCCGCCGATCCAGTCGCCGACCGTCAGGTCGTCGACGTAGATCATACGGTTGTCGATGTAGTCCTTCGCCCACCAGTGATAGCCGCAGGCGACCAGCGTCAACGCGATCGCGCCGACCTCGATCATACCGGGGCGCTGGTTAGCGCCCGACGACAGCATCGGATAGATCAGGAACGCCAGCACCATCGCGAAGGCGAGGTGCGTTGATCGGAAGAGTGTCGCATCGGGCGATCCGAAGAAGGCCACCCACAGGTGATAGAGCGACATCGCCGCGCCAACAGCCGTGATGGCGATGACCGCCCAGCGCTTGTCGGATGTCACGCGGCCTCTCCTGGAGATCGATCAGTGGATAGCAGCGGTTCAAGACAGCGGAGCCGGCGATGCCGGCTCCGCTCGAACCCCACGAGGCTCGCTCAGAGCGCGCCCTTGGACTTGTAGAAGGCGCTCGCCGCCTTGTGCAGCGGCACGCCGACGTCGCCGGCCATGACCTTGGCGTCGACGCCCTTCATCGCCTTGGCGACCGCGGCCAGATCGCCGACGCCGCCGAGCATCGCATCGAGCACGCCCGTCACGGTCTTGTCGTCGAGATCGCAGCGCGCAATGACGTGCGTGAAGTAGCCGATCGTGGGCACGTCGGCCGTCTGCTTGGGATAGCTCCCGGCCTTGACCATGATGCGCTTGTAGCCCGGGTTGATGGCCTGCATCTTCTTCAGGCCCTCATCGGGGATCGGCACGATGGTCACGTCACGCGCGGCGGCCAGATCCATGATCGCGCTTGCGGGCACGGTCGTCCCGAGCGTGAACCACTGCGCGTTGCCGTCCTTCAGTTGGTTCACGCTGTCGGTGTAGGAGCCCTGGTTGACCTTCGGCAGATCCTTGTAGGTCATGCTGTAGGCCTGCAGCAGATGCTCGGTGATCGCCTCGCCGGTGTTCCCCTTCTTCTGCGTGGTCAGCGCCTTGCCCTTCAGGTCCGCCGGCGACTTGATGCCGGCATCCGCCAGCGCGACCACCTGGAAGTACTGCGGATAGAGCGTGGCGACGTTGCACACGTTCTTGTAGGGCTTCTCAAACGGCGGCTTGCCGTTGACGGCGTCGACCGTGGACACCGAGTTCGCAAAGCCCAGATCGGCCTTGCCGGCCTCGATCGCTTTGACATTGGAGATGCCGCCGCCCGGCCCCACCGACACGTTCGTGCCGGCGACCTTCTTCTCCACGAGGTTCTTGATGGCGCCGCCAAGCGGATACCAGGAGCCGCCTTGCGGGCCCGTGACGAGCTTCAGGTCGGCGGCGAGCACCGGCGTCGCGGTGAGAGCGAAGGCGGCGGTGCCGGCAAGCGCGCAAGCGCGCAGTCTCGAACTCATAGGGGATCCTCTTCCTTTGTCGCGGTGTCAAATCCGGGAGAGGACAATGAACGGACGCAGCGTCACCCTCCCATCGGCAGTTGCTTTTGTTTTTGGTGCCGGCCCCAGTCGTAACCGGGGGCCACGGACCCGTCAATGTATACGAAGAGACATGGGCAGCCCAACACCGCTCACCGCCGCACCGCAGCATGATCGCGATGCGCAGGGTCTCACGCGACCCATTCGGAGACCGGCGCCGCCGCCTCGTCGAGTGGCTGGGTGATGACATCGACCAGCGTCGGCCCATCCGTGGCGATAGCGCGGGCGAGCGTCTCCTGCAGGACAGCGGGATCCTCCACGCGCCAGCTCTTAACGCCGTAGGCCGCTGCGACCGCGGCATGATCGGTCCGCGTGAAATCGACCGAGTAGTACCGCCCGCCGAAGCCCGTGCGCTGCCCGGCCTTGATCCAGCCATAGACCGCATTGGACACCACGATCATCGTCACGGGCACCCTGTGGCGCACGATCGTCTCCAACTCGCCCGCCGTAAAGCCGAAGCTGCCGTCTCCCATCACCGCGACCACCTTCGCCGCCGGCCGCCCGATGTGTGCGCCGACGGCGGCCGCCATGGCATAGCCGAGTGCACCGTGCGCGCGATTGGAAATGAAATGGCGACCCGCGCGCGGTAGCGTGTAGTAGGCGGAAAAATAAGGGCAAGGCGTTCCGGGATCGCAGACGATGACCGCGTCGTCGGGCACCACCGCCTGCACCGCCGCGACCAGCCGCTCCGGCCGGATCGGCCTCTCGTTTGACTGCGCGAGCTTCTGGAACGCGTCGAACTTCTGCGCCTTCGCCCGCGCCACCGCCTCCGATCCCAACACACCTGCAGCGCGCCCGCCCGCAATGGCGCCGAGCGCACGGCCCAATGCCGAAAGCGCCAATCGCGCATCGCCGATCAGCGCGACATCGGCACGATAGCTCGCCCCCACGACGGCGGGATCGGCATCGATATGGATGATCTTCGTCTTGCCGGACACGGGAAAGCGCCAGCGCTCTGTCGTGACCGAACCCGCCCGGCAGCCCACGAACACGACGAGGTCGGCCGCCGCCACGATCTCGCGCGTCGCCAGCGTGCCGCCGTTCGAGCCGACCACCCCGACCGCGAGTGCATGCGTCTCGGGCAGCGAGCCCTGCCCGCTGATGGTCGTGGCGACCGGCGCCTGCAACGCCTCGGCCACAACAATCAATTCCACTTCGGCACCGGCGATTACGACGCCGCCACCACAAATGAAGAGCGGCGCCTTGGCCGCCGCCAGCAGCGTGGCCGCCTCGGTGACGGCATCGGGATCTGGCCCCATCCGGCGCGATGGATAAACACCGAGCCGCGCGTCGGCCCACACGTCGGCCGCCTCCACCGCGCCCTTCTGCACGTCGAACGGCAGGCCGATGTGTGCCGCGCCCGGTCGTCCCGACGTCATCTGCGTGAACGCCGCGCGCATCGTGCGCGGGATGTCGTCTGCCCGCCCGATCACGTCATTCCACTTGGTCAACGGGCGAAACAGGCTCTTCTGGTCGAGTTCCGTCAGCGTGTAGCGGCCGCGGCTGGCGACCGAGATGTCGGTCGTCACCGCCAGGATCGGTATCGAGGATTCGGAGGCTTCCACCACGCCGGGAAGGATGTACGTCGCCCCCCCGCCGCTCGGCCCCTCGCACACGCCGACGCGGCCCGACACGCGCGCATATCCGTCCGCCATATAGGCCGCCGAGCGCTCGTCCCGCGTCAGGATGTGCGTCATCCCGTGATCGAGACGCGCAAGCGCGTCATAGAACGGCAGGCTGGTATCGCCGCACAAGCCGAAGATGTGGCTGACACCGTGCAGTTGCAGCATACGCACGAGGGCGTCCGCGCCGGTCATTTGATTGCCAGGCATCTGGTGGGTGGCGTCGGCTGTCACGGCTGTCGTCTCGCAATGAGGATCGATCGGTCTTGGTCAGGCTACAGCAAACCGCCGACTGACGCGCCACCCTCGGCGGCCGGCTTCACGCGAACGCCGCCGGTGCCGCGCGCACCGGCCCACGATAGCCGGCCAGCACACCGTCCACGAGTTCGGCCGCCAGAAGCCGGTTGGGCGCCACCGGTCCCGGCAGCACGATCTGGCCGGCCGGCACCCCGCGGAAACCGAACCGCCCGTAATAGGGCTCGTCGCCAACGAGGATCACCAGTCGCACGCCAGCTGCACGGGCCATCTCCAGGCCCTCTCCCACCAGCTGCCGGCCATAGCCCTGACCGGCGAACGCGGGATCGACCGCCAGTGGCCCGAGCAGCAGCACCCCGGCCGCGTTGCCGATCACAACGTCGGTGAACCTCAGCGATGCGATAACACGGTCGCCCTGGAGCGCAACGCGGCAGAACCGTGAGACCGGCGCGGTGCCTTCGCGCACCCGGTAGGCGGTACGCGTGAAGCGGCCGGGGCCGAACACGAGCGCGTTCAGCGCCAGGATCGCGGGCAGGTCGGTCGGGCCGGCGGACCGGGTCGTCACGGGTGTCGGCATGGCAGCGGATCCAGGCGCACAGGAGGGCGCAGCGAGGGCGGGCGATGGGGGCGAGCGAAGGGGCAAGGTCTTCCGGCATGTCGGGGCGCCGCCTTGAGCGGCTGGCGCCGGCCACAGCCGGCCAGGGCTCACAGCGCCGCCCGACGCGACGCTGGAAGCCCCTGTCGTCGCATACCTTTCACCGTCTGCACGTCGCGGATCCGCATGAGCGCGCCTCTAGCATGCACGCCGCACACCGTAAAGGCGCCCGTGGGGCGCTGGCCCCATTCACCACATCGGGTCCGGGTCGGCCCCGTCGAGTACCTCGGCAAGCCGGCGCGGCACCGCCGCGACGCTTCCTTCGGGCAGCGCATCGCGCGCAAAGAAACCATGTTCGGCGATCTCGCGATTGGGCGGCGGAACCACCGGCTGGTGCCACGCGCGCACCACAAAGAGCACCACATGATCGCTGGGAAACGCATGGAAATTGGCGAACACGCCCACCAGCCTGGGCGGCGCGGTGAATTCGACGCCGGTCTCCTCCTGCAGCTCCCGGCGCAGCGCGTCGATCACGACCTCGTTCTTTTCCACGCCGCCACCTGGGAAATGCCAGCCCGGCCGGTAGCCATGGCGCACCAGCAGCACGCGATCCTGCGCGTCCAGCACCATCGCCTGGGCGCCCATCGTCAGGCCCCGCGACAGCCGCCAGTAGCGTTGCAGGGCTCGGCGCACGATGCGCTCGCTTCGGGGGCGTGCCGTCATGTGCGACCCGTTGGCCGCGACGCCACCAGTTGTCCGGCCTTGACGCCGGCCCCGGATGGCGGTCCGTTGGGGCCATGACGCCCCGCACCCAGACGACGGCACCCGCCGTCTTCACCCTCGCTCATCTTTCCGATCTGCATCTGTCTCCGGTCGCGGGGCTGTCGCTGCGTACCCTCAACCTGAAACGGGGCCTGGGCTACGTCAACTGGCGAGGTCGTCGTGGCGCCGTCCACCGCCCGGAGGTGGCTGCCGCCCTCGTCACCGATTTGCAGGCACAGGCACCCGACCACATCGCCGTGACCGGCGACCTGACCAACCTGGGCCTGCCCCAGGAGCACGCCCAGGCGCTCATCTGGCTCCAGGGGCTCGGCCCACCCGACCGCGTCAGCGTCGTGCCCGGCAACCACGACATCTACGTGCGCATGCGCCGCGATCCCGGCATCGCCCGCTGGCAGCCATATATGTCGTCGGACGGCTGGGGACTGGCAGCCGGCGCCGCCGCGGGCGCCTTCCCCTACGCCCGGCGCCTCGGGCCCCTCGCGCTGATCGGGCTCAATTCCTCCTACCCGACACCCGCCTTCAACAACACCGGCCGGATCGGCGAGGCACAGATCGCCATCCTCGAAGGCCTCTTGCAGCGCGCGGCCGAAGACGGCCTCGTCCGCGTCGTGCTGCTCCATCACGCCCCCCTGCCGGGCCTCGTCGCCCCGCGATGGGCGCTGACCGACGCCGACCGCCTGGCCGAAAGCCTCGCCCGGGAGGGCGCCGAGCTCGTGTTGCATGGTCACGCCCACCGCGAGATCATGGCCCCGCTGCCCAGCCGGTCCGCCCCGCCCCAGGGCTGGAGTGTCGGCGTGCCCTCCGCCTCCGCCGCCATCGCCCACCATGCCGACCCGCTCGCCCGCTACCACCTGTTCCGCATTGCCCTCTCACCGGACGCCCTGCGCATCGATCTCGAGATCCGGGGGTTCCCCCCACCCGGCGGCGCGATCGTCGAGCTCGGCCATCGCACCCTCCTGGAAACCGCTAGAACCAGTCCACCAGGGCCGACACAGCCGCCAGACCCGGTCGCCTACGCCCGAAGAGACAGGCAAGACTGACACCCGCGCGTCGTGATACGACGACCTGATTGTGATCGCGCCCGCCGCAGCCGCGACTTGGCCCCCGTCACCATCGCCCAAGTGCGGCACTCAGGAGTGAGAATGTCCGACACCCCCGCCACTTCCCAAGCCCCCCGGGCGGCGGCACCGGCCGCGCAGGCGCGCCGCGCCTCGCCCTATTGGCTGGTGATCCTGTCGGCAGCCACCATCGTCGGCCTTGCCATGGGCCTGCGCCAAGTGATGGGGCTCTACCTGAAACCCGTCACCGAGACCTTCGGCTTCGGCCGCGAGGTGTTCGGCTTCGCCATGGCCGTCGCCAACATTGTCTGGGGCATCGGCGCCCCATTCGCCGGCGCCTTCGGCGACAAGTACGGCACTGGTCGCATCGTCGCCCTGGGCTCGGTCATGACCGTCGCAGGCCTCGTCTTGATGTACGCTGGCGGATCGGAGCTGACGCTCGTCGCCTCCGGCGTCCTCCTCGGCCTCGGCGTCAGCGGCACTGGCGTCACCGCCCTCGTCGGCGCGGCCGCACGCGCCGCCCCGCCAGAAAAGCGCACCTCCGCCATCGCGAGCATCGGCATGGGCAGCGGCATGGGCGTGCTCCTGGCGGTGCCCTACACCCACGTCCTGATCGAGATGCTGGGCTGGCAGAAATCCCTGCTCGTCCTCGCCGCCACCGGTCTCGTCATGATCCCGCTGGCCGTCATGCTTCCCTCCGTGACCGCTGACACCGGCGGGCCAAGGCCCCAGTCCCTGAAGGAGGCGCTGTCGGAAGCCTTCGCCTATCCGAGCTTCTGGCTTCTGGTCGCCGGCTTCTTCGTCTGCGGCTTCCACGTCGCGTTCTACGCCGTCCACCTGCCCGCCTTCGTCGGCGACAAGGGCCTATCGCCCGAGATCGCCATGTGGGCGCTGGTGATCGTCGGCGTCGGCAACATCCTGGGCACCTGGCTCGCCGGCAAGTCCGCGCTCTTCATGCCCAAGCGGTTCAGCCTGTCGCTGATCTACTTCGGGCGCACCCTGGTGTTCCTCGGCATCCTCTACCTGCCGACGACGGAGACGACCGTGCTCATCTTCAGCGGCGTCCTCGGCCTGCTGTGGCTGTCCACGGTGCCGCTGACGAGCTCCATGGTGGCCACGTTCTTCGGCCCGGTCTGGATGTCGATGCTGTTCGGCATCGTCTTCTTCTCCCACCAGGTCGGCTCGTTCCTTGGCGTCTGGCTGGCCGGGCGCCTGTTCGACGCGACGCAATCCTATGATCTGATGTGGTGGATCTCCGCCGGGCTTGGTATCTTCGCGGGCCTCGTGCACCTGCCCATCCGTGAAGAGCCGGTGATGCGGCTGAGGACGGCGTGATGCCCATCGACGATCGATTGACCGCAACCGACCCCGACCCGGGCCCCGCCGCCTCCGGCGCCCGCTCCGGAACCATGCCCAGGGGCGTGAAACTCGCCCTGGCCTTCGGCATCGCCACGCTCCTGGCGGGCGCCGTCTGGCTGTTCAGCGTGCGCGGCGAAGCGCTGCTGATCGATCTCTACGCTGCCGGCGCTCGCATCTTCTGCCTGTGAGCCGGCAACTCCAGCCCCCGACTGTCGCGTGACCCCATCGATGCCGCCGCATCCCGACCAGACACCCCCGCGCACACGTCCGCGTCCGCTATCCATCCTGCTGGTGCTATTGCCTTTGGCGCTGATGGTCGTGGGCGTTGCGATCGTGGAGCTGTCGATGCGCACCGAGTTCGGCAGGCCCGGCCACAGCCAAGGGGACGACCGGCACGCCGCCCGGCGGACCGGCACCATCGCCCGCCCCCGCCGCGTCAACGCCTGCCTTGCCCACGCCTGGCTCGCCCACGCCGAACTCACAAGCCGCGACCTCACCGCGCGACGGCACGCCATCCCAACCCTCCGGCGTCGCGCCCGCGACACCCTGGCTGTCGCTGCCCGCGGACACGACGCTGACCCGCATCGCCATCGGCTCCTGTCTCGACCAGGCCAAACCACAACCGATCTGGCAAGCGATCGCCGAAGCCACACCGCAGCTGATGCTGATGGCCGGCGACAACGTCTACGGCGACGTCCGCGGCAACGACATCACCCCGCTCGTCGACGCCTACCGGCGCCAGCTCACCCACCCGCAGTTTGCCGCCGCACGCCGCACCCTGCCCATGTTCGGCATCTGGGACGACCACGACTACGGCCGCAACGACGCCGGTGTCGAACTCGCCGCAAAAACCGAGACCGCGAAGCTTTTCCGCGAGTTCTGGCAGATCGAGCCCGCATCGCAGCCGGCTGAGGCGGGCGTCTACTACAGCCGGATGTTCGGTCCGGCCGATCGTCGCGTCCAGATCCTCTTCCTAGACACACGAACTTTTCGCGCGCCGCTGAAGCCCAAGACGGACACGTTCCCCCACTGGGGCAAGTACGAGCCGGATTCAGATCCCGCCAAGACCATGCTCGGCGAAGCGCAGTGGGCCTGGCTCGCCGCTAAGCTGAAAACGCCCGCACACGTGCGCATTCTCGTGTCGAGCATCCAGGTGATCGCCGACGGTCACGGCTTCGAGCGCTGGGGCAATCTGCCCCGCGAGCGTGACCGGCTGCTCGAGTTGGTGCGCACGGCCAGCGGCAGAACCGTGCTCGTGTCGGGCGACCGCCACATGGGCGCGCTCTACGCAAAGACCTCCGCCAACGCCGATCCGATACCGGAGCTGACCACAAGCTCACTCAACAAGTCGTTCGGCCCCTCGCGCGACGCGCCGACGCCGGAGCTGAAGAGCCCGCTCTACCATCCGGAGAATTTCGGCCTCGTCGAAATCAACTGGAAGGAAGGCACCGTCCTGTTGCGCCTCATGGATATCGGCGGCGGCACGGTCGCAGCGCTGAGCACGCCGCTGTGGCGAACGCCCTGACGCTAACAGCGCCGTATGCCACCCCATCCGCTGAACCCATCGCAACGCCGACACGGCGCTAGCGCGCGACGCGCGTCCCACCTGACATCTCACTGACGCCCCGCGTCCGCCTCCTGTCAGCGGCCCCCTGCTATCTCCCGATCGTCCACACGTCATCGAAACGGAGAACCAGTCATGACACGCACCGCAATCGCAGCCGCCGCTCTGCTTGCCGTCCTCGGCGCGCCCGTCCTCGCCTCTCCCGGCGAGCGCGCGCACCGCTCCGACAATTCCTATGCCGCCCGCCAGCAAGGCGGCGAGGCCACCGCCAAACATCGTCGCTCCGAGGACCATCGCGCGCATCGCGATGATAGCCACGACGACGACGAACACCGCGGCCGCTCCGGTCGCGACGACGATCGCGACGACGACCGCCGCCGTGGCCGGCGCAGCTGAGACGCACCCGCGCAGGCCCGGTTGACGGGCCTGCGCCAACGCCACCCATTATCGGATTGGTCGGTTTTCCCACCCACCTTCCACAGCCCTGACGTCACCCCAAAAGCACAAGCCGCACCGTCCAACTTGACAACCGCATCCGCTCCAGGCTCCCTAGAGGCGAGCCGGTTGCCGTAGACGCACCATCGCGACTGCGGCTGAAAAGGGAACACGGAACGGCGTCTCGCATCGCATCAGCGTTCGACGTGCCGAAGCCGTGGCTGCCCCCGCAACTGTAAGCGGTGAGCCGACCCCACGATGCCACTGACGCATGCTCGAAAGCACGCGCCGGGAAGGCGGGGATCGGCGCTTGAGCCGCGAGCCAGGAGACCTGCCAGCTCATGGTCGCCCATCCCGTGTGCGGGGCGCGCACAGGAGCGGAGAGCCGTTGCGGCGACTGATTGTGTCACCATACGGGGAGCAATCGGAAGTGCCGGCGGCGGGGATGATGAACTAGATCAATCGAGGTGCTGAAACGCACGCAGCGCGCTTTCGCGCGACCTGCAACGTCTTCGCGCCGTCTCCTCCCGACGATACCGACGGTATCGCTCCTCGTGCTCTCTCGCACGAGGCCAGAATGCGTCGCCCACCCAACTGCCCAACCCGGACCGGCCGCCGCGCCGCGCCGGTTCTCGCCGCTGCCGCCCTCACGCTCTCGATGGCGCCGGCCACAGCCCAGCAGCAGCTTCCCCCGATCGTCGTGGAAGGCGACAGTCTCGCCGTCAAACCGGCAAAGCCTGCGCCCAAGCCGAAACCACAGACGCCAACACCTGACGCCGCCGCCGCGTCAGGCGCCGACAGCGCGCAGGATGTTGCAGCCGGCGCCAGCACGACGGCCCCGAACGACGGCGACGATACGTCCGCGCCCGCCGCCACGAGCGGGGCGGCGGGCGGAGATTTCGCCGTCAGCGGCGTCGGTGCCTCCGTCGCCGTCGTCACCAGGACCCAGATCGACAGCCAGCAGATCCGCCACGCCGCCGAGGCGTTGCGCGCACTCCCCGGCGTCAGCGTGGCACGCTCCGGCGGCTTCGGTGGCCTGACGCAGGTGCGCATTCGCGGCGGCGAGGCCAACCACACGCTCGTGCTCGTCGATGGCGTACCCGCCAACCAAGCGACCAACGGCGAGTTCGATTTCGCCAACCTGCCAGCCGAAAGCATCGAGCGCATCGAGGTCATCAAGGGACCCCAGTCCGGCCTCGTCGGCTCGAACGCAATGGGCGGCGTGATCAATGTCGTCACCAAAAAGGGCGAAGGTCCGCTGTCGATGGTCATGCGCGCGGAAGCCGGCGCCTTCGGCACCCACGATCTGTCGGGCGTCATCTCCGGCGGCAACAGCCTCGTGCACGGCGCGCTCACCTTGCACCGTCGCTCGACCGACGGCTTCGACATCGCACCCAACGGCCGCGAGGACGACGGCGCGCGCCAAGAGCTGATCGCCTTCAAGGGCGGTATCCGTCCGAGAGACACGTTCGCCATCGACGTCATCGCACGCCGCACATTGACGCGCGGCGATCGCGACGACGATTCCCGCCTGCCGTTCGGCGCGCTCGCACAACAGACCGATAGCGCCTCCACGTTCCGCTGGAACACCCTGCTGCTCGGCGCGGAGGCCCGCCTCGATACCTTCGACGGATTCTGGACCCATGCCGTGCGCCTGTCCCGCAATCGCACAGTCTATTCCGATACGCTCGTCGACGAGTTCGGCGAGAGCCCCTACGAGGACGAGAGCGGCGTCGACAAAGCCGCCTACGTCGCCACGTTCCGCTTCGCGACGCCCGGCTTCGCCGCCCTGCACAACACCGTCACAACCATGGTGGAAAAGGAAGACGAGCACTACCAGCCGCGCAAGCGCGCCTTCGACCAGGACCGGCAGAGGCGCGAACGCAATCGGGTCAATACCGCGCTCGAATGGCAGGGCGTCGCCTTCGATCGGTTGACGGTCTCAGCGAACGTGCGCCACGACGACAACGAGACCGGGCGCGATTACACCACCTGGCGCACGACGGCGGCCTACCTGTTCGACAACCTCGCACCCGGCCTCGCCCTGCGCCCGCACGCCAGCTACGGCACGGGCGTCAAGTACCCCTCCTTCTTCGAACTCTACGGCTCGAGCCCGACCTTCTTCACCCCCAACCCGTTTCTTGTGCCGGAGGAAGCCAAGGGATGGGATGCAGGCCTCGAGTTCCGACTCATGCAGGGCCGTGCGGTGTTCGACGTCACTTATTTCTCCGCCGACATCACCAACAAGATCACCGGCTCCCTGTTCGGCCCGCCCGAAAATCTCGCGGGCGTCTCCGAGCACCGCGGCGTTGAGCTGAGCGCCCGCCTCGCCCTCACACAGACACTGACGCTCGGCCTCGGCTACACCTATCTCGACGCGCGCACGCCCGACGGCCGCGACGAGCTGCGCCGTCCGCCCCATGCGGGCTACGCAACCCTCGTGCAATCCTTCGCCGACCGCCGCGGCCAGCTCTCCCTCGCCGCGCGCTACGTCGGCGACAGCACCGACCAGGCATATCGCATGGGACTTGGCAACTGCGGCAACGGCTGCTCGTTCACCACTTACACCCCCGAGCGCGTCGGGCTCGCGGACTACTGGCTCGTCTCCCTGGCCGCCTCCTACAAGATGACGCGCGAGGTCGAGCTGTTCGCCCGCCTCGAGAACGCGCTCGATCATAACTACCAGGAGGTGTACGGCTTCGAGACCGCAGGCGCCGCCGCCTACGCGGGTGTGAAAATCTCACTCGGCGGCAAATAGCCGAACGCGACGGCGCCAGCACATGAGGCGATGGCAGACCATGCCGGACCAGCGCATCTTGCGACGTGTTGCGGCGCTGTTTCCGACAGCCGTCACGGCGCTGCTGGTGCTATCGGCCGCATACGCCCACGCGCACGCAGCCGGCGAGACGAAGCCGCAACGCATCGTCTCGCTCAACCTGTGCACCGACGTGCTGCTCGCCGATCTCGTGCCGCGCGCGCGCATCGCAGCCGTCAGCGTCCTCGGCCCCGACCCGCAGGTCTCCGCCGCCGCTAAGACGTTGACGGGCTGGCCGACCGTGCGCGGCGAGGCCGAGGAGGTTCTGGCGCTCGACGCCGACCTCGTGCTGACGGTGGCCTATGCCCGCCCGCAAACCGTCGCGCTCCTGCGCCGCCTTGGCCGGCGCGTGGTGGTGGTGCCCTCAGCGCACGACTTCGACGGAATCCGCGCTGCCGTGCGAGCGGTCGCCGCCGCCACCGGCGACACCGAAGACGGCGAGGCCGTGATCGCGCGCTTCGACGCGACGCTGGCGCGCGCCGCAGCCGCCGCCGGCCTCGGCAACCCCTCCGCGCGCAAACCGACCGCCGTCGCCGTCCAGGTCGGCAATCTCGTCTCCGGCCCCGGCACGCTCGTCGATCAGGCGCTGGCCGCCGCGGGCTTCGACAACGCGGTCGCAACGCGCCCGCTGGGAGCCGGCGGGCGCCTGCCACTGGAAGCGCTCGTCGCCGCTCCGCCGGACCTGCTCGTCCTCGCCAACAACCCCACCGAGTTTCGCACCGCCGCCGCCGACAATCTGCGCCACCCGGCGTTTCGCGCCTTGCTCACGCGCGTCGCGCACGTTTCGCTGCCGCTGCCGACGTGGATATGCGGCGCACCCGTCATCGCCGACGCCGTCGAGGCACTGTCACGCGCACGCGCCAACCGCGCCGGGCGAGGGCAACCATGACAGCGCCCGCATCGCCAGAGCTGCCCCGCGCACCGGGATCCCAAGCCGCGCCGCCGCCCCCGGCTGAAGCCAAGTCGAAACCGGCACGATCGATCCTCATCGCACTCCTCGTTCTCCTGCTCGCAGCCATCCTCGCCGCGCTCATGGTCGGCGCCTCCGGCATTGGCTTGCCGGCGAGCCGCGATGCGGCATCCCTCGTCCTGATCGAGATCCGCCTGCCGCGCGCGATCCTGGGCTGTCTCGTCGGTGGCGCCCTCGGCCTGTCCGGCGCCGTCCTGCAAGGCTACCTGCGCAACCCGCTCGCCGAGCCTGGCGTCATCGGCATCTCCGGCGGCGCAGCCTTCGGCGCGGTTGTTATGCTGCACACCGAACTGGCCGCCGCTTTCCCCCTGGCCTTGCCGCTCGGCGGTCTGCTAGGCGCACTCGTCGCCACACTCGCCGTCGTCGCGCTGGCGGGGCGCAGCACGAGATCCCTGACCCTGATCCTCGCCGGCATCGCCGTTTCCACCGTGGCAACCGCGCTGACCGCACTCGCCCTCAACCTCGCGCCCAATCCCTTCGCCGCCGTCGAGATCGTCTACTGGCTGATGGGATCGCTGACCGACCGCAGCCTCGCACACGTCTGGGTCGCCGCACCCTTCATCCTCGCCGGCCTCGCCCTGCTGCTCACCACCGCCTCCGCCCTCGATGCGCTGACGCTCGGCGAGGACGCCGCTGCCAGCCTTGGCGTCGACCCGCGACGCTTGGAGCGCAACGTCGTCGCCGGAGTCGCATTGGCCGTCGGCGCAGCCACCGCCGTCACCGGCTCGATCGGCTTCGTCGGGCTCGTCGTCCCGCATCTGCTGCGACCGCTGGTCGGCGCCGAGCCCGGACGACTGTTGCCCGCCAGCCTGCTCGGCGGCGCCGCACTCGTCCTCATCGCCGACACCGCCTTGCGTCTCATCGCCCCTCTCGCCGACATCAAGCTCGGCGTCGTCACGGCGCTGATCGGCGCGCCGTTCTTCGTCTGGCTTGTCATCCGCACGCGCCGGGAGCTCGCGCCATGACGACCCCGACCACCCTGACGGCAATGACCACCCCGGGCACCGCAACCACCCTCCACGTCGAGAACGTCACACTGGCGCTCGCCGGACGCTCCGTCGTCCACGACGTCAGCGTCATCGTGCCGCCCGGCGAGGTGCTCGGCGTCATCGGCCCCAACGGTGCGGGCAAGTCGACCCTGCTGCGCGCCGCCGCGGGCCTCGTTGCGCCGCGCTCTGGCGCGATCTGCCTGGGCGCGCGCGACCTCGCCGCGTGGGACCGCCCCGCGCTCGCCCGCCACGTCGCCTTCCTGCCGCAGGATCGCGCCGTCCACTGGCCCGTCAGCGTCGCAACCGTCGTCGGTCTCGGCCGCCTCCCCCACCGTAAAGGGCCGTCGGCCGGTGACACCGCCGCCGACGCTGACGCAATCGCCCGCGCCATGGCATCAACCGACATCGCCCACCTCGCCGGCCGCGACGTCCTCGCCCTGTCCGGCGGCGAGCGAGCCCGCGTGCTGCTCGCACGCACGTTGGCGCAGGAGGCGCCGATCCTGATCGCCGACGAGCCGACAGCCGGTCTCGACCCCGCCCATCAGCTGATCGTGCTCGACGTGTTGGGCGCTCACGCGACCAGAGGCGGCAGCGTATTGATTGCTCTACATGATCTGACCGCGGCGCTGCGCGTTTGCACGCGACTCCTGGTGTTGAAGGATGGCCGCGCGATGGCGCTTGGACCGCCGCGCGACGTTCTCACACCTGATCTCGTCGCCGCCTGCTTCGGCATCCGCGCACGCATCGCCGACCTCGACGGCGTGCCGATTGTGCTCCCGCTCGCTCCCCTGGCATGATGCCACACGATCCGCCGCGCCCACCAGCAAGCGGCCTGCGGGTCGGGACACGAAAGGGACACATGCGGCGTGTCCATAACGCATCTTCCACGGGCGGGCATGCGGGGCCGATTCTGTGCTGTTCAAACGACGACGGCCGAAACTCAATCTCGCGCTGCAGGGCGGCGGCGCGCACGGCGCGTTCACCTGGGGCGTGCTCGACCGCCTGCTCGAGGACGAGGACATCGTGCTAGGCACGGTCAGCGCCACCAGCGCCGGCGCGGTCAATGCCGCAGCCCTCGCCGCGGGCCTCGCGGTGGGCGGCCGCGAGGCCGCGCGTCAAACGCTGCGAAACGTATGGACGGCCGTAGTCGAGGCCGGCGTTCCCGAGTTCATTCGCGTCAACCCGTTCCTCTACGGTCTGACGCGATCGTCTCCGCTGGCGCAGATGGCGAGCCTATTCAGCCCCTACGAGTTCAATCCGCTGGGCTTCGACCCCCTGCGCAAGCTGCTCGAAACGCACATCGATTTCGCGCGCCTGCGCGCCGACAGTCCGGTCGAGTTGCTGATCGCGGCGACGGAGGTCGCCACAGGGCACGCCCGCCTGTTCCGCCGGCATGAGGTGACGGCGGACAGCGTGCTGGCGTCCGCCTGCCTGCCGACGCTGCATCACGCCGTCAAGATCGACGGCGTCGCCTACTGGGACGGCGGCTTCTCCGCCAACCCCGATCTTCTCACGCTCGCCGCCGATACCCGCGTCCGCGACACGTTGCTTGTCCAGCTCAATCCCCTGACGCGCGCAAGCCTGCCGCGCTCGGTTGCCGACATCACGGCCCAGACCAACCGCCTGACCTTCCATGCCCCGATCGTCCGTGAGATCGAGGTGATCGACACCGCGCGCCGCTGCCTCGCCGGCCGCTGGCGCCTGCCCCGCGACCGCTACGGCGCTTTCGCCCGCCACCGTTTCCACATGGTCGAGGCCGGCCGCTACACCGCCGGCCTGAGCTCCGACAGCAAGATGAAGCCAGACGCCGGCCTCTTCACCTATCTGCACGGCGCCGGGCGCACCGAAGCGCACAAATGGCTCGCCCGCCACAAGGCCGACATCGGCCGCCGCGAGACCGTCGACCTCGCCGCGCGCTTCCTCGACCGGCAAGCCCAACTGTCCGCGCCCGCCGCCGACGTACCCGCAGCGCCCGACACCGAAACCATCGCCGATGCGCCAACGGCCACCACGGTGCAGCCCGACACCGGCACGCGCCGCGTCACAGGCTGAGCACAGCGCGCTCTCAACGACCTGCGCCTTCAGCCCATCCAGTTGCCGCCGTTGACATCCATCACCGCGCCGGTCGTGAACGCGGCGCCGGGCGTGACGAGATACCAGATCGCATGTGCCAGCTCTTCGGACGTGCCGAGCCGGCCGACCGGGATCATCCGCGCCGTCGCTGCCAGCCGCTCCGCGCTATGACGCTGCGCGCGCGGCGTCAACGTCGTGCCGGGCGCGATCGCGTTGACCGTGATGCCGAAGGGCGCCAGCTCGACCGCGAGCCGCCGCGTCATGCCGATCACCGCGGCCTCCATGGTCGAATACGGCAACGCCGCCGTCAGCCGCCCTCGCCGGCCCGTGGACGACGACATCATCACGATGCGACCATAGCCGTTCGCCTTCATGGCCGGCACGAAGCGCCGCGTAATGAGAAACTTCGACGTCACGTTCCAGTCGAAGCTTCGATGCAGCGCATCGTTCGTCACCTCCTCGATCGGCGGCGCTTCGATCCAGCCGCCGGCGATGTTGCACAGGATGTCGACCCGCCCCCACCGCGCCAGGATGGCATCGGCCACGCGATCCACCGACGGCTCGTCCGCGCAATCGCAGGCAAAGAAGTGTGCGTCCCCACCCTCGCCCTTGAGCCGGGCGACCAGCGCCTCGCCCTTCTCCGGATCGCGGCCGAGCGCGATCACCGTCGCCCCGTCCCGCGAAAAGCGCTCCGTGCACGCGCCGCCGATCCCGGCCGTTCCGCCGGTGACGACGGCCACCTGCCCCTTGATCGACGTGAGATGTGAGAACGCGTCCGACATGCAAACCCTTCCGCTATCCCTGTAGCTGAGCGCTGCCAGCGTAGGCGATCGTCACGCGACGTGCCACCACACAGGCCGCGGACCAGTTCTGCATCAGATGACCCGCAATGGACTGCCGTCCGGTGGGCTTCGGTGCTAGCCTCCCCCGCTCGGCTCAGTCCCAGGGAGGTGACACGCGACATGACCAAAAAGCGCATGGTGCTCGAGATCGGCATGGGCACCGACATCCGCGGCACGGACCCCACCAAGGCCGCCTGCCGGGCACTGCGCGACGCGCTCTGGCACAACTCGCTCTCCATCGCAAACGCGCTCGGCCAGCCGCTCGACGCCATGCTCGTCGACGTGCACATCGGCGTGCCGCGCCCCGAGCTGGTCGACAAGAACCAGGTCCTCGCCGTTCTGCCTTACGGTCGCGGCACCGTGACCGTCGTCGAAGGCGGGCTCGAAATCCCCAACGACGAAGGCACCGACGGCACGATGATCGCCAACGCCTGCGCCATCGTCAGCCTCGACATCGCCTGAAGGAGCCCGCGCATGACCGCCACCGCACCCAAGACCCGCGTCATCCTGGAGCTGGGCTCCGGCAACGACTTGCACGGCGCCGACTACACCAAGGCCGCACTGCGCGCCGTGCAGGATGCGCTGCATCACTCGTCGCTGAGCTTCATCCGCACGCTCGGTATCGACAAGAAGACGATCGACGTCGAGGTGACCATCGGCGTGCAGCAGCCCGAGCGCGTCGACATCGACAAGGTGCGGGCCTCGCTGCCCGTGGGGACCGTCACGGTCAGGGCAGTCAAGGGTGGCCTCGACATCGCCGACCCCGAGCACAACGACCCCGCCGTGATCGCAAGCGCCGCCATCGCCGTGCGCATTCCAAGACTGTGAACTGACCTCACCCCCGCGGCGGCCGCGGCACGCCTTCGCTATAGGTCGGCAGATCGGCGCCCAGATCGACCCACGCATGCCGCCGGCAGTCCCACACCGCGCGCTGCGGCGCGGGGAAGCCCGGATCGCAGAACGCGCCGACGGCCACGCCGACATGATCCGGGCGCATGTCCAATTCCCAATACACCGTGCTGCCGCACGTCGGGCAGAAGTGGAACCGCAGCGCACGTCCTTCCCCGACCGTTCGCTCGTAGACGCGGCTCGGCCCCTCCGGGCGGACCTGTGTCCGCTCGAAATAGGCGCCAACGCCGAACGGCGACCCGGTCCGCCGCTGGCAATCCTCACAATGGCACGCCACGACGAGTGGCGGATCGCCGCTTGCGTGCACTTGGAGGGCCCCACAACAGCATCGTGCGGTTCTGGCGTGTGACATCGCTCACCCGGTCTTGCGATCCGCGTATGTGAAATTCGCCGACGCGTACTGCGCATGATGCTCGGCGAACGTGATCGCTGAATGCTTCGGCGCCTCACCCGGCGCCGTAATCGGCGTCATCAGCGCGTCGACCGAAGGATAGAAGAAGAAGATGTTGGAGTAGCGGTCGCCTTGCCGGGACGCGAGAACGCGATGCGGCGTAGCAATCAACCGGTCGTTGGCCCAGCGCCTGAGCGCCACACCCGTGTTGACGATGATGCCGCCGGGAACGACCGGCTGGTCGACCCACGTGCCGTCGTTGAGCAGGATCTGCAGCCCAGGCGCGGTGGCGGGCGGAATGAACGTCAGGAACGACATGTCGGTATGAGGCCGGCTGCCGAACTGGTCCTCATCGACCGGCAGCACCGGATACCACGCGAGCCGCACCACCGAGCTTGTCTCCGAGAAAGCCGCATCAAAATATCCCGCCTCCTGCCCGAGCGCCACCGCCACCATCGGCAGCAGACGCTTGGCCAGCTCGTCGAAAGTTTCCAGATAGTCGCGCAACGCCACCCGCGCGGTGTCCGACAATTCTACCGGCCACTGGTTGTGACCGACGAAGCGTCGCGGCCCGCGAAAGTCGGGATGATCCCGCGCTACGTCGTGCGAATACTTGAAGGCCTCGTTGGCATTCGCCTTGGCCACCGACCCATCACCCAGCCCCGTCCGATTGACGGCCACCTTGGAGGGCTGGAAACCGCACTGGTGCGGGTTCATCGCAACGCGCATCTTCGCGTCCTGCGGCAGCGCGAACAATTCGCGAGACGCCGCAAACGAACGTGCGACCAGCCCCTCGTCGAGCCCGTGATTGACGATGAAGAAGAAGCCGATCTGGGTGCACGCACGATGAAACGCTGCAGCCGCACGCTCCACCGCGCCGGCCTCTCCCCGCAGCATCGGACCGACGTCGATCACCGGCACCTCACCGGACGTCGCCAGGGATACTTCGTTCGCTCGGCTCATCGCTCACCACCATGGAAAATCGAAAAAATGGGCGATCTGGCGGGTGTCCGCCAGCAGGGCCAGGGGACGGGTCCCCGAGCACCGGAAGGCGCTCTCCCGTGGGCACTGACGCACGCGTTGCGCGCGCCGACCGCCAGCGCCGCCTCAACCCGTCCAGTTGCCGCCGTTGACGTCGAGCACAGCACCTGTCGTGAAGGCCGCCCCCGGCGTCGACAGCCACCAGATCGCGTGCGCAAGCTCTTCGGGCTTGCCCATGCGGCCGATCGGGATCTGCTTCTCGCGCTCAGCGAGCACATGCGGAGGATGGCGCTGCACGCGCGGCGTCAGCACGAGCCCCGGCGCGATCGCGTTGACGGTGATGCCGAACGGCGCCAGCTCCACCGCCAACCGCCGCGTCATGCCGAGGATACCCGCCTCGTTGGTCGAGTACTCGATCGACGCGCCGCCGCGCGCCGTGCGTCCGGCGACCGACGAGATGTTGACGATGCGGCCGTACTTATTGGCCTTCATCGTCGGCACCAGCTCGCGCGTGATGAGGAACTTCGCCGCGATGTTCCAATTGAAGTTCGCGATCATGTCCTCGTGCGTGACTTTCTCGATCGGAGGCGAATCGATGTAGCCGCCCGCCGTGTTGACGAGGATGTCGGCGCGCGCCCAGGCGTCGAGGATCTTCTTCACGCCGGCCTTCACCTGCGCCTCGTCCGCGCACTCGGCCTGAACGAACATCGCCGTGCCGCCCGCATCCGTGATCCGATTGACGACCGCCTCACCCTTGGCGGGCGTACGTCCGACCACGGCGACCTTGGCGCCTTCTGCGCCGAAGCGGACACACGCCGCCTCGCCCATACCGGCCGTGCCGCCCGTGACGACGGCGACCTGCCCCTCGATCGACGACAACGCCTCCATGCTTCCTCCCGGAATGTTCGGCTTCTTGTTATTCGAGCCTAACCGCTTGCAGCACCGGTGAGGTCCGCGATTTCGGCAACGCTAATCTTCATTCTCGCATCGACAGCAGCTAAGGCACCAGGATCTGCCGCACGGTCGAGCCGTCAGCGAGGCGGTCGAAGCCAGCGTTGATGTCGCGCAGCGTGATCCGGTCGCTCATCAGCCGGTCGACCGGCAAGAGCCCCTGCTGATAGAGCGAAATGAAGCGGGGGATGTCGCGGCCGGGCACGCAGCTTCCGACATAGCTGCCCTTGAGCGTGCGCTCCTCGGCGGTCAACTGCGTCACCGGAATCGCAACCGTGTGCGTGGGATGCGGCAGGCTCGCCGTCACAGTCGTGCCGCCGCGCCGCGTCGCCTTGTAGGCGAGGTCGAGCGCCTTGGCCGACGAGGCGAACTCGAAGCCGTAGTCGACGCCGCCCGACGTCAGGTCGCGGATCTGCTCCAATGCGTTGGGATCGGCTGCGTTGACGGTGTGCGTTGCGCCGAGCTGCTTGGCCATCTTCAACTTGTCGTCGAGCACGTCGACCGCGATGATCTGCCGACAACCGGCAAGCCGCGCCGCTAAGAGGCCCATCAGGCCGACGCCGCCGAGCCCGACGATCGCCGCCGTCGTGCCGGGCTTCGCCGCCGCCGTGTTCACGACGGCGCCCGCGCCCGTGATGACGGCGCAGCCGAACAGCGCCGCCTCCTCGAACGGCAGAGTCTTGTCGATCCTGACGACCGAGTTCTGCGACACGACCGCGTGCTCCGCGAACGCCGATACGCCGACATGATGCAGCACGCGCTTGCCGTTCTTGGAGAGCCGCGTCGCGCCCGAGATCAACGTCCCCGCACCATTCGCCTTGGCCCCCGGCTCGCACAGCGCCGGCCGGCCTTCCATGCACGGCAGGCAATGCCCGCAGCTCGGCACGAACACCAGGATGACATGATCGCCGACTTTGAGATCGCGCACGCCCGGGCCGCACTCCAGCACCTCGCCCGCCGCTTCGTGGCCGAGCACCATCGGCATCTCGCGCGGCCGGTCGCCGTTGATCGTGGACAGATCCGAATGGCACAGTCCCGCCGCCCGGATGCGCAGCAGCACCTCGCCCTCGCCCGGCGGATCGAGATCGAGTTCCTCGATCACCATCGGCTTGGAGGTCGCATAAGGCCTCGGCTTTTCCATCTCATAAATGACGGCGGCGCGGGTTTTCATGACGCTTCGGTCCCTGGGCTCTTGTCTTCGTGGGGTCTCCTCGGCGACGTTAGGCCGAAACGACGGCCCCCGGCAATTGGAGGCCGCCAGGGTGCCGCAGCGGCAGGCGAGCCAGCATGAAGCCAGCAAATCTCAAGGTCGGCGTGCGCTTGCGCCTCGTGCTCGCGCCCGGCGTGGCATTGGGTCCCGGCAAGGCCGACATTCTGCAGGGAATCAAGGAGACCGGCTCCATTTCGGCCGCGGGCCGGCGCCTCGGCATGAGCTACAAGCGCGCCTGGCAGCTCGTGGAGACGCTGAACGGCATGTTCGCCGAGCCCCTGGTTGCAGCCGCCACCGGCGGCAGCGGCGGCGGCGGCGCGAGCCTGACCCCGATGGGCGACGATGTGCTGGACTGCTATCGGCGCATGGAGGCACGGGCTCAGCGCACGCTGACCGCCGACCTCGACGCGCTGCGCGGCAAACTCTCGTTATAGCCGGATAGGAATAACGCTCGACTCGCCGACATAGCCACACTAGCGTGCCCGGACGTGGCGCATCGACCCGCTGTAATCCTGAAGCCCCGGCCTCATGCCTAGCCCTGCCATCCGTCTTCCAAACCTCCGGCCCCGGATCACGAAGCACGCGCTGCGCACGCTGGGCGCAGCACTCCTGGCGCTCGCCGGTCTGGCCGTCGGCGCGCGTGCCGAAACGCCGAGCCCCCTGATCGCCGCCGCCGCGAGCCTGCGCTTCGCCCTCGACGAGATCGCCGCCGGCTACACCCGGCAGGACGCCGGCCGGCCCGCCATTCGCATCACCTACGGCGCCACCGGCACCCTCGTGCGACAGATCGAGCAGGGCGCGCCGTTCGAGATCTTCCTCGCCGCCGACGACGAGACACCGGCTCGCATCGCCGCTGCCGGACTCGCCGATGGCCCACCCGTCCCCTTCGCCGTCGGTCGCCTCGCACTCGTCGCGGGCCCCGCATCGACTGTCACCGTCGATGCCGCGTTGCACGGGCTGAAGGCCGCGCTGGACGCCGGCACCGTACGCCGCTTCGCCATTGCGAACCCCGAGCTTGCCCCCTATGGCCGCGCCGCGCGCGAAGTCTTGCAGCACGCGGGCCTCCTCGACCGCCTCGCAAACCGGCTCGTGATCGGGGAGAACGTCGGACAGACCGCACAGTTCGTCGCCAGCGGCGCCGCGCAAGCCGGCCTCGTCGCACAATCGCTCGCCCAATCGGGCGCGACGGGGGAGCGACTGAAGTCGGCGGCCGTGCCTGACGACTGGCATCGGCCGATCCGCCAGGACATGGTACTGTTGAAGCGCGCAGGCGCAGCCGCGCGGGCCTTCTACGCGCATCTGCGCACACCCGACGCGCGTGCCACACTGACCCGCCACGGCTTCGGCACGCCGTGAGCCGCCCCGCCTGAGAGGAGCCCCCGAGAGGAGCCCCTGAGAGAAGCCATGGACTGGACCGCTTTCAGCCTGTCGATGCGCCTCGCGCTGGCGACGTGCCTCGTCCTGCTGCCCGTCGGGCTGATCGTCGGGCGCTGGCTCGCCTGGAGCCGCGTGCGCGGGCGTAGCGGTATCGAGGCGGCGCTGATGCTGCCACTGGTGCTGCCGCCGACGGTGCTCGGCTATTACCTGCTCGTCGGCTTCGGCCCCCTGACGGTCGGTGGCCGCCTGTTCGAAGCCCTGTCCGGCGTCCAGCTCGCGTTCACCTTCGCCGGCCTGCTGTTTGCCTCCGTGATCGTCAATCTGCCCTTCGCGATCCAGCCGATGCAGCGCGCCTTCGAAGCCATCCCCGCCAACGTCCGCGAAGCGGCCTGGGTCAGCGGCCTGGGTCCGTGGGCCACGTTCCGGCGCATCGAACTGCCGCTCGCCTGGCCCGGCATCGTGTCGTCCATGGCGCTGGTGTTCGCCCACACCCTGGGCGAGTTCGGCGTCATCCTGATGATCGGCGGCAACATCCCCGGCGAAACACAGACCTTGTCCATCGCGCTCTACGACCGTGTCCAGGCCTTCCGCAATGCCGAGGCCGCCGCCATGGCCGCAACCTTGCTCGCCCTCTCCTTCATCGCCATCGCCGTCGTGCACCTGTCCACACGACGCAAAGGCAACACCCGTTAGCCCGACCGATGACGCCCGACGACGACATCGCCAGCGCGCACGACGCTGCAAACCGGCAGGCCCCGGTCGATGCCCCCATGCGCCCGCCCGCCTTACAGGTCGAGATCCGCCAGCCGGCCCCCATTCCCCTCGATGCGATGCTGTCGTGCGGCGCCGGTGAATTGCTCGCCCTCGTGGGCCCCTCCGGAAGCGGCAAGACCTCAATCCTGCGAACCATCGCCGGACTGCTGATGCCGAGAAGCGGGCGCATCGTCTGCGCGGGCGAGACGTGGCTCGACACCGGCCAAGGCATCGCCATTCCCCCGCAGCGCCGCCGCGTCGGCTTCGTCTTCCAGGACTACGCGCTGTTTCCCCACCTCTCCGCCATCGCCAACGTCGCACTAGCGCTGAACGAAGCGACACCTGCCGACCCCCACGCCCGCGCCCGTGACCTCCTGCGCCTCGTCAATCTGGAAGGCCTCGAAGATCGCAAGCCATGGCAACTGTCGGGCGGCCAGGGCCAGCGCGTCGCACTCGCCCGCGCGCTCGCACGCGAGCCGCGCGTACTCCTCCTCGACGAGCCGTTCTCCGCCGTCGACCAGATGACGCGCGAGAAGCTCCAGCGCGAACTGGTCGCCCTGCGCGCGCGCCTGTCCATTCCCATCGTGCTCGTCACCCACGACGTCGACGAAGCCCTTTCGCTAGCCGACCGTATCGCGGTCCTGCATCACGGCCGTGTACTACAGACAGCTGCACCCGATCTGATCCGCCTTCAACCCGCCACGCCCGCGGTCGCCCGCCTCCTCGGCCAGACCAACATCTTCGACGGCCGTCTCGCACTCAGCGCGACGGGCCGCACGGTCCTGTCCTGGGGGCCGCATGCCATCGAGGCAGCCGAAGCGCCACCAGCCGCCGAGGGGCGGCAGGTGGCCTGGATGATCGCGCGAGATCATGTCGTGCTGCATCGGCGCGGCCGGCCCTCGCACGGAGAGCGCGAAAACCCGGTCGACGGCATCGTGCGCGAGGTGACGTTTCTCGGCGAGCGCGCACTCGTCACGCTGGCCGTCGCCGGTCTGCCCGATGCCATGCTCAATTTCACGATCGAGGCGCACGCCGCACGCCGCAACGGCCTCGCCCCCGGTGTCCAAGCACGCGTATCGCTCCTCGCCGCCGGCATCCATGTATTTGCCGAACCGGCCCACCCCACCGGCTGATCGCGCCGCACTCAGTCCCGATCGAGCGTCTGACCCCAGAAAAAGTCACGGGCGAAGTCGCTCGCTTGCGCGGAAACCGCGCCCGTCGTGGCCACCATGACGCCGACGAGCAGCGCCAGAGTGGCCGATTGCAGTGCTGTCTTCATGGCTCATCTCCGATCTCTGTGGCGGACGTGTCACCCGTCCTTGACCCGCAGCGCGGGTTGCCGATAGCCGCAAAGATAACCCTCACCCCGAACACATGCGAAACAACACCCCGCGACGCCGCGTTGACGACGCCTCGCGCGATCGTGAGCGCCTCAGCGCGTATCCAATGCCCCGGCCCGGCACGTACGCAAACCGGATCTTAACCAGCCCCGTGCTGTCCTCACGGCCAGTCGTTTGCGTCTCGTCAGTCGCGTCAAGAGTTCAAGGAAATAGCCACCATGTCGCGTTCGCGTCTTCGCGCTGCCCGGTCCGGCAGCGCACGCCCCGGCACGCGCCCCGCAGGCGCCGTGCTCTGCATTCTCGCCGCGCTCGGCGCGGGAGGCTGCCAAACCACCCACCGATCGACCCAGGATTGGGTCATGCGCGCCGTCGGCGCCCCCATGGCGCCCGTCGTCGCCGCCGTCCAACCCAAGCCGGAGATGGAGGCCGACGGCATCGAGGTCCAGGCCCCGCCGCGCCTGCGCCAGCGCCGCGAGCCCGACGATCCCACCGAGCCGTTCAGCCCGAACTACGGCAGCGTGCCGCCGCGCGTTCCCGTCGGCTCACCCGAGCAGGTCTACGCGCCCGGCGCCGCACCAGCCGTGGCGCCGGCCGCGCCGCCGGCGTTGCCAGCCGACCTGCCGCCCCAGTTCCGCCGCCGGATCGCGGCGGCCATGGCGCGCTGATCGTCTCGTCGCAACCCCACGAACGACAACGATCGCGCCGTATCGAAAAGCGAACGGGCGGGCTCAGCCGCCCGCTCGAAGCCTGACAGTGACGGTCCGCGCGATCAGAACTGCAACCGGTTCGCTCGCACCACCTGCGGCAACCCGCGCACCTGCTCCAGCACGTCGGCAGGCACCGGCTCGTCGACCGACACGAGGCAGATGGCGTCGCCACCGGGCTTGTCGCGGCCGAGATTGAGAGTGGCGATATTGACGCCCGCTTCGCCCATCAGCGTGCCGAAGCGGCCGATGAAACCGGGCTTGTCTGCGTTGCGCACGAACAGCATGTGCGGCGTCAGCTCGACCTCCATGTCGATGTCGCGCACCTGGATGATGCGCGGACGGCCGTCCGAGAACACCGTGCCCGCGACCGAGCGCTGCAACTTGTCGGACGTGATCGTCAGCTTGATGTAGCTGCCGAACGCACCGTCGCCGCCGCGCGTCACCTCCTCCAGGTTGATGCCGCGCTCCTTTGCCGTTGCGGCCGCGTTGACCATGTTGACGCTGTCGGACAACACCGGCTTCAAGACGCCCGCCATCGCCGCAGCCGAAAGCGCCTTGATCTTCAGCTCCGCCACATCGCCCACGTATTCGATGCGCACCGCCCGGATCGGTCCCTCCGTCAGCTGGCCCGCAAACGAGCCGAGCTGCTCGGCAAGTTTGACATAAGGCCGCATGCGCGGCGCTTCCTCCGCCGTGATCGAGGGGAAGTTGATCGCATTCGAGATCGCACCCTTCAGCAGGTAGTCGGACATCTGCTCGGCGACCTGCAGCGCGACGTTCTCCTGCGCCTCCGTCGTGGCCGCACCCAGATGCGGCGTGCAGATCACGTTCGGCAGGCCGAACAGCACGTTCTCCTTGGCAGGCTCGACCTCGAACACGTCGAACGCCGCACCGGCCACCTGCCCCGACTTCAAGGCTTCCACCAGCGCGCCCTCGTCAACCAGTCCCCCGCGCGCGCAATTGATGATGCGCACGCCCGTCTTCATGCGCGCGAATGCCGCCTCGCCGATGATCCCACGCGTGCGGTCCGTCAGGGGCGTATGCAGCGTGATGAAATCGGCTCGCGACAACAGCGACGCCAGCTCCACCTTCTCCACGCCGATCTCCATCGCCCGCTCCTCCGACAGGAACGGATCGAACGCAATCACCTTCATCTTGAGGCCGATACCGCGGTCCGCCACGATCGATCCGATGTTGCCGCAGCCGATCACGCCGAGCGTCTTGCCGTAGAGCTCGACGCCCATGAACTTCGACTTCTCCCACTTTCCCGCCTGCGTCGACCGGTCGGCCTCCGGGATCTGCCGCGCCAGCGCGAACATCATCGCGATGGCATGCTCCGCCGTGGTGATCGAGTTGCCGAACGGCGTGTTCATCACGATGATGCCGCGCGCCGTCGCCGCCTTGATGTCGACGTTGTCGACGCCGATGCCCGCGCGCCCGACGACCTTGAGGTTGGAGGCGAGCCCGATGACTTTCTCGGTCACCTTCGTTGCCGAACGCACAGCCAGCCCGTCGAACTCGGCGATCATCGTCTCGAGCTTCGCCTTGTCCTTGCCGAGCTCGGGCATGAATGTGACGTCCACCCCGCGATCCTTGAAAATCTGCACGGCGGCCGGCGACAGTTCGTCGGAAATGAGGACCTTGGGAGCCATGGGCTTCGTCCTTCAGTCAGAGTGGATTGAAAGGGTGAAAGGATTAAGCCGGGCGCGGCCTCATCGGGCGAAGTGCGATCGCCACCGACCGCCCCGCGCCGCCCCCGGCGATGACCTGAGCGTCAAGCGGCCTTCGGCAGCTCCGCCTTCAACGTATCGAAGGCCCAGTCGAGCCACTGCGTGAGCACGACAAGATCGGCCGCCTCGACCGTCGCGCCCGTCCAGATGCGCAGGCCCGCCGGTGCGTCGCGATAAGCGCCGATATCGTGCGCGACGCCTTCCTTCTCCAGCCGCGACGCCAGCGCCTTGGCAAACAACGCCTGCTGATCGGCCGACAGCCCGGCGACAACCGGGTCGACGATCTTGAGGCACACCGACGTGTTGGAGCGCGTCGCGGGATCCTGCGCCAGGTTGGCGATCCACGGCGTCCGCGCGATCCAGTCGAACAGCACGGCTGCGTTGGCGTCGGCCCGCTGGAACAGCGCCTTCTGGCCGCCGATTCCCTCCGCCCAGGTCAGGGCGTCGAGATAGTCCTCCACGCACAGCATCGACGGCGTATTGATCGTCGCGCCCTCGAAGATGTCCTTTTGCAGCTTGCCGCCCTTGGTCAGGCGGAAGATTTTCGGCAGCGGCCAGGCCGGCGTGTAGCTTTCCAGCCGCGCGATAGCGCGCGGCGACAGGATCAGCATGCCGTGCGCCGCTTCCCCGCCCAAGACCTTCTGCCAGGAATAGGTGAGCACATCGACTTTCGGCCAGTCGATCGGCTGAGCGAAGATGGCCGACGTCGCATCGACGAACGTGAGCCCCTCGCGATCGGCCGGCACCCAGTCGTAATTGACGATCTTCACACCCGACGTCGTACCGTTTGCGGTGAAGACGACATCGCGTTTGAAATCCACCTGCGCCAGGTCCGGCAGGCGCCCGTAGTCCGCCTCGATCAGGCGAACGTCTTTGAGCTTGAGCTGCTTGGTGATGTCGCTCGCCCAGCCCGCCCCGAAGCTTTCCCAGGCGAGTACGTCGACCCCGCGCTGGCCGAGCATGGTCCACATCGCCATCTCGAACGCCCCGGTATCGGAGGCCGGCACGATGCCACAGACATAGCCCTCGGGCAGGCCGACCATCGCCTTCGTACGGTCGATCGCCGCTTTCAGGCGCGCCTTGCCCTCCTTCGCTCTATGCGAGCGGCCGAGGAACGCGTTTTGCAGGGAAGCGAGGTTCCAGCCCGGGCGCTTGGCGCAGGGGCCAGACGAGAAATGGGTATTCGCCGGGCGCTTGGCCGGCTTCGTCGTCGCGGTCATGAGTCTATCCTTCCAGATAGCTGCTCCTCGTTGGGGAGGAGTGGCCCGCCGCCGGAAATACGCGCGTCGCCCGATGAAGTCAATTGCGACGAAGGAACGTACTTGGCGAAGTCTGAAAACGCGACGGGCGGACCACGAGGGCCCGCCCGGACGCGTTGACGAAGTCTTAAGACCGCGTGCGATCAGTAGATGTTGAACCGCACGCCGGCGCGGAACTGGTGGTCGAGCTGCTCACCGACGAAGGCCCGCGAGCCCGCGCCGCCGATGCCGAGCCCGACGTCAGAGCCGCCGACATAGAGCATGCGATAGTTGAAATCGAGCGCCCAGGAGGGATCGACCTCATAGGTTGCGCCGACCGTGCCCATCGCCGCGAGCGACACATCGTGGGCCTTCGCCGAAGCGCTACCCGCAAGTAATCCACCGGTATCGGAGATCGTAACGCCGCGCTCCAGCTCGTTGACCGAGAAGCCGAGCCCAAGGCCGACATACGGCTTGAACCCGCCCCAGCGGCGCGCGAAGTCCCAGTAGAGATTGAACAGCACGGGCACGCTGGTATAGCGCGTGTCCTCCTTGTAGCTGATGCTCTCCGTAGTCCCGCCTGAAATGTAGTTCTGGGTGCGCGTGCCGCCGAACTTGTTCTGGCCGCGCGTCTCAACCGTGATGTCGCCGCGCAGCTGCCGCGAGAAGTAGTAGCCGACGCCAGCGCCGAACCCCGCATAGACGTCGCTGTCGTTGGTGAACCAGCCGGGCCGCGAGCGGAAGGTGGTAGTGTCTCCGGGGTTTGTCGGTGGCGCTCCGAACACGAACCCGCTCTCATGAAACGGGCTGTCGCCGCGAATGCCCAGCGCCGCGTCGAAGCGGAAGTACCAGCGCGCCGGATAGTTGTCGATCGGCGATGGAGCCGGCACCGGCACGGCCACGCCGCGCGGCACGTACTTCACGCCGGGGCCGGCGCTAATCATGTCCCCGGCGATCGCGGGCGTGACGATTGCGGCCATCAGGCCGATGGCGAGCGTCGTGCAGGCAAGCTTCAATTTCATGGCCTCGTTCCTTGCAGCATCCGGCGGAATGGAGGGCCTCGTCTTTCGACGCCACGGCCGACGCCCCGCACCTTTCGCGCAAGGCTGCAACGACCGCTGGCGACGACGCGCACGCCGTCTCCACGCATCTACACCACGGAACAACACCGACTGACTGGCACCCGACCGCAGGACGCGGATCCGCAATGCCGATGGCTTGGGCGCGTCGCGAACGGACGCTGCCTGGGGCGGTGCCGATCGCACCGCAGTGAACTGACAGGCGCCGGCGTCGAGCCTGGGGACGTCGAAGGCTGCGACGCACGAGGGCACGTGGCCCCGGCGCTGTGTCGAGGACTATGAGCGTCGAATCTTTAAGGAGGACTTAATCCGCGTGCCGACATGATCCGCACCGCGACGGATGGCGGCGCGGCGGCCACACCACCGCTGGACGGCTAGGCGCGACCACGCGCCCTGGGATCGCCGGGAGTTGGCAACCGTTCGGACTTAAGCGTCCTGCGCGGCCCTGCGCACCGCCTCGGCAATGTCACCGACCACGGTCTGCACCAGGGTCTCGTCGTCGCCTTCCGCCATCACCCGGATCACCGGCTCGGTGCCGGACGGGCGGATCACCAGACGCCCGGAGCTACCGAGCTTCTTCTTGGCGCCCTCGATGGCTTTGACCACCTTGGCATCCTCCAGCGGCTTGCCGTTGGCATAGCGCACGTTCTGCAGGATCTGCGGCAGGCGCTCGAAGCGGCTGCACACCTCGCTGACTGGCTTGCCCGTCGCCACCACCACCGCGAGGATCTGCAGCGCCGAGACGAGGCCGTCGCCTGTCGTCGTGAAGTCGGACAGAACGATGTGCCCGGACTGCTCGCCGCCGACGTTGTAGCCGTGCTTGCGCATGTGCTCCACGACGTAGCGATCCCCGACCGGCGTGCGCGCCATGCTGAGGCCGAGGCTTTGCAGATAGCGCTCCAGGCCCAGGTTCGACATGACCGTCGCGACCATGCCGCCGGCAGCCAGCCGGCCGCGGCGATGCCAGCTCTCCGCGATCACCGCCATCAACTGGTCGCCATCGACGATCTCGCCCTTCTCGTCGACGATGATGACGCGGTCGGCGTCACCGTCCAGCGCGATGCCGATGTCGGCGCGCAATTCGCGCACCTTGGAGACCAGCGTCTCCGGCGCAGTCGAGCCGCATTTCAAATTGATATTGCGCCCGTTCGGCTCAACGCCGATCGAGATCACCTCTGCACCAAGCTCCCATAACGCTTCCGGCGCGACCTTGTAGGCGGCCCCGTTGGCGCAATCCACGACGATCCGCAAGCCGTCGAGGCGCAGGTTCTTGGGCAACGTCCGCTTGGCGAACTCGACGTAGCGCTCGCGCGCGCTCTCCACGCGCGTCGCCCGCCCGATGCGATCGGCAGGCACCAGGAGATCGCCGCCGGGCCCCTCGATCAGCGCCTCGATCTGGCGCTCCATCTCGTCGGACAGCTTGTAGCCGTCCGGATCGAACAGCTTGATGCCGTTGTCGTCGGACGGATTGTGCGACGCCGAGATCATGACGCCGAGGTCGGCCCTGAGCGAGCGCGTCAGCATCGCGACCGCGGGCGTCGGCATCGGACCGAGCAGGAACACGTCCATCCCCACCGACGTGAAGCCCGACATCAGCGCCGCCTCGAGCATGTAGCCGGACAGGCGCGTGTCCTTGCCGATCACCACCCGGTGCCGGTGCGCCCCTTGCGAGAACAGCTTGCCCGCGGCCATGCCGACCTTCAGCGCGACCTCCGAGGTCATCGGATGGCGATTGGCCAGTCCGCGAATTCCGTCGGTTCCAAAATAGCGGCGCGACATGTCTCTCACCTTCGTCCGTCCAAGGGGCGACCTCGCGCCCGAATCCGCAAACGACTCTCTAGCAGACAGCCGCCCATCCGCGCCACGACCCTGGTCGGGCCTGGCCCCCACCAAGAACCCAAAGGGCCCTCGGGCTAAGTCGCCAGCCCACGCCCGCCGAGTCGACGCTGGCCACTCGCACCGCTGAGCAAACCGCGTGCCAGGATGGTCCTCCCACGCCGATTCGCACGCTGCGCGTCTCGCCGTACGGTACCGCATCGGCCACGCTGCGCGACCGACCGTCGTCAATCGGCCCCATCGCGCACGCAAGAGTGTGACCCGACAGCCGGAATCGGCGCATACGTGGGCGCACGCTTCCCGAGCGGCCGCCCGCCGGCCGCCGCGGATGGCGGCATCGGGCACTCGGAGGGGGAATGGCGTTTTTTCTGGCAGTGGCCAACCGCAAGGGTGGCGTCGGTAAATCGACGATCTCCGTCATGCTCGCTCATGCCTTCGCGGTCTGGGCCGGCAAGCGCGTAATGCTGATCGACCTAGACGCACAATCGAACTCGTCGCTGATCCTGCAAGGCGGCACCGGCTGGATCGAGGCCCAGCGCAATTCCAAGAACGTGGCGGCCTACATCGAGGACAAGATGTACGCCATCGACCAGGTCAAGATCCGCGACTACGTGGTCCCTGGCGTGGGCGACGTCGCCGGGCCCGACGGCCGGGCGCCCCGCCTGTGGCTGATGCCCGGGTCGCTCCGCTTCGAGGATATGCAGGACGAGTTGATCAGCTTTTACTCCAAGGGCAACGTCCCTTTCCGTCAGGCCAAGCAGCGCTGTGCCAGCCATTTCCGCCAGGCGCTCCAGTTCGCCAATCCGCTGGCCGACGTCGTCATCCTCGATTGCGCGCCGGGCCTGTCCAACGCCACCGCTGCGGCCCTGGCGCTGGCGACCAAGGTCATCGTGCCCTTCCGTCCCGACGCCGTCTCCGAATTCGCCGTCGACCGCATCGCGACCATTATCCAGGGGCGCGGCTACGACGACGTCGTCGCCATGCCGCCCGCCGAGCGCCGCTACATCTGCCTCGCCAACTACGTGCGCGACACCGGCCGGGACCGTGCGCTGATCGACACGATCGCCTACAATCATCCTATGCTCGACACCCGCATCCCGCTGATGCCGGACGTTGCCGCCGCCTTCGACTGGATGGAGGAACGCCATCCCATCGAGGACAAGTACGGCGCAGCACTTCCGATTTTGCGCGCCCTCTACGACGAGGTCTCACCCATGGTGCTCGGCTGAGCTGAAGGAGCCAGGGCATGCGTCGCACGACCAAAAAACTATCCGGCGCGGCGAAGGATCGCTTCCTGCGCCAATGGCTGGCAACCGAGCCGGGTCTCACGCCCGACGCCGTCGAGCGCCTCGCGCGGCGCGGCGCGCACGCAATCTCGAGCCTTCGCGTCAGGCGATTGAGCTGGTCCGGCCTGAAGGCAACTCCGAGGCTGATCGCACTCCAGCGCAGCGAGCCCGCCACGGCAGCCGCGCCTGCCGTCCCTAAGCCCGCACCCGAAACCACCCCGAAGGCCCCGGCCAATGCCGGACCGGTCGCCCAGCCCGCCAAATCGCCCGCCAAACCGGCCACAGAGCCGGCTGCGCCGCAAAAAGCCGCCGACGCACCCGCGCCCCCCTTCGATCCCTACGTGTTCGGATTGGTTCCCGTGTTGCAGCGCGAGGGGCCCGACGGGCTGAGCGCCCGCCTGCGCGAGATCGGCGACCTCGACAAGCTCAGGCAGATGGCCCGGGCACAACAGATCGCGTTGCCCGCCGACATGAAGACTGGCAACCCGCCGCTCGAAGCGCTGGCCGCTGCTATCGCCGCGGCCGTCGCCAAGCGCATCGACGACCGCAAGGCCGCCGCACGCTAGTCTTTCTGGATCGAACGCTCGGATCGGGTGGAGGCCGTCAGTCCTGCGGGAATGCCTTCCGCAACCCAGCAGATGGGCAGCTGCTGCGCTCCGACGTTTGGGAACCGGGCATCAGCCCGCAACATACGGCCAGCAAAGAGCCGCCCGCTGCTTATTCGCCCAGGAGAACGTCCTTGGCCTCGTTGATCTTTGCGGCGAGGTACGTCGAGCCACCGCGATCTGGATGCAACTTCAGCATCAGCTCGCGATGCGCACGGCGGATCGCATCGGAATCAGCCCCGGGCTTCAGCCCCAGGATCTCGTAGGCCTCCGCAGCGCTCATTCGCCCGTCCGCGCCACTCGACATCTCCGCCTCCCCGCGCGCAACGTCATCGCGCCACGTCGGGTGAATACGGTCGAGATAGGCTTCCAGCAGCTGCGCCGACTGGGGATCGTTGAACCGGCAGTCCTGCCACAACAGCGCCAGCTCCGCGGGCTTCAAGGTATCGATGTCGCGCCCGGCGAACAGCCCCTTCAGAACCTGCCCGCTCATCGCGCCACTGTCGTGATCCAGTGTCATGACGAGGTGCTCGGTGCGCACCTGCGACGTCCGCCCGGCCCGCGCCGTGCCCGACGGCTGCCCCGACCACGGCCCGCTGCCCGTTCCCCAGATCAGCCAGGAGCCCAGCATCGCCAGCGGAAAGGCGTAGGAAAGATAGCCGCGCAGCGCCAGGCCCGCCGCCCCCGCCAGCACCGCGCCGCCACCCACGACGCGCAGCCGCCGTGCGAGGAGCGACGGGTTGGCCTGTGAGAACGCCTGCAAGGCCAGCAATCCCAGCGCCAGTGCCACAATGCCGAAGATCAGGTACTGCACGGCGCAACCCTCTCCCCGCTCACCGCATCTGCTCGATCAGGCGGCGCGCCCCGCCTCCGCCCGCCCCGCGGCTCATCTCGATTAGCGCCGTGCGGCCGCCCGCAGCATAGACCGCAACCGCCGTTAGCAGCTCCTTCAACTGCGCCGCCGAACCCGCGTCGAACCGGCAATGCGCCCCACGCGTCAGCCGCGCGATCTCCTTGAAGGCCGTGGCGACGCGCGCATCGCCCCCCTCCTGGAACAGGAACACCGGCACATTGTGCAGCGCCAGCTCACCCGCCCGCCCGCACAAGTCGTCGATGTCCTCTTCCATCGCATCGCCGACAAACACGAGGGCGCCGACCGGACGGTGCTCGGCCTCCTTGCGCGCGTGGGCCAGCACCTTGCGGATCTGCGTGTAGCCCCCCTGGCAGGCGACGCTGGTCATCAGGCGGGCAAGTGCTGCCGGCTCCGACACCCAGCGCGAGGACCGGCATTCGCCGGCACCACGAAAATAGACGAGCTGCACATCGAGCCCGCCGACCTCCTCCACCGCAAGAAACATGTCGGCCTGCAGCGCCAGCGCCATGTCCCACGTTGGCTGCCGGCTCATGGTGGCGTCCATCGCGAAGATCAGCCGGCCGCGCCCCTGCCCGCTACGCGGCGCCAGTTGGCGCACCGCCGCTGTAAACGCGGCAACCTCGTCGGCGCTGGACGCTGATACGTCGCCCGCCCCGCGCGCCGTCGGCGCCCCCATCCCTGGAGACGGCGCGCCGACGTCCCGCCCCGGTGCTTCGGGCGTCCTTGTCGGCCGTGGCCTGTCGGCATCCTTGTCGTGCGGGTCGCTCATGGCAGCCGCCCGATCCTCCGCGAGGTGTCACTGTCACCCCACAACATGGCGATACCGGACCGCCGAGGCAATGATCTGGCGTAGGCGCGTGCACATGTCCGCCACACCCTGCGCCATGCGCCATGAGCGCGGAAGCGGCCGATCACGCCGGCGCGACGCGGGGACCGAGGCTCAGGCCTCCGCCTCCTGGCTGAGCGGCATGACGATGATGAAGGTCGCGCCCACGTTTGGCTCGCCGTTGGCGTCGATCGAGCCGCCGTGACGCTCCACGATTTTGCGGACCGTCGCCAGGCCGACACCCGTCCCCTCGTACTCGAGCCGGCCATGCAGTCGCTGGAAGATCTTGAAGATCTGGTCCTTGTAGGCGTTGTCGAACCCGATTCCGTTGTCCGAGATGGTGATCTCGACGCGATCCCCGCCCCATTCGCCCTGGGCGGGCGCGATGATCCGGGCGTTGATCGCGATCACCGGCGATACGTCGGGCTTGCTGAACTTCAACGCGTTGCTGAGCAAATTCTGGAACAGCTGGCGCATCTGCGTCGGATCGGCTTCGAGCGAAGGCAGCTCCCCGACACGGATCTCCCCCTTCGATTCGTCCAGCCGGATCTGCAGGTCGGAAAGCACGCCCGCGAGAACCTCCTTGAGATCAACGTCTACGAAAGGGTTCGCCTTGGTCACGACCCGCGAATAAGACAGCAGGTCGTTAATCAGCCGCCGCATGCGCTCCGCTGCGTTCTGCATCCGGTCGACGAACATCTTGCCTTCCTCTGGCAAGAGCTCCCCGTAGCGCTTGTTCAGCCGGTCGCCGAACGCCTCGATCTTGCGCAGCGGCTCCTGGAGATCGTGAGAGGCGACGTAGGCGAATTCCTGCAGCTCGCGGTTCGATCGCTCGAGCTTCTTCAGGTACTCCTGCGTCTGCTGCGCGTGGCGCTCCTCTTCGGTGATGTCCTGGTAGGTCGCGATCGTGCCGCCGTCCGGCATCGGCTCGTTCATCACCGCGATGATGCGACCGTCGCGCAGACGCTGCTTGATGATCGCGCGCTGCGACAGCGCGGTCGGATCGCGCCGTTCCGAAAGCGCGCGCGAGGCCTCCTCGTCGGTATAGTTCCCGATGCTGATCGAGTAGCGCATGATGTCGCGCAGCTGGATCCCCGTCTTCACGACGTCGGGAGAAAACCCGTACATGTCGAGATAGCGCCGGTTGCACACGATCAACCGTTGCTCCTTGTCGAACATGCACAGACCCTGAATCATGTTGTTCAATGCGCTGTCGAAATGCACGTTGCGCGCATGTAGCTGCTTTGAGATCCGCAGCAGATCGAACTCGCGATGCTTGATCTCCGTGATGTCTGAGCGGATCTTGACGATGCCGCCGTCGGCCGTCCGCTTCTCGTTCACCAGTACCCAGCGACCGTCGGCCAGTTGCACCTCGTAGGGCTCCGAGGGATTGCGGTGGCGCTGGCGGCGCTGCTGGAAGTAGTCGTCACCCGACATACCGTTCAGAACGTAGGCCCCGCGCGTCACGGCCGCCTTCAGCATGTCGTCGTAGGCCGCACCCGGCAGGATCATGTCCGAGATGTGTGGATTGAGCTCGACGTACTTGCGATTGTAGACGACCAGCCGGTCCTGCGGGTCGAATAGCGCGAAACCGTCGGCCATCACGTCCAGCGCATGCATCATGCGCGCGCGAGCAGCCTCCGCGATTTGAGCGAACTGCGAGTTGAGGTCGGCGGATTCCGGCACGTCGCCGGTCTCACGCACCGTCTCCACCACGGTGCCGCTGGGCAATCTGCGCCGGCGAACCTCCACCGAACGCGCGCTCGGCGATGTATACCGGAACGTATAGGACGAGCCCGGCTCCAGGCGCGCAAGCGCTCGCGTGATGATCTGCTGGATATCCGGCTCTGGCGTCATCTGCCGCTCGAGCGAGATGTGCATCAGCGATGACAACGTCGCCCCGGGCCCGGTCTCATCGACCTGGTAGCCGCACAACGAGCGATACAGCGGATTGCAGGCCAGCAGCTTCAGGTTCTCGTCGAACAGCGCCAGTCCGACATCGGCCCCGGCCAGAACCGCCGACAGCTCCGCGCTGTCCAAACCCTCGCCCATCGGTCGGCCCGCACCACCCGCCAGACCGAATTGACTTACGTTGTCAGAATTAGGTTGCATAGACAGAATACCCACCGCGCCTGGATTGCCGTTCAATCAAATAATGAAAGGTGCTGAAAAAAGGGTTCGCAATGCCGGCTTTGCGCGCGTCGGGCCGGCAGATGGCTGACCGGCCAACTTTCCCGATCGCATTGGTAATCACTTAACGCTCGCCTGCCATGATGCGGCTTCCAACGCGCTTGTTGCGTGGCGAAACGCTGCGCTCCGGGTGCGCTTCGTGTCGTCGGGGGCGTTGAGTATGCAAATCGATGAGCGCTCGTTGTCTGTTGCGCTGTTGGCCGGAGGCATCCTCCTCGGGCTGTCCGCACCCCCGCTCACCGAACTGCTGGCGCCCATCGCGCTGCCGGCGCTCTTCTTCGTCATCCTGTTCTCGCTGATGCCGTTTGCCGGCTTGACCATGCGCGAGCTGGTCAGCGTCGACCCCACTGTCTGGCGCATGGTCATCTGGCAGCAGATCATCGTGCCCATCATCGTCATCGCGCTGGCCATCCTGCTGAGGCTTCCCGAGAAGATCACCAGCCTCGCCATCATGACCGCCTGCGCCGGCTCCCTGTTCGCCTCGCCCGCACTCGCTGGCCTGCTCAACCTCGACACCCGCCGCGCGCTGCAGTGCATGGTCCTGTCGACGCTGCTGATGCCGCTGTCGCTCTACTTCTTCATCATCATCGTCCACAGCGCCGACACCCAGCTCAATCTCGATGCCTATCTGCGCCGCGTGTTCATCTACCTCCTCGTCCCCTTCGCACTGTTCGGCATCTACCGCATCATTCATCGCATGCTGCCCGATTCGCTGTGCGAGAAGGTCCCGGTCGCCTCGCGTTGGGGCGCGCTGATCGCTCTGTTGATCTTCGGCATCGGCATCATGGATGCCGTCTCCCACCAGATCACCGAAAACCCCACCAAGATCGCCTTCTACCTGATGATCAGCCTGACGCTGACCACGGGCATGCTGATGTTCACCGTCATTGTCATGCATCGCTACGGGTTCAAGGAAGCGCTGACCGCGGGCATCCTGACCGGCTTCCGCAACGTCGGACTGGGCCTGGCACTCGTCGGCGACATGGTCGGGCCCGAGCTCGCCCCCTACGTCGGCATCTCCATGATCCCCGTCTTCATCGGCCCCATGCTGATCCGCCTGACCACCGCACCCGCCAACGTACTGGTCGAACGCCGCACCTGATTTCCCGCACGCCACACCTGCCGATTGGTCAACGCGTCGACCCTATGCGCACGCCGCGTAAAGGTCGCGAAATGACCATTCGCGTATACGGCATGCTAAGAGCCCGTCCTCAAAGTTCTTGAGTTCCGGGAATCGGTTGTGATTCTGTGTGGCCGTGCGCGTGATTCGCGAGCGGGCCGAGGATGTGGACGAACGATAACCGGGCAACCTACGAGCGCAAGAGCTGCCGATATCCGAGCGATTTGACCGACGAGGAGTGGGCGATCATCGCGCCGCTCGATGCCGCCACCGAGAAAAGCTCGGCGTCATCCGGTGCCGGAAACACGCGATCTGTTGAACGCGATCCTCTACGTGCTGACGACTGGGTGCCAGTGGCGCCAGCTGCCGAAGGATTTTCCTTCCAAGAGCGTCGTGCACGACTACCTCGTGTGCTGGGACCGCGACGGCGTGCTCGCGCGTGTGCATGACGCGCTCTACGTGAAAGCGCGGGAACTCGCGGGGCGAAACGCGACAGCAAGCCTCGCCATCGTCGACAGCCAGAGCGTGAAAAGCGCAGAAAAAGGGGGGCCTCGATCGACCCCTGCGGGTACGACGCGGGCAAGAAGGTCAAAGGCAAGAAGCGCCACATCTGCGTCGATACGCAAGGCCTGCTGATCAACTTCGCGATCACGCCTGCCAACATCCAGGACCGCGATATGGTCGCGCCCTTGCTTGCCATCGCGGCGCGGCGCTGCCCGACGCTTGCGCTTGCCGTCGCCGACGGCGGCTATCAGGGCGATCCGACTGCGACAGCCGTGCGCGAGGACGCCGGCCTGCCGCTCGAGATCGTCAAGCGGTGCGACGCGGCGAAAGGCTTCGTCATTCTGCCCAGGCGATGGATCGTCGAGCGCACATTCGGCTGGCTCGGCCGCTGCAGGCGTCTGGCCAAAGACTACGAGAACCGCGTGCGCACCGCAGCCGCATTCCTCGTCATGGCTCTCATCCGGCTGATGCTCCGGCGAATTGCCAGAGTGCTGAAATAGAGCCAGAATTATGAGGACGAGCTCTTCAGTAAAACGTAAAATCGCAGCAGCAATTTCCACGCAAGTTCTTCGACGCCAATGCTTTGATTTTAACCAGGTCTAGACGGTCTTCCGGTTACATCAACGCGTCGCGACATCGATCGTAGAGCGTTCTGGACCATGGTATCGAACACTACACAGACAACTACGCACCCGCGCCGTCGCCGCGACGACGTCGTCGGAGCGACGCCCGCCGGCGAGCCGGCCGCCGCAGCTGCGCCCCGTCTCCCGCGCCGGATCGATCGCCCCGGATGGTATCTGGTTTCGATGCTGGTGCTGACGCTGGTCGGGCTCGCCGGAATCTGGCGGGCCAATATCGCCTATGCGCCGGAGATGTACGATCCTAAAGGCTCCCGCGCCATCGCCGAGACACTGGCACGCGGCAACAACTTCGCCACGTTCGACTTGAACGTGAACATTCGCGAGATCCGTGACGCCCACTTCGAGCGCATGACGCGCACGCCGGAAGTCGCCATTCTCGGTGCCAGCCACTGGCAGGAGGCACATGCCGGCCTGATGCCGCAGAAGGACTTCTTCAACGCCCACGTCCATCGCGACTACTACGAGGACATGATCGGCGTTGTGGAGATGCTGGTCCGCCACGATCGTCTGCCCAAACAGGTCATCATCGCCGTACGCGACCTCCTTTTCCTGCCGATCTCGAAGCGCACCGACTATCTCTGGCTGCCGATCGTGCCCTACTACGAGGCCGGCGCCCGGCGCCTCGGCATCAAACCGCACCCCCGTTGGGAGACAGCGCCCTACCAGCGCTGGAAAGAGGTCGCCTCCCTTCAGATGCTACATGGCAACGTCGTTCGCTGGCACAACGCGGACGTAAAGCCGCACGAATCGCGCGAGACGCGTCACGACAGTCTCGATCTTTTGCTCCCCGACGGTTCGATCCTGTGGTCTGAGTACCACAAGACGATCTTCACGCAGGCTCGCGCACGCGAAATGTCTCTGTCGTTCGCAGCCGAGAACGCCAACCGGCCCCCGCCGATCGACCCGAAGGGCCTCGCCCACTTCGACACCCTGCTCGCCTTCCTCAAGAACAAGGGCGTCGACGTCTACTTCGTCCACCCGCCCTTCAATCCGATCTACTGGGAGCGCGTGCAGGGCACGCCCTACCTGAAAGGCCTCGCCGAGATCGAGCGCATCACGAAGGACTTTGCCGCCAAGTACGATTTCCGCGTATTCGGCAGCTTCAATCCACACGACATCGGCTGCACTGCCGAGATGTACATCGACGCCGAGCACTCAAATCCCGAATGCCTCGGCAAGGTGTTTGCGCAGTTCCTGAAGATCGACCGCAGCCGCTCCGGCGACACCAAACCCCAGGCACCCGCCGCCAACGACGCGATCGCCATGACGACGCCGTCGCAGCAGAAGACGCACGCGCCCCCGGCCGACACCGCGAAAGCGCAGGCCCGTCCGCACGCCGCACCCGCCGTCATCAACGTCGGTGCGGCATCGCTGCCCGAATCCGACGCCGCCGGCGCCATCACCCAGGACCTGAGCGCCGCACGCCTCGCGCCGCGCCCGGCACACGCCGCCATCGTCATCGACAACGTCTCCGGCGGCCATCCCGCATCGCGGCTCTACATGCCCGCGCGCATCCACGACCGCGACACGGTGAACTAACCGATGCCTTTCCACTCCTACCAGTTCATCCTCGGCTTCCTGCCGCTGTGCTACATCGCCTATCTGCTCGGCTACAAGATCGGCGGCTGGTCGGGCGCGTTCAAGGTGCTGGCCCTGGCCTCGCTCGCCTTCTACGCCAACTTCGGCGTCGCGCCGCTGGCATTGCTCGTGATGTCGGTGTGCATCAACTTCGTCATCGGCCAGGCGCTGCTGTCTTCGCAGGAAAAGCCCCGTCGCGCCGACACGCTGCTGATCCTGGGCATCCTGTCGAACCTCGCAGCCCTCCTCTACTTCAAGTACTCCAACTTCATGATCGATGTCGCCGGTCAGGTATCGGGCCGTGAGTTCTCGCATGTCGATCTCATCCTGCCGATCGGCATCTCCTTCTACAGCTTCATTCAGATCGGCTATCTGATCGAGGCCCGCAACGGTCAGGTCGGCCGTCACAGCTTCAGCCAGTACCTCCTGTTTGCAACGTTCCTGCCCTGCATCACCGCCGGCCCCCTCGTGATGCAGCAGGAGATGTTCTCCCAGATGCGCGAGCGCAGCGACAGCGCCTTCGACACGCGCCGCTTCGCCGTCGGCCTGACCATGTTTGCCATCGGCCTGTTCAAGAAGGTCGTCCTCGCCGATAGCGTCGCCCCGATCGCCAACACCGTCTTCGACGGCGTGCACACCGGCATGGACGTCAACCAGCTGACCGCCTGGGCCGGCGCGCTGTGCTACACGCTGCAGCTCTACTTCGACTTCTCCGGCTACTCCGACATGGCGCTCGGCCTCGGCGTCATCTTCGGCCTTCGCCTGCCGCTGAACTTCAACTCGCCGCTCAAGGCGACCAACATCTCCGACTTCTGGCGCCGCTGGCACATGACGATGACGCGCTTCTTCACCGCGTTCATCTACACCCCGCTTGCCATGCGCGGCATGCACCGCTCGATGCACAACCGCAGCGGCCCCCTCGCCCGTTTCGTGTCGACGGCCGCCGTCCCTGCCATCGTCACCTTCCTCGTCGCCGGCATCTGGCACGGCGACGGCTGGACCTTCGTCGTCTACGGCCTGATTCACGGCATCGCGATCGCGACCTACCTGGGATGGCGTGAGCTCGGCATGCCCAAGCTTCCCACGCCGCTCGCCTGGAGCGTCACCATGTCGGTCGTCGTCAGCGGTCTCGTCGTTTTCCGCGCGCCCGATCTCGCCGTGGCCAAGACGCTGCTCGGCAACATGTGGATGCCCTCGCTGATGCCGCCGCTCCAAGTCGCCGCCCTTGTCCAGGTCGACCTCAAGTCAGCGGCTGCGTTCATCATCGTGCTCGGTGCGATCGTTCTGCTGCTGCCGAACTCCCAGCAGATCCTGCATCGCGACTGGGTGAGCAGCGACACCAAGCCGCCCGAGGTCGAGCAGGAAGCCGGAATCGTCATCTGGCGTCCCGCCGTCTCCAGCTCGCTCGTGCTTGCCTCTCTCGCCTGCACCGCCCTCGCCTCGATCGGCGCGACATCGACCTTCCTCTACTACCAATTCTGACACCAGGGATACGGGAACCCGACATGAACCAGCACGTCACCGAAATTCGCGAACTCACCCTTCCGCTGCCGCGCGCGGTCGATCCCGAGGTCGCCGGCGACATCGAGAAGGAATCGGTGTTCGTATCGCCGTCAATCGAGCGCATCGTCGTCAATCCTGACATGGCAAGCGCCCGCCTGGTGTTGCGCCCCGGCGCTCCCCTGAGCGACGTCGTCGACAAGGCCGAGCGCTATCTGGCCGTCATGGCCAAGCAGATCTCCGGCTTCGAGATCAAGGTGTTCGTCGAGAACGAGCGCGCCGACAAGGGCCCCTACGAGGCCGACGTCAACGAGGGCCTCGTCGCACGCGGCTGGCTGCACGACTACGGCAAGGGCCAGGTCGCCTACTCGCGGCCCCGTGCTGCGCCTCGCCCGTCTCGTCAACGACAAGGCCGGCGAGCTCTACGCCGAGGCCTTCGCCGCCAAGGACGGCCACTTCCCCGCCCTGGTCGATGCCGAGACGCTGCACAAGGCCGGCTACTTCGACAGCCACCCCAACGCCGTCACCTTCGTCGGCAACATGCTCGAGGACTTCGACGCCATCGAGGAGTTCCGCGTCGCCAACTCCTGCTCCGAAGGCGCTCTTCTGCCGCCACAGGAGCACATCCACATCGACGGCATGTGCCTCAATCCGGCGGCCTGCTTCCCCTGCTATCCCACGCTGTCGGGCAAGACGATCGCCACCGGCGAATGCCACACCTGGATGGGCCGCGTCTTCCGCTATGAGTCGCGCAACATCAACGGCCTGGACCGCCTGTACGAGTTCAACGTCCGCGAGCTCGTCTTCGTCGGCAGCGAGGACTATTGCCGCGACGTGCGCCAGCGCGCGCTCCCGATCGTCGAGAAACTCGCCCGCTACTTCGACCTCGACATGCAAATCCAGACCGCCACCGATCCCTTCTTCGCCACCGTCTCGGCCGCCAAGAAGTTCTGGCAGGCCGCCCAGGAAGTGAAGAACGAGATCAAGATTCCCGTCCTCGACGGCAACGGCAATCGCAAGCTCCTGGCGTGCGGCTCGATCAACCTGCACGGCAACTTCTTCGGCAACCGCTTCGACATCAAGTGCGCCGACGGCGCACCGGTTCAGACCGGCTGCGTCGGCCTCGGCATCGAGCGCTGGGTGCTGGCCGCCTTCACGCAGCACGGCTTCGACGAGGCGCGCTGGCCCGAGCCGGTCCGCCGCGTCGTGTTCGGTTGATCCAGATACCAGGAAACTCAAGAACAGACTTCGAACATCACCAGGAGACATGAACATGAAACTCTATCAGATCATTGGCAATGTCCTGCGCATCGACCCCTCCGAACTCGACGAGGAGTCCAACGCCCAGAACACGCCGCGCTGGGATTCGCTGCGCCACATCGAAGTGATCTTCGCCGTCGAAAGCGCCTATCACGTCCGCTTCACGATGCCCGAGATCGCCAGCCTCCGGAAGCTCGGCGACATCCGCCGGCTTCTGGTCAGCAAGGGCGCCGACGTCAGCGAGGCGGCCGAGCTGCGCCGGACAGCCTGATTTCCGGCGCACAAATAGACGGGGGATAGCAATGACAAAGATGACCAGATCGATCTCGCTTCTGATTGCCGACGACGACGCCGACGATCGCCTCCTCATCGAGGACGCGTTCCAGGAGAGCCGTCTCAGCAATCCGCGCACCTACGTGGAGGACGGCCAGGAGCTGCTCGACTTCCTGCGCGGCGAGGGTAAGCACGCCGGTCGCGACATCAGTCAGCGCCCGGGCCTGATCCTGCTCGACCTCAACATGCCGCGCATGGACGGTCGCACGGCGCTGGGGCATCTCAAGGCCGACCAGAACTTGCGGCGGATCCCGGTCGTCGTCTTGACGACGTCGAAGGCGGAGGAGGACATCCTGCGCACCTACGACCTCGGCGTCAGCTCCTTCATCACCAAGCCCGTCACGTTCGATGGCCTGGTCGATGTCGTGCGCACCCTCAATCACTACTGGATCGAAGTCGTCGAGCTGCCGCCCGCGGCCGCGTGAAGACATCGCCAACACGGAAGAACCCGCGCTATGAACGCCCACCCAACGGATCGAACGACCTACGTCCTCGTCGTCGAGGACGACCGTGACGATTTCTTCCTGACGCAGGACCTTCTGCGTTCGGTCGAAGGGCAGGCCTATCATGTCGCCTGGAGCGGTTCCTACGAGAGCGCGCGCCAGCAGCTGCGCGAACAGCACTTCGACGTCGCACTCGTTGACTATCGCATCGCCGAACGTACCGGACTGGAGTTCATCTCCCAGGTCGGTCCGCTCTATCCCAACTGTCCGATGATCCTGCTCACCGGCCTGCGCGATCCCGACATCGATCTGGCCGCGCAGGAGGCCGGCGCCGCCGACTACCTCGTCAAGGACAGCCTGACGGAAGAGCTGCTCGATCGCTCCATCCGCTACGCCTGCCAGCACGCCCAGCGCTGGTCTCTGCTCAATTCCGTGCTCGGCAACGCACTCGCCGGCATGATCGCGCTGGACGGCGCGGGCGCACCGATCGTGTGGAACCGGCAGGCCCTGCGCGCCTTGGAACTGCCCGAGGACACGGTCGGCATGACCAGCGGCGTCGTCGCCGCTGCGCTGAGCCGGCTGTCCGACGCCGGCCGCATGTCCGAGGAGTTCACGAACGGACACGGCAACACCTTCGAGATCAGCGTCGGTGCCGTGCCCGGCGGCGGACAGGTCGTCGCCTTCCACGACATCACCAAGCGTCAGCAGGCCGAGCAGCTTCTCCGCCAGGCGGTCGCCGATGCGGAAGCCGCCAACCGCGCCAAATCGAGTTTCCTGGCGACCATGAGCCACGAGCTCAGGACGCCCCTGAACGGCATCCTCGGCATGGTCCGCGTGCTCGAACGGACCGCCGTCGACGACGCCCAGCTGAGCTACATCGATACCATCAAGACGTCCGGCGAGAGCCTGCTCGGCCTCATCAACGACGTCCTGGATCTGTCGAAGATCGAGGCCGGTCGCCTCGAGATCGAGGACATCGAGTACGAGCCGACCCCGCTGGTCGAGGATGTGGTCAAGCTCCTCGCCCCATCGGCTGCAGCCAAGGGGCTGGAAATCTCTGCCTTCATCGATCCCACCATCGCACGCCTGGCAAGCGGTGATCCCCTGCGGGTCAAGCAGGTGCTGACCAACCTCGTCGGCAACGCCGTCAAGTTCACCGGCGAGGGCTCCGTCGTCATCAGCGCCCTGCCAAAAACCCAGCGCGGCAAGCTCTGGCTGGAGTTCCACGTTGCCGACACCGGCATCGGCATCCCTGAAGAGAAAGTTAGCCAGCTCTTCCGCAAGTTCACCCAGGTCGATGCCTCGACCACCCGCAAGTACGGTGGCACGGGCCTGGGCCTCGCCTTGTGCAAGGAGCTCGTGTCGCTGATGGGTGGCACGATCAGCTGCCGCTCAGAGGCCGGCATCGGCAGCACGTTCGCATTCCGCGTACCTGCAGGCGACGTCAACCCGACGACCGAGGCGATCACCCGGCGCCTGTCCCAGTCGCTCAACGGAAGTCGCATTCTCACGGTCACGCCGAATCCGGCGGTCGCCGACGTCCTGCATGCCTACGCCGCCGCTTGCGGTGGCGAAGTCGTGGCCGCCGCGACGATGGCGGAGGCCTTGGCTGCTCACGAGCTGACGCCGTGCAGCTGCATGATCTTCGACAGCCTCGCCTGCGGCAGCGCGCCCGAAGCACTGCTGCTCCGCCTGCGCGCCGACAAGAGCCGCGCCGCCCCGCTCACCGTCCTGCTCGACAGCGACACGCCCGAAGGCCGCGACCTCGCCGACATGTTCGACGAGCAGATGTCCCGACCCATTCTGCGCTCCGGCTTCGAGCGATTGCGCAAGCGTCTGTCGGAGAACGCAGCGCCACCATCCGCCCGCCCTGCCGCGCGAAAGGCCCTGCGCCCGGACGGCAAGCAGCTGCGCATCCTGATGGCCGAGGACAATGAGCCCAATCAGCGTGTGGCGACAGCCATGCTGGCAACGGCCGGCTACACCATCGATCTCGTGGCGGACGGGCTGATGGCCACCGCGCGCGTCGAATCCAACGTCTATGACGTCATCCTCATGGACGTGAACATGCCGCAGCTTGACGGCCTGGAGGCGACGCGTCGTATCCGGGAGATGCCCAACGGCCGCGACGTGCCCGTCATCGGCCTGACCGCCAACGCGATGCGCGACGACCGTCAGCAGTGCATCGACGCGGGCATGACCGACCACATGGCCAAACCCATCGACTGGGACAAGCTGATCGCCCTGCTCGACGCGCTGGAGCGCGAGGTGGTCGCGCGCGTGGCATAGCCCGGAACGGGCGGATGCGTCCGCCCGGCGGCTGAACCTCAGATATCCAGGTCCTTGGCGAACGCCGCATGCTCCTGGATGAAGCGGAATCGCGCTTCAGGCTTCGATCCCATCAGCGCATTCACCGCCTCGGCGATCGAGCTGCGATCGCCCTCGCCGATCTGCACGCGCAGCAGGCGGCGATTGGAGCGGTCCATCGTAGTCTCTTTCAGCTCGCTGGCGTTCATTTCGCCAAGCCCCTTGAACCGCTGAACCTCGACCTTCTGGTTCGCCTTGAACTCCGACGCGATCAACGCTTTGCGATGTGCCTCGTCGAGCGCATAGACGTGGCGCGTGCCCTGCTTGAGCTTGTAGAGAGGCGGCACGGCCAGATAGAGGTGCCCTTCCTCGATCAGCTTCGGCATCTCCTGGTAGAAGAACGTGATCAGCAGCGAGGCGATGTGCGCGCCGTCGATGTCAGCGTCCGTCATGATGATCACGCGCTCGTAACGCAGATCCTCGTCGCGATACTTGACGCCCGTGCCCACGCCCAGCGCCAGGATCAGGTCGGAAAGCAGCTGGTTCTGGGCGAGCTTGGCCGACGAGGCGTTGGCGACGTTGAGGATCTTGCCGCGCAGCGGCAGGATCGCCTGCGTCTCGCGATCGCGTGCGCTCTTGGCGCTGCCACCGGCCGAATCGCCCTCGACGATGAAGATCTCCGTGCCCGCGGCCTGCTGGATCGTGCAGTCGGCAAGCTTGCCGGGCAGCCGAAGCTTGCGCGTGGCGGACTGGCGACCGACCTCCTTCTCGCGCCGCCGTTTGAGGCGATCTTCCGCCTGCTCGACAGTCCATTCGAGCAGCTTGGTGGCCTGTTGCGGGCTGTCGGCCAGCCAATGGTCGAACGCATCGCGTACCGCCGTCTCGACGATCCGCGTCGCCTCCTGCGTAGCGAGCTTGTCCTTGGTCTGGCCCTGGAACTCGGGCTCGCGGATGAACACCGACATCATCGCGGCCGCCGTCGACATCACGTCCTCAGCGACGATCTGCTGGGCCTTCTTGTTGCCGGTGAGCTCGCCGTAGGCCCTGAGCCCCTTGTAGAGCGCCTGGCGGAAGCCGGCTTCGTGGGTGCCGCCCTCCCCTGTAGGGATCGTGTTGCAGTAAGAGCGTGTGAAGCCGTCCGCGTCCGCGATCCAGGCCACCGCCCACTCCACGGAGCCGTGCTTGCCCTCGCGCTCCACCCGGCCCGCGAAGATATCCTTGGCAACGCGCGTCTGGCCCGCGATCGAGGCCTCCAGGTAGTCCTTGAGACCGCCGGGGAAATGGAACACGGCTTCCGCGGGCGTGGCGTCCTTGATCAGCTCGGGCGCGCACGACCAGCGGATTTCCACGCCGCCGAACAGATAGGCCTTTGACCGCGCCATCGACATCAGGCGCTCGGGCTTGAACGCGGCCCCCTTGCCGAAGATCTGCGGATCCGGCTTGAAGCGCACCTTGGTGCCGCGCCGGTTCATGATCTGGCCGAGCTTCTCCAGCTTGGTCTGCGGCTCGCCGCGCGAAAACACCATGCGATAGAGCTGCTGGTCGCGCGCGACCTGCACCTCGAGCTCCTCGGCCAGCGCATTAACGACCGACACTCCGACGCCGTGCAGGCCGCCCGACGTCTGGTAGGCCTTGCCGTCGAACTTGCCGCCGGCATGCAGGACGGTCATCACGACCTCCAGCGCGCTCTTCGACTTGAACTTGGGATGCGGGCCGACAGGGATGCCGCGCCCGTTGTCGGTGACGGAAACGAAGCCATCCACATCGAGCCGCACTTCGATCCAGCTGGCATGGCCGGCGACGGCCTCGTCCATGCTGTTGTCGATGACCTCTGCGAACAGATGGTGCATCGCCTTTTCATCGGTGCCACCGATGTACATGCCCGGTCGCCGGCGCACCGGCTCGAGCCCCTCGAGGACCTCGATATCCTGTTCGGTATAGCCGGCCACCGGCTCCGCGGGTCGGCGGCCACGGGAGATCTTGTCGCTCATCGTTCGCGCGAGGTTCCCGAAAAGATCACGTGAGGATGCCATGTCCGCTCGTCTCGTATGGGCGTCTGGGTTTGCCGAGCGGCAAGACGCAAGGACGAGGCGGGCGCTGGCGATTCTGGTCTCTGCTTGCGTCCAGTCGCATGGTCAGGCCGGCATTGGCAAGATGTGGCACGCCGGCCACGACCGACCGGGAGAACGCTCTTCGTGCCACATATCCCCGCCGTCCGGCCGGCCGCGACGGCCGCCCACGGCACCGGTCCGACGTATTCGGCGTGCCGGAACCGCCCAAATCGGCTATCATCCTTCATAAATTGCTGCGTATGCGCCGGGGAGCGGCAGTTGCTTGGCCATCGCGGGCGTGCGGCCACGCCAGGGTGATCGTGTCCACTGATTTGCGCAAGCCCAGGTCGACCCTGGCACATGTCGTGCATCGGTTCTGAGTGTCGATGATGTGGCGTGCCGCAGGCAATTGATGCGCCAGCCTGACCCGGCAGGACTGCCATTGCGAGGCGCCGACGTTCCAATCAACCAATTCTCGGGAGGCACTGATGGCTCTGTGGCCGAAGAAATCGAAGACCGAGGCTGATTCAGCCGAAGCGGTCGCGCCCCCGCCGCCGCCCGCCTTCGCCGATGGCGGCAACCTCGGCGCGGCCATGGCGCCGAACCAGCCCGAGCCGCCCGCAGCCACAGGCGCACCGGGTGTCTCGACCACTGCCGCCCCCCAGCCCGCGCTCAGCGCCGAGGAATTGCAGAAGCGGGCCGCCGCCTCCAAGCATCTTATGATGTCGTTCGGCGAAATCGTCAGCGTCCTCATGCGCTCGCCACAGTTCCGCCAGCAGCCGATCTCCGACATCGAGGCCCTGGTCGTGCCGGCCGTGATGACCGGACAGTTCGTGGTCGCCGAAGCACAATCGAAATCCCAAGGCTTCGTCACGCCGGTCGCCGTGGCATTGTGGGCCAGCGTCTCCGACGAGGTCGACCAGCGCCTGTCCCAGGACCTCGACCAGCCCTTCAAACTGGCCGTTCAGGAATGGCGCAGCGGCCCCCACCCCTGGATCGTGATGCTCGCCGGCGATCGCCGCGTCCTCAACCCCATGCTCAAGCAGCTCCAGGACACCACGCTGAAAGGCCGCCCACTAAAGATGCGGGTGCAGGGCCAGGACGGCAAGGTGACGGTCGCCGCCTACCGGCCGACCGAGGTCCCGCCCGCGCAACAGGCGTCCTGAGCGCGCAGCCGGCGACGCCGGCGCGGGGCGCAACAACCTGGAAACCGGCGTAGCGCCCACGCCTGGGAGCTGCCCGTTTGTCCCAAGCTGAGGCGCCGTCTCACGCCCCGGTCAACGCACGTTTCAGCTTGAGGACCGCCGCCCCCGGCGCCGTCAGCACCGGCACCGGCAGCCGTTCCCCGACCAGCGCTTGCGCCCGCGACGTCGAGAAATGAGCCAGGACAACGGCATCGCAGCCGGCGAGATCCGGCGCCGCCTCCGCAATCAGCCGGTTGTGGGTCGCAGCATCCCCGCCGGTCAGGGCGACCATCGCGCCATCGACGAGCCGGGTCTTCAGTGTCGCCCCGCCGCCCCGCTTGGCCGCCATCTCGCGGAACTCGTCCTCCAGTTGCGCCACGGCGAAGGGCGCCGTCGCCAGCATGCCAATCCGCGTGCCCGCATCGAGTGCCGCTTCGAACATCGCCTCGTTGGGTTTCAACACCGGTATGGAGAAACGCGCCTGCACCGCCTCGATCGCAGCGCCGAACGCGGAGCAGGTGTAGAGAATGCCGTCGGCCTCGCTCTGACGCGCATACGCGCCGAGCTGGACGATGCGGTCGAACAGCGGCTGCTTCAAGTCGTCCGTCTTGCCCCGCTCCCGGAAGAGGCCGTCGTCGAGGATGTTGTCGCACTCCGCCTCCGGCCACAGGTGCGCGAAGGCCTCCGCGACGGGTTGCATGGCGATCCACGCGACGCTGATCACCGCGATGCGTTTGGTCATTGGGCTGGTACTCTCCGGAAATCCCCGCGCCCGCGATCGATGCGACCACGAATGGGCTGGCTCTGATGCTGCGACGGCGGCAAGCTAGTGTTCTGGATCGGACGCTTGATTCCGGGCGCAGACCATCAAGCGTTCTTGAATCCAGAACACAAACGAGAGGCTAAGCTAGGGTTCCGGGCTGAGGCTTGGGAACCAAGTGTCAGTGTCGGAACACTAAAGGCGATGGCGACGCGCCGTCAAATCCTCTCCCGCCGATCGGCCGCGGCCCCGTCGGCGGCACCCAGGCCGGACGGCGGTACCAACAACAAGAAGGAGCGCTCCATGAAGACCCGCATCGTCGTCGTTTCGCCGACCTCGCGCATCGTGCCCGACGTGGGCGAGGCCTTCGCCGCCCTGTGGCCCGAAGCCGAGCTGAGCCAGCTGGTCGATGACACGATCTATCAGGACGTATTCTACCGAGGCACCGGCCTGACGCCCGTCATCGAGGCGCGCGTCATGGCCCTGCTGCGCCACGGCGAGGCCGCCGGCGCCGACGCGATGATGTTCACCGGCTCCGTCTTCGGCGCGCTGATCGAGCAGCTGCGCAGCGACATTCGCGTCCCCGTCGTCACCAGCTCGCAGGGCCTGATCGAGGAAGCCTTCGCCATCGGCAGCCGCTTCGGCATTCTCTCCACGGTCCGCCAGTCGATCGACGACCTCGTGCGCGACATGAACCGTTATGCGGCCGCCAACGCCAAGAGCTTCACCACGCTGGAGCACGTCGAGACCGCCGCGCGACCGCTGTTCGAGACCGGAGAGCGCACCCGCCACGATCAGATGCTGTCGGCTGCCTCGCAGCAGGACATATTCCGCGATGTCGATGTGCTGATCCTGCCGCAGTTCTCGCTGACGAGCGCGCACGCATCGCTACCCGATCGGCCCGGCCGGCCGGCCTTATGCGCCTCGCGCTCCTCGATCGGTCTGCTGAAACGCCTGACGGCTTGAACGCCGGCGCCACGTTCCGCGTGGCGACGGGCCTCCGCATCTGTCGCCGGCAGCCCGTTCCCGTGCACCGGCTCGAAGACTGGCTCGATAACCGACACGAGCCTCGAAGAGCGGCCTATTTTTCCCGGAAGGCGCGCGAGAACTGGTCGGTCAGCGGCTTGACGAGATAACTGAGCACCTTGCGATCGCCAGTCTTCATGAAGGCCTCGACCGGCATGCCCGGCACCAGCTTCACGTCGCCGAGCCGCTTCAACTGCTCATCCGGCAGCGCGATCCGCACCACGTAGTAGCTCATCCCGGAGCGCTGGTCGGTCGTCACGTCCGCGGCGATCCGCTCCACCTTGCCCTCCACCTCCGGCGTCGTGCGCTGGTTGAAGGCGGAAAAGCGCATCAGCGCCGGCTGCCCCACACTCAGTTGATCGATATCAGCGGGCGACACTTTCACTTCGATCGTCAGATCGTCGCCGTGGGGCACGATCAGCATCAGCACCTCGCCGCCGCCGATCACGCCGCCCACCGTATGCACGGCGAGTTGTAGCACCGTGCCGGCCTGCGGTGCTCGGATATCAATCCGGCGCAGCTGGTCCTCGGCCGCGATCTGCCGCTCCACGTATTCGCCGATGCGCGCTTCCGTTTCGCGCAGGTCCCTGCTGACCTCGCTCGACAGCTCCCGGTCGATCTGCACGATCTGTAGCTCGATCTCCGCAATCCGTCCCTTGGCCTGCGCCGACGCGGCGATGATCTGCCCACGTTCGCCGTTGAGGCGCGTGGCTTCCCGCTCCAGCGCCGTCAGCTTGGTGATCGGCATCAGGTTCTTGCCGAAAAGCTCCCGCGCGCCCTTCAGCTCGCGCTCGATCAGCTCGATCTCGCGAGACTTGGCTGTCCGCTGCGCCTCGTGCCCATTCAGCTCTTCCTTCAACTGCGCGATCCGCTGGCGCAACTGGTCCTTCTGTCCCGTCCGCGCCGTCTGGCGCAGCTCAAACAGGCGCCGTTCGCCCGCCAGCAACGCCGCGACCTCCGGGATCGACGCTTCACCCGCGAGCGTGTCGGGAAAGACGATGTCGGCACGCCCGTCGCGCTCGGCTTCCAGCCGCGCCTTCCGGGCATTCATTTCGCGCAGATTCTTTGTCACGATCGCCAGGCTGGCGCGTGTCATGGTGTCGTCCAGGCGGACGAGAAGGTCCCCCGCATTGACGTACGCGCCTTCGCGGACGGCAAGCGTACCGACAATGCCGCCGCTGGGATGCTGCACCTTCTTGACGTTGGATTCGACCACCACGCTGCCGGTCGCGATCACGGCGCCGGATATCTCTGTGGTCGCCGCCCAGCCGCCGACACCACCGGCCAGCACGACCACCAGGATCGCACCGGCGAGCATGTAGCGGCGAATGGCGCCGCGCAATTGGATGAGTTGCTCGCTCGCCATCGGCTTACCCTTTCACCACGCTGGCAACACGCGGCAGGCCGCCGGGACCAGGTCCTTGTCCGGGGCCGGTTGCCGCTGTCGCGGGACGCAGGATCTTGGGCAGCACCTCTTCCTTCGGACCGAACGCCTGTGGCCGGCCCTTGTAAATAGCCAGGACGTGCCCGAGCGCGGCCAGTGCACTGGGCCGGTGTGCAACTACGATGACGATCGCGCCGCGACCACGCGCACCCATGATCGCCTGGGTCAGCGCGGCTTCGCCATCCGCGTCGAGGTTCGAGTTCGGCTCGTCGAGAACGATCAGGAATGGATCGCCATAAAGCGCACGCGCCAGCGCCACCCGCTGCTGGGTGCCCGCCGACAACGCACTGCCGTGATCGCCGATGTGGGTGTCGTAGCCGTCGGACAGGCCCACGATCATGTCGTGGGCCCCCGCCGCCTTGGCGGCGGCGATGATGGCTTCGGGCTGCGCGTCGGGATCGAAGCGCGCGATGTTTTCGGCCACCGTGCCCGAGAACAGTTCCACGTCCTGCGGCAGGTAGCCGACCACACGGCCGAGATCCTCGTTCGACCACTGCTCGATCGTCGCGCCGTCGAGGCGGACCGCCCCGCGCCCGCGCCACACGCCTACCAGCATCCGCACGAGCGTCGACTTGCCCGAAGCGCTCGGCCCCATGATCGCCAGCCCGTCGCCGGCCTGCAGCTTGAACGTCACGTCCTGCACGACGGCCTTCGTCGCACCGGGCGGACCACCGGTCAGCCCTTCAACGCTCAGCGATTGCTGCGGCGCAGGCAACGCCAGCGGCTCGGGCTCGGGCGGCAGCAGCTTGAGCAGCTGATTGATGCGATTCCAGCTCTGGCGCGAGGCCACGAAGCCCCGCCAGTTCGCGATCGCAAGCTCGATCGGTGCTAGCGCGCGAGAGACCAGGATCGAGCCGGCGATGATGATGCCGGCCGTCGCCTCGCCATGGATCACGAGATAGGCGCCCAGCGCCAGCACGCCCGACTGCAGGACCATGCGCAGCACCTTGGAGAAGGCGCCGAAGCCGAGCGCGACATCGCTCGCGCGCCCCTGCGAGGCGACATAGCTGCGGTGCATCGCTTGCCACCGCGCCTGCATCACCCCACCCATGCCCATCGCCGACACGACCTCGGCGTTGCGCCGGCTCGCGTCTGCAAGCCCGTTCTGCTGCAGCGACATCTCGCTTGCCTTGCGTGCCGCCTTGCTGGTGAACACCTCCGTCAGCAGTGTCAGGCTGACGAGGATGATCGCACCGGCGATCGCGACCAAACCGAGCAATGGATGGAACAGATAGATGATGCCGATGTAGAGCGGCACCCATGGCATGTCGAACAGCGCCGTCGGCCCCAGGCCACCCAGGAAGCTACGCACGGTGTCGAGATCTCGCAGCGGCTGCAGGCCGTCGTTGCGTTGGGCGACCTTGAGCGGCAGGCGCATCACGGCGTCATGCACGCGGCCGCTGACCGTCTCGTCGAGCACGCCGCCGATGCGCGTCAGCATGCGCGTTCGCACGAAGTCGATGCCGCCCATCATCGCAAACAGCAACAGCGCCAGCAGACTGAGGCCGACGAGTGTCGGCACGCTGCGACTCGGCAGCACGCGATCGTAGACTTCGAGCATGAAGAACGAACCCGTGAGCATCAGGATGTTCACAAAGCCGCTGAAGACCGCCACGCCCAGGAAGGCCGAGCGCACCGAAACGAGAGCCGAACGCAGCTCCATCCCCGGAGCCACAGCGGGCGCCCCCCGCGCTTGCGCGGCCGACGGCACGGGCACGGTGCGCCGTGGCGCCGGCCCATCCGTGCGTTCCGGCCGCCGCACGATGTCGATCGGGCGCAATTCGCTGCCGGACGCACCCGTCAGCCAAAGAATGAGAACGCCGAGCACGATCATCACCGGAAAGGCCGGCAGATCGAGAAGGCTCGTTGTCGCCTCGCCAAGGCCCGCCTGCGTCACCAGGCCGGAAACATGGTCGCTGACCCAGTCATGGCTCTGGCGGTGCCACTCGGCCCAATGGCCAAGCCCGCCCGTGACCAGGTCGGCAAACCGGGACTTGGCCCGGTGAACCTCGTCGTAGACAAAGCCTGCGGCTGAACCTGCAAACAGCGTCCAGCCCAGAGTCCGTAGAATCATACGCATGAGGTCCGCAAAGCCTCTTAACCAACAACCACGCGCCCTCGCTGCAAATCACGCAACGCTCGCCGCACCCTCTATGCGAAATTCATACCACGGACCTCGCAGGGTTGAAATTGGGTTTGAGCAGCGGGCCCCAGACAACCCCCACCCGGTTTCGCCCGTGCCAATTCGGATCGTGGACGTGCGAGGTTGACACCACTGCGACACGGTCGCCGCCCGACGTGTTGACGTGCGTCATGGCATTCGCGCGCGGAAGACTTAACCATCAGCACACTGTCGCCCGGTCCAGGACCACCCCATGCCCACCCAGCCCACGCATCCCGCCAGCACGCTTCGCCCTCACCTCCCCTCACCCCGATCGCTGGCCGTCTGGCCGGCCATTGCCGCGGGCCTGTTGCTGTCCCTTGCAGCGCTGTTCCCGGCAGCCGCCCAGCAACCGGTTGCGCCAGCAACGAATCCTGCCCCATCGGCGTCCCCACCCCCGCCGGCCAGCCCCGTCATCGATCCCCACGCGCTCTACGAAGCCCGCTGCTCGGGTTGCCACGCCCCCCATGGAGGCGACTTCGCCAAGCAGTCCCTGAAGGCGGTCGACGGTGTGGTCATAGGCGCGCGCTCGGGACGGCCCCTGGGCCAGATCCTGCCCAGTCACCGCGGCACCACCCAGACCCCGGACGAGGTCAAGGCACTGGTCGACCACTTTGGCGCCATCCTGCCGACCGGCTGGCTCTATCAGGACAAGTGCCTGGGCTGCCACGACCGCGCGGTGGTCCTCGCTCGCTCACACCTGATCGTGCGCGACGATGCGCTGGTCGGTCGCTATTCGGGTCGTGACATCGCGGCATTCATGAGCGGACACGGCCGCCTCGACCCGCGCCAGCGCGACATCATCCTCGCAATGTTGCGCCGCCAGCTCGAATCCACTGCGCCGTAGACGCCAGCGCGCGCCTCTGTTGCGTGTGCCAACCCTTGCTCGACGGGCTGCGAACGGTCGCTTCAGCTCCGCATGAGTATTTGTGCCACGCCATCTTGCGTGAAGCGCAAGTCGGGCATCGTCAAATCAGTGCACCTGGGGTATGGTGCCGGCCCCGTGTGGTATGCGTGCGATGCATGAGGGAGGCCCATGACCTCGTATCGACTCACGGTGGCATTTGCCGCCTTGCTGGCCATTGCAGCCATTCCCGGCGCGACCGCTAACGCGGACGGCCCGTTCAGCCCGTTCTCCGGCACGTGGTCGGGCAGCGGGCGCATCCAGCTAGACAGCGGTGCCACCGAGCGGATCAAGTGCAATGCCTACTACACGCCCAAGGACGGCGGCGTGGGGCTGGGCATGGCGATCCGCTGCGCCTCGGCAAGCTATCGGATCGAGTTGCGTTCCCAGCTTCAGTCGAACGGCGGCGACGTCTCCGGCAGCTGGGAGGAGCGCACGTTCAACGCCACCGGCCAAGTCACCGGCCGTGTCAGCGCCTCCAACATCAACCTGTCCGTCATCGGAGGCGGCCTCACGGCGTCGATGTCGGTGGCGACCCGCGGGTCGAGCCAGTCGGTCGGCATCTCGACCCAGGGCAGCGGGCTGAAGCGCGTGGACATCGACCTCGCCCGCAGCAGTTGAGCCGGCAGGCTGTTCGCCCGGCCACACCCCGTGGCAATCCGCACATGCCGGCCGCCGCGGTCGTTCTTTGGCCCCTGTATTCGTGGTATCGAGCGTTCAAATCGGTTCGCAGACACCGCGAACGGCGGCCTGTCGGCGGGCTCCCTGCGTCCTGGATGCCCACACATCCCGGATGCCCAGACGTCGAGGAAGACTTCGAGGACGCCACAACCATGCCAAAGATCCAGGCTCTCGCCGGCATCGGCCCCGACTCGCGCATGTCCATGCGCGCCGCGCGCGCCAGCCTTGCCGGCGGCCTCGCACTCGCCCTCGTCTGCAGCCTCGCCGGCACAGTGCTGTTCGCCTCCACGGCTGCCGAGGCCGCGGGCCGCAGAACCTCGCCTTATGCCGGATACGTCACCGCGGAGAGCCGCTGGGGGCACGGCACGGCATCGGGCCCCGTCCGTCGCGGCAAATGGGGCTGGCAGGTTCGACTTCCCGGCGGCACCTGGGTTGACTGCGTGCGCAACAACTGCTCGGAGACGTTGCGCCTCCAGTCTCTCGACGTGTTCGAGACGATGGGACGCGACGCCCTGGACGGCGGCCCCGGCTACTTCCACTGGGAGCGCCGCTTCTGAGGCGCCGCAGCGCCCGTCCCTCCCGCACGGACCGCGCACTTGTGCCTGTCCCCGCCTAAACCAGGAATGGGTTCGTCGTGCGCTCGTCTCCGATCGTGCTCATCGGCCCGTGGCCAGGCAGGAACGCGAACGCATCGTCGAGCACTAGGAGCTTGGCCTTGATCGCCGCGATCAGCGCCGCATGGTCGCCGTACGGGAAATCCGTGCGCCCGATCGAGCCCTTGAACAGCACGTCCCCCATCAGGATGAAGCGCTGCGCCTGATTGATGTAGACGACCGAGCCCGGCGAATGCCCGGGGCAATGACGCACATCGAACACATGGCCCGCGACCGTGACCGTGTCGCCGTCGTCCAGCCAGCGATCCGACGCCACGTTGCGGCCGGCAATGCCCATGCTGGCGCCCTGCGCCTGCAGATTATCCATCAGGAACTTGTCCGCCTGGTGCGGCCCCTCGATCGGGATGCCACCGAGTGCCTCCTTGAGTTCCGCCGCCCCCGCCGCATGGTCGATATGCCCGTGCGTCAGCAGGATCTTCTCGATCGTCAGGCCTTCCTTGGCCACCGTCGCCGCGATCTGGTCGACGCTGCCGCCGGGATCGACGACCGCCCCCACCTTGCTCGCCTGGTCCCACAAGATCGAGCAGTTCTGCTGAAACGGTGTCACCGGGATTACGCCGATCGCCAGCGTCCGTTCGGTCTCGGTCGGCATGTCGTCCTCGCTGTGTCTCGGTTTGCTTCATGCGCGGTGTAGCGCATCGCGCGCGCGCGCTCCACCCCGGGGCACCACGCGCGCCCAATCATCGCGCACCGGTCTCGAAGTCCCGCGCCTCCACGAGCCGCGACACCAGATAGCCGAACACCAGCCCCCAGAACGGCGCGCCGATGTTGAAGATCGCAAGCCCCGACACCGTGACGAGGAAGCACACCAGCGCGCCTGTCCCGAACGCCCCCTTGAACGCACCGGAAAACGCCGCCAGCAGCACCCGCAGCATGGCAAGTCCGGCCAGCGTGGCGATGAACGCCGTCGGCGTGGCCAGCATCACGCGCGTCACCAGCGGCGACACCAGCCCGAACGCGATCGCAAAGAGTCCGACCACCACGCCACCGGTATACTGCCGCTCGCGCGCGCCCGCCGACGTCAGGATCGCATTGGTCGGCCCCGTCAGGCAGGTCGACACCGAGCCGATCATCGCGGTCACCATCGACACCGCCCCACACGCCACGGTGATCGCATTGATCGGCGGACGATGGCCGGCCGCCGTGACGATCGCGATGCCCTGCGCGTTCTGCGCCGCCAGCACGGTCACCGCGAGCGGCAGCACCAGCTCCGCGAGCGCCCGCCACGACAGAACGGGCACCACCAACTCCGGCGCGACGAGGACGCGCTCGCTGCCCGCGACCGGCGCAAAAGTGCCCGTCGCCACTGCCATCACGATGCCCACGATCAGCGCCCCGATCAGCGGCGGCACGAACCGGCCGATCCGCGGCAGCGCCGTCAGCAGCAGCCACACTGCCGTCATAGGGAGCGCCAGCCGGATGTCGGTCTGGAACGCCTTGACCCAGTCGAGACCGAACTGCAGGAACACGCCCGCCACCATGCCCATCACGATCGGCATCGGGATCGCCTCCATCGCCCGGCGCACGATCCCCGACAGGCCCAGCACCAGCATGAAGAGCCCCGTCGCCAGCATCGCGCCGACGATCTCCGACCATGTCAGGTGCGTCATGGCCGGCCCCAGCAGTACCGTGCCGGGAATGGTCCAGAAGAACGCCAGCGGCTGCCGGTAGACGAGGCAGAACACGACGCTCAGCAACCCGTTGACGCCGAACGCCCCGAAGATCCACGACGCGATCTGCGCCTCGCTCAAGCCCCCGCGACTGGCGACAGCCAGGATGACGGCGAGTGGCCCGGACGCGGCGAAGATGAAGCCGATGAATCCGTTGGCGAACGTCGTGACGGAGAGGTCGCGCAGCAGGCCGATCGGACCGGCCGGCCGCATTTCGGGGCGTTCCAGGGGCATGGAGTTCCAGGGCCGGACGTGTCGGGATGCTGCGAAGCGAGGCGGATCGATCGCCGATACGCTACTCCGCGTAGCGCTTCAAGGCATCCGTGCTGAACGCCATTCCGTGCCCCGCGCCCTTGGGTGGCGCCAGCCGGCCGTTCTCGATCTCCACGGGATCGCGCCACAACCCCTCGGGGCTGCCGGCGAGCACCTCCACCAGCGAGGCGTTGGGGATCGCCACCAGCACGCTGATCGACAATTCCGGCACCAGATGCGGCGCGATCTGGATGTCGTAGGCCGCCGCATGGTGCGCGATCTTCAGCATCTCCGAGAAGCCGCCGCAGCGGTGGATGTCGGGATTGAGGAACTGCGCCGCCTTCGCCTCGACGAGATCGCGGAAGCCGTAGCGCGTGTATTCGTTCTCGCCCGTCGCCACCGGTATCGAGATTGCGCGCGCGACCTCCGCGCACTGGGCGATGTTGTCCGCCAGCACCGGTTCCTCATACCAGTAGATATCGCAGTCTTCGAGCATGCGTCCGACGCGGATGTTGGTCGCCACGTCCCAGCGCTGGTTGGCGTCGACCAGGATCGCCATCTTGTCGCCCAGCGCCTTTTTCACCTCGCGCACGCGCCGCACGTTCTCCATCACATCGGGTCGGCCGAGCTTGAACTTGTAGTGGCGCACGCCCTGCTCGTAGAAGCCTTGCGCCTCTTTCACGATCTCATCCACCGTATAGGACAGGAACCCGCCCGATCCGTAGACCGGGCAGCTTTCCCCATGTGCGCCGAACAGCTGCCAGATCGGTCTGTTGGCGGCCTTGCCGATGATGTCCCACAGTCCGATGTCGATCGCGCTCATGGCATAGACCGGGATGCCCTTCTTCCTCAGCCCCCGGTCGTTCTCGTACATCTTCTGCCAGAGCTGCCCGACCATCAGAGGATTCTCGCCTATCAGCAGAGGGATGATGTTGTGGGTCAGGTAGGCGTGGACGCTCTCCGCGCCGAAGCCGCCCATCAGCATCGTGTAGCCAAGCCCCTCGATGCCCTCGTCCGTCTCGATCCGCGTCACGACATACTTGACGGCCGGGTAGTACGACGACACCGGCGGCTCGCTCGGCACGCGCAGTACGCTGGTCTTGACGGCGGTGATCTTCATGGGGCGTCCTCCGGATGTGTTTTGCCGGCGAGCTTAGGGGCGGGGCGGCGCAGGGCGCAACCAGTGGTGGGGAGGGGCAGGTTTGCGGGAACGGGGGGTGTTGGCCTTCGGCCAGCGAGAGGTTACACCTCTTGCGCACTCCGACCAGGGACGTGCCCCCGGACCAGCATTTCCAATGGTCGTTTGATTTCAAGCCGTCATCCGCTAGAATGGGATGATCGGGGCCGCCATTATCGACAGCCATGTCCGTTGCTGGAGCACTGCTGCCGACCGCGAGACAACTTCAACTTCGCCCCGTGCCCCCCCAGCGCGCATCGATAGGCACCCGGATACAGCTTCTACTTTGTCATTCCTCGCTATACTCAGGGAACTGCACCTTCCCGGCGATGATACCTTGTAGGATATTGCAGCCGTTCCCAGGCTGCATGAAATGGTCGTAGGCCAATGCCGCGAAGTGGTTCCGAGCCATCATGAGAAGGACCTCACTGAACTGGCTCAGGTCTCTTGCCCATCTACGCGGCTCGAATTGAAGAAGCCTCGCACGCGCGTCAGGATTCATTCCCTGGATCTGGATGGCGAATGCCACGTATTCATGGGCAGTCAGCGGCACTCGATACTTTTGAAGGTTTTGGTGAAACACAGCATGACTCACTTCGTGGACCGCAATGCTTTCGTAAAGCTCATCTAAAGTCAGAACAACATAATGGGAATCTGGAGGTATTATCCTGGACAAGTCTGCCACCCGCACCAACCGAATGATCTTTTCTTGCTGATCAAAATAAGCATAGACGTGTCCATCAAATTGCACATCGCCTGAGCCTACCACTATGATATCGACGCGACGGTGAAGCTGAACCCCGCAGCGTGCCAGAAGCTTTATGGCTTTGCTGGCTCCAGCGCAGATTAAGCGTTGCTCGGCAGGTGTCGCGGCTGAAACATCAACACGCACTTCGGTACAACTGAATAGTGGCGTATTCGCCATCGCAGCCGAGAAGCCGATGATTTGCACGCATAGCACAAACAATACGAGCGCCAATCCGATCCGAAGAGCAACCTCGCTTACGGGCCTCATCGGCATTTCCGTGTCCTTGATGGTGCCAACCAAGCTCTAACCGTTGACAGCTGGGCATCGCCTGCATTGACAAGCGTCAAATGTTCAAACAACTGTTTGGCCGAGCCATGTGTGGTGGGAGCATCTAACTCGATAGCGTTCGGCATCAAGGGCACGCAACTGAGCGGACAGCGCTTTTTAAGCCCATAGCATCGCAGCGCTGATGGTCGGCTTAGGGGATATCTCTGCCGTGTCGCGACGTGCAGGTCCGGGCCGCTCCAGGACGCGGGCCATGTCCGCTCCCTCCGGAGGCTGTGTGAGAACGTGCTGTTCCGGCAGACACTGGTGATGGTGCCGCTGCTGATGGCCACCTGGCAAAATCGGGTCGCTCGTAGACCCCTCTCTCGCCGGTGCGCGATCTGAGCGCCGCGCTCATCGTAAATTTGCGCCCTACTCATCCCCTCATCGCCTTGATGAGCCCGGGGAACGCCGAGGATCGCTATCACTCTCGTCAGATTGTAGGCGAGGACGTGCAGTGCCATCTCGGTCGCGACGTGCTTCATCGTTTTCATCTTGAAGTGCGTTGCGCCCATCCAGGCCTTGATCGTGCCGAAGGGATGCTCGACGGTCTTGCTCCGCAGCGGGATCTTCGCGGGGTCATCGTCAAGCCGCTTCTGGACGCGCTCCAGAATATCCTCGTGCTCCCAGCGTTTGACACGGCGCTCTTTGCCCGTCGTGCATCTGTGTTTCACCGGGCAAGCCTGGCACTCGTTCGTCCAGTAGTTGCGAAGCGTCTTGCCCGCTTCCTCGTTGGTGAAGTGGTATTCGAGCCATTTGCCGGCCGGGCATTCGTAAGCGTCTTTATCCGCATTATAGACGAAGTCAGCCTTGTCGAAGCGGCCGACGGCTGCTGCGTTCGACGTGTGTGGCTTCGAGACGGTGACGGCGATGCCAGCCTGCTCGCACGCCACGATCTCCTCGCCCTTGTAGTAGCCTTTATCGGCGATCGCTTCGATCGTATCGCCTGCCATCGCGTCGCGCGCCTTGTGCGCCATCATCGACAGCGCATCACGGTCGTAGCCGTGGTTCGTCACCTCGTGTGCGACAATCAGATGGTGCTTGGTTTCAACGGCGCTCTGCACGTTGTACCCGACGACGCGCGGCTGCTTGCTCGTCGTCGCCATGGCCCGGCAGTCGGGATCGGTGAGCGACACTTGCGTCTCACCGGTCGCATTCATGCGCTCCTCGATCGCGCGTAGTTGGCGAGCTTCCTTGCGGTAGTGCGCAAGCTTCTTCAAGACCCGCGACAGCCGCGCTTCGACCGGTTGCATGCCGGTCTTTGCGACGACCTCATCGGCGCGATCGAGTTCGCCCATGTACCGGTCGATTGCGGCATCGATCTCGCCCAGGCGCCGCCGGAGCTTCTCGCGTGTGTAACTCTTTGCTTTCGCATTGACGGCCTTGAACTTGCTACCGTCGATGGCGACAAGGCTGGCATCCAGGAGATCGATGTCGCGGCAGAGCGCGACGAATTGGCGGCAGACCCGGCGGATCGCGGTGCCATTGTCGCGCCGGAAATCAGCGATCGTCTTGAAGTCGGGCTTCAAGCGGCCCATCAGCCAGATCAGTTCAAGATTGCGAGCGCATTCACGCTCAAGTCGGCGCGACGACTGCATCTGGTTGAGATAGCCGTAGACATAGAGCTTGAGCATCGTCGCTGGATGATAGCCGGGCCGCCCTGTCGCCTCGGGCTCGACATCGAAGCCGAGCGTCGCGAGATCCAGCATGTCGACGAAGGCGTCGACGGCGCGCACTGGGTTGTCCGAGTCGACATAATCGTCAATGCAGTCAGGCAAGAGAGTGGTCTGGCTTCTATCCAGACCTTCAATGAAGCGCTTCATGGGAGCCCCCGCTCGTAACGCGGGAATCATAGCACGCTTCGATCAGCGGCTCGCGTTTTCACACAGGCTCTCCGCAAATCCGACGAAGACGGCTGGACGCCTGCGAAGCTTGATGTTCTCGCGTCCTGGCGATCGCCTTCAGGGCGCCCCCTACTCACCGCGCTGAAAGAAGTCGTAGATCTTCTGGGCCATTTCCGCGGAAATGCCGGCGACGACCTTCAGGTCCTCCACGCCCGCGCGCGAGACGGCCTTGGCCGAGCCGAAGTGTTGCAGGAGCGCGCGCTTGCGTGTCGGGCCGATGCCGCCGATCTCGTCGAGCGGGTTGGCCGCGATCGCCTTCGATCGCTTGGCGCGATGCGTGCCGATGGCGAAGCGGTGCGCCTCGTCGCGCAAGCGCTGCACGAAATAGAGCACGGGATCGCGCGGCTCGAGCATCAGCGACTTCGCACGGCCGGGAATGTGGAAGTGCTCGCGCCCCGCGTCGCGCTCCGGCCCCTTGGCGACACCGACCAGCGCGATGTCGTCGATGCCGAGATCGGCGAACACCGCGCACGCGACCGCCAATTGCCCCGCGCCGCCGTCGATCAGCACGAGATCGGGGCGGTCGGGAAAAGCAACCGGATCATCCTCGGCATCGTCGTCATCCTCGCGCTCGGCGGCGATGTCGTCGCGCCCCCCGCCCCCGAGAAGTACGTCGGGACGCGGCTCAGATGCTGGCGCACCCGCCTCCCCGCCATCTGGCGCCTCCGGCTCCCCTCCCCCTTGCGGGGAGGGAAGCGGCGTGGGGGTAGAAGAGGCGGTGGCAGCGGAGGACTCCAAAGTCGCATCCGCAAGCGAGGCCGGCTCCGCCTCCGCCACCACCAGCCGCTTGAACCGCCGCGTCAGCACCTCGCGCATCATCGCGTAGTCGTCGCCGGGCGTCAGGCTCTCCGACTTGATGTTGAACTTGCGATACTGGCCTTTGACGAACCCCTCCGGTCCCGCGACGATCATCGCGCCGACCGCGTTGGTGCCCATGATGTGGCTGTTGTCGAACACTTCGATGCGCCGCGGCGCGCGCGGCAGATCGAGCCGCTCCGCGATGCCTGCGAGCAGCGTGTTCTGCGTCGCGGTCTCGGCCAATCGCCGCGCCAGCGCCTCGCGCGCATTCTGCGTCGCGTGCTCCGTCAGCCCCGTCTTCGACCCGCGCTGCGGAACGCGGATCTCCACGCGCCGCTCCGCCTTCGTCGACAACGCTTCGGCCAGCAGCGCCCGGTTCGGCGGCTCGTGGGACAGTAGGATCAGGCCCGGCACCGGCTTGTCGTCGTAGAACTGCGCAATGAAGCTGTCCAACACTTCTTCCACCGGCAGCGCGCTGTCCGCCTTGGGGTAGTACGCGCGATTGCCCCAGTTCTGGCCCGAGCGGAAGAAGAACACCTGGATGCACGTCTGCCCGCCGTCCTGGTGCGCACCGAACACGTCCGCTTCCTCGACGCCCTCGGGATTGATCGACTGGTCCGCCGTGACGTGCGCCAGCGCCCACAACCGGTTGCGGTAGATCGCAGCGCGCTCGAACTCGAGCTTGTCGGCCGCCTCCTCCATCAGCTTCTGGTACATCTGACGCACGCTCTGGCTCTCGCCGCGCAGGAAGCGCACGGCCTCGTCGACCAGACGCCCGTAGTCCTCCAGGCTGATCTCGCCCGTGCACGGCGCCGCGCAGCGCTTGATCTGGTAGAGAAGGCAGGGACGCGTGCGGCTCTCGTAGACGCTGTCGGAGCACGAGCGCAAAAGGAACGCACGCTGCAGCATGTTGACCGTGCGCTCGACCGCGCCGGCCGAAGCGAACGGACCGAAGTAGTCGCCCTTCCGGCTGCGCGCGCCGCGATGCTTCATGATCTGCGGCGCGGCCTGGTCGCGCGCGATCAGGATGTAGGGAAACGACTTGTCGTCGCGCATCAGCACGTTGAAGCGCGGCCGGAAGCGCTTGATGAGGTTGGCTTCCAGCAGGAGCGCCTCGGCCTCCGTGCGCACCGTCACGAACTCCATCGACGCCGTCGCCTGGATCATCCGCGCGATGCGGTTCGTATGCCCGCCGAGCCGGACGTAGTTCGACACGCGCGCCTTCAGGCTCCGCGCCTTGCCGACGTAGATCACGTCCCCCTTGGCATCGATCATGCGATAGACGCCGGGCACACTCTTCAAGTGCTTGAGATAGCCCGCGATCACCTCCGGCCCCGTCGGCATCGGCGCGGCCACGTCTCCCGCGCCGGCCGGCGGCGTCTGGGGCGCTGCCGCCACGCCATCTTCGCCCGTCTTGGCGTCGCTGGTGGTTTCGTTGGCCATGCGTCATCAGTTAGTCCACGCCGTGCGTCCGGTCCAGACGCCGCACCCTCACGTCCCCGGCGATCCACCAGATCCCGCGCCGCCTCACGTCTGCCCGGCGACGCCGCAAAGACGCGCCGTGCGGCCGCGCCGCAAAAGCGCCATCCCCTTGTCGTTAGCAGACATTTCCCGTGCCAACACGAGCCGCATGCCCGTGCGCGCGCTCGAGCGACGCACCCGCCCGGCAGCGGCGCTCAGGCGAGCGAGAAGTGAGGTTCCATGCGTCCGCAGTCGCCCAGCCAGCCGCCCCCTCGCACACCTGTCCAGGCGCTGGCCCAGCGCCGGCGAGACGGACTGCGAACGGCCAAAGCCTTCCTCGCACTGCTGCTGACGGTTGGCGTCCTCACGAATGGACCGGCCGCGGACGCTGCGCGCAAGCGCGCTGCGAAAGCGCCCCCGGCGCCGGCCTTCGACGCCCCCGAGGACCTGCTCCGCTTCATCGACGGCTACCGCGCCAAGCCCCAGCCCGACCGCCTGCCCGATTTCGTCAAGGCGATGGCCCGGCTCGCGATGGTCAAGGAGATCGAGAGCGCCGGCGTCTATCTCGGCTTTGCCGCCGGCGTGCTGTCGGCCAATCCGGCCAACGCGACAAAGCTCGTCGCGCGCATGTTCCCGCTGCCGCCGCCCGATCAGGTCATCGTCGTCAAGGCCCTCGCCTACTCCGGGCTGCCCGACTGGCAGGACCGCCTGCGCGCAGTGACGGAGCGCATGCCCGCGCGCCGCGTGCTCATCGATCGCTACCTTTCCGGCAAGATGCAGCCCCTCCAGGCCCTCCCGATCGAAACGGGACCGGCCGCCGTGGACGCCAACTGGGGCTTTTATTTCGCCACCGGTTCGCGCGCGGCCATGCGGCGCATCGCGGCTGCACTGCTCTGGGCCAACGAGCAGAACGACGTCGAAAAGCTCACCGTCGCCGCCATGGCCAAGTGGACGCTGGCCAAGAACGCAGCTCGCGACACCGACCTGCTGGCGATGCTGAAGGAAGACGCGAGCCTTCAACCCAAGCCGATCGCAGCCGAACTGCGTGCGATCATCGAGGCGGTGGAGACCTACGAGACTGCCAAGCTCAGGACCGACGCCATCGCCCGAATCGAGACGCTTAAACAGAAGGGACCGGCCAAGAACCGCAACATGGCCTGGTGGGCACAGGCCGGCACGACGGCGATCGCGCTCGGGTGCGTAGCCGCGGCAGCGCTCGGTCAGGTGCAGTTCGGCCTGCCCTGCGTGATCGGTGGACCCGCTTCGACGGCGGCAGCCAAGTATCTCCTGCCGCAGTAGCTCACACGCTGGTGTCGACCAATTCGATCGAGACACCTTCCGGCCCGCGGATGAAGCAGATGCGAACGCCCGGGCGCAGCGTGGTCGGCTCCATCGTGAACACCGCCCCCTTTGCCTTCAGTTCCGCTGCGATGGCATCGATCCCCGTGACCTGCAGGCCGAAATGGTCGAGCCCCTGATAAGGCGTCACCGGCGGCCCGTTGACACCGTCCCCCGGAGCGACCGGCGCAATGAAGACGCTCGCACCGCCGATCTGTCATGTCGATGCGCGGCTTGCCCTGGACCGTGGAGCGGATCAGTTCCGCGTCGAACATCCGCTCGAAGAACGCCGCCGTCGCCTCGGGATCGGGACTGCGCAGGTGGATGTGATGGAATGCGAACCGCGACATGGCTTGAACGTCCTCCGCTCGGGCGACAGATCGCAGAGCATATCCCCGCGCCCGCTCCGGGCCAGCCCAAAAGCACCGCCGGCCCATTCGGCGCGGCCGCATCCATTCCGCACCCCGCCGGACGTTCTCCACACCGTTTGTTCTCCCGACAAGAACAAAACCGGATGACAGATGAGAACAAATGATGTACATCATGCACCATCGATTGGCTCGATCTGCAACGCATGCCATAAGGGGATTCCGATGACTAAGCCGGAGCTTCGCGTCGTCGAAGGGGGTAACATGGACAAGCACAAGGCTCTCGAGGCGGCGCTGCAGCACATCGAGAAGCACTTCGGCAAGGGTTCGATCATGCGCCTGGGCGCGCATGACAAGACCATCGATATCGAAGCGATCCCCACGGGATCCCTTGGCCTCGACATCGCCCTCGGCATCGGCGGCCTGCCCAAGGGGCGGATCGTGGAGATCTACGGGCCGGAATCGTCGGGCAAGACGACCCTTGCGTTGCATGTCATCGCCGAAGCACAGAAGCGGGGCGGCATTTGCAGCTTCGTCGATGCCGAGCACGCCCTCGACGCGGTCTACGCCCGCAAGCTGGGCGTCAAGGTCGAGGACCTCCTCATCTCCCAGCCCGATACCGGCGAGCAGGCGCTGGAGATCGCCGACACGCTGGTGCGCTCCGGCGCAGTCGACATCCTCGTCATCGATTCCGTCGCCGCGCTTACGCCGCGGGCCGAGATCGAAGGCGACATGGGCGACAGCCTGCCCGGCCTTCAGGCCCGCCTCATGAGCCAGGCGCTGCGCAAGCTCACCGGCTCGATCTCCAAGTCCAAGACGATGGTCATCTTCATCAATCAGATCCGCATGAAGATCGGCGTCATGTTCGGCAATCCGGAAACGACCACCGGCGGCAACGCCCTGAAATTCTATGCGTCCGTGCGCCTCGATATCCGGCGCATCGGCTCCATCAAGGATCGCGACGAGGTCGTCGGCAACCAGACACGCGTCAAGGTCGTCAAGAACAAGGTCGCCCCTCCGTTCAAGGAGGTCGAGTTCGACATCATGTACGGCGAAGGCATCTCCAAGCTCGGCGAGATCATCGACCTCGGCGTCAAGGCCGGCGTCGTTGAGAAATCGGGCTCCTGGTACGCCTATGACGGCCAGCGCATCGGCCAGGGCCGCGAGAACACCAAGTCGTTCCTGCGCGAGCATCCCGCCGTGGCCAATGCCATCGAGGCCGCCGTGCGCCAGAGCGCCGGCATCCTGGTCGAAAAGATGCTCGCCGTCCCCGAGGAGAGCACCGACGGCGAGGAGATGGACAGCTGACGTCGAGGGCGAAATCGAAGCCCTGGCGACTGACGATCTGCCAACTGCCGAGGTTGTCGAGAGCGGCCGGCGCAAATCGAGCCGCAGTCGCCGCTGACCGGCCGCCCGTCCACCCGGAGCCGGCAGCCGACCGGCCGGCGACAGGTCTTTCCACACGCAACATGTTTAAGCGCCTCCGTGCCCAGCGCGGAGGCGTTTTCGCAGTACCGGCGTCGGCCTAGAACCGGCACCGGGTCGGCCCTGGCTGGGCTCGCAGTCGACTCGGCGTCGGTCCTGAGTTGACCGAGAGTTGCCCGGGGTTGCCCCAGTCTCCGTTGCGTGTCGGCGCTGAACCAGCGCGGCACCCGCCCCTCCCCTTGTGGCACCCGGCCTTTGTGGGCCCCTCCCTGTGTCGGGCCCCTCCCTTTGTGGACAGTGTCGGACGGCGCCGCTACAAGGTCGCTGACCCTCAATGACCCGCCCTTCAGGCCGGGACGAGCACAAAACATCCGAGCATCCATGACCGGCGTCACCGAGATCAGAACTGCCTTCCTCGAGTTCTTCGCCAGGAACGGCCACGAGATCGTGCCCTCGAGCCCGCTCGTCCCGCGCAACGACCCGACGTTGATGTTCACCAACTCCGGCATGGTGCAGTTCAAGAACGTCTTCACCGGCCAGGAGACCCGCCCCTACCAGCGCGCCACGACGGCGCAGAAATGCGTCCGCGCCGGCGGCAAGCACAACGACCTCGACAACGTCGGCTACACCGCGCGCCATCACACCTTCTTCGAGATGCTCGGCAACTTCTCCTTCGGCGACTACTTCAAAGAGCGCGCCATCGAGCTGGCCTGGACGCTCGTCACCAAGGAGTTCGGCCTCGACAAGAAGCGGCTGACCGTCACCGTCTATTCCGAGGACGATGAGGCCTACGGCATCTGGAAGAAGCTGACCGGCTTTCCCGACGAGCGGATCATCCGCATCGCGTCCGACGACAACTTCTGGCGCATGGGCGACACCGGCCCGTGCGGCCCGTGCTCGGAGATCTTCTTCGACCATGGCCCCAAGATCCCAGGCGGCCCGCCCGGCTCCGCAGATGCCGATGGCGACCGTTTCATCGAGATCTGGAACCTCGTCTTCATGCAGTTCGAGCAGCGCGACGCCGCCACGCGCCTGCCCCTGCCTAGGCCCTCGATCGACACAGGCATGGGGCTCGAACGCATCGCCGCCGTCCTGCAAGGCACACACGACAACTACGAGACCGACCTGTTCAAGGCCCTGATCGCGGCATCCGTCGACTTCACCGGCGTGGCCGCGAAGGGCGAGCACAAGGCCTCGCACCGCGTCATCGCCGACCACTTGCGCGCGGCGAGTTTCCTCATCGCCGACGGCGTCCTGCCATCCAACGAAGGCCGCGGCTACGTCCTGCGTCGGATCATGCGCCGCGCCATGCGTCACGCCCACCTGCTCGGCGCACGCGAGCCGCTGATGCATCGCCTCGTCCCCGCCCTCGTCCGGCAGATGGGCGACGCCTACGCCGAACTGCCGCGCGCCCAGGCACTCATCACCGAGACGCTGAAACTCGAGGAAACGCGGTTTCGCAAGACCCTCGAGCGCGGCCTCCACCTGCTCGAGGAGGCGACCAGCGGCCTGGCGAAAGGCGACGTGCTCGCCGGCGAGACCGCCTTCCGCCTCTACGACACCTATGGCTTCCCGCTCGATCTGACCGAGGACGCCCTGCGCGGCCGTGGCATCACCGTCGACACCGCCGCCTTCTCGACGGCCATGGAGCACCAGAAGGAGGACGCCCGGCGCGCCTGGAAGGGCTCCGGCGAGGCCGCGACCGAGACGGTCTATTTCGAGATCCGCGATCGACTGGGCGCCACCGAGTTCCTCGGCTACGACACCGAGGCTGCCGAAGGCGTGATCACCGCGGCACTGAAGGACGGCAACCCCGCCGACCGTCTCGCCGCCGGCGACACCGGCGCGATCATCGTCAACCAGACACCGTTCTATGGAGAATTGGGCGGCCAGGTCGGCGACACCGGCATCATTCGTGGCCCGGACGGCGCGCGATTTCGCGTCGATGACACCCAGAAGAAGCTGGGCGACCTGTTCGTCCACGTCGGCACCGTCGAGCGCGGCGCCTTCGAGGTCGGCGCCGCCGTCGAGCTCGACGTCGATCACAGCCGTCGCGGCGCAACCCGCGCCAACCACTCCGCGACCCATCTCCTGCACGAGGCCCTGCGCCAGATCCTCGGCGAGCACGTCGCCCAGAAAGGCTCCTACGTCGGCCCCGACCGGCTGCGGTTCGATTTCGTCCACCAGAAGCCGATGAGCCCCGACGAGGTGCGCGCCGTGGAGGACATGGCCAACACCTACGTCGCCCAGAACGGACCCGTCGAAACACGGCTGATGGCGCTGGAGGATGCCAAGGCGTCCGGCGCGATGGCGTTGTTCGGCGAGAAGTACAGCGACGAGGTCCGCGTCGTCTCCATGGGCCGGGGCCACTCCGGTCCCAAGGCGAACAAGGCCTGGTCCGTCGAGCTGTGTGGTGGCACCCACGTCGCACGCACGGGCGACATCGGCCTCGTCCGCGTAATCTCCGAAACCGCCAGTTCCGCCGGCGTGCGCCGGATCGAGGCCCTCACTGGCGATGGCGCAAGACGCTTCCTGGCCGACCAGGACGGGCGCGTCCGAGAGCTGGCCGCGCTGTTGCGCGTCAGGCCCGACGACGTCGTCGAGCGCGTCCGCAGCCTGGCCGAGGAGCGCCGGCAGCTCGAGCGCCAGCTTGCCGACGCCAAACGCGATCTCGCACTGTCCGGCGGCACCGCCAAGGCCGGCGCCGCCGTCGCCCCGGCCATCCGTCAGGTCGGCGCACTCAAGTTGCTCGCGCGCACCGTCGACGGCTTGAACCCGAAGGATCTGCGCGGCCTTGTCGACGAAGGCAAGAAGGAGATCGGCTCGGGCGTCGTCGCGATCGTCGGCGTCACCGAGGACGGCAAGGCAGGTATCGCCGTCGGCGTCACCCCGGATCTCGTCGCCTCCCTGAGCGCGGTCGATCTCGTCAGGGTCGGCGCCGAAGCCCTCGGCGGCAAAGGCGGTGGTGGTCGCCCGGACATGGCCCAGGCCGGCGGCCCCGACGGCAGCAAGGCCGACGACGCACTGGCCGCGATCGAAGGACGGCTCAAGGGCCCAAACATTTGACACCGCATGCGATACGGTCGACAACTGGCGCCGTTGGCTAGGCCGGACGGGCACAGCGCGTGGACTGAGCGACGCTCGCATTGGGAGCAGGCAACCCTTTCGGATTAGCTCTTGCACGGCACCTGTGTAGCCGCAGTAAGCCTTTATCTCATTCAAACTTAACGCATTCCATCCCTTCGCTCCCACACAGTTCGCCTTCCGCTTGCTATCCTTCTTACCAAGGAGCGGGAGGATCGAACTCGTCGATGAAGTCATCCCGACGAGCATCCATCAATTTTAGGCCTCCCTTCCGCACGCACACAAAGCGAGCATAGAGGTCTTAGAAACGATGGTTCAGGTCCCATTCTATCGCCACCAGCTGACGGCTGGCGACGCCGAGGCCGTGGCGCGCGTGCTCGCTACACCGATCCTCACCTCTGGCCAAGTCGGGCGCGATGTCGAGACACAGCTCGCCGACTATTTCGAGACGCCCTACGCAGCCCTTGTAAACAGCTGGACCAACGGCGCCGTCGCCTGCCTCTTGGCCATGGACATCGGTCCCGGCGACGAAGTCGTCGTTCCGGCGATGACATTCATTGCCAGTGCCAACGTCGTCGAGCTGGTCGGCGCCAAGCCGGTGTTCGTCGACGTCGATCCTGCCACGCTCATGATGACGCCGGAGACGGTCGCGCCGGCTCTGACATCGCGGACGCGTGCGGTGATGCCCGTTCACCTCTATGGCCAGATGGCCGATGTCGCCGCAATTCGCCGCATGCTCCCGTCGGGTATCCGCATCATCGAGGATTGCGCCCACGCCTTTGAGAGCCGCCGCGACGGCGAGCCACCGGGCACCCACGCCGATGCGGCGCTGTTCTCCTTCTACGCCACCAAGAACGTCACCTGTGGCGAGGGCGGAGCCTTCATCACCCGCGACAGTGGCCTCGCCGAGGCGTTCAAGGTCACGCGACTTCACGGCATGTCCGCCGGCGCCATCGATCGCTACCGCGGCGCCGTCTACAATCACTGGGACATGCTTCGGCTCGGCACGAAGGCGAACCTGCCCGATCTGCTCGCCGCCCTGCTGCCGGCTCAGCTACCGCAGGTCGAGCCCAAGCGCCAAGAGCGCGCACGCCTCGCCGCTCGATATGCCGACGCCTTCGCCACCCACCCTGCCATTCGCCTTCAGGCGATCATCCCCGGCGCCGTGCACGCCTGGCATCTGTTCACGATCTGCGTCGACGAGCACCTGCGCGACCCGCTGATGCTCGCGATGAACCAAGCCGGTATCGGCTGCGCCGTGAATTTCAGTTCCGTGCCGACGCTCACCTTCTACCGGAAAAAATACGGGCACGGCCCTTGCGACTTCCCCGTCAGCGACACGTGGGGACGCGGCGTTGTCAGCCTGCCCTTCTTCCCGGGACTGACCGAGACCGAGCAGGACACCGTCATTTCATTCGTAAGCGGTTGGCTGTCAGCCCACGCCGAGCCCCGCCAGCGTACGGCAGTCGGCTGATCGCGAGAGGAGATTCAACAGCGGTGGATATGCGCAGAACCGCTGACGCAGCAGGAAATGCCAATAACGGCTCAGAAAGAACGAGGACGACGGCGAGCCGGCGTGGAACGGCAGCCTGATGCAAAGGCAGGTAAGGCGTCATGAAGAAAATCGTAATTACGGGAGCAGGAGGCTACATCGGCAATGTCGTGGTCGACGAGGCGCTAAATCGCGGCTTTCAGGTCAAGGCGATCGACCAGTATTTCTTCGGCGAGGAGCTGTTAAGCGAGTGCCGCGCGAACCGCAATCTACGTGTCATCCGTCGCGACATCCGTGACATCGAACCCTTCGACATGGCTGGCGCCGACGCCGTGATCGATTTGGCCGCATTATCTAACGATCCTGTCGGCGAGCTGGACCCGGAGCTGACCCGCTCCATTAATCAGTTCGGCCGCGCCAATGTCATGCGCTGTGCCCGTGAGGCAGGTGTCCCCCGCTACGTGCTCGCAAGCTCCGCCTCCGTCTACGGCTATAGCGAGCAGGAATCCCTAACCGAGGATTCCCCGGTCAATCCCCAAACCGACTACGCACGATCCATGTGCGCGGCCGAGCAAGCTGCCTTCGAACTGGCAAGCTTGTCGTTCTGCGCGACGGCCCTCCGCCAGTCGACGATCTTTGGTCTATCGCGGCGCATGCGATTTGATCTGGTTGTCAACACGATGACAAAGGCTGCCGTCGAAACCGGCCGCATCATGATCACCGGGGGCGGCCACCAATGGCGGCCGCTGCTTCACATCCGCGACACTGCCCGCGCCTTCCTTCATACGCTCGACCTCCCCGTGGAGATAGTCAGCGGCCAGGTCTTCAATATCGGGCAGCGATGCTATCGCATACACGAGATCGCCGAGATCGTCGCCGCCAACGTCGGCCGCAAAGTTGACGTTGACGTCGTTCCAGACACGCCGGACCACCGCAGCTATCACATCTCCTTCGACAAGGCTCAGCGTGTCCTTGGCTTCATTGCCGACAACGATGTCGCGTTCGGCGTGCGGGAGGTGATTGCGGCGCTCGAGAACCATTCCGTCGACTGCAGTGCACGCACGATCACCCTCGGTTGGTACAAGCAGCTCCTGCAGAGCAAGATCCTGACCGCCCAGCACAAGGATTGGGCGCCCGCCGCTAAGCGATGCGCAGCCCGCACAATAGCGTAGGCAAGCCAAGGCGCGACACAGTGCAGACACCTGAGCCCAATGAACCCTTAGAGGTCATCCGAATTGGGCATCCGGATCCGACGAAATGGTTAATCCGAAGGCGTAACGCTGACGCGCTGTCCACTTCGCGCGTGCCCCGAACGCAAACCCGCCCCAACGGCGCTATTGCGGACGACGCCACATAGCCAGCATACTCGCTCGAGATCTAGCTCTCTACGCGTTAAAGGGAACCCCGCTCCTGCCCTTGTCGAAACACCTGGAATCATCTGATACCGCGCTACCCTCGCTGCCCGCACGGCAAGCGCCGGCACGTCATTGGTGGCTGGAACTTTCTACCCCCGATCGATACCTCTACCTCCTGATGGTGATGTTCGCGGGCTATGCGCTGTTCGGCAAGGGCTTCGCCTACATCGGCTACCCGCCTTTGCTCATTGGTGAGATCACGCTGCTGGCAGGCATTGCGATCATCATCCTATATTGCGGCATCGGCGGCATCCTCACCACCCTGCCCGCGCTCATTCTGTTCGCCTTGATTTCGTTGGTCGTCACGCATGCCGTGCTCGACGTGCGCCATCACGGTCTCGACGCCCTCCGCGACAGCGTGACCGTCGTCTACGGAATTTTTGCGTTCCTCGCGATTGCCCTCGTCATCGACAAGCCCCGCCGGCTGACCTGGATCGTGGCCGCGTTCGGCAGTTTTGCGTACCTCTACGGCATCGTTGGCGGACTGCTGACCTATGCCACCTGGATTCTCGGCGACGTGCTGCCGAGATGGCCATCCTCCGACGTTCCAATCCTGTTCGTCCGTCAGGGTGAGGCGGCCGTCCATCTGGCCGGCGTCGCCGTCTTCGCACTGCTCGCCTTGCGTCGCTACACGCGCCTCTGGGCCATCGCGCTCGGTATCGGCATCGTGCTCGTCACCCCCAGTCGCGGCGCAATGCTGTCGTGCATCGCCCCCATCTTCGTAGCCGGAATGCTGTCGGGCCAGATGCGCCGGATTCTGAAGACTTTTGCCGTCATCGCAGCCATCCTTACGGTTCTCTTCATCACCGACATTGAGATCCCGATCACGGGGGGGCGAAGCCTCGGACCCGAGCAGCTTACGAGCAACATCGAAAGCATCGTCGGCAGCTCCTCCGCCAGCAATCTTGACGGCACGAAACAGTGGCGTCTGCGCTGGTGGACGACGATCGTCGATTACACCATCAACGGGCCCTACTTCTGGACAGGCAAGGGCTTCGGCCAGGGGCTCGCCGAGACCGACGGCTTCGTCGTCGGCGAGGAGGACGGCGGTCCAATTGTGCGAAGTCCTCACAATGTTCACATGACCATTCTGGCGCGCACCGGAGTCCCGGACTCGCTTTGTGGCTTGCGTTTCTCCTCGCTTGGTTCACCACTCTCGGGTGCACCATGCTGACGGCCCGCGCCAGAGGCGACGAGACATGGGCCCGCATCCACCTTTGGATTGCCTGCTACGTCCTCGCCATCGTCATCAACTCCAGCTTCGACGTCGCCATCGAGGGCCCCATGGTCGGCATCTGCTTCTGGCTGCTCATCGGACTCGGCCTTGCGGCGACGATGATATACCGCTGCAGCCCGTCGACCGACCCGCTGGCCGCAGATCCCGGCTGAAGGGCCCCGACAAAGCTGCTCTGACCCACGGCAATGGTCGCGACGGCGATCGCATCCGGGGCCTGCCTTTACCGACCACAACGGGCTACCCCAATTAGGCGCCACCGGGATTCCGAATAGGGGCTGGAATCCCGCCGCCCCGACCCTGACACTGATTCTGGAGCCGCCGCACCGCAGCGGCCGCTCCGCATTTGGATCAGGGAATGGACACTTCGACCTCCACTCTGGCGATCGCACGCACCGCGTTGGAAAGCGTTGCGACCGCTATCATTGCCAGATGGCGCCCGGCGAACGCGCGTACCCAGCCGATCGTCCTGACCTCTGACATCGCCATCCCCCTGGTGGTCGATCTCGACGGCACACTGCTACGCGGCAACGTTCTCTTCGAGACATTTCTCGCCTTTCTGAAGCAGGGACTTCTCGGTGCTCTGCAGATCCCGTTCTGGCTCTTGCGGGGCCGGGCCACCGTCAAGCGTGAGCTGGCCGCGCGTGCCCCCCTGAGCCACGAGACGCTGCCCGTCAACGATCAGGTGCTCGCCCTCGTCAAACGGGAGCGCAGTCGCGGACGCCGTGTGCTTCTCGCCACTGCCGCCGACCGCACCGTCGCCAGCCCGATCGCTGACCGCCTGGGCTGCTTCGACGACGTGCTGGCCAGCGACGGCCGGACGAACCTCAAAGGGCTGCGAAAGGCCGAAGCGCTCGTCGCCCGCTGCCCGGACGGCTTCGTCTACGCCGGCGACAGCCGCGCCGACCTGCCGATCTGGCAGCGCGCCCGGGAGATCGTCCTCGTCGCCGCTGCCCCGTTGACGAGGCGCGCCGCCACCCGTCTGGACAAGCCGACCCATACGATTGCGACAACATCTGTTCTGAAGGCGTTGCTGGCCTGCGCCCGCCTCCACCAGTGGGCGAAGAACATCCTCGTCTTCGCCCCGGGCGTTCTGGGCGGCGTCATTTCCTCGGGCGACGTGATGACCACCACCCTGCTGGCATTCGTCGCCCTTGGGCTGGTCTCGTCCAGCACTTACATCCTCAACGATCTGTGGGACCTCGACGACGATCGCCGGCACTGGACAAAGAAGGATCGGCCCATCGCCAGTGGCGCGCTGCCAATTTCTACGGCCATGGTGGCTGCACCCATCGGCCTGGCAGCGGGCTTCGCTCTGGCCTTTGCCGCCACGCCGGCCGCTGCCACCGTGATCGCGGTCTATCTTGCCGTCACGCTCGGCTATACATACCGCTTCAAGCGTGTACCGATTCTCGACGTCACCGTCCTTGCTGGCCTATTCACCCTTCGCCTCGTGCTCGGCATCGTCAGCGCAGACGTCTATGCTTCGCCGTGGCTGTTGACGTTCTCGATGTTCCTGTTCTCATCGCTGTGCTTTGCCAAGCGCTACGTTGAGATTGCCGCGGCGGCTGAGCGTGGCCGCATGGTCTTGGACCATCGCGGCTACCGCGCCGACGACAGCCCGCTACTGCTGGGCCTCGGTCTCACCTGCGGTACTGCGAGCGTCGTCATTATGGTGCTCTACATTATTTTCGACGCCTTCCAGCGTAGCTTCTACGGCAACACCGTCTGGCTGTGGGCCTTTCCCGTCGTCCTATTCCTGTGGAATGCGCGTATCTGGCTCAAGGCCGCGCGGCGCGAGCTTGACGACGACCCCGTCGCCTTCGCCTTAACCGATATGACCAGCATCGCGCTCGGCACCATCATGGTGGCCGCCTTCATCCTCGCCTGGTCTGGATTGTTCGCGTGACGATGAGATTGCCAAGACTGGGACAAGCCCTGCCGCAGTCGGTTCGCTTTCTCTTGGCCGGCGGCTTCGCCGCTGCCGTCAACTGGCTGGTGCGCTTTCCGCTCTCCGAACTGATGCCGTTCCCCGCCGCCGTCGCCGCCGCTGCCGCGATCGGCATGATCGTCGGATTTCTGATCTACCGCAGCTTCGTCTTTCCCGCCTCCGGCCGGCCTCTTGCCCTTCAGGCACGCGATTTCGTGATCGTCAACCTTGTCTCGATGGTGATCGTCACACTCGCCGCCATGCTGTTGCGCGAACCCCTGCTCGCGTCACTAGCCCCGCCAACCGCCGAGGCGACAGCTCATTCGGGCGGTATTGCGATCGGGGCGCTGGCCAACTATGCGGGTCACGCCCGCCTCACCTTTCATCCAGCCGCCGCCCGCTCGACCGGCCCAGGCCCCACCGTCGAGCCGCACAACGAAGACAGGAGGTCGCCATGACGCTGACCGGCACCATCCCCACACCGGCCATCCCCCGGCGCACAGTCCTGCGCCGCCTCGCCACCATCCTGGTCGTCGCCGTCATCGCTTATGCTGTCCTGTGGCCGCACGTGAGCGGCGACGCGAAGCTCTGGTTCGTCCCCTGGCTCGATCACATCGTCGAGCACGGCGCCCGTCATTCGCTCGCCGAGCCCTTGCCCGTCCTGGTCAAGGAAGCAAACGGGCTCGGCAACTACACGCCCCCCTACCTCTATCTCCTCGCCGTCGGCAGCCTCGTCCACGGCTTCGTCTCGTCCTTGTCGATCGTGAAGCTCGTCGGCATCGCCGGCCTCGCCTTCGCAGCCGTCTCCGTCCTCGTGCTGCTGCACAGCTTCGTGCCGGCGTCTGTGGCGATGCTCGGCGCAGCCGGCGTGATGCTTCTGCCGGCCCAGGTTTTGAACGCCGCCGCCTGGGGCCAGTCCGATGCTTATTATGCGGGCTTCGTGGTTCTGGTCGTCGCGGCCGCCATCGAGGAGCGCCCGGCTTGGATGATGGCTGCCTTCGGAGCCGCAGTTTCCTTCAAGCTGCAGGCCATCTTCATCGGGCCGTTCCTACTCTACATGGTGCTCTCGCGCCGCATTCCCGTGTGGGTCTGGCTTACGGCTCCCCTCGTCTACGTTTTGATGATGGTGCCGGCTTGGCTGGCTGGCAGGCCGGCCCTAGACCTCGCCACCATCTATCTAGACCAGTACCACACTTGGCCCTGGCTCTCGATGAATTCACCCAATCCGTGGGCCTTCGTGCAATGGCTGAACCTGATGTCCCAGCCCGTGGGCGTCGCCGTCGGCATGTCCTTGGCCCTGGTCGCGGGCCTGGCCATCGCGGCAGTGGCCTTCTACCGCCGTCTCGCAGACAGCGATCTCCTCGTGCTCGCGCTCGCTTCAGCCGCCTTGATGCCATACCTCCTGCCAAAAATGCACGATCGCTACTTCTTCATCGCCGACCTCCTGGCGTTCTCGCTAGCCATCGCCCGGCCGGCGCGCTGGACCCTCGCCGTCGCCTTCCTCATTCCATTGGGATCGTTCGGTGCCGTGTTCGCCCACCTCTACGGGTTCAAGATCGCAACCGCTCTCGGCGCCCTCTCGATCGGCCTTGCATTGGTGATCGTGCTCGTCAATCTCGTCCGCATCCTCGGGTTGCGCACTCCATCCCTGCCTCTACTCGACTGAGCCGCGAGCCGAGATGATGCCCGAGGCGCGACAAAGACGAACCGAGCTCCAGTGGCTCCGCGCTTTCGCGGCAAGCGAGGTTGTGCTCGTGCACTCCGACCTCGTCACCAAGCACGTCGCGCCGGACCGCCTGATCTCGCAATCACTCTACGTCCAGTGGTTCGGCGGCATCGGGGTCGAGATATTCTTCGTCCTTTCGGGCTACATCATGTGCATGATTGCGCCCTCGGCATCCAGCCCGGGCACGTTCCTCATCTCACGCATCCGTCGCCTCTATCCCATGTACTGGGTCTTCACGTCGCTGGTCGTTCTCACCTGGCTCGTGAAGCCATCGTATCGTCTGAACAACTTCGAGCCCAACATCGCCACGTTCCTAACGTCCTACCTGATCCTGCCAGAGGCTGGCTTTCCAATCCTCGGTGTCGGCTGGACCCTCGAGCACGAGATGCTGTTCTATGCCGCGGTCACCGTCGCAATCCTGGCATGGCGCCGATCCGCGGCACGTCCGGGACTTGGCTGGGGACTGGCAGCCCTTGGCCTCGCCGGTTGCCTCATGAGTTCGAATCCGCCATCGCCCGGCTCCTGGACGAACGACTGGCTCGTGCACGTGCTAAGCCCCTACATGCTGGCATTCGCCGCAGGCTGGCTCCTCTGCAGCCTCGAACACTGCAGCTTGATCCAGCGTCGCGCCGGGCTCGTCATCTTCGCAGCGATCTTAGCCGTTGGATGGTACGCCGGACCCAGCTGGGGCGGATGGATCTCGCTTCGCATTTCGGTGGCCGCCGCGATCGTGGCCGGCGTCATCGCCTGCCGCGCTATGTTCCGCGAACACACCGTACTCGGCCGCTTGGCAACGCGCCTCGGCGACGCCTCCTACAGCATCTATCTGTCTCACTGGCTCGTCATGTCTGCGATTGGAAAGATCCTGGGCGTGATCTACATCCCAGCTGCAACGAGCGACATCTTGCGTCTGTGCGGTATCATCATTGCCATGACCGTCGGTCAGCTGACATACACGGCCATCGAGCGTCCCGTCGATCTCTGGCTACGCGGCAGAAGGAAATTCGGTCCACGAGCGATAAAATACCAATCAATCCAATGAAACGTTAAACGCCTGCGGCAGTGCGATGCTCACGTGCACGTCAAGTCCCGCCCCAAAGCTGAGTAGCCACATCAAGTACGAGGCGGAGCACATCGCGTGGGCAGTTGCCTGGGCGATAATGATCGTCAGCGGGCAAGCGGCACAAGGAACTCTCAGGTTACTCAGTGCAGAAATACTGTGAGGCGCCGCGCCCACGGGATGTCGAACGATTGTGGCGCCTGGAGCAAACGCGTTCAAACCTCCTCGCGCAGGAATGCGTCGTAGGCGGCGGCGAGGCCCGCCTCCAGACTGGTGGCAGAGCGCCAGCCGAGGGCCTTGAGGCGGTCGCCGCTCATCAGCTTGCGCGGCGTGCCGTCGGGCTTGGTCCGATCGTGGACAATGCGGCCTTTGAAACCGACGACGTTGCACACGGCGGCGGCGAGTTCGTTGATGGTCATATCCTCGCCCGAGCCGACGTTGACGTGGGCGTCATCGGAATAGACCTTCATGAGGTGCACGAGCGCGTCGGCGCAGTCGTCGACGAAGAGGAATTCGCGACGCGGTGTGCCGGTGCCCCAGACGACCAGTGTGTCGCTGCCGTGTGTCTTGGCCTCGTGAGCCTTGCGGATCAGGGCGGCGACGACGTGGCTCTTCTCCAGGTCGTAGTCGTCGCCGGGGCCGTAGAGGTTGGTCGGCATGCCAGAGATGAAGTCACACCCGTACTGGCGGCGGTAGGCCTGGCACAGCTTGATGCCGGCGATCTTGGCGATGGCGTACCATTCGTTGGTCGACTCCAGCGGGCCGGTCAACAGCGCGTCCTCGGTCATCGGCTGCGGGGCGAGCTTGGGGTAGATGCACGAGGAGCCGAGAAACATGAGCTTCTCGACGCCTGTCTGCCAGGCCGCGTGGATGACGTTGGCCTCGATCATCAGGTTGTCGTAGAGGAACTGGGCCGGATAGGTGTCGTTGGCGAGGATGCCGCCGACCTTGGCAGCGGCGAGGAAGATGGCGTGCGGGCGGGTTTCCGCCAGATGCCGCTCGACGGCGTCCTGGCGCGTGAGGTCGACGGATTTGCGGTCGGCCGTGAGTATGTCGCAGCCCTCGCGGGACAGCCGCCGGACGATCGCGCCGCCGACCATGCCGCGGTGGCCAGCGACCCAAACGCGCTTGCCGGTCAGCGAATAGGGCACCTTACCAGCAACGTGCTCCGCACGATCGGCCATGGTATGACATCCTCATCCAGTTGCTTGGAGCCGTCAGCGGGCGGTGCGGTCCTTGCGCCAGGTTTCCATCTCGATGGCTTCGAGATCGGCGTCGACCATCTCCTTGACCAAGTCGGCGAACGTGGTTTTGGCCTGCCAGCCGAGCTTGGTGCGCGCCTTGGTCGGATCGCCGAGCAGCTGCTCGACCTCGGTGGGGCGGAAGTAGCGCGGATCGACGCGGACCACGTCCTTGCCTGTCTTCTCGTCGTGGCCGACTTCGTCGACGCCCTTGCCCTGCCAGACAATCCGCCGGCCCACGCAGGCGAACGCGCGCTCCACGAACTCGCGGACGGAGTGCATCTCGCCGGTCGCCAGGACGTAGTCGTCGGGCTCGGGCTGCTGGAGGATCCGCCACATGCCTTCGACGTAGTCGCGGGCGTGACCCCAATCGCGCTGCGCGTCGAGATTGCCCAGGTAGAGCCGTTCCTGCAGGCCCTTCTCGATGGCGGCGACGGCACGCGTGATCTTGCGCGTCACAAAGGTCTCCCCGCGCAGGGGACCTTCATGATTGAACAGGATGCCGTTGGAAGCGTGCATGCCGTACGCCTCACGGTAGTTGACCGTGATCCAGTAAGCGTAAAGCTTGGCGGCGGCGTAGGGCGAGCGCGGATAAAACGGCGTCGTCTCCGACTGCGGCACCTCCTGCACCTTGCCGTACAGTTCCGACGTGGACGCCTGGTAGAAGCGCACTTTCTGTTCGAGCTTCAGGATGCGGATCGCCTCGAGCAGCCGCAGCGTGCCGAGCGCGTCGGAATTGGCGGTGTACTCGGGTGTCTCGAAGCTGACCTGGACGTGGCTCTGCGCGGCGAGGTTGTAAATCTCGACCGGCTGACACTCCTGGATCAGACGGATGAGGTTGGTCGCGTCGGTCAGGTCGCCATAGTGCATGAAAAAGCGCGTCTGCTTCTCGTGCGGGTCGACGTAGAGATCGTCGACGCGGGCGGTGTTGAAGGAGGAAGACCGGCGCTTGACGCCGTGGACGGTGTAGCCTTTGTCGAGCAGCAGCCGCGACAGGTGGGCGCCGTCCTGTCCTGTGACACCGGTGACGAGTGCAATCTTTGGTCGACAGGTCTTCTGCATTGCATCCTCGAACTTGTGCAGGGCGTACCGTGCACGTTCCAGTATCAGCGACATCACATGTCTTGACTAAAGAAAATGGAATCTACAGCTGCTACGGTGGGAGCCATCCCATCACGATCTGCCTGAAACAGGGACTGACGATGTCATTAGAAATCGCCAGGCTCACTAGGCCTCCAAGACCCCTCCGTCCGTATCGACGCTTTGTGCATCTTCTGGCCGTTCCGTCTGAGTGGCGACTGAAGCATCTCGAATTCGGAGTGCGCTGTCTCGCTGAATAGCCTCTCGAAGTAGGCGATCGTCTTCCTCAGGCCGTCGTCGAGCGTCACGGTCGGCTCCCAGTCGAGGTGCTTGCGGGCGAGCGTGATGTCGGGCTGGCGCTGTTTGGGATCGTCGGCGGGCAGCGGCTTGAAGACGATCTTGGAGCGCGAGCCAGTCAAATCGACGACGCGCTCGGCGAGCTGACGAATGGTGAACTCGCCGGGATTGCCGATGTTGATGGGGCCCGTGACGTCCTGCGGGCTTTGCATCAGGCGGATCATGCCTTCGATCAGGTCGTCGACGTAGCAGAAAGAGCGCGTCTGGCTTCCATCGCCATAAAGCGTGATCGGCTCGCCGCGGAGCGCCTGGACGATGAAGTTGGAGACGACGCGGCCGTCGTTGGGATGCATGCGCGGGCCATAGGTGTTGAAGATGCGCATCACCTTGATCTCGAGCGCATGCTGGCGGTGGTAGTCGAAGAACAGTGTCTCTGCGCAGCGCTTGCCTTCATCGTAACAGGACCGCGGGCCGATCGGGTTGACGTGTCCCCAGTAGGTTTCAGGTTGCGGGTGGACCATCGGATCGCCGTAGACCTCGCTCGTGGAGGCCTGGAGGATTCGGCACTTCAGGCGTTTGGCCAGCCCCAGCATGTTGATGGCCCCATGGACGGACGTCTTGGTCGTCTGCACGGGATCATGCTGGTAGTGCACGGGCGAGGCCGGGCAGGCGAGATTGTAGATTTCGTCCACCTCGATGTAGAGCGGGAACGTGACGTCGTGGCGGACGAGCTCGAAGCGCGGGTGGCCGTGCAGGTGGCGGATGTTGCGCTTGGTGCCGGTGAAGAAATTGTCCAAGCAGATGACGTCGTGGCCGGCCTCGAGCAGGCGCTCACACAGATGCGAGCCCAGAAAGCCCGCGCCACCGGTAACGAGTTTCGCCATTCTATTCCGCATCGACTTTGACCCCATCGCCATGACCTGCCCAATAGCTCATAAGCAAGAATGCCCTGCATTCGCAGCCGAGTACCGACCCGGAGATTGGCTCCCAACCTCGCCGCACCGGGGAGCCATTGTCTGAGCCGGAACCCTATCGAGCGCCGTTTCCAGACAGCACCGCCGGTATCGTCCTGAGGAGGATGTATATGTCGAGCCAGATCGACCAGTTCCGGATATAGAGAAGATCCTGCTTCCGTTGGATCGACAAATCACCATTGCTGCGAGAGGTGACCTGCCACAGGCCGGTCAGTCCCGGCGGGACGGTCTGCCGCACACTGCGGAATTGAGTGTCGAACTTCTTGAGGTGATAGCTCGGGAAGGGACGCGGGCCGACGAGGCTGATATCGCCGACGATAACGCTCCAAAGTTGTGGAAGCTCGTCGAGGCTTGTACGGCGCATGAGATTGCCGATGAATGGCAGGACCCGGGGATCGCGGCTCAGCTTGAAGTAACATTGCCATTCCTCGCGTGCCGCAGGATCGGTGGCCAGGTGCTGCTCGAGGCGTAGCTCCGCATCCCGACACATCGTGCGCAGCTTTGGGATGCGGATCGGACGCCCGCCGGCTCCCACCCGTGTTTGAGTGTAAAATGGCACCCCCCGATCGACGACAACGACGGCAAGAGCAAGCAGTGCGATGAGAGGAAGCGCCAGGATCGCGGCTGGGATCGCCAGAGCAAGGTCGATCGCACGCTTCATGGTCCGGTTTTGGGAAAAGGGCGAGCTTTGCTCGAACTCAAAGCCGAGCCCCTTTCCCAGTGGCAATGCGCGTATCCAGTGAGGCTGAATGTCAGTGACCTCTTGCAGAATCATGAACGTGAGTGGCGGGGCACCCTCCAGTTGTCCATGAACGGATTCCATTTCTGCAATTGAGTTCACGACGGCCACCTCGGGTGGACCGTCCATTTCGCCGATCGCCTTCAGGCTCTTGCAGACGGGCAACTGCAAATCCGGCGCGGGTGGCACGACATCGCCGGGCGAAACCGCGAAGCCGACTGGCGACAATCCCATATCCTTATCGGAGACCAGAAGGTCAAAAAGGCGACGGGCGTTCTCATCGGTACCGACAATGAGGGCAGGGACCCGCAAAAAATCGGCCGCCATAAGGACGCGGCGCACAATGAGATCGGCGTAGAATCCGATGACGAGCGCGATCGCGGCGAAACACACTGTTCCCACGACGCTCAAGACCGGGACCTGCCGGGTCGTGATCTGATAGATGATGTCCAGCGCGGCCACAAGCAGGGTCGCGAACATGCGAATCCGGAACCGTGCGAAACTGGACAATTGAGGGTGTGAATAGAGCCCGGTTGCCGCGTAGACAAGGAGCAGCGCCATGACGGGCAACTGCGCCCCTCCCCCCTCGCCGGGCGGGAGGCCGGGAACTACCCGCAGGGTCATGACTGCTGCGACGTGAGCAGACAGCCAGTCAGTCGCGAGCAAGAGCGCAGCAATGAGAAACTTGCGTTGCAGTCGACGTGGGGCTGCGCGATCCAATGTGCGCATGATGTCGGAGATTAGGCTGAGCCTGAACTTCCCGGCCGATCTCAACGTTTCATGTGCGTCCGTCATCGGAAGCTGACCCCCGCAGCGCGCCGCCAGAAGGCGCGTCGTGCGTTCATTTTGTTCGTCCCGAGCCCGGAACAGAAGGTGATAAACGCGCACAAAGAATTTCCGAGAGCGTTATGATGGCGAAGGCCGGGAGCGTGCTCAGGTAGCGTTTCCAAAGGCGGCGTGGCTCTTGAGCCAGGCGCGCGAGCCACTCAAGCCCCATCCGCTGCATCCAGCGCGGGGCCCTGCGGATTTGCCCTGCGTTGATCTCGAAGGCACCGCCGACGCCGATCATCGTTACGCCCCCCAATTTGCCGATGTGGTCATGCATCCACAAATCCTGCTTTGGTGTGCTGAGGCTGACCCAGACGAAATCGGGCGAGGCGGCCCTGATTTGCCGCAAAATCTCTTCGTCCTGCTCGGGTGTTAAAGGCCGGAATGGCGGGCAATAAGTTCCGACGACTTTCAAGCCCGGATGCCTGGCGGTCATCTCGTTCTTGAGAGCCTCGGCGACGCCCGGTGAAGCGCCATAGAAGTAATGACGCCAGCCCAGCGCCAATCCGTGCCGCAGGGCCTCGGGAAGCAGGTCGATCCCGCAGCAGCGGTCGATTCCGCTTCCGCCTGCCAGTCGGACGGCCCATACCAACGGCATGCCGTCAGGCAAAACCAGATCTGCCGCCTCCTGTGCAGAGCGAACCTTCGCCTGATTGCGCGCGCACATCGCTCCGTGAACATCCCGAAGCAGGACCATTCTGTCCTGGCCCTCACTGCGCCAGCGCTCGAGCAGTTCCAGCACCCCGGGAATGGAGATCTCTGCTATCGGCGCCCCGGCAACCCGCGTGACGCTCACATCAGTGGGTCCCTGCAGGGTTGCCGCGATCGGATCCACTGACATTGCGTCCTCCCAATCCTTGCTGGCTGCAATCTTCAAAACAAAATCCAGCGTATGCATGGACCGTCAGCAGCCTCTCGTGGACGCCGCCGTCACTGTCGGCAGGTCCAAGGGAGTGGTGAGCCTAGGCCGAATTTGCCGGTGCGAGTAAGTACGAAGAGGGGGCAGCTCTTTTTGCTCAAGCCACGAGAGACAGAGCAACATTCGGCTCGTTCGAAGGCAACTTCAGGTCCGTTTCCTCGAACCGAGCATTTGGAGTTACCCCTTTGGGAGCTTGCCCGGACCTCCGAATTCACGGTTCAATTCAGCCCGCATTTCTCCCATACTGGAAGAGACAATAAACTCTCAATTCGATCCGGTCACGAGCCGCCCGGTTGTCGAAGAGGCCTAAGCGGGATATGGGAATGTGTCTTGGAGGTCGATCGAGACAGAAACTGATATTTCTGCTCGCAGGATTGGTCTTTTGCGCCTTTGGGGGGCTATCCTCTGCCTACGCAACCGACAAGGCAGACGTCACCTTGATCCCGGGCGATAGGATTTCGGTGACGGTGTTCGGGCAGCAGGAGCTGTCCGGAACATTTTCGATCAATGACGAAGGAAACGTCGATTTTCCCCTGCTCGGTTCGATCGTCCTGGGAAACCAGCGCATCAGAGAGGCTGAGAAACTGATCGAGGCTCGGCTCGCTGACGGTTTCGTGCTTCAACCGTCCGTCAATATCCGCGTTGTCGACCACCGTCCCGTCTACGTCCTGGGGGACGTGCGCAATCCCGGCGCCGTGGCGTTCCGGCACGGCAGCACCGTTTTGGCGGTTATTGCCCAGGCGGGCGGCTACGGGTTCTCGGGCCAAGGTCAGGTGGCTTCGGCGCGAGCAGACCTACTGTTGGCTGATGAACGCGTCATCACGCTGCAAACGACCCAAAAGCTCCAGCAACTGCGCAAGCATCGGCTTCTAGCGCAGTCGAAGGGCAGAAGCGCCCTTGCGCCCTCCGATTTCAACGCCGATGCGCTCAAAGATCCACTGTTTGCTGCCGCCCTGGAAGAGGAGAAAGAGGCGCTCAAGCTGCAGACGGATGCGCTTATCCAGGAGGTCGCGCTTCTGAGAGAGCAGCGGCCGCGGCTTGAGGCCGCGCAAGCGGCCATTGAAAGGCAGATCACGGCCGAGCGTGCCCAGTTCGAGCTCGTACAGGAGCAACTGGTCGATCAGGAGAGGCTGCAATCGAAGGGGCTTTCACGGCGCAGCAGCCAAATTGCTCTCGAGCGGGAGCGGGCCGCCCTTGAAAGCAACATCTCTCGCTATCGCGGTGAGGTTGCACGCATGGCCGTAATGATCGGCGATATCGACATTCGGATCCAGGACACCTACCTCGCGTATCGACGGCGTTTGCAGGTGGAGCTCGATGCCGTCCGAGCAAAATTATATGAAATATCGGTGGTTCTGCCCATCGCACGGGAAATCCGGGACGTTCGCGCGCAGTCGACAGGACAATCTGCTGCATCAGAACGCGGCCAGTCGTACCGGATCTCGATCCGTCGCAGCAACGGTGTTGCAGAATCGGTGCGGGTTGTCGGCGAAACCGCGCAGGTGCGGCCCGGCGATATTATCGAGGTCGAGAGGTTACGAGCGAGCGAGGCTGGCGCCGTTACGTCAGGCAGACAGGTAGAGAAGACCTGGGGCCGTGCTGCCCGCAATGGGGACCAGCGCAAGGAGTTACGTTGACCCGCGACGACTTCCAGCATGCCGTATCGAGTATGAGCAGAATGCTAACAAAGTCACACAAGAAGGGTGAGGTCAGGAGTGTTCCCTCGTGGACCCGGGAAACCCGGGTTCCGACCTCGGAGAACTCCCCGGAGTTGCATACTCTGGTTGCGCGACCGCGAACTGCGCTATCGGCGGCGTCCCTCGGCGCGCACTACGAACACGTGATGCTGTCAACGCTATATATGCTTTGGCGGAGGCGCTGGCTCCTTCTGATCGGTCCGATCATCGGTGCATTTATTGGAGCCGCCTCCCTTTATCTCATCAAGAAGAGCTATGTGGCGGAAGCGGTTATTCAATTCAATTTCGCCCGCGAAGATCGAGGGCGCCAGTCGCCGCCGGGTGCGGCAATGGATGCCGCCATTCTCGTCGAGGGCGAAGCGCGGCTCATCCGTTCGTTATCTATGGCCCGGCGTGTGGCGCAAAGGTTGAAGCTCGACGACGACCCTGGTTACACCACTCCCGGATTTTTGGCACGCCTGCAAGGCATGATCACGCCCGCCCCGGCCTCGACAACGAGGAACTCGGCGCTGGAGCGCGCTGCTCAGAACCTGGCACGCCAGCTGAAGGTGGTGAATGATCCGCGATCGTATCTGATCAACGTGTCGGTAACTTCGAATTCACCAGAGTGGTCGGCGACGCTGGCGAATGCCGCTGCGGTGGAATACCTCAATCTTCGCATTGTTCAAAAGCTGCGCGATGATGAGGGCTCTGCACGGTCAGCGCTTTCCGATTTGCGCAACACCTATGGAGAGCGTCATCCGCTGGTGGAACGCGCCAGAGCGGTTCTTGAAGCCAGCGAGAAGCGGATTCGAGATCAGGAGCACCTTGTGGCAACGCGCCCCGATGAGGTCGTGCCCCTACCCGGCCAGTCATATCTTGCCGCGGAGCCAGTTTGGCTGGCAGTGGGCCCCAGGCCGGTGCCGGTTATGGCCTTGTCGTTGTTAGGTGGTATTTTCGCGAGCCTCGGTCTGGCGTTTCTGTTGGAACGACGGGATACGAGCCTTCATTCCGAGCGGGACGTGGAGACGGCCACCGGGGTGCGTTGCATCGCCATGGTACCCCGGCCGAGAGGGGGCGCCCGAGAGGAGATCTCGGCAGCCGAAGAGCGGGAGGCATTTCGGGCTCTCTTCCTGTCCGCGGGTTTGTCGGGCAGACCGGATACGCCGCAAGTCGTGATGGTCAGCACGGCCGTGCCTGTTTCGGGGCAGTCGCAATTCGTGCATCGGCTCACTGACACTCTCGCCGTTGGCAGCCAGCGCATCCTCCATCTGGACTTCGCCCCGAAGCGTCCCCACGGTGCCGTCGCGCAACCTGACGACGCCGTGGCACTGGAAGACGTGCTGCTCGAGGCGAAAGCGCTCGACAAAATTCTGGCATCGGATGCGGCCCGGAGCGTCTACAGCCTGCGGCGGCGAACAGGACCGAGCGGATTTGACGGACCGTTGAAGAATGTCAGCGCGCTACCGGCGGCTCTGGATGGGTTGATCGCCGCGGCGAAGTCGAAATTCCAGTTCATCGTGATCGAGACGCCTCCGACGCTGCTCTGGTCAGAAAGCAGTTATCTCGGAAGGCTTGCCGACATCAATCTACACGTTTCCGGTTGGAACGAGACCCCGCGCGAAAGTGTCGTTGCGGCCCTCGAGCTGCTGAAACGGCACGATGTGCATGTCGACGGCATCGTACTCACGGATGTCGATCTGGATGCCTACCCCTCCTTCGCGACCGGCGATCGCACGTACTACGCCAGCAGGTATAGACGCATGCGATCCAATTCCTGAGTGGTCACGTCCCGTAGTTTTTGGCAGGAGCACGTAAGTATGCGCAAGAGGGTTTTGCTGACGGGTGGCAACGGGTTCGTGGGACGCGAAGTCTTGCGGCAGCTGAGTGCCGAGCACGATGTGACGGTCGTCGACAATCTGCGCAGCGGACCCAAGCGGCTGCGTCCCGACGAGCTGTCTCAGTGCCGCTTTCTGCATGCCGACATTACTGATGCGAGCGCGATGTCGAAGGTGATGACCGAGTTTCAGCCCGATACCATCATTCACCTAGCGGCGATTCATTATATTCCCGAGTGCGAGGACAATCCCGCCCTGGCGGTTCGCACGAACATCGATGGGACCCTGAACCTGCTGACTACGGCGCCCAGTGGCGCGCAGTTCGTGTTCGCGAGCAGCGGAGCAGTCTACAAGCCCGACGACAAGCCGCACAACGAACGTAGCTCAGAGCTCGGTCCGAGCGATGTCTATGGCTACACGAAGCTCCATGGCGAACACTATGTCCGCTACTTCGCACAGCAGCGCGGGCTATCCGCGATTGTCGTGAGGCTATTCAACGTGGTGGGGCCGGGTGAAACCAATCCGCACCTGCTACCCGAAATCGTCGCGCAGTTGAAAGCCGGCCATAAGGTGCTTCGGCTGGGAAATCTCTGGCCGAAGCGCGACTACATCCACGTACGCGACGCCGCGCGCGGATTCGTGTCGGTGGCGCTGCAGCAAGGACTCGAGGCGGGGCAGGCACTGACGGTCAACCTGGGCACGTCGCAGACCTACTCGGTGGCGGAGATCGTGGACAAGCTGAAGCGGGTCTCCACCGTCGACTTCTGCCTGGAACAGGAAGCATCGCGTCAGCGCAAGGTCGACCGTCCGCATCTGGCCGCCGACATCCATGAGATCCATGTTCGCTTCGGCTGGCAGCCCCAGCAGACGATCGAGGATGCGCTGGCTGATCTGTGGCGCGAACCCGACATGACACCTGCGCTAGCCGGGAAGTACCGGCTATGAAGGTTCTGGCTGCCATCGTCGTGCCGCCGCATTTGTCTGTGAGCGGCGGCGCGCGTGCCGCCGAGGCGCTCAGCGCCGCGCTGGCCGAGCACTGCGACATCACCGTGGCGAGCATGCTCGGCGCCATCGGCATGCAGGGCGAGGGAGGAAACGCGCGCCGTGTCGACGTCCGCGTCGGCCTGCCGGCTCCTCTCGGTTGGTCCGGTGTGCCAAACAAGCTCCGCACGCTCTTTTATCGCTCCAACCTGGCCGACATCGTAAGCACCGGGGACTGGGACCTCGTGCACATCCACAATCCGCTTCCGGCGCTGGAGATGGCCAAGAGTCGCGCAGGCCTGCCGGGCACGCGGGATTGCCTACGTGGTCTCGACCCACGGCTTCAACGAGGTCGCGAACGGCGGCGCCGTCTACGGCTTCGACGGGACCAGGCGATTCGTGTGGCAGCGCCTCGTGGAGACGCCGGTACGTCGTGTCGTTGCCGGTGCGAGCGGCATCTTTGCCCTGTCGCCGGCAGACTTCGAGATCGTGCGCGAGATGGGATATACGGGCTCGGACCTCAGCATCGTGACCAACGGCGTGCCGACTCCCCAGGTGCACGACGACACCTGCGATGCCGCCGCGCTCGGTGAACTCGGCATCCCGCAGGCACGCGCATCCGGCGAAATCACGGCGATGTTCCTCGCCAACCATACGCCCAACAAGGGACTGCCCATCCTGCTCGAGGCATTCTGCGGGCTCGATCGTCCATTCTTGTTGATCATCGGTGGCGAGAAGCGGCCCGAGATCGATTACGACCGGTACCTGCGAGCCTTGAAGCCGGGGCAGCAGATCGTCGTGACGGGACGGCTGTCGGACGCAGCCGTGCACGCGATCTTCAGGCGGTCCGATCTGTTCGTGTTTCCCACGCTCGCCGACACCTTCCCGCTGGCGGTGCTTGAGGCCATGGCCCATGGCGTGCCGGTGGTGGCCAGCCGCGTGGGTGGCATCCCTTACCAAATCACCGACGATTGCGGCGTTGTCGTTGAGCCGCGCGACGTCGCGGGGCTGCGGGCCGTGATCAATCGGCTTGCGCAGGATCCGCAGCTCGTTGCGCAGATGGGTCGCGCAGCGCGGCAGCGGGCGCAAGACACCTTTACCTGGACCAAGGCCGCAGAGGCCGCGCTGAAGGGCTACCGCTCGGTACTTGCGCGGCAGCGGCGCGGCACGACGGGCGCGCGCGCCAGCGGGCAAGCGGCCGCCCTCGTACAAACCAAAACCACGAAGGTATCGATCTCATGAGCATGCCCATCTCACCGCGTCTTGCCGTCATCGGTTGCGGGGCCATTGTCGACCACCATCTAGTGCCGGCCCTGAAGCGGATCGGCTGGCTGCCGTCCGTGCTGATCGATCCCTCACCCCGGCGTATCGAGGTGGTCGCCCGGCGGATGGGCAACAAAGGCAAGGGCTTCGTGCGCGGCGCGGACTGGCGCGACGTGAAGAGTGATTTCGATGCGGCGCTGGTGGCGGTGCCACACGCCTTTCATGCGCCGCTCGGTACGGCACTACTGGAAGCGGGTAAGCATCTATTCATGGAAAAGCCCCTGGCGACGACGCGGGCTGATTGCGAGCGGATGGTAGCGGCATCGGAGGCGGCCGGCGCAGTGCTCGCCGTCGGGCTGCAGCGCCGCTATCTAAAGATCGCTCAGTGGACGAAGGCTCTGCTGACGTCGGGCACGCTCGGTGACATCCGGCATTTCGACGTGCGCGAAGGGTTCGTCTTCAATTGGGACACGAGTACGCCGGCGATCCTGGATCCCAAGCTGTCGGGCGGCGGTGTGCTCATGGATACGGGGCCGCATACGCTGGACCTCGTCACCTGGTGGCTCGGCGAGGTGGACGATCTCGACTACCGCGAGGATGCGCAGGGCGGCGTCGAGGCCGACTGCGTGCTCGAGTGTCGGATGGCCTCGGGGGCGACCGGCCGCATCGAGCTCAGTCGGACGCGGGAGTTGCGCAATGCGATCCGGATCACGGGCAGCAAGGGATTCGTAGAGGTGCATCTCTACAAGAACGAGATACTTGCCGGCTCGGACAATGCGCTCTCCTTCGTGCACGACGGGATCGCTCCCGCTACGATGGAGCCACAGTTCTTCTCCGAGCTCTTCGATGCCGAGTTGAGGAATTTCCGGGATGCGGCGAGCGGACTTGCCTCGGTGCTCGTGTCGGGTCGGGAGGCCACTCGCTCCGTAGACGTCATCGAGCGATGCTATGGTGCGCGCCAGCTGCTCAAGGCGCCGTGGGCGGAACTTGCCGAGCCCGAAGGTCCGGCCACGCGACCGGGCGTGGCCATGGGCAGCAAGGTCGTCGTCACCGGCGCGACGGGTTTCATCGGCGGTCGACTGGCCGAGCGGCTGCTGGAGCAGGGCGCGCAGGTTCGCTGTCTGGTGAGGAATTTCGGGCATGCGACGCGTATCGCCCGGCTCAGGCCCGAGATCGTTGCCGCCGACCTGGCGGATGCATCAGCCATCGATCAAGCGATCGCTGGACAAGACATCGTCTTCCATTGCGCCTATGACCCGCGCTCGCGCACGCAGAACTTGACCGGCCTGCAGAACATCATAGCCGCGTGTGTGAAGCACGACGTGAAGCGGTTGGTGTTTGTCAGCACGTTCTCCGTCTACGAGCCGTTTCCCGAAGGCCGGCTGAGCGAGGAGACGCGCGATGGCGATCGCGGATGGGCTTACACGCGCACCAAGCTCGAGATGGAGGAAATGGTGCTCCAGGCGCACCGCGAGCACGGTCTGCAGGTCTCCATCGTCCAGCCCTCGTGCGTCTACGGTCCCTTCGCCAAGTCGTGGACCAATGCGCCGGCGGAGAACCTGATCTATGGCACGGTCGTGCTGCCCGAGGGCGACGGGCTGTGCAACGCGGTCTACATCGACGATCTCGTCGACGGTCTCATTCTGGCGGCGACGCACGAGGCTGCGGTCGGCGAGCGCTTCATCATGTCGGGCCCCGCACCCGTTCGCTGGTCGCAGTTCTTCTCGCAGATCGCAGACGCGCTCGGTGTGAAGGGGCCGAAGCTGTGGCCGGCGGAGCAGATCGCCAAGTCTAACAGCGGTCTGATGCGCGATGTAAAACTCGTGGCGAAGAACCCCAAGAAGATCATTCAGATCATGGTGCGCTGGTATCCCGTCCGCCAAGCACTGCAGACGGGCCTCGATGCGCTGCCCGAGCCGTTCAAGGGCCTCGTCATGAAACACTATTTCGGCACGGGCGGACGGCGACCGGGTGAGGTGACGCTGCCGGATCCGCAGCAGCTTAATCTCTATGCCGCGCAGGCCCATTGCGACAACGACAAAGCCCGCAGGCTGATCGGCTATGCGCCACGCTACGACTTCCAGGCCGGCATGAAGCCGACGCGGATCTACCTCGATTGGGCCTACAGCGATACTAAACGTGCGGTTGCCGCGATGGCCACACCCAAGCCGAAGGCCGCCAGCGTTGCGTCACAAAGCCGAGACGCCAGGCATGCGGGATAGCACAAAGGTCTCGCGCGCTACGTGGACGCTGATCGATCAGGGCGTCGTCAGTCTTGGCGTGTTCCTGGTGAACGTGCGGCTGGCACGCGGCTTGTCGACGGACGACTATGGGACCTATGCGCTCCTGTTCGGCGCCTTTCTCGGCCTACAACTCGTCAACTCATCCTTGCTGCTCTATCCGATGTCGATCCGGATCGCGGTGCTGAGTCCACCGCAGCGCGTGGGTCTCTTCTCGGCAACCGTCCGGCTTGTGCTGGGTTCCAGCATCGCACTCGCACTCGTGCTGGCCTGCGGCGTCTCACTGCTCGGCCGGCCCGACCTCGCGCTGCCTGCGTTGGCGGTGTTCCTCTGCTGGCAGATCCAGGAGACGGCGCGGCGGGGCTTGCTGGCAGAGTTCCGGCACAGGACGGCGCTCATCGGGGATAGCATCTGCTATCTGGGGCAGGTCGTGGCGGTGTGGACGCTCGCCGCGCTGGGGCTCCTGACGCTGCGCGATACGCTGTTGGCGATCGCGGGCGCATGGGCGATCGGCGCCGCCATCCAGCTCGTTCAGGTCGGCTGGCGACCCGCGCGCCACGCCGCACTGCGGGAGACAGCGCGCACGTTCTGGCAAATGGGCGCGGCATCGCTCGCCAACAATCTGCTGTCGCTGTTGCGGATCCAGGTGTTCCCGTGGGCGCTGGCTGCCGGTTCGGGCGCAGCCGCTGCGGCCTCCTTCCAGGCCGCGCTCAACATCGTCAACCTCGCCAACCCCATCATCCTGGGCCTGTGCAATGTCATTCCGCAGACGGCGGCGCAGGCGCAAACGAGCGGGACGAACCGCGACGCCTGGCGCGCAGCGCGCGTCTATATGCTGATCGGGGTGCCACCGACATTCGGCTACTTCGCGCTGGTGTTCCTGGCTCCGACGCTGGCGCTCGGTCTTTTCTACGGCTGGTCGTCGCCCTATGCCACCTTGAGCCTACCGGTCCGGCTGCTCGTGATCGCGTGGGCCATCGCGTATGCGGTCGACATGGTGTGCAGCTACCTGCACGGCGTGAACGGCGCCAGACTGGCGCTCGTCATCAACGGAATCGGTGCCACCGTGGCGGTGCTGCTCGCCGTGCCGCTGACGCAAAGCTACGGGCTGACCGGTGCCTGCGTCGCCATGCTCGGTGCGAACGTCGTGCGGCTCCTGGCATCTCAGTATATCCAAAGATTGGTGATCAGTGATGAATGTCTGGCTCGGAGCGCGTAACGTAGCAAGCACCCCGGCTGAACTGCCGAGGGATCGCAAGCTCGACATCCGCCACGTCATCATCGACGGCGGAGACCCCCACGATCTCAGAGCAAATGGCGTGCATCTTGTCGCCCGGCAGATCATCGCCGAGCAGATCGCGGCCGGCCATGACTCGCGACTGATCTTCCTCCGCGAGCCGTGGCGGGAGCTTGCGGTCTCCGACAACACCGTGCCGATCGACTTGCCCGTGCTAGCGGGACGCAAGCTGAAGGGGCGGTGGGTCACTCTTTCGGGTCAGCTCCTCGATACCATTACCCGGGATTGCGGTCCCACGACGGTGTTTCATCTGCACGGCGCCCGCCAGCCGCTGTTCCTGTCCCTGGCGCGGCGCATCCGGGCGCTCGGTCGGCCCTACGGGATCCTGCTTCATGCGGGCTATTCGCACCTGTTCGACCGGCAGGGAAAGCCGACGCGACCGCTCCCGCTGTTCTACGTGCGTCACGTCGAGCGGCGCGTGCTGGAAGCGGCGCAGTTCGTGCAGGCCCTGACGCCGATGGAGCGCGAGACCATTCTGCGGGTGGCGCCGAGGGCACGGGTGGTGCTTATCCCCAACGCGGTCTATTCGAACCGCTTTGAAGGCGCGCCGCAGATGCCGCAACGTCCCTTGCCCTCCTGCAACTATCCGGTTTTCGGCTACCTGGGGCGCTATGAGCTCGAGCACAAGGGCCTCGATCTCCTGGTCACGGGCTTCGGGCTCTATCGCAAGAGCGGAGGGCGCGGCCGGCTGGAGATGGTCGGAACGGGCCCGACCAGGGACGTGCTGGCGGACATGACGCGCGCGCTTGGGATTTCGGATGAGGTAACGGTGGACGGCCCCCTCTACGGCGAGGCCAAGGCACAGGCCTTCGCGCGTTGGCACTACTTCGCGGCGCCCTCAAGGTTCGACAGCTTTCCGATCGGTCCGATCCAGGCTGCGTTGACAGGACTGCCGCTCATACTGACGATGGAGACAGGCCTCGAGGGGAACCTGAAGCAGTTCGGCAGCGGATTTGTCATCGGCGATCTGACCCCGCAGGCCGTCTGCGAAGCTCTGTGGGAAGCGGAGCGGACGCCGCCGGAAGCCTGGCGCACGATGACGGAAGCCGCCTACTGCATGGCTATAACCATGGGCGACTGGACGGAGGTTGCCCGGCGACTGGTCAAGCTCCATCGCGGAGCGCAGCAATGACGCGGCGAATTGGCGCCATCGTGGCGAACAGCCTGCTGGCGGCCGGCGGCCTCGCTATCGCAATCAAAGGCGGCCAGCCACTCACATTCGTTGGACCGGGAGCGCAGTCGGCACCCTACGAGCGTCCGATCGCACGTGGCAGCCGGATCGCCAAGCCTGAAGGCACCTGCCTGGAGTTGATGGACCTGCGCGATATCGTGATCGAGGATGTGACAATCGGGCCGTGCGGAGGGCACGGCATCGAGCTGCTCAACAGCCGGAATGTGCTGATCCGCAACGTGCGCATCACCGGCACGCAGGCAAGCGGCATCTTCATTTCGGATTTCGCAGGGCATCGAGATCGTCGAAAGCCGCATCGTTGACACGGTGTCGGGTGTCTATGTCGTGAGCTCGCAGGCTGTGAAGGTCGACTGCAATACCTTCCAGACCGCGCGAGGGCCAGTGCCGCGCGGACAGCACGTGCAGTTCGACAAGGTGACCGGGGCGGGCAATCGTATCAGCTGCAATGTCGGTCGCAACGCGGCGGGCAAGGGCGAGCCCGAAGATGCCATCAACCTCTACCAGTCGCGCGGCAACCCCGGGGCACCGATTTTGGTCAGCGACAACTTGATTGTCGGCGGCGGCCCCAGCGAATTGGGCGGCGGCATCATGTTGGGCGACGACGGAGGGGCCCACCAACTGGCGCAGCGCAATGTGCTCGTCGATCCCGGACAGTACGGCATCGCGGTGGCCAGCGGTACCGACATGGCCGTGCGGGGCAACCAGGTCTACGGGCGCAAGCAGCCGTTCACGAACGTCGGCATCTACGCCTGGAACCAATACCCAAGGTCGTGCAGCGACGTGACGATCTCAGACAACAAGGTGATGTGGTGGTCGAAGGCCGGCCGTTCCAATCCGTTCTGGGATGGCGGCAACTGCGGTCTGCTGGCCGGCATCCCGAGCAACAACTTCAAGGCACGCCTGTCCGCGGAAGCGTTGGAGGCGCAGCCGGCGACATTCTGCCGGTGCAGCGGCCAAGGACGACGCTGAGCGCGGCGCGCCGCAGGGCAACGTGTCTTGCTTGAAAGGCGACATCGACGCCCACGATTGGGCCGAGATGAGCCAGATCTTCGCCGAGAGCGCCTGGGACAACAAGGCGACCCTTGCCCTGAATTCGGCAGTCACCTGGGCTGCCGGCATCACGCTCCAGGGTACGATGTCTCTCCGTCACATCGGCTGCACGCCGGAGGCCAGCGGGACGCTCACCATATCATCGCAGTCGGTCTCATCATCACTTAGAGCCCGAGTTGTCCTTGTCCTTGTCCTCGTCGACGACGCCGGCCAGTCCGTGATTTCCGGCAGATGGGTGTAGGCCCACAGAGCCGCTTGCGTCCGATTGCGGACCCGGATCTTTCTCAGGATCGCCTTGACGTGGGTCTTTACGGTTGCCTCGGCGATGTCGATGGCGCACGCGATCTTCTTGTTGGAGTTCTCCGTGAACGAGGCGCGCCAGAATAGCTGTCTCTCGTGTCGAGAAACTGCGCAGCTCCTGACGCGCCTTCATGGGGTGCGGCGACGGGGAGGTGCCCCCCTTGGCCACCTCGGACTGATCTTCTGATGCCACGACGGCGGTTGCACCCAGCCCCGCTTGCCAGACCGTCCGAGAGAACTCGGAGGCAAGTACCGTCTCGCCGAGCATCACCAGATCGAGTGACTTGATCAACACCTCGGGTGAAACGGTGTTGAGGAGGTAGCCATTGACGCCCGCGCGAAGTGCCGCGGCCACATCCTCTGTGTTGAGAGTGTCGCTGAGGATCAGAATGCGTGCATCCGGATAGAGCTGACACAGCGACTGAAGGGTCGGACGCGACGTCTTCTCACATCTTGGCGGCATGGCATCAGCGGAGATGATGATCAACTTCACGCCATCCAATGCTGCATCGTCCGCCGTCAGATCCTCGAGACAGGCAACACAACGCGAAGGCTTGTAATCCGTATCTGCCAGAAGGCTTGCCAACCCTTCTCGCAGTAGAGCCTTGGGTGACGCTAGCGCAGTGGCAACCTTGCGCATCACAGGAAAACTCCTCTGGAAAAACAATGCACAATGCCATTTTGATAACAAGTTACACGAGGGGAGCAGTTATTCAAGCAGAAACATCAATGCCCTTCCGATTTCGTTTATGGCAGCAAGCCCCCCCGATTCGGATGGGGCAAAGAGGACTGGTTGAGCGTCTGGGTCTGGCTTATCCGACGACGCCGCAATGGTATCGCATCACCGTTGACCGCCGTAAGCTCCGCGCGCAGCGGCCTCAGGCGCTTGTGCGTCACTTCTGTGACGGTTCGTCCGACTTGGTCCTCGCCCGACGACGCCCCGCGCGCACCAAACGGTAGCCCTCGCCATCAATCTCCGGACCATTCAGCTCCAGGACGTGTACGCAGTCGGCGAGCTTATCGGCAAGGGCTCACTTAATCCGCGCGCAGCAGAGCCTCGCGGTGCATTTCTCAAACAGCGCGAGAGCGGTCGACATCGTCGACGGGCGCCGTAGCGCTGTGAGAGCACCTCAATTACCAGCTCCGCTCCGGCCTGCGACTGCAAAACATCGTGCCGCTCCTCGATGGCCGACAGCTTGGAAGCGGTGAACCGACGCTGGATCCTGCGAGCTGCCTTTTACGACACGGCGCGAGCCGCTCGTGAGCGAGCGCAGCCTCGGTAATCCCAGCACCTTTGGCTTGGTAACCATATATGCACTTTGACACGTCGCAAAATGAAACGCCTGTCTACTTTACGCTATCCATTGACTGATCGTCGCGTGCACACTTCGGCGCCGCTGGGCTGCCCGAGAGTTGGCTCAGGAGACTTACAAGATGGCAGGCTTCGTCGCTCTGCAGGCCAGCGAATTGAGTATCACTGAAACAGGCGGCAGCATTCTCGTCCCCGTGATCCGCACCGGCGATCTGACCGGCACCGTCACTGTGACATACGGCATCACCAGCGAGACTGCGACACCAGGCGCCGACTACGCAGGCACAGGCGGAACCGTCGTGTTCGCCGAGAACCAGGACCGTGCCTACATCGAAGTTCCGATCATCGACGACGGCATCGGCGAGGCGACGGAAACGCTCGTGGTGTCACTCGTCAATGTCGAGAACGGTTTCCTTCAGGCGCCGCGGACAGCGCGTATCGACATTCTGGACGACGAGACACCGGCGACGCAGCCGACCGAGCCATTACTGCTACCCATTTATGATGTGCAGCAGGAAGTGCTGTGGTCGGGGCTCGACCTACCCATAGACATGATCTTCATGCCAACCGATCTGACACGCGCCTACGTCGCGGAGAAGGGCGGTATCATCAAGATCATGGACACGACGACCGGCACGCAGGTCGCAACACTGATGGACCTGTCGGGCGTGGTCAACAACGTGCAGGATCGCGGCCTGCTCGACATTGTGCTCAACCCTAATTTCCCGGCTGAGCCCTATCTCTACGCGTTCTACGTCGTCGATCCACCGGGCGTCACGGGCACAGGCAATGACGGTATTGACGGTGGCGGCAACCGCTATGCGCACCTCATGCGCTATACCCTCGACGCTGCAACGGGCTACACGACCGTCGTCCCCGGCAGCGCCTTGCAACTGCTCGGCGGCGCGGGTCGCACGGCATCGGACATCAGCGGCCTCGGGGCCATCGACAGCACGGCTCCGGAGAATGTCGGCCTCATCTCTTCGGAGCGCTACGTCGACCCCGCGGATCCCAACCCGCCGCTCGTGATCGACGGCATCAAACAGGACTACATCAAGGTTGACTTCACGCTCGCACGCCGGTGGCTCCCTGGCGTTCGGACCTGACGGCGCACTGTACGTCTCGATAGGCGACGGAACGTCGTTCGACATCACGGATCCGCGCAGCTTCGACGTACAGAACCTGAACAGTCTGTCCGGAAAGGTTCTCAGGATCGATCCGGCCACCGGCCAGGGGCTGGTGGACAATCCATTCGTCGAGCCTGGCATGTCGCTCGACCTCAACCAGGCCAAGGTCTACCAGCTCGGCCTGCGCAATCCGTTCTCGATGACCTTTGACGAGGCCGGCCGCATCCTCATCACCGAGACCGGCTGGAACTTGTGGGAGGAGATCAATTCGGGTGGACCAGGCGCCAACTACGGCTGGCCCTACTACGAAGGCGGCGACGGCGGGCAGATCATCCGCGCACCCGGATATGATCAGCTCGCCCAATCGCAGGCCTTCTACCCGCTCGTCGAATCCGGACAGGTTACGCTCGCGCCGGCGTTCCGCGCCTTCTCCCATGACGGAACTGCGCCCGGCTTCCAGATCCAGGCCATCACCGGTGGCAATGCCATCTACAGCGGCGGCGCCGACTATCCCGCTGCGCTCATTGGCGACTACTTCTTTACCGATTTCGTCGACGGAGAAATCTATTCTGTCGACGTCAATGATCGTCGCGACGTCACCTACCTGACGACCACACCCAGCTTCGGGCCCGCGCACTACACGATCGGCCCCGACGGCAAGGTCTATTACGTGGACCTGTTCGGCGGCTCCATTGGCAGGCTGAATATCTCCGACCTCGACATCACCCCCCAAAGCTTCCTATCCCGCGGTGCGGCGACCTTCGATCCGGTAACGACCATTTACACGCTGACGACGGGGACGCCCAACGTCGTGGGCGCCGTCATGTCGACCACACGCCTCGACGTCCGTGAGGATTTCTCGATCAGCTTCGAGCTCAATTTCGGCACCAGCGATTCCGGCGGCCACGGCGCAGCGTTCATCCTGCACAACGACACATCGGCATTCAATGCGATCGGCTCGAGCGGGGGAAGCCTCGGCGCTCTCGGGATCCGGAAGGGTCTGGCGGTTACATTCGACACGTTCGACAACGGCGGCGCCAGCGGCGACATCGCGAGCGACCACGTCGACATCTTCGACACGGACGGCATCGCACAGACATTGCCGTTCTCCGTCGCCAACCTTGAGGACGGCGTCTTTCACACGGCAAACGTCGCCTGGACAGCGGCGACACAAACACTCGACGTGACGCTCGATGGAAATACCGTTTCAGTCTTCACCACCTCCGATCTGGCCCAAAGCTTCCTCGGAAATTCCCCCTTCGCCTACTTCGGGTTCACGGCCAGCACCGGCAGCGGCCCGCAAACCAACCAACAGCAGCTCAGGCTCGGCACTGTCGAGGTCACGTACGAGGCGCCGGTCGGGCCGAACAACCCTCCAGCCATCACGTCGGACGGCGGTAGTGATACGGCGGCACTGACTGTCTCGGAGAACCAGACCGCCGTCACCACCGTGGCCGCGACAGACCCCGATGCCGGCGACACCGTTCTATACGCCATCGCCGGCGGTGCCGATGCAGCGCGGTTCCAGATCGATTTCTTGAGCGGCGCGCTGTCTTTCATAACGCCCCCCGATTTCGAGGCACCTCTGGATAACGGCGCCGACAACACCTACGACGTGATTATAGAGGCGACCGACGGCAACGGCGGCGCAGATTCTCAGGCAATAGCGGTCACAATCTCGGACGTCACTGGCATCTCGCCGCCGCCTTCAGATGACGCGGTGCAGACCGGCACAGGTGAAGACGACGTGCTGACCGGACTGGGGGGGCCGAATTTCCTGGACGGCCTCGCCGGCAACGATTCCCTGTCCGGCGGCGGAGGCAACGATACGCTGCTCGGCGGGGACGGCAACGACACCCTCGACGGCGGCGCACAGTTCGGCGAGGACGTGGACAGCCTGTACGGTGGCCAGGGCAACGACAACCTCATCATCGGCCCGGATCTGGAACCTCTGACAATCCTCGATGGCGGGCCCGGCACGGACAGGTTGACCCTTGTCGGGGCGGGCGTCCTCACGCTGAACGCTGCCTTCACGATCCTGTCGATCGAGGAGATCGGGTTCGACACCACCGACAGGATAGATCTCAACATCGATCACGCGCTGCTCGGTCCCTCCATCGCGCCGGCGTTGCACGTGTTCGGTGGTGCGTTCCGCGACGTGCTCACCATCCAGGGCAATGCGACGGCACCCAATACGATCAATGCCTCTACCTTCACGTTCACGAGCTGGAACCCGCTGCAAGGCGACCGCATTGTCCTGATCGGCGGCGAGGGTGGCGACACGCTGACTGGATCGTCGAGCGAGAACGTGCTCGCCGGCTTCGGCGACGCCGACAGTCTTGTCGGAGGCACGAGCGCCGACCTGATCGACGGCGGGCTCGGCAACGACACGTCGACGGGCGGCAACGGCATCGATTTCCACGTCTTCAGCGCCTACGATCCGCTCGCCGCACAGGCCGATGTCGTCACCGATTTCAACGTGCTCGAAGATCGCGTTCTATTCATCGAGAACGGACCGGCGAGCTTCACCGCGGTGGTCGAGGGACTTCTGCGTGACGACGGGACGGGGCTCGCCATCCTGAGCGGTCAGTTCAACGGCAATCCGCAGACGATGGCACTCGGCGTGCCGGTCGGCGCCCTCAATGCCAGTCACTTCGTCTATGCCGATCTGGCCACACCGCGCACTGTCACGGGCTCGGACGGGGCCGACCTCCTGTTCGGCAGCCTCGGCGAGGATACGATCACGGCCGGCGGCGGGGCGGACCGCATCTTCGGCGACGAAGGCGCAGACCAAATCACCGGCGCGGGCGGCGACGATACGATCAACGGCGGCGAGGGCTCGGACACGGTCGTGCTAACCGGCGACAGGGGTGATTACACGTTCACGGCCAGCCCCGCGGGCGTCGTCATCGCAGACAGTGTCGCCAATCGCGACGGAACCGATACGATCACCGATATCGAGTTCGTCACGTTCGCGACCGGCGGCCCAATCGCGCTCAGCGACGTGCTGAGCGACACGACAACAAGCGTCGCGATTACCGCGATCGAAGGCGGCGACGACACCATCAACGCGGCTGAGGCCGCCGGTGGCATCCTCGTCTCCGGCACCGCAGAGGTCGGCGCCACGCTGACCGTCAACGGCGCGACCGTCGCCGTCGATACGCTCGGCGCCTGGTCGACCACCCTCGCCGCACCCGTCGCCGACGGGCCGCTCCTCGTCACCGCAGCCGTCACCGACACCGCCGGCAACACCGCCTCGGTCGTACGCACCCTCGCCATCGACACCACGCCGCCCGCCGTCGCCATCACCTCGGCCGGCGGCACCGTCAACGTCGCGGCCCAGACCATCGCCGGCACCGGCGAGGCCGGCACCACCGTCACCGTCCTCGACGGCACGACAGTGCTCACCACCGCCACCGTCGCCGCCAACGGCACGTGGTCCGCCGCCGTCACCCTCACCGGTGAGGGCGCCCACAGCCTCACCGCCACCAACACCGATGCCGCCGGCAACACCGCCACCAGCGCGACCGTCGCCTTCGTCCTCGACACCACCGCCCCCGCCGTCGCGATTACCGCGATCGAAGGCGGCGACGACACCATCAACGCGGCTGAGGCCGCCGGTGGCATCCTCGTCTCCGGCACCGCAGAGGTCGGCGCCACGCTGACCGTCAACGGCGCGACCGTCGCCGTCGATACGCTCGGCGCCTGGTCGACCACCCTCGCCGCACCCGTCGCCGACGGGCCGCTCCTCGTCACCGCAGCCGTCACCGACACCGCCGGCAACACCGCCTCGGTCGTACGCACCCTCGCCATCGACACCACGCCGCCCGCCGTCGCCATCACCTCGGCCGGCGGCACCGTCAACGTCGCGGCCCAGACCATCGCCGGCACCGGCGAGGCCGGCACCACCGTCACCGTCCTCGACGGCACGACAGTGCTCACCACCGCCACCGTCGCCGCCAACGGCACGTGGTCCGCCGCCGTCACCCTCACCGGTGAGGGCGCCCACAGCCTCACCGCCACCAACACCGATGCCGCCGGCAACACCGCCACCAGCGCGACCGTCGCCTTCGTCCTCGACACCACCGCCCCCGCCGTCGCGATTACCGCGATCGAAGGCGGCGACGACACCATCAACGCGGCTGAGGCCGCCGGTGGCATCCTCGTCTCCGGCACCGCAGAGGTCGGCGCCACGCTGACCGTCAACGGCGCGACCGTCGCCGTCGATACGCTCGGCGCCTGGTCGACCACCCTCGCCGCACCCGTCGCCGACGGGCCGCTCCTCGTCACCGCAGCCGTCACCGACACCGCCGGCAACACCGCCTCGGTCGTACGCACCCTCGCCATCGACACCACGCCGCCCGCCGTCGCCATCACCTCGGCCGGCGGCACCGTCAACGTCGCGGCCCAGACCATCGCCGGCACCGGCGAGGCCGGCACCACCGTCACCGTCCTCGACGGCACGACAGTGCTCACCACCGCCACCGTCGCCGCCAACGGCACGTGGTCCGCCGCCGTCACCCTCACCGGTGAGGGCGCCCACAGCCTCACCGCCACCAACACCGATGCCGCCGGCAACACCGCCACCAGCGCGACCGTCGCCTTCGTCCTCGACACCACCGCCCCCGCCGTCGCGATTACCGCGATCGAAGGCGGCGACGACACCATCAACGCGGCTGAGGCCGCCGGTGGCATCCTCGTCTCCGGCACCGCAGAGGTCGGCGCCACGCTGACCGTCAACGGCGCGACCGTCGCCGTCGATACGCTCGGCGCCTGGTCGACCACCCTCGCCGCACCCGTCGCCGACGGGCCGCTCCTCGTCACCGCAGCCGTCACCGACACCGCCGGCAACACCGCCTCGGTCGTACGCACCCTCGCCATCGACACCACGCCGCCCGCCGTCGCCATCACCTCGGCCGGCGGCACCGTCAACGTCGCGGCCCAGACCATCGCCGGCACCGGCGAGGCCGGCACCACCGTCACCGTCCTCGACGGCACGACAGTGCTCACCACCGCCACCGTCGCCGCCAACGGCACGTGGTCCGCCGCCGTCACCCTCACCGGTGAGGGCGCCCACAGCCTCACCGCCACCAACACCGATGCCGCCGGCAACACCGCCACCAGCGCGACCGTCGCCTTCGTCCTCGACACCACCGCCCCCGCCGTCGCGATTACCGCGATCGAAGGCGGCGACGACACCATCAACGCGGCTGAGGCCGCCGGTGGCATCCTCGTCTCCGGCACCGCAGAGGTCGGCGCCACGCTGACCGTCAACGGCGCGACCGTCGCCGTCGATACGCTCGGCGCCTGGTCGACCACCCTCGCCGCACCCGTCGCCGACGGGCCGCTCCTCGTCACCGCAGCCGTCACCGACACCGCCGGCAACACCGCCTCGGTCGTACGCACCCTCGCCATCGACACCACGCCGCCCGCCGTCGCCATCACCTCGGCCGGCGGCACCGTCAACGTCGCGGCCCAGACCATCGCCGGCACCGGCGAGGCCGGCACCACCGTCACCGTCCTCGACGGCACGACAGTGCTCACCACCGCCACCGTCGCCGCCAACGGCACGTGGTCCGCCGCCGTCACCCTCACCGGTGAGGGCGCCCACAGCCTCACCGCCACCAACACCGATGCCGCCGGCAACACCGCCACCAGCGCGACCGTCGCCTTCGTCCTCGACACCACCGCCCCCGCCGTCGCGATTACCGCGATCGAAGGCGGCGACGACACCATCAACGCGGCTGAGGCCGCCGGTGGCATCCTCGTCTCCGGCACCGCAGAGGTCGGCGCCACGCTGACCGTCAACGGCGCGACCGTCGCCGTCGATACGCTCGGCGCCTGGTCGACCACCCTCGCCGCACCCGTCGCCGACGGGCCGCTCCTCGTCACCGCAGCCGTCACCGACACCGCCGGCAACACCGCCTCGGTCGTACGCACCCTCGCCATCGACACCACGCCGCCCGCCGTCGCCATCACCTCGGCCGGCGGCACCGTCAACGTCGCGGCCCAGACCATCGCCGGCACCGGCGAGGCCGGCACCACCGTCACCGTCCTCGACGGCACGACAGTGCTCACCACCGCCACCGTCGCCGCCAACGGCACGTGGTCCGCCGCCGTCACCCTCACCGGTGAGGGCGCCCACAGCCTCACCGCCACCAACACCGATGCCGCCGGCAACACCGCCACCAGCGCGACCGTCGCCTTCGTCCTCGACACCAACCTCGATCCGATAGCAGTCGATGATGCAGCTTTCGTCACAGGAAGCGACGCAGTGCCAATCGATGTGCTGGCCAATGACAGCGATCCCGAGGGTGCCACCCTCTCAATCGTCGCTGCCGGCAATGGCCTGAACGGCGTCGTCACCATCGACGACAACGGCACCCCCTTGGTGACCGGCGACGACTTCGTCGTCTACAGGCCGAACGCGGGCTTCACCGGCCCCACCGACCAGTTCAGCTACACGATCAGCGACGGCACCAACACCGCATCCGCAAACGTCAATGTCACCGTCAACCCCGGAACGGGCGGCGGCGTCATCGCCTTCGAGGACTTCGAGACCGGTGCGGTCGGCTGGACCTCGAACACGACGACGGATGGCGGCGCGGCTCTGACCCAGTTCCTCGGCCGCTTCGGCGTCGGTCCGAATCCCGCCACCCAGAAGACGTTCGCGCTGCCCGCGGGTGTAGCGGCGGTGACCCTGTCGTTCGACTTCTACGAGATCGACAGCTGGGACGGCGCCGGCGGCTGGGACTTCCTGAACCTGACGATCAACGACACGCCGGTGTTCATGGAGGGCTTCCAGCACGCCAATCTTCAAGGCGTCGACGCCGTCGACGCCGGCGTGCGCACGGGATCCATCCCCGGCATGACCTGGACGATCACGCCGGTCACGGACGGCGGCACGTCGCTGGGCTTCGGAAATCTCTGGTACCAGACCGACCAGATCCACCATGTCGAGGTCGTCATCGACAACCCCGGCACAGACCTGAAGGTGGGGTTCGGCAGCACGCTCGGCAGCGAGTTGGCCGATGAATCCTACGGCATCGACAACGTGCGCATCGTCGCTGACGGCGTGGTCGTCGACCTGCCGCCGACGGCGGTGGCCGACGTGGCCACGACGCTTGTCGACACGCCTGTCGCGGTCGCGGTGCTCGCCAACGACAGCGATCCCGAGGGCGCTGCCCTCTCGATCGTCGCGGTCGAGAACGGCCTCAACGGTCTCGTCGCCATCAACGACAACGGCACGCCGTTGGTCACCGGCGACGACTTCGTCGTCTACACGCCCAACGCAGGCTTTAATGGACCGTCCGATCAGTTCAGTTACACGATCAGCGACGGCGCCAACACCGCCACGGCGACCGTCAGCGTGACGGTCGGCTCCGAACCCGTCGACCTGCCGCCGACCGCGGTGGCCGACGTCGCAACGACGCTGGTCGGTACGCCCGTCGCCATCGCGGTGCTCGCCAACGATAGCGACCCCGAGGGCGCTGCCCTCTCGATCGTCGCGGCCGAGAACGGCCTCAACGGCCTCGTCGCGATCAACGACAACGGCACGCCCCTGGTCACCGGCGACGATTTCGTCGTCTATACCCCGAACGCGGGATTCACCGGCCCGTCCGATCAGTTCAGCTACATCATCAGCGACGGCGCCAACACCGCCACGGCGACCGTGACTGTGGCCGTCAACACCGAGCCCGTCGACCTGCCGCCGACTGCGGTGGCCGACGTCGCAGCGACGCTGGCCGGCACGCCCGTTGCCATCGAGGTGCTCGCTAACGACAGCGATCCCGAGGGCGCCGCCCTATCGATTGTCGCGGCCGGCAACGGTCTGAATGGCCTCGTCACCATCGACGACAATGGCACGCCCTTGGTGAGCGGCGACGACTTCGTCGTCTATACGCCGAACGCGGGCTTCACCGGGCCCTCCGACCAGTTCAGCTACACGATCAGCGACGGCACCAACACCGCGTCCGCAACCGTCGATGTCACGGTCAACTCAGGGACGGGCGGCGGCGTCATCGCCTTCGAGGACTTCGAGACCGGTGCGGTCGGCTGGACCTCGAACACGACGACGGATGGCGGTGCGGCCCTGACCCAGTTCCTCGGCCGCTTCGGCGTCGGTCCGAATCCCGCCACCCAGAAGACGTTCGCGCTGCCCGCCGGCGTGTCGGCTGTCACGCTGTCCTTCGATTTCTACGAGATCGACAGCTGGGACGGCACCAGCGGTTGGGACTTCCTGAACCTGACGATCAACGACACGCCGGTATTTATGGAGGCCTTCCAGCACGCCAATCTTCAAGGCGTCGACGCCGTCGACGCCGCCGTGCGCACCGGCTCGATCCCCGGCATGGCTTGGACGATCACGCCGGTCACGGACGGCGGCTCCTCGCTCGGCTTCGGCAGCGCTTGGTACCAGACCGACCAGATCCACCATGTCGAGGTCGTGATCGAGAACCCGGGCGCCAGCCTGACGGTTGGCTTCGGCAGCACGCTGGGCAGTGACCTGACCGACGAGTCCTACGGCATCGACAACGTGCGCATCGTTGCTGATGGCGCGGTCGTCGACCTGCCGCCGACGGCGGTGGCCGACGTCGCCACGACGCTGGCCGGCACGCCCGTCGCCATCGCGGTGCTCGCCAACGACAGCGATCCCGAGGGCGCCGCGCTGTCCATCGTCGCTGCCGGCAACGGTCTCAACGGCGTCGTCACCATCGACGACAACGGCACGCCCTTGGTGAGCAGCGACGACTTCGTCGTCTACACGCCGAACGCGGGCTTCACCGGGCCCTCCGACCAGTTCAGCTACACAATCAGCGACGGCACCAACACCGCGTCCGCAACCGTCGATGTCACGGTCAACGCTGAGCCCGTCGACCTGCCGCCGACGGCGGTAGCCGACGTCGCCACGACGCTGGCCGGCACGCCCGTCGCCATCGCGGTGCTCGCCAACGACAGCGATCCCGAGAGCGCCGCGCTGTCTATCGTCGCTGCCGGCAACGGTCTCAACGGCGTCGTCACCATCGACGACAACGGCACGCCCCTGGTGAGCGGCGACGACTTCGTCGTCTACACGCCGAACGCGGGCTTCACCGGGCCCTCCGACCAGTTCAGCTACACGATCAGCGACGGCACCAACACCGCGTCCGCAACCGTCAGCGTGAGCGTCAGTGACGGCACCGGCGGGCCGGTTCTGGTGGCGGCGGAAGATTTCGAAGGCGGCGCAATCGGCTGGTCGTCGAACACGACGACGGATGGTGGCGCGGTGCTGACGGAGTTCTTGGGTCGTTTCGGTGTGGGCGGCGACCCGGCGACACAGAAGACGTTCGCCTTACCGGCCGGTTCCGGCAGCGCGACGCTGTCGTTCGACTTCTACGAGATCGACAGCTGGGACGGCACCGGCGGTTGGGACTTCCTGAACCTGACCGTCAACGACACGCTGGTGTTCATGGAGGCCTTCCAGCACGCCAATCTGCAGGGTGTGAATGCGGTCGACGCCGCCGTGCGCACGGGCACCGCACCCGGCATGAGCTGGACCATCACACCGGTCACCAGCGGTGGCACATCACTGGGCTTCGGCAGCGCTTGGTACCAGACCGATCAGATCCATCATGTCGAGGTGGTCATCGACGATCCCGGTGCGAGCCTGAAGGTGGAGTTCGCCAGCACGCTCGGCAGCGAGTTGTCCGACGAGTCCTATGGCATCGACAACCTGCAGGTCTATGCTGACTTGCTGGTGAGCTGACACGCGGCCCGCGCGCGCGGCACGACGACAAACGGCCCGGATCTCCAGATCCGGGCCGCTGCATTTCGTGGGATGCGAGGATCAGTGGCAGCCAGCGCGTCTCGTCGCGCGCCAAGACCGCCGCGACCGCCGAGGGACGCGGGCGGCTGGGCCGACGGTGCGGCGTCAGGACTTGGCAGCCGGCGCGGCGCCGTATTGATCGACCTCACGGCGCACGCGCGCACACCAGCGGCCCGCGCCAGACGGCTCACTTCATGTATTCCTGGGCGCCGACGGCCTGCAAGACCCGTGGTTCGACGGTGGCCGCAGCCGCGACTACACCATCACGCCCTTGCTGACACCCCGACAGATCCTTGAGGAGGCGCACCGCATGCGCAACTGCATCGCCAGCTACGGGGAGGAGTTGTCGTCGAAGGCAGCGCGCCTGTTCAAGTTGTCCGAGGGCGATCGCAGCATCGCCATCTTCGAGGTACGCCCGCTGGGACCGGACCGCGAAGCCCACATCACGCAGCTCAAGGGCCCGGGCAACAGCGAGTGCGCCAGAACCGTATGGGGAGCCGCGCAGCGCTGGCTCGACAGCCACGGCGACCTCCGCTGCCCGACACAATCCTGGCATGTGCGCGCCGCACGCCGCCGCCGCACCCACGACCTGCTCGCCCCTTACGCACACGCCGTACCCGGCGCCGGCCTCGATCCGACCGATGCCACAACGCTCTCCCGCTTGCAGATGACGCTCGTCAGCCTCGCCCGGGAGACCGGCTCGACCGGCGCCTTCCGCTCGCCGCTGCGACGTCTGCTCGGCTGAGTCAGCCCGACAGAGCCGAACAAAAAGATCGGGTCCCGGGGGCATCGCCCCCGGGACCCTGTCTTGGATCCTCGAGCTTAGCGTCGTCGCCCCGGTCACTCGACCAGATAGGCTTCCTGGCGAACCTGACGCGGCATGTCGGGCTGCAGGTCCGGCATGTCCGAGGCGTTGTGGCGCTTGATGTGGAACTCGCCGTTGCCCTGGAACTCGATCGTCTTGCCGATCAGCGTGAACGACTGGCTGCCGCCGTTGGCATTGCCCGCACCGGTGACCAGGATGTTCTGCTTGGGCATGTAGACTGCGCCTTCCATCAGGAAGTTGCCGCCGCCCTGCACGTTCGTCGTGTCGCCAGGCGCCGCATTGACGTTGGCAATGGCGAGGAAGCCCGGATAGGACGAGCCGAACTGACGGCCCTTCAGGCTGATGGTCCCGCCGCCGATGACCGTCATCTTGGCACCCGCGCCGTGGAAATAGAGCAGCACGCCCGCGCCATCGACTTCCTGAGCTTCCGAGTTCGTGTAGCCGGACTCCTTGACGGTCAGGCTCGAGCCCGACTGCACCTTCAGCTCACCGCCGTCGAAGATGTAGACGCCAGGCAGCAACTTGACCTTCGCGTGGGCCTGCAGCGAAACGCCGCCGCAATACCGACCCGGCTCCAGCGTGAAGTTGCCCTTCTTCAGGTTGAGGTTGTTCGCCTTGCACGTCGTCGGGATCGCCGGCAGCGCAAACTTCGCCTGATAGGGCTGGTTCTCGTAGGCACCCACGATAGCGAACGGATCGGCCATCGGCAGGCAGTGCTCGGAAGCCTTGGGCGAGTAGATGCCCTTGTCGTCGAGGGCCGACGCCTTGCCGCCGACCGCACAGTGACCTTCACCGACGACCCTGGCCTGCTGGCCGTTGCCATCGAGCGCGGTCGTCGACGTGGAGTTCGTGTGCGACCAGCAGTTCTCGTAGCTGATATCGGGGTTGCCGAACGTGCTGATGCCGACCGGCGCATTCGGGTCGAGCGCGATCACGCACGCCTTGCCGACATCGTTGTTGTTGTTGGACGCATCATAAGGCGTCTTCGCCTTTGCGCGCACGTTGAGCGGGATCCGGTCCAAGCCCGTGATCTTGAGGAACTTGGCCTCGATCGATCCCTTCACCTCAACCGTCGTCGTGCTCTCGGCGAGCGTGACGTCGACGCTGAAATCGGTCGCCTGGCTCGAGGTAGTCTGCGTTTCCCCGTCACCCTGCTCTCCCCCCGAGATGCTCTTGGAGACGTTCGCGTCGATCATCTTGCGGGCCAGCGCGATGCGCTCGATCGACGACTGGCTGGCCGAGCCGGCCGCGGCAAGCGCGGCCGCGTCGGCCGCAGCCTGCAATTCGTTACGCGCCTGCAGGGCCTTGCCGACGTCGACAGCCGCGCCACTCAGCATCATCATCGGCGCGAGCATGAGGCCGAAGGTGACGGCGACGTTGCCGCCCTCGTTCTCGCGCAGGCCCTTCTTCTTATTGGGGGTCACAGACATTGGGATCACCTTGGATTGGACATAAGACAACTCGAGGATGCCCAAGTTCTAGCCGAAAGTTATTTCGACCCCGCCAATGCGAGCCAATGCAATTGCATAAAATTTTTAGCAGCTATCTCGGTCAATTCGAGCAGCATTCACGTCCCGCCCATGACGTTCGGTAAACTCGCGCCTTGCATCTATATATGCGCGCCGAGACATCTAGAGCCTGCACCCTTGCGCCCGCCCGACTGAAGCACATCTATTTGCATAAAATTGTAGCGTCGATGTTGGCGCCTCCGTTAATTGCTGGCGGATAATGTCGCCTGACATCACCGCTTCACCGGAGACTTTCCATGCTCGTGCGCTCTCTTCGCCCCCTCGGCGCCGCCGTTGTTCTCGCCGGCGCCCTGGCCCTCGCCACCGCATCCGCCCAGGCGCAGAACCTTCAGGGCAACGTGTCTTGCCTGAAGGGCGACGTCGACGCCCACGACTGGGCCGAGATGAGCCAGATCTTCGCCGAGAGCGCCTGGGACAACAAGGCCACCCTCGCTATTGTTTCGGACGACGAGCAACTGACGCTTAAGGTTCTCGACCTCAACGGCACCTCGCTCTGCGAAAACGTCGCCGACCTCCGCACCCGCTGCACCTGGGCTCTGAACCGCGGCGACGAATACAACGTCGTCATCGACAACACCACGCGCGCCACGCAGACGACCTACACCCTCTGCGCGCAGTAAAGCACGGCACTCCACCATCATCTCGGTTGCGTCGCCAGCGCACCGGACAGGCCTTGCAACGACCAGACGGACGGGATCAGCCCGTCCGTCTTTTTTTGTCTCAACCGATGCCGCTTACCCCCCGCAAGCCCGAAGACCGTTAACAGCGTATGAATTAACCCGGCTCTGTTCCGCTTCAATGTAGCAGGGCCCGCTGCCCCATCGCTCCGGCGAGGCAATGTCGCGGCGTGAGCGCGTCACCGTCGCGCTCGATCATGCGGCGCCAGCCCAGGTAGCTCGGCAGATACTTCGACGCCACGCCCTTGAATCGAGCCATCCATCCCTTGAAGCGGCTCTGGTAGGCGTTGACGTTCTGGATGTGATAGCAGCCGATCGTCCGTTCGCCGGCGCTGGCGACGAGCGCAATCTGGACGATGTCTGTCGCAGCCGCGAATGCCTCGTAGGCCCTGTTGCCGTCGGTCACGAGCACGGCGTCCTTGGCGACGACGGGCTTTAGGTGCGACCCGATCGTCTCCCCGCTGAGGTCGAAGAGGATCGCGTCGGTGGTCTCGCCATGGCGGTCGCGCACGATCAGGATGGCATCGTGCTCATCGGTGGAAAGGCCCGGCTTCTTGGCTTTTCCGCCGCGCTTCCTGGGCGCGCGGCCGACCAGCTTGCGCGAGCCCTTCGCGGACTTGAGGATGAACGTCTCGTCCGCCTCGACGATGCCGGTCACCGCGCTCGCCTTCTTGTCCCTGGCCGTCGCGAGGAAGCGATGGCGCCAGCGGAACGATGTGTCCAGACGGATGCCGGTGCGCGCCGCCGCCTTGCGCAGGCTGACGCCGTCGACCAGCGAGCGGGCATAGTCGAGCCACTTCTCGCGCAGGCGCAGACCCGCCAGCGGCGTGCCGGTCAGCGCGTTGAAGGTGCGCCCGCACGCCTTGCACATATAGCGTTTGAGATCCGAGGCCGAGCCCCACGGCTTGAAGTCAACCTCGCCGCAATGGCCGCAGGCCGGCGCTGCCGCGAACCGCGTTTCGATCATGGCGACGACCTCCTCGCCGGCCCCCTTCGCAGACAGCGCCTCAACCAGCGCGTCGCGCTGGACCTGGCTGAGGTCGCCCAGTTGCTCGACAAGTGCCCGGAAGTCTTGCGCTTTCATGATATCCCCGCTGCCGCCAAATCAGTGGTCAGCAAGGTCTCACAACACTGAGGCGGAACAGAGCCATTAACCCGGCCAGATATAAACCATCCCGCAACTTCAAGCCTTGAAGCAAGGAGCGGGCGATCTCCAGTAAAAAAATAGACGCCATAGAACCGACCGTTTGCATCTCGATTTTTCGCATCATTAACCGAGGTGGCCATGCACCGCGAGAAAGGCAAAATTCGAACGATCCGTGCAAGGCACCAACAAATATTGCCGAGCCATTCTCCCAGGCAGGTTCGCAATTCTGCGCTCATTGAGACAGGGTAGGGAGAAGTCACCATGTCACACAAGCCCGTCGGAAGCCTCCGGCGATTTGGTACGGACAAGAAGGGCAACATCGCCATCACCTTCGGCCTGATGCCGTCCCCATGTTCGGCATGATCGGCTCAGCCGTGGATTTCGCGCGCGGCGTGCACGCACAACGCAAGATGCAATCCGCCACCGACGCCGCCGCCACGGCGGCTGCGGCGGCGCTCTCGCTGACCGAAAGCCAGCGCGTCCAGCTGGCGAAGGACTACTTCGCCCAGAACAACCAGGGCTCGTTCTCCGGCGGTCCCTTCGTGGACGTCGAGGTCCAGGGCAACAACGTCAAGGTATCGGCGACGGCGGAGGTCCCGTCCGCATTCATGAAGATCCTGGGCATCGACGGCATCCAGATCGAGGCCAAGGCCGAGGCCGGCCAGTCCGGCCGTCAGCTCGAGGTCGCCATGATGATCGACCTCACCGGCTCGATGAACTGGACGCTCGGCGGCCAGAAGAAGATCGAGCTGCCCCAAGCTCGCCGCCAATGACCTGATGGACATCTTCTTCCCGAACAACGCCACGACGTCCGGCCAGGTCCGCGTCGCCATCGCGCCGATGGCCGACTACGTCAACGTCGGTGAGGAGTATGCGGCCACGGTCACCGGCTTTCCGGCCTTTGGCGAATACGCCAACCTGACCAACCTGAAGCGGACCAAGAGCGCCTGTTCTCCGGCATGTACTCCGGCCCCCACGGCCAGAACCAGCCGCTCTGGCTCGCAGTACGCCGCGACGCCGATGAACGGTCCGGTACTCCCCGGGCAGGTCCCCGGCGCGCAGCCCGGCCAGTCCTACGCTTCGAACCACTGCCTCGATCCCAACCTGCCGGTCCAGAATGTCGCGCAACTGCTCTGGCAGAACACCGGCAAGCCACTCGGCATCAAGGTCGAGGACAACACGCGAGGCAACCCCACCCCGCCGCCGCAGGTCAAGACCGCCTATGACACCAACGGCTACTATCGGACCGACAAGTACGACAACGACGGCAACTGGCGCGGCTGGGAATACGACGGCGAAAACGAGCCCGACCACGACAGCAATGACTGGTACATCCCGCTGCCCGCCAACGTGACCGGCGTGCAGTACCTCAAGTACGGCAATACGGACACGGACATTGGCGTTGCCATCTCCGTCAGCGGCGGCAGCAACGGCGGCATACCCGCGCAGCTCAAGTACGGCGAATACAAGAAGGTCAAAGGCTGGAACAACAGCGGGTTCACCTACTACAACGGCTACGAAACCGGCTGGGACGATCCCGTCCCGGCGAGCATGCAGACGGCCGGCGGCATCGATCCGAACTGCACGGGCACCGTGTCGCAGCCGGACCAGCCGTCGGGCAAGCTGATCTCGTGCGTCACCGAGCGCACCGATCCGCAGAACCGCTACACCGACGAGCCGCCGACGACCGGTGGTTTCATCGGACCGTACAACCAGACCGCGCCGAGCAAGTCGACGAACAAGCTCAACTACTCGGAGGATGGCAAGTGCTACACCGCCGGTCGTGAGCTGCCCGCGATCATCCCGCTGACCAACGATCGCACCGAGCTGGAGGACTTCTTCCAGAACGCGACCGTCGGCGGCGCGACACCGGGCCACCTCGGCCACGCCTGGGCCTGGTACATGCTGTCACCCAAGTGGCAGTCGATCTGGCCCCAGGCGAGCCACCCGGCGGCCTACGACGACCCCGGCGTCATGAAGGCTGCGATCATCATGACGGACGGCCAGTACAACACCCAGTACTCCTCCCCCGCCTCCCAGGCTCAGGCCAAGAGCCTCTGCGACGGAATGCGGGACTCCGGGATCAAGGTGTTCACTATCGGCTTCGGCTTCGACAGCAACGGCGTCGACAATGCCGCCGCCAACATGCTCAAGCAGTGCGCCGGTCATGACCAGAACGCCTACTTCTTCCCCTACGACGGCGACAGCCTGCGTCAGGCGTTCCAGGAGATCGGTGCCCAGCTGGTCGGCGGCACCAAGCGCTTGGTGGTGATGAAGTAAGCCAGCCACAAAAAAGGGGCGCCCGTGCGGGGCGCCCCTTGGTTTGCAAACTTCGCATGTCACAAAAGGAAAAAGGGCCGCTGAGAAGCGGCCCTTTTCCGTTGCGCCGAGTCTGGCTAGGCGGCCTTGACGCCGAAGACGGGCGGCTTCTTATCCTCCGCGTCCTCGTTGCCGGCTCTCAGTGCGATACCGATGTAGCGCACGCGTCCTGCGATCTTACCCTTCTGGATACCAAGCTCACCGAACTCCCTGCTGAACGTCGGCAGTGCAAGCGGCTCCTTCTCGAGCGTCTCACACCACGCACAGTAATCTTCGTACAAAGCAGTAGCGGTTACGCTGGAACCATCCTGGGTATCGACCTTCTCCTTGTAGTAGCGCTGTACGTCGTTCTCGGGTGCGACCAGTCGTTGCTGGGCGACGACCTGCTTGGTCGGGTTGTCGTTGGCCGTCTCTCGCGCAGAAATCTGCGCGGTGGCGGCCGCTGGCGGCGCGATGGCCGGTTGCGGTGCCGGATCCGCGTTGGCCGGAACGGCCACGACGGGAGCGGCAACCTCGGGCACACGGAGATCTTCCACGACCTCCGCTTCTTCACGCGCACGCTGCGTCTTGAGCTTCGACATGCGCGGCGCAGATGGCGCCATGCGATCGTCGATCCGCCATTGGCTCAAAGCGATGTACATGCCGAGGCCGGAACCGATCTCGAGCAGTACAGCGATCATCACCGTCAGGGCGATCTGGATCGTATCCAGATCGATGCCGGTCAGCTTGGCAAGGACACTCGCCTGCGGATCGGCGGCGGTTAGCGCCGCGTTGCCATGGCCGGTCGCCTTGTCGAGCTTTGCCTTGACGACGGAAATGCGCTCCTCCAGCAGCATCGCCTGCTGCGCCGAAGCAAGCTCGGCGTTCAAGGCATGATACTGGTCGCAGAAGGCGCGCGTAGTCTTGCCCTTCGTTGTCGGCACACTGATTGGTGGCAGCCTCCAGTACCGATGGTTCTTCGTACCATCGATCTCCGACTGCACGCGTCGCGTCGGCGCTGCTGGGGCACCCAGCTAGCTGGTCGGTCGCCCGCTTGAGGTCGCCGCGCAGATCCTTGTAGGTCTGCGCCTCGACCGCTCGCTGACCCGCCGGATCCAGGCGGTTGAGCGCAGCGTGACCGAGCGCGGAGGTGAGCGAGTAGCCGGTAACGACCACCCACACCATGGCCGAGGCTATGGCCTGCGACCACATCCTGTTGCGCCATGCGGCGAAGAAAAAGAACGGAACAAGCGCCTTGAGGCAGTCCGCGGCGGCACTTGCCGACCCGTAGATTTGCCCATCTTGAGCTCGGTTTTCCCGAGACTGAATTGAAGCGCCAGTTCATAGCAGCCGACACGGCGAGTAGAACGCCGGCCGCTAGAACGCCTAGCACGCCCGAGTAGCATGTCTCATTGTGAGTAGCCCTCTCTATTGCGATTTGGCCGGCCCCGAATGCGGTCACGAGGCAGGTCCGGCGACGTAGAGTCGCCCGCCGAGGGGTCTTGCGGACGCATTCCAGCCAGCCCGTCCAACGGGCCCATTCTCGGCACGCCTCCCGACCCGACCCGCCCGTGAGCTCCAGGGCCGTTCCCCAACGGCGTCGGCAGGCGCGTCTGGCGTGCAAGAAGCGCGTCGAATGGCGTGATGATGAGGCTGGAATGCCGGAGGCTGCCGGGGTTGTGCACAGTGGCTATCGCCGCTTGATCCCGACCGTGACACACAACAGCAGAACGCCGGCAAAAGACGCGAAACCCGTAACGCGAAACACTTCCCTCAGGGAGAAAAATTAGGCGATTTGTTGTCTTTTGTTAAGACTTTCAGGTTTGTAGCCGCGAGTTGGAATGGCGCCAGGGGACGCAAGGGAATTCGATCATATCCACGCTGACAATCGCGCACACATCGAGGCCGCCGGGTTGTCCACAAGCCATCCCCATTTCCCCCGCCCCGATCCACAAGCTGTTGTATGCAGCGACGCGCCTTCGCCACAACTGCTGGTTGGGCGGACCTCCCCGCCGGAGCCCTCCCGGCGCCCCACGCCAGCCCACTGCCGGTGCCGGGTCCCCTATCATGAGGATGTGTCATGCGATTTCGCTGCTGGCGTGTTGCATGTCCGGCACAAGTGATTTATGTTATGAGAAAGATGTTCATATTTACTTTGGCTCTGCATACGGAGCAAGTCTATCGTTTCCGCATCAGCCAATGTGCGGGGACTGGGCGTCGAGCCGGGGCGCACATTTGATGTCGCGGGGCGTGCCGGGAGGTTCACATGCGTATCTTCGGGGGCATACTTCTGATTGTGGCGGGCGCCGCGTTCGGCGGGACCTTGCACGTGCTG
>CAVONB010000006.1:0-530771 GCA_963697205.1 uncultured Alphaproteobacteria bacterium | reverse complement strand
ACGACGGCTTGTCGTCGGACCCCGCACATCGAAGGTCAATCATTGGATCGGGAGTTCTGACCCGCGCGGCGCTCGTGCCAGTGCCTGCCGATGCCGCGTGTCACAGCCCCGGCAGCGGTTTGCACCCGCTTTGCGGAGGACCAATTTCTGAACAGGCGGCTCCCGCGCAGCATTCCGTTAGCTAGTCCCTGATGCCATCTGCAATTTTCCGACAGCATCCGCGCCGACCACGATGGCGTTGAAGTAGAACGGGCTGCCGGATCGAACCGGCAGCCCGCGTATCGAACAATTGGACCCGTCTAGGCAGTTGGGGCCAGGTGCCCTCAGTCATCAATCTTGTAGTCGTATGGGAACTTGTACCCCAGGTCCTTCAACGCTTGGATGTAGAGCTTGATGGCTTGCGGACCGGGCATGCCGCGCTTCTTGGCTTCCTGTGCCTGCTTGTTGGGAAGATCCTTGAGTAGGGCCGCCCACTTGCCGCGTTCCGCATCCGGCAATGTCGTGACCGTCGAGCCCGCTGCCGTTAGCTGCACTTTGGCGTCTTCGTGCCACTGCATTTCCATATAGGCGGACACGATTTCGTAGCGTTGGCCGACCTCATCCATGATCTTCACGACCTCGGGCGGCAGCCGCTTGCGTGTGTTAAGGTTCATCGTCAGGCAAGCCCATGGCACCGCGCCGAAGTCGACGAGCTTAAAGTGCTTGGCGACTTCGTGCAGCTTGAAGCCGTACCAGGGTGCAGGGAAGATCACGAGCCCTTCATATATGCCCGATTGCAGGGCATTGTAGGCTTCGTTCAGGTTGGTCTGCACGGGCGTCGCGCCGATGCCACTAATCCAAGGCAGATTTGGACCGGCAGCCGAAAGCTTGTGCCCCTTCAGGTCATCAAACTTCTCCCAGGCGAACTTGGTGCCCAGGCCATAGCTCGCCTGACCCGCGATGCCGAGCTGCTTTTGGCCCCATTTTTTCTCGAATACTTCTCGGAAATACGGGATCTCGTCATGGACACGGCGCATCGCCCGCACAACCTGCAAGGGGTCTCCTGACTGGAAGGGTATGTAGGCGGGCAGATTGTGTAGGAAGTACTTCGTTGGATCGAATGGCTGGCTGATAGCGCCGACGTCAAGCAATCCATTTTTCACGGCATCCGTCATTTCAGACAGCTTGGCGATGGTGCCCCCGTAGGCTTCGACCCACTTGATCGTATGCTTCGTCTCGGTTGCGACTCGCCGAGAAACTTCGGGCTGAAAAAGTTCTGTGCCGCCCCGACATAGCCGAGCTTGATGACGGGATGGCCCGCCCCGATCCGCAGAGTAAATTCCTCCGCCTTAGCAGGGCCGGCCGGGACGGCGAGCCCCGCCGCGGCAACTCCCGCGCCGACAAGGCCGATGCCCAGTGAGCGTAGTGTCAGACGCATACCCTTTATGACCTTCACTTGCTTTCCTCCCATTTATCGGCTCCGCGCCTCAGGCCGACGGAGCTTCCGAAGATGGCGTTCGTGTCGCTTCGGCCTCCTTTCGTTGGTTGTGCCTCAACTTATCATGAGCTTGGGCAGCCAAGTCGCCAGCTGGGGAAACAGACCCACCAGCACGATCACGAGCAGCAAGAGGATCCAATACGGCACCGCCCCGCGGAACATCATCCCGAGCGTGACCTCGTCGTCCTTCAAGAAGGCCTTGACGGCAAAGACCAGCAGGCCGAACGGCGGCGTCAGCAAGCCGGCTTCGACCGCCAGAACGCCCATCACTGCAAAGGCCATTGGGTCCCAGCCTGCCGCCTTGGCCAGCGGCACAAACAGCGGCACGGTCAGCAGCAGGATCGAAACGGAATCGAGCAGCATGCCAAGGATGAACCAGATGCCGACCATGAAGGCCAGCAGCACCCACGGATCGAGTGCTGCGCCGCCGAAAGCGCCCTGAATGATGCCGGTGATGCCACCGATCGAGAGCAGGCGCGAATAGAGCTGGCCGACGATCAGGAGAAGGAGGATGGGTGCGGATGTGCGCCCGGATTCGGTGATGGCCTTCCACAGCTCGGAGCGTGGCGTACCCTTAATTAGTGCGACGACGAGGCCGCCGATGGCTCCGATGCTGGCCGCTTCCGTGGGTGTAAACAGACCACCCCAGATGCCGCCGATAACAAGCACGATCAGCGCCAGGATGAGAATGATGCTGATCAGCTCCGTGCGATTGAGCGCTTCCTCATCGAACACTGAATTCCTGTCGACGTTGCCCCAGGCCTTAGGATTGAAAATCGCGGAGAGCACGACGTAGCCAGCGAACAATGCTGCGAGCAGCATGCCCGGAAGCACGGCGGCCATGAAGAGCGCACCGATCGAATCTTCGGTCAGCACACCCCAGATGATCAGCAGCACGCTCGGCGGGATCAGCATGCCAAGACAGGCACTGCCCGTGATGACGCTGACTGCATGCTGCTTGGAGTACCCCAACCGCACCATCTCGGGATAGGCGATCTTGGTGAAGGCAGCAGCCGACGCGATGCTGACGCCGGTAACGGCGGCGAAAACGGCGTTGCCTCCGACGGTTGCGACGCCATGACGTCCGGGGACGCCGCGCAGCGAGCGGTCGATGAACCGATAAAGATCGCTTGCAGCGCCCGATCGCGCGATGAACTCGCCCATCAAAACGAACAAAGGCACGACGGCAAATACATAGTCGCGGATCGCCTCGAAGGCGGTCGATGCAAACAGCGTCAGAACCGCGTTGAGGTTGCCGAAGATAAGGTAGACGCCAAGCGCACTCGCGATGGTCAATGCGACGGCGATATGCCAGCCGAGCACGATGAGGACAAGCAGGAGAGCCAGGCTGCCGAGAACTACCATCGTCATTGCAGGTATCGCCTCGTGTCCATGCGCTTCAAGTCAATGTCTCAGGGCTGGTCTTCAGTCTTGGCAATCATGCTATAGCGCCCGGTCGCCGCCCCGATGGCGAGGCCGATGTAGGCGAGCGCCGACAGGACCGACATCGCAACAATGATGACGCGCGTGTAGACGGTCGGCACCCGCAGCGCGCCCTCGCCGAAATATTCGCCGGTATCCCACGCGTTCGACGTCGGTTCCCACGATGCATAGGCCAGCGCCGCAAACAGGGTCACGCCGGTCAACATGATGAGCGTCTCGATGAAGCGCTTGAGGCCTTCCGGCATGGCCCCGAGCAGGATAGGCGTATGGATCATGCCGCCCGCACTGATGGCGTAAGGCAATTGCAGGAACGTCACGGCGACGATCGAGTTGGCGATGATCTCAGGGATGCCGACGAGTGGCGCGTTGAAGAGCCCACGGCCCAAGACGTCAATCAGGACAACGAAGGCGAGCAGAAACATCCAGCTGGCCGCTACAGCATTCAGAAGCCGGCCGACGTCGCGAAAAAGCGTCTGCACCACGTCCTCCCTTGCTCCATGGCTATCGAGCCCTTGGTGCCTTACCACCGGCATCTTCGGTGCCGTGCAAGTCAGGCCCGGCCCATCTCAGCCGAACTGTCGTGGCTGGATATCCCATACAAACGTTCGGTTGAGGGGCGTGGCAATTAGTGCATAATTGTCGCAGTTGGACAAGTATCAGAGGCGTCAGGTCGACCCCGCACGGCGATCGGGGGCGACACGACACGAAGGTGAGCCGGAACGAAGGTGAGCCGAGACGAAAGTGAGCGACGATCTTTGCCCGGCCCCGACGACCTCGTCCAGTTGACAGCCTCCAAGCCCGCAAGAGCGGCCACCAAGCCCTGTCAGGCCGCATCGATCAAGATTGAGTGAGAGCGCCATGCACCATTACAGCGATGAGAAGTTTCGCTTCGACATAGAACTGATCCGCAAGGTGTCCCAGGACTGCAAACAGTGGGGCAAGTGGGGCCCCGATGATGAAAAGGGGACGCTCAACTACATCACCGACGCCGATCGCGCCGCCGCCGCCAGACTGGTCAGGAAGGGCAAGTGCTTTCCCCTGGGGCTCAATTTCGACGACGAGGGTCCCCAGCGCGGCTTGTTTGGTGGTCGCTGGAACCCGATTCACACGATGTTGGCGACGGGCACGGATGCCGTCTCCGGCTACCAGAAGCCGGCGCCTGGAAAGAAGTATGCCGGCCAATACGCCGACGACGCTGTGTCGATGCCGTTGCAGAGCGGTACGCAATGGGACGCGCTCGGCCACGTCTTCAACGAAGGCAAGATGTGGAATGGCTATCCGGCCGAATTGGTTGGTTCGCGCGGGGCTCTGAAGTGCTCGATCGACAAGGTGAAGGGCGAAATGTTCGGCCGCGGCGTTTTGCTTGACATCGCCCGTTGGGCGGGTGTCGAAAGTCTCGACGATGGCACTGCAATCGACGCTGAGGATCTCGATGCCTGTGCCAGCGCACAAGGGGTCGAGATCCGCCGTGGTGACTTCGTCATTTTTCGCACGGGCCAGATGGAGCGCTGCCTGAAGATGGGCGATTGGGGCGGGTATGCTGGTGGGGACGCCCCGGGGTTATCTTTTCACACCGCACATTGGATCAAGGACAAGGAGATTGCGGCGATCTGTGCCGACACCTGGGGCTGCGAGGTGATCCCCAACGAGACGGACGCCACGTTCCAGCCGTGGCACTGGATTGTCATCCCGATGATCGGCATCACCATGGGCGAGATTTTTCGTCTCGACGCCCTTGCTGCGGACTGCGCGGCTGACAAAGTCTACGAGTTCCTATTCTGCGCCCCGCCATTGCCGATCACGCGCGCCGTGGGTTCACCAATTAATCCGATGGCAGTGAAGTAACACGAGATCAATTGGGACCGGGAAGCTGGAACCGCAAAGGCCGTGCCTATGGGGCAGGTCGTACCAGGCGCTACGGAAACTCGCGTCTACCAGCTCAAGTTAGAACAAATCTTAGGCCCGCTTTGGCAAGCAGTGCGCGCGGAGCAACGCCTGAACCAAACAAGGAGCGTTGTTCTCAAGGCCGCCTTGCTGCAGCCGCGCGCTTCTGCGCCGTCGTATCGATGGCGTCGACGATGGCCTCGTAGCCCGTGCAGCGGCAGTAGTTGGCCGAGATGCTGGCGCGAATTTCCTCGCGGGTGACCTCTTTTTTGCGCGATAGAAGATCTTGCGCCGTTACGAGCATGCCCGGCGAACAGAACCCGCACTGGCTTGCATTTCGTTCGTGGAAGGCGGTTTGGAGGTCGGCGATTTCTCCCGTTTCCGAAAGCCCTTCGATCGTGCGCACGCTCGCCCCGCTCGCCTGTGCGGCTAGCACGAGGCAGCCGCGCGCGATGGAGCCATCGATCATGACGGTGCACGCGCCGCACACGCCGTGCTCGCAACCGACATGGCTGCCGGTCAGTTCCAGTTCGTTGCGAAGGAAATCAACAAGGCTCATGCGCGCCGGCACGCGGCGCCGAACGCGCTGCCCGTTGACTTCAAGATCGACGTCGAAATGATCGTCCATGGGGCTTTCTCTTATCGAGAGGGAGGTAGTCAGCCCGTCATCCGGGCAAGGACACGTCCCGTGAGTACCCGGGCGAGATGCAGCTTCATTTCAGCTGGGCCGTTGAGATCGGAGGGCGGGTCGAGATCTGCGGCGAGAGCAGCTTTTGCCGCATCGATCGCAGCGGCATCGTCAACACGGCCTTGCAGGGCCGCGCTGGCCGCTAGCGCAAGCAAGGGGCGGACACCGGCGCCCAGATAGGCAAGCCGCACTCCGCCAAGCCGGCCGTTGCGCAGCGACGCCTTTGCCGCCAAGCCGACGATGGCGTAGTCGCCCTGCCTGCGCGACAGCTCGTCGAATGCGAAGATGTCGTCCTTACCGGCGGCAGGCACTTCGATCGCGGTCAGGATCTCGCGCGGGCGCAGGGCTGTGCGAAACAGTCCAAGGAAGAAGTCGTCCGCGGCCACCCGGCGTTCCCCTTCCCGGCTGCGTAGGACGAACGTCGCTTCGAGCGCACAGCAGACCGCTGGGAACTCGGCTGCAGGGTCAGCATAGGCTATGCTGCCGCCAAATGTGCCGCGGCTGCGGATGGCGTGATGCGCCACATGCGGAACGGCAGCGGCGATCAGCGGTGCTTCCCGAGCGATGATCGGTGATATCTCGACCTCGGCGTGGCGGGTCAGAGCTCCGATGCTGACGACACCCTCGCGGCTCGTCACCCCGCTGAGCCCTTGGATATGCATGATGTCGATGAGCACGGCAGGAGCGGATAGCCGCATGTTCAGTGAAGCCAATAGGCTCTGGCCTCCAGCCAGGAGGCAAGCATCATCGCCATGCCGGTCCAGCAGATCGAAGGCTTCGTCGAGGGTACTGACCCGCACGTAGGCGAAAGGTCTCGGCTTCATTCTTGCCCTCCGCGTCCTGACGGTTGCAGGCGATCCATCTCATTGTGGCACCCTTTATGACATTGGCCAACATGAACGATGGGCTGAATCCAAGTGCGCAGCCTTGCGATCCTTGGGTCCGCCCCCTACCGTATGACGCGCAGATCGAAGCGGCGGCGCAGGCACACTGCGGGCGATCGAGATGAGGAAGTATGAAATGAATGAGGCCACCGAGAACGACGTCGCTTCGAGGCCCGATACGCTGATCGGCCAGCCGACGACCCGCGCCAATGCCAAGCGCCTACTGGCCGGTCAGGGGCGCTTCGTCGACGACATCAAGCTGCCGCGCATGGTGCATGTCGCCTTCTACCGCTCGCCCTATGCGCACGCCCGCATCGTATCGATCGACGCGACTGCGGCCTCCAAGAGCCCCGGCGTCGTGCGCATCTTCGGGGGCCAGGAATTGGCCCGTCACTGCAAGCCCTGGGTCGGCGTGCTGACCCATATGAAGGGGTTGAAGTCGGCGCCGCAGCATCCACTGGCGCTCGATCGCGCGTGCTGGCAGGGCGAGCCCGTCGTCGCCGTTGTCGCCAACAGCCGCGCCGAGGCCGAGGACGCCATTGAACTGCTCTGCGTCGAGTGGCAGGAGCTCCCCGTCGTGGCCGATCCCGAGACGGCACTCGATCCCCAGACGCTAGTCCTGCATCCTGAGCTTGGCGACAATCTCGCTTTTGAGGGCAACCACGATAAAGGCGATGTCGACGCTGCGTTTGCCCGGGCCGCAGTGACGGTCGAGCGGACCTTTCGCTTTGGCCGTCATACCGGCGTCACCCTTGAGCCACGCGGACTGATCGCCGACTATCGCAGCACCGAGCATCGGCTGACAGTCTATCATTCTCACCAGGCGCCGAGCATGGTGCAGGATATCTTCGCGCGGCATCTGGATTTGCCGAGCCATCACGTGCGCATCGTCTGCGGTGACGTCGGCGGCGCCTACGGCATCAAGGGGCATCTTTATCCGGACGAAATCGCCACCGCAGCGATTGCGATGCTCCTGCAGAGGCCCGTTAAGTTCATCGCCGATCGATTGGAGGCGTTCGTTAGCGATATCCATACCCGCGACCATCGCGTTCACGCGAGGATGGCGTTTACTGCCGACGGCGAATTACTGGCGATCGACATGGACGACCTGGCAGGAGTGGGACCTTATTCCATGTACCCACGTACCAGCGCGCTCGAGGCGATCCAGGTGCTCAACTACACCGGCGGACCCTATCGCCATCAGAACTATCGTGCCCGGGCCCGCGTCGTCTTCCAGAACAAGATGATGATGAGCCAATATCGCGCCGTCGGCCACCCGATCGCAACGGCCGTTGCGGAATGCCTCGTCGAGGACGCCGCGCGCAAGCTCGGCATGGATCCGGTGGCGGTCCGGCGTCGCAATCTGATACCGGACGATGCATATCCCTGTGAGGGAATCACAGGCATCCGGTTCGAGGGCCTGTCCCATCACGCTTCGCTCGACAAGCTGCTGGGTCTTTTCGATTACGATGCCTTCCGCCGCGAGCAGCACGCACTGCGCCAGAAGGGCATCTACCGCGGGATCGGTTTTTCCTGCCTTGTCGAACTGACCAATCCGGGGGCCGCAACCTACGGCCAGGGTGGCGCGCGGATCACGTCCCAGTATGGCGCCGTGACGCGGCTCGATCCGGAAGGCAACCTCGTCGTACAGACGAGCCTTACTGAACAAGGCCAGGGCAGCGAAGCGATCATCGCACAAATCACAGCGAGCGCCTTCGGTATTGCACCGGCGCGCGTCCAGGTCATCAGCGGTGACACCGACAACACCCCCGCGGGCTGGGGCGCTGGCGGCTCGGGCGGCGCCGGCATCGCAGGTGAGGCTGCCCTCCAAGCCGGCAAGAAGCTGCGTGGCAGCGTCTTGAAGATCGCGGGCTCGTTGCTGCAGGCCCCCACCGAGGCCCTCGATATCCGCGATGGCAAGATCGTCGATCGCATAAGCGGTGCGGTTAGGCTGCCGATCGAAGAAGTCGCCCGGATCGCGTTTTTCCGGCCCGATACGCTGCCGGCAGATCTACGCCCTGAGCTGATGGCGACGCACTATTACGTGCCGCGCCAGTACCCGGTCGCGTTCACGAACTCGTTCCATGCGGCCGCCGTCGAGGTCGACACCGAGACGGGGTTCCTACGGCTGCTCAATTACTGGGGCGTCGAGGACTGTGGCCGGGTCATCAACAAATTGCTCGCTGAAGAGCAGATGCGCGGCAGCATCGTGCAGGGCCTCGGCGGAGTCCTCGATGAAGAGTGCATTTACGACGCCAACGGCCAGATGCTGAACGGCAACATGGCCGACTATCTCGTTCCGATGGCCGCCGAGCTGCCCGACTTCGTTGTGGCCCACGTGGAGACGCCGACACGGGAATCGGAACTCGGCGCCAAGGGTGCCGGAGAAGCGGGAACCGCTGGCGCCCCGGCAGCGGTGCTTAACGCCGTCAACGATGCACTGTCACCTCTCGGGACCTTCATCGCCCAGACGCCGATTACGCCGGCACGTTTGCTGAAAGCTTTGGGCAAGTTTTGAGGCTGGCAGCCTCACGGCAGTGGCAGGCATCACGCGATGCAACAGCAGTGTTGCTCACCGGCACGATGTCGGCTCGGGGTCAAAAACGAATGTCGCGGCAAACGCGAACGCTGCACGTGCACAGGTCCGCTCCACTCCGCAAACCAGAAGAAACGGGTGGTCTGGCGGGTGTCCCGCCAGCGGCGTGCGGGGCTGGTCCCGCAAGCGCCGTCAGGCGCTTTCTCGATGCGCTGGCGACTCCCCTGCGGGGAGCCGGCCGCCAGCGCGGAACGGCCCATCCCCTACTCCGCCGCGATAGGCTTCAACTCGTAGACCTTTGCAAGCGCCGCCGCCGCCTTGAGATCGCCGCGGCGCAGCGCCGCCCGCACCTCGTCGAGCTTCTTCGCGTCCGACATCGAAATGTACGGCGCCCACTCGTGGTCCTCCTCGAGCAGATCGATCTCGACCTCGGCGGCATACCGACCTTCGTGGATCAGCTTCATGGTCTTTCGGGCCTTCATAGGCGGCTCCTGAAATCGGTGCTCCAGAGCGAGGGATCGGGTCGATAGGCAGTTACCACCACGGCTGGCCCGGATGTTCCTTTGCGGATACCCCAGACCACGTGCAGCGCACCACCTGTCGCATCATGCTGCAACACCAAGACGCTCGGACCCTTATGAAAGTCGGGATAATCCTCCACCTCGATCGCCTCGGCTACACCGGCCTCGACCTCTTGTGCAGTGATACCAGCTGAGGCAAGGCGATCATAGGCGTGCTGTGAGAGGAGGGTGCTCCCAGCGCCAACCAGTGCTTGAACCTTTGATAGCGTGTCGCTCAAGCTGCCCCTCCGTCGCCACCTTGCAGCCGTGCCGTATCATCCTGATGGAATGCTAGTGCACGAACAAATCCCCGTCGAGCTTGGCAAAGTCTCAAAAAACGGGTGGTCTGGCGGGTGTCCCGCCAGCGGGGTGCGGGACTGGTCCCGCAAGCGCCGCAGGCGCTTTCTCGATGCGCTGGCGACTCCCCTGCGGGGAGCCGGCCGCCAGCGCGGAACGGCCCATCCCCTACTCCGCCGCCTTGCGGCCGACGCGGGCTGCGCGGCCGGTGTTCGCGCCGCCCTTTGCGCGCCGCGCGAGGAGGTCTTTGAGGTAGCGGCCGGTGTAGCTCTTCGGGTTGGCCGCGACGTCCTCGGGCGTGCCGGTGGCGACGATCTGGCCGCCGCCGTCGCCGCCTTCGGGGCCGAGGTCGATGATCCAGTCGGCGGTCTTGATGACTTCGAGGTTGTGCTCGATGACGACGACGGTGTTGCCGGCGTCGACCAGCTCGTGCAGCACCTCCAGCAGCTTGGCGACGTCGTCGAAGTGCAGGCCCGTCGTCGGCTCGTCGAGGATGTAGAGCGTGCGGCCGGTGGCGCGCTTGCGACAGCTCCTTCGCCAGCTTGATGCGCTGCGCCTCGCCGCCCGACAGCGTCGTCGCCTGCTGGCCGATCTTGATGTAGCCGAGGCCGACGCGGGCCAGCGTCTCCAGCTTGTCGCGGATCGAGGGCACCGCCTTGAAGAAGGTCGCGCCCTCCTCGACCGTCATGTCGAGCACGTCGGCGATGGACTTGTCGCGGAAGCGTGACCTCCAGCGTCTCGCGGTTGTAGCGCTTGCCCTTGCAGACGTCGCAGGTGACGTAGACGTCGGGCAGGAAGTGCATCTCGATCTTGATGACGCCGTCGCCCTGGCAGGCCTCGCAGCGCCCGCCCTTGACGTTGAAGGAGAAGCGGCCGGGCGCGTAGCCGCGCGCCTTGGCTTCGGGCAGGCCGGCGAACCAGTCGCGGATCGGCGTGAACGCGCCGGTGTAGGTCGCGGGGTTGGAGCGCGGCGTGCGCCCGATCGGCGACTGGTCGATGTCGATGACCTTGTCGAGATGCTCGAGCCCCTCGAGCTTGTCGTGGGCGCCGGGATGCTCGCGCGCGCCGTTGAGCTTGCGCGCGACGGCCTTGTAGACGGTGTCGATCAGGAGCGTCGACTTGCCGCCGCCGGAGACGCCGGTGACGCAGGTGAAGAGGCCGAGCGGGATTTCGCCGGTGACGTTCTGGAGGTTGTTGGAGCGCGCGCCGGTGACGCGGAGCGCACGGCCCTTCTGCGGGCGCGCGGCGCCTGGCGGGCACCGGGATCTGGCGGGCGCCGGTGAGGTACTGGCCGGTGAGGCTTTCGGGCGACGCCATGACGTCGTCGGGCGTGCCCTGCGCGACGATCTGCGCCGCCGTGGACGCCGGCGCCGGGGCCGATGTCGACGACGTGGTCGGCGGACAGGATCGCGTCCTCGTCGTGCTCGACGACGATCACGGTGTTGCCGAGGTCGCGCAGGTGCCGCAGCGTGGCGAGCAGGCGGTCGTTGTCGCGCTGGTGCAGGCCGATGGACGGCTCGTCGAGCACGTAGAGCACGCCGGTCAGGCCGGAGCCGATCTGCGAGGCGAGCCGGATGCGCTGCGCTCTCGCCGCCCGACAGCGTGCCGGAGTTGCGCGACAGCGTCAGATAGTCGAGGCCGACGTCGTTCAGGAACTGCAGGCGCTCGCGGATCTCCTTCAGGATGCGCGTGGCGATCTCGGTCTGCTTGCCTGGTGAACGTCTTGGGGAGGTCGGCGAACCAGTCGTTGGCGGCGCGGATCGACAGGTCGCCGACCTCGCCGATGTGCCGGCCGCCGATCTTGACGGCGAGCGACTGCGGCTTCAGGCGATAGCCGCCGCAGGCGTCGCAGGGGTGGGCGCCCTGGTAGCGGGAGAGCTCGTCGCGCACCCAGTCGGACTTCGGTCTCGCGCCAGCGCCGCTCGATGTTGCCGATGACGCCCTCGAACGGCTTCTCGGTCTTGTAGTTGCGCAGGCCGTCCTCGTAGACGAAGGTGATCTCCTCGCCGTCGGTGCCGAACAGGATGGCGTCGCGCACCGGTTTGGGCAGCTTGTCCCACGGCGTCGACATGGAGACGCCGAAGTGCCGGGCGAGCGCGGCGAGCGTCTGCTCGTAATAGGGCGAGGTGGCGCCGGTCTTGGCCCAGGGGTAGACGCCGCCTTCGCCGAGCGACAGCGTGCCGTCGGGCACGACGAGTTCGGGCTCGAAGTGCAACTCCGTGCCGAGGCCGTCGCACGTCGGGCAGGCGCCGGCCGGGGCGTTGAAGGAGAACAGCCGCGGCTCGATCTCCTCGATCGTGAAGCCCGACACCGGGCAGGCGAAGCGCGCCGAAAAGATCACGCGCTCGTGCGTCTCGTTCTTGTTCTGCAGAATGCCGGACCCGGCGGCCGCACCGTTCGCATCCGAATCCTCCACCGTCGCCGCACCCTTCGCGCGCTTGCCGGAGGCGGCGAGCGGCTTGTCCGCCAGCTCCAGGATGCAGATGCCGTCGGCGAGCTGAAGCGCGGTCTCGACGCTGTCGGCGAGGCGCTGGGCGATGTCCTTCCGCACGACGATGCGGTCCACGACGACGTCGATGTCGTGCTTGAACTTCTTGTCGAGCTTGGGCGCGTCGGCGATCTCGTGGAAGGTGCCGTTGATCTTGACGCGCTGGAAGCCCTGCTTCTGCAGCTCGGCCAGTTCCTTCCTGAACTCGCCCTTGCGCCCGCGCACGATCGGCGCCAGCAGGTAGAGCGCGCGTGCCCTCGGGCTGCTCGAGGATGCGGTCGACCATCTGGCGTGACGGTCTGGCTCTCGATCGGCAGGCCGGTGGCGGGCGAATAGGGCACGCCGACGCGCGCGAACAGCAGGCGCAGGTAGTCGTAGATCTCGGTGACGGTGCCGACGGTGGAGCGCGGGTTCTTCGAGGTCGTCTTCTGCTCGATGGAGATCGCCGGCGACAGCCCGTCGATGTGGTCGACGTCGGGCTTCTGCATCATCTCGAGGAACTGGCGCGCGTAGGCCGACAGGCTCTCGACGTAGCGGCGCTGGCCCTCGGCGTAGATCGTGTCGAAGGCGAGCGAGGACTTGCCCGAGCCCGACAGCCCCGTGAAGACGACCAGCGCGTCGCGCGGGATCTCCAGGTCGACGTTCTTCAGGTTGTGCTCGCGCGCGCCGCGGACGTGGATCGTCTTGGGATCCGACGCGGCCGTGGCCACAGATGCCGTCTTGCGCGGGGACGATGCGCCGCCGCGCGTCTTCTTCGGGGTGCTCATGAGTGCCTTGCTCCTGCGCCCCCGTATGTAGGCCAACGGCCCGCGGGCGGCAATGCAACACGAGGTCATGTCAACAGGCGACCGCCCCGCCGGCCTGCCGGTCGCGCCACGGGGCCGCCGCCTGGCTGGCCGATACCCGGCAATTCGCCGCATTGGCTGGCCAAGCTGACAGGGTACGGGGCCGCGTCCTACGCGGTCACGGCGACTTTACGGTTTCTTGCCCAGCGCCGGATAGACTGTCCGGGCCGCTGTCCATCCTGACCGTCTCCTCCCGCGACCGACGGGCGGTGGCGAACCGAGAGCCAGGCCGAGGTGTCATGTCGCAACGCGTCCGCACGATCCTGCTGGCGAGCCTCTTGATGTGGACGGCGCTTCCGGCCCGGGCTCAGCCGGCGGCTCAGGCCACACCGACATCGATGATGCTGCCCGGCAAGTCGCTGGCGGCCAGCGCCGTGCTGGCGCGCGTCAAGCCCGCCGTCGTGCAGATCCGCGGCTATCTCGGCAGTAACACGGCGAAGGCGTTTCACGGGACCGGCTTTGCGATCGAGGCGGGCGGGATGTTCGTGACGAACTACCACGTCGTCGCCGAGACGCTGCAGCATCCCGACAAGTACCGGCTGGAGTTCCATACGCCCGACGGCAAGACGGGCCCGGTCACCGTGCGCGCCGTCGACGTGCGCCACGACCTGGCCATCGTCGCCGCCGAGGGCCATGCACCGGCCCCCATTGCCGTGGCCACGGCACCGCTGACGAAGGGCGACCGCGCCTACGCCGTCGGCTTTCCACTCGACGTCGGACTGACCATCACAGAGGGCATCTCGAACGGCCTCGTGGAGGACAGCTTCAATCCGCGCATCCACTATTCCGGTGCGGTTAACGGCGGCATGTCCGGTGGCCCGGCGCTGAACGCCAACGCCGAGCTGATCGGCGTCAATGTGTCGGGCTACATCTTCCAACAGCTGGTCAGCTTCCTCGTCCCGGCGGCGCACATCGCGCCGCTCGTGGAAATCGCACGAGATGGGAACGTGACCGCAGAGACGCTGAAGGCCAACGTCAGCGCGCAGATGCGAGAGCATTCCGCCGCACTGACAGGGGCGCTGGCGGGCCCGATCTCCACCGAGAAGACCTCCGGCTATACGCTGCCCGCCAAGCTGGCGCCCTTCGTCGACTGCAATGCCAACGGCAGCGTCGACGCCAGCGAGCCGGTCCAGTCGGTGCGCATCGTGTGCTCGGCCAAGGCCGGGCTCTACCTGCAGCAAGGCCTTTATGCCGGCGACATCCGCTTCTCGCACGCGGTACTGTCGACGGAGAAGCTCGGCGCGTGGCGGTTTGCCAAGCGGCTGTCGGGCCAGGCAGCGAGCGGCGGCAGCTACGGCTCCAAACGCCACGTCGCACCCTACGCCTGCCAGGACCGCAACGTGGCGCTGAAAGGCTTCGAAGCGCACACGCTGATGTGCGTTCGGGCGTACCGCAAGCTCGAAGGGCTCTACGATTTCACGCTGCGCGTGGTCAGTCTCAACGGCGATAGCCAGGGCTTCGTCAGCCAGCTCGACATCTTCGGCCTCGACTTCGACGCCGGCGTGGACTTCGCTCGACGCTATCTCGCGGCGATGGAGTGGGCCCCATGAGCGCGATCGTCATCCTGGTGGAGGCCCACGACCGGCACGGGCGCGCGCTCGTTCGCGAGCGTGTGCGGCTCGACGAGAGCCAGCGCCGCTTCACGGTCGGGCGCAGCGTCGCCGCCGATGTCACTCTGGACGACATTCACGCCGCGCCATTGCATGCCGCCATCGACGTGCTGGAGGACGGGCGACTCGCGGTTACTGACCTGGGCTCGCTCAACGGCATCTTGATCGGCGGCCATCGCCACCGCGGCGCGCGCGACCTCGAATTTGCCGGCGACACGTTGCAGGTCGGCGCGACCCGATTGCGCATCCGCACGACGCGCGACGTGCTGGCCCCGGAGGTTCCCGACGGGACGCCGCTCGATGCACTGGTGCGCCATCCCGGCTGGCTCGCGGGGGCAGCCGCCCTGCTCGCGTCCGGCGACATGATCTACGAAAGCTGGCTCGGCGCGCCGCAGCAGCTGACCGATACGATCGTCACGGCGCTCGCAATCATGGCGGCTTTCACGATCGCATGGGTCTCGGTCTGGTCACTGCTGTCGCGCGTGATGCTCGGGGAGTGGCGCTGGCTGACGCATGCCGCGATCATGCTCGGCACGGGCATCGTCTACAGTGTGGCGGAGGGCCTGATCGACCTTGGCCGGTTCGCGCTGGCGCTGCCGACCTGGACGCACAAGACGGCGTGGCTCGTGGGACTGACGTTGGCGGGTGGTCTCTACCTCCAACTCACGCACGCCTCGAACCTGAGCCGGCGGCGCGCCGCCGTCGCGGCGGTGCTGGTGCCAATGCTGATCGTGGGTGGCGGCACCTGGTTCTACGCGCGCAGCGAGGCTCGCGACGTCAATCACATCGTCTCCACGTCGCGCCTTTATCCGCCGGCATTGCGTGTGACCGCGGCCGACCAGCTCGATAGCGTGTTCGCAGATATGCCAGCCTGGCGCGCGGCGGCCGACGCCAAGCGCCGCAAGGCCATGGCCGACGACCCCGACGGGACCGGCGACGACTGAGCGCAGGTCGCCTGCGTTCCCAACTAGGGCCGCCGTGGCGAATGCGGGCCTCGGGGGTGGGGCGCGGCACTCGGACATGGCACTGGGGGCGCGGCACTGGGGGCGCGGCACTGGAGGCCATTGACGGGGCCGGCGCGGCGCGGGCAGGAAAGAGGGATGATCGAAAGCTCCTCCCACCCCGGCGCGGCCTTGCCTGGCGCCACCATGACCGCCGAATTGAGCGCGCCACGCGACACCGGCCTCGCCATCCGGCGCGGCGCGGGCCATTGTTGCCCCGCCTGCGGTGCGCGGACGCTCTATACCGGCTACCTCAAGGTCGCAGAGACGTGCAGTGCCTGCGGTGAAGCGCTGCACCACCAGCGCGCTGATGACGCCCCACCCTATTTCACCATCTTCATCGTCGGCCACATCGTGGTGGCGGGCGCGATGGCGCTGGAGAAGGCCTATGAGCCGTCCAGCCTGGTGCACGCCGCGATCTGGCTGCCGCTGACACTTGGCCTTTCGCTGTTGCTGTTGCCCCGGATCAAGGGCGCGCTGGTCGGCCTGCAATGGGCGCTGCGCATGCACGGCTTCGGTGGGTCTGCGGACGAGCCCGTCGCGCCCTGAGCGCTGCGCGGGCACCTGCCACATGCACCGGGGAGATCCGCGCCGGGCGGGGTTGCCGGGCGCTGCGGGCCCGGTATGGTGACGCCGAACCTCCGGCCTTCGGGCCCAACTCTCATGTCCCACCACTGGGCTCCAACGACTGGGCCCCACCGCTTTCCTGAGGAGTGCCGACGCATGACCCAGTCCGACGAGGCCGCCGCGGCGCCGGACATGTCGCCCGCACCGGCGAAGCCTGCTCCCACCGTCGCCAAGCTCAGGCCTCGCGACGCGTCCACGCTGATCATAGTGGACGCCACGCACGGCGAGCCGCGGGTGCTGATGGGCAAGCGCCGCATGACGCAGGTGTTCATGCCCGGCAAGTACGTATTTCCCGGCGGCCGGGTCGACCGCACCGACCGGCTGGCGCCGAGTGCGGACGAGTTGCGCGAGACGGAGACCGGAAAGCTGCTCTTGCAGATGAAGGGCACACCGAGCCAGGCACGCGCTCGTGCGCTCGGCCTCGCCGCGCTACGCGAGACGTTCGAGGAAGCCGGCCTCGTCATCGGCGCGCGCGGCACGCCCACGAGCACCGCGCCGCAGGGCTGGGGCGAATTCCACGAGACGGGCTTCCTGCCGCGGCTGGGCGTGCTCAGCTATTTCGCTCGCGCAGTCACGCCACCGGGCCGGCCGCGCCGCTACGACACGCGTTTTTTCTGCGTGGAGGCGAGCCACATCGCCCACCGCGTCGACAAGATGGACGGAGAGCTGGAGAGCCTTGACTGGTTCAGCTTCGAGCAGGTTCGCTCGCTCGATCTGCCGGGCATCACGCGGGTGGTGCTGGAGGACCTCGCCGACCGGCTGAAGGTCGGCTGGACGGTCGCCGACGATGTGCCCGTGCCGTTCTACAACAACCGAAACGGCACGTTCCGACGCGAGCTGTTGAGCCTTTCGGGCGAGACGGGCTGAGCTCACGGCCTCGTTGCTTGACACCCGTCACGCACACGATATGTTGCGTTCAAATTGGACCCATTGAGCACGCTGCTTTTGCTTTCGTTCGATCGCGGCGCGCCACCCTCACCTGGACAGTTCCCATGGCCAAGCCCGTCACCCAGAAGATCAAGCTTTTGAGCACGGCCGGCACGGGTTTCTTCTACGTGACGAAGAAGAACCCGCGCACGAGCACGGACAAATTGTCTTTCAAGAAGTACGATCCGGTCGCACGCAAGCACGTCGAATTCAAGGAAACCAAAATCAAGTAGGGCCACGACGCGGGGGCGGGCTGGATATGCAGCGCGCCCGACGTCTGTCGCGACTATCAAGCTCTCCACATTCCTCTGCGCCGCACACCATCGTGCGGCTCGGCAACATCCCAGGCGGTGTTTTTCAGGCCGCCGACAAACCGCGATCGAAATAGTTCTCCTCAGCCCCATGTGAGGTGGGGACTGGCAGCACATCGTCTGTTCTGGCTGGGGTTCTGGCTGAATGGTCGATGGCAGCGGAAGGCGACTCGCGCACGCGGGACGTCAACAACGTGTCGCGGGCAAACACCGGCAGGCGGCAGTGGACCAGGATCCGCCACCCAACTCGGCAGCGGGGTAATGTTTCCGAGCAAGTCACGGACCCTGGTCACTAAACCAAGTGGCTCGTCAAAGAGGGCGTTGACTCCCCACCTGGCAGGCCGGTTCGATGCAGCTTAATGAGGAGGCCACTCCAGCCGCTGAAAACCGGCCATGTTTCCCGTAGCATCAGGAGATGCGGCGGACCTGCGCTACGGGAACCAATGTCCGGCGAACGCCCACGCACTTGTCTCGAAGGACTAAGCCCGTCTCGCGCCGCCGGAAAACCTGTCTGCCCTCCCCATCAAATGACGCGACACCTTTGCAGAATGTGGATCAATTGGCAAGGGACCCTTGACATCCGCATTAATCACGTTCCGCAATTCGTAATGCACCATGTGAGGTGGGTCTAAGCAAGGCGCGACGTCGGCAATCTTGCGGCTGAGTATAAGCAGTGGTGTGACGCGCGCGCCCATGCAGGCCGGTCATTGCTGGCCCAGCGGGCGGCCAAACAACCGGCACATCAAGGCATTGCGTGTTTCTGAGCTATGCAAATCGCACGTGGGCGTCATGTCCGCGCGCGTGAGCACGAACAGGTGTTTTTCTCGCCTGTCGTGGCGCGACCGGACCCGAACGCGTTCGCGCGCCGGTCCGGACACGCCCTGATCGATGTGTGGCCGAGCGGATACAGGCGAACACTTGAAACGTGACGGGCCGGCGCGTGCTGTCAGGCCGTCATGCCGCGTCGGCGACCACGCGATTGCGACCGCGACGCTTGGCGGCGTAGAGCGCGTTATCGGCGCGCTTGTAGAGCGTGTCCGGCGTGTCGTCGGCGTTCTCCAGGGTCGACAGGCCGACACTGGCGGTCACCGGGATGCGCTCGCTGGCATTGATCTGGAACGGATCGGCAGCGATGCAGGCGCGCAGCCGCTCGGCGACCTGATAGGCCCGCGTCAGCTCGGTGTCGGGCATGATGATGATGAATTCCTCGCCGCCCAGACGGCAGGCGAGGTCGATGCCGCGCGTGTTGCGCCGCAGCCGCGCCGCGAACTCGCGCAGCACCATGTCGCCGGCATCGTGGCCGTAGGTGTCGTTGACCTGCTTGAAGTGATCGATATCGGCGATCAGCACCGACAGCGGGCGGCCGCTCTGGAGACCGTTGGAGACGAGCGTCTTGAGATGCCCTTCCATGTAGCGGCGGTTGTGCAGGCCCGTCAGCGCATCGGTGACGGACAGCTCGACGCTCTTTTCGAGCTTGGTGCGCAGCAGGTCGGAGTGGCGCTTGCGGCGGATCTGGGTCCTGACGCGGGCCAGCATCTCGTGGCGGTCGATGGGGCGGATCAGGTAGTCGTTGACGCCCATGTCGAGGCCGCGCATCAAGCGCGCCTCGTCGCCGGGCTCGACCAGGATGATGATCGGCAGGTGGCGCGTGCGGTCGAGCGAGCGCACCTGGGAGCACAGCCGGAGGCCGTCGGCGCCGTTCAGCGAGAGCGAGACCACGACGACGTCGAAATTGCCCTCCGCGAGCTTCAACAGCGCGGCCTGCGGATCGCGCTCGACGAAGGCGTCGTGCGTCTTGGCCAGCGCCTCGATGATGCGGGCAGCCGAGCGGGGATGATCGTCGACGACCAGAATGCGGCCGCCCTTGCCGGCCAGCGCCTTCTCCAGATCGGGATCGGCGGGCAGGCCAAGCTCCTGGCCCGTCGCCATGCGCATGATCATCTCGTCGTTGAGCACCTTGAGGCGCGCGAGATTCTTGACGCGCGTGATCAGCGCGATGTCGTCGACCGGCTTGGTCAGGAAATCGTCGGCGCCGGCCTCCAGCCCCTGGATGCGATCGGACGGCTGGTCGAGCGCGGTGACCATGATGACCGGCAGATGCTGGGTCTTGGGATTGCCCTTGATCCGGCGACAGGCCTCGAAGCCGTCCATCACCGGCATCATGACGTCGAGCAGCACGACGTCGACGCGCTCGGTGGCGAGGATGTCGAGCGCTTCCTGGCCGCTGTAGGCGGTCAGAACCTCGAAATACTCCGCCGCGAGGCGTGCCTCGAGCAGCTTTACGTTGGCGAGGATGTCGTCGACGACGAGAACGCGCGCTGTCATTTCCGGTCCAGGGTCAGTGGCGAAACCTTATGCGCCGCCCTCCCCGATGAAGCGCCGCACAGTGTCGATGAACATGGCAACGGAGATCGGCTTGGAGATGTAGGCCTCGCAGCCACCCTCCCGGATCCGCTCCTCGTCGCCCTTCATGGCGAAGGCCGTGACGGCTACCACCGGGATGGTGCGCAGCTCGTCGTCCTCCTTCAGCCACTTGGTCACCTCGAGGCCTGAGACCTCGGGCAACTGGATGTCCATCAAGATGAGGGCCGGGCGATGCGCGCGAGCAAGCTCGAGCGCCTCCAGACCGTTGCGGGTCTGGATGGTCGCATAGCCGTGGGCGTCGAGCAGATCGTGGAAGAGCTTCATGTTCAGCTCGTTGTCTTCCACGATCAGGACCTTCTTGCCGACGCGCAAGCGCTCCGGCTTCGATCCCTCGACGGCCCTCCTGGTGTCCTGGTAGGTCATGCGATATGAACCCGCCCCGTTCCCCACCTTCATGTGCACCGATTCTCGGGGAGTCGTGCCCGAACAAAATGCCCACGAACCTGTAACCAACAATTTAAGATGGTGCGCCAACCCGGGTTTTTGCGCCACGCGACCCGCAAATTGCTGGAGGGTGATGGATGATCGGCAGAGCCAAGGGCCCCGACCGCAACGCCGCGCTGGAGATCGGCTACGGCGCGCTCGCCTTCCTGGCCGAGGACCATGAGCGCCTCGTCCGGTTCCTGAGGCTGACGGGGCTCGAGCCCGCCGAGCTCGCCGCGCAGGCCCAGGAGCCGGGGCTGCTGGCGGCCGTGCTCGATCACCTGATGCAGGACGAGGCGATGCTGCTGATGTTCACGGCCAACGCCGGGATCGACCCGCAATGGGTCGCCCCGGCCGCGCTGCTGCTGCACGACGCGCGCTGACGGCCATGCCGACCGGCGCGACAAGATCCCGTTTACCACGCGGCGCGATGCGGATCGGTATCGACCTCGGCGGCACCAAGATCGAGGGCGTGGTGCTCGATGCCGACGGGGCGGAGCGCGCCCGTCGGCGCATCGCGGCCCCGCGCGAGGACTATGCCGCCACAATCGTCGCGCTGCGCGATCTCGTCGGCGCGCTGGCCACGACGGCCGGTTGCGACCGCGGCAACGATGGCGCGCCGACGCCGGTCGGCATCGGCATGCCGGGCTCGCTCTCGCCTGCAACAGGCACCGTGCAGAACGCCAACTCGACCTGGCTCAACGGCCGGCCGCTCGACCGCGACATCGCCGCCGCACTCGGCCGGCCCGTGCGCCTGGCCAACGACGCCAACTGCTTTGCGCTGTCGGAAGCCACCGACGGGGCCGGCGCGGGACGCCGCATCGTGCTCGGCGTCATCCTGGGCACGGGTTGCGGCGCGGGCATCGTCGTCGACGGCCGCATCCTCGACGGCCCGCGCGGCATCGGCGGCGAATGGGGCCACAACCCCCTGCCCTGGGCCAGCGCCGGCGAGCACCCCGGCCCGCGCTGCTGGTGCGGGCGGCTTGGTTGTATGGAAACCTGGGTGTCGGGGCCCGCGCTTGCGGCCGATCATGCGCGCATCACGGGCGAAGCCGCCGCCGCCGAAGACATCGCCGCGCGGGCGGCGGCGGGCGATGCCGTCTGCACGGCGACGCTCCTGCGTCATGCGGACCGCCTGGCGCGCGGCCTCGCCCACGTCGTCAACATCCTCGACCCCGACGTGATCGTGCTCGGCGGCGGGCTGTCCAAGCTCGCCCACCTCTACCGCGACCTGCCCGGTCTAATCGCCCCGCACATCTTCGCCGACGACGCGACCATCGACCTCCGCCCGCCGACATGGGGCGACGCGTCGGGTGTCAGAGGGGCGGCTTGGCTTTTTTGATGGCGCTGGCGACACGCGTTCCGCGCGCCGGCGCCCCGGCGGCGCTGTGCCGCCGGGGCGCGCGTGTTGGCCTACGGCCAAAGGAATAATTGGAATAATTGGGGACACCCACAATTTTGCCCCAGCAAAGCAGCGCGACGCGTCACTTCGTTCCGCTGCGGTGAGGTGAGCAGCGGCGCCGCGACAAGCCGGCGGTGAAGATGCCGCAAAAGACGGGTGGTCAGGCGGGTGTCCCGCCAGCAGAGCGCGAGACCCGTTCGCGCAGGCGAACAAACCGAAAATGTCTCGCAAGCGCCGCCAGGCGCTTTGATTGCGCCGCTCGCGTGCTCGTCAATTGACAGCCCACACATCGAACGTCTCGAGATAGCCTCTGAGTGGCGCGAGGTCCGCTGACGTCAGTCTCAGGATGTAGCGTCCCTCCTTGATGTACGCCACGAACGAAAGGTTCTTGTCGACGCCCGTGGCTGCCTTGTTTATCGAATCCTGCCGGGTCAGCGCCTGGGAGCGCTGGATGAACACGTTGGCTTTTTCCGAGTAGATGTACCATCTGCGACGGTCGCTCGGCTTGCCGAGAAGCGTTTTCGCAGGCAGCTGCTTGACGACGATATGCAGCGTTTCAACCTGTTTGATTTGGCCGTTTACCTCGTGCGAAATGGGGAAGCTCTCGACGACCCTTGCCGTCAGCGTTGTCGGTACGCGACTTTCGTCAACTTCCGTGAGGTTCAGCGTGGCGTTTGCCCGCAGCGGAAAGGCATCCAAGGGCTCGAAGACGGATCGCGTGACGACCCAGTCCGGGCCATTGAGAACACGGCGATGATTGAAGTTGAGGGGGTGGCGCGCAAATGCGAAGGCGCCGTCCGGGGTCATGCCTTCATGAGCACGAAGCATGTAGTAGCTCTTGTCGGGAGCGGGTTCGTAGCTCCACAGCAGTGCGCCGCCGCTCCGGCTTCTCATGAACATGCAGTCTATGGTGGGAAGGCTGACCGGGTCGTCCCGCGTGGCGCGAAAGTGCTCCAGCACGGCGCGGTGTTTTGTGGGCCGCATGGGCGTGCGACACAGATCGAGGATGTTCTGCGGCGTGGCGAAGAGGCCGCGTTCAATGTCTCTCATCCTGGCGGTGTGGGCATTCATCTGACGCGACAAATGTTCGATTGCAGCATCCAGGGACTGCTGAATCTCGGGTGACAGAGCCGGCGCTGCCTTGCCCGACGGGGTGGGTTCTTGAGCATGCATCGGCGTGGTGTGGACGGATGTGACAATCAGGACAACCGCCAACGACAGCGTGGAACGAAAAGCCATTGTTCGCTGCATTTTCCTTCCCCATTTCCATTGCTCGGGCGCCTTCCAACACTCGTTTGTCGCGCCAAGATGACGAAAGGTTCAGCGGCAGGCCGATCGACCTCTGCGCATGCGAGGGCGCTGCCCTCGCGCTCCCGCAAAAGGGCCCAGCCCTTTTGAAACCCGCACTTCACCGATCGCGTGGGGCACGCGATTGCGGCACACTACAGTGGAAAAAGGCGGGAGGTCCGGAGGGGCGTCCCTCCGGCAGAGCGCGAGACCGGTCTCGCAAGCGCCGCCAGGCGCTTCCCCTCACGCCGCCTGTTCGATGAGCCGCCCGCTCACGGCTTGACCACTACGAGGCGCGAACTATTTCGGGACGGTTCCATTTCCGTCGAGCGGAGCGACGTGACGCGTCACTGCGTTCCGCTAGAGGATACGTCGGCGGCGTGGCTGCGATAGATCGGCGGCGGCGAGATCGAAAAAAACGGGTGGTCTGGCGGGTGCTTGCCCCGGAGAAGGCCGGGGGCCCGCCAGCAGGGGCCAGGGGACCCGTGCGCGCAGGCGCACAAAGTAAAAAAGGTCCCCGAGCGCCGCCAGGCGGTTTCACGCCGCATCCCGCGACGTGCTCTCCTCTCAAGCCCCAACCGGTGCCATCAGCTCAAACAGCGCCGACTGACGCTCGAAGCCCATGCCGGGCCAGTCGCCGGATTTCATCCAGCCGTCCTCGACGACGAGGTCGTCGCAGTAGCCCGCGAACGCGCCGAACGCGCCGGGATAGGCCTCGCACATGCCGAGCCCGAGGCCGATCGCCTGGTTGAGCGACATCTGATTGCCGCCGTGCGGCAGCACGGATGCCGGTTGCCAGCCATGCTTTTCGATCAGCTTGAGCATGCGGGCGGCCTGCCCGATGCCGTAGCTTTGCGGGATGTCGGTCTGGATGATGTCGATGCGCGGGCGCATGCCGCCGTGGCGCACGAGGTTCTGCACGTCCTCGATGGCGAACAGGTTCTCGCCGGTCGCGACCGCGTTGCCGTAGACGGCGATGAAGTCGGCGTTGCCCTGGTAGTCGACGGGATGCGCGGCCTCCTCGAACCACCTGAGGCCGAGCGGGCGCAACGCCTTGGCGTAGTCGGCGCGCTTGTCAACGGGGATGCCGCAGTTGGCGTCGACGGCGACGAGCTCGGCGGCGCCCACGACCTTGATGACGGCTTCGAGGCGGGCGAGATCCTCCGGGATCGGCGCGCCGCCGACCTTCACCTTGATCAGCGTGTAGCCCATGTCGCGGTAGCGCTTCACCTCGTCGACGAGATCCTGGACGGTCTTGCCCGGCGCGTACCAGCCGCCGCCGACGTAGCAGAACATGCGGTCGGGGACGCGCCCGCCGTTGTAGCGGTCCGCGATCAGCTTGTAGGCGGGCACGTCGGCGATCTTGGCGACGGCGTCCCAGATGGCGCACTCGATGGTGCCGATGCCGACCGAGCGCTCGCCGTCGCCGCCGGGCTTCTCGCCGACCATCATGGCCTTGAGCATCTTGTCGGGATCGAAGGCCTTGGGGTCGAGCGTGACGTCCTCGGGGGCGGCCTTCATCAGGCGCGGAATGAAGCGCTCGCGCATCTGCGCGCCGCAGGCGTAGCGGCCGGTCGAGTTGAAGGCGTAGCCGACGATCGGTTTGCCGCCGCGCACGACGTCGGTGACGACGGCGACGATCGACGTCGTCATCTCGTCGAACGCGAAGGCGGCGTTGCGCAGGTTGGTCTTGAGCGGCACCGCGCGTTCGCGGATTTCCTTGATGCGCATGATGTGAGCGTCCCCTGCCCCGAGTTGTGTGCGGCCGTTGGGCCGGTTGGGCACATTGTGGAGCCGCTGGCGGCGTGCAGCAAGCGCAGCTTGCGCGTTGGGCGGAACGTTGAGTAGGTGGAACGCGGTATTGGCCGAACGCCCCCACAGCGTCAGAACGTCGTGCCGAACACGCGGCGGCGCTCTTCGGCCGACAGCGGCGTGACGCCTTTGGTGCGGGCCACCGTGGCGCCGGCGGGCCGGTAGATGGCGTCACCCGGCGCGGCGGACGCGACCGGGGCGGGCGCGGGCGGTGGCGGCAGGAGCTTTGGCTCAGGATGGCGCGTGGCGTGCCGAGCCAGATCGGACAGCAGCACCTCGACCAGCGGCGTCACCTGTGCGGCATGCACGCTGCGCGCCCACGGCTGGCGCGCGGCGCCGGTGCCGACCAGCACGACGTAGGAGTAGGCCGCGCCGTTGCGAAACTGGATGCCCCCGGCGATGGACACGTCGACGGTCGCGTTGGGATCCTCGTTGACCTGCGTGCCGGTCTTGGCGAAGTGCAGTCGGACGTCGGCTCGGGCGTCCGCACACCAATTGGCGATCGACTTCAAGGTGCCGTGCGCGGCGCCGTTCGCCTTGTAGCACAGCGGCGCCTGCAGCAGCGTCTTCAGCATGGCGCGGCCGTCGCGGCGGATCACCTTGTCGGGCGTGATCGCGCCGGCGGTGTCGCGTGCGTGGGCGTCGGCGCTGGCCTTGGAGGTGAAGTCGAACGCCTTGACCATGCTGGGCGGCTTCAAGGGTCGGGCACCCTGGCCGATCAAGGAGGCGAGGATGACGCCGGCCATGTGGTGGACGCGGCGCGGCGCGCCGGAGACCTGGCCGAGCACGACGGCGGTCGACGGCGGCGTGCCCTCGCCGCTGGCCGCGGCCGGCGGCATGTTGAAGCCGAACGCGTCGATCAAGGCCTTGATGCGCGCCTGGCCGAGCGTGCGCGCCGCGATGCATCAGGGGATTGTTCAGCGAGCATGCGAAGGAGACGATCGCGCGGCGGCCGCGGCGCTCGTTGCCGCGGTGGCGCGCACGTCTCCAGACCGCGCGCGGGCGCCTCGGTATCGAGATAGAGCGAGGCGGGCGTGTCGCGCCGCTCGTTGGCGATGCCGATGGCGAGCATCATCTTGCGGTGGAGGCGAGCATGCGCCCCTCGCGCGTGGCGTCGTAGACGCCGGTATCGCGATCGACGGCGTGCGCGGAGCCGTAGTAGGGCGTGTTCTGGTAGTTCTCGTAATAGCGGACGATCTCGCCTTTGTGGTTGGCGGCGACGACGACGACGTGGGGCATCTGACGCGTGGCGTCGATGCGCGCGGGATCGAGCGTGTAGCCGGAATCGATGCGTGCCTGGAGCGCGCGATCGAGGGCGGGCAGCGCGGCTTCCAGGGCGCGGTCGAAGGCGAGGTTCTCGACGGCGTCGAAGGTGGAGGTGACGCCGCGCACGTGCTCGCGCCAGCCGTCGCCGAAGGCTGCTTCATCTCCTCGCGCAGTCCGAAGCGCGCGGCCGGCATCAGCACGTTGGCGCGGACGACGGGGTTGGCCTGCGCGCGCTTGGCCACCTGCGGGGCGTAGCTGCTCGAGCGCCTCCTGCAGCCTTGGGCTTGACGCGCGGATCGGGCGGACCGCCGGCGAGGCCGACGAGCTCGAAATAGACCTTCTTCTGCGTCTCCTCGTCGGCCAGCAGCCGGTCGGCGCAGATCGGGCGCGCACCTCGGTGATGTAGTGCCAGCGGTCGAGGCGGACCGCGTTCAGGCGCTCGCTGCCTTCCAGCAGGATGATCGGCTTGTTGACGGCGGAGGCGAGCACGAACTGCTCGGCGATGGAGAGATCCTTGGCCTCCTTGCCGAACACGATGCGGCTCGTCATCTCGACGCCGTGCAGCGGCGAGCCGCCGGTGCGCTGCGCCAGCCAGAGGTGGTTGGCCGCCCAGCTGCTTGAGCGGCGTGTCGTCGCCGCCCAGCGTCAGCTCGTGATAGATGCACAGGCGCCAGCCACCACTCGCGCATCTTGCGGCCGAGCTTGGTGAGGGCGCCCTCGCTGCGTGGAGGGCGGGGTCTTGTAGATGACGCGCACGAACTGCATCGGCAGCGTGGAGCCGCCGACGCCGAGGCTCGGGCGCTTCAGCGCGAGCGAGCGGCGCAGCGTGGAATACGGGATCTTGAGGACGCCGTGGAGATCGATGCCGTAGGGATTGAGCCAGCTGCCGATGTAGCGATCCTCGTGGTAACGTCAGGCACTGCCAGTAGTGCTCCGGCACCTCGCGGACGGGGATCGACTTGTGGTCGGGGTTGGCCGTCGTAGTCGCCGATCTCGATGGTGCGGCCGGTGTAGTTGACGTCGCGGCGGCTGTCGAGGCGCGGGTCGAAGGTGCCGACGAAATTGCCGTTGGCGTCGTAGATGGCGGTGGCGAGCCAGCGCTCGGCGTCGTAGCGCAGCTTGTCGGCGAGGTAGTAGTGGCCGACGATGCCGCGCACCGGCGCCACGACGTAGACGAGGGTGATCGCGAACAGACGTAGGCGCCGGCTGCAAACACGACGTAGCGCAGCGGGCCGAGCCGGGGATTGAAGACGACGGTGACGAGCAGCGCGCGCAGCAGCCGCGCCGGCAACGCCAGCGTCGCCTCGGCCAGTCGCGTGAATAGACGCAGAATTCCCAGCATCTTCCGTCTGCCCCGCTTCGCGCAGACGCACCCCTAAAGGCCCGCAGCGCCGCAGGCGGAACATGGTCATGCCAATGTGGCCCGGCCGGGTCCGGGGCTGGGAGAAATGGCGGCGAAGGCGCGACGGCGCTGCGACCGACGTGCGCAGACCGTTATTGTTAATACGCAATATTCCCTAGGTCTTTACCTGGTCCGAAGCGTCAGCGCGGCTAGATTCTTCGTCGCACCTGCCGCGGGCGGCCGAGGGCATGATGCCTTCGGGCTGCGTGCAGGTCAGATGGGAGAGAGACCACCATGCGACTTGCGCTGACGGCGGCCGCGATCGGCGTGGCCATTCTGGCAAGCGGGACAACGGCAGCGAATGCCGGCGGAGACCGGGCCCGCGACATGTGCATCATCGACCTGATGCGTCATGATCGTGCGGCGCCCCCTGCCAAGGCTGCGCCGAAGAAGAAGGCGGTGAAGAAGGCCGCCGCGAAGAAGGCGCCGGCGAAAAGGGCCGCGCCGATGAAGGCAGAGAAGAAGCCGCTCAAGTAAGCACGCCAAGACATGAAGAGGCACGGCGCGCTTTGCGCCGTGCCCTCGATCCTCGATGCCGATGTGGGCCCTTGTCAGGCTGCCATGTCAGGCTGCCATGTCACGGTGTCATTTCAGGCCGCCATGCCCGCCATGGTCAGCGCACCGCCGGCCGCCACGAGCACGGCGCCGGCCGCCAAGCGCAGCGAGGCAGGCGCGGTTTCACCCGCAAAGATGGAGCGCGCGGCGTACGCGATCACCGCCGTCAGCACCATGAGAGCGACCGAGAGGCCGGCGAGATAGGCGAGCAGCGGCGTTGCTTCGGCGCCCACGATCGTCTCACCGAACGCGTAGCCGTGGCAGAAGCCCGCAAGCGCGACAGCGGCCGTGCCGGCGATCGAGGGCAGCCTGGGCTCGACCAGGAGCGCCAGGCCGATCAGCAGCACGGATAGCGCCACGTAGAGCTCGGCCGGACCGATGGCGATGCCGGCGCCGTGCGCCAGGACGCCGGGGACGAGCAAGGCGACGAAGACCAGCGGCAAGCTCGCCCAGCGCCGGCTCGCGGCCATCAACAGGGCGATGCCGACGATGAAGGCCAAATGGTCGGGCCCGAGCACGGGGTGTCCGAGGCCCGACAAGAGGCCTTCCATCAGCGTGGACGGCGTGGCGCCACCCATGGGGTGATGGGCGTTCGCCAGGCCCGGTGCTGCCATTGCCGCGACCGCGGCCAAGCCTGCGCGCGCGATGGCGCGGCCCGATACATGATGCGTCATATGTGCGTCTCCCAGCCCTGTGTCATTCGTTATGTCCGATTGCTTCTGCGGTTCGCGATCCCTTCACGAACGCCTCGTCACTGCGCCTTGGGAATGGCGGTGCCGACCAGGGCATCGCGCGTCACGAGATCGGCCAGCTGCTCCTCGCTCCAGCCTTCGGTGCCTTCGGGCCGCAGCGGCAGCACGATGTAGCGCAGGTCGGCGTTGGAATCGTGGACCTGGACCTCGATGTCGTCGGAGAGGGCGACGCCGAACTCCTTGAGCACGGCGCGCGGCTCGTTCACGGCGCGGGCGCGGTAATGCTTGGACATGTACCAGGACGGCGGCTGGCCGAGGACGGAGCGCGGGTAACACGAGCACAATGTGCAGACGAGAAGGTTGTGGCGTTCCGCGGTGTTGTCGACGACCTGCAGGTGCGCCTCGCCTACGGTGATGCCAAGCTCGGCAGCGGCCTTCTTGCCGTCCTCCAGCAGGCGCTGGCGGAAGCCGTCGTCGGTCCAAGCGCGCGCCACAATGCGCGCACCCAGATGCACGCCGGGCGATTCCATCCGCTCGATCTGCTGGCGGACCTCCTCGGCCGTCAGCACGTGGCGCTCGATCAGCAGCTCCTGCAGCGCGTCGATCATACGCTGCGCCTCCAGTGCGGCCGGCTCGTCGTCGACGACGTGACCGGGCTCGTGGCGGTGATCGTGGGGATCGTGGTGGTGGCCGTCGTCTTGGCCGTGGGCATGGGTGTGGTCGTCGTGCGATGCGGTCATCTACATTCCCTCCTTGCGTGGCGTCACGCCGGGGCCAGCCAATGATGATAGAGTTCGATGACGAGCGTGTCCTTGTCGGAACCGTCGTAGTCGGGCCAGATGTCCTTCTGGCGGAAGGCGACGCGATAGTTCTCGACGGCGGGACCGCCTGAGTTGCCGTTCGCGAGGTCTTCGGGGTTGAGGAACGTGCCGCAGTACTGGACGACCGTCCCGATCTTCCGGCGGACGTACTGGGGCGTGCGGATGTGGCCGGACTTGTTGAGTTCGAGCACCTCGACCTGCTGTCCTATGGTGTAGCGCGGCATGTCGCGTCAGCTCCGAAGCGTCGCGCCGCCGGCGCGCCCGGCGATCTCGGCGGCACGCTGCTCGACCTCGGCGCGGGTGAGGACACCCTTCTTCTCGAGCACGTCGAGCATGGCCTCGAGCCGGCGCCGGTAGAACGACAGCGTGCGGTACTTGTCGGCGCCGAAGCTTTCGAAGCCGAAGCGCAGTTCGTCGAGCGAGACCATGCGCCGCGAGCCGTCACCGAGAATGGAGCGAATGGCTTCGGTCTGCTTCTCCCAATGCAACCAGGGCAGCTGCTCCTTGGGGATCGGTCCAGCCGGATCGCCACCGATATCGTGATACCCGCGCGTCATCTGCTCACCTCTTCACTTTCCGATTAGAGGGCGAGTGTGCCGCAGCAGCGGGCCGCTGTCAGCCCCTCTCTCGCGCTCGCTGTGGCGCGCGTGCGCGCTCAGCGCTGCGCGCGGGCCAGGACTTCCATCAACTCGTCGATCTTGGCCTGCTGCTCACCGGCGTCGCCGGACTGCATCGCGTGCTTGACGCAATGGCCGACGTGATCGCGCAGGATCTCCTCCTCCACGCGCCGCAGCGCGGCGCGGACCGCGGAGATCTGCGTGATGGTGTCGATGCAATAGCGGTCCTCCTCGACCATCCGGAGGAGGCCGCGCACCTGACCCTCGATGCGGGTGAGGCGCTTGAGACAAGCTGTCTTGGTGTCGTCCTGCATGCTTGACAGATACCCGGAGGGGGTATAGCCGTCAACCCGGATACCCTATGGGGGTAACAGTCCGACGTCGGGAGACCCCGCCATGTGCGCGCACAGCCCGCACCACGATCACGGCCAGCCGTCGACATCGCCCGCCGCTGCCGAGGCGTCACCGCTCAGGACCGCGATCGATCCCGTTTGCGGCATGACCGTCACGATCGAGGGCGCAAAGCACACGCACGAGCACAAGGGCGACACCTACTATTTCTGCAACCCAAGCTGCCGGACCAAGTTCGCCGCCGACCCCGGCCGCTATCTGGGCGAGAAAGCCGCCGAACCCGAGCCCGAGGTGCCGGAGGGCACGATCTACACCTGCCCGATGGATCCGGAGATCCGGCAGGTCGGACCGGGCACCTGTCCGATCTGCGGCATGGCGCTGGAGCCGGAGCTGTTCAGCGCGGACGCAGGTCCCAACCCCGAGCTCGTCGACATGACGCGCCGGTTCTGGATCGGGCTCGCGCTGACGTTGCCGGTGTTCCTGCTCGAGATGGGCAGCCACATCTTCGACACGTCGGCGCTGATCTCGCCTCGTGCGTCGGCCTGGGTCCAGTTCGTGCTCGCCACGCCGGTGGTGCTGTGGGCCGGCTGGCCGTTCTTCGAGCGCGGCTGGCGGTCGCGTGCAGACCGGCAACCTCAACATGTTCACGCTGATCGCGATCGGCACGGGTACGGCCTATCTCTACAGCGTCGTGGCGCTGTTCGCGCCCGGACTCTTTCCCGAGACGTTTCGTGGGCACCACGGCACGGTCGCGGTCTACTTCGAGGCCGCCGCAGTGATCATCGTGCTGGTGCTGCTGGGACAGGTGCTGGAACTGCGCGCGCGCGAGCGACCGGCACCGCCATTCGCGCGCTGCTCGACCTTGCACCCAAGACCGCGCGGCGCATCGCCGCCGACGGCAGGGAGGAAGAGGTGTCTCTCGACGCGGTCGCGGTCGGGGATCGGCTGCGGGTGCGACCCGGAGAGAAAGTGCCGGTCGACGCGGAGATCGTGGAGGGCGAAGGCGCGGTCGACGAATCCATGGTGACGGGCGAATCCATGCCGGTGACCAAGCGGGCGGGCGACGCCGTAATCGGCGGCACCCTCTCGCAGTCCGGCGGTCTCGTCGTGGAGGCCAAGCGCGTCGGCCGTGACACCATGCTGTCGCGCATCGTGGAGGCCGTGGCCAAGGCACAGCGCAGCCGCGCGCCGATCCAGCGGCTGGCCGACCAGGTGGCGGGCTGGTTCGTTCCGGCGGTCCTCGCCGCCGCAGTCCTCGCGTTCATCGCCTGGATGATCTGGGGGCCGGAGCCGCGCTTCACCTACGCCATCGTCGCCGCGGTCGCCGTGCTGATCATCGCTTGCCCCTGCGCGCTGGGGCTCGCCACGCCGATGTCGATCATGGTCGGCATGGGCCGCGGGGCGCAGGCGGGCGTGCTGATGCGCGACGCACAGGCGCTGGAGCGGCTGGAAGCCGTCGACACGCTCGTCCTCGACAAGACGGGTACGCTGACGGAGGGCAAGCCGAAGGTGACCGCCATCGTGCCAAGCGAGGGCGTGTCGGAGAGCGACATGCTGCGGCTCGTGGCGGGCGTGGAGCGGGCGAGCGAACATCCGCTGGCCCACGCCATCGTCGCCGCCGCCGAGGAAAAAGGCCTCGCCATGCCACCGGTCCGCGGCTTTTCAGCGACCAGCGGCAAGGGCGCGGTTGGTATGGTCGAGCGGCGGCGCGTCGCCGTCGGCTCGGCGGCATTTCTGGCCGAACTGGGGATCGACGTCTCGCCGCTCGCGGCCGCAAGCCGACGACATGCGCCGCGATGGCGCGACGGCGATCTTCGCGGCGATCGACGGCAAGCCGGCCGGCATCCTCGCCATCGCCGACCCGATCAAGGCGAATGCCGCCGCCACGCTCGAGGCGCTGCGCGCGGAGGGTTTGCGTATCGTCATGCTGACCGGGGACAACCGGACGACGGCGGAGGCGGTGGCGAGAAAGCTTGGGATCACAGACGTGGAGGCGGACGTCCTGCCGGAGGACAAGGCGGCGGTCGTTGCTCGCCTCAAGGGCGAAGGCCGCGTCGTCGCGATGGCCGGCGACGGCATCAACGACGCGCCGGCACTCGCCTCGGCCGATGTCGGCATCGCGATGGGCACCGGCACCGACGTTGCGATCGAGAGCGCGGGCGTGACGCTGGTGAAGGGCGATCTCGACGGAATCGTGCGGGCGCGCCGCCTTTCGGAAGCGACGATGGCGAACATCCGGCAGAACCTGTTCTTCGCCTTCGTCTACAATGCGGCGGGCGTGCCGATCGCGGCAGGCGTGCTGTATCCCGTCCTCGGCATTCTGCTGTCGCCGATGATCGCGGCAGCGGCGATGTCGCTGTCGTCGGTCAGTGTGATCGGCAACGCGCTCAGGCTCAGGCAGACGTCGCTCGATTGACCGCGCCCCCTTGCGCTCGCCTGCACGATCGCGCCTAATCGCGGCAAGCACAACCGCGACCGGGGAGACAGCCAAGTGAGCGACGCCCAAGAGCCCATCATCGACGCCCATCACCACATCTGGCGCCTCAACGAACTCCCCTGGATGCAGGGCGCGCCGGTGAAGCGCATCTTCGGTGACTATTCCAAGCTGAAATACGATTACTTCGCCAAGGACTACATGGCCGACGTGGTGCCGCAGGGCGTCGTCAAGTCGGTCTATATCCAAGTCAACGTGCTTCCGGGCAAGGAGATCGAGGAAGCGCGCTGGGTGCAGTCGGAAGCCGATGCGCATGGCTTCCCGCATGCGGTGGCGGCGTTCGCCAACCTGTCCCAGCCCGATGTCGAGGACACGCTCGATCAATTGCAGGAGTGCTGCAACCTCGTTTCGATCCGCCAGCAGTTGCATTGGCACGAAAAGCCGGAATACCGCTTCGCGTCAAAACCCGATGTGATGAACGACGAGGACTGGCGCGCGGGTCTGGCGTCGGTGGAGAAGCGCGGCTTGAACTTCGAGCTGCAGGTGTTCTCCAGCCAGATGGCGGATGCGGCGAGGCTCGCGCGCGACTTTCCCGGCATCACCTTCATCCTGCAGCACGCCGGCATGCTCGAGAACAAGAGCGAAGCCGGATGGGCCGCATGGCGCACGGGCATGAAGGATCTGGCGTCGTGCGCGAACGTCGTGTCCAAGCTGTCGGGGCTGTCGACGTTCGAGCACGTGGCAAGTGTCGATGTGTGGAAGCCGGTGGTCGATGAGACGATCGCCATGTTCGGGTCCGAGCGTTGCCTGTTCGGCTCCAACTTTCCCATCGAGCGCATGTGGTCGACCTACGCCGACCAGATCCGCATCATCAAGGCGTGCCTCGCCGGCTGTACGGCGGGCGAGCGCCGCGCGATCCTGCACGACAACGCGGCGCGCATCTATCGGCTCTGAGCCAGGGGAGAGAACCATGACGACAGCGCCAGAGAACACGATCGGGCTGATCGGCGTCGGCATCATGGGCGCCGCCATGGCCAAGAACATGGTCGAGGCGGGCCTCGATGTCGTCGGCTATGACATTGCCAATCCCGCCCGCGCCAACCTCGCCAAGTACGGCGGTCATCCCAAGGAGGGCAATGCCGAGGTCGCGGCAGCCGCCGACGTTCTAATCACCTCGATGCCAAACGCGGCTGCGCTCCACGAGGTCGTCTCCGATTTGGAGAGCGCGCCACGCAGGAAGCGCGTGCTGGCCGAGACGAGCACGCTGCCGCTCGACGACAAGCAGGCCGCCCACGACCGGCTCGCGCAGGTCGGCATCACGATGCTCGATTGCCCGCTGTCGGGCTCGTCCAACCGCGCGATGATCCGCGACGTGCTGGTCTACGCCAGCGGCGAGAAATGGGCCTATGAGAAATGCCTGCCGGCCTTCAACGGCTTCTCGCGCGCGCCGCATTATCTCGGCGCGTTCGGCAACGGTTCGAAGATGAAGTACATCGCCAACCTGCTGGTCGCTATCCACACGGCGGCTGCGGGCGAGGCGTTCGCGCTGGCGCGCAAGTCGGGCCTCGATCCGGCGCAGACCTACGACGTGATCATGGACGGGGCGGGCGGCTCGCGTGCGATGGAGGCGCGCAAGGAGATGCTGATCGCCAACGAATACCTGCCCGTGCGCACCGCGCCGATGGATCTCTTCCGCAAGGACCTGAAGGTGATCGGCGCCTTTGCCAACGACATCGACTGCCCCGTGCCGATGTTCACGGCCTCGCTGCCGCTCTACACCGCCGCTTTGGCCCGCGGCATGGGCGAGCAGGACACCGCGGCCATCTCGCTGCTGCTGCAGGAGATGGCGGGCATTAAGTGGACGTAGACAAGGCCGGGGCTCTTACCTCAAACGGCGACTGGCGATCCGCCATGGTGCGAACATCACCTCAGCTTGTGCCACTTCTGAAGCGCCTCAAGCGCCTCCATCAATTGAAGCGGTAGTTGATCCGCGCAGTCACCGCGTGAACGTCCAGATCATCGCGATTAAGCGTGATATTCTGACCGGCGCCGTCACCAAAGCTGCGCCGCGCATCGGTGAGGCTGACGAAGCTGTAGTCGACGCCCAGAGAAAGGTTGCTCGTCAGCATGTATTCGAGACCGGCGCCGAGTGTGTAGCCGTTCTCGAAGTCGCTGTCGGACGTCGATCCGCTTGGCCCGCCGCCGCCGATATCGCTCGCCGAGAACTTCACGTTGGCGCCCGCATATCCGGCCTTTGCGTAGGCGAGCCAGCGATCCCAGGCGTAGCCGAGACGACCTACCACCGTGACGAGCGTACCGACTTCGGTCTTGAGCCGGTCATCTGTGGCACTAACGACGCTTTGCGAACTGCCGGCGAGGTCACCCCCCGAAACGCTTACCTCTGCCCCCAGGACCCAAGGGCCCGTCTGCCAGTTGAAGCCCGCTTGGCCACCGGCAAGCCAGCCGTCAAGATCGTGGGAGAACCGCGAGCCGGGGGCCGAGTTCGAACCAGGCCGAGGTATCGCTGACGCGCGTCCAATCAACATCGCCCCAACCTCCACCAACGTGCGCGCCGATGTAGAAGCCCGTCCATGACATAGGCCGGCTATAGGTGACCGGGGCTTCATCCTTCACGCTGCCGCGTCGCATTCCGCCCAGGTCCGCCGCCTGCGCGGCGGTACCCGTTGCTGTCGCGACGACAGCGATGGCCAACCATCTCTTCATACGCCACCTCACACACTCGTTCTGCCGCAACATCTGCATGTTGTATGAGCGCGCAGACGGCCGATAGTGCGATTTGGCAACAACCACCTGTTCTGACTTATAAATTTCCAGAGCACTGACGCAATGAGGTGAGATGCGTCGCCGCTTCACCCTCACCGGCCAACAACATGCCGCGCGAAGGCGTCGAGGACGGCGATGCCGTCGGGCTGGCGCAGGGCGAGGCCCGGCATCGTCCGGTCGGAGGGCGCGAGGGCGACCTGGCGGGCGAGTTCGTCGGGCTCGATGCGCCGCGTCCATGCCGGATCGTGTGCGACGAGGCGCGCATACATCGCCGTGCTGTCGGCGAGGGACGCTGCGAAATAGAACCGCTCGATGCCGGCGAGATACATGGTGGCGACGCACATCGCGCACGGCTCGCACGACGAGTAAAGCTCCGTGCCGTCGAGCCGCGTCGTGGACAGCGCCTGGCAGGCTGCCTTCACCGCCTCGATCTCGCCATGCGAGGTCGGATCGAACTGCTCCCGCGAGCGGTTGATGCCTTCGCCGATAATCGTGTCGCCGCGCACCACGACGGCCGCGTAGGGCAGCTGGCCCGGCTTGCCGATGGCGTCGCGGGCCATATCGAGGGCGCGTTGCATGAATTGGTCGTTCATGGCCGGTCTCCCTGTCGCGTGCATGAAGCCAGACGCTGCCCGACTTTGGCCGCGCTCGTACACTGCCCGCATCGACGTACTGGCTGCGTCAATGCGCGAGCAGCAACGTGCGCATCTGCTCGATCGTGGCGCGGGCCTGCGCTTCGAGGTCGGCATCCGACGCGCTGGAGATCGGGTGGTCGATGACGGCGAACGCAAAGCCCGGATAGCCCAGCACGCGCGCCATCAGCTCGGCTGCGCTGACGAAGCTCGATGTCATGACGCCGACGGCGGGGACGCCTTGGCGCTCACCTGCGATGGTGTCGTGCAGACTGCACGACGCGCAACTGCCTCAATCGCCGACGCCAGCGACGACGACCTGCCATTCCTTCATTCGGTCGACGATTTCCCGCTGGGCGGGTGCGCTGTAGTTGGCTTTCGTCGTCCACACCACGTCGCGCACGCCGAGCTCGGAGCGCAGCAGGCGGTCGAGGTGGCTGAAATAGCCCCGCGTGCCTTCCTTGGCATTGGTGACGATGCCGACCGTTGCGCCTTGCAGCGTGGTCAGGCGCGGGGCGAGCGTCAGCGTCGCGTCGGCCCGCTCGTTGGTCGGATCGAGGACTTCGATGGTCATGGTCCGGCTCCCGCTGCGGCGAGGTCTGTGCTTCTTACTACGCCGATCCGGTCGGCGCTGCCAAGCGGGCTCAGGACGCCGCGCCGGATTTGGGTGGCGGCGTGCAGTCCAAGCAGGCCCCGATCGCCGCCGTGACGGCGCGTGTCTTGGAGCCCATCCACGGTGCGATCACCGCACCGAAGCCGCCGGCCGGTCCGCCGGCCGCGATCACCAGGAGGTCGTCCGGCGACGTCAGCGCGGGATGCACCTTGCCCGGCCTGTCGCGCACGATCGCACCCTTGCCGACGTCGGCCCACTGACGGCGCTCCACGCGCGCGCGCTCGAAGAGGAATTCTGCGATGTCGGCCTTCGTCCAGCCGGCCGCCTGGATGTGATCGCGGATCTGCTTGGCGACGACGATGGCGTAGTTGCCGCCGTAGATCGAATAGGTGAGCTGGTTGGCGCGCATCTCGGCGGCGAACGTCTCCAGGATCTCCTTGGGGTCGGTCGTCCACTCGTTCATGATCTGGCGCGGCGCGAGGCCGGCGAAGACGGTGACGGCGGACAGTCCTTCGGGCACGCCGCGCACGACGGACAGCGGCTGCCACGTCGTGTCCTCCTCGTCCTCGGCGAGGCAATAGCTGAATTTGCCGGGGTGGCCGAGGGTGGAGCGGTCGATGTCGCCGGCGCGCACGTCCATCAGGTTGATCAGCGACAGTCTGATCGCGCGGCCGACGACAGCGGTGGCGCGGTCGGAATTGCCGAGCGCGTTGAAGGTGCCCGACGCGCCGATCTCGAGCCGAATCGGGCCGTTGATGACGACGAGCACCGCGCAGCCGCCGGTGCTGGAGGAAATGCCGTGCAGCAGAAACTCGTCCTGGAGCATGGCGCGCCAGGCGGCGACAACGACGGGAAAATGCATCGGCAGGCAGCCGGCCATGACGGCGTTTATCGCGAGCTTTTCGGCGGTGACCGGCAGCGCGCGCACGGGCTCGATGCCGATCAACTCGTCAGGCGGCATGCCGGCCCACGCCAGACAGGCGGCGACGCTGGCCTCGGTCGGCGGCACGATCGGCAAGCCGTCGGTCCAGCCGCGGCTGTGATAGATCTCCTGCACCGCGGCGAAGTCCTCGGCGGTGTAGCGCTTTGCCGCGAGCGCGGGAAACGCCGTCTTCGGGCTGGTCATGTCGCTGAACCTCTCAGACCGGCAGGTTGTAGCCGATGGCGCTTTCGACCTCGCAGGTCTTTTGCACAGCCGGGCGCGCCATGACGCGGGCGTAGTGCGCATCGAGTGCGGGGTAGCTGCCGATCACGGGCGGCGGGAAGTTGATGTAGCGCCAATAGAGACGGAACAGGTGGATGTCCGCGATCGTGTAGTGGTCGCCGACGGTCCAGATGCGCCCTGCCAGCCGCTGCTCGACGAGAGACCAGATCTTTGCCGCGTTCTCCGGCCCCTTCTGGCGCGCGGGATGGACGGTGGCGGCCAGATACGACATCCACGAGAGCATCTCGGCTTCGGCGTCCAGGCCGCCTGCCGGCAACAGGCCGGCCTGAGGAAAGCGCCGCGCCAGATAGACCAGGATCGCCAGCACCTCGGTCAGCGGCTTGCCGTCGATCATCAGCGTGGGGACCTTGCCTTCCGCGTTGATCGCCAGATACTCCGGCGTCTGCTGCTCCTTTTTCAGGGGCGACAGGTAGATGGCCTCAAAGGGGCAGCCGACCTCATAGAGCGCGATATGCGGCGCCATGGAGCTCGAACCGGGCTTGAAGTAGAGTTTGAACATTCGGGGCTCCCGAGCGGGTTTTTTCGATCATAGTCTCTCGCGCGGCCGCGGTCAGCCCGCGATCAGGCGCCAGACGAGCGGCAGTTTCCCCTGCCCGCGTCCTCGTGTATCAGTCGGCCGGCGCGCCTCTGGCACCGCCGTCAGCCCCCAGTTCAGCCCCTTTCCCGCCCATGACCGTGACCATCTCCGCCTTCTACAAGTTCGTCGCGATCGCGGATGCGCCGGCGCTCAGGGACCGGCTCAGAGACGAGATGGCCGCACGCGACATGAAGGGGACGATCCTGGTCGCGCCGGAGGGCATCAACGGAACGGTCTCGGCGCGCCCTGACGCGATGGCTTCGTTCCTGACGATGCTGCGCGCCGACCCGCGCTTTGGGGATCTGGCGACGAAGGACGCGACGGCGCCGGCACACCCGTTCAAGCGACTGAAGGTGCGGTTGAAGCGCGAGATCATCACACTCGGCGCGCCGGAGGCCGATCCCACGCAGCGCGTCGGCACGTACGTGGCGCCGGCCGACTGGAACACGCTGATCGCGGATCCCGACGTGCTCGTGGTGGACACGCGCAACGCTTACGAGGTGGCGGAAGGGACCTTTGCGCGCGCCGTCGATCCCGACCTCAAGTCGTTCGGAGAATGGCCGGCGTGGGTGGCGGGAAATCTCGATCCCGGCCGGCACACGAAGATCGCGATGTTCTGCACCGGCGGCATCCGCTGCGAGAAGGCGTCGGCGCATCTCATCGCGCACGGGTTCGGCGAGGTCTATCACCTGGAAGGCGGTATTCTTCGCTATCTGGCCGAGGTGCCGGAGGCTGAGAGCCTCTGGCGCGGCGCGTGTTTCGTGTTCGACGAGCGCGGCGGCGTCGATCATGCCAGGCTCAGCGGGGACGCGTCTGCGACCGGCGGGCCCGACGACATCACGGGGGTGGACGGGGAATGAACGTCGGCGTCTCGGTCATGCCGGGTTGCGGCCAGTTGGCGAACATCTCCGCGTAGGAAGCGGACATGATCTCGACCACCGTGCCCCAGGGATCCTCGCAATAGCACAGACGCCATAGACGGCCCGGGACGAAGTCGACAGGACCACTGCGGATGCGGCCGCCCTTGGCGACGATCGTCTGCGCGAGGCCGTCGACATCGGGGCAAGTGAGCGCGATGTGGAAGGGCCCGCGCACCCGGTAGGGCATGGTCTCCGCGGGCATTTCGACCGGCGGATCGACGAACTGAAACAGCTCCAGGCCGACGCCGTTGGCGAGCAGGAGATGGGCCTGATAGGCCTTGGCAAAGCGTGGACCGAAGATCGAGGGCGTCTCGTGGGTCGCGGCCTGGTTGGCGGCAAGCAGGCGGGGCCCCATGATGTGGCGCGCGCCGAACACGGCGCTGTACCAGTCGATGGCGGCGAAGATGTCGGGCACGGTGAGGCCAACGTGATTGAAGGCGAGCGTTGGTGCCATCGGCGTGTCCTTCCCGTTCGCGGTGTCGCGACCGCGTGGCGCGCTACCTGCCCCCGGCGGCGGCGATGAGCGCGGCGACGTCCGTCTGGCCCTTGCCGCGTGCGTGTGCGAGCGGGGTGACGCCGTCGCGATCGGCGATGTTGGGATTGGCGCCGGCCGCCAGCACGAGCCGCGTTGCCTCGACGTGAGGCGGGCCGCCGTTGCCGAGCACGACGATCTCCAGCAGGCACGTCCAACCGAGGTTGTTGACGAGGTCGACGTCGATCCTGGTCGTCAGCAGCACCTTGATCGCTTCGACGTGGCCGCGCTCGCAGGCCGGGATCAGCGCGCTGCCGCCGTAGCGGTTGACGCGTTTGACGTCGGGGCCGGCGGGGATCATCGCTTGGAGCATTGCGGCATGGCCGCGCGCGCCGGCCAACAGCCAGGGCGTGTCCATGTTGGCGGCGACCGCGTTGACGTCGGCACCGGCGGCGATCAACGCCTTGGCAATCGCGGTGTCGCCGAGATCGACCGCGACCAGAAGCGCCGTGCGGCCCTGGCTGTCGCGTGCTTCCAGCGGCGTCTTCGCAGCGACCAGCGCGCGTACGCGGTCGGCGTTGCCGGCGGAGACGGCTGCGAACAGCTCGGCCGTGGGGCTGCGGGGGCTCGTGGCCTGAACGGGGCGGGCATATCCCGATGCAAGCAGAGCCAACAAGACGAGCAGCCAGCGGGACATCTTCGATCTCCATGACGCGATGGCCGGATGATTTGGCCCGATAGGTTGGCCCTGAGGCTCGTCACCGGTCCAGCCGGGCTGTCGACGCGACCGACGATGCCACCTTGACCGCGTCCCGGCCAGGGGGCAATCGGGGGGACGGGGTGGCGGTGACACACATGCCGCGAATGGCCTGCCGGCACCCGCGGAGGAGGGAAGGATGATGCCAGGAGTGGTTCTGGTCGCACCGGCGGCCTGGGGGTTCGACGTCCCGCAAACCGGGCAGGAGATGGGTGCGGTCGGGCTCGTCCTGGCGGCGGCCATCACGGTCGGCCTCGTCGTCGCCCGCCTGACGACCGCCACCCGCCAGCACAAGGCGATCGGGCTGTTGGCGTCATTTGCGTTCGTGTCGGCGCTGGCCTACATCGGCGTCAAGGCTGCCGGGCTCATCATGTGGGTGCTGGCCATCGGGACCGCGATCTGGCTGGTGGCCGCCTTCCTGACGTCGTAGGCTAAATGGCTGGATGGAGGGAATCGCGCATCATGCTGACGCCCAAGATCGTTGGAGCCGCCATCATCGCGCTGCCGCTTGCCGTGCTTGCGTGGGCGGTTCTGTGGCGCCGGCAACGCGCCGTATTCTGGTTCGCTCTCGCGCTGATCGCGGTGGGTACCGGCTATCTCTCCGCGACCGGCGCTACAGACGACATCGCGCGCAAGTTCGTGCCCGATCTCGTCGGGCCGGCGCCTGCGAAAGCGGGCTGAAGACGCTGCCGGCGGCTCAGATCTCGCGGTTCTTGATTCCGGCGCGGGCATAGAGTTCACGGATGTGCGTCTTGACGTCCTCGGACGTGGTGTCGGTCGCAGCCCTGATCGACCAGCCGCATCTGGCGCACGCGTGGTGCGCCATCACCTCGTCCTGGTCCGACGTCCCGCCGGAGATGCCGAAGGCGCCGACCAGCGTGTCGCCCTTGAAGATCGGCGCGCAGCCACCCGAGGCGACAACCATGCCGTTCTTCATCATGGACGTCGCCACCATCATCTGCGGGTTGCGCTCCATGAACCACTTCTGGATGACGAGGCCGTCGGGAAAGCGCGGGCTCATGGTGCGAAACGCGACCGCCGTATAGGCCTTCGCCTGTGCCGTCTCCGGCGTGATGAAGCCGGCGTCGTCCATGCGCTCCAGCGCGATCAGGTGACCTTCGGGGCCGACCACGGCCATGGAGACGGGCGCGCCCATCTCCAGCGCCTTTTCGGTGACGGCATCGAAGAAGGGACGGCACTCGGCGGCGGTGATGCGGACCATGGACTGTCGGTCTCCGAAAGCGTGAGCAAGGGCGGGCAGCGTGGGTGTCGGATGACTACTTGGAGAGCCCGGCCTTGACGACCACCGGCTGCCACTTCTTCGTCTCCGCGGCGATGTAGCCGGCGAAGGCGGCCGCCTCGGCAGGGAACGGCTCGATGCCAGCCTTGCGGAACGCATTGCCGACGGCGGGCGATTTGACGGCGGCGGTGATCGCGGTGGAGAGCTTCACGCGCAGGTCGTCGGGAAGGCCCTTGGGCGCGGTCAGCCCGAACCAGATCACGGTCTCGAAGTCCTTCAGGCCGCTTTCCGACATGGTCGGCAGGCTGGGCAGAGCGGCGCCGCGCTCGAGCGTCGTCCAGGCGAGCCCGCGCAGCGTGTTGCCCTGAACCTGGCCGAGGACGGTCGAGGCGGGTGCGAACATCAGCTGGAGACGGCCGCCGATGACGTCCTGGGCCGCCTGGGCGGTGCCCTTGTAGGCGACGTGCACCATCTCCGTGCCGGTCATGACCTTGAACAGCTCGCCCGACAGGTGCGGGGCGGTGCCCGGCCCGGGGCTGCCATAAGTGAGCTTGCCCGGCTCGGCCTTGGCGACGGCGATCAGGTCCTTAACGGTGGTCGCCTTCACGCTGGGGTGGACGACGAGGATCAGGGGCACGGAGCACAACCGGGCGATCGGCGTCAGCTGCGCGCCGATATCGACGCGCTCCTTGTTGATGATCGCGTTGGTGACGTTGGCAATCGAGCCCAGAAACAACGTGTAGCCGTCGGGATCGCTGCGCATCACGCTTTCGGCGGCGATGTTGGAGCTGGCGCCCGGCTTGCCCTCGACGAACACGCGCTGGCCGAGCGTCTTGCTCAACTCCTCGGCGAGGATACGGGTCGACACGTCGGCGGCGCTACCCGGTCCGAAGCCGATGACGATCTTGATCGGTCGTTCGGGATAGGCGGCGACGGCGGCACGGGGGAAGAGCGCGGCGAGCGCGAGGCCCACCACGAGTGCGCCGACAGATAACGTGCGCCAAGGTGACCGCATGGCCCTCTCCTTTTCAGCGTTTCCATTGGTCCGCCCTTCACCGGGGCGGTGTCCTTATGCGTGTCAGCGTAGGCAGGCCGGCGGCGATCTGTCCAGTGGCAGGCTGGCGGTGTGGGCCACGGCGGGTGGGCGGCGGCCAAAACCCCTTCGCCCCAGGGCGCTCCCGCGCTATGACGGGCGCTTGACGATGCCCCCCGGCGACACGATCGAGAGACTGCCATGCCCCAACTCCTGCTCGAGCTCTTCTCCGAGGAGATCCCTGCCCGCATGCAACAGCGGGCCGCGGAGGACCTGAAGCGCCTCGTGCTGGACGGGCTCAAGGCACAGGGCCTGGAGCCGAGCGAAGCGCACGCCTACGCGACCCCGCGCCGGCTGGTCATGATCGCGGACGGGCTGCCGGAAAAGTCGGCGGGCGTCAGCGAGGAGCGCAAGGGGCCGCGGGTGGGCGCACCGGAGCAGGCCGTAGCCGGCTTCCTGAAGGCGGCCGGGCTCGCCTCGCTCGACCAGGCGGAGATCGTCAGCGACGCCAAGAAGGGCGACTACTACGTCGCGCGCATCGAGCGGCCGGGGCGGACACTGGCCGATGTCGTCGCTGAGGCGGTCCCCGCGGTGTGCAACAAGTTTCCCTGGCCGAAATCGATGCGCTGGGGCTCGGCGTCGTTCCAGTGGGTCAGGCCGCTGCATTCGATCATCTGCCTCGTCGACGGCGAGATTGTCCCGTTCGAGGTCGGCGGCGTGGCAAGCGGGCGCACGACGCAGGGGCATCGCTTCCACGGCAACACGCCGTTCGAGGTCAAGGACGCGGCCGACTACTGGAAGGCGCTCAAGGCGCACAAGGTGATGCTGCTCACGTCGGAGCGCATCGAGACGATCGGCAAGCAGGCGCGCGCGCTCGCCAAGGAGGCAGGGCTCGCGCTGGTCGAGGACGAGGCACTACTGGCGGAAAATGCGGGCCTCACCGAATGGCCGACGGTGCTGATGGGCACGTTCGACGCGGCGTTCCTCAACGTTCCCGGCGAGTGCCTGACGACGGCGATGAAGAACCACCAGAAATGCTTTTCGCTGAAGGACCCGAAGACGGGCAAGCTCGCCAACCGGTTCCTTCTGGTGACGAACCTCAAGGCCAAGGACGGCGGCGCGGCGATCGTGGCGGGCAACGAGAAGGTGATCCGCGCGCGGTTGTCGGATGCCAAGTTCTTCTGGGACCAGGACCTCAAACATCCCCTCGACGAGATGTGGGGTGCCTTACGCGGCATCACGTTCCACGAGAAATTGGGCTCGCAGTGGGACCGCGTGGAGCGCATCCAGGAGCTTGCCGCGCAGATCGCGGGCGCGGTCGATGCGGTGCCGGAAGATGCGCGGCGGGCGGCACAGCTTTGCAAGGCCGACCTGGTATCGGGGATGGTCGGCGAGTTTCCGGAGTTGCAGGGGCTGATGGGCCGCTACTACGCCGAAGCCGTCGGGACGAAGTCCGAGATCGCGCGCGCCATCGAGTTGCACTACAAGCCGAAGGGTCCGTCCGACACGGTGCCGCGCGAGGAGCAGGGCGACGCGGTCGCCATCGCCGTGGCGCTCGCCGACAAGCTCGATACGCTGGTGGGGTTCTGGGCGATCGGGGAGAAGCCGACCGGCTCGGGCGATCCCTATCAGTTGCGGCGCGCCGCGCTCGGCGTCATCCGGATCGTCTTGGAGAATGATTTGCGGTTGCCGCTCCGAAAGTTCCTGGGGCAAGCCGACATCCTGGTGGCACAGAACCCCGGGGGCATCGTCGGCCCAGATCGCGACCAATATATCGACGATTTGATTGCCTTCTTCGCAGACCGGCTGAAGGTGCACCTGCGCGACTCCGGTGCGCGACATGACCTGATCGACGCGGTGTTCTCGCTCGGCGGACAGGACGATCTCGCGCTGATCGTGCGGCGCGTCGAAGCGCTCGGCGAACTGCTCGGCACCGAGGACGGAAAGAACCTCCTCGCAGGCGTCAAACGCGCGGCCAACATCCTCGCCATCGAGGAGAAGAAGGACAAGACGCACCTACGACGGCGAGCCGGAGATCGCGCTGCTCACCGAGAAGGCGGAGCTGGCGCTCGCCGCCAAGATCGCCGAGGTCAAGCAGGACACGGTCGCCGCCATCAACGTCGAAAATTTCGCCGGCGCCATGCGCGCGCTCGCCGAGCTGCGCCCCGTCGTCGACACGTTCTTCGACAAGGTGACGGTGAACGCCGACGACAAGAAGCTGCGCGAGAACCGGCTGAAGCTGTTGTCGGAGATCCGCTCGGCGACGATCCGGGTGGCGGATTTTTCCAAGATCGCGGGGTGAGACGCAGGGGCGCTGCCCCTGCACCCCACCAAAGGGCTGAGCCCTTTGGAAACCCGCCCTTTGGGACACCAATACTTGTCATCCCAGGCACGAGGCCCGGGATGACAGCGTATGGGGCGGAGGGCGTGGCCTCATATCTGGCCGAATGCGCGCTTGGGTGTGGTGTTGAAGGCGGTGCCGGCCATCGAGCCCGCGTCGATCGACAGCACGATGCCGGTCACCCAGCGCGACTGCTCGGAGGCGAGGTAGACGACGCCGTTGCCGACGTCCCAGCCGGTGCCTTCAGTCTGCAGCAGCGTGTTCTTGCGCCGCGCCTCGCGCAGCTCCGGCTCCATGCCGTTGGCGAACACCATCGGCGTGTAGACATAGCCCGGCGCGATGCAGTTGACGCGGATGCCTTCGGGACCGTGGTGGGCGGCCATCGAGCGGGTCATGTTGACGACGGCGCCCTTGGAGGCGGAATAGAATAGGTTTGGATTACCGCCGCGCAGGCCGTCGATCGAGGCGATGTTGACGATCGTGCCGGCGCCCAACTTGCGCATTTGCGGGATCGCGACTTTCGCCATCAGCATCATCGATTTGACGTTGACGCGCATGGCTGCGTCCCAGGCGTCGGGATCGACGTCGACGGCATTGCCGAGTGGGCCACCGACGCCGACGTTGTTGACGAGGCAGTCCAGGCGGCCGAACGCGTCGACCGTCTGACGGACGGCGGCGTCACACGATTGCGCATCGGTGACGTCGGCCGTCACCACCAGGCATGTGCCGCCCTCGGCGTCGATCATCGCCTTGGTTTTTTCCGCCCACGCGCGTTGTGCGTCGAGCAGGGCGACCTTCATGCCCTCGCGCGCGAGCAGGATGGCGGCGGCGCGCCCGTTGCCGATGCCGTCGGCGCGCGAGCCCGCGCCCGTCACGATCGCGACCTTGTCCTTCAGACCCATCTCCGGCATCGCTCGGTCCTCCATGGCCATCAACGCCCAGCACTGTCTAGCACAGGGCGGGCGGGCGATCGCGGGCCCACCGCGCATGGCGGATGAGCTTCGCTCCGGCGAAATCCACTGCGGCCTTCTACGCGATCCCTCGTTTTCCACCGACTTCGGTTGATTGGCAGTCGGATCAAGCCGAATCATATGCGGTATTTGACGCTCTTCGATTGGAGGAACCCATGGTCAAGCTGCGGACACTCGGCTGTATGGGGCTGGCGCTGCTCTTGACCGCCTGCGCCACGGCGAAGCTGACACTGTCGCCGACGGACCTCGCCAGCCTGCGTATCGAGCGCGTGACCGTGGAATTCCACGAGCCGGCGTCGATCTGGTGGGGAAATGCCGAGCGGGAGTACCTCGCTCAGGTTCAAGGCCAGCCTCAGGCCGGTGTCGCCAAGGTTCGCAAGGCGTCGCTGAGCCAGGATGAAGCCGACGAGGAAGCGCGCCGCATCATGGCGAGCCCGGAAGCACAAGCCTATCTCAGGACAAAGCTGAGCGGCCTCATTCGCCAGAGAATGGAACGCGACGTGCTGCCGAAGTATCAGGGCAGCCGGCCCGCGGAGCTGGTCATCGTCGTCCATGGTTTCACCATTCCCTCCGCCATTCAGCGCGCGGTTCTGGGAGGCAATCCCATGTTGCTCGCGCCCGCGACGTTGAAAGATTCCAAGACCGGCGCCGAACTCGGCAAACTGGACCGCGCGGCCGCCGGCATGGCGGGACAAGGTATTCTGGGGGTGGTCGTCGACCAAGCCTTCAGCGACCTGGAGGATCGCGTGCTGGATACCTACACCCAATATGTCCTACAGTGGCTCAGGGGCGAGCAACTCTGATGTGATCCAGCCGACCCTGTCGGCGTAACCGATGCGGTTGGCGATGATGTTGCGTGGTCTACGTGTTGCTGCCGTTGTGTTTGGCGTGTGCCTGGCGTCGCTGCCCGCGCGCGCGGGCGAGCCGATCCCGATTTTCGATGCACACCTGCATTACAACTGGGAGCCAAAGCCCTTCTATTCGCTCGCGGAAGTGCTGGCGCTGTTCAAGACACATCACGTCACCGGCATTCTCGCCACCAGCCGGCCGAACGACGGCACACATGCACTGGTCGGCGCGAAAGCCGAGGGATTGCGGGTGGTGCCCTTCATCCGGCCCTATCGCGTGCGCGCGGACATCCAGACCTGGTTCGGCGATCCCGGGATCTATGCGCTCCTCGAGGACGAGTTGAAACGCGGGTATTATCGCGGCATCGGCGAGTTCCACATCTATGGGCAATCGGCGGCCTCGGCGTGGGTGAAAAAGATCGTCGATCTGTCGGTCAAGCATCGGCTCTACCTGCATGCGCACGCGGACGTGGAAGCGCTGGAAATCCTGTTCCGGCACAATCCCAAGGCGCGGATCGTGTGGGCGCATACGGGCTTCAGCCTGGAGCCCGGCAAGGTGGCGGCGCTGCTCGCGCGATATCCCGCGTTGTGGGGCGAGTTGTCGTATCGCTCCGGGATCACGGGCGACGACGGTGCGGTCACGCCGGCTTGGCGGTCGCTCTTTTCGCTTCATGCGGACCGCTTCCTGATCGGCTCCGACACCTGGATCAACGAACGCTGGGCGAGCTACGGCGAGATCATGGCGACCTATCGCGCGTGGCTCGACCAGCTGCCGCGCGACGTCGCGGCGAAGATCGCCAACGGCAACGCGCTGGCGTTGTTCGGGGCAGATGGCGCCGTGCGGGACTGACGGCGCACGCCCACTCATGCGGCGCATGCACAGCAGCATTGCGGTGAACACCCTGCCGGCGGCGACGGGAAATGCGCGACTGCGTCGTTATTCGGGAGGCTCCGGTGCGGGGCCGACGCGGATATCCTGGAGATCCCCATGCTCAAAGCCTGGTTCCTGCGGCTGCACCGCTGGCTCGCCCTGGCGTTCGCCTTGCCACTGCTCGTCGTGCTCGGTACGGGGCTGGTGCTCTCCTTCGAGCCCTGGATCGCGGGCAACGCCATCAAGTCCGGCGCACTGAAGGCAGAGCGGATCGAGGCGCTGCTGGCGCAGCACGATCCGCAAAGCAAGGCGCGCGCGATCGCCTACCGCAGCTATGACGGCTCGATCACGATCGGCGGCCGTGGTGGCGATATCGTGGATGTGGCCAGTGGGCAGAAGCTCGCCGCGCCGTCCGGTATGGCGCAACTGCTCGTCACATCGCGGCGCCTGCACGAGACGTTGCTGCTCGACGCCGGCTGGCTCGTGATGGCGTCCTCGTTCGTGATGCTGGGGCTGGCGCTCCTGGGTGTTCTTATGGGCCTTCCCAGCTTCGGCAACACACTTGCCGGTTGGCACAAGGCGATGTCGTGGGGCCTGTTGCCGCTCGTCGTGCTGTCGCCGCTGTCGGGCATCCTACTCGGCTATGGCGTGACGTTCAGCGGGCCCCCTGCGGCGTCGGCTCAAGTGACGCCACCGCCCGCCAGCCTGCGCGAGGCGGTTCGGATCGCCGGCGCCAGGCACGACCTTTCGGGCCTCGTATGGCTGCGGCCGGCGCGCGGCCGGCTCATGATGCGCATCAACGAGGGCGGCGAGTACAAGGTCTACGCGGTGACGCGCGCGGGAACTCAGGTGACGCCGCGCAACTGGCCGCGGCTGTGGCACGAGGGCAATTTCGCGGGCGTCTGGTCGGCGTTGATCAACGTCGTCACGTCGGTCGCGATGATCGGGCTTCTCATCACGGGCGTGTGGATCTGGGCACGACGCCGTCTCAGGCTCGCCGCGCGGCGACGGGAGCGTGTCGCGGCTCTCTAGTTTTGCGTGGCTAAACCCGTTCCGGGAGCCGGCCGCCACGCGATTTCTTAGTGGTGCGTGGCGACTCCCGTTCCGGGAGCCGGCCGCCACGCAGGTACGTGGATCAGCCCGCCTTGCGCAGCAGGTTGACGCGGCTGACCTGGTCGAACACCCAGCGGCCGTCCTCGCGGTCGGCCTCGGTGTCGAACAGGCGACGCACCTCGGCGCCATGCACCTTGAAAGCCTCCGCGCGGTGCGCGTCGCGCTCGATCTGGTCGTCGCGCCATTCCTCGAAGCTCGTGAAGGCGCGACGTGCGCGGTAGAGCCGCTCGTCGGCGGGCACGAGCCTGTCGGCCTCGGCGCGGAACACGGAGCGATAGGCCTCGGTGCGGACCTCGGTCTCGTCGTTGACGAGGCGCGTGGCGTCGAAATAGTTGCCGGCCGGTACGGGCTCCATGACGTAGACCAGACCGCCCGGCTTGACGACGCGGGCGGCTTCGGCGAGGGCCGCCTGCATGCCGGGAATGTGGTGCAGGCTGTTGGAGAAAACGACCACGTCGAAGGTGGCGTCGGCAAACGGCAGCGTCTCGGCCATGGCCTCGCGGAAGTCGATCTCGACGCCATCGGCCTTGGCCTTCGCCTGGGCCTCGGCTATGCGGCGCGGGTTGGGGTCGATGGCGGCAACGGTGGCGAAGTGCTTGGCGAGCAGCCAGGTGAACTTGCCGTTGCCGCAGCCGATGTCGAGCACGCTCCTGCCCTTGCCTGCGAGAAGCGTCGCGACCATGTCGGAATGAGAAGAGAGCGGGAAAGCGCGAATCTCGGCGCGGGTCGGGTTCATGGCGTGGCGGACGGTCTCGGCGGCAGGCTCGGACATCTGGCAGGGCTCCTTCAGCGGTGGGCGGCGCGACATTGGCGTCAGGGCACAGTCGGGGTCAAGCGGCGGCGAGCCGACGTGTTCGTCCGCGGCGCCGGGCCGAGCCCCTTGCCAGCCTCTTGACAGATGGGCGGATGCCACCCACCTATGTGAATGTGAAGAACATTCACATTCGATAACGCAACGGTTCCAACAGGGGAACGCAATGTCGACAGCAGCAGTGATCTCGCGGATCGACGACTACGGCCGACCGGCCTGGATCGGGCTGATGGTCCTCGGGTTCATCGTATTCTGGCCCTTCGGGCTGGCGCTTCTGGCCTATCTACTCTGGAGTGGACGCATGGGTGTTTGTGGACGATCGGGCGACGTGAGCCGCTGGCAGGCGCGTATGGCGGAGCGCTTCGAGCGCAAGGCCGAGCGTTGGGGCATGCAGGCGCGGGCCTACGCGCCCACCGGCAACAAGGCCTTCGACGAGTACCGGGCTGACATGCTGCGGCGGCTCGAGGAGGAGGCGGACGAATTCCGGGCCTACCTCGACCGGCTGCGCATGGCCAAGGACAAGGCCGAGTTCGACGCCTTCATGGCCGAGCGGCGCAACGGCGGACCGCGCAGCGGCGACGACAGCCTGCAGGGCTCGTCGGGCACTCAAGGCTGAGACCGCGGGCGCGGGGCGCTGTGGGCTCCAATTGCCCCCGCTCAGGCACGCAAGCGTGCAAACAACCGACGGGCGCGCCACGTGGCGCGCCCGGTCTTGTTTGAGCCGAAGCGACGATGGGCGCGCGTCTGGCGGCAAGCCAGGCGCCGAGCGGCCGGGGTGGGGTACGGGACTTGCCCGGCTGGCGATCAACCGCCGACGACGGGGCGAATCGATTCGGCGAGCAGGCGACCCTGGACCTCGCCGTCCTTGAGCTTCAGGTGCGCGGAGAACCAGTCCGTGACCATGCTGCAGACCTTGGCCGGCTCGGTGCGAGCGAGCCCGTCGGCGTCGGCGAACAGCTTCAAGTCGTCGTCGGTCCAGCCGATGGTCTTCAACTCCGTCGACAGCAGCGCGTAGTCCTCCTGGCGCGGCTGCGGCATCGTAATCGGCTGGCGCTGGCCTTGGCGGAAGCCTTCAAGGACCGCCACCATCTGCGCTTCCAGCAGCGGGCCGAACCGCGGCTGATGATAGAGCTGGGCGATGGCGCGCGCGCTCTCGCCGCGCGAAATGAACGTGTAACAGGCCGATTCGCTGTTCTGCGCGAGATTGACGAGGTTGTTGCGGAACGCCTCGGCGATCGCCTGCAGGTTGGGCAAGCCGGCCGCGTAGGCGTGGCGCGCGTTCTCGCGGCGCAAGGCGACAAGGGATTCGAGCAGATAGCGTTGAATGCTCGCGCCGTCCTGGCTTTCGGCGGAGCGCCGCGCGCCCTCCTTGATCCGCTCCTGATACCAGGCCGGGAAGTCCGTCTTGACCATCTGCCACATCTTCGATGTCTGCAGTTGGCTGTCGAAGGCCGCGGCGGTGGGTGGGAACGCGGGACCGCCGGCGCCGGCCGAGGTGGCGGTTGCCGCCGATGGCGCGGGCGCGGCCGCAGCGACAGAGGGTGGGCCGGCACGCGAGCCGGCATCGGTTGAGAGGGGCGAGCGTGTCGCCTGTTGGGGCGCGGGCGCGGCAAGGCCGAGCTTCGACCTCAAGTCGTCGGCCCAGTCCGCCGAGATCCTCCCGGTGTAGACGCCGTAGGCGCCCGCGCCGGCGACGCCCAGCAGCAGCACGAGAACCAGCATGAGCACCAAGCCGCCCCTGCCGCGGCGCTCGCCTTCGTAGTGCTCCTCTTCGGCGATCGGGCCCGGCTCCGATAGGTCCGGGTCCGATCGCGGGCGGCCCGAACGGCGACGCCCGCCTGTGGTCTGCGGCGCCATTTCGGCTGCGCCGTCGAGGCTCCAATTGGGTGCCGGCGCGCCGGAATGGGGGCCGCCGTGGTGCGGGGCGCGGCCGGCCGCCGGGCTGGGCCCAGCCGCACCGGGCGCATCAGGGTAGGCGTCGCCGTACCGGGCGGGTTGCATGGCCGACTGGCCGTGGCGCGACTGGTTGCCGGGCTGGGGCGTGCGATGGGCGCCGGGCGGCGCGTTCTGCGGGGCGCCGCGCGCCTGCGGGCCGGCGGCCTGCACGACACCTTGCGGCACGGGGCCAGCCCCTGGCCAGGAGGGCGCGGGCCGGCTCGCCGCTGCGGCCTGCCCATGAGGATCGGGCGTGCGCGCGCCGGCATCGGGCCAAGCAATATCTGCACCGCCAGCGGTCTCCGACGCCGGGGCGTCAGCGCGCGCCGCGGGGCGCTGCCGGGGGCCGGCGGCGGCCCACGCCGGCTCGGTCACTTGGCGTCGCGGGGCCTCGGCTGGCGCGGCCTGACGCTCTTGAGCGCGGCGGCGCTGATCGGGATCGGCTGCCGGCTTCGATTGATCGGGGGCGTGCGCGGGGTCCGCGGAAGCGGACGGGCGGGCACGGGACTGGGCGGGTTCACGCGGCTCGGGCGCGCCGTCGCTTCCGGCGGTCGTGCGCGATGCGCCATCGGCGGCGCCAGCAGGCGCGGGCGCACGCTGTGGGGGCGGCGGTGGCGGAGGCGGGGGTGGCTTGGCGGCTGCGCCCAGCTCGGGAAATGCCGTGACGGCTTGCGTCCAGTCGGAGAAGCCTGCCCGCCATACGAGATCGACGGCCTTCAGATGGCCGAGCTCCACGAGCTTGACCATCTCCGCATGGGAGAGTGGGCCGTATTGCTGACCCTCGCGGGCGAGATACCACTCGACACCCGCATTCCGGGTCTGATCCTGGGGCTCCTGCCCGCCGCTCATCGTCCCCTCATCTCGCCGCGCACCACCGAGATGGACGTATCTACCGGCCCGGTCGCCCGGTCCCTCGGCGGCAAGTGCATCGATCGCACCTCTACCACCTCCTGCGTGCATCCGCACGCTGGATTGTTACGATACCCCATTGTGCCCCCTATGCCGGTCCAGTGTGGTGGCGATGAGGCAGAATGTCGGTCGGCCCTGTTCATTTTTCGCGAAACTGCTCGTCGACGGGCACCTTGTAGGCGTTGGCGAGCCGGTTGGTCATGTTGGCGAGGCCAACCACGGCGTAGAGCTCGTTGATCTGGGCCTCGGTGGCGCCCTTGGCGCGTGCGGCGGCGGTGTGGCTCGCCATGCAGTAGTCGCAGTTGTTGGTGACGGAAACGGCGACGTAAATCAGCTCCTTGGTCAGCGGATCGAGGCTGCCGGAGCCCATGATCGCCTTCAGGCTCTCCCAGGTCTGGCGGAGCATGCGGGGCTCGTTGGCCAGGTATTGCCAGAAGTTGTTGACGCTGTCGGCCTTGCGCGTCGCCATGATGTCATCATAGACGGCGCGGACCTCGGCGCTGGCGGCCTCGTAGGCGATGGGTTTCATCGAATGCTCCCGGGTTGCGACGCGGGCACACGACCCACCCAACCGGGCTCCTTGCGATCTGGACGGGGCCGGACACGGGCCGTATAAGGCGGCCACCTTTTCTATCCATACCCCCAACCAGCCAGCGGAAAGAGACCGAAACGATGGCCGTCGAGCGCACCTTCTCCATCATCAAGCCTGATGCCACCGAGCGCAACCTGACCGGCGCGATCAATGCCGTCATCGAAAAGGCGGGTTTGAGGATCGTCGCCCAGAAGCGCGTGCGCTGGACCCGGGCGCAGGCCCAGAAGTTCTACGAGGAGCACGCCGCCCGCCCGTTCTATGGCGAGCTCGTCGACTTCATGACGTCGGGCCCGATCGTGTTGCAGGTCCTGGAGGGCGAGGGCGCGATCGCCAAATACCGCGAGGTGATGGGCGCAACCGATCCGGCAAAGGCCGCTGACGGCACGATCCGCAAGATGTTCGCGCGGTCGGTGGGCGAGAACTCCACGCACGGCTCCGACAGCCCGGCGGCCGCCGAGCGCGAGATCGGCCTCAACTTCCGCCTGGACGAAATCGTCGGCTGAAGCCTTCGAAGAAAGTTCATGGGGCCGGCGCACGAATGTGCGTCGGCCCCATTTCTTTTTGGGGCTAATCCAGGAAGCCCCAGTATCGAGGCAACCAGAGCACGGTCTCGGGGAAGAAGATGCACAGGGCGAGCGCGGCGAGCTGGATCGCGACGAAGGGAATGATGCCGCGGTAGATGTGGCCCATGTTCACGGTCGGCGGCACGGTTCCCTTCATATAGAACAGCGCAAAGCCGAACGGTGGTGTCAGGAACGCCGTCTGCATGTTGACGGCGAGCAGGATCGCGAACCAGATCATCGCAATACGCGCGCCATCCACCCAGACGCCGAAATCGGCCTTGAGCAGGATCGGCGCGAAGACGGGAATGATGATCAGGCAGATCTCGATCCAGTCGAAGAAGAAGCCCATGAAGAAGACGAGCACCATGACGAACACGAGCACTTCCAGGCCCGTGTCGATGCCGAACTTCTTGAGGATCTCAAGCACGAGGTCGTCGCCGCCGAGCGCGCGGAACACAAACGAGAAGAGCGTGGCGCCGAAGATGATGAAGAACACCATGGCGTTGGTCTGAGCCGACGACGCGATCGTCTCGCGCAGTACCTTCAAGCTCAGGCGCCGGTTGAAGAAGGCCAGCAGAATGGCGCCGAAGGCGCCGACGCCGGAGGCCTCGGTCGGCGTCGCCCAGCCTGCAAAGATCGATCCCAGCACCAACGTAATCAGGAAGGCGGGCGGGGCGAAGCTCTTGACGACGAGGCGCAGAAGCTCGCCTTTCGTCTGCGGGCCCTCCTCGGCGCCGAGCGGCGGCGCCAGACCGGGCGACAGCGTGCACAGGACGAGGATGTAGACGAGATAGAGGCTCGACATGATGAGCCCCGGCACGATGGCGGCGATGAAGAGCGTGCCGACGGGGATCTGCATCAGGTCCCCCATGATGACGAGCATGATGGAGGGCGGCAGCAGAATGCCGAGCGTGCCGGCCGAGGCGATCGTGCCGACGGCGAGCTCCTTCTGATAGCCGCGCTGTAGCATCGGCGGCAGCGCGATCAGCGTCAGCATGATGACCGAAGCGCCGACGATGCCGGTCGTCGCCGCCATGATGGTGCCGAGGATGGTTACAGCGTGCGCGAGGCCGCCGGGCACGCGGCGCAGGAGCACCTGCAGCGCGTGCAGCAGATCCTCCGCCACGCCCGATCGTTCGAGCATGGTGCCCATGAAAACGAACATGGGGATGGCGACCAGCACCTGGTTCTCAACCGCCTGGCCGTAGACACGCGGCAGGAGGTTGGCGAACTGAACGGGCTGGAAGACGCCGCCGAGGATGCCCAGAAACCCGAAGAAGATGCCGGTTGCGCCGAGCACGAAGGCGACGGGGTAGCCGATGAACATGACCAGCGTGAGCGCCAGAAACATCAGCACGGCAAGATGGTCGACGATCCATTCCCACATGGCGTGTCCTCCTCAGTGGGCTGCGGCCGGCGGCATCGCCTCGCGGGCGATGTCGTCGTCACCGAACAGGAACACGATGCGGCGGAAGGCGACCGATACGACGGAGAGCGCAGCGGTCACAAAGGCGAGGAACAGAAAGAACTTCACGATCCATCGCCAATGCAGGCCATTGGGCGCGGCCGACATTTCGTTCTGGACGAAGCTGTCCCAGGCGAACTCCCAGGCGTAAGGCAGGGCAACGTAGAGGTAGGGCGCGGCGAAAACGATGCAGCCAATGAGCTCGAGCCAGGCTTGCTTGCGCGGTGAGAGCCCGCCGGTGAGGATATCGATCCGGACGTGGCCATTCTGCACGTAGGTGTAGCCGATCCACGTGCAGAAGATGATCGCGTGCAGGTGCCATTCGAGTTCCTGCAGCCGCGTCGACCCGAAATTGATCGGACCGATCCAAAGCTGGAATCCGAGCTTTCGCGTGATCACGTCGAAGACGATGACGAGGATCAGGAGGAGCATGAACCAACCGCCGAAATTGGCGAAGGCCCGGAGCAACGCGTTGATCGCATTGCTGATGGAAAGGAGCGCGCGCATGAGCACCTGACGGAGTGGGGTGAGTTCTGACGGCGCCATGCCGGCCGCGTTTGTGGTCATCGACCAACGGCCGTGCCAACGAAACGGCATGGCAGGGAAACCGACCGTTCCTGCGAGCGGCCCCTCTCCCCTTGACGTGCGATGGGGCTTCAGCCCGCACCGCAACGGGTCGCGCCCGGTTCCGGCCTTGTCGGGGGCCGGCTGCCGGGCGCGATGGTGCGTGGGGCTACTTCAGGTAGCCGACCTCTTTCCAGTTGGCGTACTCGGCGCGGAACTTGGAATAGCTGTCATAGGCCTTCTTGAACTCGGGGCTCTTCTCGCTCTGCTCCTTGACGACCTCTTCCCAGGCCTTCCGGTAGGCGTCGATGAACTCCTTGGGCCAAGTGTGGATCGTCACGCCCTTCTTCTTGATCTCGGCAATCGCGGGACCCTGGATCGCCTCGCCTTCGACGAGCTGCCACAGCATGGTCTCGTTACAGGCCGACTTGACGACCTCCTTCTGCCAGGCGGACAGCTCGTCCCACTTGGCCTTGGAGATGATTAGCTCGTTGATGGTCGACTGCTGGTGCCAGCCGGGGAAATAGTAGTGCTTGGCGACCTGGTGGAAGCCGAGCGTCAGGTCCATCACGGGCATCGAGAACTCGGTGGCGTCGATGGTGCCGAGCTGGAGTGCCTGGAAGATCTCGCCGGCCTGCAGGAGCTGCGTGGAAACGCCGAGCTTCTGCATGACGTTGGCGCCGAGACCGAAGAAGCGCATCTTGAGCCCCTTCAGGTCGTCGAGCGTCTTGATCTCCTTGCGGAACCAGCCCGACGCTTCCGGTGCGATGATGCCGCACATCAGCGTTTCGCCGACGCCGTACTTGGCGTGCAGCTCCTTCATCATCTTCTCGCCGCCGCCATTACGCATCCAGGCGAGATACTCGCCAGCCTCGGGGCCGAACGGCACGGAGGCGTACATGGCGAAGGCGATGTCCTTGCTCGTCCAGAAACCGGAGACGGTCCAGGCCGAGTCCAGTGACCCCTTGCCGACGGCGTCGAGGTACTGGTTAGCGGGAACGAGCGCGCCAGGTTCGAAGAAGCGGATGTCGATCGTTCCGTTCGACAGGGCCTTGATGCGATCGACGACGTGCTTCTGGGCAGGCCCGAGCAGGCCGGTGGTTGACGGGAACGCGCCCGCCATCTGCATGCGAACTTTTTTGTCCTGTGCGACGGATCCGGCGCTGGCCGCGACCAGCATCACGCTCGCAGCCCCAGCGGCTGCAAGCCAAGACTTGGCGACACTCATCTGTCATGTCCTCCCTGGTGGACGCCTGATCATGACCATCGTCCAGGGCTCTTGGCGGCCCTAGCGTATACGTTAGTGCATTCGCCCCCGCGCGCAAGCGTGACGAACGTCGAAGGCGCATGCTGCGCGCGCACATGAAGCGCGCCGTTTTTGTGCGGTGCGTTGTGAGCGGGGCGGCTATGGTGGCGGACGCATTCCGGCGACAACGCGAGACGATCAAGCGGAGGCATTCATGATCACGCCCGACCACGTTCAACTGATGGCCCGCTACAATCGCTGGCAGAACGGCTCCATCTACGCGGCAGCCGACACGCTCACCGAAGCGCAGCGGCGCGAGGCGCGCGGTGCGTTCTGGGGCTCGATCCACCTGACGCTGTGGCACATCCTGTGGTCGGACCAGAACTGGATGCGCCGCTTCACGGGCAGGCCGTCACCGTGGTTTGAGTATGGCGGGCAGGCGTGGCCGAAGACGCCTAAGGAGTCGGTCGGCATGGAAATCACGTGGCAGGAATTGCGACGCCAGCGCGCGGCGTTCGACGAGATCGTGATGGCGTGGGCGGGCGACGTGAAGGCGGACTGGCTGGCCGAAACCTGCACCTATACGCACGGCACGGGCCGCGTCTTTTCGCTGCCCTACTGGACGCTCGTGACGCACATGTTCAACCACGAGACGCACCATCGCGGGCAGGTGCATTGCCTCATCACCCAGATGGGCGGCAAGCCGGAGGACACGGATATTCCGTGGATGCCGGAGACGGCTTGACGCGCGGTACCGGCTCAGTCGCGACCAGCGCCACCGCCGTCCTTGGGCGACAGGGCGGAGCGCGCCCAGCTGGGAAAGCCGCAATAGTTGCAGGCGGGGTCGTATCCGTTGGCGTCGATGTCCTCCATCGTCTCCACCTTGCGCGACGGCTTCGGCTTGACGTAGGTGCGCTGGCTTTCGGACTTGCGCCATTTGCGGGGCTTGGGCTCGTGAGCCATGCCGGCCGTGACCATCGCCGTGGCGCCGATGGCGAGGGCCATCGCCAGGGCCAGAGTTGTCGATACGGCACGCTTCATGACGGCAACCTCCACGCTATCTTTCTATTAGGTAGTCTCGCGGCCCCCAAACGCAACGCACAAAAACGCGAGGGAGCCGAGGGCGGGGGTGGCCCTGGCTCCCGATCGCGTCGGTTTGCTCCTCTTCATATGGGGGTTGCTCGGCAGGCCGGTGTCCATCGCCCGGTGGGCGGTCAGGCGCAGGCACCGCGTCGGATGGGGGCGATCGTTCAAACCTCCTTCGCTATGGCCCGGCGGGGCACCATCGTGTCACCAGCGGCGGCCACCGCCTGCGAGCGCCGCGCGCGCCCAGCTCGGATAGCCCTTGTAGTTGCCAGCGGGGTCGCGGCTGTTGGCGAGGATGTCCTCGGGCGTCTCAATGTGATGCTTCTTGCGGTAGACCTTCTTGACGATATAGCGGGGCTCCTCGATCACCTCGACGTAGACGTAGGTGCGTACGTGCTTATGGCGGGGGCCAGCGTCGGCCGTGCCGGAGAACGTGAACGCCGCGGTGGCGATGGCGGCGAGAGCGAAGATCGATTTCATGGCCTGGTCTCCTTGGGTTCGGGGCGGTGCCGGTGTCTCGTTGGGCGTGTCAGTTCCGTGTTCGATGAGTTGACCCTACCCGCACCCCCTCCCCGCCGCTGTTTCGTCCGTAACAGGGGCGCATATTTTCCCGGACTGGGTCGGGGTGGCGCGACGGGGTGACGTGCCGACGAGGCGAAGGGCGACGCGGCCACGGGGCGAGGATCGGGACCGCGGTGTTCATCCGTGCGCGTTGCGACTAAGCTCGCGGCCCGTGTCGTGCGATGGAGCCTGCCATGATCCGCCCGATCCGCTTCGCCTTCCCGCTCGCCGTGCTGCTGATGGTGCTTGGCTTCCTGCTGGCGGCTGCGCCGATGGCTTTCGCCCAGCGCGGCGGGATCATCGACTTCGCCAGCGGCGATCCGGAAATGACTGCCGCAATCGCCACGGCGCGTGCTTCGCTGCCGGAGTTCTGGTCGCGCCACGGTGCGCCGCAGGCGGGTGAGGACGGGTTCGCGCTCAAGGTCGCCGTTCCCGTCGGGCCGAAGCACAACGAGCATATCTGGGTGGGCGACGTCGTAAGGGCGAAGGACGGCCGCCTCAGCGGCCGGTTCGCGAACCAGCCGCGCGACATCAAGGGCAAGAAGGCCGGCGACGCCGTCACCTTCACCGAGGCGCAGGTGTCGGATTGGATGTTCATGCGGCGCGGCAAGATCGTCGGCGCGCAGACGCTACGGCCGATGCTGAAACGGCTACCGAAGGCGCAGGCCGACGACCTGCGCGCGCGGCTCGAAAGCCCGTAGGCCCTGCCGGCGCCAGACTGCAAGGCGCGGGGCTTCGGCGCGGGGCGTCGTCTCCTGCGCTTACGCCGTCGCAGCGTTATCGAACGGGAAATAGCCGGCTGCGCGCATGCGCCGGTAAAGATCGACCACCTTCATCGCGTAGTTCTGGTTGGGCGCCCAGATCTCGGCGATGAAGCCGATGAAGGCTTCCGGCGACGCGCTGTTGTCGCGCCAGCCCTTGTAGGGCTCCATCAGGTCCAGACGCGCCCAGAAGCCGTCGATGAATTTGTCGAACGTGTCGAACCGGCAATAGTCCTCGAGGCCGTCGTGGGCCTGGTAGGCGACCTTGGTGGCATAGGGCGCCATCACGTTGCGCCATTTCATACCGGCGAAGTTCAGGTGCTGCTCGGCCAGCGCGCTCTTGCCGAAGCCGGTTTCGAGCGCCCATTGGGCGAGCGTGATGGCTTTCAGGTGCGGGAACTCCACCTGACGCCGGCCGTAATGGTGGGTGAGTTGCCAGAACTTCTCCGTCACGTTGGCCGGCTTGCGGGCAGTTGCGGGCTGGGGTGGGGCGGCGGCCGGCGGAGCGGGGCTTGCGACAGGCGTGGGGCTCGGCGCGGGCGCGGAAGCCGATATCGGTGGCGCGGCGGACGCGGCAGCCACGGGGACGGGTGTGGGCTGGGCCGAAGGCGCCTGGGGGTTTTCGACCCAGGCAAGACCGGCGTTGGCCGCGAAGGCGCGTACGATCGCCCTGGCGAGCGCCGACTTCGTTTCCATAGCCATGGCCGCGTCGTCGGCGTGGTCGCCGAAGAAGGGCTCGATGAGCGCCGAGGGATGGATGCGCGTGACGCTGTAGTGGCCGCGGCCGCCCTTGCTGCGGTCCTTGAGGCCGCGATCGCCGGCGCCCGTGCGGCGGTAGAGGCCGACCATCTCGGTCTGCAACGCCCTGGCCCATGCCAGTGACCGCTCGGAGCCGTAAAGCGTCTCGGTACCCGCGACGGTGCCGTTATAGCAGTTGAAATGCAGTTCGACGGTCGCGGCCGGCCTCCAGGCGGCGGCGTCGGCGTAGGCGCCGGGTATGCCCGCTCGATCCCTGTAGAAGATCTCAGAGCGGATGGCGCGGGCCTTGGCCTCCGCCACGATCATGGCGGCGAGCTCCTGGTTCCAGTGATACTCGGCACGCATCGCCTGGGCAAAGGGCGGGACCAGCGCATTGGCGCCGGCCGCACGCCGCTCGTGGCCGACGACAACCGCCAGCCCGCTGCCCGCGCCTTCCAGAGTGCCCTTCGTCGTCCAGTCGGGCTCGGGGTCGTGCCAGCCGCGCATCAGCTTGAAAAGCTCGTCGATCAACTCCTCGAGGTAACGCGTGCGGTCGTAGAGCTGGAAGTGGGACTCGTCGCGTGCGGTGGCGGATTCGAAATGCGGCCCGGAGGATCGTTCGCGCAGGCTGCGCACGGCGTCGCGCTCCTGCTCGATCTCGTTCATGAGCCGCTCCAGCTCGCTCGTCCTGGCATCGGAAACCGCGTCGGCCGTGGTCATGGCAATCTCCTTCCCGCACCTGTCAATCTCGATCAGGTTTAGCGCAGATCTGCGTCGAGGCCATTTGACACGAAAGGATTCCGGTCCGGCGTGGCCCTCAGGCGACATGCTTTAGCGCGGAGCCCTTATGGGGTAGGTTCGGTGCGTTCGCTGGCTGTGCCCGCGCGCGGGAGGTAACGACATGGACGCAGATGCAACGACAGGCGCCTCCGTGTGCCCGCACGACTGCCCGTCGGCGTGCGCGCTGGAGGTGGAGCTGCCGGGCGGCGATCGCATCGGGCGGGTGCGCGGGGCGAAGGCGAACACGTACACGGCAGGCGTGATCTGCGCGAAGGTCGCCAACTACGCCGAGCGCATCCATCATCCCGACCGGCTGACGCATCCGATGAAGCGGACCGGCCCGAAAGGCTCGGGGCAGTTCACGCGGATCACCTGGGACGAAGCGCTCGACCGCACGGCCGAGGCGATGCTCGAAGCGGAGCGCCGGCACGGGCCGGAAGCGGTCTGGCCCTACTACTACGCCGGCACGATGGGGCTCGTCATGCGCGACGGCATCAACCGTCTGCGGCATGCGAAGGGCTACTCCGACATGTACGCGACGATCTGCACGGCGCTGTCGTGGTCGGGTTTCGCGGCCGGCACGGGCAAGCTCGCGGGCACGGACCCGCGCGAGATGGCGAAGTCGGATTGCGTCGTCATCTGGGGGACCAATCCGGTCAACACGCAGGTCAACGTGATGACGCATGCCACGCGCGCGCGAAAGGAACGCGGCGCGAAGATCGTCGCGATCGACATCTACCAGAACGGCACGATGGAGCAGGCCGACATGGCGCTGTGCGTCAGGCCTGGCACGGACGGGGCGCTGGCATGCGCGGTGATGCACGTCCTGTTCCGAGACGGTTATGCCGATCGCGCCTACATGGCGCGCTACACGGACTGCCCGGGTGAGCTCGAGGCGCACGTGAAGCCGCGCACGCCCGCGTGGGCGAGCGCGATCACGGGGCTCACGGTCGGCGAGATCGAGGCGTTCGCCCGGCTCGTCGGCACGACACCGCGGACGTTCTTCCGGCTCGGCTACGGCTTTGCGCGCCAGCGCAACGGCGCGGTCAACATGCATGCGGCGTTGTGCATCCCGGCGGTCACGGGTGCCTGGCAGCACGAGGGCGGCGGCGCCTTCCACACCAACGGTGCGATCTTCCACTGGGACAAGACGCTGATCGAGGGCCTCGATCGTGCGCAAGTCCGGTGTGCGCGTGCTCGACAAGTCGCGGATCGGCGCGGTGCTGACGGGCGAGCCCAAGGATCTGGCGGGCGGGCCGCCGGTGACGGCGCTGTTCATCCAGAACACCAACCCGGTGCAGGTCGCGCCCGAGCAGCGGGTGGTGAAGGCGGGTTTCCTGCGCGAGGATCTGTTCACCTGCGTGCACGAGCAGTTCATGACGGCGACGGCGAAGATGGCCGACATCGTGCTGCCGGCGACGATGTTCCTGGAGCACGACGACGTCTACCAGGGCGGCGGTCACCAGCACATCATGCTGGGCCCGAAGCTCGTCGAGGCGCCCGGCGAATGCCGCTCCAACCACGACGTCATCTCGGCGCTGGCCGGCCGGGTCGGCGCGACGCATGCAGGGTTTTCGAATGACGCCGCGCGAGATCATCGACGCGACGCTGCAGGCGTCGGGCTGGGGCACGCTGGAGCGGCTGGAGCGGGAAAAGTGGATCGACTGCCAGCCGGATTTCGAGACGACGCATTATCTGAACGGGTTCGGCTACCCGGACGGCAAGTTCCGGTTCAAGCCGGACTGGCCGCTGGCTCCGGTCGGACGCAAGCACGACTTCGGCGCCGCGCACCTGCCGCCGCGGCTGCCCGACCACTGGGACGTCAACGAGGCGGCCGACGAGCGCCATCCGTTCCGCCTCGCGACGTCGCCGGCGCGCGGATACCTCAATTCCTCGTTCAACGAGATGCCGTCGAGCCGGACGCGCGAGGGGCGGCCGACGGCGAAGATGCATCCCGACGACATGGCGCATCTGGGCCTCGCCGACGGCGACGCGATCCGCATGGGCAACGATCGCGGCGAGATCGGCTTGCACGTCGCTGCGTTCGCGGGCGTGCAGAAGGGCGTCGTGATCGTGGAGTGCATCGCGCCGAACGACGATTTCCCGGATGGCGAGGGTATCAACACGCTGACCAGCGCCTACCAGTCCGCGCCGTTCGGCGGGGCGGCGTTCCACGACAACCACGTCCACATCCGCAAGGCGTGAGGCGACCGGCTGGCACCGGTCGCCGCGTCGACAACCGCTACGGCTTCGCCTTGATGTTGGCGGCCTTGACGACCGGCCACCACTGCGCGATCTCGCGCGCGTGGTGGGCAGCGAGGAACGCGGGCGAGCGTTCCTCGGGCTTGGGCAGGACGAGCCCCAACGCCGTCAGTTTTGCCGAGACGTCTGGCGCGGCGAGCGCGCCAGCGATGGCTTTGTTCAGCTTTTCGATCACGTCTTTCGGTGTGCCCTTGGGCACCCAGGTCGCATGCCAGAACGACAGGTAGAGACCCTTGACGCCCTGCTCCTCGGCGGTCGGCACGGTCGGCAACCCGGGCCAGCGCTCCTTCGACATCAGCGTGAACGCCTTGATCTTCCCGCTGGTCACGAGCGCGCGTGTGGCGGAGGCCTCCGCGCACATCAGGTCGACGTGACCGGCTGCGAGGTCCTGGTAGGCCGGACCGCCGCCGCGGTAGGGCACGAAGCGCAATTTCGTATCCGTCTGGTTCTGGAAGTGGAGGCCGCAGACGTGCGCCGCCGTGCCGACGCCGACGATCGCGGACGTCGCTTTCTCGGGGTTGGCCTTGAGCCACGCCGTCAACTCGCCCAGTGACTTTGCCGGGAACTCGTTGCGCCCGACGATCCACATGGGCGCACTTGTCATCATGGTGACGGGCTCGAGATCCTTCTGCAGGTCGTAGGGCAGATTGTAAACGGCGCCGGTGACGACGTTGGAATTGAACGAACCCATCAGCACCGTGTAGCCGTCGGCCGCCGAGCGCACGACGCGCGTGACGGCGATGGAGCCGCCGGCGCCGGCGATGTTCTCGATGACGAGCGGCTGGCCCAGCGCCGCGCGGACGTGGTCGGCGATCATGCGGGCGGGGATGTCGGCGGGTCCGCCGGCCGACGATGGAATGATCAGCGTGATCGGGCGCGACGGCCAGCTTTCGGCCCGCGCCGTGCCGGCACCGAAGCCTGCCACGAGGGCTGCCGCCAGCAGGACGGCGCCCGCATCGCGGATGCGCCTGACGGCGCGCACATCTGCAAAGATCCGTTTCGGCATTGCAAAACTCCTTCGCTCCGGCGCGTTGGACGCGGCGTCCGTGTCGCGCTTAGCTTCCTCCCAGATGGATGGTACCGCTCGCGTCCGGTCCGACCACCTGAACAACCTTAGGGAGTTTCCCAGACGATGTCGTATGCGCCGAAGTTCGCCCTCCTATTCGCAATCGTCGCTGCTGCGAGCCTGCTGGGCGCAGCGCCGAGCCACGCGCAGGTGCCGCCGAGTGCCGCTGAGATCGCGCGCTACACGGGCGTGCACGCCGCGGTCGCGGCAGGTGACAAGGCGCGGCTGGACGCGCTGCTGGCGGCGACGCCGAAGCCCGACCTGAAGGCGGTGGACGGCAACGGCCGCACCGCGTTCCATGTCGCCGCGCACCGCGGCGACCTCGCCATGATGCGCGCACTGGTCAAAGCAGGCGCCGATCCCAGGGCCTTCGACAACCAGCGCTACGACGCGATCACGATCGCGGCGGTCAACGACGACGAGAAGGCGGTGCGGTTGGCACTGGAACTGGGCGGCGATGCCAAGGCGGTGACCAGCCCCTATGACGGCACGGCGCTGATCGCCGCTGCGCATCTGGGCCACGACGGCGTCGTGCGAGTGCTGATCGAGGCGGGGTCCCCGCTCGACCACGTCAACAACTTGGCGTGGACGGCGCTGATCGAATCCATCGTGCTGGGCAATGGCGGGGCCCGCCACATCGCCTGCCTGAAGGCGCTGCTGGACGCGGGCGCGAACCCGAACCTGGCCGACGGCAGCGGGACCTCGCCGTTGCGGCTGGCGAAGGGCCGGGGCTACACGGAGATGGCCAAGTTGCTCGTGAAGGCGGGCGGCAAGTAAGTCACACTCTTTGCGAGCATAAATCTACTTCTGCTATTTTTGATTGCAGAACGACAAACAGACACGTACAGCTCACTCATGCATCGCGTCCCGGACTGTGGTTGTAACAGTCGAAGCAGCCTTGGGGGGCTGGTGCAGACGGGACGATCTTCCCCGCAAGTCGTTCCGATATTAGAGGCCCGTCCCGGTCCGGACGGGCCTCGCTTCGTTGTGGGTTGCGCCGCGGATGCGCTCCGCCCGCCTCAGTCCAACACGGCGACGCTGACTTGGCGCGGATCGCCCGAGGTCGCACCCTGGGCATCTGTCACCATCACCGCGAAACCGGCGCTGCGGCCATCCGAACCATCGTGCCGGAAGACCACGTCGCCTGATTCCAGATCGGCCTGTGTGAACTGAAGGATCGGCGTTTCGGGCGCGCGGCGCAGCGCAACATGGCCGGCGGCCGGCTGGCTGACGGCGTAGACAAGCGCGTGAGCGCCGTCGTCGGGATCGTGCGCGGTGACGTCGGCCGTGGTGACCCGGGCGCTGTGGCCGCGCCGCACGGTCATCTCGAAGTCGCCGCCGAGCTCCGGCGGCACGTTACGCACGTCGGCGGCAAGATCGCCACCCTCCGCCAGCGACAGCCGGCCATAGTGCACGTCGCCGGAGACCGAGCCGGTGCCGGCGATGGCAACCAGGTTGCGGACGCGGACGCGGCCCTGGAGGGCGCCGTGAATTTCTGCGGTGTCCACCCGCACGGTGCCGATCACCCGGCCGCCGGGGTGCACGATCAGGTGGCGCGCCTCGATCTCACCATCGATGACGCCGTGGACCTCGATACGGCCGCCATTGCGGATGAGGCCAACGATGGTCATGTCCGCACCGACGACGGCGTCGCTGCCGCCGTGGGCAGCGCCCGACGCGGGGGCAAAGGCTTCACGCACGTTCACTGTCCGATATCCTCCCGTTGCCGGCGCACGTGCCGCGCGCCGCCCCAACCGCCTCTTCCCTGCCTGCCCCGCCGATCCAAGCCTTCCCCGTTATGCCGTGTTCCCAGGGGGAATGCCATCGCCACCTCCGCGCGCCTCATCGCGGGCTCGGTGCCGGCCGCCCCTCGCCCCGCGCCGGTCTGCCATCTGCCGGCGCCCTGGTCCCCCGGTCGCAGCACATGCTAAACTTTTCCAAGGCGCAGGCACCAGCCTAACGCCGCAGCGTGACGCGGGGCTTGCACCCGGGCGCGATGTGACGGCAGGCCGGTGCAAAAGACGACCAACGGAGGAACACCCAGCATGGCCAAGAAGACCAAAGTCATCATCTCGTGCGCCATCACCGGCGCCATTCACACGCCGACGATGTCCGACGCGCTGCCGATCACGCCCGACGAGATCGCGCAGCAGTCGATCGAGGCGGCGGAGGCCGGCGCGTCCGTCATCCACCTGCACGCGCGCGATCCCAAGACCGGCGCGCCGACGGGCGACCCCAACGTGTTCATGCAGTTCCTGCCGCGCATCAAGCAGAACACCAACGCGATCGTGAACATTACGACGGGCGGCGGCCTCGGCATGTCGATGGACGACCGCATCGCGGCGGCCAAGCGGGCGGCACCGGAGATTACGTCGCTCAACATGGGCTCGATGAACTTCGCGATCTTCAATCTGGCCAAGCGCTACGACAAGTGGAAGCACGACTGGGAAAAGGACTATCTGGCCAACACCGACAACAACATCTTCCCCAACACGTTCAAGACCATCGACTACGTGATCACGGAGCTGCACGACAAGCTGGGCGTGAAGTTCGAGCACGAGTGCTACGACGTCGGCCACCTGTACAATACCGCCTACTTCTACGACAACGGCCGCCTGAAGCCGCCGATCTTCCTGCAGTTCATCTTCGGCATCATGGGCGGCATCGGCGCGGACCTGGAGCACCTCTTCCACATGAAGAGCACGGCCGACAAGCTGTTCGGCGACGACTACGTGTTCTCGGTGCTGGCGGCGGGACGCCATCAGATGAACTTCGTCACGCAGGGCGCGATGATGGGCGGCAGCGTGCGCGTCGGCCTGGAGGATTCGCTCTACATCGGCAAAGGCCGGCTCGCCAAGTCGAATGCGGAGCAGGTGGCCAAGATCAAGCGCATCATGGACGAGTTGTCGCTCGACGTCGCCACGCCCGACGAGGCGCGCCAGATCCTCAACACCAAGGGCGGCGACCAGGTGAAGTTCTAAGGACGGTGACGGTCCTTCGTTCATGCGCCCGGGGCCCGGCGGCCCCGGGCGCATTTTGTTAGGGATCGCGGACCACCCGGCGTTGCAGCGACCGCCGGGCGGCGCTACTTCTTGCCGCCGCTCCGGCAATGCTTGGTGTCACGCCCTTGACCGCACACATCCTCATCGTCGACGGGGTCGCCGCAGCCGCGCAGGATCTCCTGGTCGCCAACGGCGGACGGCGGCAGGGCGAGAACTACGCCGCCGCGCTCGCCTCGCAGGCCGCGCGCAGCGTCGGCGGCATCCAGGCGCACGTGCTCGCCGTGACCGAAGGCGAGGCGCTGCCGGCCGGCGTGGCGCTCGCCGATTTCGACGGCATCTGTTGGACCGGAGCGGCGCTCAACGCCTACAACGACACGCCCGAAGTGCGCAGGCACATCGACTTCGCGCGCGCGGCCTTCCAGTCGGGCGTGCCCGGCTTCGGCAGTTGCTGGGGGCTGCAGGCGATGGTGGTGGCACAGGGCGGGCAGGTGCGCCGCAACCCCGCCGGACCGCAGCGCGGCGTGGCGCGCGCCATCCAGTTGACCGAGGCCGGCCGGGCACACGCGATGTTTGCCGGCAAGGCTGCCGTGTTCGACGCGCTGTGCGTGCACCGCGACGAGGTCAGCCATCTGCCGGAGGGCGCAGTGCTGCTCGCGTCGAGCGCGGTGTGCGGCGTGCAGGCGATGGCGCTCCGCGACGGCGCAGCGCTCGTTCTGGGGCGTGCAGTATCACCCAGAGTTCGACCTTCACCAGATCTCGGCGATGTACAAGCGCAGCGCGCACCGGCTGGTCGAGGGCGGCTTCGCGCGCACGCAGGACGAGGCGCGCCAGATCGCCGACGATCTCAAGGCGCTGCACGAGGACCCCGCGCGCCAGGATCTTGCGTGGCGCTACGGCATCCAGCGCGACATTCTCGATGCCGACATCCACCGTCTGGAGATGGCCAACTGGCTCGCCGTCGAAGTCACCCCGCGCTGGCAGCGCCGGCATGCGACGGCGGGTTAGTGGCGGTTGGGCGGGTGTCGTCAGCTGCGGGTGGTCGAGGAAATTGGGGACAGGAACAATTCTCACTGACTGAGTTCGCGGCAAACGCGACGGCTGAGAATTGATCCTGTCCCCAATTTCCCAGTTTCTCTGATCAGCGGCCGCCGTAGCCGGGATCGTCGAGGTTGAGCAGCGGGAAGGCAGAGTGCACGTGCGGGTCGGTGCACCATCGGGCGCGCCGAAGTGCAGGTGGCTGCGTTCGAGGTCGGCAAAGCGCGTGACGCCGCACAGGCCCAGCGCGCTCTCGATCTCGTTCTCCAGGATCTCCAGCATGCGCACGATGCCGTCGGCGCCGGCCGAGGCGAGCGCGTAGCAGAACAGGCGGCCGATGCCGACCATGTCGGCGCCGAGCGCAATCGCCTTCAGGAAATCGGTGCCGCGCGTGAAGCCGCCGTCGACGATGATGGTCGCCTTGCCCTTCACCGCGTCGACGACCTCGGGCAGCACGTCGAGGCTGCCGCGCCCGTGGTCGAGCTGGCGGCCGCCGTGGTTCGACACGTAGACGACCTCGACGCCGTGCTCGACGGCCATGACCGCATCCTCGGCGGTGCCGATGCCCTTGATGACGAGCGGGATCTTGTACTTCTTGCGCACGCGCGCGATGTCCTTCCACGACAGCGCCGACTGCCACTGGCGCGAGGTGTCGGTGCCCGCGCGCCAGGGCTTGTCGAAGCGCTTGGCGATGTCGCGCTCGCGGCGCGAATAGATGGCGCTGTCGACGGTGAAGCAGAAGGCTGCGTTGCCGGACGCGATCGCGCGCTCGATGTGGTCGTCGATGAAGGCCTCGTCACCGCGCACGTAGAGCTGGAACATGCGGATGCCGCCGAATTCGGAGATCTTCTCCATCTGCGGGCCGTTGACCGACGACAGCATCATCGGGATGCCGAAACGGGCGGCGCCCTCGGCGACGGGAATGCCGGCGTCGGGGTGCATAGAGCTCAACGCGCCGACCGGCGCGATCATCACGGGCAGGCGTGTCTTCTTGCCGAGGAACGACCACGTCGCGTCGATCTTGGATACGTCGCGCAGGACACGCGGGCGCAGCGCGATCGAATCGATGGCGAGGCGATTGCGCTTCAGCGTGGTCTCGGTCTCGGTGCCGCCGATCAGATAGTCCCAGACGTTGGGCGTGACCTTCTTTTTGGCCTCCTTGACGAACTCGTGCAGCGTCAGGAACTCGTTGGAAAGGTCGCTCATCGGTCGTGTCCTCGGTGGGCGGCGAGTTTGGGGTCGCCGGTATGTGGAGGGGCGGCGCCTGGCGGACAGCCGGCGGATCTGGCGCGCCGTCTAAGCAGGTTTTTGCGCCGCAGCCAACCGTGCGTGCGGTCGGGGCGGCAAGTGGGGGAGGGCGGCCGGGGGGCGGCCCCGCCTAACCGGCATAGGTCGGGATCTGGCGATGCCACATGGCGAACATCTGTTCCCAGTCGCGCTCGGCGGCCCGCTTGTCGTAGATGTCGCGGTCGGGCAGCGCATAGCCGTGGACCGCGCCAGGGTGGATCACGGGGCGGTAGGCGACCTGGCAGTGCTTCAGGATCTCCCCCAGCTCCACGATCATCTCGGGCGGGGCGTAGTGGTCGAACTCGGCAAAGCCGCAGTAGTACTCTCCGCGCATATTCTTGAGCTTGCGGTGGGAGCTGTCGGGCTTGTCGGAGATCAGGTAGGTGCCGTGCAGGCTGGCGGAGGCGACGAAGCGGTCGGGATAGGAGACGCCGGCGACCTGGACGTGGCGGCCGCCCATGCAGTAGCCGACGGAGCCGATGCCGCCCTTCCTGACGGGATCGGCACCGCTGTCCAGAAAGTCGATGAGAGCGCCGACGTCGGTGGCGAGCATGGTGTCGCTGAGCGCTGCGGAATGGGCCGTGATCTTGGCCTGCTCCTCCGGCGACAGCTTGGCAAGGGAGATGCGCTTGCCGTCGGCGTCGATGTAGGTCTGGCGGATCTCGCCTTCGCGGTAATAGAAGTCGGGGACCAGGACGCAGTAGCCGACCGTGCCGATGCGGCGCGCAATATCGTAGAGCTCCTCGCGCACGCCCCAGACGTCCATGAAGACGACGATGGCGGGAAACGGTCCGCCCTCCTCGGGATGGGTGATGAAGGTCGGCATGCGACCGGCCTTCGTGGTCACCTCGGCGATGCGCTCTTTCATGGCGGCTCTCTCCCAGTCCGTGGTTCTCTGGCTGCCTCTGGCGGGCAGCTGGCGTTGATCGGTCAAGTCGTGAAGAAGCGGTCGAAGCGGGCGAGTACGGCGTCGGGGGCCTCTTCCGCCAGGTAATGCCCGGAGGGGACGGGGCCGCCGGTGACGGGCTTTTCGGCGTAGCGCTGCCAGACGGCGAGCGGCTCGAACCATTTGCCGATCTTGCCTTTCTCGCCCCACAGCACGAGCAGCGGGCATTTAATCTTTTTGCCCGCGTCGCGGCTGGCACGATCATGCTCGAGATCGATGGAGGCGGCGGCGCGGTAGTCCTCGCACATGCCGCGGATCATGTCGGGGTCCTTAACGTGGGCAAGGTAGTCGGCGAGCGCGTCGGGGGCGAAGAACGTCGACGGCTTGGGCTCGCGCGAGGTGTGGTGGCGGAACCAGAGCTCTGGCGCCGCACTGATCAGGTTCTCGGGGAAGGGGTGGGGCTGCACGAACCAGTACCAGTGATAGTAGCCGATCGCGGTCTCCATGCGCGTCGTCTCGAAGTGCTCGATGGTCGGGCAGATGTCGAGTACGGCGAGGCGGTCGACGCGGCCGGGGTGCTCGAGGGCGAGGCGGTGAGCGACGCGGCCGCCGCGATCGTGGCCGGCGACGTCGAAGCGCTCGAAGCCGAAGTGCGCCATGACCTCGACCATGTCGCGCGCCATCTCGACTCTTGGCATAGGGCGCGTGGTCGGGCGTCGCTTCCGGTTTCAGCGAGCCGCCGTAGCCACGCAGGTCCGGGCAGACGACGGTGAAGCGGCGGGCCAGCGCGGGGGCCACGCGGTGCCACATGGCGTGGGTCTGCGGGTTGCCGTGCAGCAGCAGCAGGGGCGGGCCGGAACCGCCGCGGCGCAGGCGGATCGGGCCGGCACGGACCGTCACCGTCGTCAGCTCGAAACCGTCGAAGAACATCGCCTGCTCCCATTGGCTGGTGTCCCGGCAGGCTAGGACAGACCGCGTGGCCGCAGCAAGCGTGCCGGGCCCAAGGACGCAGGGGGGGCGTGGCTAAGGCGCGCGTGGGGGAGGGTGGGCGTGGGGTGGGCGGGCGTGGTTGACAGCCTTCGGCCGGCTGCCGACAGTTGGCCAGGGGCGCAGGGCTGCCCATCCAGTCTCGGGGGTCGCGTGGATTTTTTCAGCCTCCTTGCCGGCATTGCCGTCGGCTATGGCCTGTTCCGACTGATGCGCTGGCTCAATGAGGCGCCAGGTGACGGCGCACATCTCGTGAGCGGGGCCGCTGATCCAACCGGCCGCGACGTGCAGGCGCAGGCGGGAGACGGCGCGAGCCCGGAGATCATGCTGGCCAGACGCCTGCACGAGCTCGACGACCCCATCGTCACCTTCGCGAATGCCGCCGCGCACCCCGCGGAGTGCGCGCTGCAGACCGAATTCCAGGACGCCCAACGGCTGCTATCGGATCCGCAGATCCCGCTCAGGACCGTGCTCGCCTACGCGCTCGGCGCCAACTGGATGCTGTCGTGCGTGGGACTGGCCGCCCTCAAGACGCGCGAGGACCGGCAGCAGGCCCTCGATCAGGTGGTCGGGCATCTCGACAAGCTCGTGCCCTGGGCCATGCACTTCGCGCTCGAATACTTCACCAGCCTCGAAGCGCGGCCAGCCGTGGGCCGGCCCTTGATGGCGACGCGGGAGTGGTGGGTCGACATCACCACGTTGCCGGCGATGTTCCAGGACTACTTCGATCGCTCCCAGGCCCTCGGCGATCCCGTGCGGTTTCCAGACGGCTTCGCGCCGACGCCTTTGGAAGCCGAGCCGATCCTGGCGCTGCTGGCGCGCATCGCCCATCCCAGCGCGCGGCAGTTGGCGACGCTGCTCGAAGCCGCGCGCGGGGCCAACGTCGACCGGGAGTTCCTGACGTCGTTCGGACGGTTCTGGCCGGCGACGGCGGACGAGGACGCGCCGGTGCTGCCTGAGAGCTGGTCCACGCTCGTGGCGGACGCGGCCGGCACGGTGACGCGTTCACCGCCGCGCTCGCTCCTGGTCTCGGGCGAACCCTTGGCCGGCAAGACGACGTTCCTGCGGCTCGTGGCGCACAAGCTTGCCGCGGACGGCTGGCAGGTGTTCGAAGCGAGCGGGCCGGACCTGCAGGCCGGACAGCAATGGATCGGCCAGCTCGAGGAGCGCATCCGTCGCGCCGTGGAAGAGGTGACGGTCGGCAAGAAGCTCGTTTGGTACGTGCCGGACCTGCTGCATCTGGCACGCAGCGGCACGCACCAGGGCCAGGCCGCGAGCATGCTCGATCAGATGCTGCCCGCCATCACCAGCGGCCGGATGGTCGTTTGGACGGAGGCGACGCCCGCGGCGGCGGCGCGGCTGGTGCAGACGCGGCCGGGGCTGAGGCGGCTATTGGAGATGGTCGCGCTGGAGCCGATGGAGGCCGCAGAGACGGGGCGGCTCGCAGAAGCGGTGACGCAGCGGCTTGCGCGGCGGGCCGCCCTCACCGTCGCGCCCGGCACGGTGCAGACCGCGCTCGATTCGGCTCAACAATATCTCAGCGCGCAAAGCTTTCCCGGCGCGCCGCTCGTGCTCCTGCGCCTCACGGTGGCGCGCGCACAGGCCGAGAAGGAACGCACGCTCGACGCGGCCGGCGTCGTGGAGACGCTGTCGCAACTGACGGGGCTTCCCGTCTCCATTCTCGACAGCCGCGCCAGCCTGGACCTTAGCGCCATGCGCGATCATTTCGCCGCCAACGTGATCGGCCAGGACGAAGCCGTGACCTCTGTGGTGGAGCGGATCGCAATGCTGAAGGCCGGACTCAACGATCCGGGCCGGCCGATCGGGGTGTTCCTGTTTGCGGGGCCAACGGGTACGGGCAAGACTGAGCTCGCAAAGACGACGGCGGAATTCCTGTTCGGGGCGGCGGACCGCATGATCCGCCTCGACATGAGCGAGTTCCAGACAGCGGAATCGACGGGTCGGCTGCTCGGCGAGGGCATGGCGTCGGACGCGGAGACGCTGATCTCGATGGTGCGCAAGCAGCCGTTCTCGGTGCTGCTGCTCGACGAGTTCGAGAAAGCGCATCCGCGCATCTGGGACCTGTTCCTTCAGGTGTTCGACGAGGGCCGGCTGACCGATCACATGGGGCAGGTCGCCGATTTCCGGCACTGCCTGATCATCATGACGAGCAACCTGGGCGCGACCAGCCACCGAACGTCGGGGCTCGGTTTCGCGCCGAGCGGGGATGCCTTCACATCCGAGCAGATCCAGCGCGCGATCGCGCAGACATGGCGGCCGGAGTTCCAGAACCGCATCGACAAGGTGATCGTATTCCAGCCGCTGACGCGCGAGCTGATGCGCTCCATTCTCAAGAAGGAACTCGACCGCGTGCTGTCGCGGCGCGGGCTCAAGGATCGCGGCTGGGCGGTGGAGTGGGAAGCGTCCGCGCTCGAGTTTCTCCTGGAGAAGGGCTTCAGCCCGGAGATGGGGGCGCGCCCCCTCAAGCGCGCGGTCGACCAGTACTTGCTGGCGCCGCTCGCGCGCACGATCGTGGAACGGCGGTTTCCCGAAGGCGAGCAGTTCGTATTCGTGAGAAGCGACGGGCGGGCGATCCAGGCGGAGTTTGTCGATCCGGACAGCGAGGAGACGTGGTCGGGCGCGACGGTCGGCATGGCGGCGGAGGGCGATGGGCCGACGCTGCCGCAGATGATCCTGTCACCGCAAGGTTCGGCGCAGGAAGCCGACGCCCTGAAATCGGCGCTCGGCGATCTCGTGCAGCGGCTCGATGACGGTGACTGGGCCGCGGCAAAAGCCGCGCTCGCCTCGCGCATGTCGGAAGCGGCCTTCTGGCAAGATCCAACGCGCCACGAGACGCTCGCGCGCTATGCGCTGATGGACCGGATCACAGCGGCGGCGGAGACCGCCTCACGGCTGGCGGCCCGGCTCCAGCGCGGCACGCGGCCGGCCAACGGTGCGCAGTCGCCGGCCTATTCGCGCGAACTGATCGGGCGCCTCGGGCTGCAGGTTCATCTCGTCAAGGCGGGGCTGCGCGACCTCGACGAGGCGGCGCCGGTCGAGGTGGCGCTCAGCATCGAGACCGCGCTCGAGGGGCGTGCGGAAGCAGCGGCCGGGCTCAAGTGGTGTGGGGCGCTGGAAGGGATGTATCGCGCGTGGGCGGAGCGCCGGCACATGCAGGTGAGCGAGATCAAGCCCGGCGGCCCGGGCGAGGCGGCGCTCGTGCTGATGAGCGGCTTCGGCGCGGCGCGAGCGCTGCTGGCAGAGAGCGGACTGCACGTGCTGGAACGCGGCGACGCCAACAGCGCACGCGTGGCGGCCCGCGTGAAGGTGGTGCCGGCGCCGCTCGGTGATCTGCCACCCGTGCGCCTGCGCGCAGATCTCATGCGGGCGTTGGCCGCTTTGCCGGCGCAGACGACGGTGGTGCGGCGCTATCGCTCCGAGCCGTCGCCTCTGGTTCGCAACGCCAGCGGGTCGTGGCGCTCGGGCAAGCTTGAACAGGTGCTGGCGGGCGATTTCGACCTGATCGCAGCGGACGGCGCGTAGGCTGCCCCGATCACGCGGGAACGGCCGGGCCCCACCGGGACCCCGCCAGCGCGCCGCCAAGGCTTGAGCGTGGGCGTGGGCGTGGGATCAAGGCGCCAGGCGCGCAGCGTCGGTCGGCGGTGCGGCCTCCGGATCGGCCTCGCCGGCCAGTTCCCGGGCACCGTCGCGGCCATAGAGATCGGGCCTAAACTCGATCTGGCCGTTGGGCTCCGACCACGCGCTGATGTAGGCGAAATAAACCGGAACCGGGCGCTGCAGCGTCAGGTCGGCGCCCTGGCCGGCAGCCAGCACCTCCTCGATGCGCGCTTCGTCCAGCACGCCCTCGGGGCGCGCGATCCATGCGACGAGCTTGAACACGTCTTGAACGCGCACGCAGCCGGCACTGAATGCGCGGGCGCGCTGATCGAACAGCGGCTTCATCGGCGTGTCGTGCATGTAGACGCCTTCGGAGTTCGGCATGTCGATGCGCACGAGGCCGAGGGCGTTCTGTGGGCCGGGATCCTGGCGGAACCTGATCACCTTGGGATCAGCCATGCGCCAGTCGATGGTGGAGGCATTGATCTCGGGGCCATTGAAGTCGCCCTGGAGAACGCGGATCTTCTCCTGCTCGAGGTAGCCCGGCTCTTTCTGCAGCTTGGGAATGAGGTCGAGCGTGGCGACGCTCTCGGGCACACGCCAGTAGGGGAAGAAGTTGAGCGCCTTGATCGTGGCCTTGAGCACCGGGGTCTGGCGCTGCTCGCGGCCGACGATGACGCGGTGACGCTGCTCGACCTGGAAACGGTCGACGGCCTCGAGCTGGAATGCGGGAACATTGACGAGGACGTAGCGGTCCTCCACGCGCCCGGCCAGCAGCTCGCGCAGGCGCTGCTCGTTGACCTGGAGCTGACGCAGGCGCTGCTCAGCGGGAACATTCATCGCCGCGATGGTGGAACGATCGACGCGACCGCTGACACGCAGGCCGTTATGGCGCTGATACTCGACGACAGCGGCTTCCAGTGCCGAATTGAAGGTGAAGTCGCGCCAACCGGCCGACGCCGATTTCAGCTCGCCGGAGGCGAACAGGCGGCGGCGCACCAGAGGAATTCGCTCGTCGTCGTCGCCGGGACGCATAGCGCGCGTGCCCGGGATCGGCTGCCAGCCGCCCTTGGCCACGATCTGCTGGTAGCGCGCCACGGCGCGCACGATCGCGTCGACCATCGCATCGCTGCGGAAGGGTACCTGGTTGGACCGCAGATCATTGAGCGGCTCGACGCGGCGCGGACGCGGCGAATTGTTACGCGCGCTGGACGAATTGCTGCTGGTGGGACCCAGTATCTTTTCCCACCAATTGCCCACCTGCGCGACCGCCGGGGTCGACAGCGTAAGCGATGCGAGACCGGCGAGCGTGGCACGTCGATCGACGCCTCTAGCGGCGCGACCGGCGAGCCGTTTCACAAGGCGTGGTGTGCGATCCGATTTATCCGACATCAGCGTGTCCGGAACTCATGATTGCGACGGCGCCTGTCCGGCGCTCGGTTCGTTATCCCGCGGCGAACAAGCGTCGGCGGGCGCATGACACGGGGGTACTCGACCCGAGCAGAGACCGCAAGATGTGGCCAAAGCAAGACAGATGACCATTTCGTGAACACGATCCGCCGCTTCGCATCCTGAACGCGCAATATGCGCGCGCGGTTGCCAATGTCGCCGGCGGCAAGATAGCCTTTCGCGAGACTGGCGGCGGACTGGCGGCGGAATGACGCAAGACAACCGATCGCGCCCGCTGCATGACGTGGCGCGCAATGGCCGCCCGCCGCGAAGGACACGACGGCGACCACCTGACGCAACCGCATCGGCCGAGGAGCAACCTGCGCATGACCGACCCCCAAAAGCCCGTGCTGTGGAGCCTCGACGCGCGTGGCGTCGCCAGCGTCGTGCTCAACCGGCCCGATGTGAACAACGCTTATGACGGCGCACTTATTCTCGGCCTGCACGAGGCCATGGACGCACTGGGCAAGCAGCGGGGCCTGCGCGTGGTCGTCGTCAAGGGCGCCGGGCGGCATTTCCAGGCTGGCGCGGACCTGAAATGGCTGAACGCCGTGCGCATGGCGTCGGCGGAGGAGAACGTGCGCGTGTCGCGCGCCACGGCGGAGGCGGTCGACCGGTTCAACCGGCTGCCGGTGCCGACGGTCGCACTGGTGCAGGGCTTCTGTGTCGGCGGCGGGACGGGGCTGATCGCGGCTGCGGACGTGGTGATCGCGGGGGAAGGCGCGCAGTTCGCAATCTCGGAGGTGCGGTGGGGGCTGACGGCTGCGATCATCGTGCCGCAACTCAACGACGCGATCGGCGCGCGCCAGGTGCGGCGCTATGCGCTGACGTCGGAGCGGTTCGGCGCGATGGAGGCTCGCCGCATCGGCCTCGTTCACGAGGTGGTACCTGATGCCGAGCTCGAAGCCGCCGGTGCGCGCATGGTCGATGCGCTGCTCGCCAACGGGCCGGTCGCGATGGCGGAGACCAAGGCGCACGTGCTGGAGCATGCGTGGGCGCGTACGGGCATCGGCGAGATGGAGGACCTGATCGCGAGCCACGCCGCCAAACGGCAGTCGGGGGAAGCGGTGGAAGGTCTCGCCTCGTTTGCGGAGAAACGCGCGGCCAAGTGGGGATAGGCCGCGCACGGACTGTCGCGCCGCCCTGCCCTCACCTCGCCCGCCCCGCTTTCCTTCTCTCGCGTCCCTTCCCGCCATCGCTTCAGCAGGCCCCGCCATGTCCCAGGACCGCTCAGACATCACCGACTTCGTCGCCTCGATCGTGGCCGCCAAGCCGCAGGCGGCGGCAGCCGACGGCGCCCGTCGCGCGCCTGCGCGGATCGTGCTGGAGACGCAGCCGCCGCGCTTCCAGGAGATGGTTGCCGGCTGGACGGCGCTGCTGGCTGCGCCCTATGTCGGTGTGACGACGGACGGCGAGCCGAGGACGGACCTGTTTGCTTTGCGAGATACCGGTTTGTCGTCAGCGCCGGCAGTGGCGGCAGCGGAGGCTTTGCTCGCGGGACTGGACGACGATCAGCGCTCAGCGGCACGGTTCGGTCTCGACGATCGCATGTGGCGCGCGTGGAGCAACATCCATCGCAACGTGATCCGCCACGGCGCCTGCCTCGACACGATGAGCGCGGCGCAGCGTGCGGCGGTTCTGGCGCTGGTCCGCACCAGCGTCAGCGACAGGACCTTCGGCGAGATCGTCTCGACGATGCGGCTCAACGAGCACCTGTCGGAGCTGACGGGCAAGCCGGGCGAGTACGGCGAGTGGTTCTATTACATCAGCGTATTCGGTACGCCGTCGGTCACCGAGCCGTGGGGCTGGCAACTCGACGGCCATCACGTCAACGTCAACTGTGTCCACCTGGCCGGGCAGACCGTGCTGTCACCGATGCTGCTGGGCGCGGAGCCCGTACGCGCCGATAGCGGCCGTTATGCCGGCACCGCCATCCTGCGCGAGGAAGAGAGCCTCGGCTGGCAATTCATGAATGCGCTCGCGCCCGCGCAGCAGGACATCGCGCGGATCGCGACGCAGCTGCCGTTCGACGGTCTGGGCTCGGGCTTCAAGGATAATCTGAGCGTCGCCTATCAGGGCATCGCTTTCAGCGCACTCGACCCCGGCCGGCAGGAGATGCTGACGCGGCTGATCGCGCTCTATGTCGACAGGCAGGCGCGGGACCAGGCGACGTTGAAGATGGCCGAGGTCACGGCGCATCTGACGGATACGCATTTCGCCTGGATCGGGCCGTGCGACGACGAGAGCCCGTTCTACTATCGGGTGCACAGCCCGGTGATCTACATCGAGTTTTTCCACCAGCCGGGTATTGCGCTGCCCAACACCGGCTTCACGCGGCTGCACGCGCATGCGCTTGTTCGCACGCCGAACGGCAACGACTATGGCCGTGTGCTCATCGCCCGTCACCGCGCCGCGACCGGCGCGCCCATGCCGCGGGACGGCACGTTTTAGGCTTGCTCAATAAACTCCGGGTGTACCGCCGCCATCGACGGCAATGGCGACGCCCTGAATGTGCGCGGCACGCGGGGACGCCAGAAACAGCGCCAGCTCGGCCACGTCCTCGGGCTGCCCGAGACGACGGATGCCGGTGCGCGCGAGTTGCTGGCGGCGCAACTCGTCCGGTGCGACGCCGGACGCGGCGGCGCGTTGCTGAAGGATCTCGTGATAGCGCTCGGTCTCGGTCAGCCCCGGGTGGATCGCGTTGACGTTGACGCCCTCGCGCTTGCCGAGTGCAGCGAGGCTCTTGGTCAGGTTGGCCATCGCAGCATTCACGGAGCCGCCGATCGTGAACTCCGCATCGGGCGTGCGCGCAGTGCCGCCGATGATATTGACGATGCGACCTTCCGCAGCGCGCAGCATCGGCCAGAAGAGCCGGCTCAGGCGGACGGCGGCAAAGAGCTTGAGATCGTAGCCGTCGCGCCACGCGTCGTCGGGCAACTCGACGAAGGCGCCGGCGCGGGTCGCGCCCGCACAGTTGACCAGGACGTCGCAACGGCCGTAGCGCTGGGCGACCGCGCGATGCACCGCCTCGCATGCCGCAAGCTCGCGGAGATCCCCGGCGACGACGAGCGGCGCGCGGCCGCCGGCATCGACAATTTGCGATGCGACGCCGGTCAGCCTCTCGGCCGAGGTGGCGGACAGCACGGTCTCGGCGCCTTCGCGCGCGAACGCTGCTGCAATCGCCTGGCCGATGCCACGGCTCGCACCTGTGACGACGACGACATTTCCCGAATATTCCGCCACGATTGCCTCCTGGCGCTGGTTCAACCGTTCGCCGCGACACACCCGGCGTCTTGCTGCCGCCGCGCGCCAGGTCTGTCCTCGCGGATGTTGCGTTTTCGATGCTTGAACGACGCGAAAAGGACGCCGGCAGACCGCCTGAACTTTGCACACAAATCGTCTTTTATCGGACCGGGGTGATGCCTAACAGAGCCTAAAGACAAGCTCAGAAATCAGCGACAACCCTGCAAGCGTCCATAAGCTCTCTTTTAGTCAAATTGTAGAGTCCGACGCCTCGATCCGCTATCACCGAGACTGCGTTTCCTCAACCTCTTCCGAGGTACTCATGTCCCGTCGTGTCGCATCGATCATCCGAAAGTACCGTGAGAACGAGCGCGGCGCCGTCGCCATCATATTCGGCTTCATGATGATTGTGATGGTAGCCGCGATCGGGTCAGCCGTCGACGTCGCACGCGGCATCCGCACCCAGACGCGCGTGACTGCAGCGCTTGACGCGGCTGCACTGGCGACAGCGAAGGCGCTGCGTCTACAGCAGCCCAGCGACGCGGACTTGCAGCTGATCGCGCAGCGTTATTTCGACACCAATTATGCCGAACTGGGCAACGACGTGGCGATCCATGGCGAGGTCAAGCTGACGATCGATCGGGCAAAGTTCGCTGTCGCCATGAGCGTGGACGCGCGCCTGCCGACAACGATTTCGCGGATCTTCCGGATCGACGAGCTCGATGTCGGCGGCAGTACCGCGGCAATCTACGAGGCAAAGAACGTGGAACTCGCCATGATGCTCGACGTCAGCGGCTCCATGGACGGCTCGAAAATCAGGGCGCTGCGCGGGGCAGCGCGCGATCTGGTCGGCATCGTGCTGGAGGAAGCGGAGGCCGGCGAGCGTCACAAAATTGCAATCGCGCCCTATTCCACCTCGGTCAACGCGGGGTCCTACGCCCGCGAGGTCACGGGCGTCCGCCGCTCGCACAATTGCGTCACGGAGCGTTCGGGTCGGCTCGCCCACACCGATGCGCCGCCGAGCGAGGCGCCGCTCGGTCGGCGGGCCAACTGGTGCCCCGGCAGCGATATCGTGCCGCTGACGAACGACGTGGAGACGCTCGAGCGCCAGATCAATCGGCTCGATGCGGACGGGGCGACGGCCGGCCATCTCGGCATCGCCTGGTCGTGGTACCTGATCTCGCCGGAATGGAGCGACGTTTGGCCCGCCGATAGCCGGCCGGAGCCCTACTCGAATCCGGAGATTCTGAAGGCGATCATCGTGATGACGGACGGCGAGTTCAATACGGCCTACGAGAACAGCAACGGCAACTCGTCGGCCCAGTCGCGCTCATTGTGCTCAAACATCAAGGCCGCGGGCGTGACCGTCTTCACCGTCGCTTTCCAGGCACCGCGCAATGCGGAGAACCTGCTCAGGTCGTGCGCGACGACGATGCAGCATCACTTCGACGCGCAGGACAACGACGCTCTGCGCCGCGCTTTCCAGGAAATCGCACGGCGGCTGACGGGCCTCAGGCTGACCAACTGAGCGCGCGGCTACACCAACCGGCTCTGCTCCACGGCCGCGGCGATGAAGCTTGCGAACAGGGGATGCGGCTCGAAGGGGCGCGACTTCAGCTCCGGGTGGAACTGCACGCCGACGAACCATGGGTGATCGGGGATCTCGACGATCTCCGGCAGCAGGCCGTCGGGCGACACGCCGGAGACGCGCATGCCCGTCGCCTCGAGGCGCTCGCGGTAGCGCATATTGACCTCGTAGCGATGGCGGTGGCGCTCGGAGATTTCCGTCGCGCCGTAGATCTCGGCCGCGCGCGAGCCGGGCGCGAGCCGGGCGTCGAAGGCGCCGAGACGGATCGTGCCGCCGAGGTCGCCGCCGGCGCGCCGCGTCTCCAGCTCGTTGCCGCGCATCCATTCGGTCATCAGGCCGACGACGGGCTCCTCGCACGGGCCGAACTCGGTAGATGAGGCCTTGTCGATGCCGGCTGCCCGCGCGGATTCGATCACGGCCATCTGCATACCAAAACAGATGCCGAAATAGGGCACGCGATGCGTGCGCGCGAACTTGGCGGCGAGGATCTTGCCACGCGTGCCGCGCTCGCCGAACCCGCCCGGCACCAGAATGCCATCGACGTGCTCCAGGAAGGGCGCGGGGTCCTCCTGCTCGAATGTCTCGCTCTCGATCCATTCGATCTTGACGCGGACCTTGTTGGCGATGCCGCCGTGCACCAGCGCCTCGATCAGTGACTTGTAGGCGTCCTTAAGGCCGGTGTACTTGCCGACGATGGCGATCGTCACCTCGCCCTCGGGCGTGGCCAGATTGTTCGAGATCGTCTCCCAGCGCTCCAGGTCGGGCTTGGGCGCGCCGGTGATACCGAATGCGGCCAGCACCTGATCGTCGAGGCCCTCGTGGTGATAGGCGAGCGGCACGTCGTAGATCGATTTCGCGTCGAGGGCCTGGATGACGGCCTCCTCGCGCACGTTGCAGAACAGCGCGATCTTCTTCCTCTCCGAGCGCGGCACTTCGCGGTCGGAGCGGCACAGCAGGATGTCGGGCTGGATGCCGATCGAGCGCAACTCCTTCACGGAGTGCTGCGTCGGCTTGGTCTTCAGCTCGCCGGCCGAGGGGATATAGGGCAGCAGCGTCAGGTGGATGAAGATCGAGGCGCCGCGCGGCAACTCGTTGCCGAGCTGGCGGATCGCCTCGAAGAACGGCAGGCCCTCGATGTCGCCGACCGTGCCGCCGATCTCGACGAGCACGAAGTCGATGCCCTCATTGCCGTCGAGCACGAACGCCTTGATGGCGTCGGTGACGTGGGGGATCACCTGGACCGTGCCGCCGAGGTAGTCGCCGCGGCGCTCCTTGGCCAGGATGTCCTGGTAGATGCGCCCCGTCGTGATGTTGTCGGACTTCTTGGCCGGCACGCCGGTGAAGCGTTCGTAGTGGCCAAGGTCGAGGTCGGTCTCCGCACCGTCGTCGGTGACGAACACCTCGCCGTGCTGGTAGGGGCTCATCGTGCCCGGATCGACGTTGAGATACGGATCGAGCTTCCGCAGCCGGACCGTGTAGCCACGGGCCTGGAGGAGCGCGCCGAGAGCGGCCGATGCGAGGCCCTTGCCAAGGGAGGAAACCACGCCGCCGGTAATGAAGATGTACCGTTGCATGGGCTTTGAGAATACAGCCGTACGGGCGCGATTCGAAGAGGTTTTGTTGCACTCTTCACATGCGCGACATCATCGACAGACTTGCGCACGGCGGACGGGCGGCGGGCACGATGGGCCCGCGGACTGCCTGCCTTGCGCGGCGAACGGCGTTATTTGGCCGGGGTGTCGGCCGGCGCGGGTACGGCGGGTGGTGCGGGCAGGTTGGACGCCGGCGCGGCGGGCGTACCGGGCGCGGGCGCCTTGAACCGGTCGAGGCCGCGGCCCTCCTTGAGCGCGTCGAGCACGCCGCCGCTGGGCGTTGCCGGGGTCGCCGGCGCGGACGCCGGCGTGGCGCCGCTCGTTCCAGCGGGCTGGGCGGGGGCAGGCACGTTGACGCGATCGAAGACGGAGCCGGCGGGCAGCTGCCGGTTGGCCAGCACGGTCAGGCCCATGCTGGTGAAGAAGAAAGCGAGCGCGAGCGCCGCGGTGGCGCGCGTCAACAGGTTCGCCGTGCCGCGGCCGGTCAGGAAGCCGCCGCCACCACCGCCGCTGCCGCCGATGCCGAGGGCTCCGCCCTCGGAGCGCTGCATCAAGACGAGGCCGATCAGCGCAACGGCGATCATCAAATGGACGACGAGCAGGACGGTTGTCCACATCGGCAGGAGATCCTGGCGTTGGGTGAAAGTCGGATGCGGCCAGCTTCTACACCACCCGGCCGCCGAGGGCTACCCTTCGCAGGACGGCGACGCAGTCTTGCCGCAGGGTAGCGGGCCTCAACGTGGCGCTGGGGCCGGCGGCGCGGGGGCGGGCTGGGGCAAGGGCGGCGCCTGGCCGGCGGCTGCGGCCGGCGAATAGGCGTCGTTGGCCTTGGGCCGCTGAGGCGCCTTGGCCGGCCGGATATTGGGCCTTGTCCGAGGGCGGGTTGGCTGGGCGACGGCGTCCGGCGCCTTGGCCGTGCGCGGGGAGGCCGCCTCGGCTCTTGAGGGCACCGGCGGCCGGGCCTTGGGTCTCACCGGCAACGGCGGGATCTCGGCCTCGTCCTCGCTCTCGTCGGGCTTGAGCGTGACCTTGATGCGCGAGCGCATGCAGCGGAAGCTCAGCAGCTCGTTCACCTCGATCAGGCGGCGAACGGCTGCCAGGCGCTCCGGTGTCAGGTTCGCGGCGCCCCAGGCGGGCCCCTTCTCGAAATCGGTGCCGGCGCCAGCGGTCATGAGCTGGCCGGCTTCGGCCTCCAGCGTCTCGCAGGCGGCAGGCTCCAGCGGCTTGGCGCCCGCGGTGGCGGACAGACCGCAGGCGAGCAGCGCTGCAGCGGCGGCCAGGCCGGCGCGGCGGAATGCTTGAGCGCGCACCCTGGCGCAGCGCACCTTGGCGCGTGACACGGACTTCGGCATCCGACCCTCTATCGTGCGCATCCTGGACGATGCGATCGCGGCTGCATCAACGAGGCTGCCCAACAGTTGCGGCCGTCCTACCCGTTAGCGTCGTCGGGCGATCGAAACTGTCACCCGCGATAGGCGGCGATAATGCCCAGAAAATCGTCCGCCTTGAGGCTGGCGCCGCCGACCAGAGCTCCGTCGACGTCGGGTACAGCCATCAATTCCCTGGCGTTCGACGGCTTCACCGAGCCGCCGTAGAGAATTCGCACGTCGCCGCCGGCTGCGCCATAGCGCGCGACAAGAAGCGCGCGAATATGGCGATGAACGGCGGCGACATCGGCAGCCGTCGGGGTCAATCCCGTGCCGATCGCCCAGACGGGCTCATAGGCGACGACAGTGTCGGCGCCGGTGACGGCGTCGGGCATCGAGCCGGACAGCTGACGCTCGACCACCTTCAGCGTGAGGTCGGCGCCGCGCTCGCCCGCCGTCTCGCCGATGCAGACGATGGCGGTCAGGCCTGCACGGTGGGCGGCCAGCGCCTTGGCCTTGACGTCGCGGTCGCGCTCGTCGTGATCGGCGCGACGCTCGGAGTGGCCGACGATGACGGCGGCAGCGCCGGCGTCCTTGAGGATTTCTGGCGAGATGTCGCCGGTATGGGCGCCCGACGCCTTGGCATGGCAGTCCTGGCCGCCAACCAGCAGGCGCGTGCCCTTGGCCAGCGCGGCCATCGGTACGACCAGGGTGGCGGGCGGGCACAGCATGATGTCGCAGCCTGGGTCGGCGCTCGCACTCGCTGAGCGCACCGCCTCGGCCTCCGCGAGGGCGGCCGTCAGACCGTTCATCTTCCAATTGCCAGCGACGAGGGGGCGGGGACGGCGGGCGGGGGACATCGGCGTGCTCCTAAGATCGGTCACTGGCTCGCGGGTGCCAGATGGGGATCGTGGGCGGGTGGCGCGGCATCCGGCCTCTCAGCCCTTGCAATCCCCGTTGGCCTGGGCTTCATATCACGCGGGTCGACCAGCGTTGGCTGGATTTCCCACGGTATTTAATGCGGCGCAACCGACGGCCGGGTGCGCGCCTCAGCGCACCTCCTCGCCGCACGACGGAGCGATACGTCTCATCATGCTCGACTCCCTCAGACGCGGCGCCAGCGGCTGGCTGGCGAAGATCCTGTTCTTCTTCCTGATCCTCGCCTTCGCCGTCTGGGGCATCCCGACCAGTTTCAATTTCTCGCCGGCCTACGTCGCCAAGGTAGGAAAGACGGAGATCTCGGTCGAAGAGTTCCAGAACACGTTTCAGAACCAGATCAACATGATGGCCCAGTTCGGCCAGCGCCTGACGCCGGAGCAGGCGCGCGCGAGCGGGTTGCATGTGCGCGCGCTGATCGGCCTGATCGACACTGCCGCGGTGGACGAGCACGCGCGCAGCCTCGACCTCGCGGTGTCGCCGGAGACGACCGCCTTGCAGATCGCACGCGAGCCCTCGTTCCGGGGGCCGGACGGCAAGTTCGACCGCCAGGCCTTCGACGGCTACCTGCGCCAGATCCGCATGAGCGAGCAGGGCTTCCTGGCCACGCGCGGCAAGGACGAGGTGCGCGAGCAGATCACCGGGACGCTGCAGGCCGCCGCCGCGGTGCCGCCGGCCATGGTGGACACGTTCTATGCGTGGGGCGAAGCGCAGCGCAAGGTGGTCTACTTCACGCTGCCGGAGACGGCGGCCAAGATCACGGAACCCGACGAGGCGAAACTGAAGGAGACCTGGGAGCAGACCAAGCGGCAGTTCGTGGTGCCCGAGCGGCGCAAGCTCGGCGTGCTGCTGTTGTCGCTCGACAAGCTCAAGGCGGAAACCAAGGTCCCCGACGCCGACATCAAGGCCTATTACGACGCCAACCGCGACAGCCTCGATATTCCCGATCGCCGCCGCGTGCAGCAGGTGCGCTTCAAGACGCGCGAGGAGGCGGAATCCGCACGCAAGGCGATCGAGGGCGGCAAGAGCTTCCTGATGGTGGCGCTCGAGGCCGAGGGCGCGGGCGGACAGATGCCGGAGCTGCTGGCCAAGAGCGATTTCGGCGATCTCAGCCTGTCGCAGACGATCTTCGAACTGCCGCTCAACAAGGTGTCGGAGGTGATGGCCTCGGGCACGGGCGCGGCGCTCTTCATGGTCAGCGAGATTGTGCCGGGCAAGAAGCGCACGCTTGAGGAGACGCGCGAGGAGATCCGCGACAAGCTCGCCGCCGACAAGGTCAACGACGCGCTGAAATCCCAGGCACGATTCGGTCGACAACCTTCGCGCGGGACGTCAGCCGCTGAAGCAGATCGCCTCGGAGCTGAAGCTCACCTACGTCGAGGCGACGACGACGCGCGACAACAAGACGGAAGACGGCAAGACCGCCTTCGAGCTGAAGGACGACACCGAGAAGTTGATCGCCAACGGTTTTGCAGGCAGCCCGGGCGTGGACGGCGAACTCGTCGATCTTGCCGACGGGGGCCTGGGCTGGGTGGAAGTGCTGTCGGTGACGCCGGAGAAGGAAAAGCCCTTCGAGGAGGTCAAGGACCAGGTCAAGGAGATCGCGCTGGACATCGCGCGCCGAGGCGCGCTGTCCGATCTCGCCAAGACGCTGATGGATCGCGCCGACAAGGGCGAGACGATGGAGACGCTGGCCAAGGAGGTCGGCGCCAAACTGGAGACGACGGACGCCTTCAAGCGCTCTAGCGTGCCGCAGGGCCTGTCGGCCAATGCCGTGCAGGTGGCGTTCTCGTCGGCCAAGCGCGTGGCCGCCTCGGCGGAGAGTGCAGATCGCAAGTCGCGGACCGTGATGATGGTGACCGAGATCATCGATCCGCCGCCGGCGAGCGCGGAGCAGCGCGAGCGGCTCTCCGGGGTTCTTTTGCAGCAGATGCAGAACGACGCCTTGCAGCAGTACGCCGCCGCCATGCGCGACCAGGTCGGTTATTCCGTCAACGAGCCGCTGCTGCAGCGCGCGCTCGGTATCGAAGCCACCCAGTAGCGCCAAGCGGACGGGACGAGGCATGAGCGAGCGGCAAAGGTCGTCCGGCATCGAGGCCGCGCCCGGCCGGGCGGCGTTCGCCGCCGACTACGACGCGGGCCGGCCGCAGGTGGTGTGGACGCGCGCGGTCGCAGACCTGGAGACGCCGGTCTCGGCCTATCTGAAACTGACGCAGCCGGCGGAGGGCGCGGGCCGCGCGGGCCCGGCCATGAGCTTTCTGCTCGAATCCGTCGAGGGCGGCGCGGTGCGCGGTCGCTATTCGATCATCGGGCTGGAGCCCGACCTCGTCTGGCGCGCGGCCGGTGACGTGGCGGAGATCAACACCGAGCCGCGTCGACGGCCGGACGCCTTCAAGCGCGAAGCGAAGCCGACGCTGACAGCGTTGCGCGATCTGCTGGAGGCCTCGCGGATCGCGCTGCCCGAGGCCCTGCCGCCGATGGCGGCGGGCGTGTTCGGCTACATGGGCTACGACACCGTGCGGCTCATCGAGCGGCTGCCGGATGGGCCGCCGGACGTGCTTGGCCTGCCGGACGCGGTGTTGATGCGGCCGACGCTGATCGTCGTGTTCGACGCGGTGAAGGACGAGATGATCCTCGTGACGCCCGTGCGCCCCGACGCCCGGATGCCGGCCGACAAGGCCTATCGCGCGGCCGTGCGGCGGCTGGAGCAGGCGGTCGCCGCGCTCGATCAGCCGCTGGGGCATGCGGTGTCGAGCGCGGGGCGCAAGCTTTCGCATTCCGAGCCCGTGTCCAACACGAAAGAGACGCGCTATCTGGAAATGGTGCAGCGGGCGAAGGACTACATCACGGCCGGCGACATCTTCCAGGTGGTGCTGTCGCAACGCTTTTCCGCGCCCTTCAGCCTGCCGCCGTTTGCGCTTTATCGCGCGCTCAGACGCACGAACCCGTCGCCGTTCCTGTTCCATCTCGACTTCGGCGGCTTTGCGCTGGTGGGCTCGAGCCCGGAGATCCTGGTGCGCGTGCGCGACGGCGAGGTGACCATCCGGCCGATCGCGGGCACGGCGCGGCGCGGGGAGACGACGAGCGAGGACCAGGCGCTGGCCGAAGCGCTGCTCGCCGATCCCAAGGAGCGGGCCGAGCACCTGATGCTGCTCGACCTGGGGCGCAACGACGTCGGTCGCGTCGCCGAGATCGGCTCGGTGGAGGTGACGGACAAATTCACCATCGAGCGTTACAGCCATGTGATGCACATCGTGTCGAACGTGGTCGGCCGGCTGGCGGCAAAGCACGACGCGGTCGACGCGCTGATGGCAGGTTTTCCGGCCGGAACGGTGTCGGGTGCGCCGAAGGTGCGCGCGATGGAGATCATCGATGAGCTGGAGACGCACAAGCGCGGGCCCTATGCCGGCTGTGTCGGCTATTTCGCGGCCGACGGGCAGATGGACACCTGCATCGTGCTTCGCACCGCGCTGGTGAAAGATGGCGTGATGCACGTGCAGGCCGGTGCCGGCATCGTCGCGGATAGCGTTCCGGAGAACGAGCAGCAGGAGTGCATCAACAAGGCCAAGGCGCTCGTGCGCGCGGCGGAGGAAGCGGTGCGCTTTGCCAATCGCGGCAGGGCGGGCGCGAAGGCGCCGGGCAAGACGGGCGGCAATCGCGGCCCGTTCGGGTGACGAGAATGCGCGGCATGCGCGCTCTTGCGAGGACTGGACCATGCTGATCAAGGCCAAGGATTCCTGCCTCGTCGTGATCGACATGCAGGAGCGGCTGGTGCCGGCGATGCAGGCGCCCGCGCGCACGATCCGCAACACGCGGCTCTTGATCCAGGCGGCGAGCCGGCTCGAGGTTCCCGTGCTGTTGACCGAGCAATACCCCAAGGGGCTCGGCGCGACGGTGAAGGAGATCGCGAGCGTGGCCAAGGGCCATCCGGTCTACGAGAAACTGCACTTCTCGTGCATGGAGGATCAGGGTTTCGCCCAGGCGTTCAAGGCGACGGGCCGGCGTCAGGCGGTGATCACCGGCATGGAGGCTCACATCTGCGTCATGCAGACGGCGGCGCATCTTATGGAGGAAGGCCACGAGGTGTTCGTGGTGACGGATGCGACCTCGTCGCGCTCGCTGGAAAGCGAGAAGGCCTGTCTCGACCGGCTGCAGGCGATCGGCGCGGGCATCGTGACGACGGAGATGGTCGTCTTCGAGTGGCTCGGCAAAGCAGGCACGGACGCCTTCAAGGAACTGTTGCCGCTGATCAAGTGACGCGCACGGCGCCCACCGGGCTCGGGCGCGCCCTGCCGTGCCCTGCCCTGCCCTGCCCTGCCTCGGCCTGCCTCGCCACGCCCACCGTGATGCGGCGAACGCAAAGGACGCGCATCGGGCGATGCGCGTCCCTGCTCATGTCGTGACGGGATCCGAACGGTCGGATCAGCCGTTCTGCTCGGCCGGCTTCGTCGCCTTGGCGGGCGCGGGGCCCTTCTTGGCGGCAGGCACGGCCTTCTTGGCGGGCGCGGACGCCTTTGCAGCGGCCTGGCTCGCCTTGCGCTTCTCGGCGACGCAGCCCTTGCGGAACTTGTCGCGCTCCTTGCCGTGCAGGTTCTTGGCATCCGCCTCGGCGGAGCATGCCTGGCCTTCCGGCGTGGTGGCGGTCTTCTGGCCCTTCTTGGGCGCAGCGGGCGTCGCCTTGGCCGTCTTGGGCGCCTTGGTGGCCGCGGGAGCGGTCGTTGCCGCGGCGGACGGGGCCGCCGACGGCGCGGATGCGCCCTGGGCGAACGCGATGCCCGTCGACAGCGCCAGAGCGATTGCGGCGGCCGTCAGCTTGGTCGTGAGGGACGTCATTTGGGTTGGGTCTCCAGTGGATCTCGACTCGTACCGGCGTGAGACCCGTATACCGGAGAAATTGTGGCTATATGTAGATTCTCGTAGGTAAGTTACGAATTATTCGCTGCGACACCTTGGGAGGCGGCAGGCCTACTTCTGAGGTGGCGGCAGGTCCTCGATGGCGTCGACATACCATTTCTCGACCTCGACCACGGCAGGGTTCTCGCCGTTGGCGTAGATCCAGCTGTCGACGGCCCACTGCTGGCCGCCCGCCGTCTCCTTCAACACAGCCGTCCAGTGGGTCCAGCCGGAGACGCCGCGCGAATAGTCGTCCTTGGCGAAGGGCGTGCCGACGACGTGGTGCTTGATGAGGCCGTTGTTGGCGAGAACCGTCAGATAGGAGGTGGTGTTGGTCGCCTCGTCGACGCAGTCCTGCTGGGTGGGATCGCCGGAGGCCGCGAAGTCCATGCCGGCGCGATCCGACGACGTGCCGATCGCGGCGCCGACGCGGCGCTCCATCCAGCCGATCGCGTAGGCGACGGCGCGGCGCTCCTCGAAGGCGGTATCGGCCTTGCGGGTCTTGGCCATCAGCGATTTCAGCTCGGCCATGTCGGCCTCGTTGAAGCGATAGCGCGTCTGCTTGCGGCAGCCGTAGGCGTGGCAGACGTGTACGGTGCTGCCCCGCGGCGCCTGGACATTGAAGTTCTGGAAATGGCGGTCTGGCGGGCCGTCCTGGGCATGCGTACAGGCCGCCGTCATGGTCACGGCCGCAAGCCACATTGTCCTGAACACGCCTCGCATCCCTGCCTGCCACTGTCGCCTATCGGTTCGACGCCAAAGACGGGTGGGACGCGACGGACCCGGCTCGGCACATGAGCCCTAACAGCGGACCGATTCGCCGCCAAGGACCGCAGCGCCACAGCGATGGTTCGGGATGGGCGGGCCGGGGTATGTGGGCTGGGGTGGGCGGGCCCAAATCTTCAGGCCGGGGCTGTCAGGTGGGCGGACTGGGGCGGGCTTGTTGCGCGGAACTGGGCGGCGCGTCGCCGCTCGCCCACACCGTTCGTCCCTGCTGTGCCACCGGTCCTGCCTGCGTCCGCGGCGCGCGTGTTAACCTTTGCTCAACCGCATCGTCGGCACCGCCTTGAACTTTCCGCATTCGCCGTACATATTGAACGATGTTTAATAAAGGGAGACGCGCCCATGTGGCGATCTATCAGACGGCTCGAAGCCGATCTGGAACGCTGGCGCAGCGCGGGATGGGTGACCGACGACGGCGCCCGGGCGATCCGCGCGGAGCTTGCAGGCAACACCAGCCGGATCGGACTTGCCGGTGTACTGGCGACGCTGGGCGCCATCCTGATCGGCTTTTCGGCCATGAGCTTCGTCGCTGCCAACTGGGCATCGATGTCGAAGCTCGCGCGCATCTTGATGCTGCTCGCGGGCATGGCTGGGTCCTACGGCATCGCGGGCGTGCTGGCGCAACGCGGCTGGCGGGCGCTGGCGGACGCCGCGGTGCTGGCGGGCGTTGCGATCTTCGGCGGCGCGATCATGCTGATCGCGCAGATGTATCACATGGAGGGCCATCCGCCCGACGCGGTGCTGCTGTGGGGGCTCGGCACGTTTGCGGCCGGCGCGGTGTTGCGCTCGCGGCCGGCGCTGGGGCTCGCGATGCTGCTAGCGGGGCTGTGGGCGGGATGGGAGACGGCGCTGTCGCAGGCGGTGTTCTGGCCGTTCCTCCTTGCCTGGGCCGCCATCACCGCCGTCATCGCGGCGGAGCGCTGGGGACACGGCCTGAAGCTCGCGGGCACGGCGCTGGCGGTCTTCGTCGTCAGCCTCGGCTACCTCATCAACAAGGGACATGCGCACGAACTCGTGCTTGCGATCGGGCTCGCGGCCGCTGCTGGCGGACTGTTTGCGGACCGGATCGGCCATGCGCTTGCCACGGAGGCTGGGCCGCAGGTGGTGCGGCTGGGCGTCGCCGTCGCGTTCGCCGCGCTCTATGCGCTGCAGTTCTTCGAGCGCGCACCGGTCGGCACGCTCGCGCTCTACGCCGTGATGGCGCTGGCGCTGACGCTCGCCACGGTGTGGTGGGGCTGGCGGATCGGGCACAAGGATCTGTTGTGGCTCGGCTACGCCGGCTTTTCAGCGGAGATCCTGACGCTCTACTTCCGGACCATCGGCACGCTGCTGGGCTCATCGGTGTTCTTCCTGACGGTCGGCCTCGTGGTCATCGGGCTGGCGTGGGCTGCCATGCGTCTCAACCGGAACGCCCCGAGTGGAGGAGCTTCGTCATGACGCGCAATCGCAAATACCTTTGGCCGGCGCTGGCGGCGATCTTCCTGGTGCAAGCGGCGGCGCTGGGGTGGATGATCTGGGATCGGATCACGCTCATCCAAACGGGGCGGGAGGTGACGCTCGAGGTCGTGCCGGTCGATCCGCGCAGCCTGTTTCGCGGCGACTACGTGATCCTCAGCTATTCGATCAGCCGCATCCCTTCGGACCTGCTGCAGGGCCCCGCACCTGCGCGACACGCGCCGGTCTACGTGCGGCTCAACCGGGAGGGTGAGACTTGGCGGGCGGTCGGCGTCACCGCGGCCTATCCCGGCAGCCTCGCTGCGGGCGAGGTCGTCTTGAAGGCGAAGCTGCGGTACGACGCGTGGCCGACGAACGGGGCGCGCAGCCGGCCGGTGACGCTGGCCTACGGCATCGAGAGCTATTTCGTGCCGGAGGGGAAGGGACGAGAGCTGGAGTCGCTGGTGCGCGAGAAGAAGATTGCCGCCGTGCTCGCCGTCGGTCGCGACGGGGAGGCCGCCATCAAGGGCCTCGCGGTCGACGGCAAGACGGTCTACGACGAGCCGCTGTTCTGACACGGTGGCGCACGACGAACCGATGGCGCACGGGCCTCCGCGTGATATGAGACGGGCATCTTTCCAACCGCGTCAGGAGCGCCCCATGTCAATCACCCGCCACGAGCCCGCGAAGATCTACTCCAAGGTGGTCGAGGCCAACGGCTTCGTGTTCACCGCCGGCATCACGGCCAACGATCCCAACAAGGACGTGAAGGGCCAGACCAAGGAGATCCTGGACGAGATCGACCGCCTGCTGGCGCTGTGCGGCTCGGACAAGACCAAGGTCGTGTCCGCCACCATCTGGCTGACCGACATCCGCAATCGCGAGGCGATGAACGAGGAGTGGAACAAGTGGACCGGCATGCAGAACCTGCCGGGCCGCGCCTGCATCGGCGCACCACTCGCCGACCCGCGGCTGCTGGTCGAGATCGGCGTGATCGCGGCGAAGTAAGCGGCAGCCCGATCCGCGTGTCCCACCGATGCCAGACGGCGCCCTCGTTCGACGAGCGGCGCCGTCGTCGTTTTCGGCGCCGCGCGGCTCAGATCTTCAGCTTGGGGTCGAACCAGTCGCGCAAGCTGTCGCCCAGCAGGTTGAAGGCGAACACAGCCAGGCTGACGGCGAGGCCGGGGAAGATGATGACCCAGGGTGCCGTCAGGTAATAGTCGGTGTTGACGCCGGACAGCATCAGACCCCACGACGGCGTCGGCTCGACCACGCCAAGGCCGAGGAACGACAGGCTCGCCTCGAGCAGGATCGCCTGGCCGATGTAGGCGGTGATCAGGATCAGGTAGGGCGCGATCACGTTCGGCAGAATGTGGCGGCCGACGATGCGCGCGGAACTGTAGCCGGCGACGCGGGCGGCATCGATATAGGGCAAAGTGACGATTGTCAGGGCGGCGGAACGGATGACGCGCGCGGTCTTGGGAATGAACGGGATCGCGATGGCGACGATGACGTTGACGTCGACGCCCATGACGACGTTCTTGGGCATGATCGCGATGACGACGATTGCCAGGATGATGATCGGGAACGACAGCATGATGTCGATCAGACGCTGGAACAACATGTCCACCTTGCCGCCGGCGAAGGCGGAGATGGTGCCGATGAGTGCGCCGATGGAACAGCCGAAGAAGGCCGACAGGAAGCCGATCGAGAGTGCGGTGCGCGCGCCGTAGATCAGGCGGGATAGGATGTCGCGGCCGAAGGCGTCGGCGCCGAGCAGGTGCTCGGCATCGGGCTGGCCGCCGCCGAGCGCGGGGGAGGCGGCGAAGTCGACGTCCTCGGGCGAATAGGGTGCGACCCACGGCGCGAAGATCGCGGACAGGAACATGACCGCGACGATGACGAAGCCGATGGCGCCGAGCGGCTGCTCGCGGATGAACTTCATCATCGGATTGGCGCGACGGCGGACGGGCGCGGCGGCGGCCGGCGCGGCAGGTGCGTCGGCGGCGGGTGCGGGGATGCGGGCGTCGGCTTCCAGCGTCATGGCTGATACCTCATGCCTGATACCTGATGCGGGGGTCGAGGGCGGCGTACAGCAGATCGACCACGAGATTGACGAGGACGAACGAGGTCGCCACCAGCAGCACAAGACCCTGCAGCATGGTGAAGTCGTTGAATACCACGGCCTCCACGAACATCTTGCCGATGCCGTTGATATTGAAGACCTGCTCGGTGACGACCAGTCCGCCGATCAGGAAGGCGAATTCCAGGCCGACGACGGTGACGGTCGGCAGCAGCGCGTTGCGCATGCCGTGCTTGACGATGACGATGCGCTCCTTGAGGCCCTTGGCGCGCGCGGTGCGGATGTAATCCTCCGACAGCACCTCCAGGATCGAGGATCGCAGCATGCGCGCGATAACGGCCGCATAGCGAAAGGCGACGGAGAGCGCCGGCCAGATCAGCTGGTTGAGGACGCGCATGGGGTCCTCGAACAGGCTGGTGGTGCCCAGCGGCGGCAGCGTTCCCACGGTCAGCAGCAGGAACATGATGATCAGCATGCCGAGCCAGAACCCGGGGATGGCAAGGCCGCTGATGGTGACCACGCGTATGAGATAGTCGAACCAGCTTCCTCGGAACAACGCGGCTGCCGTGCCGAGCGGCACGCCGATTAGTACGGACAGGAACGTCGCCAGGATCGCAAGCTGGATGGTCAGCCCGATGCGTCCACCGATCTCCTGCAGCACCGGACGCTCGGTGACGAGGGAAATGCCGAGATCGCCAACGGCAAGTCCGCTCATGTAATTGATGAACTGGACGTGCATGGGATCGGCGAGGCCCAGTCGTTTTCGCTCCGACTGGATCATCTCCTCGGTGACCTCGCCGGATTCGGCGGTCAGCTTGATGGCGACGGGATCACCGGGCACGACGCGCAGGACGAGGAAGACGATGACGGCGATGCCGATCAGCGTCGGGATCACGAGCAGGAGGCGGTAGAGGGCATACTTCAGCATGTCCGGTCACTCCCCTGCGCGGATACAGGCGACGCCGCGCCCGTTGTCGAAGGGTTGCAGCGGGGGCATTGCCTGGCGGCACTGGTCGACGCGGATCGGGCAGCGCGTGGAGAACACACAGCCATTGGGCGGATTGAGCGGCGATGGCAACTCGCCTTCCAGAATGATGCGCTGGCGATTGCGCTCGATCTCGGGGTCGGGCACGGGGGCCGCGTCGAGCAGGGCCTTGGTGTAGGGATGGCGGGGGCTCGCATAGATATCCTCGCTCTCGCCGATTTCCATCACCTTCCCAAGGTACATGACGATGACGCGGTGGGCGATGTGGCGCACGACGGCGAGATCGTGGGCGATGAAGACATAGGCGAGCCCGTGGTCGCGCTGCAGATCCTCGAGCAGGTTGATGATCTGGGCCTGAACCGACACGTCGAGGGCGGAGACGGGCTCGTCGCAGATGATCATGCGCGGCTCGAGCGCGAGGGCGCGCGCGATACCCACGCGCTGGCGCTGGCCGCCGGACAGCTCGTGCGGGTAACGCTCGGCCATGTAGGGGTAGAGGCCGACCTGGGTCAGCAGCTCGGAGACGCGGGCCTCGCGCGCGGCGCGATGGGGACGCAGCTTATGGACGGCGAGCGGCTCGGCCAGGATCGCGCCGATCGTCATGCGCGGATTGAGCGAGGAGAACGGATCCTGGAAGACGACCTGCATGTCGCGGCGCACGGTGGCGATGTTGCCGGCATCGAGGCGCTGGGTGTCGAACTCGATCGTGCCGCCGGTCGGGTTGGTGAGATGCAGGATGGCGCGGCCGGCCGTGGTCTTGCCGCAGCCGGATTCGCCGACCAGGCCGACGGTTTCACCTTCGCGCACCTCGAAGGAGATGCCGTCGACGGCCTTGACGTCGACGGTACGGCTGGCGAGGCCCTGGCGCAGTGTCACGGAGAAGTGCTGTTTCAGGTCGTCGACCTTCAGCAGCACCTTGCCGCCGGGCACACGCTTGGCCTCGGCCTGAACGGCTGCTGCGCCATAGAGCACGCTGCCGTTGGCCTGCACCTCGTCGGTGCGCCAGCAGGCGACCGCGTGCTCGGCATCGCCATCGCCCACGCGGGTGACGGGCGGCGCCTCGGTACAACGCGGCTCCGCGATCGGGCAGCGCTCGCGGAAACGGCAGCCGACGGGCGGGGCCAGCAGGTTCGGGGGCATGCCCTCGATGGTCGCGAGCCGGGCGACGCGGGGGCGGTCGAGGCGCGGGACGGAGCGCATCAGGCCGACGGTGTAGGGATGCATCGGCTTGCCGAACACGGCGGCGGCGGGTCCGCGCTCGATGATGCGCGCGGCGTACATGACGTTGACGCGGTCGGCGTAGGCGGCGACGACGCCAAGGTTGTGGGTGATGAGGATGACGGCGATGCCGTGCTTCTGCGAGATGTCCTTCAACAGCTCGAGGATCTGGGCCTGGATGGTGACGTCGAGCGCAGTTGTGGGCTCGTCGGCGATGATCAGCTTGGGGTTGCAGGCCAGGCCGATGGCGATCATGGCGCGCTGGCGCATGCCGCCGGAGAACTGGTGGGGATACTGCGTCAGGCGGCGCTCGGGCTCGGGGATACCGACCAGATTGAGCAATTCGACCGCGCGGGCGTCGGCCTCGACCTGGCTCATGCCCAGGTGCGCGATCAGTGGCTCGGTGATCTGATCGCCGACGGTGAGCACGGGATTGAGGCTCGTCATCGGCTCCTGGAAGATCATCGACATGTGGCGGCCGCGCAGCAGGCGCATGTCGCTCTCGGCGAGCTGCGTGAGATCCTGGCCGTCGAACATGATGCGCGCGGCCTTCACGGTCGCGGTCTTGCGCGGCAGGAGGCGCATCAGCGACAACGCCGTCACCGACTTGCCGCAGCCGGATTCGCCGACGACGGCGAGGAACTCGCCGCGTTTCAGTTGAAAGGAAATTCGATCGACTGCGCGGACCGTGCCGGCTCCGGTGCGGAACTCCACCTCGAGATCCGCAACATCAAGCAGCACGTCGTCGCCGGCCGCACCTGCGTTCGCGTTGCTCACGCGCCTCATCCCTGTCTCGTTGGCCCAACGGCTGGGTAAAGGAAGCCGGACCGCCTGCAAGCGGTCCGGCTTCCGGTTCCGAGTGGCCGCCGAGGCGGCCGCGGTACCGGCGTCACGTCACTCGTCGATCCACATGCCGCGGAAGTCATTGTTGGCGACGTGAGTCGGAATGATCACATAGCCCTTGACCTTCGAGGACATCGGTACGACGCGCTGCGCGAAGGCGATCGGCGCGATGTAGGCATCGTCGAGCAGGATCTTGACGAAGTCCTGCGCGTACTGCTTGCGCTTGGCGTCGTCGACTTCCTTCTTCTGCAGCTCGTAGAGCTCATCGAGCTTGGGATTCTCGTAGCCCGCGTAGTTCTGCGGGTTCTTGCTCTTGGAGGTGTACTTCTGCAGCATGATCGTGGGGTCGGGGAAGAAGCTCGCCTGCCAGTCGATCGTCGCATCGAACTGGCCGCTGCGGCGCATGCTCACGAACTTCGACGTCGGGTTAGTCTCCATCGTCGGGTTCAGTCCGCACGCCTTCCAGCTGGCGATCAGGAAGATGCCCATCTGGTCGTAGGGGTGGGCGACGCCTCGGTTGGAGTAGCGGAACGTCAAGCCCTCGTGGCCGGCTTCCTTCAAGAGCTTCTTGGCCTTCTCGCGGCTCGCCTTGATGTCCGGGCTGAAGCCGATGAGCTGGTCGAGCTCGGCGTCGGTGAAGGCCCAGCTGGAGGTATAGAGCAGCGGGCTCGACCGGCGGCCGGTGAAGGTGACCTTACCCAGGTTCTCCAGGCCCTTGTGGCGATCGATGCACAGCGTCATCGCCTGACGCACGCGCTTGTCCTTGAAGGGCTCGAAGTTGGCGTTGAGCGAGACGACCCATTGGGTCATCCAGGGCATCTCGTAGAACTTGACCTTGTCGCCCAATTGCTTTTGCAGGTTGGCGCGCTCCGGCGGGGAGACGCTGCGGTTCTCCATCATGATCTGACCACCGACGAGCGGCGTGGAGATGTCCTTGATGCGATAGCCGATCGTCTGGTCGATATAGACATCGTCGAAGTGGTAGTCTTCGTAGCGCTTGCCGACCCACTTCTCGCCGGACACGTGCTCGACGAACGTGAAGGGGCCGGTGCCGTTGATGTTCTTGGCGTGCCAGTTGCCCTCCTTCTCCATGTCCTTGGCGGAGTAGATGGCGTTATAGGGCGAGGCGAAGTTGTAGAGAGCGAAGGCGTCGGTGAACTTCAGCTTGAAGACGACGGTGTAATCGTCCGGCACCTCGATCGTGGCGATCGAATCGAACAGCACCTTGCGCGGCGAGATCACGCCTTCCTTGGGATTGCGCATGCGCTCGTAGGAGGCTGCGATATCCTTGGCGGTCAGCGGCGTGCCGTCGTGGAACTTGACGCCCTTGCGGATCTTGAAGGTGAAGGTGAGCTTGTCGGCGGACACCTCCCAGCTCTCGGCGAGGTCGCCTTTCAGCTTGGGATAGTTTTTCCAATCGAAGCTCAGGAGCAGCGAATAGTGCTGCTCGACGCGGTGCAGGATGCCGTAAGAGGTCGAGCCCTGCAGGTCGTAGTTGGGGACGTTCGACTTGACGCCGTACGTCAGCGTACCCCCCTTCTTCTGGGCCATGGCGGGCATGGCCGCAGCGGCCACCAGCACACCGACACCCGCAGCGGCCGCAAAGGCCGTCGCCGTCGACAGGGGCTTCCTTGCCGATCGCATCATTGAAGATAATCCTCCCATTTAGCAGAAGCGCTTGTTCCGGTTCGCCCGGCTTTTTTTCTGAACCTTGGCGCGCAGCCGTGAAGCCGGTGCGCTGCGAACTCGAGCCTGTGGAGCGAAACACATCGGGCCGAACACGTCGATACGCAGTATCCCTAGTCCAAGCGTCGGCTTTCGGGATGACGGTGTCAACGGCGCCGAAGATTGTGCGCGAAGCGCGGGTGGAGACATGCGCGCACAACGCGGTTGGGCCCCTTGCCCCTTTTCCGCCCAGGTCGAGCCGCGCAATGCGCGCATTCGACGATTACGAATGTTTAATCGAGGGGCGTTAACCAGTAAGGGGCCCAGGCGTGCCGGGCGAGCCGAAGGGGCGGAGCCGTTCCCAATAACGGGGGGCCGTCCTGCCGGATCTCGGGGTCGCACCGGCGGGACAGACGGGGTCGTCACGTGGTGATCAAGCGTTGGCGCGGCTTATGGGCCGCGGTGGGAGCCGCAGCGGGGGTCGCGGCCACACTGTTTGCAGGCGCCGAGCAGATCCGCGCTGCTTTCGGCAGCGAGCGCACGCTGTCGTTCTACAACATCCACACCAAGGAAACGGTCACCGTCCAATTCAAGAAGGGCGGCAAGTACGCGCCCGAGGCGCTGGAGAAGATCGATTGGATCTTCCGCGACTGGCGCCGGAACGAAACCACCAAGATGGACCCGGCGCTGGCCGACCTGCTGTGGGAGATCCACACGGAGCTTGGCTCGCGGGAGCCGATCCACGTCATCTCCGGTTTCCGCTCGCGCGAGACCAACGACATGCTGCGCCGCAAGGTGGGCGGGCAGGCGAGCGAGAGCCGGCACATCCTGGGCAAGGCGGTGGACGTCCACTTCCCCGACGTGCCGCTCAAGCAGCTTCGCTATTCCGCCCTGATCCGCGAGCGCGGCGGCGTCGGCTACTACCCGACGTCGGCGATCCCGTTCGTGCACATCGACACTGATCGCGTGCGCCACTGGCCGCGCCTGCCGCGCTATGAGCTGGCACTGCTGTTCCCCGACGCCAACACCCGTCACCAGCCGGCCGACGGCGGCCCGATCACGCGCGAGGACGTGCGTGTCGCGCAGGCCCGCCACAAGGATGTGGCGACGCAGGTGGCGGCCTTCTTCTCGCTGCGGCAGGACAACCGCGCGTCGGCCATCGCGGTGGCCGAGGCCCGGCAGCCCAAGCCCGCCGAACGCCAGGTCGCCGCGCTCACGCCGCCACCGGTCGCGCGGCCCGTCGGGCAGCCGGCGGCGCCCGCCTGGCCGTCGGCGTCCGTCTCGCGCTTCACGCCGCCCTCCAGCGAGGATCGCAATCGCCTGATGACGTTGGCCTCGCTCGCCTCCGAGCCGCAACTGGTGGTCGGTCCGCAGCCTGCCGTGCGTCGCGCACGCGGCGGGGAAAGCGTGGCCGCCACCGGGCAGCCGGCGCCGCTGGCACCAGGTGCTGGCGGCCGTACGGAGGCCCGCGAAGCCGCCAAGCTCGCCGCCGTCGATCCAAGCCTCTCACCTGCCGGCTCACCTGCAAGCCTGGGCAGCCTGATCGACAGCGGCTGGGGCAACGGCTTTGTCGCTGCTCCGGCGTTCGACGAGGAGCATCCCGACGAACTGTCCTACCGGCCGTTCCCGGTGACACCGCTTCTGACGGCGTCGGCGTCGGCGGACGACCCGGTGCTGGCCGGGCTGCGCCATCCCGACGTGGCGCGCACGGTCGACATGCTGGGTGAGGAAACGCGGGTGCCGCCGCTGAGGCTGCGCCCGGGCAGCGGGGTCGCCGCGCTGATGTGGGCGCAGGCCTTCAAGGGCGAGGCGGTCAACCTGAAAGCGCTTTACGAGGCGGAGGGTGCGGTGTCACCCTGGCCCAACGGCCGGCGCGTGCGTACGACCTCGCGCTGATCTGGAGGCCGTGACCGGGGTCCCTGTTGCGGGATCGGTCAGACGCGCGCCGCATTGGGAACTTAAGTCGTGGGGTCGTGCGTTCTTTAGGTCGACACCGTCCACGGGAGATGTCCATGGGGACGATCAGCCGCTTGAAGCCCGACGCAGCGCGCCACGCGCCGGAAACGCAGTTCAAGGATCCCTGGCAGCTTGCCGCCGAGGTGGGGCTGACGCGTGGGCAGAAGCTCGCCGCGCTGCGCCGCTGGGAGCAGACCGTCGTCCACGAGTTGACGGCGGCCGGTGAGGGCATGACCTCCGGGGATGCAACGACGCCGCAGGCAGAGTTGCTGGCGGAGATCGGCAAGGCGATCCTGTCGCTGCAGGGCGAGACGCCGACCTGACACCGCGCGTCGGCTGGCCATTTCGCGTCCGCGCCCGGCCGGTGCACTCCAGCGTACCCTCGCCGGCCGCGCGTGGCTTCTCGCTTTTGCCCGCCCCTGCTCGTTATAGTCCGCGCCGAGGCACCACCATGGACGGCGGCGCCCGCCTGGAGCGCTGGCCATCATGGACTTCTCACTTTCGCCGGAGCAGGAGGCGCTGCGCGAGGGCGTGCTCAAGATCTGCCAGCGGTTCGGTGACGACTACTGGCTGACGCGCGACCGCGACGGCGGCTTTCCCGACGCCTTCCACCGCGCCATGGCCGATGGTGGCTGGCTCGGCATCGCAATCCCCGAAGCCTACGGCGGCGCGGGGCTCGGCTTGTGCGAAGCGGCGCTGATGATGCGCACGGTGGCGGAATCCGGCGCGGGCATGAGCGGGGCGTCGGCTATTCACATGAACATCTTCGGGCTCGCGCCGATCGTCGTTTTCGGCACCGACGCGCAGAAGGCGCGCATGCTGCCGCCGATCGTGTCGGGAGCGGAGAAATGCTGTTTCGCCGTGACCGAGCCCGACACCGGCCTCGACACGACACGGCTCAAGACGCGCGCGGTGAAGCAGGGCAGCGACCGCTACGTCGTGACGGGCACAAAGATCTGGATCTCGACCGCGCAGGTGGCCGACCGGGTGCTGCTGCTCGCGCGCACGACGCCGCTGGAGGACGTGAAAAAGCCGAGCGAGGGCTTGAGCCTGTTCTATACCGCGCTCGACCGCTCAAAGGTCGCGGTGCACGAGATCGACAAGATGGGCCGCAAGGCGGTCGATTCCAACCAGCTGTTCATCGACGGGCTGGAGATCCCGGCCGACGACCTGATCGGCGCGGAGGGCGACGGCTTCAAGGCGATTCTGCACGGCATGAACCCGGAGCGCATCCTGATCGCGGCGGAGGCTGTCGGGCTCGGTCAGGCCGCTCTCGCGCGGGCGAGCGAGTACGCCAGGGAGCGCCGGGTGTTCGGCCGGCCGATCGGGCAGAACCAGGCGATCCAGCATCCGCTGGCCAAGAACTGGATGGCGCTGGAAGCGGCGTGGCTAATGACGCTTTCGGCGGCATGGGAGTACGACACCGGCCGGGCGTGCGGGGCGCGCGCGAACACGGCCAAGTACCTCGCGGGCGAAGCCGGTTTCGACGCCTGCCAGCGCGCCGTCCTAACGCTCGGCGGCATGGGCTATGCGAAGGACTTCCACGTCGAGCGCTACCTGCGCGAGGTGATGATCCCGCGAATTGCGCCGGTCAGTGCGGAACTCGTGTGCTGCTACATCGCCGAGCGCGTTCTCGGCCTGCCGAAATCCTATTGAGGCAAGGTCGGCACAGCGGGAAACGAAGCCTTAACGCGGAACTGTCAGCATAGCGGCCCATTTGGCCGTTTTGCGGAGTGCCGTTCCATGGCGACGTTCACGCTGACCGAGGGTGACGACGTTTTCCAAGTTCCCGACGACGCCGGTCACACGGTCAGTGCGCTGGGTGGCAACGATACCATTTCAGGCGCCGCCGGCAACGACAGCCTCTACGGCGAGGCCGGCAACGATAGCCTCGAAGGCGGCGAAGGTAACGATTGGCTGTTCGGCGGCGACGACGACGACACGCTGGTCGCAGGAGCCGGGGCGGATCTGCTGGACGGCGGGGCCGGCAACGACGCGTTCCTGGTTTCGGGCGACGCCCAAGTGGAAATCGATGGCCGCGACGGTATCGATACGCTGTTCGGCAGCGCCGGTAATGACACGCTCAGAGGCGGCCGGGACATCGAGGTCGTCGACGGCGGCGACGGCACCGACGTTTATGTCGGAGCGCGCGAGGGCGTGACGTTCCTGGGGGTCGAAGCGATCGGCATCGAAAAGGATGTCAATGGCGATGCGTACCTCGCCGGGCGGATCGACGAACTGACCGGGCCCATTCCGTTCGTCGCGCTGGGGACTGCTGGCGGGACGCTGTCGTTCGAGCTCGCGGGCGTCGGCGGGACGCTGTCGACGGCGACACAGTTTCCAGCGGGCTTTGACAGCGCAAGCGTGGACGCCTCGTATCTGGAAAGCGCCATCTGGCTCGGCGGCACGACCGGCAACGACACACTGTTCGGGACGAACTTCGACGACACGCTCGTCGGCGGGGATGGCGTCGACGACATCTACAGCGGGTACGGCGACGACCTCGTCTTTGGCGGGGACGGCAACGACATCATCCGCTTCGATGCGAACAATGGCGAGCACGATACTCTCTCCGGCGGCGCCGGCGACGACACGTTCATCTGGCAGTACGGCGACACTTCAGCCACGACGATCCGAGGCGATGCCGGCTGGGACGTGCTCTATGCGCCGATGCAGCTCAACTCGATGAACGTTCGCGGCGTGGAGGAGCTGAGGACCGACGGCACGACCGTCTTCGTCGGCGTCGATCAATTGCGCGGCTTCAAATCTCTCACTGTCGAGAATACCAGCGACTGGCTGAGCTTCATCGTCGTCGGTTCCGGCGGATCGGTCAATCTTGGCCCGCGCGTCGGCGAAGTGGGCGGCGTGAGCGTGCTGGCAGATGGCGCGACTTCGGCCGTTGCGCTTACTGGCACGGATCTCACGGATGCGTTCGTCGGTACCGGTTTCGACGATCTGTTGATCGGCGGCGGGGGGGACGACGCGCTGGTTGGCGACGCACAGCGCTCTTCGGGAGGCCCGGCGCCGACCATCAGCAACGACACGCTCTTCGGCGGCCACGGCAACGACGAGCTTTGGGGCGAAGGCGGCGACGACAAGCTCTACGGTGGCACCGGCTCGGACACACTCTGGGGCGGCGCGGGCAACGATGACCTCAACGGCGGTGTGGGCGTCGATTCCATGACGGGCGGCGACGGTGACGACACCTACATCGTCGACGATACCCAGGACGTGACGACCGAGGCGCCCGGCGCGGGCGTCGATACCGTGCGCGCGTCCGTGGCGTGGACGCTCGGCGCGGACATCGAGCACCTCGTGCTCACCGGCTGGCGCAGCACCGCAGGCACGGGCAATGCCGCCGACAACGCGATCACCGGCAACGGCGGACGCAACACGCTCGCGGGCAAGGAGGGCAACGACACCATCAACGGTGGGCGCGGCTCGGACAACCTGTGGGGCGGCAGCGGGCAGGACACGTTCGTGTTCGACACCGCGCTCGGGACGAACAACGTCGACCGCATCCGCGACTTCGAGTTCACGGGCGACATCATCGCGCTCGACAGCCGCATCTTTACCGAGCTGACGCCGGGCGCGATCGATTTTCCGGTCTTCAATTTCGGGGGCGCGGAGACGCTGACAGCGGAGCAGCGCATCTCCTACGACCAGTTCCGCGGCGGGCTCTACTACGACGCAGACGGCGCAGGCGGGGCGGCAGCGGTGCAGTTCGCGCAGCTCCAGGCAGGGCTGGCGCTGTCGCCCGAGAACTTCGTCGTGATCTAGGGTGTTTCCGACTTACATCGAAACACACGATTGTTCTTTCGCTTATGGCTCCGCGGGGGCGGGCTCTCCGAGACAAAAGGGGGCGGCCGGGCCGCGTTGCGGCCTGTCGGCTTCGGTTCCATCAAAGCCTGAAGTGCTATAGGTCCAAAAGGTCCGGAGGCTGCTCGGCTTCGGTGCGCAAAAGAAAAGGGCCGGCGAGACGCCGGCCCTTTCGCATTTCCATATAGCGCCCTCAGCCTTGGGGCTGCGGCTCGGGTTCCATGCCGCCAGCGTCGGGCTCGCCGCGCGGCGGGCGCGGGCGGCCTGCGGCCGGCACGGGCGACGGCCCCTTGGAGCCTTCGTCGTCGTTGGAGCGCTCGATCCGGTCGCCGCGCATCACGGTCATGCATTCCTCGCCGGAGATGGTCTCGAACTCCATCAGCGCGCGGGTCACGGCCTCCAGCTCGTCGCGGTGGCTGGACAGCACCTCCCAGGCCTTGTCGTAGCCGGCATTGACGATGCGGCGGACCTCCTCGTCGATCTGCTTGGCCGTCTCCTCGCTCATGTTCTGGCGCTGGGTGATGGCGTGGCCGAGGAAGACCTCCTGCTGGTTCTCGCTGTAGAGCAGCGGCCCGAGCTTCTCGCTCATGCCCCACTCCGTGACCATGCGGCGCGCCATGCTCGTCGCCTGCTGGATGTCGCTGGCGGCACCGGTGTTCAGGTGATCCTTGCCGTAGATCAGCTGCTCGGCGACGCGGCCGCCGAAGGTCATGGCCAGACGCGCCTCGCACCACTGCTTGGAATAGGAGAGCTTGTCGCGCTCGGGCAGGCTCATGGTCACGCCCAGCGCGCGGCCGCGCGGGATGATCGTCACCTTGTGCAGGGGGTCATTGCCCGGCACGAGGATGTTGACGATGGCGTGGCCTGCCTCGTGGTAGGCGGTGGCGAGCTTCTCCTCCTCGGTCATGGCCATGGAGCGGCGTTCCGCGCCCATCATGACCTTGTCCTTGGCGTCCTCGAACTCGGACTGGGTGACGAGGCGCTTGGAACGGCGCGCGGCCAGCAAGGCGGCCTCGTTGACGAGGTTGGCGAGATCGGCGCCGGAGAAGCCGGGCGTGCCGCGCGCGATCACCTTGGGGTCGACGTCGGGCGCCAGCGGCACCTTGCGCATGTGGACCTTCAGGATCTTCTCGCGACCGCCGACGTCCGGGTTCGGCACCACGATCTGGCGATCGAAGCGGCCGGGACGCAGCAGCGCGGGATCGAGCACGTCGGGGCGGTTGGTCGCCGCGATGATGATGATGCCCTCGTTGGCCTCGAAGCCGTCCATCTCGACGAGCAACTGGTTGAGCGTCTGCTCGCGCTCGTCGTTGCCGCCGCCCAGGCCCGCGCCACGATGGCGGCCGACGGCGTCGATCTCGTCGATGAAGATGATGCAGGGCGCGTTCTTCTTGGCCTGCTCGAACATGTCGCGCACGCGCGATGCGCCGACGCCGACGAACATCTCGACGAAGTCGGAGCCCGAGATCGTGAAGAACGGCACGTTGGCCTCGCCGGCGACAGCGCGCGCGATCAAGGTCTTACCGGTACCGGGCGGGCCGACCAGCAGGCAGCCGCGGGGAATGCGGCCGCCCAGGCGCTGGAACTTCTGCGGGTCACGCAGGAACTCGACGATCTCCTGCAGGTCGACCTTGGCCTCGTCGACTCCGGCGACGTCCTCGAAAGTGATGCGGCCGTGACGCTCGGTCAGCAACTTGGCCTTGGACTTGCCAAAGCCCATGGCGCGGCCGGAGCCGGACTGCATCTGGCGCATGAAGAACACCCACACCGCGATCAAGAGCAGCATGGGGAACCAGTTGAGGATCATCGACAGAATGGAGGGCACGTCCTCCTCGGAGGGCCGTGCGTTGACCTTCACGTCCTTGGACAGGAGGCGCTCGACCAGGCCGGGATCCTCGGGCTTGAAGGTCGAGAACGTGCCGCCCTCGCTGTACTTGCCGTAGATCTTGTTGCCCGCGATCGTCACCTCGCTCACGGTGCCCTTGTTCACCAGGCTCACGAACTCGGTGTAGTTGATCTCGTTGCCGCGCCCGCGCTGCGCTGGATTCTGGAAGAGATTGAACAGCGCGACCAGGAGCAGGAGGATGATCACCCAGATCGCAAGCTTTTGAAAATTCGAGTTCATCTCGTTTCCTATGAGCGCCCGGGCCCTCGTTGTGCACCGCGATGAAGCGGCGAGTGCGGGGTGCGCGTATCCGGGCGAGGTCCGGCCCCCAGGGGAAGTTCGGTTAAGATAGGGTCATGCAGTGTTCTTGCCAAGCTGGGGGGCTGCCCGCAATGGCGGATGATCTTCTTCCTTTCCGCCGGGGGTACGCCGGCGCGGGGCTTGAAGGCATGCTCAGTCCCCTGGCGGGACACGCCCCGTGGGCCCGCTGGACCCAAAGGACGGGGCCAAAGGACGGGCGCAGTCTAGCGACCCAACCTTAACGGCTCGACTTGCAGATCGCAGTCCCCGGCGCTGCTCGAACGCCAGCCCAGGAGCGGCACGCAGGCCAGCACGCCGTCGCGATAGACGGCCGGCAGGGTCGCCGCCGCGTCGCGGGACAGGTCGGCCGGCTGGGTCCGCGGCGCGCCTTGAGCACGGCTGGGGCTCGCCGCGACGGCGCGCCAGCCGGCCGCGCCAAGGGCGGCGATGCGCACGGGGCGGACAAGGTCCGGCCCGGCCGTGCAGCGATAGCGCAGGTCCCAGACGGCGCGCTGGCCGGGGGCGAGCTCGATGTCCTCCAGCCTGCCGCCGCGCATCTCCCGGCACACGGCCAGCCGGCCGTGTGCGGCGTCGGCCACCACGCGGCAGCCACCCAGCGTGGTGGTGAGCGCCTCGCGACGGATGGCGGCGGCGCAGATGGCGGCGTGTGCAGCCTCGACGCGGGCCAGTCTCGGGGACTCGGGCTGGCCGCCATGGTGCACCAGCAGGGCCTCAAGTACGCGAATGGCGATCTCCGCGGGCGCTGCGGCGAAGTCTGAGAGCATCATCTGGGACTCAGCGCCGGTGGGGTGGCGGTCGCAGGTTGCCAGCAGCGCGTCCGCCGCCGACCCGATGGCGGCTTCGGCGCGCGCCAGTCGCCGCGCGGTGCGCACCAGCGCGGGGGGCTCGAGACCGAGGGCGGCCAGCGCGGGGCGGGCCGCCCGCCAGCGGACCCGCTCGTAGGCGGGGTCGTCGTTGCTGGGGTCTTGGCACCAGTCGAGGCCGCGCGCGCGCAGCGTCGCCTCGAGGCGCGCCTTGGGCAGGTCGAGAAGCGGCCGGGCAACGCGCAGGCCGGCTGCGTCCAGCTCCGCACGCGCGATGCGCGTCAACGGCAGGGCGCTGATCTCGGTCATCGCGGACAGGCCGCGCACGCCGCTGCCACGCGCGAGGCGCAGCAGCAGGGTTTCGGCGAGATCGCCGGCGTGATGGGCGGTGACGACGCAGGCGGGTGGGCTGGCGGCCAGCGCGGCTTCGGCCAGCAGGCGGTAGCGGGCGTCGCGGGCAGCTTCCTGCAGGCCGGTCGCGGGCTTGGCGCCCGACCAATGTCGCGTGAGGTGGGCGAGCCCCCTGCGGCGGGCGACGTCGGCGACGAAGCCGGCCTCCGCGCTGGAAGCCGCGCGCAAGCCGTGGTCGATAGTCACGACCTGAACATCGGCGCTCTCGGAGGGCGCGGCGTCGCGCCAATCGGCCACGAGGTGCAGCAGCGCCATGCTGTCGGCACCGCCAGAGACGGCAAGGCACAGCGGACCTTCAAGGCAGCGCACGAAGACGGGGCGGATCTCGTCGAGTGTGACCGGGTCCGCCATGGCCCTAGCCGCAACGAATGCGCTGACGCTCGGAGCTGGCGCGGCTACGGACGTGACTCGGCGCATTCGGGAACCGGTTCGACAGCTCAGCGTACGAGCTGCAGGCGGCTTCGCGCTGGCCCAAACGGTCGAGCGACATGGCAAGCTTGAGCATGCTGTCGGGCGCCTTCGTGCCACGGCCATAGGTCTGCACGCCCTTCAGGAAGGCGCTGGCAGCCTCCTTGTACTGGCCGCGGACGAAATAGGATTCGCCCAGCCAATACTGGGCGTTGGAGGCCAGCTGATCGTTCGGAAAGCGTTGCAGGAAGTCGGAGAACGCGGCTTCAGCGGCGCCGTAGTCCTGCTGCAGGAGATAGCCGTAGGCCGTCTCATAGAGCTGCTTGGCAGTGGCGCCATTACCGCCGGCGATGGCAGGCGGCAGGGTGTCGCGCACGACGGGGCCGGCCGGGGGCACCTGGGCGTTGTTGGCGATCAGGCTGCCGATGGCATCGCCGCCGCCGGGCGACACGGTGGTGGAGCCAAAGCGCGGGGGAGCTGCGGGCGGCGCGCTGGGTGCCCGGCCCGCGAAGGTGGAGGTGCCGGCAACGGGCACCTGGCCTGCGGGGGCGGCATCGCTGCGCCGGCCGTCGAGCGTGCGCAGCTGGTTCGACATCTGCTCGATCTGGGCGGACAGCGCGCGGATCTGCATCTCCATGGTGTCGATGCGTGCGGCATCGCTGGACGAATATGCGCCTCCGGCCGGAGCGGGACCAGGCCGCATCGGCGCTGCGCCACCGCCGCCTCCCGACTTCGCCAGCGATTCCAGCGTGCCGATCACGACCTGCATGTCGACGAGCTGCTCCTCGAGCTGCTCGACCCGGCGTTGCAGGCGGGCCTCGTTGGAGCCACCGGTGTCGCCGGACTTGGCGCGCGCGCTGGACTTGCCTTGCTGCTTTGCGGCCGGGGCCTGGGCGTGCGCCTGATCGACTGTCGCGCCACCGGCCACCGCAATGACGAGTGCGGCGAGAACGGCCGGCAGAGCGGTGCGCGAGAGCCTGCGCTTGCCGTTCCAACGGTTGCCGGGTACGGAACCCGGCCTAGGATTGGCAGCGGGATCGGTATTGGGACTGTTCACGGGACTGTTCACGGGACTGTTCACGGGACTGGGCACCATCGTGGAATTCGCACGCTGCATCATGACCCCTTCGCCTCCCCGACAATTCGATCGTCGGCACATTCAAATGGCGCGCCCGGCATCGGCCCGGTGGTCGCGGCCCCGATGGCACGTCCTCGACGGCGGACTGCGCAGCCCCAGACCGCGCACGATCGCGGCGCCCGAGCCACCGATCCTTACTCTAGGCATCGTCCGCTTCGCCTTGTCTGTCAACGCGGCTGGGGTATCCCCTCCACCTTCGATGGCGCCGTGGGCAGAGTAGCCGGCGGCAGACCGCTTTGGCGAACCCGCGTCACGACACGCCGGTTCTGGGCCGCGCACGTCGGCTCGGCACACGCGGCGACCGGCTCCTGGCAACCGCGCGAGGACGCCATCACCCGCGAGGCGGTCACACCCTGGCTGGTCAAGGCCTCGCGCACCGCCTCGGCCCGGCGCAGCGCCAGCCCCGCGTTCTCGTCGGCGTCGCCGGGATCGTCGGCGTGCCCTTCGATCGTGGCGAGGACAGTGGGGTTGTCGCGCAGCCACTTGGCCTGCTCGGCGAGCACCGCGCGGGCGCGCGCACCAAGCGAGGCGCTGCCCTTGGCGAAGAAGACGCGATCGCTGGCATCGGCACGAAAGGCCGACGTCGTCACCTTATCGTCGGGCTCGACGGGTTGCACCGTCGCATGCCAGCCGTCGCGCTGGATCGGCGCGCCAAGGGAGGGGGCGACACCCAGTCCGCTCGGCCGATCCGGGGCGCCGATGGCGCGCGCGGCATAGATGCGCGCAAGCTTCGTGCGCGCTGCGTCGGCGTAGGGGGTGTCAGGATGGTCGGCGACGAGTTTCTCGAAGTGGCGCTGCGCGCGAATCGGATCGCCGGCCTCCAGCGCCTGCTCGGCAAACATGTAGAGCGCCTCACCGCCAGCGGCTTCGGCTGCGGCGGGCCCCGTCACGCCAGGACCGTTGCGGAACGGCTGTGCCGTCTCGCGCGGCGCCATTGGCGGCGCAGCGAGCGCCATGGCGCCGGACGACGACGGACAGGCGGGTGCGGCGCTTGCAGCGGCGGCGCCCGCGCAGATGAGAATCGCAGCGCCGAGCCAGAGCGGCCGCGCTGGCCTGTGGTCGCGCGATGTCGCGCGCGCACGGATTGCAGTCGCCGACCGCAGCCTTCGCTCGAACCGCGCTTCGGCCGTGCGGAGACTTTCGCTTGCGCGAATGAGCACGTTCCCGATCCCCCGTCGCATCACGACACGATCACACGATCATCAAGTGTGCGGGCATTTTGAGGCCGAACTTTGGTGCCTGCTTGAACGCAGCCCTCGGTGCACAGGAACTCTCGACGTCCGGCTGATCCGACGCGCCGGTATCTGAAGACAACGAACGAGAACGCCCCGGCAGTCCAAGACGCCGGGGCGAAATTATCAGACCGCCGGATCGCGGCGGAGGCAAACGCGTGGTGCAGGCTTAAAGCGCGCGGCGCGGTGCGGGCCCTGCGGCGGCTGCGCGGGAGTTCAGCACGGTCTGTGCGCGGCGGTTCTGCGACCAGCACGAGATGTCGTTACACACCGCGACCGGACGCTCCTTGCCGTAGGACACGGTGCGGATGCGGCTGGCGCTGACGCCGTTCTGGGCGAGGAAGTTGCGCACTGTGGTCGCGCGGCGCGCACCCAGGGCAATGTTGTATTCGCGCGTGCCCCGCTCGTCGGCGTGGCCTTCGATGGTGATGGTGTACTGGGCGTACTGCTGCAGCCAGCGCGCCTGACCCTGCAGCGTCTGCTGGGCTTCGGGCGTGAGATCGACGCTGTCGGTGGAGAAGTAGACGATATCGCCGACGTTGACCGCGAAGTCACCCTGGGAACCAGGCGGACCGCCACGCTTGCCGCCGGCGCCGCCAGGGCCGAGCTGCGAGCTGTCAGGCTGCATCTCCTTGTTGGCGCAAGCTGCGAGCAGCAGCGCCAGCATCGCCGCCATGCAGACGCGCACGATACTGGAGAGCCGGGAATTGGCCGCCATCGCGAACCCTTTCGTGAGAAGTGGGACCGGGGCACCCCCTGCCTCCGGCGCGTCCTGGCCGTCTTTCGTGGGCACGATCTAGCGCAGCCCTCGTACGAAAATGTGGCCATTCCTGCCAGTCGACGTTTCATTCTTGAAAACGCCGTGTCTCATGGCAGACCTTAAGCACCCCGGCAGGTGGGCTGGCAACCCCGGCGGCCATGTCGCCCACAGCCGGCGTGACGATGCGCGGGTGCGTCCGTCGTTCGCCGGCTGCGCGTTGCCAGGATGATACGTCCTGGCTTCCGCAATCGACCGGGCTCAGTCCATCGCTGGCCCAAATAAATTGAAGGCCGCACTGCTCTGCCTTGCGGCGAGAGCAGAGCGGCCTTCAAAGTCGAAATTCCGTGGCATGTGCCGCGGAATCCCCCAGAGATTCGTTCCTTAGCGCGCAGCCTGCGTCGCAGCCGGAACGTCCGCACCGAGCTTCATCGGAGCGTGGGGAACCTCTTTGCGGCAAGCGCCGAGAGCAACCGCGGCGATTACCGAAGCGAGGATGAGTGCACCCTTCATAGTCTTTATCTCCTGAGAGTTGGTTGGCAGCGCCGTACTCAGCGAGCAACCTTCTCCACGGCGACGTTGCCGCCGAGCTTCATCGGCTCATGCGGAACCTCACGGCGGCATGCGCCGAGAGCAACAGCCGTAACGACAGCCGCGAGAACGATCAGCCCCTTAACACCCTGCATGGTCTTGTCTCCTGACTAACTTCGGCTCTAGCCGAATACTGGGGTATCGACACCGCTTTCGACGATCAAGGACGCAGGCACATAAGCGCCACGTTTCGAGCCTGCTTGATGCGAAAATGCAACGCCGTGTTCATGAGACCTCAGCCCTTTCAGACGACGAACAGGGGGCCAAGGCTGGTTCAACGCAAAACTGGACCTCCCGTCGTGCGGGAAGAAAGCCCAGACTACGCGGCAGACGGTTAAATGCAGGTAAAACGCCGTGCAGAATCAGTTCAGCAGCGGCGACCAGGCGGGGTCGGAGGCGAACGATGGGGTCTTCACCTCGCGCTCATTGTAGCCGGTCAGGTCGATCGAGTAGAGGCGTGGGCCGCCGCCGGTGCGCTGCGAATCGCGGAAGAACATCAGCACGCGACCGTTGGGGGCCCAGGTCGGACCCTCGTTGTGGAATCCTTCGGTCAGGATTCGCTCGCCCTGGCCGTCAGGACGCATGACGCCGATCAGGAATCGCCCGGCCGACTGCTTGGTGAAGGCGATGAGGTCGCCACGCGGGGACCAGACGGGCGTCGAATAGCGACCGTCGCCGAAAGAGATTCGCCGCGCACCACCGCCATTGGCGTCCATGACATAGAGCTGCTGGGAGCCATCGCGGTCGCTCTCGAACACGATCTGGCGGCCGTCTGGCGCATAGGAGGGACCGGTGTCGATCCAACGTCCCATCTGGGTGAGCTGACGGGTCTGGCGTGAGCGCAGATCCATCTCCACGATCTGCGTGTCGCCGCTGGCGGAGCCCACGCTCATAACGATGCGCTGGCCGTCGGGTGAGAAGCGCGGGGCGAAGGTCATTCCGGAGAAGTCGCCAAGCAACTGACGCTGGCCAGTGGCGAGGTTCATCAGGAACACGCGCGGCTGCTGCTCGATGTAGGACATGTAGGCGATCTCTTGCGAGGTCGGCGAGAAGCGCGGCGTCAGCACGATCTCGCGGCCCTGGGAGAGGACGCGCACGTTGGCTCCATCCTGGTCCATCACCGCCAGGCGCTTGACGCGCTTGTCCTTGGCGCCGGTCTCGTCGACGAACACGACCCGGGTGTCGAAGTAGCCCTTCTCGCCGGTCAGACGCTCGTAGATCTGGTCGGCGATAACGTGTCCGGCGCGGCGCCAGTTGGCGGCGGGCATGGCGAAGCGCTGGCCGGCGAGCTGCTTGCCGGACGCCACGTCCCAGAGCCGGAATTCGGCCTGGATGCGGTCGCCCTGGCGGCTGACGCGGCCAACGGCGAGCGCGTCGGCGCGAATGGCGCGCCAATCGGGAAACCGGGGCAAGGCATTGGGATCGCGAATCTTTTCCAGGAACGAGGCAGGATCGAGCGGCTTGAAGAGGCCCGAGCGCTCCAGGTCGGCGGCGACGATGGCGGAGATGTCCTCAGCGACCCGGGGATCATCGCCCACGAACGGAGCGACGGCGATCGGGATGGGCTTCAGCGTGCCCTGATTGATGTCCACCTCGAGCGGGCCGGTCGCGCGGGCGGGCCGGCCTTGGGCGTGCGCGGGCACCGTCAACGCGAGTGCGGCCGACATCGCCGCGAGGGCTGCCAGGAGCCTCCACACCCAACCGTTCAGACGTCCCTGCATCTTCGCGTGTCCCGATGTTGTTTGGCACGGGGTGCGGCCCGGCGGCGCACCGGCCCCTGCTGTGCCCGTCGCTAGACCCCGCTCGCGGCAGGATCAAGGCCGATTTCCCGGTGGGCGGTCATGTTCCGCTCGTTCAGAACATATCCTTGGGATCGAAATTCAAGATCACGTCCTGCCAGGCGGCGTACTTGTCGGCAGGCAGGCTATAGGGCTGACACTGGATGACGGCGCGCTTGGCGCTGTCGGCGGCCGCGATGAAAAACGGCGAGGGCTGCTGATTCATGATCTGCGGATCGCCTTTGAGCGTGCCGTCGGGATTGAACTGGATGCGCATCTTGACCAGCATCGCCTCGGCACCCTGCCCGCCGCCCAGCACGCGCCAGCAGGGCTGAACGCCGCGGCGGATGGCGGCGGCGAGCAGCGCCATCTCGCTCGCGGTCAGCCGGTCGTCGCGGCCGTCCGGGGCACCGGCGACCGGCCCGCGATTGCGGGTCGGCGTCTTCGGCGGCTCGGCGGCCGGCTTAGGGCCGCCAGAGTCGGGGATCTTGTTGAGCAGCGCGGCGACCCTGTCGGCATCGAACTGCTTCTTCTTCGCGTCGGCCTCGCGCTTCTTGCGGGCGGCCTCATCGCGCTTCTTTTTGGCCTCGGCGAGCTTCTTCTTGCGCGCCTCATCCTTTCGCTTCTTCTCCTCGGCCTTGCGCTTTTCCTCCGCCTTCTTGTCTTCTTCAGCCTTCTTCGCGGCCTCCTCGGCCGCTTTCTTGGCCGCGAGCTGCTCGGGCGTGGGGCCTGGATCGGGCTTGGGCTCGGGCGGAGGCGGCGGCTCTTTGGCCAGCGCCGCCATCTTCTCCGCTATCGGGTCTTTCTGTGGCTCGGGCGGCGGAGGCGGCGGCTCGGGCTTTGCCTCGGCCTGCTTGTCCTCCGGCTTCGGCGGCTCAGGCTCGGGTGGAGGCGGCGGGGGTTCGGCGGCAGCCTCGGTGGTGGGCTTTGGGGTCGGCTTGGGCTTTTCCTTCTTCTGCTCCTCGGCCGCCTTCGATTCGACGGGCTCGGCCTCGAGCAGCTTGGCGTTGCGGTCGCCCTTGGTCACGCGGGTGATGTCGTCGGGGGTGACGATGGAGACGGCAACCGCCTCGATCACCGGCGGCCTTGGCGGCTCGGCACTATGGATCGAGATCAGCGCCCAGGCCAGGATGCCGATGTGTGCGACCACAGAGATGACGAGCCCACGATACAAGGCTCTCTAACCTCCGCTTTCGACCTCAGTGACCAGCGACACCTTCTTGAAACCGCCGGCCGAGATGCGCCCCATCACGCGCATCACCTGCCCGTAGCTGATTCCCTTGTCGCCGCGCACGAAGATCTGCTCGTCATACCCGTTCTTGGCGATCGCCTTCAGCTTGGCCGCCAGCTCGTCCAGCGGCACGGCTGTCTCGCCGATGAACACGTCGCCGTTGGCTTGCAGCGAGATCGTCAGTGGCTCCTTCGGCGCCTCGAGCTGCTTGCCCTGCGACTGCGGCAGCTCGATGGGCACGCCGGCCGTGAGCAAGGGGGCCGTCACCATGAAGATGATGAGCAACACCAGCATCACGTCCACGAATGGCGTGACGTTGATCTCGCTCATGGGCATGTGACGCTTGCCGCGCCGCCGCCGGCTGGCGCCGCCTCCGCCCGTGTTTGCCTTGACCGACGCACCCATGGCCTCACACTCTCACGTCGATCTGGCGGGACACGATGGCGGAGAATTCGTCGGCAAAGGCCTCGAGGCGCTGGCCGATGCGCGCGGAGTCGGCGGCGAACTTGTTGTAGAAAATGACCGCGGGGATGGCGGCAAGCAGGCCCAGCGCGGTGGCGAACAGGGCTTCGGCGATGCCCGGCGCGACCGACGTCAGGCTGGTGTTCTTGGACGCGGCGATGGCGGTGAACGAGTTCATGATGCCGACGACGGTGCCGAACAGGCCGATGAACGGCGCGGTCGAGCCGACCGTCGCCAGGAACAGCAGCCGCCGGTCCAGACGCTCCATCTCGCGGCCGATGGTGACGTCCATCACCTTCTCGACGCGCATCTGAATGCCGCCGAGCGCGCGGATGTTGCCTTCCACCGATCGCTTCCATTCCCGCATCGCGGCGACGAACAGGGCGGACATGCCGAAGGTGGGCGTGCGCGAGAGCGCGTTGTAGAGCTCGTCCAGCGACTGGCCCGACCAGAACATCTGCTCAAAGCGGTCAGCCTCGCGGCGCGCGGAGCGGAAGGCGAAGAGCTTCTGGAAAATGATGGCCCACGCCCAGATGGAGGCGAGCAGGAGGCCGATCATCACGCCTTTGACCAGCGGATGGGCCTGCATGAACAGCTCGACCATCGAGACGCCGCCCGCAGCGGGATGCAACGCGCCTTGGACCAGATCCGTGGGATTCATCGCCTCTTCCGTCGCTCGGGGCCCTAAGCCCACCCTCGTCACCGCACACGCGGAACCACGCGCTCGAACGTCACGCCCGAAACTGACAGGGAAGCTCGCTCCGCCGGGCTCGAGACAGGCGCACCGGGCCGGAAGGTCTGCCCTCCAGCCGTCGCAACAAACCTACCGGATGGCTCCGGATCGCGAGGCCCGCACCCCGTCCCCTCGTCTACCGCCGATCGATCCGGCTGCCTCACGTGTGCGGCATCGGACCGGTCTGATGAACGGGGCATGTTGACGCGCAATAGGGCGAAACGATGTTGGGTGCCGGCGTGCGGCGGGGCGCGCTTCGGCGCGGCTTCAGGGCAGGCGGAGGCCGTTCGTCCGGGTCGTGAGGGAACGCAGGCCGGCCCTCTAGGGTTCTCTCCTCCAAACAACACGGATGGATGTGATGAACCTTGCAAAGATCAAACAGGCCGGCGTGATCGTGGGGGCAGGCGCGATCGCGTGGACGCTGTCGGCCGCCATCGCCTGGGCGGCCTGTGTGCCCGGTGGCACATCCGCCGCGCCCGGCTCGCCAACGGCGAAAGTTCAGGAGATGGTCGAGCAGCCGACAACGGAGGCCGACGGCTCGCGCCATGCGGCGGGCGGACCGGCCAAACCGCGCGAACGCTGGATGACGCCGTGCCCGCAGGGTCAGGAACCCGACAAGAGCGGGGCGTGTCGCACGGCGGACCTACCGCCGGAAAAACCGTCGCAAGCTGGGCAGAACGTCGCTTCCGCCGATGTTGCGCAGACCAGTGGCCGTTCGTCGCCCGGCAGCGCGTCGACGCCTTCAGCCGCGGTCTGCCAGGACTGACAGATTTAAGGCGTGGGGTGGGACGGTCACGCCGCCCCCCCCCCAAGTCCTATACTCACCCGCCGGCGAGCAGCCGCGCTTCGGTCTCCGCGTCGAGCGGCAGGTCGACCGGCTTGCCAGTCTTGGCGGACAGATCGAACGCCTTGGTCAGCATCAGCCGGTTGTGGGCGTCCTGGATGGTCGCGGCGTGGGTGAGCTGGCCCGTGGCGACGCGCGACAGCCAGGAGATCGTCTCCTCCGCCATCGGCCCGTGCAGATCGCCGGCCATCAGGTCGCCCGGCGGGTAGCTGCCAAGAAAATCGACCAGGCGCTGCTCCGACGGCGCGTACCCCTCGCTCTGCGGCTTGGACACTGCCATCACCATGTCGCGGTGCGTGTCGTCGATGGTCAGCACGCCGTCCGTGCCGTTGATGCCGACCTCGAGCGAATAGACGGCACCCGGCCACGTCACGGGCAGCGCCCAGGAGATGCAGGAGGTGTAGATCGTGCCGTCGGAAAACAGGATCATGCCGGCGGTGGCGTCTATGCCCTGGTAGGTCGGACCGAGCACCTTGTCGACGGAGCGGGCGATCACTTGCACCGGCGTCTTGCCCTCCATGTACCACATGACGATGTCGAGGGCGTGGGTGCCTGAGATCACCATCGGCGAGATGGTCTTGGGATCGTCGGTGCGCTTGTAGTTGTCGATGGCGACGAGGCGGTTCATGAACGCGCGCGAGGACACGAGCGTGACGTCGCCCAGCGCGCCGGAGCGCACCTTCTCCTTGCCGGAGATCCACTTGCGGCGGAACCGCTGGGTGTAGCCGACCACGGCGTCGACGCCGGCCTTCTCGATCGCGGCCAGCGTCAGTGCGCTATCGGCGAGCGTGGTGGCGAGCGGCTTTTCAATAAGCAGTGGCTTACCCGCTTCAACGGCAGCCAGGATCGGGGCCACGTGGAGATGCTCGTCGGTGGCGATGACGACGGCGTTGACCTCGGGCCGGTTGATGAGCTCGCGGTAGTCCTCGGTCAGGAAGTCGGCGCCGATCTTATCCTTCACGAACTTGCCGCGGTTCTGGCTCTTCTCGGCAAGCCCGATCCAGCCGACGGCGGGGTGCTTGGCCGCGGTGCCGCCGCGGAACAGGCCGACGCGGCCCGCACCGATGATGGCCAGGCCGACTTCCTTGGAACCCTTCTTCATGACGTGCTTTCTCCCTGGGCGCCTGTGGCGCGAACGCGGGCGGTGCCCACGGTGTGCCGCTTGAATTGCTGTGCGTCCCTCATAGTCCAGGTCGGTGCCCAAGGCCAAGCCCCGAGACCGGGGGGCGGCCCCGGGCGGCGCTTCGTCGGCCGTTGCCTCCCACGCCAAGCCTGCCTATTGCTGGAACCAGTGGCCCGGCGGCGGCTCCCGCCGGTTCCCGGAGCGTCGACAACACGAACGAAAAACCAAGAGAGGACACGACCATGGCACGTGAAGCCAACCAGACCTACACGCCCGGCGCCAAGAGGGCCGGCAAGGGCGAGTACGTGTTCAACATGGCGCAGGTGAACCACCTCAAGGGCGGGCCAGATTATTCGTCGGCCAACGGCGCGGTGGTGGAGGGCGACAAGATCATCGTCGGCCTGATGCGGATGCCCAAGGGCTCGGGCGCAGACGCCCACCATCACATCAACGAGCAATGGATCTACCTTATCCAGGGTGCGATCGAGACGATCGTGGACGGGACGACGATCACGGCCAAGGCCGGCGACGTCGTCTACATCCCGTCGAACGCGGTGCATTCGACGAAGGTGACGTCGGACGAGGACGTGGTGTTCTTCACCTGCAAGGACGCGACTGCTTCTCTGCAGGGCATCAAGGTGAAGTAAATGAGCGCGGCCGGGGGGCGTCATACCCCCCGGCCGGCTGTAGCAACGGCCTCGATCGGCGGATCGGGGACGACGATCGATCAGGTTTCGTCGGCAAGCAGTGCATTGTAGATCACTGCGCCGATCGCCGCGCCGATGATCGGGGCTACCCAGAACAGCCAGAGCTGGCTGATGGCTTCGCCGCCTGCGAACAGCGCCTGACTGGTCGAGCGGGCCGGGTTCACCGACGTGTTGGTGACGGGGATCGACACGAGGTGGATCAGCGTCAGGCACAGGCCGATCGCAATAGGTGCGAAGCCGGCGGGTGCGCGCCGCGCGGTGGCGCCCAGGATGACGATGAGGAAGAACGCCGTCAGCACGGCTTCGGCGATGAACGCGGCACCGAGGGAGAAACCGCCGGGCGAGAGCTTGCCGTAACCGTTCGAGGCGAAACCGCCGACCGTGGTCAACCCCGCCTTACCGGTGAGGATGAGATAGAGCACGATCGCTGCGGCGATGGCGCCGACGAGCTGCGCGATGACATAGCCGACAAGCTCGCCCCAGCCGAAGCGACCTGCGACCGCGAGGCCGACGGAGACGGCGGGGTTGAAGTGTCCGCCGGAGATCGGGCCGACGGCATAGGCCATGGTCAGCACCGTGAGGCCGAAGGCCAGCGATACGCCGGTGAAACCGATGCCGAGTTGGGGAAAGGCCGCGGCGAACAGGGCACTGCCGCAGCCACCGAAAACCAGCCAGAAGGTGCCGAAGGCCTCGGCGGAAAGCTTGCGTGTCATGGGTGTCTCATCGCTCGGGTTTGAGGATCGCCGATGAAACTCGCCAGCCGGCCAGCCGCCACGGCGCACACGGACAGGTGTGCAGGTGAACGTGCGTCAGACCAGTATCGAAACGTAAAGACTATTTATTGTTCGCGGGTGGGGATGAGAGACGGGGCGCCCGCCCTTTCACACCGCCAACGGCACGCCGGCGGCGGTGAAGGCCGCCTGCTGGCGGGCGGCGACCTTGGCCAGCTCGAAGCCCTCGATGGTCTCGTTGAACAGGCGGTACCAGTTGCGGCGCGCGTCGAGGTGCAGAAAGACGCCGCCAAGCCCAATCGCGGCGCGATCCATGAACACGAACTCGCGCGGGACTTTCACAGGCCCCTTCTCCTTCAGCACCTTGTGCACGGCAAAGGCTTCCCTGCGGCCATACTCGCCGGGCGTGGTGCCTTCCGCGATGGTGCGCTCGCGATCGTCGAGCAGGGGGCCATAGATGAAGCGCGCCCAGATGTTCATCGCCTCGATCAGCTCACCGGTCAGGCCTTTGAAGCCCCACGTCTCGTAGGCGTGGACGACGAGGTCGCGATTGCCGGTCAGCAGACCGTTGTAGAGGTCGATGACGCCCTGCACGAAGGGGACGCGGAACGTACGGATGCAGCCGTAGTCGAGCAGGTTGATGCCGGCGGGCCGGCGGTCGCGCTCGAAGATCGTGTAGTTGCCAAGATGCGGGTCGCCGTGAATGACGCCGTAGTGGGAGAAGGGAAACCACCAGGCGCGGAACATCGCCTCGGCGATGCGGTTGCGATCCTCGATCGGCGCGGCCTTGTAGTCGAGCAGCCGGCGGCCTTCCAGCCACGTCATCGTGAGCAGGCGGCCAGTGGACAACTCGCGGACGACGTCGGGCACGCGGATGATGGGATCGTCGGCGAAGATGGCGGCGTAGAGCGCCGTGTGGCGGGCCTCCAGCTCGTAGTCGAGCTCCTCCTTCAGGCGCGCGGAAATCTCCTGGAGGATCTCGCTCGTCTCGACGGCGGGGTCCATGCGGGCGTGGATCTGGAAGACGATCTTTAACTGGGCGAGGTCGGCGGCAACGGCGGACTGCATGTCGGGATACTGCAGCTTGACGGCGAGGGCGCGGCCGTCGTGGGCCTCGGCCCTGTGGACCTGGCCGAGGGAAGCGGAGGCGGCGGAATCGGGCGCGAAGTTCTTGAATCTGGTCGCCCAGTCAGGCCCGAGCTCGGCCATCATGCGGCGGCGCACGAAGCCCGGCCCCATCGGCGGGGCCTGGCTCTGGAGCTGGGAGAGCTCGCGCGCATACTCGGCGGGCAGCGCCTCGGGGATGGTCGAGAGCAGCTGGGCCACCTTCATCATCGGGCCCTTGAGCCCGCCCAGGGCCGCGGCCAGCTCTGCTGCGTTCTTCGACCGGTCGAGTTCGTAGCCGAACAGCCGGCTGCCGGCGACACGTGCGGCAACCGCGCCGACGTTGGTGCCGACCCGCACGTAGCGGGCGGCGCGGGCGGAGAAGCGATTGTCCTCGTTGGTCATGATCCTCGTCACTGTGACAAGCCGCCGGCGCCGGGGCTTTCAGGGAATATCGGGTGCCGGCCGCGCGCCGTCCAGTGTGCAGGCGCAAGTCCGGCCCACCCGTCTTTCCTTACGCGTGGAAGCGATCCTCAGACCTGACGTCCGAGCCGGGAGGCGGCGCGCGGCGCATTCATGCTACGTTGTCGGCCTGTCCCGCCAGGCCTTCCCGCCCCCGAGCCCGCAGCCGCGCCATGCCCGCCGACACCGCCGAACCTGATCCGCCGCGGCCACAGTGGCTGGACGACCCGATGCCGTTCGCGGTCGTCGCGCTCGGCATCACGCAGATCGTGGCGTGGGGGACGACGCTGTATGCCCTCGGCGTGCTGGCGGAGCCGATCGGCCGCGACATGGGATGGAGCCGCGGCTTCGTGTTCGCCGGGCTGTCGCTCGGCCTCGTGTGCGGCAGCCTGATTTCGACGCTTGTCGGCGCGTGGAGCGACAAGCGGGGCGCGCGCGAGGTGATGAGTCTGGGCTCGCTGCTGGCGACCGCGGGCCTCGTCGCGCTGGCCTTTGCGCGCGGCGAATGGAGCTACCTGGGCGCCTGGGTGGTGCTCGGCATTGCCATGCGGATGTGTCTTTACGACGCCGCTTTCGCAGCGCTCGTCGCGGTCGCGCCAAGCCGCGGGCGGCGCGCGATCTCCTACCTCACGCTGTTCGGCGGCTTCGCCTCGAGTGTGTTCTGGCCGATCGGCCACGTGCTGGCGGGCGCCTACGGCTGGCGGACGACCTTGCTGGTGTTTGCCGCGCTCAACCTTTTGATCTGCCTGCCGCTGCACTGGTGGGGCCTTGCGCGTCAGGAGGCGCCGCGGCATGCCGCGAAGGCTCAGGCAAAGGCGGCAGCGAACCCCGCGGCGGACGCCGGCAGCGCGCCGCTGGAGGGGCGGGCGCGCACCCTCGCCATCATTCTGTTCGCCATCGTGACCTCGACCAGCGCGTTCATCGTCGGCGCGATGGCCGCGCATCTGCCGCCGATCCTGCAGGCGACCGGACTGTCGGCGGCCGTCGCGGTAACGCTCGCCTCGCTCAAGGGTTTTGCGCAGGTTGCCGGCCGGGTGGTCGACCTCGTGTTTGCCAGCCGCCTGCATCCGATGACAGTCGGCCGGCTGACGATCCTGTTCATGCCGTTCGCCTTTGTCGTGCTGTTGGCGGGCGGGGCGAACTTTGCAACCGCGCTGGTGTTCACGATCCTGTTCGGCGTGGCCAACGGCCTGCTGACGATCGTGCGCGGGGCGGTGCCGCTCGCGCTGTTCGGCACGAAGGGCTACGGCGTGGTGCTGGGCATCCTGGCGACGCCCTATCTGCTTTTGAACGCTGTCGCGCCGGCCGTGCTCGCCGTGGTTATCGACGCCTGGGGCTATGAGGGTGCAGAAAAGCTGCTGATTGCGGTCGGGCTCGTGTCGCTCGTCGCGATGGAGGCGATGGCGCTGTGGTACCGGCGCTACAGACGCAGCACTGCCGCCTAGAGTGTTTCAGACTTCGTCGAAAGACTCTGTTGTTATTTCGCTCCCGGCGCGCAGCGCCTCCGCGGGGGCGGCCGACCAGCCGGGCCGCCTTGCGGCCTGTCGGTTTCAATTCGATCAAAGTCTGAAGTGCTCTAGATCGCGACCTGGGTGCCGACCTCGACGACGCGATCGGTGGGGATCTGGAAGTAGGTCGTCGCGTCCTGCGCGCTGCGGGCCAGGCCGATGAAGAGCGTTTCCTGCCAGACGGGCATCTCCGACTTGGCCGACTGGCGCAACGAGGTGCGCGACAGGAAGAAGGACGTGGCGCCGACGTCGATGTTGAGATCCTTCTTGCGGCACAGCGCCAGCACGCGCGGGATGCTCGGCGTCTCCATGAAGCCGAACTTGGCGACGACGCGGATGAACCCGTCGGAAATCTGCTCCACTTTCAATCGCTCGCTGTTGGGTACGCGCGGCGTCTCCTCGGTGTGGATCGACAGGATGACGTTGCGCTCGTGAAGAACGCGGTTGTGCTTCAGGTTGTGCAGAAGCGACGTCGGCGCGGCCGTGGGGTCGCTGGTCAGGAAGACGGCGGTGCCGGAGACGCGATGCGGCGGCTTGGCGTCCAGCTTGCGGACCAGCCAGTCGATGTCCGCCTCGCTACGGCGCGTCGCCTTCTCGAGCAGGCGGCGGCCCTTCACCCAGGTGAGCATGATAAGCGTCATGCCGCCGGCGATCAGCAGCGGGAACCAGCCGCCTTCGAAGATCTTGAGCATGGTCGAGGCCAGGAAGCCCTGCTCGATCATGACGAGCGGCAGCAGCAGTGCGAGGGTGCGCCACAAGGGCCAGCGGAAGTACTTCCAGACAACGAAGAAGGCCATGACGAAGTCGAGCACCATGGCGCACACGATCGACACGCCATAGGCGCTGGCGAGGCGCGACGAGTTCTGGAACATGACCACGACCAGCACGACGCCGATCATCAGCATCGTATTGACGCGCGGCATGTAGATCTGGCCGGCCATGCTCTCGGAGGTGTGGCGGATGGCCAAGCGCGGCAACAGGCCGAGCTGGATCGCCTGACGCGTCAGCGAATAGGCGCCGGTGATTACGGCCTGGCTGGCGATGATCGTGGCTATGGTGGCCAGCCCGACCATGGGGTAGAGCGCCCAGGACGGATAGAGGCGGTAGAACGGGTTCTGCAGCGCTTCGGGCTCGCTCAGGATCAGAGCGCCCTGGCCGAAATAGTTGAGCACGAGAGCCGGCAGGACAAAGGCAAACCAAGCGGTCTGGATCGGCTTCCTGCCGAAGTGGCCCAGATCGACATAGAGTGCTTCGGCACCGGTGACGGCGAGAACGACGAAGCCGAAGACGGTGAAGGCCAAGAGCCCGTGGCGCGCCAGAAAGCTGATGCCGTAGAGCGGGTTGAAGGCCAGGAAGACGCGCGGGTCGTCGATGAGGTGGAGTGCGCCGCCGAGTGCCAGAACGAAAAACCAGACAACGACGATAGGACCAAAGAACGTCGCCATCTTCTGCGTCCCGCGCGACTGCACCAGGAACAGTCCGACGATGATGACGACCGACAGCGGCACGACGTAGGGCTCGAAGGCCGGCGTGGCGAGCTTGAGACCTTCGACGGCCGACAGCACCGAGATCGCGGGCGTCAGCATGGCGTCGCCGAAGAAGAAGGCGGCGCCGACCACACCGATATAGAAGAGAAGCGGTGCGCTCTTCTTGGCAACTGACTGCGCCAGAGACATGAGCGCGAAGGTGCCACCCTCGCCCTTGTTGTCGGCGCGCAGCAGAACGAGGACGTATTTGACCGTGACGATCAGGATGAGCGACCACAGGATCAATGACAGGACGCCGATCACGGCTTCCTGCATCGGCATGCCGCCGGCCTTGGCCGCGGTGACCGCCTCGCGCAGCGCATAGAGGGGCGAGGTTCCGATGTCGCCGTAGACGACACCGCAACAGCCGATCGTCAGCGCCCAGAACGAACCATGCTGGTGTGCCTGGTCGCCCGATGCGCCTTCGGCGCTCTGCCCCGCAACATAGCTCTGTGCCACGTGGCACCTCTCAGGCGGCGTTGGCGGCCACGGTTGCCGCCAGCGATCGAGGCCGGGCTTATATCCTCACCGGGTTTCCCCGCAAAGCCCGATTTTCGGCTGTCATGCCAGTAGCACCAACACGGCGCACCAAGCTTACGCTCGGACCGCCTGGCCCTACCTCTTCTTTCCCGCTACCGACAAACCCTCGTGGATCGGCTTCAGTTCGATCCCGATATCCGATCAAGCATGCCAGCCCCCCTGGCGTGACATACGTGTCCGCGACGAGACGACCCTGTCCGGACGGCCGCCGGCGCCGCAGATCGATGGCAGACGCCGGATAGCCGAGGCCGATTTCGCCGGTAGTCCACACTCCCTCTTTGGCGGGAACGAGGCACCCGTAGCATCCTTGTCTTCCGCGACACTGGACGCCTGGTGCTTATACCCGGGAATCAGGGCCGGCCTCGACCGGTCGCGTTGTCGCGGACGGTCGCACGGACGTTTACCTATAACGACGTTGCCACCCGCGCTCGGCGGCAGTTGGGCGGGCGCGCGCAGCGGCGGCCGGTTCACGCGACGGCATCCATGGCCTCGAGTTCGTCGATCATGCCCGCGATGACGCCGACGCCTTTCTGCCAGAACGCGGGATCGGCCGCGTTGAGGCCGAACGGCGCCAGCAGCTCGGTGTGGTGCTTGGAGCCGCCCGCCTCGAGCATGGCGAAGTACTTGTCGACGAAGCCGGGATGGGCCTCCTGATAGAGGCCGTAGAGCGAGTTCACAAGGCAATCGCCGAACGCATAGGCGTAGACGTAGAACGGCGAATGGATGAAGTGGGGGACGTAGCTCCAGAACACCTCATAGCCCGGCTTGAAATCGATCGCGGGGCCCAGGCTCTCCTTCTGCACGTCCAGCCAGATGGCGTTAATGCTGCTCGCTGGACAGCTCGCCCTTGCGGCGCTCCTCGTGGACGCGGCGCTCGAAGGTGTAGAAGGCGATCTGGCGCACGACGGTGTTGAGCATGTCCTCGACCTTGCCCGCCATCAATGCCTTGCGCTCCCTGGGCTCGTGCGTGGCGTCCAACAGCGCGCGGAAGGTGAGCATTTCGCCGAACACGGAGGCCGTCTCCGCCAGCGTCAGCGGGGTGTGCGACAGGAGCGGACCCTGGCCGGCGGCCAGCACCTGGTGGACGCCGTGGCCGAGCTCATGGGCGAGCGTCATCACATCGCGCGCCTTGCCCTGGTAATTGAGCAGCACATAGGGGTGGGCGGACGGCACGGTGGGGTGCGCGAAGGCGCCGGGCGTCTTGCCGGGACGCACGGGCGCGTCGATCCAGCGCTCGTCGAAGAAGCGGCCGGCGATGGTGGCCATGCGGGGCGCGAAGCGGGCGTAGGCGTCGAGCACCATTGTGCGCGCCTCGCTCCAGACGATGGTGCGCTCGGGCTTGTCGGGGAGCGGCGCGTTGCGGTCCCAGTGGGCGAGCCGATCGAGGCCGAGCCAACGCGCCTTCATGGCGTAGTAGCGGTGCGACAGACGCGGGTAGGCCGCGGTGACGGTCGACACCAGCGCATCGACGACGGGCCCCTCGACGCGGTTGGCGAGGTGACGGCTATCGGCGACGTCCTGGAAACCGCGCCAACGGTCGGAGATCTCCTTGTCCTTGGCCAGCGTGTTGGTGATCAGCGTGAACAGGCGGACATTCTCCCCGAACACCTTCGCCAACGCCTCCGCGCCCGCCTGCCGGCGCTCACGGTCGGGGCTCGAAAGCAGATTGAGCGTGGGCTCCAACGCGAGCGGCTCGGCCTCGCCGGCGACGGGGAAGCGCAGGGCCGTCATGGTCTCGTCGAACAGGCGATTGAAGGCGCCGCGCGAGGTCTGTCCCTTCTCCATGAAGAGCGTCTCGAGCTTCTCGTCGAGCTGATAGGGCTTTTCGCGGCGCAGATCGTCGAGCCAGGGCTTGTAGCGGGCGAGGCGCGGCGCCTTCACCGCCTCGGCGATGTCGGCATCGGCGATCTGGTTCAGCTCCAGCTCGAAAAAGACGAAGTCGCGAGCGATCTCGGTCAGCTTCTCCTGGATGTCGCCATAGAACTTCTGGCGCGCGGGATCGGCCATGTTGCCGGTGTAGAGGAGTTGCGCATAAGAACCGAGCCGGCCCATCAGATCGGCCAGCTGCTCGTAGGCGATCATGGCATCAGCAAGCTTGTCGCCGTCGCGTCCGGCGGCCACGAGCTTGCCGGCCCAGGTTTCGCGCAAGGCCTTGGCGTCGACCGCGCACTGCGCGAGGTCGCGCGCGACCTCGGCCGCATCGGGCGCCGCGTAGAGGTCGGCGAGGTTCCATTCGGGCATTGCCCCCAGATCGGGTTTGGGAGCTGATCCGCTGGGTGCCGCACCCGCCGGGGGCGCCTTGATGGTGTCTTCGACCTTGGGGTTCATGGAGGCCTCCTTGGCAACACGGCGGGCACCGGGATCGAGTACCGCCGCCAGGCGCTGGACTGACGCCGCGCTGATCGGGCGCCAATGTGCTTGGGAGCGCGGCCGACGGCAAGGCCTTGACCTGGCGTCATTCGATCCCAATGGCGGATCGCCGACGTGGCCCGCCGCGTCCCGGTTCGGCACGCCCGATCAGAGGCCGAATATTTTCAGCACCATGATGGGTCCGCCGTTGACGGCTTGTTTACGCACCTCGGGCAGGATGCCTGTCGAGTTGGGTGGGCAATCGTCAGCGTGTGTCCAGGAACGGCACGTCATCGACCGGTCCTTGTGCATCACCCGTCCTGTAACCACGAGTTGCGTCGAGTAGTGTAACATGGCCAAGCGCGTCCTTATCGTCGACGACGATCCCGCCCAGCGTCGCATTCTGGAAGAGACCCTCAAGCGACTGGGCTTCGAAACCCGCTCCGCCGCCTCCGGCGAGCAGGCCCTCCAAATCCTCGAGAGCGGCGACCGCAGCAGCATTCATCTGGTGCTGCTCGATCTCGTCATGCCAGAACCCGGCGGCATGGCCGTGCTCGAACGGCTGCAGGGCAAGCCCGGCATGCCGCCGATCATCGTGCAGACCGCGCACGGCTCGATCGATGCCGCGATCAACGCGATGCGGCTCGGCGCCAGTCGACTTCGTCATCAAGCCGGCGAGCCCGGAGCGCCTGGAAGTCTCGATCCGCTCAGCGCTCAAGATCGAAGCACTGGCCGGCGAGATCACGCGCATCAAGAAGACGGTCGAAGGCACGCTCGACCTTCGACGACCTGATCATGCGCGGTGATGCCATGCAGCGGGTCGATCTCGCTGGGCAAGCGCGCGGCCGCCTCCAACATCCCGGTCCTGATCGAAGGCGAATCGGGCGTCGGCAAGGAGCTGATCGCGCGCGCCATCCAGGGCGAGAGCGAGCGGGCCGGCAAGCCGTTCATCGTCGTCAACTGCGGCGCGATCCCGGAAAACCTCGTCGAAAGCATCCTGTTCGGTCACGAGAAGGGCTCGTTCACCGGCGCCACCGACAAGCGCATCGGCAAGTTCCAGGAGGCCGACGGCGGCACGCTGTTCCTCGACGAAGTCGGCGAGCTGCCGCTCGACGCGCAGGTCAAGCTGCTGCGCGCGCTGCAGGAAGGCGAAGTCGATCCGGTCGGCGCCAAGAAGCCGGTGAAGGTCGACTTCCGCCTGATCTCGGCGACCAATCGCGACATGATCCAGCTCGTCAAGGAAGGCAAGTTCCGCGAGGATCTCTACTACCGCCTCAACGTGTTCCCGATCTGGGTGCCGCCGCTGCGCGAGCGCATCGACGATGTGCCCGAACTGGCCCAGCACTTCCTCGCGCGGTTCGCGGCGGAGGAAGGCAAGCGCGTCAGCGGCCTGTCCGACCGACGCCCAGCGCCTGCTCGCGGCCTACTCCTGGCCCGGCAACGTGCGCCAGCTGGAGAACGCAGTGTTCCGCGCCGTCGTGCTGGCCGACGGTCCGGAGCTGACGGTCGCGGAGTTCCCGCAGATCGCCGCGCACGTCGAGGGCTTCAAGGCCGAGGTGCCGGCGGCGCCTCGCCAACCCGTTCGGCCGCCGGTCTACACCGGACCGGCGCTGCTTGGGCGCGGAAGCCACCGTGCCGCAGACGGTCGAGATCCGCCAGTCGGGCTCGGGCTCGATCGGCATCCCCGCCGTCAGCGAGACCGGCGACATCCGCCCGCTCGAGGAAATCGAGGCCGACATGATCCGGCTGGCACTCGGCCGCTATCGCGGTCACATGACCGAGGTCGCCAAGCGGCTGAAGATCGGCCGCTCGACGCTCTACCGCAAGATGCAGGAGTACGGCCTGGAGCCGCGGCCGAACTGACAGCTGCACACCTCTGGAAACAACTTCAAGGCCGGCGTCAACCGCCGGCCTTTTTCCGTTTGAATTTCTTTGATAATGCATCATCGGTCTGCGCCGCCATCAGGCCGCCACCGACGTGCGCGGAAATGACGGCAGATCAGGAAGTCCCTCGGCTGTTCAACGGGCCGGGGGTCAGCTAGTGTTGCGCATCTGACGCTTCGTCCCCTTTGCGGCCAGGTGTGCAACCAAGCGTCTGATGCCAAAAGCAACACTAGTATCATGGACTTGCTAGTGTTCCTCGTGTCTCAGACATTTGCTCCAAAGCCCGCCGCAAGGTGAGGCAAACGTCTGAGACGGAACACTAGTGTCCCGGCCGCTGGCGTCACGCCATTCAAGCCGCTCGCAAGGAGATCCCGCGATGTCCGACTTCAGCCGCCTTACCTGGGCCATCGTGCTGGCGACAGCGCTGGCCGGCGCCACGGCATCGCTCGGATCGTCGCCGGCGGCAGCGGGCGAGGAAGCCGCCGATTTCCGGGTCGCCTCGCGCGAAGAGGGTGCGGTCCAGGTGACGCCGGCTGCCGAGCCGGTTGGTGGCGAAACGGCTGGCGGCGCGACAGCCGAACCGGCCGCTCCTGGCACGGCGCAAAGCACCACAACGTCACCTGAGGCGCCCCCGGCGGCCTCTCTGGAGACGTCCCCTGCGCCGCGCCCGGCCGTGGCATCGACCGAGGTCCCGACGCCTTCCGTCGCGCCCCCGGAGGCCGCGCCGGCCATTTCCGAGCCTCAGCCCGCGGCCGCAGCACCCCTGCCGGCGATCGATGGCGTCACAGCTGCGATCGGCGCGGAGATGGCCAAGCTTAGTCCCAAGGCTGATGCCGCCGAAGCGGCGTTGAGAGGTTTTTATGCCGCGCGCGCCAGCGTGCCGGCTTGGGTGGGGCCGTTGGGGCTGACGCCGCGTGGCGAACAGGTTGCATCGACGCTGGCCGCGGCGGGCGACTGGGGGTTGGAGGCCAAGGACTATCAGATCCCTGCCCTCGATCCTGCACCGGGTGAGGCGCGGCCGGCCGACGCGCGGCTCGCAGCCGTCGACATCGCGCTGACGCGGGCGGCGCTGCGCTATGCCCGCGATGCGCGCGGCGGGCGCATCGATCCGCGCGAATTGTCCCTCGACATCGACCGGTCTACGCCTCTGCTCGCGCCGGACGCGGTGCTCGACGACCTCGCCAAAACGGAGGCGCCGGGTGCCTACCTGACGAGCCTGCAGCCCCAGCACGCAGCCTTCCAGAAGCTGCGCAAAATCTATCTGGAGCTCAAGACGGGCGACGCGGCGGCGCGCGCCAAGGCCCAGCGCGTGCTGCTCAACATGGAGCAATGGCGCTGGATGCCGGTCAGCCTCGGCGACCTCTACGTGTGGGCCAACATCCCCGAGTTCACGGTGCGCGTGGTGAAGGACGGCCGGATCATTCACAGCGAACGCATGATCGCGGGCAAGACGGACAAGCAAACCCCGGTGTTCTCCGACATGATGGAGACCATCGTGTTCAACCCGATCTGGGGCGTGCCGGATTCCATCAAGGTCAAGGAGGTGCTGCCCTCGCTGCTCAAGGGCGGCAAGATCCTCGGCTCGCACAATCTGCGCATCGCGCAGGGCGGCCGCGATATCGATCCCCGGCAGGTGGACTGGACGAAATCGGACATCCGCAACTACCATGTCTACCAGCCGCCCGGCGGCGGCAACGTGCTCGGCGTCGTGAAGTTCCTGTTCCCGAACAAGCACCAAGTCTACATGCACGACACGCCGACGAAGAACCTGTTCAATTCCAAGCAGCGCACCTTCAGTCACGGCTGCATGCGCGTGCGCGATCCGCTGGCGCTCGCCAACATTCTGCTGGAGGCCGACAAGGGCTGGCCGCAATCGCGCATCGCCGCGCTCGCCAAGCCCGGCGCCGCGCAGAACAACTCGGTCGCCCTGTCGCGCAAGATCCCGGTGCACGTGACCTACTTCACCGCCTCCGTCGATGACGATGGGAAGCTCGATCTCACGTCCGATCCCTACGGCCACGAGAAGCGCATCCAGATGGGCCTCGACGGCAAGGCGCATCTCATTCCGAAGAAGAAGGTCGATCTGGCCAGTGCGCGGGCCGACGTGATCGCGCGGCTCGGGGAGGCCAAGGCTTCATCGTCGTCGGGCTGGACGGGCATCGGCGGCAACGGGGGAACGCCCGACTGGGCGCGCCGTGCGTTCAGCAGCTACTGAGTAGCACGCGCGGTCAAACGCATCATCCGAATGGTCAACGCCCGCTCCAGTGGAGCGGGCGTTTCAATGTGTCGTGCGTGTGCGCGGAGCTGAGCCCGTCACTTGCCCTTGCGGTGCTGCGGCCAGAATGTCGGCAGCCACACGACGTCCTTGGGGCCCCAGCCCTTTTCCATCGCGTCCTCGTAGACGGTGAGTGCGGTCTCCACCATCGGCAGGCGGGCGTCGCACGCCGTTGCCTCCGCGACCATGGTGCGCAGATCCTTCACGAGACCCTGGACGTCGATGGTGACGGGTCCGGGATCCTTGCCGGTGAACGTGCCGGCGATGGCGGGACCGCGGTTCTTCAGCGCGTTGGGGCCGCCGGAGGTCTCCGACAGGAACTCCATCATCCAGGCCTTGTCGACGCCGAAACGCTCCACCAGTGTGCAGGCCTCACCGAGCACCTGATAATAGACCAGCAGCGGCAGGTTCAGTGCGAGCTTCATGGCGGAGCCTGCGCCGACGGGACCGACGCGGTCGGCGCGCCTGCACATCTGGCCGAGCAGGGGTTTGGCGCGCGCGAACGCCTCCTCAGAGCAGCCGGCGACGCCGAGCAGCTTGCCCTGGCGCGCGGGACCGGTGGTGCCGCCGACCGGACACTCCACGAACGTGGCGCCCTTGGCCTCGACCTTTTCGGCCAGTGCCTGCTCGGTTTCGGGCTGCACCGTCGACATCTCGATCACGAGCTTGCCCTTCAGGTCGCCGGACAGGATGCCGTCGGGGCCTTCGTACATCGCCGCGATCGCGGCCTTGTCGGTCAGGATGGTGATGATGGCGTCGACGCCGGACGCGAGCGCCTTGGGACTAGCCGCAACCGTGGCACCGGCGTCGGCGACCGGTTTGACCTTGTCGGGCGAACGGTTCCAGACGACGACCTCGGTACCCTTTTCCAGCAGATTGAGGGCCATGTTCCCGCCCATGCGACCCAGGCCTGCGATTCCGACGCGCATCGGTCTCCTCCACGTTAGGTTTGTCGGTGAGTTGATGCTGCATAGCACCGCACGAGGCAGACCGACGCAGCAGGCGGCGGGGCCAGACGGCGGGCAATCCTTGAGCGATTGTTAAGACCCGTTCGATACGCTGCCGCTGGTCATCGAACGGCCGCCGCCGCCGTCGCGGGAGTGCGCGACGGTGCTGCCGGCGGCCCCTGCCTTCACACGGATGCGCCGCCGTGCCCACCGGAACTGACGCTGCTGCGACGTCGACGCTGGCGGGTGCCGCCCCGGCCGCCGGACCGCGCGCGGCCGGCGCAGGCATGGCGCGGCGGCTGCACTCGCATGCACGCGCACTGCGCCAAAGCCGCCTGGCGCGCAGCGCGGCAGGCTCTTTCGGGCTCAACGTCGCGTCGAATGCACTAGCGTTCGTGACGGCGATCATCCTGGCGCGCGTGCTCGGCGCTGCGGACTACGGTATCTATTCGCTGGCGCTCGTGTGGGCGAACATCCTCGGCTTCGTGGCCGCGCTCGGGTTTCCGCAACTGATCGTCCGCGAGACGGCACGGCTGCCCGATCGCGTCGACGCATCCTCGCAAGCAGATGGGGCCGCGCACGCCGGTGCACAGGCCACCGCCGACCTTCTGGCCACATCGTGGCGGCTGTCGCTCGCGGCCGCGATCGCGCTGGCGGCCGGTGCTGCGCTGGCCGCCCCCTTCATCCTGCCCGACGCGGGGGCAGGCGCACATCTCGCCTTCGTTGCGGGACTGCCGATGGTGGTTCTGACCGCGCTGCAGCGGCAGCGCGAAGCGGTGCTGCTCGGCGTCCATCGGCCCGTGACGAGCCTTGTTCCCGAGCGCGTCGTGCGCCCTGTGCTGATGCTGGCGGCGATCGGCGCGCTGGCGCTCGCCGGCGCGCTGGCGGGCAACGCCCAGGTGGCCGTGCTCGCGCAGGTCACCGCCTCGGTACTGACGCTGGTCGTGGCCATCGGGCTTGCGCGGCGCGCGGCTCCGGTGGCGCTGACGTCGCTTCGCGGCCGCTTTTCCAGCGCGGCGTTGCGCCAGGCGCTGCCCTTTCTGTTCGTGGGACTGACGACGCTGCTGGCCACGCGGCTCGACGTCGTGATGCTCGGCATGCTCGCCGATGCGGCGGACGTCGGACACTATCGGCTCGCCGCGCAGATCGCGGCCGTCGCGCTGCTGGTCGCCACGGCGAGCCAGGCGATCTTGTCGCCGGAGATCTCGCGTCACGCGGCAACCGGCGCGCTGTCGGCGCTGCGCGGGCAAATCGTGCGCTATGCCGTGGCTGCGGCCCTGGTGACGGTGGCGGGCGCGGTGGCGATGGTGGTCGTGTTCCAGCTGGCGCAGCCGATGATCGGGGCAAGCTTTGCGGCGGCGCATGTGCCGCTGGTCATCCTGCTGGCGGGCTACACGGTGATGGCGCTGCTGTTCCCGGCCCTGCCACTGCTGACGATGACGGGCAACGCGCGGCTGGTCGGCTGGGCGAACGTGGTCGCGCTCGTATTCAACGCCGGGCTGAACCTGTTCCTCATTCCGCGCTTCGGGGGCACGGGCGCGGCGCTCGCCACGCTTGCAAGCCTCGTGCTGCTCTATGGCATGCACGTGTGGAACGTCGTGCGGCTCGGGCTCTTGCGCCAAACCGGCGCGGCGCGCTGAGACGCGGCGAAATCCCCACGCACGGCCGTCAACACATCAGTAGCCGAAGGTCATCAGGCTCGCGCGGTGACGCTCGGCCAGCGCCGTCAGTTGCGCATCGTTGCGATAGCTGTAGGCGCGTTGCGGCTTCAAGCGCGCCAGGGCCTGTGCGATGCGGGCCTCGCCCGGCTGCAGGCCGACGAACGCCAGCGCGCGCTCGAGGGAAGGGCGCGGGTCGTCCAGGAAATCCTCGTAGCGCATGATAAGGGCATTCTCGCCCATCGCCGCGGCATGACGGTCGACGGCCGCGCAATAGCTGGTCCACAGCTTGATGCCCTCCTCCGGATCGAGGCAACGCGCCAGAGACTGGTTGGGCAGGGGCAGACGCCAGCGCCAGCGGCCCAGTCCGTCGGCGTCCTCGGCGATGGCCTTGGTGATGCGGGCGGCACGCACGGCGAGGCTGGCTGCGACATCGGCGCCGTGGCGATGGATGACGAGCAGTTTGGCGCCTGGGAAGAGCTTCAGCCACAGGGGCAGCGTGAAGGAGTTGCGCGGGTCCTTCCAGCCCCAGGGCCGGTCCATGTGCGCGACGTCGCCGAGGCGGGCATAGTCGGCGAGCCCCAGGTACTCGATGGCCCGCGGCATCCGCAGCATCTGGCGGATTTGCGCAACGCGCGCGTCGACGAAGGCGTCATGGCGCAGGAAATCCGTGAACGGCTCTGGGTGATCCCAAGCGCCGCCCGCCTGGCGCATGAGCCAGTTGTTGATCGTCAGGAAGAACGTCGCCTCGTGGTTCTCGTCCAGCTTCCTGCCGACGAACAAGCCGAGATCGTCGAGCACCTCCGTCAGGAGGCTCGTGCCGGAGCGATGCATGCCGGCGAGGATGACGGGCTGAACCGGCCCGGCGGAGGAACGCAAAAGGGCTGGCATGCGCCTTGGACCCCGATCTGGTGGCGACGTGGATCGGGCGATGCTAGGGCGCGCCGGTTACGCTGCCGTTAACGATGCGGGGCGGCGCGGTTCGCCGTTGCATGTGTCCTCGCCGCCCCTATCATGCGCCCGACTTCGGACAGCGCGGCAAGGAGGAAACCACCATGAGCGCGGGCAGCGGCAAGGGAACGATCGGCGTTATCGGGCTCGGGATCATGGGCGGCGCGATGGCGCGCAACCTGGCGAAGGCCGGGTTCAGCGTCGTCGGCTACGACGTGGACGCCGGCGCGTGCGACAGGGCCAAGGCGGGCGGCGTCGCGATTGCCGGTTCGGCTGCCGACGTCGCCGAGCGCGCGCCCGACATCGTGACCAGCCTCGCGGTCACGCAAGCGGTGTACGACACGGCCGGGATCATCGCTGCCACCAAGGCCGGGCCGCGCACCGTGATCGAGGCGAGCACGCTGGCTCTCGACGACAAGCTCGCAGTCGGCAAGATCCTGGCCGATGCCGGTCACGCGATCGTCGATAGTCCCATGCTGGGCACGGGGCCGCACGCGGAGAACGCAGAGCTCGTCGTTTATGCGAGCGGCGAGGACGCCACGCTTGCCCGGCTCGAGCCCGTATTCGGCGCGATCGGCCGCAAGACGATGAAGCTCGGGCCCTACGGCAACGGCTCGAAGATGAAGCTCGTGACCAACCACCTCGTCGCCATCAACAACGTGGCGGCCGGCGAGACGATGGTGCTCGGCATGAAAGCCGGGCTCGATGCGCGGCAGGTCTGGGAGGTGATCAACGCCGGGGCGACAAACCGCGTGTTCGAGTTCCGCGGCAAGATGATGGTCGACAATCAGTATGTGCCGCCGACGATGAAAATCTCGACGTGGGCCAAGGACATGGGCGCGATCGGGGCGCTGGCGCACGGGCTTGCGGCACCGACGCCGCTGTTCAACGCGACGCAGGCGATCTACGACGCAGCGATGGCCAACGGCCAAGGGGGCGAGGATACGGCGGCGGTTTGCAGCGTGCTCGAGCGCATGGCCGGGATCGCACGCGCCGCGAAATAGCGGGCACGCTGACACGAACGGGGCGTTGTGCGAACTCAGTGATCGGCCCGGGTCCAGCCGGCGGCATCGGGCTTGCGACGGCTCAGGCTGCGATAGGGCCGCTCGGCAAGTCTCCCGGTCATGCGACCGAAGCGATGGCCGGCAAGTCGTACCAGTGCGCACGTCGTCTGCATCCAGCGCGGGCGCAGCGCGTAGCTCCACTTGTCGCGGAAGGCGCGCTCCATCTTCGCAAAGCTCGCGTCCTTCCGGCCCCCGCTCAGGTGCGCGAGGTGGAAGTCGATCACGTAGGCGCTGTAGCCCATGACGTCGGCGGCGAGACACAGGTCGGCGCCGTAAAAGTGGAAGCCGGACAGGTCGCGCGAGAAGCCGACGCGCGTGTCGCGCTTCACGACGATGAAGTTCTCGTCGAGGCTCATGACGCGGGCGGGCAGTTGGCCGACATGGCGATCGCTCCCGTGCGGATCGGAGATGCGCAGGGCGAGCATGCCGGGGGATGTGGCGCCGGCATTGCCGGCCAAGGCCCAAGCGGGATCGCGGGCCTCCAGCTCGGCCAAGCGCGCCTCGAGCGCCAAGCGTCCCGCGCCGTCGATCAGGCGCACATCCTGATGACACAGCACGACGATGCGTCCGCGCGCGCAGGCGAGGATGGCATCGAGACCGCGATAAGCGCAGGTCTGCGCGGGACCCGTGTTGTCGATCGTCAGATATTCGCAATCTCGATCGGTGAACCCGCCCTCGAGAAGCGTCTGACGCATGGCGGCGTACTGGGCAGGGTCGGTGACGAGCGTGCCGATGGTGAAGGCGACATCGGTCAGGAGCGACGGCGTCGTGCAAACTGTCACGAGGTCTCGCGCTTGCGGCGGCGAGGACGGGCGGGCGCTGTTCATTCTACGCCCTCATGCGGAGGCCGGGGCGGCATCGGCGACGTCGGCGCCATCGGAGCGCGGCGCGGGGTAGCCGCTGCGCCAGGCGGCACGCGCCTGCCAGATTTCCTGCCAGGTGCGCGCGGTCTCCATATCGCTCGCGCGGCCGGTCATCCGGGCGCGCAGCCCGGTCGCCAACGCGCGCGAGGCCGGCCACAGGGCAAGCAGCGACAGACCCAGCGGCCGCAGCACGGGATGCCAGTGGCGCGCGATCATCATTGCCTTGGCCGACAGCAGGCGCGTCATCTTGCCGACACGCGCGGTTTCCGATGCGGCGCCGTAGTGGACGATACAGGCTTCAGGCGTGATCGCAGGACGGGCGCCGAAGCGGCGGGCGCGCAGGCACAGGTCCGCCTCCTCGCCATACATGAAGAACTGCGGGTCGAAGCCGTCGAGTGCTTCCCATCGCTGGCGTGCGCAGCAGCAGAAAGCAGCCGCAAACGATGTCGACGGCGCGCTCGGTGTCGCGACGCCAGCCGCCATAGGCTTCGCCGTTGAAGATCTCACTGTTGGAGAAGACGCCAGTCAGTCCGGCTGGCGCGGCAGAACGAGGTTCCACGACGTCATGCGGCCCCAGCAGCTCGACGGGATTGAGTGAGCCATCGGCGAACAGGTGCGCCCGCCCCAGATGCCGGCGCTCGGCCGCGGCGGGCGAAGGCGACGAGGCGGTCGATGGCCTGATCGCGCACCACGGTGTCGGGATTGAGCAGCAGGATGAAATCGCCGCGCGCTTCGGTGGCAGCGATGTTGTTGGCCGCGCGCGAAGCCGACGTTGTCGGTGCGCGCGATCAGCCGAGGCTTGAAGGATGGTCCGCGATCGCGGCGGCGGAACCGTCGGCAGATGCATTGTCGACGACGATGACCTCGTGGGACAGCGTGGTCTCGCGCGCGATCGAATCCAGGGCACGCGAGCGTCATCGCCCTCGTGTTGTAGCTCACCACGAGGATGGAGACCTCGACCGCGTCCCGTCTCACTGTCGTCATATCCAGTGCGCTCGCCAGCGCCGGGCCCACCATGGGCCGGTTCGTCATCGAGAAGCCTAGAGCGGGTGTGTCTAAGACGGCGTTAAGGGCCGGCGGTATCGCAGCGAGACGCTGACTAACGCTCGATTAACGGGCCGCGTGCGACAGTGCCCGCACCGATGAACACCAGACGGCAAGGCTTCGGGCTCATGACAAAGAGCGGCGGCACGCAGGCGGATTTCGATGGCATCATCTGCATCGGCGGCGAGGACTGGTGGTATCACAACCGCGGTCACTTCGATTTCCAGGTGATGCGGCGGCTCGCCAAGCGATGGCCGGTGCTGTTCGTCAACTCGCTGGGCGTGCGCATGCCGAGCGTGCGTCACGACCGGCAGTTCGCCCAGCGTATCGGGCGCAAATTGAAAAGTTTTGCGCGCGGGCTGGTGGAAGCCGAGCCCGGCTTCTGGGTGTTCTCCCCCGTGACAGCGCCCGGCCGCGCGGCCGCGTTCTTCTCATCGTGGGCGCTGGGTCCCCAGATCCGGATCGCGGCGCGGCGTGCGGGCATCCGCCGGCCGCTACTTTGGGTGCATTGTCCGGCGGGTGCGGCGCTCATCGATCACATTCCGGCCTGCGCCGTGGTGTTGCAGCGGACCGACCGGTTCGAGGCCTTTCCTGAAGCCGATCGCGGATGTCGTCGGGCGGCAGATCGCGCAACTCAAGGCGCGCGCCGATCTCGTGGTCTACGCCGCGCCACACCTGGAAGCCGAAGAGCGCGGCACGGTCAAGCGGACGCTGCTGATCACGCACGGTGTCGACCTCGGAAAGTTCGTGGCCGCCGGCCGTGGAGAGACGCCGGAGCCGGCCGAGGCCGCCGCGCTGGGGCGCCCGCGCATTGGTTTCATCGGCGGGATCGACGCGCACACGTTCGATCCGCCGCTGTTCCTGGATGTCGCCCGGGCGCTGCCGGACTGCCATTTCGTGATGATCGGCGGGTGCTCGCTTCCCGAAGGCTGGTGCCCGGCGCCCAACGTCTCGCTTCCTAGGACGAAAGCCCTACGACGCGGTTGCCGACTACATGGCGGCGTCCGACGTCCTGATCATGCCGTGGAACCGCAGCGAGTGGATCAAGGCCTGCAATCCGATCAAGCTGAAGGAATACCTGGCGGTCGGCCGGCCGATCGTGACGACCGATTTCCACGCACTCGACGGCTGGCGCGATCTCGTTCACGTCGCGGACGGCGCTGCCGCATTCGCCGCAGCGATCCGGCGCGCACTTTCCCAACCTTTCGACGCAGACATCTCGCGCGCGCGCGTGGCCGGTGAAAGCTGGGACGCCAAGGTGGCGCAACTTGCCGCCGCGCTGATCGACGTCGCAGGCGCGCGGGGGGCTGGAAAAGTAGCGGATCAGGCGGATCCTTCATCCGTCCGCGGTGCGCGCGCAGCCGACGAGATCGCGGCGTGAGACTTTTGCCCGCGACATGAGCCGGCGAGGCCGTCTCGCCGACAATCGATCAGACGGCGAAGGCCGGTGCCGGAAAGCGTCCGGGAATGACGATCGGCGGGGCCGGCGGGAACGGATCGTAGACCGGTCGCGGACGCCGGGGCTCGGGCGCAGCATTGGCCGGGGCCTGTTCGGCGACATCGACGGATACGTTCGTGGCGACAGCGCGTTTGCGTTTGGCGCGCGGGGGATCGGCGAGCCAGCCCGCCATACCGATCAGGAAGAAGAAATAGGCGTGCAGCATGTTCCAGAAGTGGACGGTGACGCCGACGAGTAGCAACGCGGTGACCGCGATCAGCCATCCGCGCGCCAGTGCGCGCACCTCCTTGTCGCGTGTTCGGGGAATGGCGCGCAGCACGCCGCGATAGATGAGGAAGATCCCCAATGCCATCAGGCAGACGGAGGGAATGCCCGAGCGCATCATGGTGATGAGCCAGAACGAGTCGACGGATGGCGCGACCATCCATTCCGGGCGCTCCCAGTCGGCAAGACCGATGCCGAGCAGGGGATGGGCAAACACATTCTCCATCCCGTGCTCCCAGATCTTCAGCCGGTAGTAGCCGGTCCAGGAATCGATGGTGAAGCCGGTTGCGATGATGGCCGCCGGCGATCGCGTGGCCACCAGGGATACGCCGACGTAGAGGCCGAACAGCACGACGAGGAACAGCGGCACGCGGGAGGGAATGGCGCGGGTCTGGCGTTCCAGGAACAAGAGCCCGACTTGGAAGGCAATGCACAGCAGCGGCGCGGAGGATAGCGCGGTGAACGTACTCACCACGAGCATCGCGGCCATGGCGTAGCGGGACATCTGCTTGCGCGTGGAGAGCCACATCATGGCAAACGCGCTCGCGCAGAATGTGCCGAGGTGAATGGGGTGATCGAATACGGAGATGGCGCGATTCAGGCCCATGCGCGCCTCCGACTGCGGCAACGGCGGACCTTCGAGGTAGGCACGCAGGAAGCTGCGGAAGAGATATTGGCCCATGAGGGTTTCGGGCAGCGCCAAAAGCCCGACGATGCCGACGACCAGCAACAGGAGCTTCAACGTCGCCTTGAATGCCTCGGCATCGCGGATAAATGCGCGCGCGACGAGGTAGGCGCCGAGACTTTCGACGACGAGTGAGCCACCGTAGACCAGACCTTCCGTGCCTTCTCCGTGACCGTAGTAGGCGGTCAGAACCCACGCATTGCAGGCCAGGAACAGAAGGTCGAAGACGCGAATGCGTACCGCACGCTTGACCAGGATGCGGTGCAGTGCGAACGGCAGCAGCACGATCAGCGCAAGGCGATGCGGCGGCAGGCGCAGGCCGGCGATGTAGACGGAGAACTCGGTCGGCGCGATCAGGCAGAACGAGACGAGCGTCACCTGCCAGGGCGCGCCTGTAAGCAGCCCCTTCAGTCCCCTCGACTTGGCTTTGGCCTTACCCTTCGCCATCCCCGTTCGCACCGCCTGCGCGGTGCGGCTCCCTTTGCCGCGATCAGCCGACGCGGGCAGGACCGGACATCCTGCCCCGCGTGTCTGACGTCCCCCGACGTCCGTTTCAGTGCGCGTTGCGGCCGGTCAGGACCGCAACGATCGTGCGCGCCAGGATCTCCAGGTCGAGCTTGAGCGACCAGGCGTTGATGTACTCCAGGTCGTTCTCGACGCGACGCTTCAGCTTCTCGGTGGTGCTGGTGTCGCCGCGGAAGCCGCGCACCTGGGCCAATCCGGTGATGCCGGGCTTGACCTGGCTGCGGGCGGCGTAACGCTCGAGCACCTCAGTGAACATCTCGTCATGGACGAGCGCGTGCGGGCGCGGGCCGACGAGCGACATCTCGCCCTTGAGCACGTTGAAGAGCTGCGGCAGCTCGTCCAGGCTCGTGCGGCGCAGCCATCGGCCCACGCGCGTGACGCGCGGGTCGGCCGGCGTCACCTGACGGATATCGGCGCCGTCCTCCAGCACCGACATGGTGCGGAACTTCAAGACGTCGATGATGCGCTGGTTCATGCCGCGGCGGCGCTGGACAAAGAACACCGGGCCCTTGCTGTCGAGCTTGATGGCCAGAGCGATCAGCGCCATGAGCGGCAGCGCAATGAGCGTGAAGAGCGTGCCGAGCGCATAATCCTGAACGGTCTTGACGATCGGCGCCCAATCCGACAGCGGGCGATCCTTGACGTCGAGCAGGCCGACCGGGCCGATGCCCGACACCTTAGCGGCGGGACCCTCTTCGACGAAGTCGGAGGCGATGTGGGTCACCATGTGGATGCTGGCGGGCAGCTGCTCGAGCTTGCGGGCGACATCGGACATGCGCTGATCGGCAGACTGCGGGAGCGCGATGACGATCTGATCGACGCCGTCGCGACGGCCGAGATCGACCAGATCGGAGAGGCGGCCAGATACGACGAGACCTTCCGGATTGAGGCGTTCCTCGCCGACGCGATCGTCGAAAACACCGACGAAGCGCACGCCGAGGCGGGGATCGCGCAAGTGGTCGTGCACGCGGCGGGCAATGGCGCCGGCACCGAAGACGGCGACGCGGACATCGAAGCGGCCTTCACGGGCCCAGCGCGCAAAGAGCGGGCGAACGATCAGGCGCAGGCCCAGCATCAAGGTGAGGCTGAGCGAGATCCAGGCGGCGTACCACACCCACAGGAAGATCTGATTGGCGGGGAACGGCAGGCCCAGTCCCAGAATCGCGAAGCAGGCGATGAAGAGAGCCCCGTAGAGCTGAAGCGGATTGTAGGGGATCGCGTCCATGCGCTCGGTGGCGTAGAGGCCCCACGTGCGCAGGCACAGCGACACGATCAGCGCGGCGACAAGGCCAAGCTGCAGCGTCGAAGCCCAACTCGTGACGGGATGACCCAGCGCCATATAGACACCGGCCGGCAACATGCAGCCGAGAACAACGGCGACGACGTCGCCGACGGCCAGCAGGTCCATGGCGACCTTGCGCGACCAGCGCGTGGTCGAAAGCGACTTGGAGGTGTCCGGCTGCCCGGCGGCGCGATCAGGGACGTCCTGACCGGTGACTGTGGTTACCGACATTTTTTGGCCTGTCGTACGCTGATACAAAACGGGTGAAGGCGTTCACCTAACACCATGCATTACAACGCACTTTGCTGAAAAATACCTGAACCGAACCGTTCGATTTGCGTGTTTTTTCGCACCAATTTCGAGGCGCGACGCCGCAGTCGACGGGATGGCCGACTTGGGGCGGCCGCGAAGGAAAACGGGCCTTCGGGCGCGGCTCCCACTTCAGCCGACCGACAGCAGTCGACCGAGCGATGCGGGAGGGGATGGCGACGGGACGGACGGATCGGAAGCGGTGTGTCTTTCAGCTTTGAGAGGTGTCGCCGCCGCCGGCCGTCCGAAGACGGCGCGGACGCAGCTCGCCTCTCACGCTGCCATCAACGGCGCGTAGGCCCGGCCGTACTCGACGAGATCGCCGAGATCGGCTTCTTCCACCTCGTTCAGGACGACGCCGACGACCTTGCGCTCGTTCGGACCCAGCGCGGCCAGAGCGCGCCGCGCCAGCGTCTTCGGCGTGCGACGGCTGGTCATGACGAACGCGATCTGATCGACGTGGGCGGCGAGGACACGGGTGTCGACGACCGGCAGGATCGGCGGGCAATCCAGAATGATGATGTCGAAGTGCTGGCGCAGGCGCTCCAGCAGAGCGGGCACGAGCGCGGAGGCGAGCAGCTCGGCGGGCAGCGCCTGCAGGTGGCCATGACCGCATGCCGGCATGAAGCACAGGCCGGTCGTCTGATCGCAGACCACGGCGCTTTCGGGCGCCTGGCGATATTCGAGCACCTCGCTCAGGCCCATCCCCGGCGCGCCACCCATCAAGATGCTCGTCAGCTCGGCCTTGCGCAGATCAAAGTCGACCAGAAGCGTGCGCGCGCCCGTCAAGGCATAGTGGTGGGCCAAATTGGAGGCGATCTCGGAGCGCCCCTCGTTGGCGAGGCTGGAGGCCATCATCAGAACGCGCGCCTCCTGGTTCGGGCGGCGCGCATCGATCTCGTGTCGCAGACTGCGGATCGCCTCCGCGAAGAGGCTTTGAGGCTCCGACAGCATCAGTCGCACCGTCATCTGGCGGTCGGGCGCTTCGCCGATCTCGGGGATCGATGCCAAATGCTCGATGGACAAGGTGCGCTGCACGTCGGCGCCGCGCGCGACGACGGGTACCATCAGCTCAACGGCAATCGCGAGCATGATGCCCGCGAAGATTCCGCCAACGACGCCCAGAAGGGCTATCCGCTTGCGGTTGGGCGCGGAGCGCAACAAGGGCACATCCGCGCGCTCTACGATGCGGGCATCGGGCAGCTGAAGCGACTGGGTCTCCGCGGTCTGCTTGTAGCGGGCGAGCATCGCCTCGAACAGCTGGCGGCTCGTTTGGGCATCGCGCTCCAGCTGCTTCAGGACGACGGCGGCATTTTTGGTGCCGGCCTGCTGGTCCTTGAAGCCGGTCAGTGCCTTGTCGAGCTGGCGCTGGCGATTGTCGGCGGACTCGTAATCGTTCTTGAGGCTGGCAACGAGCTTGTCGACCTCGGCGGTGAGCTGGCCCTTGGCGTCGCCGATCTCCGCGTTGACCTTCAGGATCTCGGGATGCTTGGGTCCGTACCTCGTGGATAGCTCCGCTGCGCGCCGCGTCAGCTTGGCCAACTCCTCCTTGAGCCGGCGGACGGTGTCGCTTTGCAGCACGTTGGCAACGGCACTCTTCATCTCGCCGCGCGCGATCATCTGCTGGGCCTGCTCGTAACGCGCGCGCGCCTCGGCGGTGGCATTACGCGCCAGGACGGTCTGCTCCATCAGGCGGGCAAGCTCGCGCTCGGACAGGATGTGTCCCTCCAAGTCGTAGATGTTGTGGCTCGACTTGAATTCCTCGACCTTGCCCTCGGCCTGGGCCAGCTTGGTGCGCATCTCCTCGAGCTGGCGCTCCATCTGCGAGGTCGCATAGCTTGCCGCGTTGACCTTGGTGTCGAGCTGATCCTTGACGTAGACCTCCGCGATCGTGTTGGCGATGCGTGCCGCCTTCACCGGGTCTTTGGCGGCGAACTGGATCTCGATCAGCAGCGTGTTGCGGACACGGCGCACCTTCAGGCGCTCATCGAACGCCACGGCGACCTCGTCGCGCTCGGGCTGCAGGATGCCGGGACGCAGGCCGGCGCTCAGCTCGGCCATCGGCTCGGGTTGCAGCTTGCGCGTGGGACTAGCCGTCTTCTGCTTGCCCAGACCGACCCACGACAGGGCCCGCTGGCTGAAGCCCGGCGCCGTGAACTCGGTGTCCTTGCGCAGATCGAGCAGCTCGATGACCTTGAGCGTGATGCTGCGGGAGCGGATCAGCTCGATCTGGCTCTCGATCGTGGGCTGATCGCCCTTCAGATCGGACAGCACCCCTTCGATGTTCGATATCGACTTCTTGCGGGGATCGACCTGAACGGTTGCAGCAGCCTCGAAGCGATTGGGCAGGACGAGCGCCAGCAGAATCGCGAGCAACGTGACAACGACGGCACAGCCGACGATCCAGCGCCAGCGGCGCTGCAACGTCTCAAGGATGAAGGGCACAGACAGCAAACTGCTGCCCGCCTCCTCATCCTCGATGTCCTGCTCTGCCCCGCGCATTGAAACCCACTAGAACTGGAGCTTGGCCCCCAACCGGACGCGGTTGCGCGACATTTCGCGATCGGCATTCGTCGACAGTGCCTGCTGATATTCGTATCCAAAGGTGAACAGCCAGTTCTTGGACGCGTAATATTCGACTCCAAAGCGACCCGTAATGACGTGATCGGCGTTGCCGTTGGTCATTTCCAGGCGTTGGAGTTCGGCACCGGCATTGAGCACGACGTTGTGCCAGACCTCATAATCGGCCTTGACGCCCACATTGGAGTTGATGACCAGCTCGCCGTCACCATCCAGGACCTCGCCCACGGCGCGTTCGGCGTAGGCATGCAGGGTCAGGAATTGCGTGGGCAACCAGGACAGACGCGCCTCGAGCAGCGACGTCGTGACGGTGCCGAACTCGGGACGGTCGTAGTCGACGACACCGATGCCGCCCAGTATCCGCCAGGTAAACAAGGGATTGATCTCGCCCTGCAGGCCGATCAGGGCTTCGTAGCCGACCGAATTGCGATCCTCCTCGCCGATGCCCTTATTCCACGTCCTGAGCGCGCGTAGCTTGGTCTGGACCTCGTAGCCGGGTGAAAAGCGATAGCCGGCCCGGAGCTGGCCGCGCAGACCTTGCGCGTCGCGCATGTCCTGCTCGATGTGGTTGCCGTCCTTGTCGCGCGTGTCGGCATAGTCCCAGCTCTCGGCCGTGACGCTGAAGGTCCCGTAGAGCCGACCGACGTCCCGGGTGATGCCGATGGAGGCGCGGTTATGGAAGACGGCGATGGGTAAGGCGGCGGCCCGCGGCGCGGTCGGGTCGGACGGCTCGCCGTACTCGCGTGCGGTCAGCAGCTCCGTCGACAGGGTATGGGCGTGATCGAAGTGCAAGGCGCCGCCGATGCGCGCGGAGCCGCTGGCGTAGTCGAGATCGTCGTGTTCGGCGTAATTGACGATGTTTCCCTTGAGGAGGACGCGCAGGGAATGGCGCGGCATCGAGGACTTGATGAGGAGTTGCGGCGTCACTTCGCTGCGCACATCGGCGACGGCTCCGGTGGCGCGGCCGAACAAGTTGTCGTCGTAGCGCACCAAGGTACCCACAGAGGGGAAGAACATGAAGTTGCCGAGCCGCACGCCCTTGGGCTCGAACTCGCGACGGTCGAGATCCTTCACCTGCCGAGCGCCGTGCTGCTTGGCGGAATCGTAGGTATCGTTGCGCTCCGCGCTGGCAACCGTCGACGTATTGAGGCCGTCCTCGCTTTCCAATTGCAGCGCCACGGCGGTGCGTGCGGCCGCAAAGACGACGACGACAGCGAGCACGGCTGAGGTGCGCAGACGGGCCGTGCGTCGTGCGTGAGAGGGGCGAGGCTTGCGCACCGGGGGCCTTGACGGGCCCCGTCTACCGCGACCGATTGCCGTCATGCGCACCTCCCTCAGAAGATGCGCTCGGGCACGCGAATGTTGTCGCCCGGCAAGACAACTTCCGTCGTCGGCAGATTGACCCGCACCTCGCGCGGCTCGCCCTGACGCATGACCAGGACGTAGCCCTGATTTGCCCGATAGCTGTAGCCGCCGGCCATGGCGATGGCATCGCGGAAGGTGAGGCCGGTGCGGTACTGGAACTCGCCCCCGGAGCGGACCTCGCCCTGCACGTAGACCGGCCGATATGTGACGATCTCGATGCCGATCCTGGGCGACTTGAGATAGCCCGCCGCCAGCTTGGAGGCGACCGCCTGGCGGAATTCGTCGATGGTCTGGCCCTTGGCCGGCACTTCGCCGATCAGCGGCACGGCAACGTTGCCAAGCGCGTTGACCTCGAACTGGCCGGACAGATCTGGCTCGCCGTAGATGTTGAGCTTGAGCTTGTCGCCGATGCCGAACCGGTAGGTGCCGGCAAGGCCGCCTGCCATGGACGGCTTGGAAAATTGCAGGGCGGGCGCGGGGCCGCCGGAGCACGCCTGGAGGCCCGCCGCCATCACGAGCAGCGAGAGGCATAACCGGCAAGTTGCGAGCACCTGACGCACTACCATGGCTCGTTACGCTTGAACTCAGCGCTTGCGCGGGGCACAGGCCCCGGCACGCACGCACGCTTCTGATGGCAACAGGAAACGCCAGTTGGCGTGAAATTTCTGCTAACGGAATGACAGAAATTCGCGGTGGTGCCAGCAACCCTCGCCTGCGCGCACGCTGCAAAACCGCAGGCGAGAGCGTCTCAGAGGCGGTAGATCAGGGCACTGTTGTGGACCACGTCGTACTCGCAAACGACGGTGCCGGAGGCGTCGCCGGCGGTCAGGACGAGATAGGGATTACGGAAGCGGGCGTCCCACAGCTGATGGTCGACCTGCCACAGCTTGACGTCGAGGTCGCTCTTGCCGATGACCAGCCGCACCTCGGCAGACTGGGTCCACACGCTGACGGGAACGGGTGCGGCGCGGTTGTCGCTGCGGCAGGCGGCGACGGCACGGTCGCGATAGGCGCTGACGATGACGTCACGCGCGGATGTTCGAAAGAAGTATTCCGCCACCGAGATCTTGGCGACGGCGAACAGGGCGAGAGCGACGACGATGCCCTTCATGACCGGACCCATGACCACAAGCGAAGCGGGCGTGCCCCTTCTCAGGCGGGGCACGACGTGCACTTAAGGCCGGTCTTGGTAAACAAACGGTTGACGCCCTGCGCGGCGGGCCGGATCAGCCGAGCAGCATCTTGCCGATGCGCTCGATGGCGCGGGAGATGTTCTCGGTCGAATTGGCATACGAGAACCGCAAGTAGCCCTCCCCGCATACGCCGAAAGCTGTGCCCGCCACGGTGGCCACGCCGGCCTCCTCCAGCATGCGGTCCTGCAACTGACGTGCGCTCATGCCGGTGCCGGAGATGTTGGGGAAGGCGTAGAAGGCGCCTCCGGGGTCGACGCAGCTGAAGCCGGGCAGCTGATTGAGCAGCGGCACGATCACGCGCCGGCGCTCGTCGAACGCGCGCACCATGTCGTGGACGGCATCCTGGGGGCCTTGGAGCGCGGCGATACCGGCAAACTGGGTCGGCGCATTGACACAGGAATGGCAATTGACGCAAAGGCGGACGACCGGCTCGACAAGTTGCCTGGGCCACACGCTATAGCCGAGGCGCCAGCCGGTCATGGCGTAGGTCTTGGACCAGCCGTCGAGCATGATCAGGCGATCGGCAATCTCGGGATAGCGCAGCAGGCTTTCGTGGCGGCGGCCCTCGTAAAGCAGAAGGCTGTAGATCTCGTCGGCGAGAATGGCCACGTGCGGGTGACGGGCGAGGCCATCGACGAGCTTTCTGATTTCGGCTGGCGGGACGGCGCCGCCGGTCGGATTGCCCGGCGTGTTGAGGATGATCAGGCTGGTCGCCGGCGTAATCTGGGACAGGACCTCGTCGGCGCTGAAGGCAAAGCCGTTCTCTTCGCGCAAAACGATCGGCACGGGCTTGGCACCCGTGTACTGGATCATCGACCTGTAGATTGGAAAGCCGGGATCGGGATACATGATCTCGCAGCCCGGGGCGCCGAACATCAAAACGGCAAAAAACATCGTCGGCTTTCCGCCCGGCATGATGACAACGTTTGCGGGGTCGACCTCGACGTCGTGCCGGCGATGCAGATCCGCGGCAACGGCTTCACGCAGCGGAAGAATGCCCTGGGCAGGTGTATAGCCATGATGGCCGTCGCGCAGCGCCTTGATCGCGGCCTCGACGATGTGCGGCGGGGTTTTGAAATCGGGCTGGCCGATGCCGAGATTGATAATGTCTCGCCCCTGGCGCTCGAGCTCGGCGGCCCGCGCCAGAATCTCAAAGGCGGATTCAGTGCCAAGGCGCTTCAGATTGTCGGCCAGTTTGAGCATGTCGAGCCTCCCGTTCGCGGGGCCACACTGCCATGACCGGCGGTCGCGCGGAAGCGTCGACGGTGGCGACTTATGCGCAGAAGCGGACAATGAGGGGTGGGCGCTCCTCGGTGGCCGACACGGCCGATGGAACCCGCGAACAAATCGAGACCCCGCGTTTCTGTTCCGGATTCAGACCTTGGTCTGAAACGAATGGCCACATTGGCATTTGCCGAATTTTGCTGCGATGCTGCTCCGACAAAAACCGCCGGGGGCTCGCTCGAACCGAGGCCGCTTTGTACATTTGTGCTCAACAGATCTTCTAATCTGCAGCAAATGACGGCGCCTGTGTCCCCGGCGCCACGCCAGTTTCCGCGATCGGATTTCGGCTGCGGGCACCGCGCCGCACATCGGTATGAGCAGTGTTCTTTCGCCAATCGAAAACCGCCCAATGCTGGGCTCCGATTTGTCTTATACCGGTTGGTGCATTCGACCAACGTCGCGGACCACGAATTAGGCATTCACGTTTTACCCTATTGTTTTTGCAATGACCGGGTGTTATCGAAATCTCAATCTTGAGATCCGCAAAAAGGGAATGGCGTAATGAAAGACACGCAGCTGGACAAAATGTCGCTCAAAGAGCTGGTCGACCTTCGCGAGCGGCTCGCCAAAGCGATCGTCGAGCGCCAGAACCAGGAAAAGGTCGAGCTCAAGCAAAAGATCGCCAATCTGGCGCAGGACGCCGGGTTCAGCATCAACGAGCTGTTCGCCTCGGGCGCCGGTCGCCGCGGCGGCAAAGGCAAGGCCACGAGTGGCGCGAAGTACCAGCATCCCGACGATCCGAACCTGACCTGGAGCGGTCGCGGCCGTAAGCCGAACTGGCTGGTGGCGGCCGGCGGAGATCCGTCGCGGTTCCTCGTGGGACGTTGAGCCTGAAGGCTCGCGCGACCCCGATCGATTTCATTCAGATGCAGAGGCCGGATGGGTTCGCCCGCCGGCCTTCATGCGTTCCATGGGCCTGAGAAGCGTACCGAACCGGGTCGGTCATCGGCACCGGTCGGCGATGCCGGGGTGACTGCGACCCGGCGGGCCCGGAGCCTGTCCGGGACGCGCGCACGGCCTACATGGCCCGTGGGGTGCCAGGCCGCCCCGTCCCAGCGCAACGTTCCGCTTCAGCCGAGTTCGCTTGCTCGATGCCGCTTGGTCGGTGCGCTCAATCGATGCCGAGATAGAGGCGCTGGACGACGTCGCTGCGGCGCAGCTCCTCAACGTTGTCGGCGGCCAGTTCCACGCGGCCATGTACGAGGACGTAGCCGCGATCGGCGATGCGTGTCGCCTGCTCGAAGTTCTGCTCGGCCATCAGCACGGTCAGGCCCAGCTGCTGCTTCAGCTCGGCGATCTTCTCGATCATGCGTGCGACCAGGATCGGGGCGAGGCCCACGGAAGGCTCATCGACGAGCAGGATCTTGGGCGACGACATCAGGGCGCGCGCGAGCGCCAGCATCTGCTGCTCGCCGCCCGACATGGAGCCGGCGAGCTGGGAGCGACGCTCGGCGAGGCGGGGGAAGGCCTCGAAGCAGAACTTGAGATTGTGGTCGATCTTGCTGCGCGCACCCTTTCGGTAGGCACCCAGCAGCAGGTTCTCCTCGACGGTCAGCTTCGGGAACAGGCGGCGTCCCTCGGGCACCAGCGCAATGCCGAGGTCGACGATCTCCTCCGTCGACTTTCCCACGAGCTGGTGCTGGATGCCGTCGATCTCGGCCAGGATCGACCCCGCGGTCGGGCGTACCTGGCCGGTGATGCAGCGCATAATGGTCGACTTGCCGTTGCCGTTGGTGCCCAGCAGCACGACCGTTTCACCATCGCGCGCGTGCACGGTGACGTCCGTCAGAACGGTGACCGCGCCGTAGCCGGCGTCGACGTTCTCGAAAGCGATGCTATTGCCCAAGGTAGGCCCTCACGACTTCGGGATGCGACATGACTTCCCGCGGCTCGCCATCAGCGATCTTCTCACCGGCGACGAGGACGACGACGCGCTCGGAGAAGCGGACGACGGCACGCATGATGTGCTCGATGAGGATGATCGAGATGCCCGCGCCGTTAAGCTTCATGAGCAGCTCGAGGATCTCGTCGACCTCGCTGTCGGAGAGGCCGGCCATGGCCTCGTCGGCGATCAGCACACGCGGCTTGCCGGCGAGCGCGCGGCCGAGCTCCAGCTTGCGCAACTCCACCTGGCTCAGCGAACGCGGGTTGGCGGTCGCCTTGGCCAGCAGGCCGACCTGATCGAGCACACGATCGGCTTCGTCCTCGATGCGGTCCTGGTCCGACATGCCGGCGGTGAAGGCGAGCGGCACCTCGATGTTCTGGCGCACGTTGAGGCCGCGGAACGGGCGCGGGATCTGGAAGCTGCGCGTGATGCCCATGCGGGCACGCTGCCAAGCGGGCAGCTTCGAAATGTCCTGACCCTCGTAGCTCACGCTGCCGCCCTCGAAGGGGAGCGCGCCCGTCAGGCAATTGACGAACGTCGACTTGCCCGAGCCGTTGGGGCCGATCAGGCCGAGGCGCTCGCCGCGCGTCAGCGTGAAGTCGACGCCGTTGAGCGCGGTGAAGCCGCCGAAGCGCTTGACGATGCCGGAGGCGATGACGATGTCGGTTCCGCTCATGGTGCTAGCCCCGCTCCCGCATGCGCTTGACCAGCCCCATGATGCCTTGCGGGGCAGCGGTGATGAAGACGACCAGCAGCACGCCGACGATGAGCAGGTTGGCCGCCGACGAGATCGTCACGCGGGCGTACTCCTGCACGGAGCCGAGCAGGACGCCGCCGACGACGGGGCCGAGCCAGGTGCCCAACCCGCCGATCAGCGGCATGGCCAGCGTGTTGACGGCGATGGTCAGGTTGAACGCGCTCATGGGCTCGACGTAGGTGACGAAGAAGGGGAACGGGGCACCGGCCATGCCCATCATCGCGCCGGTCAAGGTCGTGGTGATGAGCTTAACGCGCAGCGCAGGCACGCCGCAGCACTCCGCCGCCGTCTCGTCGTCCTTGATCGCCTCCAGGCCGCGTCCCAGCCAGGAGTGCTCGATGGCGCGGGAGATCAGAACCGCACCGATGGCCATGATCAGCATGACGATGAACAGATAGCGCGTATAGCTGCCGATAATGGCAATCGACTGCGGCCTCAGGATGTAGACGCCGCGCGCGCCGCCGACGTAGTCCCAGTTGTTGACGAGCGTGTTGAGCACGATCGCGAGCGCCAGAGTGGCGATGGCGAAAAAGATGCCGCGCAGGCGCAGCGTCAGCCAGCCGGTGCCGAAGCCGAGGATGCCGGCGACGATGCCGGCGCAGGCGATGTTGACGATCAGCGGGGGATTGCCGAGTTGGTAGAGCACCACGCTGGTGTAGACACCGGTGGCGAAGAACCCGGCCGAGCCGAAATTCACGTAGCCGCCGTAGCCGCCGAGGATGTTGAAGGCGGACCCCAGCACGATGAACTGCAGGATCGTGTAGGCGGCCAGATAGGCGTAGTCATTGCCGAAGCTGTCCATGAACACGACCAGCCCGACGCCGATCGCCGCGCAGATCAGCAGCATCGGCAGGAAGCCGAGCTTACGGCTGCGCGCGGGGGCGGCGACCGCGCCGCCGGTGGATGCGTTGCCCGTCGTCATCGTCCGAAGATCCCCGAAGGCCGCACGCCGAGCGTGATCAGCAGGATGCCGAATGCGATCATGGGCGACCAGGACGGCCCCCAGAAGGTCGCGGTGAGCGACTCGCCCACACCCATCAGCATCGCAGCGACCACCGTGCCGGTGAGGCTCGTCATGCCGCCGAGGACGCAGATTGCGAACACGCGACCGATGTATTCGCGCCCGACAGAGGGCTCGATCGGCTGAATGATGATGAGGAGCGCACCGGCGATGATCGCCGTGGCGATGGCGATGCCGAATGCGATCTCCTTGATCTTGACCGGATTGCCGCCGACCAGCCGCAGGGCATCGGAGTCCTGCGACACCGCCAGGATCGCCTTGCCGATGAACGTCTTCGACATGAAGATCATCAACGCAGCAGCCATCAGCAGGCCAACGGTCATCGGCACGATCAGGCGCAAGGGCATGGAGATGAAGCCGAAGGAGATGGTCGGGCCGATGTAGGGCGCCTCCACGAAGCGGTAGTCGACGCCGTACTTCAACAGCAGGCCGACCTCGATGATGAACAGCAGGCCGAAGAAGAATGCCAAGCCCTGCAGGCTTTCGCCTTCTCGCGATTCAAACGAGTAGTAATAGAATTTGTAGAGCAGCCTCCCCAGGAGATAGGCGACCGGGGCCGCCAGAAGGCAGGCCAACAGGGGATCGATGCCGAATGTGGAGTTGGCAACGTAGGCGACGTACGAGCCCGCGATGATGAAGGCTGGATGCGCGATGTTGGTGATGTCGAGCATGCCGAAGGCGACCGTGATGCCGACCGCCACGGCGCAATAGAAGCCGCCCAGCAGAATGCCGGAAACCAGCGCGTTCAGGAACAAGTCCCAACTCAGTGCCATTCAGTTCGTCTCCGGCATGTCGCCACGGTTCATGGGATCGATCTTCGGGTCGTGCTGGCCTTGCCTTGGTCCCTTGCATTTCGATCAGATCGGCTCGATCGGATCTTCAGTTCCGGCTGGAACACGCCGGCGCCGACATAACGGATCGGCGCCGGGGTCGCTCACACATCAGCATCGTCATCGCGTACGCGGCAGCGTGGACCGTCGCTGCCACGAAGCGGGATAGCCTCCTCGACCTTCAATGATGATCAGATCGCGGTCTTGTCGGCGCCTTTCAGATGCAGGATCTCGCGCGCCTCGTCAGGGTTTGCGACCTCAAGACCCAGCCCCTCGATGATCTTGCGCACGAGTCGGACCTGCTCGGCGTTGGACGTTGCGAGCTTGCCGGGGCCGGCCCACAGCGAATCTTCCAGGCCGACGCGGACGTTTGCGCCCATGGCGGCCGACATCGCGGCGATCGGCAACTGGTTGCGGCCGGCGCCCAGCACGGACCAGCGGTACTGGTCGCCGAACAGGCGATCGCAGGTCCGCTTCATCATTACGACGTCCTCGTAGTGGGGGCCGATGCCGCCCAGGAGGCCAAACACGGACTGGATGAAGAGCGGCGCCTTGACCATGCCGCGGTCCAGGAAGTGCTTGAGATTATAGAGGTGGGCGATGTCGTAGCACTCGAACTCGAAACGTGTCCCGCTCTCGCCCAGCGTCGTCAGGATGTATTCGATGTCTTTGAACGTGTTGCGGAAGACGAGGTCTCGGGTGTTCTCGAGGTGCTGGCGCTCCCACTCGAACTTGAACTCCTTGTACTTGTCGAGCAGGTGATAGAGGCCGAAGTTGATAGAGCCCATGTTCAGGGAGGCGACTTCCGGCTTGAACGTCGCTGCCGGCAGCACGCGCTCCTCGACGCGCATGTAGGGGCTGCCGCCCGAGGTAATATTGATCACGCCGTTGGTCTGCTGCTTGATGCGCGGCAGGAAGCGGGCGAAGGCTTCCGGCGTCTGATCGGGCCGGCCGGTCTCGGGATCGCGCGCATGCAGATGAACGATCGCGGCGCCCGCCTCGATGGCTTCGAGCGAGTCCTTGATGATCTCATCGGGCGTGATCGGCAGGTGGGGCGACATGGTCGGCGTGTGAATGGCCCCCGTCACTGCACACGTAATGATGACCTTGCGCGCCTTCGCCATGGGTTCGCTTCCTCTTGATAGACATGCGTGTATGTCCGGACTGTCGGAGCCGACAGCCGGTCGTTGTTGTTGGCGGCTACTTCAATTGCACGGGGGGCCGATGTCAATAGCATGGGGGAGCGCACATCGACGTCCATCGTCGAGGGGGCCGCAGGGCCGTCGGGCGCGACAACGGGCGGGATGAGCCGGCGGGCTCGGTCTCGCTCAGGCGGCGCGGCGTCACCGGCGGGGGCCGCGTGCCTTGATCATCTGGGCGCCCGCGCCCTCGGGCAATCGGCGCAGCACGGCCGCGGAGGTCACTGCGACTAGGCCCACGACGAGGAAACAGGCGACGAAGTGGCGGGCCTCCAGCGCCGTCGATCCGGTGACATGCTGGCCGAGTTGCAGCACCAGGGCGGCGACGGCGATGCCCATCGCGCCGGACAGCTCCTGCAGGGTGGCGGCGAACGAGCTCGCGCGGCTCAGGACCTTCTCCTCGATGTCAGCGTAGATGACGAGGTTGAGGCAAGTGAACTGCAGCGACCGGGCAAGGCCGGAGCCGAACAGCATCACCACCATCACGGCGACGGGCAGGCCCAGGACGAAGACAGCGGGCAGCGCGGCCAGCGCGGTGGCGATGAAGGCGTTGGCGATCAGGACGCGGCGAAAGCCATAGCGGGCGAGGATGGGGGGCGCGAGCGCCTTCATGGCCAGGGCGCCCGCGCCGCTGATGAAGGTGATGAGGCCAGACTGGAAGGCGGCGTAGCCGAGCCCCTCCTGCAGCATCAAGGGCAGCAGGAACGGCGTGGCGCCGACCCCGACGCGAAACAGGAAACCGGCCAGCGCGGTGGTGCGGAATGTGGAGATCTTGAGCAGATTGAGATCGATCAGCGCGTCCATGCGGCGGCGGGCGTAGTGCACGTAGGCGATGACCAGCGCGGCGCCGGTCGCGATGGTCGCGGCGATCCAGATGCCGGCGACGCCCTCCACGCCCAGCAGGCTGGTGCCGGCCAGGAGCAACGACAGGCCCGGGCCGATCAGCGCGAAGCCGACGTAGTCGAAGGCGACATGCTCGGCCGCCCTGAGGTCGGGGATGTAGAGGACGGCGAGCACGATGCCGCAGGCGGCAATGGGGATGTTGATCCAGAAGATCCACTGCCAGGTGGCATAGCTGGTCAGCATGCCCCCGAGCGGGGGCCCCATGATCGGGCCCATCAGGGCGGGGACGGACAAAAGCGACATGGCGCCCACCAGCTCGGCGCGCGGCACCGCGCGCAGCACCACCAGGCGGCCGACCGGCACCATCATGGCGCCGCCCATGCCCTGGAGAACGCGCGCCATCACGATCTGGGCGAGGCTCTCCGACAAGGCGCAGGCGATGGAGCCCAGGCCGAAGACCAGCATGGCCAGGCAGAAGACGTTGCGCGCGCCGTAGCGGTCGGCCATCCAGCCCGAGGCGGGAATGAAGACGGCGAGTGCCAGAAGATAGGCGGTCAGCGCCAGCTTCAGGTCGACCGGGCTGATGCCGAAATCCCGGGCCATGGTCGGAATCGCGGTCGACAGCACGGTGCCGTCGAGGTTCTGCATGAACAGAGCGGTTGCCACCGTCAGGGTGACGATGATCGTGCGCCGTCGTGTCAGGGGTTCGGCCTGGCTCATGTGCTCGCCTGGTGTCGACGGCCCGCGGGCTGGCCACCTTGCCTGCCGCACCGGATGGCCGGGTGTCCCGCAAACACGGAGCGACTGCAAGGCACAATGGGCGCGCAGCTGCCCTGCCGGGGACGCGCGCCATCGGTGGCGATCACGGCCTCGTGCCTTGGTCGCGGCCAAGTTCCTGCCCTAAGCTTGTGGACCTCAGTGCCACAACACGGGTGGTCATGATGTCATCGTTGCGCCGAAGCCTTTTTGCAGCCTGCCTGCCGATCCTCCTCGCCGCGCTCGTTTGGGCGCTCAGGCCGACGCCGGCGGCCTCGGCGGAGAAAGTCGATCTGCTGCTAGTCATGTGCGCGGACATCTCGCGCAGCGTGGACGAGCGCGAGTTCCGCCTGCAGCGCGACGGCTACGCCGCGGCGCTGACCGATCCCAGGGTGATCGAGGCCATCAGCACGGGCGAGAACCAGCGGATCGGCGTGCTGTTTTGCGAATGGTCGGGCTATTCGGCCCAGCGCGTGGTGATCGACTGGCGCGTGATCTCGTCGGCTGCGGAGGCGAAGGCCTTTGCCACCGAGCTCGTGGCTGCGCCGCGGGCGTTCATGGACCGGACCTCGATCGGTGCCGCCATCGACTTCTCCATGCAGCAGTTCGCGCGCACGCCGTTCGAGGCGCCGCGCCGGGTGATCGACATCTCCGGCGACGGCACCAACACGCACGGCCGCGAGCCCCGCTTCGCGCGCGATTCCGCCGTGGAACAGGGCGTCACGATCAACGGGCTCGTCATCCTGTCCGACACGCCGCTGCCCTGGAATCCGGCGCACACGCACCCGCCGGGTGGGCTTGAGAACTACTACCGGGAGAACGTGATCGGCGGGCCGGGCGGGTTCGTGCTGGTGGCGGAAAATTTCGACACCTTCGGGCGGGCAATGCTGAACAAGCTGATCAAGGAGATCGCGTCGAGCCCGGGCGATCGCCCGGTGCGCATGGCCGCGCGGCGCGACGCCCATTAAGCTTCTGAACTGACTTATTTATTCTTGTCCCCTCCTGGCGTGGGGATGAGGGCAATTTGCCACTTGCACCGACCGTCGCCTGAGGGCATCACCGGGGCGGGAGTGCAGAGATTCCACATGCACATCAATCGCCTGAGACTGCTCGGCTTCAAGTCCTTCGTCGAGCCCGCCGACCTCGTCGTCTCGGCGGGGCTGACCGGCGTCGTCGGACCAAACGGCTGCGGCAAGTCGAACCTGCTCGAAGCGCTGCGCTGGGTGATGGGCGAGACGTCCTACAAATCCATGCGCGCGGCGGCGATGGACGACGTCATCTTCTCCGGCACGACCCAGCGCCCGGCCCGCAACATGGCCGAGGTGACGATCTTCATCGACAATTCCGCGCGCATGGCGCCGACGGAATTCAACGACACCGACACCATCGAGATCACGCGACGCATCGAGCGCGAGGCGGGCTCGGCCTATCGCATCAACGGCCGCGACGTGCGCGCCCGGGACGTCAAGGTGCTGTTCGAGGACGCCGCGACCGGCGCGCGCTCGCCTGCGCTGGTGCGCCAGGGACAGATCGGCGAGATCGTCAACGCCAAGCCCGAGCAGCGCCGGCGCATCCTGGAGGATGCCGCGGGCATCGCGGGTCTGCATACGCGCCGGCACGAGGCGGAGCTGAGGCTCAAGGCGGCCGAGGGCAACCTTGCGCGCATCGGCGACGTGCTCGGCCAGATCGGCGCGCAAATGGACGGGCTCAAGCGCCAGGCGCGCGCGGCGCGGCGCTACAAGGATTTGTCGACGGAGATTCGCAAGCTCGAGGCGCTGCTGCTTCATCTGGCGTGGACGGACGCGCAGGTGGCTCTCGATGCCGATGAAGCCGGTCTGATCGAGGCGCTCACGCGGCTGGGTGCGGCGACACAGGCGGAGGCTGAATCGACGCGCGCGGAAGCGGAGGCGGCCGCCGCGATCGATCCCCTGCGCGAGGCGGAGGCCGTGCGCGGTGTCGTGCTCGCGCGGCTGAGGGTCGAAGAGGGCCAACTGGAGCGCGACGAGCAGCGGGCGCGCGAACGGGCGGCGGAGCTTGAAGGCCGCGCGGAGCAACTTGCCAGGGACACGCAGCGCGAAGACGAGCACCTAACGGAGACCGCCGAGGCGCTGCTTCGGCTCGACGCCGAGCTCGAAACGCTGTCGGAGACGGGCGCGGAGGATGGCGGCGAGGAGGACCTGCGCACAGCGGTCGCCGATGGCGAGCGGGCGCTTGCGGCGGCGGAAGCGCGGGTCGGAGAGCTGACCCATCGCGCAGCCGAGATCAGGGCGCGCCGCCAAAGTCTGGAGCAGGCGCGCGTCGACCGGCAAGCCGCCGCGGAGAAGGCGCGACGCCAGTTGATGGCACTCGAAGGGCAGCGCCGGGAGATCGGCCGGCTGGCGCCCGATGGCGATCAGCTCGCGGAGCTGACGCTCACGTGCGAAACTTTGACCGTCGGAATCGCGGATCTTGAAACGCGCACGGCTACCGCCGAAACCGACTTGCGCCGGGCCGTCGCGGAACTATCCGCCAAGCGCGAGGCGAGCGGCAAGGCGCGGCTGGCGGCGGGACGGCTGCGCACGGAAGCCGACACGCTGACCAAGCTGCTGACGCCGGCACGCGATGCTGACGCGCCGCCGATCCTCGACAGCCTGACCGTGACGCCCGGCTACGAGACAGCGCTCGGCGCGGCACTGGGCGAAGATCTCGACGCGCCCGTGGCGGAGACGGCGCCTGTGCGCTGGTCCATCCTTGCGGGCGATGGCGATCCGGCTCTCCCCGCACGCGTCAAGTCGCTGGCCGCCTTCGTCGAGGCGCCGGATGCGTTGCGCCGACGCCTGGCGCAGATCGGGATCGTGGACGCGACGGACGGCGCGCGGCTGCAGAAAAAGCTGCGCGCGGGGCAGAGGCTGGTGAGCCTCGACGGTGACCTGTGGCGCTGGGACGGCTACGTGGCGGCCGCGCACGGCGTGACGCCGGCGGGCCAGCGGCTCGCCGAGCGCAACCGCCTGAAGGATCTTCTCGAACGCGCGGTGGCGTCGGAAGCGGAAGCGGAGGCGCATGCGGAAGCCGAAGCCGATGCGGTGGCGGCCGAGGCGGAAGCGCATGATCTGGAGCGCGAGCTGCGCCAGACGTGGCGTCAGGCTCAGGGCGAACTCGTGCGCTCACGCGAGGCGCTGGGAGCGCTGGAGCGCGCGCAGCGGGAGACGGACGCACGGCTTGCCGCTGTCGAAGACGCTCATGGGCGCGCGCAGGAGGATCTCGCCGATGCCGAGGAGCGGCTAGCGGAGACGGAGTTGTCAATCGAGGGGCTGGACGAGGACGAGGATATCGCACCCGCGCTTCAGGCTGCCCAGGCCGATGTCGCCGATCACCGGTCGCGGGTCGCAGAATCGCGGGCTGCGCTGTCGAGCCTCGTTCGCGAGCGGCAGATGCAGTCCGACCGGCTCGTGGCGGTGACAGGGGAGCGGGCGCGGGTCGCTGCGCGGGCGGCGAGCGCGAAGCGGCAGATCGAGACGCTCGGTCAGCGTACCGCGGAGACGGTCGCCGAGCTCAAGCAGCTCGCCGACCTGCCCGACGAGATCGCCGCCAAACGTAGCCGGCTGCTCGACGACATTGCCGTTGCCGAGCGCGACCGCCATGCGGCGGCCGATGCCGTGGCAACGGCGGAGACGGGTTTGCGCCAGGCCCGCGAGGCCATGCGCGCCGCGCAGCTGGCGGTCGCAACCGAGCGCGAAGCCCGCGCGCGTGTCGAGGCACGACTGGAGGCGGCGCGAACACGGCGCGCCGATGCCGGACGGCGCATTCGCGAAACGCTCGACGTGGCACCGGAAGATTGCCTGTCCATCGCGGGACTGGAACCGGATGGCGAACCGCCGCCGCTCGATCAGGTGGAGCGCGATCATCAGCGGTTGAAGGCGGATCGCGACCGGCTCGGCGGCGTCAATTTGCAGGCCGAGGAAGAATTGGAGGCGCTGAGCGCGCAGTTCGGCACGCTGGACACGGAGCGCGCCGACGTCGAGCAGGCCATCGCCAAGCTGAGAGGCGCCATCGGCGCGCTCAACCGCGAGGGCAAGAAGCGCCTGGAAGCAGCGTTCGAGGCGGTCAATGGCCACTTCCAGCGACTGTTCGGGGTGCTGTTCGGCGGCGGCGAGGCCCGGCTGGAGATGATCGAGGCGGAAGACCCGCTCGAGGGTGGCCTCGAGATCGTCGCCAAGCCGCCGGGCAAGAAGCCAACGACGCTGTCGTTGCTGTCGGGCGGCGAGCAGACGCTGACGGCGCTGTCGCTGATCTTCGCGGTGTTCCTGACGAACCCGTCGCCGATCTGCGTGCTCGACGAGGTCGATGCGCCGCTGGACGATTCCAATGTCGACCGCTTCTGCATGATGATGGAGAGCATGGCCAAGGACACCGAAACGCGCTTCCTCGTGATTACCCATCATCCGATGACGATGTCGCGCATGGACCGGCTGTTCGGAGTGACGATGGCCGAGCGCGGGGTTTCGCAACTCGTGTCGGTCGATCTGCAGATGGCGCAGACGTTCCGCGAAGCGGGGTAAGGCGGGAACGGCGACGGTTCCATTTTGATCACGCGACGCGGCCGAAGCCCGGGCCCGTCAAAATGGAACCGCCCCAACTTTCGCCAGCTGCCTCAGCGCGAGCCCGACATCATCGAGCGCAGGAGGCCGATGAGGACGGTGGCGACGCCACCGCTCGCGCCACCCGAGAGGAACTGCGTGATCAGGCTGCCGATGTCGAAGCCGCCGCCGCCCTTGGCCGCGGCCAGACCCAGCAGGACCGGCAGGATCTTGCCGCCGAGCGCGCCGCCGAGCGCGCCGACGATCGAGTTGCCGGCGCCGCCCATGCTGACGCCCTTGATCAGATTGCCCAGGATGCCGCCGCCGGCGGCACCGCCAAGCGCCTGAATGATAATGGGCAGAAGCCCTTCCATGGTCGTTCCTCCGGATGCTTCATCGTAGCGGATCTGATGATCCGTGGAGACATCTTATCAGACCCACGCGGGCGGCGATATTGCCGTCGCGCTGGACCGGTGGCCTCACGTGGCCTCACGTGGTCCGGTGCAGAACGGCGACAGCGACATTGGCTGCGATCGGCGAGCGCGCAAACTCGATGTGAGCGCCGTTCAATCCGGTGTGGGACGCGCGGCGCGCACCACGTCGAGAACGACGTCGGCGGCGGCCTCGCTCGGCGTTCCCGACGGCAGGCGCATGCGCTCGGGGATGCGCGCGAGCGCTGCGCATTGGGCGGCGCGCTCGGGCGTATCGGACAGCAGTGGTGCCAACGCGGGCACGATATCGTCGGCCCGGCAAGCCTCCTGGATCAGCTCGGGAAAGACGTTCTCGCCGAGCACGAGATTGGCCAGCACGATCGAAGGGACGTTGACCAGGAAGCGCAGGTGGCGGGCGAGGCCGTCGACCCGATAGGCCACGATCATCGGGGTGCCCGCCAGCGCCAGCTCCAACGTGACGGTGCCCGATGCGGCAAGGGCCGCGCGCGCAAGCCTGAAGGCTGCGAACTTGTCATCCTCGCCCTCGACGAGCCGGGGCGCGCGTGGCCAATCGCGCAGATGCTCGCGGACGAGTTCGCGCACGCCCGGCGCCACGGGGATCACGACTTCGAGCCCCGGCACGCGGGCATGCAGCTGCGCGACGCTTGCGGCGAACGGCGCCATCAGCCGATTGACCTCGGAGGTGCGGCTGCCCGGCAGGACGACCAGGACGGGCGCGCCCGGCGCAATGCCCAACCTGTGTGCGAGCGCGGCTGGATCGCGGCTTGCGATCCAGTCGAGGCGCTCGATCAGGGGATGGCCGACGTAGGTGCAGGGCGGCCCGCCGAGGCGGGCGTGAACGTCAGGCTCGAACGGCAGCAGCGCCATGACGTGATCGACGTAGCGGCGCATCTTCCTCGCCCGGCCGGGCCGCCAGGCCCATACGGAGGGGCTGACATAATCGATGATCGGCACACCGGGTAGCCGGCGGCGCAGGCGCTTGGCGATCGGGTGGGTGAACTCGGGCGCGTCGATGATGACGATCGCGTCAGGCCTGGCGACGACGCCGGCGGCGACGGTGCGGTAGACGCGGTTCAAGATGCGCGGCAGGGCCTTGGCGATGGCAAGCGGGCCCATGACGGCGACGTCGGAGATCGGAAAACGGGATGCGAGGCCCTGTTGTGCCATCGCCTCGCCGCCGACGCCGACATAGCGGATGCGTCCTTGCGTCCTGCGGTTCAGCGCCGCCATCAACGGACCGCCGAGATGATCGCCGGAGTGCTCGCCCGCAACGACGAACAGGGTCAGCGGGTGGGCCGTGCGGGATGCGCTGTCGGCGGTCTCGTCCATCAGCCTGCGTCACCCTTGTCGAACACGATGCCGTAGCCGAGACCGCTTGCGCGGACGTCGACGGCGAGACGGTCCGATGCGGTCATCGTGGCCGCCGTCCGGTCCGCCGTCAGGTCTGTGTCGGCGACCACAACGAGGAGATAGCCGAGCCGGGCGGCGCGCAGATGTCCGACGAGCGCGGTCAAGGCGGCGAGCGAGCCGGGCAGATCGCGCAGCCTGATCGCCAGCACGCCCGCGCGTCGCGGTGTCAGCCAGCGTCCCCAGCCGCGCGGCAGCGTTGCCACCAGCCGCGTCAATGTACCATCGGCGAGGCCATTTCGGCCAAGCGTCAGGACGTGGCCCCGACGTGCGACGACGGCGATGTCGGTCGTGCCTTCGGCGGCGTGGCGCGCGGCCACCGCGCCGAGCCCCCGCACCAATTCGACGTCGGGGCGCAGGCGGCGTTCGGGCTCTTGATCCTTCGCGAGATCAATCGCGGACGCATGGCCGCCGTCGGGCGCGCGCTCATCGTGCGTGCTGATGCCGCTCACGAACAGGCCGGCGGTTTCGGCTTCGCTGCGCAGGCGTGCGCGTTCGGCCACCAGGGTGGTGCCGGCGCCGACCGCGATCCCGGCAAGGCCGGCCGCCTGCGCCTGCGCGACCGTGGCGGCGCCGATCGTGGGGGCGTCGACGCGCAGCTCCTGGCCGTGCTTGGCCAGCTTGACGAGCACTGCGCCGGGGCCAGCGCCGCCGCGCGCGGCGAGCCGGTCCAGCATGCGCGAGGTGCCTTCCGCCGCCTCGAAGGCGACAATGCCGTCGGGGCGCGCGACGACGGCCTGGCCGACGTCGAAACGCGACAGGGCGGCGAGCGCGGCACGCCCGCGCGCGATCGCCTGCATATGCGTCTCATCGGGCGGGGTGCCAGCGATCGGACCCGTCGGCGCCAGCAGCGTGGGCGCCAGCTCGCCAACGCCGCGCACGATAAAGCCCTGGCCTTCGAAGAAACGCACGATCACGCGCAGCATGCTGTCGTCGCCGCCACGGGTCAGCGACAAGATCGCGGGGGCGTGACGCACGGCGCCGAAGTCGAAGCCGATGCGCGACAGATCGGGGCGGGTCATCGCACCGAGGATGACGAGCTCGCGCGCACCGGTCTGGCGCAGCGCGCGCAGGATGCCGCCGAGCCGGCCGAGCCCGACCCAGGTGTGGGGATGGGCGGCGACACCGGCGTCGGCGATGCCTTCGATGGCGACGAGGTGATAGCTGCGGCCGGCGTCACGCAAGGCCGCGGCCAGCTCCAGCGGCAGACCGCCGCCGGCAGCAAGGACGACGACGGGGGCGGGAGCGCCATCCACCGGCTGGTGGGATTGGCCGTTGCCAAGCTCGGGCGGCGGCGTCTGTGACATGCGATCGAACGGCTCCGGGCGTGCGCCAGCGGCGTCGGTCGTCAATCGTCGGCGTTCTTGGGCGTGCACAGCGAGCGCTTGCCGCCGGCGCGTATGAAGGCGAGGATCTCGGTGACGATCGGGTGATCCTTGAAACCTTCCGCGACGTCCTCAACACGCTCCAGCAACGTGCCTTCGGCGGCAAACAGCAGCCGGTAGGCGCGGCGCAGGTCGTGGATTTGCTCGCGCGAGAAACCGCGCCGCTGCAGGCCGACGATGTTGAGGCCGGACAGGTAGGCGCGATTGCCGAGCGCCATGCCGTAGGGGATCAGGTCGTTCTCCAGGCCCGACATGCCGCCGAGGAAGGCGTGCGGTCCGATGCGGGCGAACTGGATGGCGGCCGCGCCGCCGCCGAGGATGGCGAAATCGCCGACCCAGCAGTGGCCGGCCAGCATGACGTTGTTGGAGAAGATGACGTTGTTGCCGACTGTGCAGTCGTGGCCGACGTGGGAGTTGGCCAGGAACGCGCAGCGATCGCCGACGACGGTCTTCAGACCGCCGCCCGCGGTGCCGGGGTTCATGGTCACACCTTCGCGGATCGTGCAGTCGGCGCCGATTTCGAAGGGTGGAGTCCTCGCCCTTGAACTTCAGGTCCTGCGGCTCATGGCCGATGGAGGCGAAGGGAAAGATGCGCGTGCGCGGACCGACCGTCGTACGGCCGGCGACGACGACGTGACTTTTCAGATCGCAGCCCTCGCCCAGGCGCACTGCGGCGCCCACATGGCAAAACGGCCCCACGCGTACGCCGGGGCCGAGGTCTGCGCCGTCCTCCACGATCGCCGTGGGATGGACCTGGATGTCAGCCATTTTTGCTCGCAAAGGCCCTGGCTTCGGCCGTGTCCGCCAGCATGGCGCTGATCTCGGCCTCCGCCGCCACCGTGCCGTTCGTCTTCGCCTCGCCGTAGAAGCGCCAGACCCGCCCACGGTTGCGGATCTTGCGCACGTGATAATGCAACTGATCGCCCGGCACCACAGGCTTACGGAACTTGGCGTTGTCGATCCCCATGAAATACACGAGCTCGGCCTTGTAATCCTCGCCGAGGCTGTGGACGCACAGCGCGCCGGCCGTCTGCGCCAGTCCCTCGATGATGAGCACGCCGGGCATCACCGGGTATTGCGGGAAATGGCCCTGGAAGAACGGCTCGTTAAACGTCACGTTCTTGACGCCGACGCAGCTGCGGTCGCCGTCCATGTCGTACATGCGGTCGACGAGCAGCATCGGATAGCGGTGTGGCAGCAGCCGCATGACCCGGGTGATATCCGCGGTCGCCAGTTCTGCCTTCGCGGTTGCGTCGTCCATGTCCTTCACGCTCCAGCTCCCGATACGCCTGCGGCACGACCGGCCGCCAGCGGCTCAGGTCTCTCCGGTTTCCTCGTCAGCGCCCCGGCGACGGCCGAGGCGCTCCAACGCCGCGATCTCGCGCGCCCACTGCCGAAAGGGCTTGGCCGGCGTACCGCCGACACGCGCGCGCACGGGCACATCGTTCTTGACGTGGGAGGCGCCCGCAATCTGGGCGCCCGCCCCGACCTTGATGTGACCAACCAGGCCCGACTGGCCGCCCATGACCACGAAATCGCCGAGTTCCGCAGAGCCGGAGATGCCGGTCTGGGCGACGATGACGCAATGGCGGCCGATCACGACGTTGTGCCCTATCTGTACTAGATTATCAATTTTCGTCCCCTCTCCGATGACGGTGTCCTTAAGAGCACCGCGATCGATGGTTGTATTGGCGCCAATCTCGACGTCGTCCTGAATGATGACGCGGCCGATCTGTGGGACCTTCAGATGGCCTTCCGGTCCCATGGCGAAGCCGAAGCCGTCCTGACCGATGCGCACACCCGCGTGAATGACCACGCGGTTCCCGATCAGGGCATGGGTCACCGTCGCCTGCGGCCCGATGAACGAGCCTCGCCCTACCGTGACCCGATAACCGATCACGGCCCCAGCCGCGATGCGTGCCCCCGCGCCGATCTGCGCCTGCGCACCGATCACCGCGCCGGGCTCGATCTGCGCACCCGGCTCGATGATCGCACTGGCATCGACCAGCGGACCGCCGCCGGCCTCGAGCGCGCGCGCCACCTGGGGCCGACCGGCGCTGGGGTAGATCAACTGCAAGGCCAGCGCGAAGCCGCGATAGGGCGCGCGCATCGTCAGCGGCACGGTGCCGGGCGGTACGTGCTCGGCGAAGGCAGGCTGAATGAGGCAGGCGCCTGCGCGCGTGCCCGCCAGTTGCGGTGCGTATTTGCGATTATCGAGGAACGTGACGTCGGTGGGGCCCGCCTCCGAGAGCGGCTTGACGTCGGAGATCCGGATATCGCCCGCGCGGCCGGGCGCGATCTCAGCACCGACGGCGCGCGCCAATTCGGGAAGGCCGAATGGGCCTGCCCGCTCGAAGAAGCCGGGATGCTCCATGTGTGCGGACGCTCCTTCCATCGGCGCGAGGGAGGCGGTGCCTCATGACATTGCCGGTCGGCGGATCGGGGATCCGCCGAGGGCCTGCCGCACGACGGCGGACTCGCATGGCGGTCATCCTGTCGCTACGGCGCGGCGCTGTCCAGCGGACCACGTGTCTCGTCCCCGCGAACTGGAATGGTACGATTTTGCCGGGCCGGTGCACGCGCGATTCGTAGGGGCTCAGGTCGAAATGCGATCGCCGCAACCGGTACCGGTCGCGGCGATCGTCAGGGTCTTCATGTTGCGCACGCTGGCCGCGGGCGCGGGGATCAGAACTTCGTGGAAGCGCCGAAGCGGAAGAACTGCTCCTTGTCGTAGCTCTCTTTCGACAGCGCCTGGGCGAAGTCCATGCGGATCGGACCGACTGGCGAGTTCCACAGGATCGAGCCACCGACCGAGGAGCGGACGGAGGAGTCGTCGGCGAGACAGATCATTATTGGCCACGACCGCAACCCTGATTCTTCTTGGCACCCGCACCTGCGCCGAACAGCGAACCGGCGTCGGCGAACACGGCGCCGGAGATGCCGAGATCCTCGGGGATCAGCGGGATCGGGAAGCGCAGCTCAGCGGTTGCCGCCCAGAAGCTGGTGCCACCCAGCGCGTCGTCCGGTCGTTCAAGTCGCGCGGACCGTAGCCCGAGCGGTTGAAGCCACGCACGGTCTCGCCGCCCTTGAAGAACAGGTCGAGCAGGCGGACATCCTCGCCGCCCCAGCCCTCGATGTGGCCGCCGATGACGCGGCCGACGAGCGTGATCTTCTCCGTGACCGGGTAGTAGGCGCGGCCCTCGGCGATGACGCGGGCGTATTTCACGTCGCCACCGACACCGGCGAAGTCGGACGCGACCTGCAGGTAATAGCCGCGGTTCGGGTTCTTCGGATGGTTGCGCTGGTCGTAGGTCAGCGCCAGCCCGACCGACGACGTGTACGAAGTTCCCTGAGCCTCAGCGATCGCTCGAGACGGCGTGCCCTGGAGGTCGAAGATCTCGTCGCGCGAGAAGGTGTAGTTGGTCTGAACCCACAGGTTCTCCGACAGCGGGAAGCCGAGACGCGGGCTGATGCCGGTCTTGCGGTAGCGGAAGGAGGACGAGTCCGTCTGGTCGACTTCCTTGTGGAAGATGTCGAAACCGGCGGCAAGGTTCATGTCGAGGAAGCGCGGCTCGGTAAAGCTGAGGTCAACCTGCAGCCGCTCCATCGAGCCGGACAGCTTGAGGCGCAGGAACTGGCCGTTGCCCAGCAGGTTGCGCTCGCTGATCGAAATGTCGCCGATGACGCCTTCGGCCGTCGAGTAGCCGGCGCCGAAGGACAGCTCGCCGGTCGACTGCTCGACCAGATCGACGTCGATGACCACGCGATCGTTGGCGGAGCCCGGACGACGGTTGACTTTCACCGTCTTGAAGAAGCCCAGTGACTCCAGACGCTTCTTGGCGCGATCCACCATCAGCGGGTTGTAGGCGTCACCTTCTGCGACGCGGAACTCACGTCGGATGACGTGGTCCTTGGTGCGCTCGTTGCCGGAGACGTTGATGCGCTCGATGTAGACGCGCGGACCTTCCTCGACGAGGTAGGTGATGGCGATGGTCTGCGACTCGCGATTGGCATCGGCGCGCGGGCGCACGCGGGCGAAGGCGAAGCCACGCTCGGAGATCACCAACGTCAGCCGCTCGACCGTTTTGTCGATCTGGTAGGCGTTATAGATGGCGCCTTCATGGGTCAGCAAATCACCACGCAGGGAGCCCGGATCGATCTCGGGCAGCACGCTCTCGATGGAGACGGCGCCGAAACGGTACAGAGGACCCTCGTCGATGACGAAGGAGATGTAGAAGCCTGAGCCCTCGGGATCGAGCTCGGCGTTGGCGGCGACGACACGTACGTCGGCGTAGCCGTTCTTCAGGTAGTACTGGCGGACCAGCTCGCGATCGAGATTCATCCGGTCGGGATCGTAGATGCTGGTGCCCTTGAGGAAGTCGAACCAGCCGGTCTGCGTGGTCGAGATGATGTCGCGAAGCTGGCTGTCGGAGAACGCGCGGTTGCCGACGAAGTTGATGCCCTTGACCTTCGTGGCCCCGCCTTCAGCGATCTCGAACACCAGATTGACGCGGTTCTGCTCCAGCTCGATCACCTTGGGCTCGACGCTGGCGGCGAAGCGGCCCTGGCGGCGGTAGACGTCGAGGATGCGCTGGACGTCGGCCTGGACGCGGGCGCGCGTCAGGACGGAGCGCGGCTTCAGCCGGACCTCGGCCTCCAGCGTCGCGCGATCGACCTCGCTGTTACCCTCGAAGGCGACGAGATTGATGATCGGGTTCTCGGCCACGGTCACCGTGACGGTGGTGCCGTCGCGATCGATCCGGACGTCGGAGAACAGGCCCGTCGCGAACAACGACCGGAGCGAGCGGTCCACCTTGGACGCGTCGTAGGCGTCTCCGACGGAGAATTGCAAATAGGAGCGAACCGTCTCGGGCTCGACACGCCGGTTGCCTGTGACCCGGATATCCCGAACCACGGCTCCCTGAGCGGCCGCCGGTGTGCTGAACCCGGCGAAGTCGACCAAAACGGTCGCTGGCATCGCGAGTGCCAACAGCGCGACAAGCCGCCAGCGCCCCAACGACGTCATACGAAACAAAGGCATTCTTGGGCCTGCCTCGTTTGTGCCGAACCCCCAGAGCACGCGATGCCGTCGGCAACGACCCGCGTACTACCTTGGATTTCGAGCCAGTGACCAGTTCGTTGGCCAGCCCCGACTCTCATCCCCCGTTGGGATCGGTTTTAACGATTCAGTAACCCCTATGGAAGTGGCAAGAATGTTTCAGTGGCCTTGATTTTCCAGGCGACTCAGCTCGCGCCGGTGATCCAATGCCACAGGATCAGGCGGTCGTTCCAGGTCGAGAACAACATCAGCGCCAGAACCACCGCCAAGCCGATCTTGAAGCCGATTTCCTGGGACCGCTCGGAGAGCTGGCGGCCGCGGATGACCTCGATGGCGTAGAACATCAGGTGGCCGCCATCCATCAGCGGAATCGGGAACAGGTTGATCAGGCCGACGCTGACCGAAATCAACGCCAGGATGTGAAGCAGCGCATCCATCCCAACCTTTGCGAACTGCGAGGACACCTCGGCAATCCGGATCGGGCCACCGAGCTGATCGGCCTTCTGGCGGCCGACGACCACGTCGCGGATGTAGCCCAGTGTGCTTGTTATGATGAACTTGGTCTCCTTAAAGGCGAGACCAACGGCGTCGATAGGTCCGACGCTCTGGATCTGTCTGGTCTGCGGCGTCGCCATCGGGCGGATGCCGATCATGCCGCGGCGCATCGTGCCGCCCATGCGGTCCTTTTCCTCGTGCAGGGCGGGCGTCGCGATCAGCGTCAGCTCGCGGCCGTCACGGTCCACCTTGAAGCTCAGGGCCTGCTCGGGGCTGACGGCGACGACGCGGACGACGTCGGTGAAGCTGGTGATGGCGCTGCCGTCGATCTGGAGGATGACGTCGCCGGCCTTGAAGCCGGCCGCCTCGGCGGGGCTCGCGGGCAGCACCTCCTGGATCTTGGGCGCGGTGATGTGGATGCCCTTCACCATGTACATGCCGGTGAAGATGGCGATGGCGAGCAGGAAGTTGGCGATGGGGCCGGCCACGACGACGGCGGCGCGCTGCCAGACGGGCTTGGCGTGGAAGGAGCCTGCCTGCTGCTCCGGCGTCATGCGGTCGATCGCCTCACGGGACGGCACGCTCGCCCCGTTCTCGTCGTCCATGAACTTGACGTAGCCGCCGAGCGGGATCCAGGCGAGGCGCCAGCGGGTGCCGTGGCGGTCGACGAAGTGGCAGATCTCCGGCCCGAAGCCGATGGAGAAGGCCGTTACCTTGACCTTGCACCAGCGCGCGACGAGGAAATGGCCGAGCTCGTGGATGAACACGACGACGGTCAGCACGAAGAGGAACGGAAGAAGAACGCTGAGCACGCCACCGATGCCGTCGGTCACTGCAGTCAGAACAGTCATGTGCGGCTCGTCTCCTCGAAGTCGCCTGCGACAACCAATGCAGGCCTGCCTATTAAGGCGGCCTTAAACATAGGACGGAAGCATGGTTCGTGCCAGACGCCGGACGGCCTTGTCCCGAGCCATGACGTCCTCCAGGCTCGAGAGCGGCCCCAGCAGTCCGTCGCGGTCGGCCGCCGAAATCACGCCTTCCACGCTGGCGGCGATCCCAGGAAAAGACAGGCGCTCGTCCAGGAATGCCTCAACGGCGATCTCGTTGGCGGCGTTCAGGACCGCCGGCGCTGCGTCCCCGCGCGCGAGCGCCGCCTGGGCCAGGGCGAGGCAGGGGAAGCGGGCGGGGTCGGGGGCCTCGAAGGTCAGGGCGCCGAGCCTGACGAGGTCCAGGCGCTCGGTGGGCGCGTGCATGCGCGCGGGCCAGGCCAGGCTGAGCGCGATCGGCGTGCGCATGTCGGGGCAGGCGAGCTGGGCGAGCACGGAGCCGTCGGTGTAGGCGACGAGGCAATGCACGATCGACTGCGGGTGGACCACGACGGCGAGCTGGTCGGGCCTCGACGGGGAACAGGTGGTAGGCCTCGATCAATTCCAGGCCCTTGTTCATCATGGTCGCGGAATCGACCGTGATCTTGCGGCCCATCGACCAGTTGGGGTGTTTGAGGGCGTCGGCGGGGCGCACGGTGGCGAGGCGGGCGGCATCCCAGGTGCGGAACGGGCCGCCAGAGGCGGTCAGCGTGATCTGCTCGATGCTTTCGGGCGCGGCGCCGGCCAGGGCCTGCAGGGCGGCGGAGTGCTCGCTGTCGACGGGCACGAGCTCGGCGCCATGGCGGGCGACCCAGTCCATGAACACCGCGCCGGCGGAGACCAGGCACTCCTTGTTGGCGAGCGCCACGCGGCGTCCCTGGCGCACGGCCTCGAAGGTCGGGGCGAGGCCGGCGGCGCCCATGATGGCGGCCATGACGCAGTCGGCGGGCAGGGCGGCGGCCTCGCGCAGAGCCTCGGCGCCCGCCGCGGCGGCGATACCGGTGCCGGCCAACCGCTCCTTCAGCTCGGCATAGAGGCTGGGATCGCCGATGACGGCGAGTTCTGCGCGATGGGCGCGGGCGGCGTCGGCGAGCTTGGCGACGTTGGTCTGGGCGGTCAGGGCGGCGACCTGGAAGGATCCGGGCGCGCGGGCGAGCAGGTCGAGCGTGCTGGAACCGATCGAGCCGGTGGCACCCAGGATGGTGACGCGCTTTGGCGCCTGGCCCGCAGCCGGCGCCGGCTCGGCCGCTGGCGCGGGTGCCGCCACGACGTCGCGGAGGCGCGACGCCTGGGCCGGTGCGGTCGACTGCCTCGATTGCGCCATGCCGTGTGGTTCCCGTCAGTGGCCGAGCAGCAGCGCCCGGGCGGGCGCCTCGGCGTTGATCGCCAAGGCGACGAGGGCTGCTGCGATGGAGGCAGCGACGACACCATCGACGCGATCGAGAAAGCCGCCGTGTCCGGGGATCAGGCCGCTCGAATCCTTGACGCCATAAAGCCGCTTGAGGGCCAACTCGGCAAGGTCGCCCGCCTGCGATACGAGCGCCAGCAGCAGGCTCAGCAGGGCGACGGAGACGAGCGGGGCGCCGATCGACTTGGCGAAGGCGAGGCCAGCCAGCGTGCCAGCGAGCGCGCCGCTGACCAGGCCGGCCCAGGTCTTGCCGGGCGAGACGCGCGGCCACAGCTTGGGACCGCCGATGGCGCGGCCGCCGATGAGCGCGAACGTATCCATCGACCACACGACCAGCAGCACGTAAAGCGTCGCCTGGAAGCCGAAGGCCAGATCGCTGCGCAACCACAAGAGCGAAAGCGCGGGCAGGCCGACGTAGGGGATGCCCAGCGCGGACACGAGGCCGTCGCGGCTGAAATCGCGTAACGGCGAGCAGGACGGTCCCGATCAGGAGGGCGAGGAGCCCGAGCCCGGACTGGCCGAGCCCGCCGAGAACAACGACAGCGGCGACGGTGGCGGCGTGGATCCAGAACACCAGGTCCGTGCCGCTGCCGCGCACGATGCGGCCCCACTCCCAGCTCATCACCAGCACGACGACGAGGACCGTCAGCGAGAACGGCAACAGGCCCCAGTAGTCGAGGCCGATGGTCACGGCGGCGAGCACGAGGGCGCTGGCGGCGCGCACGGCCATGTTGGAGGAACTGCGCGCGCGCGGCCCGGGCGTCGCCTGTGAGGGCGCCTCATCCATGGCTGTCGCCTCTCATGCCGACGTCATCGCCGAAAGGCCACCGTACCGTCGATCACGGGCACGATACTGGCCGATGGCCGCCTCCAGGTGCTCGCGGCCGAAATCCGGCCAGAAGGCATCCAGGAAGACGAACTCGGTGTAGGCCGACTGCCACAGCAGGAAATTCGACAGCCGGATCTCGCCGCTGGTGCGGATCAGCAAGTCGGGGTCGGGGATGCCGACGGTGTCGAGCTCGGCCTCGAGGCGCTGCGGGCCGATATCGCCGGGCGAAAGCGCGCCGGCGGCGACCTGCTCGGCGAGCCGCTGCGCGGCCCTGGCGATCTCGGCGCGCGAGCCATAGTTGAAGGCGATGACGAGGGTCAGCGCCTCGTTGGCGGCCGTCAGCGCGACCGCTTCGTCGATCATGGCAAGCAGCTCGGTGTCGACGTTGTCGCGCGCGCCGATGACCTTGATGCGCACGCCGCTCTTGTGCAGGTCGGCGAGGTCACGGCGGATGAACCGCTTCATCAGGCCCATCAGGTCGTCGATCTCGGCGGCGGGCCGCGACCAGTTCTCAGAGGAGAAGGAGTAGATCGTCAGATAGGAGATGCCCAGCTCGATGGCCGCGCGCACGGTGCGGCGTACGGCCTCCACGCCCATGCGGTGACCCAGCGCGCGCGGCAGGCCGCGCGCCTTCGCCCAGCGCCCGTTGCCGTCCATGATGATGGCGACGTGCCGCGGCGGTGTTGCGATGGCAGCCTCGGTCTCGGCTTGTGTTTTCGTTTCGGCCAAAGCCGACCCCCACCTGCTACGGTCCTGCCCGGGGCCGAACGCTTGGCGCGCCCCTGCGCCGACGCCGTCGTGAAGCGTCACACCTTCTGGATCTCGGTCTCCTTGGCCGCCACCGTCTGATCGATCTCCTTGATCAGCTTGTCGGTCAGCTCCTGCACCTTGGTGGAATGGGACTTGTGCTCGTCCTGGCTCATCTTGCTGTCCTTCTCCAGCTTCTTCAGCTGGTCCATGCCGTCGCGGCGGACATTGCGGATCGCCACGCGATGCTGCTCGGCGTACTTGTGCGCCTGCTTGACGAGCTCGTTGCGGCGCTCCGCGGTTGGCATCGGGATCGGCAGCCGGATCATGGTGCCGTCGACCACCGGGTTGATGCCGAGATTGGCCTCGCGGATGGCCTTGTCGACGGCCTGGACGTTGCCGCGATCCCAGACCTGGACGCTGAGCATGCGCGGCTCGGGCACGGTCACCGTCGCCACCTGGGTCAGCGGCATCCGGGAGCCGTAGACGGGAACCTGGACGGGATCGAGCAGATGGACGCTGGCGCGTCCCGTCCGCAGGCTGCCCAGCTCGCGCTTGAGCGCCTCGATCGATGCGCGCATGCGCTTTTCGAGCTCGCCGATCTCGAAGCTTGCGTCTGCCATGGCGTTCGTCTCCTTTCAGGGCGCGGGACCTCGCGCCGGCGCCCGCCGCGGATCGATCCGCGCTGCGCAGATTCGCGCCACAGCCAGCGGGCGCAGGGCGCCTCAGGTCCGCGCGATGATGGTGGAGCGGGCGCGACCTTCGAGCACCCGCAGCAAGTTGCCTGCTTCCTCGATGGAAAAGACAATTACCGGAAGATCATTGTCGCGAGCAAGGGCGATGGCCGCGCCGTCCATCACCTTGAGATCGCGCGCGAGCACCTCGGCATAGGTCAACCGCTCGTAACGCTCGGCCTTGGGGTCCTTCTTGGGGTCGGCCGAATAGACGCCGTCGACCTGGGTCGCCTTGGCCACCGCACAGCAGCCCATCTCGATCGCCCGGAGCGCGGCGGTGGTGTCGGTCGTGAAGAACGGGTTGCCGGTGCCGGCCGCGAAGATCACGACGCGGCCTTTGTCCATGTGATGCAGAGCCTTGGGCCGGACGTAGGCCTCGCAGACCGTCGGCATCGGGAATGGCCGAGAGCACGCGGGCGGGCGCGCCTTGTTGCTCGAGAACGTTCTGGAAGGCCAGCGCATTCATGACGGTGCCGAGCATGCCCATGTAATCGGCGGTGGCCCGGTCCATGCCGCGGGACGCGAACTCCATGCCGCGCACGATGTTGCCGCCGCCGACCACGACTGCCATCTGGCAGCCTGCGTCCTGTGCCTGCTTGACGTCGCGCGCCAGACGCTCGAGGACGGCCATGTCGATGCCGTGCGACGCCTTGCCGAGCAGGGCCTCGCCGGAAAGCTTCAAGAGCAAGCGCTTGTAGCGCAAGCCCGATCCCGCTGTCGTCGCCATCGCCTCACCGCCTTCCCCGGCTGCCGTTCACCCCCGGGCCGACGCGCACGACGCGCGGCGCACCCTGCCCGACCTTGAGCCTTGTCATAATAGCATCGATCGTCTGTCGCCGGTGAGGCATCCGCGTCTGGCGACGATATGAAGCCGGCCGGTCGCAGAACGACCGGCCGTTTTTCACGTGCTCCACAAGGCGATCGCAACCAGTGTCAGGACGGCTTGCGCGATTCCTGCATGGTCTTGGCGACCTCGGCGGCGAAGTCCTCTTCCTTCTTCTCGATGCCCTCGCCGAGCGCATAGCGCACGAAGCCCTTGACGGCGATCGGGACCGCCCAGCCCCTTCTCGGTCTCCTTGAGGACCTGCTCGACCGTCTGCTTGCCGTCGCCGCCAGCGCCGAGGAAGGTCTGCTGCATGAGCACGACCTGCTGGAAGAACTCCTTGCGTAGCCGGCCCTCGACCATCTTCTCGGCGATCTCCTGCGACTTGCCGGTGGCCTTGGCCTGCTCGACGTAGATCTGGCGCTCGCGCTCGACGGCGGCGGGATCGAGATCCTCCACGCGCACCGATAGCGGGTTGGCCGCGGCGATGTGCATGGCGATCTGACGGCCGAGTTCGGTCAGCTTGGCGGTATCGCCCTTGCCTTCCACGGCCACCAGCACGCCGATCTTGCCCAGGCCGGGGGCGGCGCGGTTGTGGACGTAGTCGGCGACGACGCCGTCGGCGACACTGATCGTGGTCGTGCGGCGCACGCTCATGTTCTCGCCGATGGTGGCGACCATCTCCTTGAGATGCTCGTCGACCGTCTCGGAGGTCGCCGGGATACTTGGCAGCCAGCAGCTTGGCGAGATCGCCGCCGGCCTTGGGCGCCAGGCTCGCAATAGCGGTCACCATCTCCTGGAACTGCTCGTTGCGCGCGACGAAGTCGGTCTCGGAATTGACCTCGACGACGGCGCCGAGCTTGCCGTCGACGACGATGCCGATCAGGCCCTCGGCCGCAATACGGCCGGCCTTCTTGGCCGCCTTCGACAGGCCCTTCTTGCGCAGCCAGTCGACGCTCGCCTCCATGTCGCCGCCGTTCTCGGTCAGCGCCGTCTTGCAGTCCATCATGCCCGCGCCAGTCTTGTCGCGCAGCTCCTTCACCATGCTTGCGGTAATCGTCGTCATTGCATCACCTCGATCAGGTGTGTCTCGTTGAGGCGCGGACTTTGTCGTGGCCCGCGCCGGCTCTCATGTCCGGGCTTTCGCCAAATATGGGTTGTGCAGGCGTCGCGTGCGACCCGCCGCCCATCTTGTACCAGCCTGTCTTGTACCAGCCGCCGGGCACCAGCCGCCGGGCCGGGTGGCCAGGCGAGACGTTCAGCTGCGCGACGAAGGCGCGGCACGCCCACCGGCGTTGCAACGCTGGTCACCGCACTTAGGTGCGGCGGCATCGCGAGGTATGTCGCGATGCCGGCCCCCGCTGCGCGTCAGGCTGCTGCCGCCTCGACCAGCTTCTTGGCCTGCGCGACCCATTCCTCAGTCTGAACCTGACCCTTGGTGCGCAGCGCCCGGTCGAGTGCCGCGGCATGGTCCGCATCCAGGTCGGCGATCTGCCAGAAATGGAACACACCGATGTCGTTGAGGCGCTGCTCGAGCTTGCCGTCGATGCCCTTGATGCGCTTCAGGTCGTCGGGCTCGCCGCGCGGTGCCTCGATGCCCTTGAACACGGCTGCAGGCACGGCTTCGGCGGGCGGCTGATCGAGCGCACCGATGTCGACGCCGGAGGACGACTGGCTGCGCTCCAGGCCGTCGATGGCGGCGCGTGCCACGAGATCGCAATAAAGCGTGATGGCACGGCCGGCGTCGTCGTTGCCGGGCACGGGAAAATCGATGCCGTCGGGATCACAGTTCGTGTCGACGATGGCGACGATCGGGATGCCCAACTTGCGGGCTTCCTGGATGGCGATCTGCTCCTTGTTCGTGTCGATCACGAACAGGAGGTCGGGGATACCGCCCATGTCCTTGATGCCGCCGAGCGACTGGTTGAGCTTGTCGCGCTCGCGGGTGATGTTGAGGATCTCTTTCTTGGTGCGGCCCTGCGGGTCGGCCAGGATGTCATCGAGCTGACGCAGGCGGCGGATCGACTGGGAGATGGTCTTCCAGTTGGTCAGCGTGCCGCCGAGCCAACGATGGTTGATGTAGTACTGCGCGCAGCGCTTGGCGGAATCGGCGATCGCTTCGCTCGCCTGGCGCTTGGTGCCGACGCACAGCACGCGGCCGCCCTGGGCGACGGTGTCGGAGATCTTGAGCAGCGCTTGATGCAGCAGCGGCGTCGTCTGGGCAAGATCGATGATGTGAATCTTATTGCGAGCGCCGAAGATGAACGGCGACATCTTCGGATTCCAGCGGTGGTTCTGGTGACCGAAGTGAACGCCAGCCTCGAGCAGCTGACGCATATTGAACGCAGGGAGCGCCATGGTTCGTCCTGTTTTCCGGTTGTTCCTCCGCACACCTCGAAAGAAGGCCGTCGCAGGGTTGCGATGGCCCACCGGAGCGTCATCCGGGTCTGTCTGTCCGGATCACGCGGGAAAGGCGTGCGTGCGAGATGGGCGCTTGATAGACCGTGACGGCGCCGCTGGCAAGTCGCTCCAGCTGCCGGCACCCACAACCCAACGCCACCGATGGGGGGGCGCGGGTGGCACCAGCGACCCGAGGCTGCGCATGACGACAAACCTGCCAAGCGAAATCACGGTCCGGGCGGCTCAGGTCGGGGACCGGCTCGACCTGAAGGGCCTGGAGCGGGACGATGCCATCAGCAAGAACCCGCTGGCCTGGCGGACGCCGGGGGGCGGGCTGGCCGTGCTGTTCCGGTTCGGCGCCAAGGTCTATGCGGGGACGACAGCGGAGGACGAGGCGGCGGTCGACGTGCTGATCGCATCGCGGGTCGTCGCTCCGCTGCCGGTGCCGGAAACCGAAACGGTGCGTATCCAGGTGCGCCCCGACGAGCGGGAGGACGGCGTGTCGCCGGACGGGCTCGTCCGGCTCAGGTCCGCCGACGACGTCAGGCTGCTGCTGATCGCGGAGGCGGTCGCCACGAGCAATTCGCTGGCGCTCGGCGAACGACGCATCGCGGGCGCGTTCGATCGCATCGAGCCGGTGGCGGCGGCGTTGCGCGCGGGCCGGCTGCCGAAGGCCTCGCGCGCCGACATGCTGCGTGAGATCGGCGAGGCGCTGTTGATCCAGCAGCGTCTGGCCGGACGGCTCGACCACGACGAAAAGCCGGACGTGTTGTGGGACCATCCCGAGCTGGAGCGACTGTGGGCCCGGCTGGTCGAGGAATACGATCTGGCGCAAAGGGCGCGTGCGATCTCGCGCAAACTCGACGTCATCCAGGAGATGGCGGAGACGCTTGGCGACCTGCTGGCGACGCGCACCAGCCACCGGCTGGAGTGGTACATCATCGCGTTGATCGCGTTCGAGATCGTGCTGGGGCTGGGCGACCGGCTGTTGCGCTGAGCGGCGGCGGCGGCGGCGACGGGGCTCGATCTCTGCCAGCCGCAGACATGAAAAAGGGCCGCATGCCGCCGGCATGAGCCCCTTCCCTGTCGGCAATCGAAACCGAAAGCGCTCAGTTCAGCGCGTCCTTCAGGCCCTTGGAGGGCGTGAACTTGGGAACGCGCGAGGCCGGGATCTGGATGGTCTTACCGGTCGCGGGATTGCGGCCCTCGCGCGCCTTGCGCTTGGCGACCTTGAAGGTGCCGAAATCGGGGATGCGCACTTCCTCGCCATTCTTCATGGCCGAGCGGATGTGCTCGAGTACGGTGTCGACGACGCCGGACGCCTTCTCCTTGGTCAACTCGCACTTGGTGGCAACGGCGTCGATCAAATCTTTCTTGCTCATGGCGTGAGTTCCTTTGGCCATTGGAAAGCGGCTTGCCGGGGCCGCCAGCCGCGTATCGCACAACGCGGGCGAGCGGCTCGCATCTTCTAACTGCTGCATCGGCAACAGAATGGGCACACAACGCCCAATGAGACGGTGCGTCAAGAGCCAAATAGGCGCAGAAGGCCCGTTTTTCCTGGGGTTTCATGGGATGTTCCGCGGGCGGATCGCACGCAAAAAGCCCCTCACCACGATGAGGGTGAGGGGCTTGATTTTACGCAATCGCGAAAGTGGATACGCCGCGGCGCCGTTCAGTGTGCGACGGGTCGAGAACCGCCGGCGCCGTCGGCACCACCTTCGACGGGACGCTGCTCGGCTTCCTCGTCCCAGGTGATCGCTTCGGGCTGGCGGGTGAGCGCCGCCTTGATGACGTCGTCCATATGGGCGACCGGCACGATCTCGAGCTTGCCCTTGATCTCGTCGGGGATGTCGATGAGATCCTTGACGTTCTCCTCGGGGATCAGGACGGTCTTGATGCCGCCGCGCAGCGCGGCGAGCAGCTTCTCCTTGAGGCCGCCGATCGGCAGCACGCGGCCGCGCAGCGTGATCTCGCCGGTCATGGCGACATCCTTGCGCACGGGGATGCCGGTCAGCACCGAGACGATGGTGGTCACCATCGCGACACCGGCCGAGGGGCCGTCCTTGGGCGTCGCGCCCTCGGGCACGTGCACGTGGATGTCGCGCTTCTCGAACAACGGCGGCGGGATGCCGAAGTCGACGGAGCGCGAGCGCACGTAGGCGGTCGCGGCCTGGATCGATTCCTTCATCACGTCGCGCAGGTTGCCAGTGACCGTGACCTTGCCCTTGCCAGGCATCATCACGCCTTCGATGGTCAGCAGCTCGCCGCCGACCTCGGTCCAGGCCAAGCCCGTGACGATGCCGACCTGGTCCTCCAGCTCGGCCTCGCCGTAGCGGTACTTCGGCACGCCGAGATAGTCGGACAGGTTGTCCTTGGTGATCGCGATCGTCTTCTTGGACGAGGTCAGCAGCTCCTTCACCGCCTTGCGCGCCAGCTTGGCCAGCTCGCGCTCGAGCGAGCGCACGCCGGCCTCGCGCGTGTAGCGGCGGATGACCTCCTGCAGCGCCTCCTCCTCGATCGACCATTCGCTCGTCCTCGAGGCCGTGCGCCTGGCGTCTGCTCGGGGATCAGGTGGCGCTTGGCGATCTCGACCTTCTCGTCTCCGTGTAGCCGGCGAGGCGGATGATCTCCATGCGGTCCATGAGGGCCGGCGGGATGTTGAGCGTGTTCGCCGTCGTCACGAACATCACGTTCGAGAGATCGTAGTCGACCTCGAGGTAATGATCGTTGAACGTAGAGTTCTGCTCGGGGTCCAGCACCTCCAGCAGCGCCGCTGCGGGATCGCCGCGGAAGTCGGTGCCCATCTTGTCGATCTCGTCGAGAAGGAAGAGCGGGTTGGTGCGCTTGGCCTTCTTCATCGACTGGATGACCTTGCCGGGCATCGAGCCGATGTAGGTGCGGCGGTGACCGCGGATCTCGGCCTCGTCGCGCACGCCGCCGAGCGACATGCGCACGAACTCGCGGCCGGTCGCGTTGGCGATCGACTTGCCGAGCGAGGTCTTGCCGACGCCGGGCGGGCCGACGAGGCAGAGGATCGGGCCCCTTCAGCTTGTTGGTGCGCGCCTGCACGGCGAGATACTCGACGATGCGCTCCTTGACCTTCTCCAGGCCGTAGTGTTCGGCATCGAGGGTCGCCTGCGCCTCGTCCAGGTCCTTCTTGACCTTGCCCTTGACACCCCACGGGATGGACAAGAGCCAGTCGAGGTAGTTGCGCACCACCGTCGCCTCGGCCGACATCGGGCTCATCTGGCGCAGCTTCTTGAGCTCGGCCAGTGCCTTGTCGCGCGCCTCCTTCGACAGCTTGGTGTTCTCGATCTTCTCCTCGAACTCGGCGATGTCGTCGCGCTCGTCGGTGTCGCCGAGCTCCTTCTGAATGGCCTTCATCTGCTCATTCAGATAGTACTCGCGCTGGGTCTTCTCCATCTGGCGCTTGACGCGCGAGCGGATCTTCTTCTCCACCTGCAGAACGGAGATCTCGCTCTCCATCAGCGTGTAGACGCGCTCGAGCCGCTCGGAGATCGTCGTGACCTCGAGCACCTCCTGCTTGTCGGAGATCTTGATGGCGAGATGCGAGGCGATCGTGTCGGCGAGCTTGGAGTAGTCATCGATCTGGCTGATCGTGCCGAGCACCTCGGGGCTGATCTTCTTGTTCAGCTTGACGTAGTTCTCGAACTGCGAAACGGCCGACCGGGCCAGCGCCTCGATCTCGTCCTTAGCGCCGATGTCCTCGTTGACGCGCTCGACCTCGGCCTCGAAGAAGTCGGTGTTATCGGTATAGCGCTTGATCTTCGCGCGGTGCGTTCCCTCGACCAGCACCTTGACGGTGCCGTCGGGCAGCTTCAGGAGCTGCAGCACGGATGCGAGCGTGCCCATCTCGTAGATCGCGTCCGTTGCCGGATCGTCGTCGCCAGCGTTCTTCTGGGCGGCGAGCAGGATCAGCTTGTCCGAGCGCATCACCTCTTCGAGAGCCGCGATCGACTTCTCGCGGCCGACGAAGAGGGGCACGATCATGTACGGGAACACGACGATGTCGCGGAGCGGGAGAACCGGAAAGAGCTCCTTGCCGCCGCTCTTGTCCCGAGTCTGCTTGTCTTCGCTCATGGCCTTCCCCATTCCCGCGCCGATGGATGGCGCGACTGTGACCCCGCACTATGGCGGGATAGATAGCGTTGATGATCCGGGGCTCCCGCGTCGGCCCGCAGCGCGACGGTGGACGGCCGAAAAGCCCGGCCTTCATTCCGATCCGTCGAGCCGCGGATGACGCGCGATCACCCTGCGATCCGGACCCGCATCCAACGCCCGCCGGTCAGACCGACGCGCGAGCATACGAATCCCTCATTCGTCTCATCAAATGGGCCCTGGATTTGACCATACAAGTGGTGGTCAAGGGCCCGCCTCCCGGTCGGCCAACGGCCGAGCGGACGGCGCATGGCAGGTGTCAGGACGCCGACGACGTCGTGGAGCCCTTCTCGTCGCTGCGGTCGGTGTAGATGCGTAGCGGCTTGGCGCCGCCCTCCACGACCTCCGGACCGATGACGATCTCCTCCACGCCCTTCATCGAGGGCAGGTCGAACATGGTGTCGAGCAGAATGCCTTCCATGATCGAGCGCAAGCCACGAGCGCCGGTCTTGCGCTCGATGGCCTTCCTGGAGATCGCGCGCAGCGCGTCGTTGGAGATCGTCAGCTTGACGTCCTCCATCTCGAACAGGCGCTGGTACTGCTTGACGAGGGCATTCTTGGGCTCGGTCAGGATCTGCATGAGCGCCGCCTCGTCGAGATCCTCGAGTGTGGCGATGACGGGCAGACGGCCGATGAACTCGGGGATCAGGCCGAACTTCAACAGGTCCTCGGGCTCGACGGCGCGCAGGATCTCGCCCGTGCGGCGCTCGTCGGGGCCGCGCACGGTGGCTCCGAAGCCGATCGAGGTGCCCTTGCCGCGCCGGGCGATGATCTTTTCCAGGCCGGCAAAGGCGCCGCCGCAGATGAAGAGGATGTTGGTTGTATCGACCTGCAGGAACTCCTGCTGGGGATGCTTGCGGCCACCCTGCGGCGGCACGCTCGCGACCGTGCCTTCCATGATCTTCAGGAGGGCCTGCTGCACGCCTTCGCCCGACACGTCGCGGGTGATCGACGGGTTGTCGGACTTGCGAGAGATCTTGTCGACCTCGTCGATGTAGACGATGCCGCGCTGCGCCCGCTCGACATTGTAGTCGGCGTTCTGCAGGAGCTTCAGGATGATGTTCTCGACGTCCTCGCCGACGTAGCCCGCCTCGGTCAGCGTGGTAGCATCGGCCATCGTGAAGGGCACGTCGAGGATGCGGGCGAGCGTCTGGGCGAGCAGCGTCTTGCCGCAGCCGGTCGGCCCGACGAGCAGGATGTTGGACTTGGCGAGTTCGACCTCGTTGCCCTTGCCTGCGTGATTGAGCCGCTTGTAGTGGTTGTGGACGGCGACGGAGAGCACGCGCTTGGCGTGTTCCTGCCCGATGACGTACGAATCGAGGACGGTGCAGATCTCCTGGGGCGTCGGCACACCATCGCGCGACTTGACGAGGGTGTTCTTGTTCTCCTCGCGGATGATGTCCATGCACAGCTCGACGCACTCGTCGCAGATGAACACGGTCGGGACCCGCGATCAGCTTGCGCACCTCGTGCTGGCTCTTGCCGCAGAACGAGCAATACAGGGTGTTCTTCTCTTGGCCTGCCATCCGGTTCTCTCACCCTTCGGTCGCGACGGCCCCACGCCGTTCCGGCGCCAGTCGTCCTCGGCCCACATTTCAGGCTCCGCACCGCAGTGGCGGAGAGCCCACGCTGGCGGCCGCTAGCGGCGCGGCCCGCCGCGGGGCACTCGAATTGGTACCCCGATCTGAGCACGCTACCGTTGCCGAGATCAAGGATCGATTAACACCTCGTCCCCGGCCCCGCGGAGCAGCGCGCCCCTATTGTCACACTCGTGTGACCGAACTGCCGCATAGTTACGCATGGCGGCCAATTACGGTTCACTTCAAGCCCCATGGTCGCCAATGACCGTGTCTCAATTGCGGCCCGGACAAGGGCCAACACGTGTCACCAGAGAACATGTTCCTGTCACGTTCCGCCAATGGCGGACAGGCAGGACAGCCATGCACGATCGGTGCCGATTGGCCGAAACGGGGCCAATCACGCGTTAACCTTTTACAGCGGTTTCCACGTCATCGCGCTTTTCGAGCACGCGATCGACGATGCCGAACTCGCGCGACTGGTCCGCCGTCATGAAATAATCGCGGTCCAGCGTGCGCTCGATCACCTCGTAGGCTTGGCCGGTGTGCTTGACGTAGATCTCGTTCAACCGCCGCTTCATCTTGATGATGTCCTCGGCGTGGCGCTCGATGTCGGACGCCTGCCCCTGGAAACCGCCGGACGGCTGGTGGACCATGATGCGCGCGTTGGGGAGCGAGAAGCGCATGCCCTTCTCGCCCGCACACAACAGCAGCGACCCCATGGAAGCCGCCTGCCCCATGCACAGCGTGGCGACCGGGCAGCGGATGAACTGCATGGTGTCGTAGATCGCCATTCCCGACGTCACGATACCGCCGGGGCGATTGATATACAGGGAGATTTCCTTCTTGGGGTTCTCCGCCTCCAGATACAGGAGCTGCATGCAGATGGCGGCGGCGACCTCGTCGTTGACCGGGCTCGACAGGAACACGATGCGCTCCTTGAGCAGGCGCGAGGGCAGCGAGTACTGCTCCCAGCCGCGATTCGTCTGCTCGACGATGATCGGCCAGAACGTGTTGGTGATGGCATCGACTGGGTCGCGCATGATCAGGTCTCTCGGCTCCGTGGCGTGTCGTCCGTAGGCGTGGCGTGGCGCAGTGGGGGCGGCAACAGCTTCGTCGATCCCACTTGCTCAGCCGGCAGCGTGGTGCCCGGGCCCGGATCTCGGGGCCCGACCGGGCGATGCCGGCCCGACGCCGAATCGCGCCGCAGCCGGCACTAGTTCGGCACGTCGGTGGGGGGATTCAAGTCCGCACACCGCCGACGTACCGCGTGGGGGACATCAATCCCCCGATTCCTGGGCTTCCATCGCCTTCATCAACTCCTCGCGCGTCACCTTGCGCTCGGAAGGCTTTGACAGCTCGGAGATGAAGTCGACGACCTTCTCCTCGAAGATCGGCGCGCGCAGCTCGTCGACGGCGCCAGGCGTCTTCTCGAAGTACTCGTAGACGAACTTCTCCTGGCCCGGATAAGCGCGGGCGCGCTCGATCAGAGCGCGGCGCAGGTCGTCCTGGGTGACCTCGATCTTGTTCTTCTCGCCGATCTCGCCGATCACCAGGCCCAGGCGGACGCGGCGCTCGGCGAGCTTGCGGTACTCCTCGCGCGCGCCGTCCTCGGTCTTGCCTTCGTCAGCGAACGTCTTGCCGGCGCGCTCCAGGCCCTGCGTCACCTGCTTCCAGATGCCCTCGAACTCGCCGTCGACGAGGCTCGCGGGCAGGGCGAAGGTGTGGGCCTTCTCGAGCGCGTCGAGCATGTCGCGCTTCAGCTTGGTGCGGGTGACCTGCTCGTACTCGCGCTCGATCTGGCCCTTGACCAGCTCGCGCAGCTTGACGACGTCGTCGGCGCCGAGGCCCTTGGCGAACTCGTCGTCGATCGCGGGCACCGTACCGCTTGGCGACCTCCTTGACCTTGATCTCGAACTTGGCCGTCTTGCCGGCCAGCGTCTCGACCGGATAGGCCTCGGGGAACGTGGCATCGATGACGCGCTCGTCACCAGCCTTGGCGCCGGTCAATCCGTCCTCGAAGCCGGGGATGAAGCCGCCCTGGCCGATGACGACGGCGATATCCTCGGCGGTGCCGCCCTCGAACGCCTCGCCGTCGATCTTGCCGACGAAGTCGATCGGTGACGCGATCACCCTCGCCGGCGACGGCGGCGGGATCGGCCTCGAACTTGACGTTGCGCTTGGCGAGGCTGGCGACGGCATCGTCGATCTCGGCGTCCGCCGCCTCGGCGGTCAGGCGCTCCAGCTTCAAGGACGACAGGTCGACCAGATCGATCCTGGGCAGCACCTCGAAGGCCATATCGAAGGCCAGATCGGCCTCGCCCGACAGGACCTTTTCGATCTCGTCCTGGCTCTCGGGCAGCTTGATCTCGGGCTGGACAGCGGGACGCTCGTCGCGATCGGTGAGCGCCTTGCGGCTCGTCTCCTCGACCGCCGACTGAAGCACCTCGACCATCAGTGAACGGCCGTAGAGCTTCTTGATGTGCGCCATCGGCACTTTGCCGCGCCGAAAGCCCTTGAGCTGGACGCGATCCTTGAACTCGTCGAGGCGCTCTGTGAAGCGCTCGCCGATCTCGCCGGCCGGCACGACCACCTTGAGTTGCCGCTTCAGCCCGTCGGAGCTCGTTTCTGTAACCTGCATGACTCCTCGGAACACCCAGTCCTTGTTTCGTTTTCGCGTCCAGAAATGCCGAATGGCGCAACGACCGGCGGCTACCGGAACGAGGCGCAGATCGTACCACGCTGTCGCCAAATGGTGCGGGCGGAGGGACTTGAACCCCCACGGCGCGAGGCCACCAGAACCTAAATCTGGCGTGTCTACCAATTCCACCACGCCCGCGGTGGGGCCTCGCGGCCCGCCCTCATTGCAACGGCGGTTGGCTTATAGCACGGGCCTGGGCCGCCGACGCAAGGGCGGTGGGAGGAGAGGGTTCATGATCGATGCCGCAGAAGGGGGCCAGCCTGGATCGGCCCGGGCTGCGCCACCCACACAGGCGAAGGCCCGCCCCGGGGCCGGGACGGGCCTTCGATAGAGATCCACGGGGGGGAAGGGTCGCTCTGGACGACCTACTTCATCGGCTCGTAGCCGCGATCGCCGCCGAAGTGGATGCGCAGGCCGACCTTGAACTCGTGGGCGTCGATGTCGTGGACCTGAACGCGCGGGTTCCAGAAGCCGGCGTTGTCGCGGTGGCCGGAGGCGACGGAGCCCATGTCGATGTAGCGGTAGCCGACATCGAGATCCATGCGATCGGAGATCCGGTAGGCCGTGCCCGCCATCAGGCTCCAGGCGAGTTGCGTGTTGCTCTTGCCCTCGATGCGGTTGGTGAGGAACGGGTTCCCAGTGAAATACACCTCATCCATCTCGTGGCGTGCGATGCCGATGCCGGCGCCGACGTAGGGCGTGAACTTCCCGAAGGTGAAGAGGTCGCGGTAGACGTTGGCCATCAAAGTCCAAGACTGCACCGTGGTGTGCAGAGGGTCCTCCAGGGGAATGCCGCCGGGGTTCCACAGCAGCGGTTCGCCATCGACGTTCTGACCGCCACGCCAGCCGAAAGTCAGTTCAGCGCGCCAATTGCCGAAGAAGCCGCAACCGATGCCGCCCTCGAGAAGCCAAGTATCGTCCATGGAGACGTTGCTGACGGTATCACCGAGGTAGACGTTGGTGATGCCATCGGTCACCGGCCAGCGCACATCGGGCTTTCCGGCCAGAACGTAGCCGACGTCGCCGCGCACGTAGCAGCGGCTGCGCGGCGAGGCGTAGTGGAGGGGGGCGTCCTTGATGGAGCCCTCGTATCCGCCATAGAGATCGGCGGCGCGGGACGGCGTGCCGCTCAGGGCGGCCAGTGCCACGGCAGCGGCAGCCACGCCGGCATTCCAGATCGTCTTCATGGGCAAAGCAACCTCGTTATCGTTCCAGGTGCCAGGACGCGAAACGGGCCGGCTACTCTCCCCGGAGGTTGCAGCAAACGTTTTAAGGCGGGGTTAAGCCGCGCCTCGTTGCGGCACGAAAGACCGGGTGGACGGGGCGGCGCGGCTTGCTTGCGGGAGTGGCGAGCGGCCATTAGGGTCGGGCCAGCAACACTCAGACCCGCGTCCGGAGCCACGTCGCCGTGACCATATTCGATACCGTCGCCGCCGCCGTCGGCGGCACGCCCCTGATCAAGCTCAGGCGGGCCTCGGAGGCGACCGGCTGCACCATTCTCGGCAAGGCCGAATTCATGAACCCTGGCCAGTCGGTGAAGGACCGGGCCGCGCTCTACATCATCCGCGATGCGGTGGCGCGGGGCACGCTCAAGCCCGGCGGGACCATCGTGGAGGGGACGGCGGGCAACACCGGCATCGGCCTCGCCGTGATCGGCAACGCACTGGGCTACCGGACGGTGATCGTCATCCCGCAGACGCAGACCGAAGAGAAAAAGGAGACATTGCGGCTGCTCGGCGCGCATCTGGTCGAGGTGCCGGCAGTGCCCTACCGCAACCCCAACACCTACGTGAAATACTCCCTGCGGCTGGCCGAGACGCTGGCCAAGACCGAGCCCAACGGCGCGATCTGGGCCAACCAGTTCGACAACGTCGCCAACCGGCTGGCGCACATCGAGACGACGGCTCAGGAGATCTGGACGCAGACCGGAGGCCGGGTCGACGGCTTCGTGTGCGCGGTTGGCTCGGGCGGCACGCTGGGCGGCGTCTCGATGGGGCTCAAGGCGAAGCGCAAGGACATCACGATCGCGCTGGCGGACGTGCCGGGCGCGGCGCTGCACAGCTACTACTCGACCGGCACCCTCAAATCGGAGGGCTCCTCGATCACGGAGGGCATTGGTCAGGGGCGCATCACGGCGAACCTGGAGGGCGTGAGCGTCGACCGGTCCTACCTCATCCCCGACAGCGAGAGTGTGCCGATCGTGTTCGAGTTGCTCGCCGAAGAGGGGCTTTGCCTGGGCTCGTCGTCGGGCGTCAACGTCGCCGGCGCGATCCGGCTCGCCAAGGACCTGGGCCCGGGGCACACGATCGTGACGGTGCTGTGCGACTACGGCACGCGCTATCAGTCCAAGCTCTTCAACCCGGCGTTCCTGAAGTCCAAGGGCCTGCCGGCGCCGGCGTGGCTGGAGCGGCCTCGCACGGACGTGCCAGAGGTGTTCGTCGATCCCGATGCCGGCTGATCCCAGATGACCGAAGCGCTCTTCCGCACCGACGCCACGGCCCGCGAGACGACGGCGCGCGTGATCGACGTCACGCCGGCCGGCGCCGTGGTGCTCGACCGCACGGTGTTCTATGCCGCAGCGGGCGGGCAGCCCGGCGATTGCGGCGTGCTCGTCACGGCCGGCGGCGAGACGCTCGTGATCGCGCAGGCCGTCTACGACAGTGACAAGGCGACGATCCTGCACGTGCCCGCGGACGGCGCGCGGGCCGCGCTTGCGGCCGGCGACATCGTGACGGCGCGACTCGACTGGGCGTTGCGCCATCGGCACATGAGGATGCACACCGCGTTGCATCTGCTGTGCGCGCTGGTGAAGTTTCCCGTGACCGGCGGCCAGATCGGCGCCGAGGAGAGCCGGCTCGACTTCGACATCGCGGATGCGAGCGCGGTCGACAAGGACCGCCTGAACGCCGACCTGATGGGCCTCGTCAGTGCCGATCATCCGGTTTCTGACCGCTGGATCAGCGATGCGGATCTCGCTGCCAACCCTGGCCTCGTGCGCACCATGTCGGTGAAGCCGCCGACAGGCAGCGGCCGCGTGCGACTGGTGGCGATCGGCGCGGACGGCGCCATCGACCTGCAGCCGTGCGGGGGCACGCATGTCCGATCGACCGGCGAAATCGGCGGCGTCGCCGTCACGCGCATCGAGAAGAAGGGAAAGATCAACCGGCGGATCCGGATCGCGCTGGTGTGATCCCGACGGCCGGCCACAGCAAAAAAGAACAGCTCGCTGGAGAGGAAACGCAAAATGCCCACGACCAACTGGCTCGTCGAAACCGACTGGCTCGCCGCCCATCTCAACTCGCCCGACGTCGTCGTGCTCGACGGCTCGTCGCACCTGCCGACGACAAAGCGCAACGGCAAGGCGGAGTTCCTGGAGCGGCACATTCCTGGGGCGCAGTATTTCGACATCGACGACATCGCCGACGAGACATCGGCGTTGCCGCACATGATGCCCTCGACGGTGAAGTTTGCCAGCCGGATGAAAAAGATGGGCGTCGGCGACGGGCTGCGCGTCGTGGTCTATGACGCCAACGGCGTCGCCTCAGCGCCGCGCGTGTGGTGGATGTTCCGCGTCATGGGGCACACCGACGTCGTGGTTCTGAACGGCGGACTCAAGAAGTGGATGGCCGAAGGGCGTCCGGTGGAAGACGGGCCGGCCCAGCGCCGCACCGAGCGCCACTTCACGCCGCGCTATGACGCCTCGCTCTATCGGGACCTTGCCGACATCAAGGCGCATGTCGCCAGCCGCGACGTCCAACTGATCGATGCGCGCCCGACCGGACGCTTCACGGGCGAGGACGCGGAGTTCCGTCCCGGCCTCAAGAGCGGCCACATCCCCGGCTCGCTGAGCGTCCCGGCGGCGAGCCTCGTCAATCCCGACGGCACGCTGAAAGCGCGCGAGGAGATCGCCCGGGCGTTTGCCGCGGCGGGCGTCGATCCGGCGAAGCCGATCGTGACGACGTGCGGCTCGGGCGTTTCGGCGTGCGTGCTGTCGCTTGCGCTGACCCAGCTCGGCCAGCCGAACGCGGCGGTCTACGACGGCTCATGGTCGGAGTGGGGACAGGAGAGCCTCGGCCTGGAGATCGCCACGGGGCGGAGCTGAGGCGGCTACGTGTCCGCGGCCGCCCAATCTGCGTGACGGGCTTTCGATGGACGAGGAAGGGCGCTACATAGCGGCGCGGGAGCAAGGGCCGTCCGCAACGCTGGCGGCGCGCCTGCCACCGGTTGCTCAATGGAAAGACACGAGATGGTCGTCCTTTTGGACACGACACCGCACCGGGAGGCTGCGCCAGAGCCGGCAGCGAAGCCGAGCCTTGCCGGCATGAGCCGGGAGGCGCTGGCGGAGGCGCTGTCCGGCCTCGGCGTGCCGGCGAAGCAGATCCGTATGCGCGTCGCGCAGCTGTGGAGCTGGATCTACGTGCGCGGCGTGACCGACTTCGAGGCCATGAGCGACGTCTCGAAGGCGCTGCGGGAGACGCTGTCGGCCAGTTATTCGCTGGCGCGGCCCGAGATCGTGTCGGAGCAGGTCTCCGTCGACGGTACGCGCAAGTGGCTGCTCCGGCTGCCGCGACGCGGGCACGAGGCGCACGCGCCGGAGATCGAGACCGTCTACATTCCCGAAAGCGACCGGGGCACGCTGTGCATCTCGTCCCAGGTCGGATGCACGCTGACCTGCACGTTCTGCCACACGGGCACGCAGCGGCTGGTGCGCAATCTGGAGGCCGAAGAGATCGTCGGCCAGATCCTGCTGGCGCGCGACCGGATCGGCGACTGGCCGGGCGCGACGCCGCCCGGCGACGGGCGGCTGTTGCCGGTGACCGAACGGAAGATCACCAACATCGTGCTGATGGGCATGGGTGAGCCGCTCTATAATTTCGACAACGTGAAGACCGCGATGGAGGTCGCCGCCGACGGCGAGGGGCTGTCAGTGTCAAAGCGGCGGATCACGCTGTCGACGTCGGGCGTGGTGCCGGAGATCGGGCGCTGGGGCGAGGAGAGCGGGACGATGCTCGCGATCTCGCTGCATGCGACGACGGACGAGCTGCGCGACGAGCTGGTGCCGATCAACAAGCGCTATCCGATCGCGGCGCTGCTGGATGCCTGCCGGAACTATCCAGGGCTGTCGAATGCGCGACGGATCACGTTCGAGTACGTGATGCTGAAGGGCGTCAACGACAGCCTGGCCGAGGCCAAGGCGCTGGTGCGACTGCTGAGCGGTATTCCCGCCAAGATCAACCTGATCCCGTTCAACCCGTGGCCCGGCTCGCGCTACGAGTGCTCCGAGTGGGAGCAGATCGAGGCGTTCGCGGAGGTGGTGAACCGCGCGGGCTATGCAAGCCCGGTCCGGACGCCACGGGGCCGCGACATCCTGGCGGCGTGCGGGCAGCTCAAGTCCGAGAGCGTGAAGCTGAGGGCGCGCGAGCGCGGCGCGACGGGCATGGGCGAGCCGCCCAGCGACGAGGCGGGCGACGAGGCGGCGGGAGCCTAGGCAATGGTGCTCAGGGGACTGTGGCGGGTCATCGTGGTCACGTTCGCCGTCATGGTGGCGGCAGCTGTGACGGTGACAGTGCTGCTCTCGATCGGGCTGGAGCAGTTGACGCAGGTGTGGCGCGGCCAGGGCCCGCTCGTCGGCGATCTCGACAGTGCGCTGGTGGTGGTGCGCGGCGGCTTCCGGCTGGCCTCGGCCACGACGATCGTGCCGGCATTGCTGCTGGTCGCGGTGGGCGAGATCGCGCGCATCCGGGCGCCGCTTTACTATATCCTCGGCGGAGGGGCGGCGCTGGCCGCGATCCCGCTCATCGCGCGGCTGACGGAAACCGGCGCGACCGGCATGCCGGCCCTGTTGGTGTGGGAGATCTTCGCAACGGCGGGATTCGCGGGCGGCGCGGTCTACTGGCTGATTGCCGGCCGGCGGGCTTGAGGCGATCGGTCACGACGCAGGCGCCGTTTACGCGGGTTTCGGCTTCTTCTCGCCTCTGATAGGCTGGTGGCCTACTCTGCGGGGGAGCTTGTACTTCGCCTGAGGCGCGTCCACGGCTTCGTTGCGGCGAGGCTGGTGTGGAGATCCGACGCCTGGGTCCCATCGCGTGGAGCGTCATGATCACCACACTGCTGAGAATCCTGTTCGGTTTCGCGCTCGCCTGCCTCGTCGCCGGACTGGCGACCGTGGCCTTCGTCATGCCGCCGCAGGAGTTGCTGGCGCTACCGGAAGCGGAGCGCGCGCCGCGCCTCGTCGAGGGCGGGCTGCTGACGCTGGCGGCGGCGACGCAGACGGCCATTTTCGCGGCGCCGTTCGCGCTGGTCGCGGTGGCCATCGGCGAATGGCAGGTGTTGCGCGGGCTCTTCTACCACATCATCGTCGGCATGCTGATCGCGGCTGGCGGCTTTCTGGCGCTGTGGGCGGGCGAGGAATTCACGGCGCAGAGCTACTTCGCAATGGCAGCCTATCTGACGGCCGGGCTCATGGGTGGCTTCACGTATTGGCTGTTCTCGGGCCGGGTGGCAGGCGATCCCAGGCTGCGCGACGACGTGCTGCTGCCGCCGCCGCCGGCGAGCAACAGGGCATCCAGCGCCTCGGCAGGCGCGGGCCTGCCGGCCAATGAAGCGCCTGCCGGGCCGCGTGCGGGAGCGGCGGGTGGTTCGGCCGCGGGCAAGACCGCTGGCTCGAACACTGGGACCGCCGGGTCGCTAAAGCCCGTGGGGCCCTCGCCCTCCCCAGCGCTTTCCCCAGTACCGGCGCCAGCATCGCCGGCCGGGTCGGCGTCGGGGACATCGTTGGTGGCGGCCCTTCAGAAACCCGGCACGGAGACGCGACAGCCGGCATCGCCGGCCAGCAGCACCCCACCGGGTCGGGGCCAGGACACGTCTGCCGGCTCGGCCGCTGGCACGCCGAGCGTGCCGCGCATCGGGCCGGCGCCACAGAGCGGGCCGGGCACTGGCACGAGCGGGACGAGCGGCGGGACGGGCAGCGCCGGATCGGCCGGACCAAGACCGTTTCCAGCTCCAGCTTCGGCCCCAAGCACGACCCCAGGCTCGCCATCGGGTTCGTCATCTGGCTCACCCTCCGGTTCGCCGCCATCCTCAGGACCAGGTTCGGGCCCGGATTCGGGATCGCGGCGCTGACGGGTCGGCGACCGGGCCTTGCGCGTGACCGGCCTGGATACCTGCGGGACGGTTAACCCGGCGCCCACTTTTGCAGCGCAAAATACCTTGCTGCGCCGCAGCAGGCGCATTAGAGTGCGCGGGATGGCGGTGTGGTGCTTGCGTGTGGCCGCCTCCGGCCCCCTCCCCGTTGCAGCGAGGTTCCTGGCATCATGGTCGACCCGTTCTTCACCGGTCGCTTGTTCGTCACCGCCGCCCAGGCGTCGATGCACTGCGCGGGCCTCGTCATGTGCGAGAGCCTCAGCCTGATGACGCGAGTCTTCGAGACCTCCCTGGCGCCGGCGGGCGCGGGTGCAGCGGGTACGGCCCCAGCGAGCGTCGTTGCGGCTGGTCCGGCCACGCGCGCGGCGCCGACGCCCTGGGTCTCCCCCTGGTATCTGGCGACCGATCGGTCGGCCGACTTTTCGCCTCGCGCGCCGACGACGGCTGTTCATCGGTCGTCGCCTGCTGATTTCACCATCGGCGCGCAGAACGCCTGGTTCGACATGTGGCGCACGTGGACCTCGGCGATGATGCCGCCGTCCGGCGCCATGGCGGCGACCCCGGCGATGGCAACTTTGGGCATGCCTTCACCGGCCATTGCGATGCCCGCCTGGTCACCTCAGGCGATGGGCTGGGGCATCGGTCCGGCCGCGATGCCGGCGATGGCCCACATGATGCCTTCGATGATGTCGGCGATGATGCCCTGGCTCACCTCGTGCGCCTCGCGCCTCCAGCCGGCCGACATGTGGCGCGCGATGATGCCGGGTGGTGCGCAGCCGGCGTGGCCCATAGCGTTCGCGCTGATCGGCATGGGCTTGCCGCGTGACATGGCCTGGCCGGCAGCCGAGTTCGGCACCACCGTCACGCGCGCGGCCCAAGGCGCCATGGACGTGGCCGGACAAGCCTTCGCAACCGCCTACCGCTCCGACGGTGGTCACGCCACTGCGCACGTGATCCGTGCCACGCCGCCGCCCGCTCCTGGCGCAGACCGCGCGGCGGACGCGTGGCCATGGCTGTTGCCGCCCTGGAGCATGATGGGTGGGGCCATGTTCGGTGGGCGGCAGGCCTTCGACCGGCGCGCGTGAGCGTGCGTCGCGTGGCCTCGTAAGGCGATGATCGCACTTTCGCTCGTCGCAAGGCGATGCGCTGTTCCCGGCAGATCCTTCCATCCCTGAAAAGCACGCACGGCCGCGCAATGGTTTGCGCGACCGTGCGATAGCAGACTTGCAGGCCTATCGCCTGCGGATCACTTCTTGGCAGCTTTGGGCGCCGGCTCAGCTGGCGCCGCCTTGGCGGGCGCTGCGGCCTTGGCAGCCTTGGCGGCCTTCGGCTTGGGCTTCGACTTGCAGTAGGCCGACTGCACCTTACCGGTTGCCTTGTTCGCCTTGGTCGGGACGACCCACGAGCAGGTCTCGGCCTGCGCCACGCATGCGGTCTCAGCCATGCCCTTGCAGACAATCGCGCCGGAGGTTGCCTTGGTAGCGGGCTTGGCGGTCTTGGCCGGCACTGTCTTCGCGGGGGCCTGCTTTGCCGGCGCTTCAGCCTTCTTGGCCGGGGCCTTCTTCACCGCCGGCGCCTTGGCGGCAGGTGCCGGCGTTGCCGGCGCAGGGGCCGTGGTCGTTTGAGCCATAGCGGTCGAAGCCAAGGCTGCAATGGCGAGGGCTGTAGTCGCACCGATCGCCCAGCGGGTCTTGTTGATCACGGCATGTCTCCCATGGTTGACGCCGAACCTCTGTATAACATCGGACTGGCGCAACCTTGAAGGGTGCAAAATGGAACAGATCATCCTTTGACCGCCCACGCCAGCGCCTGCTCGAGACGGTCGTCTCCCCAAAACAGCTCGCCATCTGAGGTGACGAATGCCGGGGAACCGAAGATTCCCGCAGCCTCCGCCTCGGCCGTCCGTGCGACCAGGAGCTGCTTCGTCTCGCTGCTCTCCGCACGATCGAATACGTCGTCGGAATAAGCGTTTATCCGATCCAGGCATGCGCGTAATGTGCCACGATCGGAGATATCGGAGCCGTGTGCGAACTCGGCCTCGAAGACGGCCTTCGCGAACGCCGCGCCAGCCCCCTGTCCTTCGAGCGCGAGCGCGACGCGCGCCGCCAGCAGGGAGCGCGCCGGAAAGGCCTCAGGGATGTGGAAAACGAGACCGCGAGCTGTGGCGATGCGCGTGATATCGCGAATCATATAGCGGCCCTTGGCGGGATAGAGATTGAACGGCGACGTCGACCACCCTTGCGCTTTGAAGATGGGACCGAGCAGAAACGGCCGCCACGCCACCTCGACGCCAGCGTCCGCAGCCAGGCGATCGATGCGCATGGCGCTGAGATAAGCGTAGGTCGAAGCGAAATCGAACCAAAAGGTGATCCGCGGCATTTCAAGTGTCCTGTCCGAGTTGCCAGCGTGACCGGGGCGCAGCCATCATGCTTCGGGCGCATGGCGATGACTTGCGCCTTGCGTGTGTGTGGTGGCCCGCCCTGCCCTAACGTTCCATCATACCGAATACCGATGACCGCCAAACGCCCGCACCGCCAACGTCCTTGCGCGACCGCCGCATCATCCCGGGAGCCGACATGACCGCCATATCTCCGATCCTCGGGCTCACGTGGCTGCAACTGGCCTCGTTCGGATTGATCGCGGTCATGCTCGTTTTGTTCATGTGGGAGCGTTGGCGCTACGACCTCGTCGCCGTCATGATCCTTCTGGCCGCCACGCTAATCGGCGTGGTGCCGGCCGACAAAGCCTTCGACGGCTTTTCCAATCCCGTCATCGTCATCATCGCATCGGTACTGATTGTCTCCAAGGCAATCTCGACGTCGGGAATCCTGGACAACGTGATGCGCAAGGCGATGAAGGATGTCACGTCTTCGACGATGCAGATCGGCATCCTGACGGCCTGCGTCACCTTCCTGTCCGCGTTCGTGAAGAACGTCGGCACGCTGGGCATCTTCATGCCGATCGCCATCCAGGTGGCGCGGCGGTCTCAACGCTCGCCCTCGATCTACCTGATGCCGCTGGCGTTCGGATCGCTGATCGGCGGCACCATCACGCTGATCGGAACATCGCCGAACCTGCTCATCTCCAGCGTGCGCGAGCAGCTGGGAAAAGCGCCGTTCAGCCTGTTCGACTTCGCCTGGGTGGGTTTGCCGCTTTCGATCCTCAGCGTCGCGTTCCTGGCGATCGGCTGGCGGCTTCTGCCGAAAGACCGCAAGGGCGCGCCGTCGGCCGACCAGAAGTTCGAGATCGAGCGCTACACGACCGAGCTCAGGATCTCGGAGGATTCGCCGCTGGCGGGCAAATCGGTCGGCGACCTGGAGCATCTCGGCGACAGCGAGGTGCTGGTGCGCGCGGTGACACGCGAAGGGGGGCACCATTACATTCCGCATAGATACTGGCCGCTGTTTGCGGGCGACATCGTCTCGATCCAGGCTGATCCCGCCGCGATCAAAACGTTGACAGACCAGGGGCGGCTGGAGCTCGTGGGCGCGGAAGAACTGGAGAAGGACGACGACGAGCGTGACGAGCTTGGCGTGGTGGAGGCGATCGTTGGTCCCAACTCCATCCTGCTCGGGCGCTCGCCGCGCTCCATGCAACTTCGCCAGCACTACGACGTGAACCTGATCGCGGTCAGCCGCGCGGGCGCCAACCGGCATACTCGGCTGCAGAGCCACAGCTTCGAGGTCGGCGATGTCGTGGCATTGCAGGGATGGCAGAAGGAGCTTTCGGCGACGCTGAAGGTTCTGGGCTGCCTGCCGCTGGTCGACCGTGGCCTGACGCTCGGCTCGCTGCGACAGGGTATCATTCCGCTGGCGGTGCTGGCGGTGGCGATGGTGCTGATTGCCACGCACGCCGTCAATGTCGCCGTGGGCTTCTTCGGCGCGGCGGTGCTGGTAGTGCTGTGGCGGCAGGTCTCGCTCAAGGAGGCCTACGAGGCCATCGATGGGCCGGTGATCGTGATGCTCGCGGCGCTGCTGCCGGTCGGCCACGGGCTGGAGGGCACGGGCGCGACCAAGGTGATGGGCGAGTGGATCGCGGCGGCGAGCACGGGGCTACCGGGGTATGGGGCGATCGCGCTGATGATCGTGGTGTCGATGATCCTGACCCCATTCCTGCATCACGCAGCGGCGGTGCTCGTGCTCGGGCCGGTCGCAGCGGTCGTGGCCAAGCAGCTCGGTTACGATCCCGATCCATTCCTGATGGCGGTGGCGCTGGGGTGCGCGTGCGATTTCCTGACGCCGATCGGACACCAGAACAACCTCTTGGTGATGGGGCCCGGCGGCTACAAGTTCTCCGACTATTGGCGGCTCGGCCTGCCGCTATCGATCCTGGTCACCGTTGCGGGGACCGCGCTGATCCTCACCTTCTGGCCGCTAGGGGGATAAGGCGCGGGTGACGGCAGATCCCCGCGCCGCACGCCCTCCCGCGACCGCCTGCCAGCGCGCCAGACGGGAGCCCTTGCCCGGCTCGTTGTCGGTGTTCTGGATTTACAGACGATTGACGACCTGTACCCGGACTGACGCTTTCGATCGGGGCTACCTGCGTTGCCAAAATCCACTTGCGCAGAAGCCAACCTTGGCGCACTCCTTGCCGCCGGTGCCACGGCACCAGACCTTAGTCACCAGCTCCAGGCCGGGCCCCGCTGACAGTCCGCAGGACTGTGATGTCGGACTGGATTGCTCCCTCCGCGCCTGGAGAGATCCATGACCACCGTTCTTCAATTCGCCGGCGGCTTCGTGCTGCTATTGTTCGGGGCCGAATACCTCGTGCGCGGCGCCGTCTCACTGGCCCGCAAGCTCAACGTCTCCAAGATGATCATCGGCATGACGATCGTAGCCTGGGGCACGACGTCGCCAGAGCTCGTCGTCAGCCTGCAGGCCGCCGCCAACAACCTGCCGGGCATCTCGATCGGCAACGTCGTGGGCTCCAACATCGCCAACATCCTGCTCATTCTGGGCACGTCGGCGGTGATCTTCCCGATCGCGATCCAGCCGAGCGTGATCTATCGCGATGCCTCGATGATGCTGGGCTCGGCGCTGCTGTTCACCGCGCTGGCGCTCTACGGCACGATCGAGCGCTGGCAGGCCGGCGTGATGGTCGCCCTGCTCGTCGTGTTCACGCTCTATGCCTTCCACACGGAGCGCAAGAAGGGCGCGATGGACGATCCCGGCGACCTCGCCGAAGAGCTCGAAGAGGAGTTCGAGGAGGGGCCGAAATCGACCTGGCTCGCCGTTGTCGCGGTGCTCGGCGGCGTGGCGGCGGTGGTCGTGGGCGCGCGGCTGCTGGTTGCGGCCGCGGTTACGGCGGCCCAATACTTCGGCGTGAAGGAGGAAGTGATCGGGCTCACGATCGTGGCGGTCGGCACCTCGCTGCCCGAGCTTGCCACTGCCGTCGTCGCCGCCCGGAAAGGCCATTCTGAGATCGCCGTCGGCAACATCATGGGCGCCGGCATCTACAATCTGCTCATGATCATCGGTCTCGTCGGCCTGATCGTGCCGATCCCGATCCCGCAGCAGATCCTCGTGTTCGACCTGTGGGCGATGATCGCGGTGACGGTGATGATGCTGTCGTTCCTGATCTTCCGGGGCGGAATTTCACGCCCGGTCGGCGCAATGTTCCTGTCGGCGTTCGTGGCCTACACGGCTCTGCAGTACTATGGCGTCAACGATGCGCTGCAGTCGCTGACGGGACGGCCGGCGACGGCCAGCCAGGCACCGGCAGCGGCACCGGCAGCGGCACGCTGAGCGCATCGGTCGGCAACGGCTGCCCGCCCGCCGGCGACGAGCCGGCCGGCGGGCTCAACCGTGCCGCCTGCCGACCCTTATCTCACAGGCGCGCGAGCAGCGAGAACAGCTCGGCGTCGTAAGTGCTGCGCGCCTCGTCGAGCTGCGGCTTGACGGCGGCGCGGAACAGGGCGCGCTCGGCGTCGGTCAACTCCACGATCTCGCCGCCGGCCGCCTCTATCGCCTTGCGGCTCTCCTCATGCTCGCGCAGCGCGTCCTGTCGCTGCCAAGTAACGGCGTCGGCGACGGCGGCGCGCATCTCCTCCTGCACCGGTTTCGGCCAGCTCTCGAACGCGTCGCGGTGCACGAAGATCGGGCGCGACAGATAGAAGTGGCTGGTCAGCGTGTGGTACTTGTGGAAGTTGTGCACGCCGTAGGTGACAGTGTTGGCGAGCGGGTTCTCCTGCGCGTCGATGGTGCCTTCCGTTATCATCTTGCGCGCCTCCGACAGGTCCATTCGCATGGGCCTGGCGCCCAAAAGCTCGAATGTGCGCTTGTGGACGTCGGACTGCAGGATGCGGATCGACATACCGGCGAGGTCGGCGGGGGTGCGCACCGGGCGCAGGCGGTTCGACAGGTGGCGCATGCCGTTCTCGAACCAGCCGAGGATGCGGTAGTTCTTGCGTGCTTCGATCGCAGCGACCATGCGGCGGCCGATCTCCCCGTCCATTGCGCGCCGGGCGACCATGTTGTCGGGAAACAAGAACGGCAGGTCGAGGAAGCCGAGTTCGGGCACGTCGTCGGTCAGGTAGCTCGACGACTGGTAGGCGAGGCTCAGGATGCCCCGGTCGACGAGCCAGAGATTGTCCTCCGCCTTGTAGGCGACGTCCATGATGTTGAAGACGTACTTGAGGTCGAGCTGGCCGGGAAACTTCGCCTCGAGCCGCTCGCCGATCATCTTCAAGGCCACGGAAAACGAGGTGTGCGGGGGGCCGTAGCCGGAGAGCGTGATCTTGACGGGCGCGGGCATGGCGGCTCCTGGCTTGCTGTGCGTGGCCGATGATGGCTGGTGGGTCGCGGTCGGCAGAGCTATCGCAAGATGACACGTTGGTGGCAATGGCCTAGCGTTTGTGCGGCCGGTGAAAATTTGTCCGTCGGCGGGGCCACGCATCGTGCCGCTGGCCCGAGGGCAAGGGGAAACAATGCCCACCTATCGCCACGGCGCGAGGCCCATCGCGCGGCTCAGGCTCGGTTTCGCGTCCGCGATGGTGGTGGCTCTATCCGGGGCTGTGACCGTCGCGGCAGCGGGCGCGGCGTGCCGCGCGGTCGCGGTCGACGTGACGGGGGCGACCGCGCAGGAGCGGGACATCATCTGTACGGCGGCGGGCAAGGCGACCGGCCTGCTACGCCAATGCGGCCTTGAGGCGCGAGAGCGCCTTTCGGTTGCCGTTACGCGCCGCGCGGACGGGTCATGCGACGAGATGGCCTTCGGGACCTTCCACCTCACGGACAACACCATCCGCATCGCGAGCGCGGCGGACTGCGCGCACGTGCCCGCGTCATCGCCCTACGCCGCGCTCGGGCCGGCGGGACTTTATGAGAGCATCGTCGTGCACGAGGTGGCGCACGCGGTGTTCTGGCAGGCGCTGGCCGGCCGGCAGGTGTCGCAAACCGCGCACGAGTACGTGGCCTATGCGATCCAACTGCAGGCGATGGACGCGGCGGCGCGCGACCAGCTGATGGCGATGCAGCGGCCGGGGGTGACGAGCGACCTCACCGCGTTCAACGACAAGCTGCTCGGCATGGCACCGGATGCCTACGCCGCGCTCGCCTTCCGGCACTTCACCTCCCCGGGACATGGCTGCGCGATCTTGAAGGGCATCGTGTCAGGCACCTTCGTTTTCCCGCCCATGCCGCAGTAGCCGGCGTGCCAACGTAGACCGGCCGGTGGGACTGCAACCGCGCCAGCGCATGAGCTGGGCGCACCCAACCGCGCGGGTCGAGCGGCGGCTCTTGGTTCAGCCCTCGCGCCTGCCCCGCGCGCTGGCGTCGGCGTCGGACAGGTCGGAGCCGTCGCGGGTGCGCTGGTCGGCGGGATAGCGATATGACGCGTAGCGCACGATCAGCGAGGCGATCGACAGGACGAGGATGACGCCGGCGATCAGCAGCACGTCGAGCTGGGCGTGATCGTGGTGATTGACGACGCCGATCAGGTGGCGCGTGGCCGCCGTGATGGCGATGTAGATCAGGAAGCGAGTCGGCATGTGGTTGGTCTTGAAGTAGATGCCGACCATGGCGCCGATCTCCAGGTAGATGAAGAGCAGCAGCAGGTCCTCGATCGAGGCGTGGTGCTTGGTCGTGACGACGTGCCAGAATTCGAAGACGGCGGCCCAGACGGTGGCCGCCCCGATGACGAACAGGGCGAGGTAGTGGAAGACTTCCACCAGGACGGCGCCCAGCACGTTGATCGCGTCCTGGCTGCGGCGGCTGGCCTGCTCGATGGCGGCCAGACGACCAGAGGGGCGGCCGGCCGGGCGCGCGGTCGGTTGGCCTGGGCGCTCGTCACTGGTTTGCGACATCCGACACCTTTTCCCGCGGCCGCGCCGACGTGTCCGTCTTGCCCCGGTCCGCAATCTTTCTATAGTCCGCCCAACTTTCCGATGATCGCTCAGGACCCGCAATGGCCAGCAACGCCGCAAGCCCCCCGTCAAAGTCCGTGAAAAAGGTCGTGCTCGCCTATTCCGGTGGCCTCGACACGTCCATCATCCTCAAATGGCTGCAGGAAACCTATGGGGCGGAGGTCGTCACCTTCACCGCCGACCTGGGCCAGGGCGAGGAGCTGGAGCCGGCCCGCAAGAAGGCGGAGCTGCTCGGCATCAAGCCGGAAAACATCTTCATCGAGGACCTGCGCGAGGAATTCGTCTCCGAGTACGTGTTCCCGATGTTCCGGGCGAATGCGCTCTATGAGGGCGTCTACCTGCTCGGCACCTCCATCGCGCGGCCGCTGATCGCCAAGAAGCAGATCGAGATCGCGCGTGCGACGGGGGCGGATGCGGTTTGTCACGGCGCGACCGGCAAGGGCAACGACCAGGTGCGCTTCGAGCTCGGCTACTATGCGCTGGAGCCGTCGATCAAGATCATCGCGCCGTGGCGGGAGTGGGCGTTCAAGAGCCGCGAGGACCTCATTCAGTTCGCGGAGGCCCACCAGATCCCGATCGCCAAGGACAAGCGCGGGGAAGCCCCGTTCTCCGTCGACGCCAACCTTCTGCACTCCTCCTCGGAGGGCAAGGTGCTGGAGGACCCCGCGCAAAAGCCGCCGGAGTTCGTCTACCAGCGCACGTTCGCGCCGACGGACGCGCCCGATCTCGTCACCCGGATCAAGATCGGCTTCGCCAAGGGCGACGCGGTCTCGCTCAACGGCAAGAAGATGAGCCCGGCAACCCTGCTGGCGGCGCTGAACGACATCGGCCACGACAACGGCATCGGCCGCGTCGACCTCGTGGAGAACCGCTTCGTCGGCATGAAGTCGCGCGGCGTCTACGAGACGCCCGGCGGCACCATCCTGCTCGCCGCGCATCGCGCGATCGAGAGCATCACGCTCGACCGCGGCGCGGCGCACCTCAAGGACGAGCTGATGCCGAAGTATGCCGAACTCGTCTACAATGGCTTCTGGTTCGCGCCTGAGCGCGAGATGCTGCAGGCGCTGATCGACAAGAGCCAGGAGCACGTGGAAGGCGACGTGACGCTGGAATTGTACAAGGGCGGCGTCTACGTCACCGGGCGGGAGAGCCCCAAGTCGCTTTATTCCTCCGAGCTCGTTACTTTCGAGGACGACCGCGGCGCCTACGACCAGAAGGATGCCGAAGGCTTCATCCGGCTCAATGCGCTTCGTCTGCGCACGCTGGCGATGCGGAACCGGCGGGGGAACTGAAACGTTGACGGCCAGCCACCCACAGGCGGGAAACCCGGGCCTTGCAATCGGGGCTCGTCCTGCCGACCTTGGCAGCAACCGCACGGGGGGATGAGGGAAGCGTGGACCAAGTTCTGACGATCTTTGCGGACCCCGCAGCCTGGGTCGCGCTGGCAACGCTGATCGCGATGGAGGTTGTCCTTGGAATCGACAACCTCATCTTCATCGCCATCCTGACTAACAAGCTGCCCGAGCACCAGCGTGAGAGCGCGCGGCGCATCGGCATCGGCGCAGCCCTGATCCTGCGGCTGCTGCTGCTCGGCACCATCGCCTGGATCGTCAAGCTCACCGCACCGGTCATCACCGTTTTCGGCCAGGGCTTCTCCTGGCGCGACCTGATCCTGATCGCAGGCGGCCTGTTCCTGGTGTGGAAGGCGACGAAGGAAATTCATCACAAGGTCGACCCGACACCCAGCCCGGACATGTTCGACGATCGGCGCGCTACGCTCGGATACGGCGCCGCGATCGGTCAGATCCTGCTGCTCGACCTCGTGTTCTCGGTCGACAGCATCATCACGGCGGTGGGCATGACGCCGCATGTGCCGATCATGGTCATCGCCGTCGTCGTGACCGTGATGGTCATGCTGGTGGCGGCGACGCCGCTCGCCAACTTCGTCGCGGCCAACCCGACGATCGTTATGCTGGCGCTGGCGTTCCTGCTGCTGATCGGCACGATCCTGATCGCGGAGGGCTTCGGGGCGCATGTGCCGAAAGGCTACGTCTACGCCGCCATGGCCTTCTCGGCGCTGGTGGAAGGGCTCAACATGCTGGCGCGGCGGCGGAACGCTGCCAAGCACGCACAGCGAGACGAGACGGCGTGACGCTCAGCACGCAGACGCAACGCGCAGCGCACCTGTCTGATGCGCTGCGCGGCGGGGACGGGCGCGTTTGTCCGATGCCGCCATGTCGCCGCCATCTTCCGGGTCGAGACCACCATTTCGGCTCCCACCCCGACGGATTGCCCCGATGACCCGCGCCAGATTGAACCGCCGCCTGCGAAAGATCACGTTCGGGCTTGTCATGGTCCTCGCCGTTGGCCTGGCCGCGAAGGTCGCCGCCGTACTGGGCGTGCCGGCCGTGCCGCAGCTGGGCATCGGCGGCGCGGAGCTGACCGCGCTGGCCGCCGGCTTCTACGATTTCATGAAGGACATGGCGGTGGTGTTCGTGACCATCGCGGCGGCCTACCTGGCGAGCATGCTGCAGAAGCGGGCGAACTTCGTGGAAAGCCTGGAGGAAGAGTGGCGCCGCATCGTCAAGGCGAAGGCGGCGCTCGTCACCTACTGCGCGCGCGAGACCCCGTCGCTGGACCAGTACCTCGATGTCTGCGAGGAGCTGTCGCGCACCATCGACACGATGCGCATCGCCTACAAAAATGTCGGCGAGACCGACAAGTTGATCGGCCTTTATCCTTTCGCGCCGCTCCACAACATGCGCCGCGCCATGACCACGATCCATCCGGACGCCAAGCCGACGCCGGCCGAGCGCGCGCTCGTCGCCGAACTCGTGCAGACGTCCTTTGCCGCCCTGCGGGAGAATTTCCTGGAGGAGCTGGATCTGGAGGAGCCCACGACGCCCGTTCTGCGATCGGCCAGTCGACGCCTCAAGGTGACGGGCCGTACGCCGCATGCGGCTGCCATGGCGGAGGCGCAAGGCCGCCGGATCGCAGAGCTGAAGCCGCCGCCCTCGCGGGCTCTGCAGGAGTTGCAGGACCGTCTCGACCACATGCGCGAGATCGAGGACGGACGGCTCGCCAGGGGCACGCCGTTTCCGGGCGACCAGGTCGCGCGGGTGTAGCGAAGAGCTGCCTCGCCGCGTCGAGGCCGGACTCTCCGTGTTCGGGCCGGGATCAGGCGACGCGCTGGCCGGGCTGGCTCGCCTGGAAGGCCTCCTCGGCGGCCTCCTGCCCTGCCAGCATGGCGTCGACCTCGACATAGGCGAGATACAGCCGGCGGGACATGGACGTGACGAAATCACAGATTTCGTCGGGATACTTGCCGCGGGGGTAGTTGTCGGGATGGTAGAGGGCGGCGAGCTTTCGATAGATCGGCTTCAGCTCGGCGCGGGTGACTGAGCGCGTCAGGCCCAACGCCTTCTCCGCGCCGACCTGATCGACGAATTCCAGCCGCTTCTTCAGCTGCTCGGCGGGCGGCAACTTGAACGGGCGCAGGGAGAGGATCGAGGATTTGGAGACGACGGTGGGTCCGTTGTCCTGGCAATCGAACTCGACGAAGGGATCGCCGCCGTTCATCAGGTCGCGCAGCGTGCGGTCGCGGGGCACGCGCAGGATGCCCTTCAGCCGCGTGCCGTCGACCAGCGACACCTCGACCGGTGTCGCAACGGCGTTCTCCTTGAGCCAGCGCGCATAATTTTCCGGCGCCATGACGCGACCCGTTCCTCCGATCTGCGAGCAGAGACGACGGAGAATATGATTCAGGCGCTAACGCCGGCTTAAGATTTCAAGACCGGCGCAAGGTTCGATCTCAGGCGCGGGGGGCCGATGAGTAGATGGGTTCGGCTCGGCCGGCGCGGACGGCGACGGCCTTCTGCTCGGTGTCTTCCAACGCGGCGTAGGCGGCATTGATGCGGCGGGCCATGACGGCGAGGTAGTCGCATACCTCGTCGGGCAACTCGGCGTTGGCGTAGCGGTCGGGGTGGTAAGCCTTGGCGCGGGCGAGAAAAGCCGAACGGATCTCCTCCCAGCGCGCGCCCCGCTGCACGCCGAGGATGGTGTAGGGGTCGAAGCTGTCGTCCCTGACACGCGCTTGCAGATTGGGCGCGTTGGGCACTGGGGCGAGCTTGACCGAGCGCACCGCCGCCTTGGCAATGAGTGCGCGCGCGCCGTCGTAGCTCTCGAAATCGAGGAACTGCGTCGGTCCGTTGAGCACGTCCGACAGTGTGCGGGAGCGCGCGATCCAGAGCTTGCCCTTGGCGGTCTCGCCGTCGATGCCGATCTCGACGGGCACGGACGTGAGCTCCGTCGAGTTGTCGACCTTGTTGCGCTCGAACATGGGGCGGTCTCCGAGGATGGTGCGGCACCGCCCCGGATGCGGCAGGCGCCTGCCCCGAAACGGTACGGTCATTCATGGTCGCGGGCCGCTTCGCAAGAAGCGTGACAAGGCCGATGCCCCCGGCGCCGCGCGGATTTCGCCGGAGCTGGCGTGGTGCGCGCCTGGCTGTTGCAGCGACACCCGCTAGCGGGGGCACGGCGAATGTGCTACCTCGCGGCCAGCTTTTATGATGCGCCGCACAATTCCGGGTCCTGCCCGGTGCTCTCGGCGCGTATCACCGGACCCAGGTATGAACCTCCGAAACATCGCCATCATCGCCCACGTCGACCACGGCAAGACGACCCTCGTGGACGCACTGCTGAAGCAATCGGGCGCCTTCCGCGAGAACCAGCGGGTGATCGAGCGCGCCATGGACTCCAACGACCTGGAGCGCGAGCGCGGCATCACGATCCTCGCCAAGTGCACGTCGCTCGTGTGGAAGGACACGCGGATCAACATCGTCGACACGCCCGGCCACGCCGATTTCGGCGGCGAGGTGGAGCGCATCTTGAATATGGTCGACGGCGTGGTCGTGCTGGTCGACGCCTCGGAAGGCCCGCTGCCGCAGACCAAGTTCGTCGTCTCCAAGGCCTTGAAGCGTGGGCTTCGCCCGATCGTGGCCATCAACAAGATCGACCGACCCGACGAACGGCATCTGGACGTGCTGAACGAAATCTTCGACCTGTTCGCCAATCTCGATGCCGACGACGAGCAGCTCGACTTTCCCGTGCTCTACGGCTCGGGCCGAGACGGTTGGATGGCGCTCGATCCGGCGGGGCCCAGGGAGAGCCTTGCGCCGATGTTCGACCTCGTGATCGCGCACGTGCCGCCGCCGGTCGTGGAGCCCGGCCCGTTCCGCCTGCTAGCGACGACGCTGGAAGCCGATCCTTATCTGGGGCGAATCCTGACCGGGCGCATCTCGTCGGGTAGCCTCAAGCCGAACCAGACGCTCAAGGCCCTGCACCACGACGGCACGGTGATCGAGACGTTCCGGGCGCAAAAGGTCCTCGCCTTTCGCGGGCTCGAGCGCACGGCTGTCGAGCAGGCGGACGCAGGCGACATCGTCGCCATCGCCGGTATGAGCGAAGCGACAGTCGCCGACACGCTCGCCGACCCATCCGTCGAGACACCGATCACGGCGCAGCCGGTCGATCCGCCGACGCTGTCGATGAATTTCCGCATCAACGACGGGCCTTTCGCCGGGCAGGAGGGCGACAAGGTGCAGAGCCGTGTCATCCGCGACCGTCTCATGAAGGAGGCGGAACGCAACATCGCCATACGCATCTCGGAGAATTCGGACAAGGACAGCTTCACCGTGTCGGGGCGCGGCGAGTTGCAGCTCGCGATCCTGATCGAGAACATGCGGCGGGAAGGCTTCGAGCTGACGGTTTCGCGGCCGCGCGTTGTCTACACGACGGACCCGGAGACGGGGCAGCGGCTGGAGCCGTTCGAGGAGGTCACCGTCGACGTCGACGAAGCCTACTCGGGCATCGTCGTGCAGAAGCTGTCGGAGCGGCGGGGCGACCTCCAGGAAATGCGCTCCTCGGGCGGCGGGCGCCAGCGGCTCGTGTTCGTGGTGCCGACGCGCGGGCTGCTCGGCTATCAGGCCGAGATGCTGTCGGATACGCGCGGCACGGGCGTCATGAACCGCATCTTCCACTCGTATGCCCCGCACAAGGGCGAGATCCAGGGACGGCGCACGGGCGTGCTGATCTCCAACGGCGTTGGAGAGGCGACGGCCTATTCGCTGTGGTACCTGCAGGATCGCGGCCCCGCAATGATCGACCCGCAAACGCGCGTCTATGAAGGCATGATCATCGGCGAGCACACTCGCGACAACGATCTGATCGTCAACGTCGTGCAGGGCAAGAAGCTGACGAACGTGCGCGCCTCGGGCAAGGACGAGGCACTGACCCTGGTGCCGCCGATGCGGCTGACGCTGGAAAAAGCGATGAGCTATATCGCCGACGACGAGCTCGTCGAGATCACGCCGAAGTCGATCCGGCTCAGGAAGCGCTGGCTCGATCCCAACGAGAGGAAGAAGCGCGAGCGCATGCGCGATGCGGAAAGCGCCGACAGCGCGGCGTGATCGCGCCCTGCGCGCCTCACATCAACCGCCCACCGACCGCCGATCGAGACGACCATGACCAAGACCGCACCGAAGACCGCCGCCCGCCGCACACTCGCCACTGCCATCGATCCCGACAAGCTCGACCGGCTGGCGGAGGTCGCGATCAAGATCGGTCTCAAGCTCCAGCCGGGGCAGGATCTGTTCCTCACCGCGCCGGTGGTGGCCCTTCCCCTCGTGCGACGCATCGCCGAGCACGCCTACAAGGCCGGAGCGGGGCTCGTCATTCCCATCCTGGGTGACGAGGAGCTGACGCTCGCACGCTACCGCTTCGGCAAAGAGGCGAGCTTCGATCGCGCGGCGAACTGGCTCTACGACGGCATCGCCAAGGCTTTCGACGCCAATACCGCGCGCCTCGCCATCGTCGGCGACAACCCGATGCTGCTGTCGGAGCAGGACCCCGCAAAGGTCGCGCGGGCCAACAAGGCCATGTCGCTTGCCTACAAGCCGGCGCTGGAGAAGATCGCGAACTTCGACATCAACTGGAACATCGTCGCCTACCCTGGCACAGCCTGGGCGCAGCAGGTGTTCCCCAAGGCCAGCGAGGCAACGGCGGTCGCCAAACTCGCGGACGCCATCTTCGCGGCCTCGCGCGTCGACCGCGACGATCCGGTCGCGGCCTGGAAGGAGCACAACGCGGCGCTGCGCAAGCGGACGCAGTGGCTCAACAAGCGCGGCTTCCACGCGCTGCACTTCACGGGACCGGGCACGGATCTGACGGTGGGGCTGGCCGACGGGCACGAGTGGCAGGGCGGCGCGTCGATGGCCAAGAACGGCATCGTGTGCAATCCCAACATCCCGACGGAAGAGGTGTTCACGACACCGCATGCGCAGCGCGTGGAGGGCCACGTGCGCTCGACCAAGCCGCTGTCCTACCAGGGCACTCTGATCTCGGACATCGCCGTCCGGTTCGAGAAGGGCCGCATCGTCGAGGCGACAGCCTCGCGCGGGCAGGATGTGCTTTCGAAGGTGCTCGACACCGACGAGGGCGCACGCCGGCTGGGGGAGGTGGCGCTCGTGCCGCATTCCTCGCCGATCTCGAAGAGCGGGCTGTTGTTCTACAACACGCTGTTCGACGAAAACGCGGCCTGCCACATCGCGCTGGGGCAGTGCTACTCCAAGTGCTTCGTCGACGGGGCGAACCTGTCGGCCAAGGAGGTCGCACGGCGCGGCGGTAACAAGAGCCTCATTCACATCGACTGGATGATCGGCTCCGACGAGATCGATATCGACGGTCTGGACGAGAACGGGCGGCGTACGCCAGTGTTCCGGCGCGGCGAGTGGGCCTGATTGGTTAATTTCGGCAGACGAGATTGCCTAGTCCGCAGACGGCGTGTTTGCGGGAACGTTCACGTCTTCCTGCTAATATTGAAAGCCTCGCACAGGGTGACTTGGCGCAGGCTGGGGCAGGGCGATGATCACGGCGGACAACAACGGACGGCTGATCCTCAGTGACGGCGGCGACCCCCGCGCCGCCTACGCAGGGCTTAATGCGCTGTCGCCCGTCCTGATGGGGCTCACGCTGCCGCTGGTCGGCTTCATGGTTCTGGCGCCGATGGCCTTCCAGCGCTCGGGGCCGATCCTCGTCGTGTTGCTGATGCTGTTGTTCTTCGTTGCCCTCGTCGTGTTCGTCGTCAGCGTCTTCTTTAAGGGGCCGATCGTGGCGCTGGCTGCCAATCCCGGCAGCGGCATGCTCGAAATCTACCGCGCGGGGCCGTTCGCGACATCGCAGGAACGGATCGATACCGACGACGTCGCCGACCTCAAGGTCACAACGGTCTACGACGACGACGGCTATGCGATCCGTTTGCCGCATCTGGTGCTGGAAGACGGCGCGACGGTCGAGATCCCCATGATGCTCGACGACAGCGACGTGCGGCTGTTTCGCAAGGTGCTGGGGCTGGCCGTTTAACGAGGGGTCACCCGCGCGCCGCCCGACAGCCGGCGATCGTGCCGCCACCGGCGGCGCCTTAAGTCATCCTTGCGACATGGCGTAGCCGGACGGCCTGGCCGCGGCTCCATCGCCCCCGCAATCTGGGTGCTGACGTGCTGCGCACGCGGACGTGCTCAACGATTTTTTTGCGAATCATCTCGACATTTATCCAAGTTCCTAACGAAGCATTAAGCAGCCTCGTGCACGATCGCATAACCTTTGGGCTACACAGGGTTGAAGACAAATGACCGCCCAGTCCCGTTCCGACGACATCATCACTCTGGCACCCTTCAACTTCGAAGCGGACAACGCCGATGCCTACCGCGGCTGGCAGGCGGCCGCGCCGCTGCTGTTCGGGTTCGTTGCGCCGCTCGCGCTGGCGATCAGCTTCAATCACCAATGGCTCAGAGACGAGCCGATCCTGCTTTTCCTGCTTCTGGCCGCGCTGGCGCTGTCGACGCTCCTGTTCGCGGCGAGCCTCATCAGCGGGGGCGAGGTGAAAGCGGCGGTGTTCGATCCCGGCCGGCAGCGCGTCGCATTGGTGCGTCACAATCCGTTCGCGACATCGACCTGGCATCTCGCGTTCGAGAAGATCGCGGAGATCCGGTCGTTCATCCACTACGACCACCACGGGCGCAAGACGCTGATGCCGGAGATCGTGCTGGTTTCGGGCGCGCGCGTGTCCTTGCCCGCGGAGATCAACCGTCTCAACCTTGAAGCGGCCCGCAGCACGATCGAGCGCTATCAGGCATCCGCCTTGCCGGCGCCCAAGCGCGCGCGCGATCCGCGCCGCGCAAGCCGGCGCGCGGACTGACACGGGACGTTTGGGCGCGCCCGGCGTGGGGCGCCCCCCTCCCCTCACTCAGCCCATGCTTGGCTGCCGTCCGGATGGCCTTCCCACCGGCATTTCCGCTTCGCTGGGCCACATCTGCGAACGGGCGCAAAAAGCCTTCCCTCCGCCACCCGATGGCTCTATGCACGAGGTTCGTGTCGGACCGGGAAGGGATTCGCGTGAGCGCGGACATCGAGCGCATCGCACCGACGCCGGCGAGTGGGGCGGCGAAATGGCCGGGCGGCGTGACGCCGACGCCGGAGTACGAAGCCGCGCTGGATTTCCTGAGGAACGACACGGGCAATTTGTTCATCACCGGCCGCGCAGGCACCGGGAAATCCACACTTCTGCGCGCGCTGCGCGACCAGATCATGGAAGAGATGGTCGTGGTCGCGCCGACCGGGCTGGCTGCCGTCAACGTCGGCGGGCAGACGATCCATTCCTTTTTCGGCCTGCCGCCGCGGCTCATCCGTTCGGAAGACATCCGCCGCAGCCGCAACGGCCAGGTCATGCGCCGCCTCAAGATGCTGGTCATCGACGAGGTGTCGATGGTGCGCTCCGACCTGATGTGGGCGATCGACCAGAGTTTGCGGCTCAACCGGGGCCGGCCGCGCGAGCCGTTCGGCGGCGTGCGCCTCGTGCTGTTCGGCGATCTGCATCAGTTGCCGCCCGTCGTGCAGGAGGCGGAAGTCGCAGCCCACCTGGAAAACACGCACGGCGGCGCGTTCTTCTTTTCGGTCGGCACGCTGCGCGAGGGCTCGGGCACGCAACTCCTGGAGCTGACCGAAGTGTTCCGTCAGAGCGACGAGCGGCTGCTCACGGTACTCAACCGCGTGCGCGACGGCGAGGCCGACGAGGACGACCTGGAGATCCTCAACGACCGCGTCAACCCGATCCGTACGCTGGCGGAGGGCGAGCCCTACGTCATCCTGACGCCGACCAACGCAGCCGCCCAGCGCATCAATCTTGCCTACCTCGATGCGCTCGCCGCGCAGCCGATGCGCTACGAGGCGGGCGTGACGGGCGACTTCAACCAGTCCGCGCAGCCGACCGACACGACGCTGGTACTGAAGCCCGGCGCCAAGGTCATGCTCTTGCGCAATGACGCCGACCGGCGCTGGGTCAACGGCACTATCGCGCGCATCGCCCGGCTCGATGAGAAGCGGGTGTGGGTGGAGATCGACGGCAAGGAGCACGAGGTGGAGCCCGCCTCGTGGGAGAGCCGGCGCTACGCCTTCGACCAGGCGCAGGGCAAGATCGTGGAAAGCGTGGCCGGCACGTTCAAGCAGTTCCCGCTGCGGCTCGCCTGGGCGCTGACGATCCACAAGGCGCAGGGGCTGACGCTCGACAAGGTCTATATCGATCTCGGTCGCGGCACCTTTGCGCACGGTCAGGCGTATGTGGCGCTGTCGCGCTGCCGCTCGCTGGAAGGGCTCGCGCTGGCGCGGCGGCTGGTGCCGCGCGACATCCTGTTCGACCCGAGCGTGCTCGACTACCGGCGGCTGTTTCCAGCGCTGGTTTGAGAAAACAGGGACAGGAAGAATTTCCCCAGGCTACCCGCATCAGGCCGGGTGGACCCTGAAAGTCTTCCTGTCCCTGTTTTCTGGTGTGAGGAAAAGCGCCTCGCGGCGCTAGCGGGGCCAGCCCCGCGCCCCAGCCGGGCGGACAGCTCCCGGACCCTCCGCCTTTTTCGACTTCGCCGACGGCCGTGACCGCTCGGGGGCCGCAGCTGCGGGAAGGAGCGGACCGGACTTCCCCGTCAATGGCGAGGACGAACACACCCCAATTCCGCCCGCCTTGACCTGGATGATTGCGTGACAGCGCCCGACGCCCTAATTCTCAGGTCATGACGACGACGACGACGCTCACCCAACGGCTGGAGCAGATCGCCAACCCGACGCGGTTCATGGCGCTGTCGGCGCGCCTCATGCCCTGGGTGGCGGGCGCGGCGGCGCTGACGATCGGCTACGGGTTGTATCTGACGTTCTTTAAGGCCCCGCCCGACTACCAGCAGGGCGAGACCGTCAAAATCATGTTCATCCACGTGCCGGCGGCGTGGCTCGCCATGTTCGGCTACCTGATCGTGGCGGCGTCGAGCTTCGGGCTCCTGGTGTTCCGCCATCCGCTGGCCGACGTGTCGGCAAAGGCCGCCGCCCCACTGGGCGCTGCGTTCACCTTCCTGGCGCTGGTCACGGGCTCGCTGTGGGGCAAGCCGATGTGGGGCACCTACTGGGTGTGGGACGCGCGGCTGACCTCCGTCCTGATCCTGTTCTTTCTCTACCTCGCGCTGATCGCGCTGCGCTCGTCGATCGAGGAAGAGACGCTGGCCTCGAAGATGACCGCGATCATGGGTCTCGTCGGCGTGGTGCTGCTGCCGATCATCAAGTTCTCCGTCGACTGGTGGAATACGTTGCACCAGCCGGCGAGCGTGATGAAAATGGGCGGGCCGGCGATCCATTCGTCGATCCTGACGCCGCTCCTGGTGATGGCGATCGGCTTCTCGCTGCTGTTCATCGCCATGCACTTGAAAGCGATGCGTAACGAGATCCTGCGGCGGCGCCTCAAGGCGCTGCGCATTGCGGAGGTGGCACGCGCGGGCGGCGGCGACGCCGGGCCGGCAGCGGGCACGGGTTGAGGACGGGCGATGGATCTTGGGCCGCACGCCGCCTTCATCTGGGGTTCTTATGGCGTCGTCGCCGCCGTGCTGTTGGCGCTCGTGGCTTGGCTCGTCACCGATGGCCGGCGGCTGAAGCGCGCACTCGACGAAATGGAAGCGCGCGGCGTGCGGCGCCGCTCGCAGCGCTGATCGCAAGGACCGGTACGACATGCCCTCCGCCACCGAGCCGACCACCACGACACCCCCCGGCCGCAAGGGGCTGGGCTGGGTCGGCGTGCCGGCGGGCATCTTCCTGGCGCTGGCCGCGCTGTTCGCCTTCGCGCTGAAGACCGGCGATCCTTCGCGACTGCCGTCGGCGCTGATCGGCAAGCCCGCACCGGCGATCACGCTGCCCGCACTCGATGGGCTGGGGTCGCCGGGCAGTCCGATCCCCGGGTTCGCCACGGCCGCACTGCCCAAGGGCGAGGTGGCGATCGTCAATTTCTGGGCGTCGTGGTGCGGACCGTGCGTGCAGGAGCATCCCTTCCTGCAGGACATCGCGCGGCGGGCGGGCGTCAAGATCTACGGCGTCAACTACAAGGATCAGGCGGGCAACGCGCTGGCATTCCTGACCCGGCTCGGCAATCCGTTCACCGCGGTCGGCGTCGACGCCGATGGGCGCGCGGCGATCGAGTGGGGCGTCTACGGCATGCCGGAGACGTTCGTCATCGACGGCGCGGGACGCATCGCCCACAAGCACGTCGGGGCGATCGACGCCATGAACCTGGAAGCGCGCATCCTGCCCGCGATAGCGGCCGCCAAGGCGGCGACGAAGGCCGACGCCCCGCGCTGAGGCGCACATTCCCCGATCCTCCGCTGCCACACGATCGCCAAGAGTTGGGCGGGAACGCCGCAGGACTCCCGAATTGCGCCGCAAGACCCCCGCACTCGCGCCGCACCCCCTCTCTACTGAATGAACCTGGATCACGAAGGTACGGGCCCAACGTGCGGCGAGAGGCAACGCGCCGCTTCGGTCCCGGGTGTGAGTTGGGGTTTCAGCGTCACGACGCGTCCCGTTCACGCCTCGGCTGGAGGCGCGCGCAAACTGTAAGGTCGTGTCATGGCAGGATCGGTGGGCGCAACGACGCGCGGCAGGAGCGCGGGCGGCGCCGGGGCGGAACCGGATCAGGGCTGGGGCGAGCCCCCAGAGCCCGCGCGCGACTGGAAGAAGCTGGTTCTCGTCATCGGGCTCGGCATACTGTCGTGGGTCGCAACCTACGTCGGCATGCTGGAGCTGATCGAGGCCAACATGGGCGATCTGCCGATCGTCCACAAAGTGATCATCGGCTTCTCGGTCGCCATGCTGATGACGATGATCATCTGGCTGCTCGACCAGATCTTCGCGCCGACCGGCTGGACGACCAAGCTCATCTATATCGGCGGCTACGTCTTCCTGACGATCATCTCGGTCGGCTTCGGGTTCGGCTTCTACTGGAAGGTGCTGGAAAGCCGCTCGGAGACCACGCGCTCGGCCGAATCCGCCGTCGCTCAGGTGCAAGGCGCACTGCATGGGGCATCCACGCGGCTCGAGCAGTTGCAGGCGACGCTCGTGCAGCTCACCGAGGTCTCCACGCAGAAGGCGGAGGAAGAGCGCGAGCGCGGGACGTCGTGTCCCAACAGCCGTCCTGGCGACGGCCCGCGGCGCAAGCTGCGCGACGACGACGCTGCGCGCTTCGGCTTCGCCTCCGACTTCGTCAAGGGCCGCATCGGCACGATCAAGGGCGACGTCGGCGCGCTCAACGCGGAGATGGCGAAGATCGTCAGCGGCGCCAACGGCACGATCAGCGCCGTGGATGGCACGCGCAACGACTTCATGCGTGCCCTGTCGCGCAAGCTCGACCTGACGGTAACGGGCTTCAACGCCTTCCGCACCGATCCGCAGCTCAAGCAGATCCGCGCCGATCTCGCCGAGCGCGCCGACAAGACCGTCTTCCCCGACACCAAGGGCGGTACGTTCGCCTGCCCCGACCCGCAGCTGCAGACGGCGCTGAAGGGCGTCGTGCGCGCCATCGACCAGCTGCCGGAGCTGGAGAAGCCGAAGATCGCGGCCGTCGAAGGCTCCGAGGCGACGATCGAGGCCTTCCGCCGGCTGACCGCGACGTTCTTCGGGGCGCTGTCGTTCAAGCTGCCGCCGTCGGCCGAGGAGCTGCGCGAGTTGCAGCAGAAGGCGGTGCAGTCGGTGGAGAGCAGCGCGGTTGCCGCAAAGCTGGCAGCAGCCGGCGAGACCGTTGGACTGTCGAAGCGCGACTACATTCCGCTCGCCATCGCAGTGTTCGTCGACCTGTGCCTGCTGCTCGTCTCGATCGGACGGCCGATGCACAACCGGCTGCACACGCTGGTGCCGAAGATGCAGGCCGCGGAGCGCGGGCCGGTCTATCCAGATCCTGTCCAAGTTCACCGACATCCATAAGGACGAGGAGACGCGCGAGAAGTTCGAGATCTTCCGCCACGTGGTGTTCGACTACTCGGGCGACTTCTATGTCGCGGTGCCGCTCGACGCGCCCAAGCGGGCCAATCCCGACGTGCGCCTGAAGCTGCAGCAGGAAGCGCACCTGCTCGCCAACCTGTTCGCGAGCTTCGAGAAGGAGAAGATCTTCAAGCGCTCGATGCTGCCGACCAACGCTACGATCCGGCGCAAGCTGGAACGGCAGGGCAGCAAGTTTGCGGGCTCGGATTCCTTCCGCGTCTACCGCTTCAAGGACGGCGCGTGGTCGGACATCATCCTCGGGGCGGTGATGGGTGCGTCCAAGCGCGCGGAAACCGAGCGGCGACGGCTCAGGGTCGAGGCCGGTCCGGAGTTGCCCGTTCCGCAGGAGGCGGCGACGTCGGCCGCGGCGATGGCTGCGGCGACGGGATATCCGCCGGTTCAGCCGATGCCTACCACCGCAGTCGATCCGACGCGGCCGGGTGGCGGCGACACACGGCCGGCCTTTCCGCTCGTGCCGCCGGCAGCGTCGGCTCGGCGCTATGGGGATGCGAGCCTTGGCACGCATCCCGCAGCGGGCGCACGGACCAGTCAGCGCGCACGCACCGCTGCCCAGGCCCCGGTCCCGACTGGCGTGCCAGCGCGTGGTGCGGCCGCACCGGCGCTCAACGCGCAGTTCGGCGCCTACGCACCGGGTGCGGCGGCCGAGCTCGGCTCCGCCTTTGCGATGGATGCGTCCGGCGAGCCGCGCACCCAGCCCAGTCGTGACTACCGGCGTACGGCATCCGCGTTCCAGAACGTGGAGCGCGCCCGCGCGACTGTGAGCGAGGCGGACGTGGAGGTCGTGCGCGCCGACAACAGCAACACAGCGACCGCCGCGCGGCCGGTCATCGGTGCCGTGGGCGCCGGGTCGACGGCGGAGCCCCGCTCCGGCGGTCGGCGCACCTCGTCGCTAGCGGCGGAAGCGAACGGCACCGACGAGTTGCCGCGTTTCGTGCGCAGTGCGGGCAACGCGACGGCGGCGGCGCATCGCGTCGAGGCCGCGCCGATGCCCGAAAACGTGATCCCGCTGCCGCGGCCAACTGCCTCCCTCACAGATGCGGACGTCACAGAGGTGCTCGTCACGGAGATTGCGCAGGCCGCGCCGCTGCCGGCTGACAGCGACCGAGACAACGCGCGGCTTCAGGTGGCCGTGGCAGAAGGGCTGCACGGCATCGACGTGACGGTGTCGCGCGAGACGGCCACCTTCACACTGCCGACGTCGGAAGGCCGCTTGCCGCAAGCCTTGGCCGAGCTGGCGCGCCGTGCGGCGGCCACGTTCGAGGTGCCGGCGCAGCCGGCTCGCGTCGCGGCACAGCCGCACCCTGTGATCGCGGCGGCAGAGCCGGTCACGCCGACCGAGCCGATCCTGCTGCCGGGACCTGCCGCCTCTTCGCCGCCAGCCGACGAGCCTGGGCCGGCGTCAGATGCGGAAGCGGCGGCGGCGGCAGCAGCGGCCGTGCTGGAGGCAGCGGAGGGTCTGGGCGGTGACGCCAATGGCCATGCGTACGCGATCGCCGGACTGGATCGGGAAGCCCCGCGCTCGATCAACTAGCGGATTTATCGAAATCGCCGCCGGACCGTTCCGCGACGCGACGCTTGGCAAGGCTAATTTAACGGGTTTGGGCGCTAATGAAACGCAACGAGAAGAGCACGGGCTCGACTGGCTCCTACGCCACCGCGCCCGGCCCGTCAGGGAACTCCGATATGCACTCAAAGGCTCCGCCCGGCATGCAAGTCGTCAAGAAAGAAGACAAGGAAACGAAGCTCAAGGCCTTCATCACGGCCGCCCTGACAGATCGCTCTGATGCGCAGAGTGGATCGGTCATCACGCTGATCGCGCGATCGGTCGACAGCCCGGTCAGCCTGGCGCTCGTGTCGTGCGCCGCAGAGTTGGTAGCACATGGCATCACGGTCCGTGCCATCTACGCCTCAGACGCCGGCATCGGCGGCCTGGCGATCACGCATCCCCGGCTGTTCGACGAGATCCGTCTGGCGCGCAATCTGCGCCTGCTCGACGCGCATGAGCAACTCGTGGCCGACGAAGCGTCGGTGTGGATCGGCGACACCATGCGCCGCGATCCTGCCAAGCGCGACGCCTACGAGAACCATGTTTCGGGCAACGCGGAAGCCGCGGCTTGGGGCACGACATGCTTCGAGCGGCTGTGGCGGCATGCGGAAGCCGTCATCATCGAGCGGCCGGTCGTTGCCGAGGCTGCCAGCGTGGACGAGCCCGTGAACGAAAGCGTAGACCCGCTGGTCATGGCCGCACTCGAGTTGCAGCAGATACCCGCGGCCACGCGGCACTGATCTGTCTCGCCCGACGCATGGGTAGACACGAAAAGGGGCGGGCCAGATGGCGCCGCCCCTTTTCATTTCCGGCCAGCGGGCCGGCGCGGCTTCACAGGTACTTTCGGAACCAGGCCACGGCCTCGGACATGCCGCGCTCGTGCATCTCGGGGTTCACGAAGTAGTACGACTCGTAGTGCTGGGCCCTGGGCAGAACGACCAGCTTCTTGGGCTCGCCCAGTTTCTCGTAGCAGTGCAGCGCTTCATCGGTACACAGCTCGTCGTTCTCGGCGTAGATCACCAGCACCGGGCGGGGCGAGATGTAGGGCGCCACCCACTCCGGCTTGTAGCGCATACACGCCTCCGCGCTCTCCGAATCGTAGTCGGACACGTATCGGTGGTCCTTCTGATGGTGCGCCTTGATGACGCTGAGCGTGTGGGGATCGGCGGGCATCATTTCCAGCACGTTCAGCTTTTCGATCTCGCCGGTGGCGACCCGCTTCCTTGCCGCGGCATCGAGACGCTTCTTGAAGGCGGCGTACTCCGAAGGCCGGCGCATGACCTTCATCCAGCGCTCGCCCTCCGCGACCATGACGGAGGTGACGAGCGCCTTCACGCGCTTATCGAATGCCGTCACCCAGACGCCGTTGGCGCCGCCGAAGCTCGTGCCGTAGATGCCGATGCGCTCGGGATCGACGCCGTCGACGGTTTCCAAATAGGTAATGGCGTCGTAGCTGTCCTGCGCCTGCTCGAGGGGGCGCTGGCGGCCGCGCTCGCCCTCGCTGGAGCCGAAGCCCCGGTTGTCGATGGCCAGCACGATGTAGCCCTCCTCCCAAAGCCGGTAGGGCACGTCCATGCCGTAGACGTCCTTCATGCCGGTGTAGCCGGCCAGCGACAGGACCGCGGGGCGCTTTTCCCCCTTCTTCAGATCCTTGGGAATGTAGAGGTGACCGGCGATCTTCAGTCCGTCGCTGTAATAGAAGATCTCCTTCCAGACCTTCTTGCGCTTGTCCTGGGGCGTGGTGGCACTCTTGAGCGCGCTCATTGAGGTCTCCTCCGGAGCCGCGGGCCATTGCGTCGCCAGCGGCGTTGATGATTATTGGGGCGCATATCGACAATTATTCGCGGCGTGCGGGTCCCAGGCAAGCGGCGGGTGAGAGGCGAGCGCGGCAAAGGCGCAAGACAGATAGGAGCTAGGCTCATGGCTCGGCAGACCGGCGTGCCAAGGCTCGCGGGACGGACGGCCGTCGTCAGCGGCGCGGGTTCGGGCAACGGGCGCGCCATCGCGGTCGCGTTCGCGCGCGAGGGCGCCAACGTGCTGGTCGCCGACGTGCGCGCGGAGGCAGCCGCGGAGACCGGCGCTTTGATCTCAGACGCGGGCGGCTCGTGCCATGTGGTGACGGCGGACGTCTCCCTTGCCCATGACGTGGAGGCCATGATCGCGGCGGCGGTGACGCGCTGGCAACGCATCGACATCCTGGTCAACAATGTCGGCATCCTGGCGCCGGGCGGCGTGGAGGAGGTCGCGGAGGCCGACTGGGACCACGTGTTCGACACCAACCTCAAGAGCGTCCTGCGCGCCTGCCGCGCTGCGCTGCCGCACATGCGCCAGCAGGGGGCGGGCTCGATCATCAACATCTCGTCGATCTCAGGCAGCCGGCACCTGGGCCTCAACTACATCGCCTATCCGACGTCGAAGGCGGCCATCGATCATTTCACGCGCGTGCTCGCGGTCCAGTACGGACCGATCGGCATTCGCTGCAACGCGATCCTGCCGGGCTTCATCGACACGCCGATGGTGCGCAACCAGGTCGTCGGCGCGCTCGGCGTCAACAAGACCGAGGAAGAGGCGGCCTATGAGGCCTATCGCAGCCGGCGCGCGGGCCAGGTGCCGCTGCGCCGCCTAGGCAGGCCCGAGGATGTCGCCGATGCGGCGTTATTCCTCGCCAGCGACGAAGCCAGCTACATCACCGGCCATCTTCTGGTCGTCGACGGCGGCGTCACGCAGTCGATCGGCACCTGAGGCAGCCGCGAACGAGGCCAACGCCATGAACGTCGAGACTTCGAGCGATGCCGCCCTGGCGACATCGGCGCCGCAGCGGGTGATCCTGATCACGGGCTGCTCATCAGGTATCGGATGGACGTCGGCCGAGGTGATGAAGGCGCGGGGCTGGCGCGTGTTCGCGACGGCGCGCAGACGCGAGGATCGTGCGCGGCTCGAGGACGAGTTGGGCGTGGAAGCTCTGCATCTTGAGCTGACGGACCCGGCATCGATCGCGGCGTGCGCTGGCGAGGCGCTGCAGCGCACGGGCGGGCGGCTCGACGCCTTGTTCAACAACGCCGCCTACGGGCAGCCGGGCGCGGTGGAGGACCTGCCGCCCTATGCGCTGTCACGCCAGCTGGAGGTCAACGTGGTCGGCACGCACGCGCTGACCTGCGCCGTCATTCCGGCGATGCGCCGGCAGGGGCATGGCCGCATCGTCAACTGCTCGTCGGTGCTGGGCGTTGTCGCGCTGCCGTGGCGGGGCGCCTATTGCGCCTCGAAATTCGCGCTCGAAGCGCTGAGCGACGCCATGCGCATCGAACTCGCCGGCAGCGGCATCCTGGTGTCGCTGATCGAGCCGGGACCGATCCGCTCGCGCTTCGTGGAAACGGCGCTCGCGGCGGCAAAATCGGCCATCGACCTTGAGGGCTCGGTGCACGCGGAGCGCTATCGGCGCATGGTCGCGGGGCTCGCGGCGGGCGGACGGCAGACGTTCAAGCTGGAGCCGGAAGCGGTCGCGGCCAAGCTCGTGCATGCGGTGGAGGCCCGCCGTCCGAAGCTGCGCTACCCCGTCACGATCCCCGCGCATGGCGCCAGCGTCTTGAAGCGCATCCTGCCGGGGCGACTGCTCGACCGGTTCGCCACATACGGGTGAGCGGGCGAGTGTCTTGCCAGGCGGCGCCTTGGCATCCGAAACTGGACGCGAGGGCACGCGACATTACGAGACCGCACGGTTCGGCGAAACGGAGATCTGAGCACAGATGACGACACCGGCTCCACCCTCTCGGCTCGCCCCGCGCTACACGGGCGTGTTTCCCGTCGTGCCGACCACGTTCGACGCCGCAGGCGGGCTCGACCTCGCCAGCCAGAAGCGCTGCGTCGACTTCATGATCGATGCCGGCTCGCATGGGCTTTGCATTCTCGCCAACTACTCGGAGCAGTTCGCACTGGCCGACGACGAGCGCGAGATCCTGACGCGCGAGATCCTCGCGCATGTGGCCGGCCGCGTGCCGGTGATCGTGACGACAACGCATTTCGCCACCGACATCTGCATCGCGCGCTCGCGGCGGGCAGAGGCAGCGGGCGCCGCGATGGTCATGGTGATGCCGCCCTATCACGGCGCCACGATCCGCGCGAGCGAGGCGCGGACGGTGGCATTCTTCCAGCGGCTGTCGGATGCGATCTCGATCCCGATCATGATCCAGGATGCCCCGGTCAGCGGCGTCACCTTGAGCGCGGAGCTTCTGGCCCGCATGGCGCGCGAAATCGCCAACGTCTCGTATTTCAAGATCGAGACGGCGGGGGCGGCGACAAAACTGCGCGCGCTGATCCAACTTGGCGGCGATGCGATCGAGGGGCCGTGGGACGGCGAGGAAGGCATCACGCTGATGGCCGATCTCGACGCGGGCGCGACGGGGGCGATGACCGGCGGCGGCTATCCCGACGGGATCCGACAGATCCTCGATCCCTTCCTCGCCGGCCGGCGCGCGGACGCCGTCGCCGCCTATGCCCGCTGGCTGCCCTTGATCAACTGGGAGAACCGGCAGGGCGGGCTGTTGAGCGCCAAGGCGCTGATGCATGCGGGCGGCATCATCGCGTGCGACGCGCCACGCCAGCCGTTCGGCGAGATGCCGGACGCAGTGCGCGCGGGCCTGCTGGAGATTGCGCGCGGCCTCGACCCGCTGGTGCTGCTCTGGGGAAGGTAGAAACGACGCGCGCGGGCACGTCGTGAGTGGGCCGGGCGGGCGTGCTGCACACCTGCCCGCTTCGGCGGCCTGCCAAACAGGTGCGTTTTTGATACGTACGATCGGACACACAGGGAGATCCAACTCATGGCCGCCAAGCCGCATCGCATCGACGTCCATCATCATTTCGCGCCGCCGGCCTGGATCACGGCCGTCTCGGGCCGCGAGCTTTTGCAGAAGGCCAACACGGAGTGGACGCCGGCGCGCTCGATCGAGGACATGGACGAGGCCGGCGTCGCCACTGCCGTGGTCTCGGTCACCAATCCCGGCCTTTTCTTCGGCGACAGGGCGGTGACCAAACAGCTCGCGCGCGACTGCAACGAGTATGGCGCGAAGCTGGTGCAGGAGCGGCCCGCCCGTTTCGGCCTGTTCGCCGCGCTGCCGATGCCCAACGTGGACGACGCGCTGGCGGAGATCGCCTACGCCTACGACGTGCTGAAGGCGGACGGCATGCACTTCTTCACGAGCTACGGTGACATCTGGCTGGGCAACGAAAAATTCGAGCCCGTCATGGCCGAGCTGAACCGGCGCAAGGCGGTCGTGCACGTGCACCCGACGGCTGCCAACTGCTGCAAGAACCTGATCCCGGACGTGCCGGCTTCGGTGCTCGAGTACGGCACGGACACCTCGCGGGCGATGCTCGGGCTGATGTTCTCGGGACAGGCGGCGCGCTATCCCGACATCCGGTTCATCTGGTCGCATGCGGGCGGCACGCTGCCATTCCTGGCGGGGCGCGTGGAGCATATGTTGAAGAACCTGAAGGAGCGCGCGACACGGCTGCCGAAAGGCGCCATCCACGAGATGAAGCGGTTCCACTACGACGTCGCAGGTGCTGCGAACACCTACGCGCTGACGTCCCTGTTGCAGATCGTGACGGCCAAGCACGTGCTGTTCGGCACGGACTTTCCGCCGATGGGCCCGAGCCTGGCGACGGTGCGCGACCTCGCCGGCGTCGGCTTCGACACCGAGGAGCTGCACGATATCGAGCGCAACAATGCGGTGCGACTGATGCCGCGGCTGGGGGCTGCGTAACCGGCGGGCGGGAGCGGACGCCCTGGGCCCGGCGGCGGTCTCGAACCGTCGGGGTCGGGCACCCGCTCCCTTGCCGTGTCCGCTGCGAGCGGCAGACACGGTATCTCCAGCGTGACGCAAGCAAGCGTCAGGCGTGAGCGCGGGTCAGGCGTGAGCGCTCATCTCCGTTTGACCTTCGCCTGTGCGGACTGGCTGGCCTGAGGCTGGCTGGCCTGGAGCTGGCTGGCAGCGTCGCCATTGGCCTGAAGCTGGGCGGAGGCGGCAGCAGGCTTGTTCTTTTCAGCGGCCTTGATGGTGTCGCAGACATGCTGCGGCGTCGGCGTCGGTCCCTTGCAGAACGCGTCGTAGAGGGGGCCGGCGCTGGCGGGAACGCTGGCAACGGCGGCGGCGAGAACGGCACTCGTCAACCCTGCGGCGATGGCGATGCGCATGAACATGATACGGGTCCTTCCGGTCACTTAAGGGTTTCAGCTCAGAGCCCTCCGGCTCATGCAAGCTTCGTCGCAGCCATGGCGTAGAAGGTTCATGGTCGCGCCGAAAATTTCTGACGGTTCGTGCAAGGGCGCGCGCCAGGCGCATTTGCGAAATTTGTCTACGACACGCGCGAAATGCCGATCGAATTTGGGGGCGCGGATTTCGCAAGCGTTGAAAGTCGTCTGCCTATCGTGTGGCGATGAAGGGTCGCCACAGGAGACAGACACCCATGATCGTGCGTGAGCTTGCCAGTCAGCAAGACCGCCGCCGCGCCGTGCGCCGCACCGTCAACCTCGCAGGTCGGCTCTGTTTCAGCGACGGGATCTACCTGCCCTGCACCGTGCGCGACATCTCGCCCATGGGAGCGCGGCTGGAGCTTGCCTGCGAGACGATCCTGCCGCTGCGATTCAGCCTGCAGATTCCGGACGATCTGTTCCAGGTGGACTGCGAGTTGAAATACCGCAACGGGCGCTGCGTGGGCGTGGAGTTCCTGTCGTCGCGGGCGGAGGCGATGGCCCGGTACAGCTGAGGGGCGGCCGCGGGGCCCGAGCCCGGCGGGGCCGATCCGGTGCGGCTGGGGCCGCCGATCAGGGCTCGCACTTGCGGCCCGGCCTCACTATGTTGCGGGTCTGGCGCCTGGTGGCGCCCGCTCCTCGCCGAGCGCAACCGACCGCGACCGACCGCAGCTGACGGAACCTGCCCCGCAATGACCAACTTCTCCCCGCGCGAGATCGTCTCCGAGCTCGACCGATTCATCGTCGGCCAGGGCGATGCCAAGCGTGCCGTCGCCATCGCGCTCAGGAACCGCTGGCGGCGCCAGCAGATCGCGGGCGACCTCAAGGAGGAGGTGCTGCCCAAGAACATCCTGATGATCGGCCCGACCGGCGTCGGCAAGACGGAGATCTCGCGGCGGCTCGCCAGGCTCGCGGGCGCGCCGTTCCTCAAGGTCGAGGCGACGAAGTTCACCGAGGTCGGCTATGTCGGCCGCGACGTGGAAAGCATCGTGCGCGATCTGGTCGAGGTGGGCATCGGCGCTGGTGCGCGAGGTGCGGCGCAAGGAAGTGCGGGCGCAGGCGGAAAAGAACGCCGAAGAGCGCGTGCTCGACGCGCTGGTCGGCGCCGACGTCCTCGCCGGCGACGCGCGAGAGCTTTCGCAAGCGGTTGCGCGCGGGCGAGCTCAACGACAAGGAGATCGAGATCCAGGTGACGAGACTCGGGCGGGGGCATGCCGATGTTCGAGATCCCGGGCCAGCCGGGCGCCTCGGTCGGCGCGATCAACATCTCCGACATGCTCGGCAAGGCGTTCGGCCAGCGCAAGAAGGCGCGTCGCGTGACGGTCTCCGACAGCTACGATGTTCTGATCGCGGAGGAGAGCGACAAGCTGATCGACGGCGACCAGATCGTGCAGGAAGCGGTGCGGTCGGTCGAAAACGACGGCATCGTGTTTCTCGACGAGATCGACAAGATCTGCTCGCGCTCGGAGGCGGGACGGGGCGGCGCCGACGTCAGCCGCGAGGGCGTGCAGCGCGATCTGCTGCCGCTGATCGAGGGCACGACGGTCTCGACCAAGCATGGCCCGGTGAAGACCGACCATATCCTGTTCATCGCGTCGGGCGCGTTCCATGTCGCCAAGCCGTCGGACCTGTTGCCGGAGTTGCAGGGCCGCCTGCCGATCCGCGTCGAGCTGAAGCCGCTGACGCGCAGCGATTTCCGCCGCATCCTGACGGAGCCCGAGGCGAGCCTGATCAAGCAATACGTGGCGCTGATGGCGACGGAAGGCCTGACGCTTTCGTTCACCGACGATGCGATCGACGCTCTTGCCGACATCGCCGTTCAGGTCAACGCGACGGTCGAGAACATCGGTGCGCGGCGGCTGCAGACGGTGATGGAGCGGGTGCTCGACGAGATCTCGTTCGACGCGTCCGAGCGCAGCGGGCAGACGGTCACGATCGACGCAGCCTACGTCAACCAGCGCATCGGCGACCTCGCCCGCAACGCGGACCTGTCGAAGTTCATCTTGTAGGACGCACGCTCCCTGCGAGGGACACGTGCACGGGCATGCCGACACCGCCCGCATCGATGTGCTTTACTCAGCGCGCGCGCTGCAGCGCTTCTAGCAGCTCGGGCGTGGGGTAGCTGTCGGCGGGCATCTTCAAACGGATCTGCATCTGGCGGACGGCGGCGCGCGTTGCCGCACCGATCTTGCCGTCGATCTCGCCGACGTCGAGGCCGCGCGCGAGAAGCAGGCGTTGGAGCTCCCGGGCCTGTTCGAAATCGAGCACGGGCAAGAGGTGCGCCGTGCCCTTCTGCATGGCGGACGCGCCGGCGATGCGGGTGGCGAGGTAGGCCGCTGTCGTGGCGTAGTTGAGCGACTGGTTCCAGGCGGTAAAGACGTCGAAGTTCGGGTAGGCCAGGAAGGCGGGGCCGTGACGGCTTTGCAGGATGAGGAGGGCTGCGGGCAGGTCGTCGGCCGGCAGCGGCTTGCCATTGGCGAAGCGCACGCCGCGCTTGGCCCACCACGCACGGGGATGGCGGATCGTCAGGTCGGCTTCCTCCCAGGGCAGATCCTTGGGAATGTCGACCTCTTCCAGCCAGGGCTCACCCTTGCGCCAGCCGATCGATTTCAGGAAGGCGGCGGTCGAGCCGATGATGTCGGCCTCGCTCTTCATCAGGTCGCGGCGGCCGTCACCGTCCCAGTCGACGGTGATGTCGAGATAATGCGTGGGCAGGAACTGTGTCTGGCCGAGTTCGCCGGCCCACGAGCCGATCATGTCCTGCGCCCGCAGGTCGCCGCGCTCGATGATCTTCAAGGCCGCGAGCAACTGCCCTGTGAACATCTCGCCGCGGCGGCAGTCCCACGCCAGCGTGGCGAGCGCGCGCAACACCGAGAGCTTGCCCATGCCGGCGCCGAAGTCGCTCTCCAACGCCCAAAAGGCGGTGATGACGGCGCCTGGTACGCCGTATTCCTTGTCGGCCCTGTCGAAGTGGCGTGCGAAGGTCGTCAGCCGCTTGCGACCGTTGGTGATGCGGTAATCCTTCACCAGCTTGTCGGAGAACGACAGGAAAGACTGGGCGAAGAACGACTGGCCCCTGTCGCGGCGCAGAACGGCCTGGTCGAGCGTCATGCCGTCGAGCGCGGAGGCGATGGTGCGCGGCGAGATGCCGGCTGTGGCGGCCTTGCGCTTGAAGCCTTCGAGCCAGGGCTCGAAGGCGGGGCCGGTGTTCTGGCAGCCGTTGTTGGGCTTCATGCGATCGGCCGCCTGGGTCGCCAGTGCGGCCGGCGCGGCGGCGATCAACAGGGCCAGCGCCAGCAGGGGTGTCCGGGCGGAGCGAAACAGCGCGTGCGACATAATCAAACTTCTCCGTTTCGCCGGCATCGTCGCGTGCGGGCGGGCGTCCGAAAACCTCGGCGGCGCACTGAAGAACGCCTCAAGGCGCGTCGTCAAGATATTGATATCGCTGACGTGTCGCCCCATGGTCGCGCACGATCGGGCGCGCGGCCATCGACCGTCAGTGGTGACGGCCAATTGCGGAGGCGGCGTGGCAGACCGCCTGCGTCGGCAACGCAGGCTCGCGGCTGCGGCTATTCCGCCGCCGCGAGAGCAGCATTGGGCGGGCTTGAGGCGCGCTCGGCGGCCAGCCGCGTGGCTGTGACATAGTCGGGCTTGCCCGAGCCGAGCAGCGGCAGGGCCGGCACGCACAGGATCTCGGCGGGGACCATCAGCTCGGGGACGCCCTTGGTGCGCGCGGCGGCCAGAAGCGCATCGCGGGTGTGGCTCGCCTCGGTCGTCATCAGCACGAGGCGCTCGCCCTTCCTCGCATCGGGTACGGTGACGACCATCGTCACGGTCTGGGGCCAGGCCTCCGACGCCAACGCTTCGGCCGCGGTCAGCGACACCATCTCGCCGCCTATCTTGGCGAAGCGCTTGGCACGGCCGAGGATGCGAATGAAGCCGTCCTTGTCGATGGCGACGATGTCGCCGGTGTCGTGCCAGCCCTCGTGCGGGGCCTCCAGTACGCCGGGGTTCTCCGCGCGCAGGTAGCCAAGCATGACATTGGGGCCGGCGACATACAGGCGTCCGCCTTCGGCGATGCCGGGCACCGGCTCCAGGCGCGCGCGCATCAGCGGCGCCAGTCGACCGACGGTGCCGGAGCGGTTGGCGAGCGGCGTGTTCAGTGCCAGCACGGGCGCGGTCTCGGTGACGCCGTAGCCTTCGAGGATGCGAACGCCGAACTTCTCCATGTAGGTCGCGCGTGTCTTGCCCTTGACCGGCTCGGCGCCGGCAACCACCAGGCGCAGACGCGCGAGGTCGTAGGGGTGGGCGGCGCGCGCGTAGCCGTTGAGGAACGTGTCGGTGCCAAACAGGATCGTGGCGTTGGTCTGATAGACGAGTTCGGGCACGATGCGATAGTGCAGCGGCGAGGGATAAAGATAGATCGGAATGCCTGCGGTCAGCGGCATCACCACGCCGGCCGTCAGGCCGAACGAATGGAACGTCGGCAGCACGTTGAAGACGGTGTCCTCGCCGTTGGCCGTGACGCGCGTCAGGCACTGGATGGCATTGGCGAGGATGTTTCTGTGGGAGAGCACGACGCCCTTGGGCGTGCCTTCCGAGCCTGACGTGAAGAGGATGACGGCGGGGTCGTCGGCGCGCCGGGCGACCTGCTCGCGATCGCCGCACAGCAGGCCCGCGACCTTGTCGGCGCGCGTAATCGTCGTCCTGATGTCTTCCAGGTAGACGACGGGCGTGTGGGTCTCGATGGCGGCGACGAGGTCGGCGAGCCGCGCCTTCTCCACGAACAGGCGGGACGTGACCACGACCTTGACGGCGGCCGCCGTGCAGGCACCTTCGATGTTGCGGGCGCCGGCGGTGAAGTTGATCATGGCGCCGGCACGCGGCCGACGGACTGCAGCGCCAGAAAGCTCACGACGGAGGCGACGGAGGACGGCAGCATGACGCCGACGGCTTCGCCCTCAGCGGCGAGCAGCGCGAGCTTGCGGCCGAGCACCTGCGCGGAAAGAATGAGCTTGCGGTAGGACAGTTTCGCGCCGGTCGGGTCTGCGAGGATCGGGCGGCCGGTGTCGCGCGTGCGGCGCGCTTCGGCGACGGCGGAGAACACCGTCTGGTCGAGGCGGGCGCAGCGCACGGCGGTGTCGACCATGATGTCCTGCAAGCGCGCACCGGCTGCTTGACGGCGCGGCTTGCCCTTCAGTGACGGCTCGACCTCGATCTTCTCGGGCGGCAGGATGGTGACGGTGGTCTTGGGGAACCAGGTCTTGCGCGTCTGGCGGCCGCTCAGGTAGCCAAACGGCGAGCGCTCGGGTCCTTCGATGCGGATAGGCACGATGACGGCGTCGGCCTTGTCGGCGATCATGGCCGTGCCGTCGTAGACCTTCATCAGCCCGCCGGTCACGGTGAGGCGGCCTTCGGGGAAGATGACGAGCGTCTCGCCACCGCGCACGAGGTGAACCAGATGGCGGGTGCCGAGCGGCTTGGTCGGATCGATCGGCTGCGTGCGCACGAGCTTCAGGAAAGGCTTCACCCAGCGCTTTTCCGACATCGCGGTGTCGATGGCGAACGTCGCGTGCGACGGCAGGATCGCATGCATGATCGCGGCGTCGAGCAGGCTGACGTGATTGGGGGCGATGATGGCGCGCGTGCCTTCGGCCGGGATGTTCTCGAGCCCCTTCACCTCCAGGTCGAGCGTGGCGCGGAAGACGAAGGCGACGAGATCCTTGATACCCTCGCGACCCCAGGCGCGCAGGACTAGGACGAGTACGGCAAGGCTGGCGAGACCGAGTGCGCCAAACAGCACGGGAACGCTGGCGCCGGCAGCTTGCAGCGCCATGAGGATCAGGGCCGCCGCCGTCATGAACAGCGCGGAGAGCACGTTGCAGGCGGCGACGACTCGCGCGCGCCGATCGGCCGGCGCCCAGGCCTGGACGGCAGCGAAGGCGGGCACGATGAAGAGACCACCGGCGGCGGCGAGGCCAACGAGATCGAACATCAAACGCCAGGCGGCCACATCGGCGACGAACGCCTGGACGTCGCGCGGATCGGGTCCGGGCATCCAGCCCGCGGCAGCCCAGGACAGATCGAGCGCGAAGAGCGCGATCAGCAGCGCAGCCAGGGGCACCAAGGCCATGTTCGGGCGCTGGCGGCTGGCGCGTGCGGCCAATGCCGAGCCAAGCGCGATGCCGACGGTGAACAGCGCCAGCGACAGCGTGACGATGCCGGGCGTGCCGCCGATGCGCTGGGTGACGAGCAGCGGCAGGATCGACAGGACGGCGGCGCCGACGAACCAGAACCAGCCGGTGATGAGCCCGCCGATCCAAAGCCGCCGATCCGCCTTCAACTCTGCGAGGAGGCGCGCGGTGGAGCGCAGGGGATTGGGCGTCACGGCGAGATCGGGCGCGGCGCTGCCGGTCGGCGGGATGGCGCGCGCGGATGCCCAGGCGAGTGCGGCCATCGCGACCATTGCCGCGGCCAGCCAGACCGGCGCGCCGGTCGCCACGGCGAGGTTGCCGAGCATCATGCCAAGCAGGATCGCGAGAAACGTGCCGGCCTCGACGTAGGCATTGCCGGCGGCCAGCTCGTGCTTGCCCAGATGATCGGGCAGGATGCCGTACTTGACCGGCCCGAAGAGTGCCGAGACGATGCCAAACAGGGCGAGCGCGAGGAACATGAGCGGGATCGATTGGGCATAGAGACCTGCCGCGGCCAGAACGGCGACCGGCAGCTCGGCGAGCTTCAGGTATCGGGCGACGCGGGCCTTGTCGAAGCGATCGGCCAGCTCGCCGCCAAGCGCAGACAGGACGACGAACGGGGCCATCAGCACGGCGCCGGCCAGCGGCACCAGGTAGCCGGCCGTCTCCGCCGACAGGCGGTAGACGATCAGCATGACGAGCGCGTTCTTGATCAGGTTGTCGTTCAGGGCCGAGAAGAACTGGCACACGAACACGGGGGCGAACCGCCGGCTGGTCAGCAGGGCCTTCGACATGGGGTCCTCGCGGGCAAGTGTCTGATTGCAGCCGCGATCCGAAGACTGCGGCCCAAGCCTCTGTTTTCACTGAGTCCGGTTAATCAATGGCATTGTGTCAGGTCGCGGATCGGCGCCCTCCCCTGCCACCGGGCGCCACGGGGCCGCCACGGGGCGGCGGGGCACCACACGACCGGCCGGCCGACCTGCATGACGAGGGCCAGCTCGCGATCGAGCGACCAATCGCCGGCGCGGGACGCGGCTCCCAGCAGCCATGCCAAGCAGCGCTCGCGTAAGGGTGTCGACATGGGCTGTCGTCTCCGGATGAAATGAACGATGTTCATTCCGGGTATATATAAACAGTGTTCAATTGATGGCAAGAGGTTGAAGCCGCCGGGCACGGCGCGTGTGCCGACACGGTCAATGAACGGTTAAGGCCCTCGATCGCGTGGTGGGTGCGGGTGGCGCGCGGCCCGGCCGGGCGGCTGCTGCCGCCGACCGGCCGCAGATCCGACGGGACGAGGATGGTCTGCGCGAGGGTCGGCGGAGGCGGTCCGGCGGGGTCATCGGCAGAGGTCGGGTCGTCGCGCGTGCCGATGCCGGAGCGCTGCGGCGCAAAGCCTTGGCGATACGCGAAGGAGTCAACGCTGAGATTCACCACCCACCGCGCCACGCCTGACCGGCATCAAGCCCGCTGCGGCGGTGCGTGGTAGCGTCGCCGCGCGGCATGACACGTTGCGTCCCCAGCCGAACTATCGGCAGGGTGGTGGCAGCAATATGCTGGACGAACAAGCGCCGGCGCAGGGAGGACGACAGACATGACGGGCCAGCAGCGGCAGATGACCCTGATCGGTTTTCTGCAAGCCCAGAACTGCTCCAACTATGTCGGCTCCTGGCGGCATCCCGCCGCCGCGCCCGATTTTCTGTCGCCGGCATACTACCAGTCCATCGCGCGCACGCTGGAGGCCGGCAAGTTCCACCTCGCCTTCTTCGACGACCGGCTGGCGCTGCCCGACATCCTCGGCAACGATCCCGCCGAAGCGCTGCGCCACGGCATCCGCGTGGTGAAGCTGGAGCCGACCACGATCATCGCGACGATGGGCCAGGCCACGCGCCACCTCGGCCTCGGCGCCACGTACTCGACGACCTACTATCAGCCGTTCCACGTCGCGCGCCTTTTCGGCACGCTTGACCACATGCTCGGCGGACGCGCGGCATGGAATTGCGTGACGTCACTCAACTCGTCGGAGGCGCATAACTTTGGCCGCGCCGATCACCTCGAGCACGACGCCCGCTACGATCAGGCCGACGAATTCATGGAGGTGGTGCTCGGCCATTGGGACAGCTGGCAGGACGACGCCATCGTCGCCGATCGCGCCTCCGGCCGGTTCGCCGATCCCGCCAAGGTGCGCACGCTCGATCACAAGGGACGCTACTTTTCGTCGAGCGGGCCGTTCACGGTGCCGCGCACGCCGCAAGGGCGCCCCGTCGTCATGCAGGCGGGCCAATCCGGCCGCGGACGGCAGTTCGCGGCGCGCTGGGGCGAGCTTGTGTTTGCGGTCTATCCCAACCTCGAGGTCGGCCGCAAAAGCTATGCCGCGTTCAAGGCGGAGGTGCTGCGCGCGGGACGCGAGCCGGCGCGGGTGCGGGTGGCACCGGCCATCTATGTGATCCCGGGCGAGACGCGGGCGATCGCGGAGGCCAAGCGCGAACTCGTGGAAGGCCTCGCCAAGCCGGTCGACAGCCTGGCGCTGCTGTCGGAGGCGCTCAACTACGATTTCGCCGCGAAGGGCATGGACGAGAGTTTCAGCGACGAGGAGCTGGCCTCGATCAGCGGGTTGCGCGGCATTCTGGATCGCGTCGTCCAGCTTTCGGGCCAACGCAATCCGACGATCCGCGATTTCGTGACGTTCTCCAAGCGCGGCACGATCCACGAGTTTCCCGTGTTCTGCGGTACGGCGAAGGAAATCGCCGACGAGATGGAGGCGTGGTTCCATGACGCGTGCGACGGGTTCGTGCTGGCGACGACTCATGTGCCCGGCGGCTATGAGGATTTCGTGCGCCTCGTGGTTCCAGAGTTGCAGCGGCGCGGCCTGCATCAGCGCGCCTATGCCGGTGCGACGCTGCGCGAAAATCTCGGGCTCGGGCGCGCGGAAATCGACGACTGGCGCGGCTGATCGCGCTGACGCGCGGCAGGTCTTGGCCAACGGAGGTCGTGGCTGGCGGCGGTCGCTTCGGGGGGTATGTCGGTGATCGGGTCGGGTATGCCCTGCGCGCTCAGTCGAGCAGGTCGAGACCGGACGCCACAAGCAGCGGCGCGGCCGACTTGCCAGCTAGGTAGCGACAGAAGGCGTCGGCTGCGCTGGCATTCAGAGGCTCGGCGAACGGGGCGACGGTAAAGACGACGGGATCCTGCAGCGCCTTGGGCAAGGGGCCGACCACCGTGATGCCCGGGACCACCTTCAGCTCGCTGACCTGTTGGATCGCGACTTCGGCGCGGCCGGCGGCGACCTCCTCGCCCGTGAAGCCGCCCGAGACGATGCGCGCCTTGGCGCGAACAGCATCGCCAATGCCGAGGCGGTCGATCAGCGCGGCAAAATAGACACCACTGGCCCCGAGCTTCGAATAGGCGATCGAGCTTGCGGCCTGGAGCGTGGCGACCAGCGCCTCGGGCGAGGAAATGTCGGGCCGTGCGGCGCCATCCTTAACGGCAAGGCCGACGTATGAGACGCCGATGTCGTAGCCTGCGCCGATGATGCCGCGCTCAGCCAGCGACATCGCGCCAGGACGCGTGACGATGGCGACGTCACCACGCGCGCCCGCCCCGATTGCCTGCAGCAGCGCGTTGGTCGGTGCGAACGTGATCTCCAAAGGCGGCCCGCCAGCGGCTATGAAGCCTGCCTCCAAAGCCGGCATCGCACCCTTCACAGCGAGCGTCGACAGGACTTTCAGTGAGCCCGCTCGAGTGTCATGCGAAGCGACCATGTGTGCTCTCTCCCTACTTACGCATCAGGCGGCCCCGCCCCCTCAGGCAACTGACCAGTTCAGTGACATTAGGCCCGTCCCTCATCAAGGCTATTTTGCGGTTTTGTCATGCGGGGCGTGTGGCTCGTCGCTGTAGTTGCCTGTCTGCAGCGCCATCCGCTAGGCTCAGTGGCACCGTCCGCGCCTCTATCGGTCCAACATAACAAGTGGCCTTTCGAGCTTTGCTCTACGCGCCTACGTGACACCAACAGGACAACGCCCATGTCAGATAGCATCTACGACGGCCCCGTGATCGACAGCCATCACCATTTATGGGAGTGGAAGAACTATCCCTGGCTGACCGCACCGATCACACCGAAGATGTACGGCAGCGACTACCAAGGCCTCAGACAGGACTATCTCGTCGAGGATCTCCTGGCCGATTTCGGCAACAACAACGTTGTGAAGTCCGTGCACGTTCAAGCCAACTACGATCCGGCCGATCCGGTCGGCGAGACGACGTGGCTGCAGGCGGTGGCCGACCGCGCCGGCTTCCCGCATGCCATCGTGGGCGACGCGCGCATGGACGAGGCCGATCTCGAAGCGGTGCTGGACGGCCATATGCGCCACAAGAACATCCGCGGCGTGCGCCACCAACTGCACTTCTGGGAGGGCCAACCGCTCAGATGCCGGACGGACCGCGGCGACTTGTGCATCACCGACGCCTTCCAGCGCGGCATCGAGAAGCTGCGGCCGCTGGGGCTGCACTTCGAGCTGCAGGGCTTTTCACATCAGTTCGCGCACTTCGCCGAGCTCGCGCGCAATTTTCCGGACATCCAGTTCTGCCTCGTGCACGGCGGCATGCTGACTGCGGACGATGATAAAGCGGTGGCGGCGTGGAAAGAGGGACTGGAGCATCTTCATCCACTGAAGAATGTTCTGATCAAATGCTCTGGTCTGAATTTCTTTACAGCGCGCTGTGACGAAGATCACATGCGGATCGTTCTGGACCATGTGCTGGACCGGTTCGGCGCCACGCGCTGCTTCTACGGAAGCAACTTTCCGTTGGAAAAACTGTGGGCGCGCTATGACGATCTGATCGCGACGACCAAGCGAATCCTTGCGAATCGGCCGCACGCCGACCAACAGGCCTACTTTCACGACACGGCTTCCAAATTCTATCGCATTTGAAATGATTTGCGCGCAACCGAGCCGTGAGGAATCCGGCTCGATTGCGCCAATTGAACGCCCAAAAAACGCTGTTACGATCGCTTCCGATGCACTTCTTAATTGAATAAAGCAAAACAGTCGGCCGCAGCAAATGCGTAATTAACGCGCTACATACTGTGAGCATCGATCCAACTTTATTTTTCCTGTTGCGTTCTGCATGGTCGCTGGATCGTGATTGACGCTGCGCGGCACAATTCGCAATCGCCGCGCCTACCAGAGAAAGACTGCGCCATGGCTCAAGAGCGCCGTCGTCGACCGGCCGCGGTGACAGACCGGGTCTATGACGCGATCCTCGAGCAGATCCTGAGCGGTGCCATGGCACCGGGACACCAGCTGCCGTCCGAGGACCGGCTGGCGGCGCAGTATGGCGTGACGCGCACGACGTTGCGGCGGGCCCTGACGCGACTGCGCGAGCATCGTCTGGTGGTGGCCGTCAAGGGTGCTGGCAATTTCGCCGTGCGCGCACCGCTCAGCGCCAATACAGATTGGATCGAGAGCGGCGAGACCGCGGATCTTACAACGCGCCTGGAACTGCGGCGCGCGTTGGAGGTCGAGGCCGCAGGTCTTGCCGCGGAGCGACGCTCGGACGCCGATCTTGCCACCATCCAACAGTGCATCTCAGAGATGGAAGCCTTTGTCGGGGCCGCGCGGGCCGACAGGGCGATTCGCTTCCGCATGAGCGATATCGCCTTCCACGAGGCCCTCCACCGGGCCGCGCGCAACAGTGCGCTTGCTGCCATGTGCGGCCCCTTCATCATGCACCCCGACAACTGGCGCGTGCGCTGGGGCGACGGGCGCGGCCCGATCCGCCAGTTCGGCCAAGCGGTGGTCGCGGAGCACCGGGCGATCATGGTCGCTGTCGAGGCCGGGCACAGCGAGGCCGCGCGCGCGGCGATGCGTCTGCACATCGGCAACTGCATGAACCGGTTCATGGCCGCCAGCAGCGACGCCGACTGAGCCGGCATGCCGGCCGCGTTGCAGCACCGCCGTCGCTTTCCCATAAGACTTTAGGCGCAATCGCCGCCGCCCCGCTGTGCGGCGCAGCAAGGTGCGGTCACGCCTGGCTGACGGGGCTCGCTTCGCGCTTGATTCGCCCGATGCCCACACGCATAACTAGCCGTCCCGCAAGGTCGATTGGGTCATGCCGGGGTGCCGCAGAAACAGAACGGTGCCGCCGCCCGACCTTCAAAGTCTTGCGTCCATGACACACTCTGGAGAGATCGCGTGAAAATCTCAAAAGCCCTGCTGGCGGCTGGCGCACTTGCACTCGTCGGTGCCGGTGCAGCGTCCGTACATGCGGCCAAGCAGTACTCCATCGCCACCGGCGGTACTGGCGGCGTCTACTACCCGCTCGGCGGCGGCTTCGCCAACATCCTCACCAAGAAGATCGAGGGCGTCACCGCCACCGCCGAGGTGACGGGCGGCTCGGTCGCCAATCTGCAGCTGATCGGCACGGGCAAGGCCGACATGTGCCTGTCTCAGGTCGACGCCGCGTGGGACGCGATCAAGGGACAGGGCAAGTTCAAGTCCGGCGCGCTGCCGATCCGGGCGCTGGCCGTGCTCTACCCCAACCACATGCACGTGGTGACGGTCGAGGGCACCGGCATCACCAAGGTCGAGGATCTCAAGGGACGCCGCGTTTCGACCGGCTCTCCGGGCTCGGCGACTGAAGTGTTCGCGTTCCGCGTGCTCGAAGCCGCGGGCCTCGACCCCGACAAGGACGTCAAGCGCGAGCGCCTGGGCGCAGCGGAGAGCGTCAACGCCATCAAGGACAAGAAGATCGAGGCGTTCTTCTGGGTCGGCGGGCTGCCGACGGCAGCGGTCACGGACCTCGCCGCATCTCCCGGCAACAAGATCAAGATTCTCGACTACAGCCAGTACACCGCGAAGATGAATGCGAAGTACGGGCCGCTCTACGCCGAGGCGACCATCCCGAAGGCGACCTACTCGGGCATGGACAAGGACGCCAACAACATCACGGTCTGGAACATCCTGGCCGTCAACGAGAAGATGTCGGACGACGAGGCCTACCGGATCACCAAGATCCTGTTTGAGAGCCTCGACGATCTCGCCAAGGTCCACAAAGAGGCCTTGAACATCAAGATGGAGAGCCAGTCCGTGAAGCGTTCGGGCGTGCCGTTCCATCCCGGTGCGATGCGCTTCTTCAAAGAGAAGAACATCAAGCTCGACTGACGCGACCAACGCGAGATGCGCGGAGCGGCCGGCCTCAAGCCGGCCGTTTCGCTTCCGACGCAGCGATTTCCGCGACACGGAAGACTGATCGATGAGCGAACGCGAGACTTCCGAAGAGATCGTCGCCAGTGGTGCGCTCGCCGGCATTGCGCTGAGCAAGAACCAGCGCGAAGCGATCGAGCACCTGATCGAGGAAGAAGAAGGCGCTGCCAACCGGCTGACCGGCTGGGTGGCGACCTTGATCACGATCATCGCCGTCGGCGTCTCGCTGTTCCACCTCTATGCCGCCTACGACATCGTGCCCGCGCATGCCTTGCGGCCGATCCACGTCGGCTGCGTCATGTTCCTGGCGTTCCTGCTGTTCCCGATGCTAGCGCGCTTTCGCGATGGCATCCGCTGGTGGGATTGGGTGCTCGCCTTCGCCAGCGCCGGCGTGATCGGCTACGTCATCTACCAAGGCGCGGATTTCGGCGACCGCGCCATCATTCCGACGACGGCCGACTACTGGGTCGGCATCGCGTTTATCGTTCTGCTGCTCGAAGCGACGCGGCGCGCGGCCGGTCCGATCATGCCCGTCGTCTCGCTGGTCTTTCTGGCCTACGCGCTGGCCGGCAACCATCTGCCGGAGCCATGGACGCATCGCGGATACTCGCTGGAGCGGCTGGTTGCGCATCTTTACATGACGCTGGAGGGCGTGTTCGGCACGACGGTCGACGTATCGTCGAGCTTGATCATCCTGTTCACGATCTTCGGCGCTGTGCTGCAGTTTTCCGGCGCCGGTAAGTTCTTCATCGACTTTTCGTTCGCGGCGATGGGCGGGCGCAGGAACTCGGCCGGCCGCGCGGTGGTGCTGTCATCGTTCCTGATGGGCGGGCCGTCGGGCTCGGGCGTGGCGACGACCGTTACGATCGGCACGGTCGCCTATCCGCTGCTGGAGAAGGCGGGCTACGAGAAGAACGCGGCGGGCGGGCTGCTGGCGGCCGGCGGGCTGGGTGCCATCATCTCGCCGCCGGTGCTGGGCGCAGCCGCGTTCCTGATCGCGGAGTTCCTCAAGATCTCGTACTTCGACGTGATCCTGATGGCCTGCATACCGACGCTCCTCTACTACTTCGCGATCTACGTCATGGTCGAGATCGACGCGGCACGCTACGGCGGAGCGAGCGAAGTGATGGTCGCCAAGGGCACGCTGTGGCGCATCACCAAGGACTACTGGTTCCACTTCGGGTCACTGATCTCGATCATTGCGTTCATGCTGGTCGGCTTCTCGCCGGTGCTGGCGGTGTTCTGGGCGACGATGCTGGCGATCGCAGTGAGCGTAATCCGCGCCGATACCGCGCTGGTGCCGAAGTGGGTCGCGCTGCCACTGGTGGGCTGCATGGCGCTGGTGATCGGCGAAGTGCTCGGGCGCACCATCCCCGGACAGCAGAACCTGATCAGCGCCGTGCTGTTCATCACGCTGGCCATCGTGCTCGGCATCGGCCTCTTTGCGCCACAAATCGCACCGGTGACGACGCGCCTGGTGACGGCGATGCGCGAAGGAACGACGGGCGTGCTCAACGTGGCGGCGACGTGCGCGACGGCGGGCATCATTGTCGGCGTGGTGACGTTGACAGGCCTCGCCCAGCGCTTTGCCGACATCATCATCAGCTATGCGCAGGGCAGCCTCTTGCTGACCACGATCTTCACCGGGCTCATCGTGTGGATCGTCGGGCTCGCGGTGCCGGTGACGGCAAGCTACATCATGTGCGCAGTGATCGCGGCGCCGGCGCTGATCAAGCTCAACGTGCCTGACTTCGCGGCGCACATGTTCATCTTCTATTACGCGGTGCTGTCGGAAGTCTCGCCGCCGACGGCGCTGTCGCCGTTCGCGGCGGCCGCCATCACGGGCGGCGATCCCTACAAGACCACGCTGCAATCGTGGAAATACACAATGCCGGCATTCCTGGTGCCGTTCGTGTTCGTGCTCGATCCACTCGGCATCGGCCTGCTGCTGAAAGTACCAACGGGCGGCAACTGGATCGACGTCGTGGAGATCACGCTGACGACGGCGGCGGGCATCGCGGCGCTGGCGGTCGCCTTCCAGCGGTGGGGCTTGAAGCGCTCCACCAATCTGGAGACCGCCCTGTTCGGGCTGGGCGGGTTGATCCTGATCTTCCCGAGCGTGCTCGTGTCCGTAACGAAACCGCTGCTGGGTCTCGACCTGGAAACGCAACTGCCGGGGCTGTCGAGCATCGGCGTGCACCTGGCGCTGCACGTCGTGATCGGGCTGGCGCTGGCGATTGCGGGCTATCTGATGCAGCGGGCACGGCCGGCGTAGACACGGGCGTTCACCGCAACGAAACCGGGCGACACCTTGCGGTGCCGCCCGTCGTCGTTTCGGGGATGTGCCTTGCGATCAAACGCTGAACACGATCGATCCCGTGGTCTTGCGACTCGTCAGGTCGTCGTGGGCCTGGGCGGCCTCCTTCAGCGGATAGACCTTCGAGATGTTGATCTTGACGGCGCCCTTCCTGACGACGTCGAACAGCTCGGCGGCGTTGGCGACGAGATCCTCGCGCCGGGCCGTGTAGGTGTTGAGCGTCGGGCGCGTGGCATACAGCGAGCCCTTGGCGGCCAGGATGCCCATGTCGAAGGCAGCAACGGGACCGGACGCGTTGCCGAAGGAGGCCCACAGGCCCTTCGGCTTCAAGCAGTCCAGCGAGCCGGGGAACGTATCCTTGCCGACGCCGTCGTAGACGACATCGACGCCTTGCCCGTTGGTCAACTCGCGCACCTTCTTCACCCAGTCCTCGGTCTTGTAGTTGATGACGTGGGTGGCGCCGGCGGCCTTGGCCAGCGCGCATTTCTCGTCGGAGCCGGCCGTGCCGATCAGTGTGGCGCCGAGCGCCTTGGCCCACTGGCAGGCGATCAGGCCGACACCGCCGGCAGCGGCGTGGAACAGCATCACCGTCTTGTTGTCGCAGCGGTAGGTCTCGCGCAGCAGGTAGCGCACGGTCATGCCCTGCAGCATCATCGCGGCTGCGGTGTTGTAGTCGATGCCGTCGGGCATCTTGACGACGCGATCGGCGGGGATCAGGCGCTCCTCGCAGTAGGCGCCGATCGGGCTCGCGTAGGCGACGCGGTCACCGACCTTGACGTCGGTCACGCCGGCGCCGACGGCGACGACGTCGCCGGCCGCCTCGTTGCCGAGCACGAACGGCAGGCTCGGCTGCTTATAGAGGCCGGTGCGCTGGTAGACGTCGATGAAGTTCAGACCGCAGGCCTTGTGCTTGATGCGGATCTGGCCGGGCCCCGGTGCCCCGACGTCGACCTGTTCCCACTTCATCACCTCGGGCCCGCCGTACTCATGCGCGCGGATGGCGTACACCATGTCGTCTACTCCCTGACGTTGTTCTCAGCGTCGCCCGGCCCCTCGACGGGACCCGGTCGCGAAGCGATAGTGGCGACTTCGGCGGGGAACACTCGATGCGGCAGACCGGAACTATCCGGCAACGTGAACAGGCCGCCTTGACCCTGCCATGGAGGGCTTCTATGGCCTCTGCGGCGAGTTCACAAGGGGGAGGCCGCATGCGTCGCCGACGCGTTTTTGGCTGCGCCGTCTGCGCGACGGTGCTGGCCCTCATGCTGGCGGGGTGCGCCTCCGGAGAAATCCAGGCGACGAGCCCGGTGGCCGGCCACAACTGCGTCGATGACAGCGCGGCATGTATCGCGCACCGGCAGGCCTCGCTCAAATCTATGATGTCGGACCCCTCGCGCGGCTGGGTGAAGCAACCGGCGACGCCGCATGCCTATGCGGCCGGGGTGCGGCTGTTCGCGTTCCGGGGCAAGAAGCGCGAGCTCAGCTGCGATGAGCTGGCCTGGGGCCGCAAGGAAGCGGACGGCGCACCGGCCGCGCTCAAGGGGGCAGCAGGGATCACGCCGGCGCAGGCCTCGCGCGGCACCATGCTGGCCGCGGAAGTCTCCAAGGAGCTGTCGAAGGAGTTTGCCCGGCGCTGCCGGCGCGCATGATTTCAGGGCGCGGGCGCGAAACTCATCAGATGCCGCCGCGTCCAAGCCACGTCGCCATAGGGGACGTCGGTGAATTTGCATGCCGGAGGCCGATACGCGACCAGACCGGACGGTGGTCGGATCCCGCCGGATCGCCAACACCGGCGGCCTCGATCTGCAGGTCGGGGCTCACGAGGATGTGATCGATGCCGAATTGGGGCGGGATGGGTCCCAGGGCCGGCCAGGACGGCAACGGCGTCGACCAGGCCTGAAGACCGGCGCCACCGGCGATCCGCGAAAAGCTCACGGTCAGCGGCGTGACGTTGAAGTCGCCACCCACGATCAGCGGCGTGCGCAGGTCGCGCAGAAAGCTCAGCAGGCCGTCGATCTGGGCGCTGTGACGCCGCCAGCCCAGTGTCGGGCGGTGCAGATGGACGGCCACCGCCGTCACCACCGAGGCATCGGGCAGCTCGATTTCGGCCCAGGAGAGCCCGGGCATGAAACTCGTGGACGCGCCGCCGCCGGAGTTACGGACCGGTAGGCGCGACAGGACGACCTCCTTGCAGGGCACGGGCACGGTGCATTGCGAGCGATAGGGGAAGAGGGCAGCGAGCGGCTTGAGGATGCCGGCGAGCGAGCCGTCGACCTCGGACAGCATCACGACGTCGGCGTCGGAGGCGGCCAGGACTGCGACGACGTCGGAGGGGGAGACGTTCTGGCTCCAGACGTTGAAGGCAACGACCTTGAGCGTCGGGCGGGCGTCGTTGGACGCGGGGATGGGTTCGGCCTCGGCGGGACTTGCAGCCAGCGCGGCAAAATCCACATAGAGCGGGGCAGCATGGGCCGCCAGGGTGGCGACCACGCCGAACGCCAGCAGGAGGATGCGTCGTGATTCGACCCACAGCGCGGCCGCGGCAGCGATGCCGAAGCCGATGAAATGGCCGATGAACGGCGTCAGGACGTCGAGGCGGGGCTCGTATGCGCGCGCCAGTATGGCCATGACGCCGACGCAGCAGCCCAGCAGCACGGTCCAGCAGACCAGGGCGGGCAGCCATGACAGCAAGCGGCGAAGGGGCGTGGCGGGGGGCGCCGGCACCCAGACGAGATCAGACGATGTACGGCGATGGGGCATGCACAGGCCGAAGCAAGGTGCGTGCCGGGTCACGGGTGGGCGATTGACCGATGTCGTTGTTTCTTAAAGAGTGCAGCGGGGCGCCGGGGGGAACCGTCGCCATCGTAAGTTGCATCGGCGCCGGGGGCCTTGCCCGACGCTCAACGGCGATGTGGGGCGCATAGCACGTGCAGGACTTCGTCGAGACCATCGTCGCCTTCGTTCGCGAACACGAGAGCTGGGCGGTTCCGATCGCGTTTCTCGTCGCGTTCGGGGAGTTGTTCTGCTTCCTGTCGCTGTTGTGGCCGGGCACCGCCATCCTGATCGGCATCACCGCCCTGATCGCGGCGAGCGGGGTGACGGCGGAGATCATCACCCCGCTCGTCATCTCGGCCACGCTCGGGGGCACGTTGGGCTACAGCGTCTCCTATTGGATCGGACGGTACTTCGAGGGCAGCATCGCCAGCGTGTGGCCGTTCACGCGCCATCCCGACATGATCCCGGCGGGCGAGCGCTTCTTCATGAAGTACGGCGGCTGGAGCGTCTTTCTGGGTCACTTCTTCGGGCCTGTGCGCGCCGTGATCCCGGTGGTGGCGGGGATGTTCCGCATGCCGCAGATCCCGTTCCAGATCGCGAACTTCGTCAGCGCGCTGATCTGGGCGGTTTGGGTGGTGGGGTCGTCGTTCTATCTCGTCACGTTCAAGGACGAGGTGTTTGCCTTCCTGCGCGCGCACGCCGTGCTGGTGGCCGCGCTGATGTTCGTGGCCGCGGCCCTCAACGCGATCCCGACCGCCCTGTTCGCCGTGCCCTCGCTGCTCGCCTTCGTGACGCTCGGCGCGTTTCACCTCTATGCCGGCGGCGACATCGTCCCCTTGTTCGCGGTCGGCGTCGCGGGCGCCATGCTCGGCGATGTCATGGGCTATCGCATGGGACGCGGGCGCGGGGCCGCCCTGCACGCGGTTTGGCCGAGCGGTTGGGGCGAGCGGGCAGCGATAAAGGCGCAGGGGCTTGTCGAGCGCCAGGGGGTGTGGGGCCTCGTGGCGTCCAAATTCATGACGACGCAGCGCGGCATGGTTCCGCTGGCAGCGGGTGCGGCGGGCGCATCGATGACGATGTTCTTAATCGCCAGCCTGGTGTCGTCGGCGGTGTGGTCGGGCGTGCTGCTGGCACCGCGTCCATTGGCGAAGTTGCTGATCGGGTGGTAGTGGCGCGCGGCCGGACTCTTCCAGCCGCCGATAGCCTTGCGGCCGGCATGTACGGCACACCAAGCCCGCGACGACGCCTCGCTACGTTCGGCGCGCGATCATTTCAACCGGTGTCGAACAGATCGTCAGTTGGTCGGGCGCGGCGCCTCGGCCGGCTTGGTCGATTGGACCGTCTCGTCCGGCTTGAAGAAGATGTCGGCGCGCATGCCGGGCAGCAACGGCGTATCGCCTTCCAAAGTGATGATCGCCTCCAGCACGTCGACGTCATTGGGGCGGCGCGGGCCACGGCTCGACAAGCGCGGCGGTGCGAGCGAGCGCGCTAGCGTGGTCACGCGGCCGGTGAAGTCGCGGTTGGGGTAGGCATCCGTCCGCACGATCGCGACCTGACCGACTCGCACCTTAGCGACGTCGCGCTCCTCGATCTCGGCGCGGACCTGCAGGGTATCGACGTTGCCCAGCGTGGCGAGCGGCATCTCTCCGCCGGCGGGCGCCAACTCGCCACGCTTGGCGTTGACCTGAAGCACGGTGCCGTCCTTGGGGGCGCGCACGCGCGTCCGTTCGATGGCGGATTCAGCGAGGCTCAACTCGCTGCGCGCGCGCACGAGGGCCGATTCCAGACGCGAGGGCAGCGGCATGCCCTGCTGGGCCTCGACGCGACGCAGGTTCTCGCGCTCGGTCTCGACGGTTTCGCGCGCCTTGACCAGCGCGTCGCGCACCGTCTCGACCTCGCTACCGGTGGCCTTCCCGGCGCGCCTGCTGGCGTTGCTGCGGTCCAGATCGAACTGGGCGCGAAACGCGGCACGCTCGGCGGCTGCCAGTGCGTCCTCGGCCTGTCGGCGCTCGATGGCGAGCTTGGGCACGGTCTCCAGGTCGCGCTCGCGCTTGCGCACGGCGACCTCGGCCTCCAATGCGAAAAGACGCGTCAGCAAATCGGTGTCGTCGAGACGGACGAGCACATCGCCGTTGCGCACGCGATCGTTGACGGCGACGGGGACCTCCACGATCTGTGCCGCCGTCTGCGAGGCGATGCGCACCTCGCCGTCCTTGGGCTCGACACGGCCGGGCGCCGATGCCGTCCACTGCGCACGCGGCGGCACGGGTGTCGCTTTGCCGGCTGCCGGCGGCGTAGCGGTCGCCTTGGCCTGCGAGGCGGGGGAAACCTGGTCCTTGACGGTCATGATCCGATCCCGAACCGACTTCCAGGGATCGAGCGTCACAGCGGCGCCAACGGCGCTGGCGACGCCGACGGCGATGACGAGCGTGACGACGGATGAGTCAAGCCTAGGCATGTGCTCTGCGCCTTTTTCTACGATTCTTGATGTGCGTGACCTCGCCGTGGCCAAGAATGTCGGCGCGGCTCTCCTCGCCGACAATCAGGCCGTCCTCGATGCGGATCAGCCGGTCGGCAAACGTCAGCGTGCGAGGGTCGTGGGTGACGGCGAGCACCGCGCGGCTTTCGTCGCGGGCGATTTCGGCCAGCAGCTCCATCACGGCGCGGCCGTTCTCGCTGTCGAGTGCGGCGGTCGGCTCGTCGGCCAGGATGACGCTGGGCGAGCTGGCGATGGCGCGGGCGACGGCCACGCGCTGCTGCTCGCCGCCGCTCATGGTGCGCGGATAACTGTTCAGGCGGTGGCCGAGGCCGACCTCCTTCAATGCCACCTCGGCGCGACGGCGGCTCTCGCCACCGCGCTCGCCGCGCACGTCGAGCGCGATGCGAACATTCTCGGTCGCGGTCAAAGTCGGGAACAGGTTGTAGGACTGGAAGACGAAGCCGACATGGCGCCGCCTGATCCCAGCCAGAGCCTCCGGCCCGAGTCCGACGATCTCTTCGCCGGCAATCTGCAAGGAGCCTTCGGTCGGGGCGAGGATGCAGCCCAGGATCGACAGCAACGTGGTCTTGCCGCTGCCGGAGGGGCCCATCAGCAGCGTGAGCTCGCCCGTCCTCAGCTCCAGGTCGACGCCTTTCAGCGCACGCACCTTGCCGGCACCTGCGCCCAACTCCTTCACGAGGCCGCGTGCCTCGACAACCGTCTGCTTCGTCGTCATCGGCTGAACACCATCGCAGGATCGATCTTGGTGACTTTGACGATGGCCGAAAGCGCGGACACCGCACACATGAAGAGCGTGATCGCCAGCAGGAAGGCGGCGAGCCCCGGACTCATCTCGATGGGAAGCGCCGTCTGCTCGCTGAAATAGGTGGCGACGAGGGCAATGGCCATGCCGAGCACATAACCGATGATGGCGCTCAAGCCGGCCTGGATCAGAATGACCTTGTGGATGTAGCCCTTGGAAGAGCCCAGCGCGCGTAGCGTTGCGAACTCGTTCAAGTGGTCCTTGGTGCTCGAGTAGAGCGTCTGGGCGACGATCACGGTCCCGACCAGCAAGCCGAGAAGAGCGCCGCCGATCAGGGCTACGCCGGCGCCGGTGGAGAACAGCCACTGGTCGAGGCTGCGCTGGCGGAACTCCGCCTTGGTGAGCACCTCGGTGCCGGTCAAGCGCGAGGCCAGATCGGCGCGCACGGTCTCAAGGTCGGCACCGGGCTGCAACTTGACCAGGAAATAGCTCGACCGGTCCTGTGGTGCGCCCAGCAGCGTGCGTGCGCGCGTCAACGGCGTGAACACGTACGGCGCCATGGTGAAGGAGCGGATGCCCTCGGTGACTGCGACGACGCGCACGCGACCGGTCTCAATCTGCGCGCGTTCGCCGACGTTCTTGATGCCGAGGTCTTCCAGATACGTGCGATCGACGGCGATGCCGTCGGGCGCGAGGATGGCGTCTGCGGTGCCTTGCGACATCGCCCACGGCTGCAGCGCCTTGTCCTGGGGATCGGCGCCGACGAGCACGACCGTTGTCGAGCCGCCGCCGGGTTTGCGCCATTCGGAGAACGCGACGAGGATCGGCGTCACGCTCTTGACGCCGGGTGTTGCCAGCGCGCCGTGACGCTCGCGCGGCGTCAGGTTGACGCCGCCTTCCTCGAAGCTCTTGGCACCATAGGTCGTGATCCAAAGATCGCCATCGGCGTGCTCGATCATGCCGACGATAATTTTCGTCGCGCCGAAATACAGTCCAAGTTGTATGGCAACGAGCACGATCGAAAACAGAATGCCGACCAGGGTCACGGCAAGCCGGATCCGATCGTAGAACAGGTTACGGAACGCCAACGTAAAGATCATGGACGAGTGCTGTCTGAACAAGTCTGGCAGCCTGACGGACACCATCGTCCATCCGGTTGCGCGCATGCGGTCCCTTCTAGCCGATCCTAGTGCGGCTGGCACCGTTTTGCGCTGCGGGAGACTTCCCCCCAGGCGATATATAGGCGTGAAACCCTAATAACGCCAACTCTGTAAGCTTAACGGGTTAAGGACGCAAGATCATACCCCGGTTGAATTTGCCTCGCCCCGGCGCTAATCCGGGAACGAGCGCGCCCGAGACGGCCCCAGCACAGTGGAACTGCTGCAGGCCGGGGCGCGATGCGCGGTTCAACACGGCCATCTAGGCAACGGCATGGCAAGCGACCGCGACACATCGGCCCGCCGCCTGTCCGGCAGCATCGGCTCATGGAGGCCTTAACGCATGGGACGCATTCGTGGTTCAAAGCCGGCCCGCCGCCTTTTGCGCGTGGCGGCGGCTGTGGCGGCCCTCACGGCCGGGGGGCTGCCATTCCTCGGTCTCACCCCCCATTCGGCCACCGCTCAGCAGCCGCGGCCCGGCGCCGGCGCGCCCGGCCTGCCCGGCCTGCCGCCGGTGTTCGGCACCTGGCTCGACGATACGGGCAAGGGGGCGGTCGAGATCGTGCCCTGCCAGGCTGCGCCCGCGCAGGGCGCCCTGCCCAGCCGGCTGTGCGGACGGATCGTGTGGCTCAAGGACCCCAACGACAAGGCGGGGCGGCCATTGACCGACGGCTACAATCCTCGTGCGGCGCTGCGCACGCGCCCGATCTGCGGGCTGCAAGTGATCGGCGACGCCAAACCGATGCGCTCCGGCGCCTGGGACCAAGGCTGGATCTACGATCCCAAGGAAGGCAAGTCCTACGACGTGGAGGTCAAGCTGCGGGCGCAAGACCGGCTGGCGGTGACCGGCTACCTCGGCGTCAAGTTCCTGAGCGAGACGTTCATCTGGACGCGTGCGCCCGCGGATCTGCCGCGCTGCGATACGACGACGCAGGCTGCAGCCCCGCCTGCAGCTGCCCCCAAGCAGCCCGCGCGCCGGCAGCAGGCCCGCCAGTAGGCCTGCGCGCCTTCCCTTAAATGACGACGGCGGCCGTCTCGTAAGAGAGGCCGCCGTTTGCGTGTCTGGTCGCGCTGGCCGGGCTCAGGCCGCGGCGGAGCGCTTATCGGCCGTCTTGCCGGCAGCCTTGGCACCGATGCGCGAGACGAAGCTCGCGGTATGCTCGACCACCAGCTCGCGCTGCTTGTCGACGGTGACGATGTGGTAGCTGTCGTCGAGCACCACGGACTCGACCAGGCCGCCGAGCTTTTTCATCAGGAAGAACGTGTTGGAGATGCTCGCGCGGTCGTCGTCGCGCGGATGGATCAGCAGCGTCGGTTGCGTGATCGAGGACAGGCGCGGCTTCAACTGATTCACGAGCCAGCGCAGCTCCAGCATGGTGCCACCCGGCGTGCAGTAAAGGCCCGCCTGCGAGCTGTCGCCGGAGTGCAGGGCCTGCACCACCATCTCACGCAGACGCCGGTCCTTGATGCCATAGGGCTCACGCTCGACGAAATCGATCTTGTTGGCGAACCACTTCATGTGAACGAGGCGGAAGAACGGGGCGAACCAGGGCACTGACCAGCCGTCGAGCCAGAGCGTGGGCGCGTAAAGGGCCACACCCTGCACGTCCTTGGGCCGCTCGGCGGCCAACTGGAGACCCATGACGCCACCGGCCGAGAGACCCGCCACGATCACGTTGTCGCAGCTCTTGCGCAGTTCGGTCAGCGCGTCGTCGAGCGAGCCGAGCCAGTCCTGCCAGCGCGACTTCTTGATATCATCGGCAGTGCCGCAGTGACCCGCCAATTGCGGGACATGCACCGTGTGGCCAGCCCGTGCCAGCCCGAGAGCGACATAGCGCATCTCGATCGGCGTGCCACCGAGCCCATGAACGAGGAGAACGCCGGTGCGGCCCCCTTCGAATTTGTAGCCGCGATCTTGCGTCGTGGTTGTCATTGTTTTTCTTGCTTCCTACTCGAACCCGGTCCGCGAAGGACCTTCCCAGCCAAACGGCGCGCCGGGGCGCCACCTCTTTCCCGAGGCGGTCCTTGTGGCACGCCGTCACCCTGTATGCTCGTTCTCCGCCGCCCAGCGGCGGATCAACCCCGTTTCGCGTCGACGATCAAGCGTTCAACGAGCCGCAGCCCGAGATCGATCTCGTCGTTGGTGATATTCACGGAGGGCGCAAAGACCACCGTGTTCTTGTAGTAGCCGCCGACGTCGAGGCAGAGGCCATAGCGCTTGCCGTCAACCTCGATGTCGCCGCGGAAGGCATTCTGGTTCAACGCATTCGCGAGCTTTGTGTTCGGCGTGATGCCGTCCGCCTCGCACAATTCCATGCGCAGCGCGAGCCCCATGCCGTCAACGTTGCCGATCACATCGGGGTGGCGGCGCTGGAGATCCTGCAGGCCTTGCAGGAAATAGGCGCCCTTCTCGCGCGTCATCGTCTCGTAGTCGGTGTCCTCCATCATTCGCACGTTCTCGAGTGCGACAGAGGTTCCCATGGGGTTCGACGAATAGGTCGAATGCGTCATGCCCGCGCCCCAGATCTCCGGGCGGATCAATTCCTCGCGCGCCCACAGTCCCGATAGTGGATTGAGCCCGTTGGTCAGTGACTTGCCGAATACGATCACGTCCGGCTTGACGTTGAAATTCTCCATCGCCCAGAACTTGCCGGCGCGATAGAAGCCCATCTGGACCTCGTCGTCGACCAGCAGGATCTTGCGGGCCTCGAGCACGGTCTTCAGCTTCTCGAAGTAGCCGGGCGGGGGAATGATGTAGCCGCCAGTCCCCTGGATCGGCTCGGCGAAGAAGGCGGCGAACTCGCTCTCGCCGGCCTTGGAATCCCATACGCCGTGGTATTCGCTGTCGAACAGACGCGCGAACTGGTCGACGCAATAAAGGCCGCAGTCGTCGCGCTTCTTGCCGTAGGGGCAGCGGAAGCAGTACGGGAACGGAACAAAGTGCGCGCGATCGGCAAATGGACCGAACTTGCGGCGATACCGATAGGATGACGTGATCGCCGTGGTGCCGAGCGTGCGGCCGTGGTAGCCACCTTCGAAGGCAAACATGCGCGCCTTACCGCCCGTGAAATTTCGCACGAGCTTCAGCGCATCCTCGTTGGCCTGGGCGCCACCGACGTTGAAATGCACGCGGCCCTTCATGCCCCACGTCTTCTCGACGCGTCGGGCAAGGCGGGTAGCCAGCTCGATCTTCTCACGATGGAGAAACTTGCTGGAAACTTGCGGCAGCTTGTCGAGCTGGCGCCGCGCGGCGTCGGCCAGGCGCGGCAGCGAATAGCCGAAATTGACGGCGGAGTGCCACATCTGGAGGTCCAGGTAAGGCATGCCGCGGCCGTCGTAGAGGAAGGAGCCCTCGCAGCGCTCGAAGATTTTCGGCTCGTCCATGTAATGGACGGTATCGCCCCAGGAGCAATACTCCGCCTCGTAGGCCATCAGATCGGCTTCACTCATCGTGGCGAAGTCTTCCGGGCGCTCGGCGGGTTGAGCAGACGTGAGCGTATCTGACCAGAGTTCCGGTTTGTTCATTTTACGACACTCTCGAAGGCGAGGGAGCTTAATCCATCAGTCGCCGGATCGTTTCCGATCCAGTCGCGCATGATCGCAACAACGTCCGAAAAGTCCCTGAACGGCCGGTGAGGATGGCCATTCTCCTGGCAGTGTGTCGCCAGCGCGCCCTTCGCCAGCGTGAAATCGACGCGGCCGGACACGCAAAAGTCGGATCGGCCGTCGCCGATCATGATGTGCGCCACGCCCGGCATGGCCTCAGGGAACTGACATTTGCAGTTTCCGGATAACGAGGTGCACACGGAACGGGCGTGTGGGAATGCGAGCCGCCAGCGGTCGCCGCCCTGGTGCTCGAGGCTGTTGGAGAAGAACGGCAGGTCGAGGCCGGCCTGTCCCAGAAGGTTGCGGATCGAGCGGTCGAGGCCGTCGGAGACGACGGTCATGCCGATGCCGGCGTTTGCGCACAGCGCCACGAATTCGGGGAAATGCGGGTCGACCGAGATCTCGCCACAGACGGCGTCGTATTGCGCCGGCGTACAGCGCAGCAGGTCGACTTGGCGCGCCATGCACTCGCGCGACCCGATGCGTCCCGCCTTCCAATCGGCTTCAATATCGAGCCATTCGGGAAGGGCGAAACGATTGAACAGCGTGTCCGTTACATCCGCGGGAACGATGGTCCCGTCGAAATCCACAAACACATGGCACTTCACACGCTTAGTGGACACGCGCCTGGAACTCTTTGATGGCCTGTAGGTTTTCACTCGCCGCACACTCCGCGACCATATATGTGTTTCCTGCCCAGGCTTCCAGCACCAAAATCGACATCGTTAATGGCGCATCACCGATTGCGGCGATCCGCCACAGAGTTGCGGCTGCAAACCTGGACGCTTTCCGCTCGTCAGACGGGCCCCTTCGCCGTTGCGGGCAAGGCGGGTCCGGCACGGCGATCCGGTGATTGTTGCGCCAGCTCGGGAAACCGGCCGGCGCGAGGACTATCCCTTCAAAATCATGAAGAAATTCACATCGCATCGGTGCCGCCCGCCGTCCGTGCGGACGCTGGGCGGCCGTTTGGACCCGCACACGGTGGCGAGCGGGCCGGCTAGGCGTATATAAGGATCAGCGGACGAAAACAGCCTTGAGCGTTTCGGCGAAGTGGCGCCCCCTTTCCGACGCAGGGGTGGTGTCGGCTCCGTGCATGGCAAAAATGGCGCCTCTGGGGATGTGGGGCGGCTCGGAGAGGCTTGGCGAACGGCGGTGGGAGTCGATCAGCATGAGGCGTAACTGGCGCTCCGCGGTCGCGGCTTTGACCGCAGCGGCGATGGCGGCAGCCCCCGTGGCGGACGGGGTCCACGCCCAGACCATGAGCCGGGCCGACTACGAGGCCTGCCAGGCGAAGGATGAAGCCAGCTTCAAGGCCGCCATCGAGCGGATCACCGTGCAGGCCCTGCAGCAGGGCGTCGGCGGCGTCGATTTCAAGGCGATCGTCACGGACGAATGGCGCAAGGGCACATTGGACGAACTGATCGACAAGCGCGTGGATCTGGCGGTTGCGGAGGTGCGTCAGGAGACCAGCCTCGGCTCCCGGCTGAAGTCGCTGATCGACAAGGATACGGCGCAGAACCTGGCGAACGCCGTGGCCGAACGGGCCTACCGCTCCGACGCCATCAAGTCGTCCCTGGAGACCCTTTCGACGGGTGTCGGCACGGCGGTCGGGCGGCGCATGGAGCTCGCAATCATCGACGCGGCAAAGCCCACCCTGCAGTGTCTGGAGGCCTACCTGGGGCCGCGTTACGGCTCGACCATCGCGCGCACGATGGCGCAGCGGGCCAGCGCCGCCTTCGAGCCGCAGGACGCTGCCGCGCAGATCGGCACCGGCAGCCTCGTCTACGACGGCAAGGAAGGCATCGCGGGGGCGGCGGTGCTGCTGGTGCGCCGTCAGCTTGCCAACATGGCGAGCCGGATGGGCCAGCGCGTCATCGGCAGCGTGCTCGGCCGGTTGGTCTCGGTCGTGGCCGGCGGCATCGGCCTCGTCCTGATCGGGCTCGAATTGAAGAGCGCGTGGGACGGTGCCTTTCCGATCATCTCCACCGAGATGAAATCGGCCGACAGCAAGGACAAGGTGCGCAGCGAGCTGGCCAGCGCGATGTCGCAGCAGGTCAGCGAGCAGACGCGCGAGATCGGCGCGGAGGCCGCAAAGCGGATCGTCGACGTGTGGCAGGAGTTGCGGCGTGCGCATGCGAAGACGCTGGAGCTGGCGGAGGCAAAGCCCGCGTTCCGCAAGCTGCTCGATACGACGCGACCCGATAGCCTGTCGCGTCTGGACGAGGTGGTGGCGCTGGTCCTCGCAGGGGAAGGCGTGAGCGGGATCGACAAACGGCTCGGCGACGGCACCCTGCACCAGGCGGTGAACGTGCTGCCGAAGGACGGCATGCAGATCGCCCGCGATACGCGCTCGATCGATGCGGCGCTCAAATGGTGGGGACTGGCCGGCGCCGATCTCAACCGTGTGATCGCGTACGAGCTGCCGCGGCGCGCCAAGCCCGAGGACTTCACAAAGGTCTCTCTGCAACGGCTATTCGCGCTGGACGACCGGCTTGCGATCGCCCGCCTGGCGGGGATCGACGCGGCCTCGCGCGATGCGATGTTCGACTTGAAGACGGCGGACCTGAAGACGCTGTTGCGCAGCCTGACGGAGCCCGAGCTCGAGACGCTCGCCAGCTATCTGACGGGGCTCGGCAAGGTGCCGCGCGAGCAGGTGCTGAGCGCGGTGGCGAAGAACCCCGGCAAGATGCAGCTGCTCGCATCCGCGCGCGTGCGCGATGCGATCGTCGGCAGCAGCGATCAGGAGGCGGCGGTCGCGATGATGCTGCGTGACCGCGGTTTCGACCTGCCCGCCACGCGGGCGGACGTGGAAAACGTGCTCGCCGGCAAGATCAATCCCGTGCTGCTTTGGGACCGCCATCCGGTGGTACTGATCGCTGCGGGCGTGCTGGCGCTGATCCTGCTCTTGATCATCCGTCGCATCCTGTTCTCGGGCGCCCGGCGGCGGCGGCCACCGGCGCCGCCCGCGCCGAGCGAAGCGACGTGACAGCTGGAGACGGACGCGCCATGCGCCTCGTGACGACGGAAACCGTGAGCGACAGGCCGGTGCGGCAGGGCGAGATGCTGCACGCCGTGGCGGTGAGCGGCGCCAACATCATCCGCGACATGCGCGAGGCGATCACAAACACCATTGGCGGACCGATGATCCGCTACGAGACGCTGCTCGACGCCACGATCGAACGCGCACTTGCGACGCTGGCGGAGCGGGCCCGCTCGAAGGGCTACGACGGCGTGCTCGCCATCCGCATCTCTCATCCAACGATCACCAACGGGGCGATCGAAGTGGTCGTGGCGGGAACGGGCTTCACGTACGCCTGAGCGGCGTGGCGCCGGTGAGCGGCGCCACGTCATCCAGACGCGAATCGCCCACCAAACCACCGAAAAACGCAAGCCCAGCGTTGCCAACCTGCATCGCGCTTGGGATTGGCGGACAACGGCTCTTTTATGCGTTGTAGCCGCTGTTATAAATATTGCTCAGAGACGAGTCGCGTGGGCCCGTATGCTGCGTGTTTCTCGTTGGGTCCCGTGAGCTGCGTCGTGCTCGACATTCAATCACGATGGAGTGGTGGACATGACAATGGGTTTGAAGGCCCCGGGTATCCTGACCTTCATGCTTTCGGTGGTGATGGTCGTCTGCGTGCTGGTGGTCAAATATTTCGGGGCGGAGATTCCGTTCCTGGTGGGCCACGAGTTCTATGCTTTGCTCGTCGCCCATCTGCTTCTCGTCACGGGCTGCATGATCAAGGGCATGTAGGCGCGCGACTCCGCGCGCCGCACCGTCGATCACGACATCCTCAGCCGCCGAGCCGATCCTGCAGATCGGCGACGGCGGCTTTTGTCGTCTGAGACCAGGCGGCCGCGTTGGAGGCGTACAGCGTCGCCTGCGATTTTAAGATCGTGCCGTCGTCGAGGATCTTCAGGCCGTTCGCCTTGAGCGTGGAGCCGGTGGTCGTGATGTCGACGATCAGGTCGGCGGTGCCAGCCGCGGGTGTGCCCTCGGTAGCGCCAAGGCTTTCCACGATGCGATAATCGGTCAGACCCTTGTCGCTGAAAAACCGGCGCGTCAGGTTGATGTACTTGGTGGCCACGCGGCAGGTGCGGCCATGGCGACGCCGGAAGCCGGCGGCGACCGTTTCCAGGTCGGCCATGTTGCGCACGTCGAGCCAGGCCCGCGGCACGGCCACCACGACATTGGCGAAGCCGAAGCCGAGCGGCTTGACGGGCCGCACACGCGTTGCGAAATCCGATATCTGCTCGTGCACCAGATCCTGCCCAGTCACGCCGACATGGATCGAGCCGTCCTTGAGGTATTGCGCGATCTCGCTGGCGGAGACGAACGCGACCTCGATGGCGGGGACGCCGACGATCTCGCCGCGGTATCCGCGCGCTGCGCCCGTGCGCTGCAGGACGAGACCTGCCTTGGCGAAGACCTCGCTCGTCGCCTCCATCAGCCGGCCCTTGGAGGGCACGGCCAGCACCAGCTTGTCGGTCATCGCGCGGCGCTCCCGTTCATGGCCGCCAGCAGCCGCTCGGTGTGGATGGCCGCGCCGACGGCGGGAACGGCATGGGGGGCGCCGACATCGAGGAGCAGCCGGTCATAGCGGCCGCCGCCCGCGACGGGGCTCGCCCAGCCGAGCGACGGCAATGCGATCTCGAACACGAAGCCGGTGTAGTATTCAAGGTTGCGGCCGAAGTCGGCGGCAAAGGCGATGCCGTCCAGCGCGATGCCGCGCGCCGCCATCGCGTCGAGCCGGCGCTCGTAGCCATCGAGCGCGGCGGTGACGGCCGCATGCTTCGTGCCAACGAGGCTGCGGATGCGGTCCACGGCCTGCGGGGCGGGTGCGGAGATCCCGAGATAGGCGTCGATCAGGTCGGCTGCCGCCTGCGGCAACGGGCGTGCCTTTGCGTCGGCGGCGAAGGCCAGCAGACCATCGGCGATGTCGGCCACCGTGCGCACGCCGACCGGCTCGATGCCCTGGGCGTCCAGGAAGGCCGACACCTTCGCGGTGGCACCTTGCGTGTCTGCGGGATCCAGTTCAGCGATGAGGTCGAGCGGCAGGCCGCGCAGCACCTGTGCCGGCCCCTCGACGAGCTGGGCGAGCTCGGCGCGGAAGGCGTCGGGCCGAAAGAACGCATGGCGCAGGCGGCCGAGCCAACGGGCGGGCATGTCGACGGACTGCAACAGCGCTGAGACGAGGCCCAGGTCTCCGATGCGCACCTGCTCTCCCCGGGCCCCCGCTCGCTGCACGGCTTCGAGCACGAGGCCGAGCACCTCCGCGTCGGCTACCTGCGGCGCCTTGGCGCCGAAGCACTCGATGCCGGCCTGGCGGAACTCGCGCGGGTGGGCGGCGTTGGCGCCGACCGGCTGGAAACGGAAAGCGGCGCCGTTGTAGCAGTAGCGGGCCAGTGAGTCGGCCGCGGGGTGGCGCTCCAGATAAAGACGGCAACTCGGCACCGTCAGGTCGGGCCTCAGGCACAGCTCGGCGCCGTCGGGATCGGTGAAGACGTAGGTGCGCGCACGCAACGCCTCGCCGATGACGTCGAGGAAGACGCCGGCCGGCTGGATCATGGCCGGCGCGACGGCCTCGTAGCCGGCGGCCGCGAAGACGCTCATCAGCGTCTGCGCCTGCGCTTCCAGCGCGGCGAACTGGCGGGCGGTTTCAGCGGTCACGAGAAAAGAGTCCTTAGTTGCGCCTTCCGACTCCCCTGCGGGGAGCCGGCCGGAAGGCGCGGGTGCTGCGCCTTCGGAGCAGGCGATCCACGCCTTAGCGGGCAGGCCGCCGGGGTGACTGCTCCTTCGGGACGCGCTGCGAGCGCTGATGGCTGGATCCCGGGCACAGGGCCCGGGATGACAGGGGGGTGGGCCGGGGACAGGGCTTGGGCCGGGCATGACAGGGTTGCGCCCGGGACAGGGGGTAGGCCTGGGATGAGGGAGGTTGGGCGCTCGATTGCGAGGGCTTTCGTTGTCCTCATTGCGTCACCGCCGGGCTGTAGCGCGCGACGATCTCGGCGACGGTCGCGACCATGTTGGCTTCGGCGACGGAGACCTGAGCGGGGCGGCCTTCACGCCACTCCTTGGAGTCCTTGATGGCCTTGGCGGCCTCGGCGCCCGCGATCAGATCCTTGATCTGGACCTCGCCCTTGGCGATCTCGTCACCGCCCTGGATAACGACGCACGGCGCGTGACGGCGATCGGCATACTTCATCTGCGCCTTCATGCCGGAGGTGCCGAGGTACATCTCGGCGCGGATGCCGGCCTGGCGAAGCTGCTGGGTGAGGCGCTGATACCGGGGCAGCTCGGCCCTGTCCATGACGAGGACGACGACGGGGCCGGAGGCGGCGGCAAAGTCGATGCGGCCCAGCGCTGCAAGTGCGGCGGCCAGCCGCGAGACGCCGACCGAGAAGCCGGTGGCGGGCACCTTCTGGCCGGTGAAGCGCTCCACGAGGCCGTCGTAGCGGCCGCCGCCGCCGACCGAGCCGAAGCGCACGGGGCGGCCGTCCTCGCCCTTGACTTCGAACGTCAGCTCCGCCTCGAACACGGGGCCCGTGTAATATTCGAGGCCGCGGACGACGGAATAGTCGATTGCGATGCGGTCGTGCGCGTAGCCGGCAGCTTCGACCAGAAGCGCGATCTCCTGCAATTCGCCCAGGCCTTCGAGGTAGAGCGCAGTCGGCTCAAAGCCGCCGACGCGCTTGGCGTTGATGCCTCCCTGCCCGGCATCGGGCGTCGGCTGCGAGACGAATTCCAGAAGTGCATCGGCCTGCGCGCCGGTCAGGCCCGCGCCCTTCGTGAAGTCGCCGAACTCATCCTTGCGGCCATCGCCCAGCAACATTGCGACGTCGGTGCGGGAGAACTTGTCGAGCTTGTCGAGAGAGCGCAGCACTGCGAGGCGCTGAGTATCATTCGAGAGATCGATGCCGACTGACTGCAGCATGCCGTCGAGAACTTTGCGGTTGTTGACCTTTATCCGGTACTGCCCGCGCGCGATGCCGAGCCGCTCCATCGTGTCGGCGGCGAGCATGCAGATCTCGGCGTCGGCGGCGACGCTCTCGGCGCCGACCGTATCGGCGTCGAACTGGGTGAACTGGCGGAAGCGTCCCGGTCCCGGCTTCTCGTTGCGAAACACCGGGCCCGTCGCATAGCGGCGGAACGGCAGCGACAGCGTCTGCGATTTCAACCCCTCCGCCACGTAGCGGGCGAGCGGTGCCGTCAGGTCGTAGCGCAGCGACAGCCACTGGTCGTCCTCGTCCTGGAAGGAGAAAACGCCCTCGTTGGGCCGGTCCTGGTCGGGCAGGAACTTGCCGAGCGCGTCAGTGTACTCGATGGCGGGCGTGTCGAGCGGCTCGAAGCCGTAGGACTCGTAGACCTGCCGGATGGTCGCCAGCATGGCCTCCAGCGTGCGGATCTCGGTCGCCTGGATGTCGCGCAAGCCCTTGGGAAGACGGGCGTGCGGGCGGTTGTCGGCCACTTGCGCCGCAACCGTCTGGTCCTTCGGTTTGCCCTTGTCCTTCGCCATCGGCCGCGCTCGATCCTGCTTGGGGCCGCCCGGCCCCGATTGTCGTTGCGCGCTTATAGCCGCGTCGTTCGGCGGCGGGAAGGCTGGTGGGGGCGATGGCCGGTGGCCAGCGAGGGGCCTTACCCCTCGCGCTCCCCGGCCAGGATCGCGATCCTGGACCTGCCCCTTTGGTCCGACCTCATGCCTGTCGGCGCGAGATTGGTGGATGTCCGCAATTTCACGTCCCCAATCAGGTCCCGACCGACCTGGCGGCGTCGGTCAGGTCCAGGCCATGGGCGGCGGCGACGGCGGGATGCGTGACCTGCCCGGCATGGACGTTGAGGCCGGCGCGCAGGTGGGGATCCTCGCGTAGCGCCGGCATGACGCCCTTGTCGGCGAGCGCTAGCACGAAGGGCAGCGTCGCGTTGTTGAGGGCAAAGGTGGACGTGCGCGCCACGGCGCCGGGCATGTTGGTGACGCAATAGTGCACGACCTCGTCGACGACGTAGGTCGGGTCGGCGTGGGTCGTGGGACGCGAGGTCTGCGAGGTACCGCCCTGGTCGATCGAGATATCGACGATGACCGAGCCGCGCTTCATCGCCTTGACGTGCTCACGCGTGATCAGCTTGGGCGCGGCCGCGCCCGGCACGAGCACGGCGGCGACGACAAGATCGGCGGTTAGCACCTCGTCCTCGATCGCCTGGCGCGTGGAAAACTGCGTGTCGACGGCGGCGCCAAACATCTGGTCGATGGCGTAGAGGCGCTCGACGTTGATATCGACCACGGTGACACGGGCCTCCAGCCCGATCGCCATGCGTGCGGCGTTGACACCGGCGACACCGCCGCCGAGCACGACGACCTTGGCGGCGGGCACGCCCGCGACGCCGCCGAGCAGCACGCCGCGGCCGCCCGGCTCCATCTCCAGGCAATGGGCGCCCGCCTGCACGGCCATGCGGCCAGCGACCTCGCTCATCGGGGCAAGCAGCGGCAGGCCGCCGCGCGCGCTGGTCACGGTCTCGTAGGCGATGGCGGTTACGCGGGAGGCCATCAGGCCGCGGGTCTGCGCGAGGTCGGGGGCCAGGTGCAGATAGGTGAACAGCGTCTGGCCTTCGCGCAGCATCGCGATCTCGGCGGCCTGAGGCTCCTTCACCTTGACGATCAACTCGGCCGTCTTGAACACGTCGGCCGCCGACTTCGCGATCCGCGCGCCCGCCTTCTTGTAGTCCTGGTCGGTGAGGCCCTGGCGGGCGGCCGCGTCGTGCTCGACGATCACCTCGTGGCCGTGTGCCACTGCCTCGCGCACCGCGCCCGGCGTCATGCCGACGCGGTACTCGTGGTTCTTGATCTCCTTGGGCACGCCGATGCGCATGGGGGGCCTCCCGTTGGGGTTGATGCCTTACATATAGGCAGAGCCCGTGACGATCGGCACCGGTTGCTGCGATCACGATGACTGAACGGTTCGGCATTGCCGCCGGCGCGGCCCAACAGGTCACCCGATCCGCGCTAGGCCGCTCCCCACAGCGACGGGCGCTGCCACATCGGCGGAACGATGAGCCGTCCTGCCGTGGCACACCCGTCCTGATCGAGGCCGACCGACTGCCACGCTCCGGCCCACGCGTCCGGCAAGGGATAGGGTGGCCTGATACTGGTTTCTGCCCGAAAGCCGAGACGGCCATAGTAGGCGGGATCGCCGAGGACGAGGACGCACACCACGCCCGCCTGCTTCAGCCGCGCGAGGCCGTCGCCGACGACCGCCCGGCCGATGCCTTGGCGCTGCCGGTCCGGCGCCACCGCCAATGGCGCGAGCAAGGCAACGCGCCGATCCGTGCCGGCGACGGCACACGCCGTGAAGGCTGCGTGGGCGACGACCGCTCCGTCGATCACCACCACAAGCGAGAGCACGCCGTCCCCGGCCGCCTGGAGATCCGCCACCACCGGCAGCAGGTCCTCGGCGGGGAATGCCGCGCGATAAAGTTGCGCGACGGCGGCCTGGTCGGCGGGCGCGCTCGGACGGATCAGGACGTCGCGCCTTTGTATACTATGGGGCATTCCTGCCGCCTCCATCCTTATCGGGCCCATGCGGCCCTTGGCGCCGAAGCTATCTGGCGGCCCGGCTGCCCGCTTGTCATCCCCGGTCTCTCTCCCGGCGGCGCACACCTGCCATCGCCGCCGCACGAGCCGGCCGCCGCGCCGGAGGTCTTCGGGGGAGGCTGGTTGAGGGCGGGTGGCTGCGAGCGCCGGCAACGCATCGGGCACGGTACGGAGGATCACTTGCGGACACTCTCGACAAGCCTCCGGACCTGCTGCACTCTCGCCTCGGACGCCCGCCCCCTCTCCTGCCAGAGCCCTCTTACGCGTTTGCCGGAGGACCGCCTCGCGCGCAGCCTGAGCGGTGCCGGCGACGCAACAACACGGCCCGCCAGGGATCGCCACCCCGCCCCGGCATGCCGCAACACGACAGGAGGACACGCAATGGCCAAAGAGCGACAGACCGACCCGCACTATCTGGTGCACAGCCCCAAGGACAACGTCGGCGTCGTCGTCATCGAGGAGTTGAAATCCGGCACGCAGATGCTGGGCGTCATCACCGAGACCGACACGACGACCGGCGTGACGGCCAGGAACGACATACCGATCGGCCACAAGGTCGCGCTCGTCGACCTGAAGAAGGGCGACACGGTCATCAAGTATGGCGAGGACGTGGGGCGCATGATCGCCGACGCCAAGACGGGCGAGCACGTCCACGTGCACAATCTGAAAACGAAGCGCTGGTGAGAGGGATCGCGACCATGGCCACGAAGAAAGCAAGCGCGAAGTCGCCGGCGGTGAAGAAGGGCGCGAACCTCAAGTTCATGGGATGGCGGCGCGAGAACGGCCGCGTCGGCGTGCGCAATCACGTGCTGATCCTGCCGCTCGACGATCTGTCGAACGCGGCGTGCGAAGCCGTCGCCAACAACATCAAGGGTACGCTCGCCATTCCGCACGCCTACGGCCGGCTACAGTTCGGCGCGGATCTCGACTTGCACTTCCGCACGCTGATCGGCACCGGCTCCAATCCAAACGTCGCCGCCGTGATCGTCATCGGCATCGAGGACGGTTGGACGGGCCGCGTCGTGGAGGGGATCGCCAAGACCGGCAAGCCCGTCGTCGGCTTCGGCATCGAGGGGCACGGCGACATCTCGATCATCGCGCAAGCCTCCTACAAGGCGAAGAAGTTCGTGCAGTGGGCGTCCGAATTGCAGCGCGAGGAATGCGACATCTCCGAATTGTGGGTGTCGACCAAGTGCGGCGAGAGCGACACGACCACCGGCCTTTCCTCCTGCCCGACGGTCGGCAACATGTACGACAAGCTGATTCCGCAAGGCATCACGGGCGTGTTCGGAGAGACGAGCGAGATCACCGGCGCCGAGCACATCGCGCGCGAACGTGCGATTAACAAGGCCGTCGGCGACAAGTGGTTCAAGATGTGGAAGGCCTACCAGGACGACGTCATCGAGGCGCACAAGACGGATGACCTCTCCGACAGCCAGCCGACCAAAGGCAACATCGCGGGCGGGCTCACCACAATCGAGGAAAAGGCGCTCGGCAACCTGGAAAAGATCGGCCGAGAGTGCCGTTATATCGACGCGCTGGAGCCTGCCGAGGCGCCCGCAAAAGGAGCCGGGCTCTACTACATGGACACGTCGTCAGCGGCGGCGGAATGCGTGACACTGATGGCGGCGGGCGGCTGGGTGGTGCACACCTTCCCGACCGGGCAGGGCAACGTCATCGGCAATCCGATCGTGCCGGTGATCAAGATTTCCGGCAATCCGAAGACCGTGCGCACCATGGGCGAGCACATCGACGTCGACGTCTCCGGCATCCTGCGCCGCGACCAGACAATCGAGAGTGCGGGCGACGCGCTGATCGACATGATCGTGCGCACGGCCAACGGACGGCTGACTGCGGCCGAAGCGCTCGGGCATCGCGAGTTCGTGCTGACGAAGCTCTATCGCAGCGCGTGAGGCTTAGCCCCCCTCTCCCCGCGAGCGGGGAGAGGGGGGAAGCGCCTTGCGGCGCTGCGGGGCTTTCGCCCCTGCACCCCAACCGGGAGGACACCTCCCGGACTCACCGATTTTTGGCACATGGGGAACGACGACATCCACCGCTCGGGTTTTGCCTCATCGCACGGCGTGCTCGCATCGTCGCCTTCACAATGAGGCGCGAAAGCTGAAAGGTGCGTCCACTCACCAGAGCGGACTCAGCCATCGGCGCGCAGCTGCGAGGCTCACGAACGAGCCTCAAAGCTCCTGCGCGGTCATGGCTTTGACCTGCCCCCCACTTTTCGGACCAGGGAATATTTGAGAGTCTGCCTCCGAATCGGAGAGCAGCATGCGCAAGAGCAGGTTCACGGAAGAGCAGCAGGTGGCGATCGTGCGGGAGTGCGATCGTGATGCGCCCGAGGTCGTTGCGAAGCGGCACAAGATCTCGGCGCAGACGATCTACATCTGGAAGAAGAAGTTCGGCGCATTCGACGCCAACGAAGTGCGCCGCCTCAAGCAGCTTGAGATCGAGAACGCGCGGCTGAAGAAGATTGTCGCCGAACGCGACCTCGAGATCGAGGTGATGAAGGAGATCGCCGCAAAAAAATGGTGAGCGTCGCGGCCCGCCGCAGTGGCGTTGCGTTTGCGGAGGGCCGGGGCCTTTCGCAACGGCGGGCAACGGCGCTTTTGAAGACCGCGCGCAGCTCTCTCAAGTACGAGAGCAAGAAGGCGGCGGCAGACGCTCCGTTGATCGAGCGGATGACGGCTCTGGCTGGGCAATATTCGCGTTTCGGCTATCGGCGCATCCAGGTCTATCTCGAACGCGAGGGCTTCGTCATGAATGACAAGCGCATGCACCGCTTGTGGCGCACGGCGAAGCTGCAGCTTCCGAAGAAGCGGCCACGAAAGCGCGTCCGTGGTACAGAGCGCGATGTTCCAGAAAGACCCGTCGTTGCGAACCAAGTGTGGTCCTACGACTTCGTGTTCGACCATGCCGCGAACGGCCAACAGCTCAAATGCCTGACCGTGGTCGACGAGGGCACGAGCGAAGGCCTGGCGATCGACGTGGCGGGTTCGATCCGCTCACGTCGCGTGATCGAGGTGCTCGCGCGCCTCGTCGCCGTGCGTGGTCCGCCGAAGGTGCTCCGGTCCGACAACGGGCCGGAGTTCGTCTCTCGCGCGCTCCTGAAATGGATAGCGGACGCCGGCATCAAGAGTGCGCTGATCGAGCCTGGCAAGCCCTGGCAGAACGGCACGTGCGAGAGCTTCAACGGCAAGTTCCGCGACGAGTGCCTGAGCGTAGAGTGGTTCCGCAGTCGAGACGAGGCTCGCGTGCTGATCGAGCAATGGCGTCGACACTACAACGAGGATCGTCCGCATCAGGGGCTCGGCAACCTGACGCCGGCGGCCTACGCGACGAAGATCACGGCGGGCGAGATCGAACCTCGCAGGCGCCGACGCACGCGGCCCGCACCGGGCCGGTCTGCTGCGTGTGTTGCGCACTCCGCAGACCGGCCCGTTGCTCCATCGGAGGCTGTGGTGCAAAGTGCCTATACCGGTGCCCATCGTGGGGCCGGATCACCGGCAGATTCAAATAACCGGTGGTCCGAGGAACGGGGGCAGGTCAGAATTACTTTACCTGCAAAGTGTCGATATAGCCTATCAGTGCGAGGATTCTGCCGCGGACGAATGCTGAATAATCGCTACCCGTACCAAAGGGCCCGGTTGCCTGAGGAGCCTTCGAATTATAAATCTGTCCCCATGCAGGCATATCGCTCGATCCATGCCCTTTCACAGCCCCCGGCCCTTCTATGATTTGAAAAACGCGCTCGAACGGGAATACGCCCCCATTGTTTTTCCTCAGCGCCGTAAGATCGGCAATCTGCGACTTCAGCATGTCAGCCAGCGGGCCATTGCCCTTACCGTCCGTACCGTGGCATTGCGCGCAGCTGTTATTGAACTCAAGCTTCCCAATATCTGCTGACTGAGCGACTGCCGGTGCGCACAGCCCGATTGCGAATGCCGCGAGGCATCCTACGCTAGCGAATTTTACAGATTCCATCACGCTGCTCCCACATGATTAGCTGCTAAGTGGAGCACAATCATCGGAAACGGGATTTGACGTGGAGCAAACCAACAGTGCGCAGAAGCAGAATCCGCAATGACACTCGGCAATTTTGCACGCTTGGAAAGCACACCAGCGCTTGTCGTCCATGTCTAAGGACGGCGGAAGCTGGCTCCTAGCTGCCGTCGTACGCTGATCATGCGCTTAAAGTGGAAGACCAAGACGGACGGCGGCGTTATCGCTTCTGATCTTGCGCACGCTTCAGGGCCGCGGCGAGAGCGCTGTCGCCGCCGGAGCCGGAGGACGAGGATTGCTCGACGGGGCGTGAGGCGCCGCCACCTTGCGGGCGCTGGGGTGGCGGGCTCGATGAGCGCGGGCCGCTGCCGGGGCGCGCGCCAGATGCGGCGACCTGCGAGCGGCTGTCCGATTGGATCGCGCCCGATTTCATCGTCAGTGCGATGCGCTTTCGCGGGACGTCGACGTCCTTGACGCGCACCTTGACGACGTCGCCCGCCTTCACGATCTCGCGCGGGTCCTTGACGAAGCGGTCGGCCAGCTCGGAGATGTGGACGAGGCCGTCCTGGTGCACGCCGACGTCGACGAAGGCGCCGAAGTTGGTGACGTTGGTCACGACGCCTTCGAGCGCCATGCCGGGGCGCAGATCCGCGATCTTCTCGACGCCCTCCTGGAACGTCGCCGTCTTGAACTCGGGGCGCGGATCGCGGCCGGGCTTTTCCAGTTCCGCCAGGATGTCGGTGATGGTCGGCACGCCGAACTGGGTCGTCGGCGAACTGCTGCGGGTCGCAGCGCCCTTCAGGAACGCGCGATCGCCGATCATCGCCTTCATGGGGCGGCCGGTGGCCGCCGCGATCTGCTCGACGACGGCGTAGGCTTCGGGGTGCACGGCGGAGGCGTCGAGCGGGTTCTTCGCCGTTCATGATGCGCAGGAAGCCGGCCGCCTGCTCGAACGCCTTGGGGCCCAGGCGCGGGACCTTCTTCATCTCCGTGCGCGTCTTGAACGCGCCGTTCTCGTCGCGATAGGCGACGATGTTGTCGGCGAGCGTCGGGTTGAGGCCGGAGACGCGGGCGAGCAGCGGCAGCGGAGGCCGTGTTGACGTCGACGCCGACGCGAGTTGACGCAGTCCTCGACGACGGCGTCGAGCGAGCGGCGCCAGGCCGGTCTGGTCGACGTCGTGCTGGTACTGGCCGACGCCGATCGCCTTCGGCTCGATCTTGACCAGCTCGGCCAGCGGATCCTGCAGGCGGCGCGCGATCGAGACGGCGCCGCGCAGGGTGACGTCGAGGTCGGGGAACTCCTTGGCGGCGAGCTCGGAGGCGGAGTAGACCGAGGCGCCGGCCTCCGACACCATCGACCTTCGTCATCTTGAGCTGCGGCAAGCTCTTGCATCAGATCGGCGGCGAGCTTGTCGGTCTCGCGGCTGGCCGTGCCGTTGCCGATGGCGATGATCTCGACCTTGTGCTTGATGACACAGCGCGCCGAGTGCTGCGAGCGAGCCCTGCCAGTCGTTGCGCGGCTCGTGCGGATAGACGGTCGCGGTATCGAGCAGCTTGCCGGTCGCGTCGACGACGGCGACCTTGACGCCGGTGCGGATGCCGGGATCGAGGCCCATGGTGACGCGCGGTCCGGCGGGGGCGGCGAGCAGCAGATCCTTCAGGTTGTTGGCGAACACGCTCGATCGCCTCGGCGTCGGCGGCGCTCCTTGAGGCGCGAGAAGAGATCGACCGACAGGCTGACGTGGCAGGCGCGTGCGTCCAGGCGAGACGGGCGCCGTCGGCGAGCCACCTGTCAGCGGCGCGGCCGCGGTCGGCAAGGCCGATGGCGGCGAGGATGCGCCCCTCGGCGGGATGTGCCTTGGCGCCTTCGGGCAGCGGGATGTCGAGCGACGAGGTCGAGGACGCCCTCATTGCGCCCGCGCAACAGCGCCAGCGCGCGGTGCGAGGGCACCTGGCGCATCTTCTGCGAAAACTCGAAGTAGTCGGAGAACTTCGCGCCCTCGGTTTCCTTGCCCTTGACGACCGTCGAGACGATCTCGCCGTCCAACCACAGCCATTCGCGCAGGTCGCCGACGAGTTGGGCCTGCTCGCCGATGCGCTCGATCAGGATGGCGCGTGCGCCGTCGAGGGCGGCCTTGACGTCGGCCACGCCCTTGTCGAGGGCGATGAACTTTTCGGCTTCGGTTTCCGGGACGAGCGCGGGGTTGGCCAGCAGGGCATCGATCAGCGGCTCGAGCCCCGCCTCGCGCGCGATCTGCGCCTTGGTGCGGCGCTTCGGCTTATAGGGCGCGTAGAGATCCTCGAGCACGACCTTGCTATCTGCGTCGGCGATCGCCTTCGCCAACTCCGGCGTCAGCTTGCCCTGCTCGTCGATGGTCTTGAGCACGGTCGCGCGGCGGTCCTCCAGCTCGCGCAGGTATCCGAGGCGCTCCTCGAGCTTGCGCAGCTGGGTGTCGTCGAGGCCGCCCGTCTTCTCCTTGCGATAGCGGGCGATGAAGGGCACCGTCGCGCCCTCGCCGAGCAGCTCCACGGCTGCGGCGACCTGGCCGATGCCGACGCCCAGCTCGGACGCAATGCGCGCGTTGATCTTGTCCATGAGAGCCTCCGCAGGAATCGGGCGTGGACGCTAGCACCGGGCGCGTGTGCGCGGAAGGTACAGCACATCGGCGCGTGCGAGCGGAAGGCACAGCGCACGGGCGGGCTCTCTACGATCGACTGGGTGGCCTAAGCGAATCGGCCGACCAGCAGCATCAAGCGGGCGAGCGAAGGTGCGCCGGTCTTGTCGTAGATGTTGCGCAGGTGTGTCTTCATTGTCGCCTGGCTGATGCCAAGCGCATCGGCCGCATCGGTCGCGGTCGCGAAACGGGACAACGCTTCCACGACCCGCCTTTCGGCGCGGGTCAAACCATACGCCGCCGCGAACGCGCCGGTGTCGAGCGTCGGGGCGATGCCGACGTACCGCAGCACCGCGAGCCGGCACGGGCCGCCCGGCTCGGCCCGCGTGCCGATGGACACCGGCAGACAGCTCAGCGTCGCGATGCCGTCGGGTGCGTGGACGGCGAAGTCGTGTTCGCCCATCTCAGTGTGGCCGAGATAGCGGGTGAGGCTTTCGTCATCCTGTCCGGGGCCCGAACCGAGCGCCACGAGGCGCCCCTGGCGCACGGCGAAGCCGAGGCGTCGCTCCAGGAGCAGTTCGGCGCGGGCGTCGGCATGCACGACGGCGCGCGACGGGCTGAGGATGACCGTTCCCTCCAGCCGGGTGCTGCGGCGCAAGGCTTCGGCGGCTGCAATGGCGTCGATGTGTCGGCCGAGACGCAGCCGGCGATAGGCCAGCGCGCGCGTGACATGGCCGGCAACGACGGCAAGGGCGCGTGTGTGGTCCGTGTCGAAATCCGCCTGACCGTTGCGGCGGAACACGCTCATGAAGCTGAACACGCCCGGGCCCCGCTCGCACGTCACGAACAGCCCCTTGTCGATCTTCTGGGGATGCAGGATGGCGCGGATCGAAGGATCTCGATCGTAGATGTCGCGATCGACGAAGGACTGCAAGGCGAAGGGTTGCCCAAGGCCTGCACGCATCAGCGCTGCGACGCCGGGATTGGCCTCAGGCGTGTCGTAGCCTTCGTAGTGCAAGTCTCGCAGGGCGGTCTCGAAGTCGACGGAAGCGACGATCGGCGCGGCGGACATCGCGCCGCCGTTGCTGTCGATGCCGACAGCGGCGCCACCGAACACGTCGCCGATGCGCACAGCCAGCTCGGACCATCCGGCATCGTGGCAACTCGCCTCGTAGATCGCCGGCACGAGACGCTGCAAGGCATCGGCATGAACCGCCATGCGTGCTCCGAAATTACCCTTGAGTATACGGTACGAACGATCTGCATTCTGCGATAGCCCGCGGCGGGGTCAATACGCATACTTCCGCGAAGCGCGGACGGCGATCGTGTGTGGGTGGGCAGCGCTTCGTCTGTAGCGGTTCGGGCGTCTCAGGCGTCGCGTTCGGCGCCGGGGCGCGGCGGCGGGTGACCGAAGGGGCGCTGGCGCTCGGCGTAGGCCTTCAGTGCAGGGACGGAAACGATCTCGCGCTCGGGCCAACGCAGCGCGGTCAATGCGCCGCCGAAGCAGCAGCCGGTATCGATGCACAGCGTACGGTTGACCCAATCGACCTCGGGGACGGGGGTGTGGCCGTAGACGACGTGCGTTGGGCCGTCATGCTCGAGTGCCCAGTGGTAGCGAATCGAAAGACCGAACGCGTCGGTGCCGCCGGGCGTGTCGCCGTAGATGCAGAAGCGGCGGATGCGATCGGAGTGCTGGCCGATCATCTCCTCCTTGATGCCGGCGTGGGCGATGGCGAGCGCGCCGCCGTCGAGGTGCAAGTAAAGCGGTAGCGACAGCAGGAAAGCGGCCGCAGTCTCCTTCAGCGACGGCGGCTCCTCGTTCATCTGCGCCACCGTGCGGTCGAGACCGTGCGACAGCGTGACGTCGCGGCCCAGCATCCAGCGCAGGAACTTGGAATCGTGATTGCCGGGTACACACAGGGCGTGGCCCTTTTCGACCATCGCCATGACGATGCGCAGGACGTCGGGTGAACGCGGGCCCCTGTCGACCAGATCGCCGACGAAGACGACGAGGCGTCCGGGTGGGGCGGCCGTGCTCACGCGCCGCCGCTCGCCGGCGCCCGCCAGGTCGACCCGATAGCCGAGCCTGCCGAGCAGCGCGATCAGTTCCTCCGCGCAGCCGTGCACGTCGCCGACAATATCGAGGGCGCGGCTCTCCCCGCGCAAGTCGCCGGGGCGCCAGTCGATGGTCGTCGTCACGCCGCGCGCCTCCTAACGCTCGATGAAATCATCGGCGACGCGCGGCGGTGTGGGCACGTCGTTGACGAAGCGCTCGAGGCCGTCGAGCCCGCGCGGCACGGGACCGCCGTAGGCCCAGTCGAGCAGCTCGACGGTGTGTGCGATCGGCACGTCCAGGGCGGGGGCGAGCTGCGTGATACAGCCGATGTTGCCGGCGGCAACGACGTCGGGCTTGCGGGACTTGATGTTCTTGACCTTGCGGTCGCGCAGGGTGGCGGCGAGATCGGGCTGCATGATGTTGTAGGTGCCGGCCGAGCCGCAGCAGATGTGACCTTCCGGCACGTCGACGACCGAATAGCCCGCCTTGCGCAAAAGCATCTTGGGCTCGTCGGTGACACTCTGGCCGTGCTGCAGGGAGCAGGCGGAGTGGTACGCGACGCGGATCGACGACCAGCGCGTCGGCGCGCCCAGATCGTAACCGGCCAGGAACTCGGTGACGTCCTTCGTCAACTCGGAAATGCGCGCTGCCCGCTCGGCGTAGTCGGGGTCGCGCTTGAGCATGTAACCGTAGTCCTTGACGGTGGTGCCGCAGCCCGACGCGTTGATGATGACGGCGTCGACAGGGCCTTTCTCCATCGCCTTCGACCAGGCATCGACATTGCGGCGGACCTGGTCGAGCGCGTCGGCCTCGCGTCCCATGTGATGGACGAGCGCACCGCAGCAACCGGCTCCGGGCGCCACGACCACGTCGAGGCCGCGCCGCGCCAGCAAGTCGGATGGTGGCGTCGTTGACCTCGGGCCGCAGCACCTGCTGGGCGCAACCGGCCAGCATGATGACGCGGCCGCGGCGCTCGGCCTGGGTGGCGGCGGTGCCAGGGCCGCCGTACTTGGCCGTGCGCGGCCAGGCGACGGGCGCCAGCTCCAGCATCGCGGCCATCTGCTTGAAGCCGACGCGCTTCATCATGGGCACGAAGGGGCGTGCCAAAGGCGCGGCCTTCAAGGCGAGGCGAAACCGTTCTGGATAGGGCACCACGCTCGCCAGCAGGCGACGCATGAAACGATCCTTGAGGCTGCGCCGGCCGGTGTTCTCGATGTGCACGCGGGCAAGGTCGACGAGGTGCATATAGTCGACGCCACCAGGACAGGTCGTCATGCAGGACAGGCAGGACAGGCAGCGGTCGACGTGGAACTGGACCTCGGGACTGGCATCGCGGCCCTTCTCGAACATGTCCTTCATCAGGTAGATGCGCCCGCGCGGACTGTCGCGCTCGTCGCCGAGGATGACGTAGGTCGAGCACGTCGCCGTGCACAGTCCGCAATGCACGCAGCGGCGCAGGATGCGCTCGGCGTCGGCGAGGTGCGGGTCCTTCAACTGCTCGGGCGTGAAATTGGTTTGCATCTGGACATTCGTTGTTGGCGATGAGCGGAGCGAGGCTGGGTGCGTGAGACGACGACAGAGGGGCGGATGGCTAGACTGTCGCGTACATCCGGCCGGGGTTGAGGATGCCTGCGGGGTCGAAAACCGATTTGAGACCGCGGGTCAGCCGCTCCACGCCCGGGCTCGGCGGCTGGAACACGTCGACGGCGCTGCGGACGGCGGGGGCGGCGCGGATCAGCGTGGCGTGGCCGCCCTGCGCAGCGACGACTCGGCGGATATCGGACGCGCCGGCATCGGCGGTGGCCGGCACCTCGAGCCAGACCAGGCCGCCGGACCAGTCATAGAACGCCTGCACGGGCATGTAGCGACCGATGGCGCGGACGATCTCGGGCCCCGCCTTGGGTGCGGTGGAGATGCGCCACAGCGGCTCTGCGCCCGCGGGCATGACGGACAGCGTCGCGATCTCGCGCCAGAACGACTGCGAGTTGTCGAGCGCCAGCTCGTGCGCGCGCCCGTAGGCCTTGAGCTCGTCCTTCAGGCGATCGCGCCGGTAGGCGATGGAGCTGGAGAAATTCTCGATGCGGATCGCGGTGATCGACCTGCCCTGCATGCGCAGCGCCTCGTAGGCGAGCCGGCCGGCGACGCTCTGCTGCAGATGAACGGCGCCGGACACCTCGTAGGGCGTTCCCATGGCGGTCGTCAGCAATTCGACGCCGATGTCGTCGGGCAGACCGAAGAACACAAGCGTCAGCGTGTCCTGCGGGCGCGGCACGACCTTGAACGTGACCTCGGTGACGACGGCCAGCGTGCCCCAGCTGCCCGCGACACCGCGCGTGACGTCGTAGCCGGTGACGTTCTTCATCACCCGGCCGCCCGACTTGAAGACCTCGCCGCGGCCGTTGACGCCCTTGATGCCAAGCAGGTGATCGCGCGCGGCACCGGTCGCAACGCGGCGCGGTCCCGAAGCGTTGGTCAGGAAGACACCGCCGATCGTCGCCTCGTTGGACGGCGCGCCGAGGGGGATGGCGAAATCGATCGGCTCGAAGGCCAGCATCTGCCCGCGCCGGGCGAGCTCGTCCTCCACGGTCGACAAGGGCGTGCCGGCGCGCGCCGACATGACGAGCTCGGTCGGCTCGTAGAGTGTGATGCCCTTGAACGCGAGCGTGGTGAGCCCGACCGAGGCCTGCGTCGGGCGGCCGATGCGATCGCTTGGAGCCGGAGCCCAGGATCTCGACCGGCTGTGGCACGCTGCGCCAGATCCGACAGCATCATCGCCAGCTCCCAGTCGGCGGCTGGCCGATATAATCCGTTCACGTTTTTGCTCCTCAGGCGGCCGTCGGTCGTGCGTTTGGCGCGGGGCTGTCGTCCTCGGCGCCGGGATCGACGCCTGCGCCATCACGCTGGGCAAGCGGAAACACCTTGGCCGGATTGAGCAGCCAATCGGGATCGAACACGGACTTGATGCGCATCTGCAGGGCGAGGTCGGTGTCGGTGAACTGCACGCGCATCAGGTCGCGCTTCTCGATGCCGACGCCGTGCTCGCCGGTCAAGCAGCCGCCGACCTCGACGCACAGCGTCAGGATCTCGGCGCCCGCCTCCTCCGCCTTCATGACCTGCTCGGCGTCGTTGGCATCGTAGAGGATCAGCGGATGCAGATTGCCGTCGCCGGCATGGAAGATGTTGGCGACCTTCAAGCCATGGCGGACGCAGATCTCGGTGATCTTGGTCAGCACCTCGGGCAGGCGGCCGAGCGGGATGGTGCCGTCCATGCAGTAGTAGTCGGAGATGCGGCCGATCGCGCCGAAGGCGGACTTGCGGCCACGCCAGATGCGCGCGCTCTGCTCGGGGCCCTCGCTGACCTGGACGACGCTCGGGCCAAAGCGCTCGGCAATGGCGACGATGCGCCCCAGGAGATCGGAGATCTCCTCTTCCGAGCCCTCGACCTCGATGATCAGCAGCGCCTCCACGTCCATCGGATAGCCGGCCTTGGCGAACGACTTCGCAGACGTGGATCGCGGGCTTGTCCATGAACTCGATGGCGACGGGGATGATGCCCGAGGCGATGATGGCGGAGACGCACTGGCCGGCCACCTCGCTGGCGGCAAATCCGATCATGACCGGGCGTGCGGCTTCGGCCTGCCGCAGGATGCGCACGGTCGCCTCGGTGACGATGCCGAACTGGCCTTCCGAGCCGACGATCAGGCCGAGCAGGTCGTAGCCTTCGGCATCGAGATGGCGTCCGCCGATCTCGACGACCTCGCCGTCGATCAGCACCATCTTGAGGCCGAGCACGTTGTTGGTGGTGACGCCGTATTTCAGGCAATGGGCGCCGCCGGAGTTCATGGCGAGGTTGCCGGCCAGCGTGCAGGCGAGCTGGCTCGAAGGGTCGGGCGCGTAGAAGAAGCCGCGGTCCGCGACGGCGCCGGAGATGGCGAGGTTGGTGATGCCCGTCTCCACGGTCGCCGTGCGGTTGGCATAGTCGATGTCGATCACGCGGTTCATGCGCGAGACGCCGACGACAACCGCGTCCTCGGTGGGCAGCGCGCCACCGCACAGCGAGGTGCCGGCGCCGCGCGGGATCACCTTGATCTGCTGGGCGTGGCAGTAGGCAAGCACGCGGGAGACCTCCGTCGGTGGTGCGCGGCAGCACGACGGCCAGGGGCATGCGCTTGTAGGCGGTGAGGCCATCGGTTTCGAAGGCGCGGCGGCCGTCCTCGTCGGCTATGACGCCATCGGCGCCGACCAGCCGCTCCAGCTCCTTCACGATCGCATCGCGCCGGCCCATAGTGGGGGCATCGGGTTCCGGCAGAGCAATGAACGACATCGCGCACCTCCAAGGCGCCGGCCCCTGATGGACCGGCGCGGCCTCTCGACGGTTCGCCGCCGTCCCCGGCCTTGCGGCTGCCCGGGGCTGGCGGCATTATTCTCAACGATATAGAATAAGAGCTGATACGTTTTAATTTTTCGGCGACACACTCCAGCCCATTCGGCAAGGAGATTGGCACCCTGTCCGGAACCGTCCGGACGCAATGCACTCAAGTTCAGCGACACTTTCCGGAGACCGGCCCTTGGGGCCGCACCCACCGGACATCAAGGTCGACCGACAGCCGCATGACCAGAAGGACCCTGAGCCGTGACCTCGATCAGTGATCTCGATATTTTCGCACGCGTGGCACGCACCGGCAACATGTCGGCGGCAGGTCGAGAGATCAGCTTGTCGCCCGCCGTGGTCTCCAAGCGCATCAGCCTGCTGGAGGAGCAGCTCAACACGCGGCTGTTCCAGCGCACGACACGGCAGTTGACACTGACCGAGACAGGCGAAGGCTACTACAAACGGGTGGTGGATATCCTCAGTCTCGTGGCGGAGGCGGAGGACTTCGTCAGCCGCCGCAACGACAAGCCACGGGGCCTGCTCAAGGTGTCGGCGCCGACGTCGTTCACGCGCTTCCACGTGGCACCTTATCTGCCCGATTTCCTGGCCAAGTATCCGGAACTGGAGCTTGATTTCCAGCTGACCGACAGCTTCGTCGACATCATCCGCGACGGCTATGACCTGGCGATCCGCATCGGCGAGCTTCAGGACAGCTCGCTGGTCGCCAAGAAGCTGGCTCCCGACACCCGCGTGATCTGCGCGGCGCCGTCCTACCTGGAGAAGATGGGGGAGCCGCGCTCGCTGGCCGACCTTCAAAACCACAACTGCCTGTCGGCGGGCGCGCAGGACCTGTGGCGGCTGGAAGGGCCGGAAGGACAGAAGCAGATCCGCGTGAAGGGCAACATCCGCTCCAATTCCGCGGAGTTCATCCGCGAGAGCCTGCTGACGGGCGTCGGGATCGGTCTGCGCTCGACGTGGGACGTGGGGCCGGAGCTGAAGAGCGGCGCGTTGCGCGCGGTGCTGCCCCAGTATCGCGGCTCGTCCAGCGTCGCGATCTATGCGGTCTATCCATGCCGCGAGTTCATGCCCGCAAAAGTGAACGTCTTCATCGACTTCCTGGCCGAGCTCTATGGCACGGAGCCGTACTGGGACAAGGGCATCGCGCTTGCCGAAGCCGGCCAGTCTCAGCCCCCGCCGCGGCGCGGTACAGCGCGGGGGGCCCAGACCAAGGCTGACCTGGAGCGCGCGCGCGCGCGCTGAAGCCGAGGGCGACCTGGGCCCAGGATCGTCGGAATGGGTCGACGGCGCCTTGAGCGATGATGGCGCATGCGACGAAAGATTCGCTGACCGATGCGATTGGTCGCGTCGCAACAGATGCAATTTTCGCTATATAATGTACGTTCACGTCGCCATCCGACGAAAAAGGGAGACCTGGAATGACTGTGAAGACCCTGCTGGCTGCTGCGATTGCCGCCACCGCCTTCGCCTTGCCGGCCGTGGCCCAGGACGTCGCCAATGGCGAAGACGTATTCAAGAAGTGCCGAGCCTGCCATCGGGTGGGGCCGGACGCCAAGAACCTGGTCGGGCCGCAGCTGAACGGCATCGTTGGACGCAAGGCGGGCACCGTGGAGGGCTTCAAGTACTCGCCGGCGAACCAGAAGGCCGCCACCGACGGCTTGATGTGGACCGAGGAGAACCTCGACAAGTACCTCGCGGACCCGAGGGGGTTCATGCCGGGCAACAAGATGGCGTTCGCCGGCGTCAAGGATGACAAGGATCGCAAGGATCTGATCGCCTACCTCAAGGCGCAAAAGTAAGCGCGGGCCACCATCGCCCACTGGAAAGGCCCGGCATCGCCGGGCCTTATCCTTTTGGGCAAACGTTGCGGCGGTTTGGTCGGTGCCGACGTCTCGGCATTGCGCCGCTGGACAGCGAAGCGCTGCACCGGCGCAGCGCTTGCGTTTCAGTGGCCGTCGCGGGATAGAAAATGCGGTCGCGCCGCGTGCGCGACATCGCCCTTAATTGCAGCCCGATCCACAGGCCTTGCGACGTCATGACAGCAGATCCCGCCAGCCGGCCGCGTGTCGGCCTCTTCGTCACCTGCCTTGTCGACCTGATGCGGCCGTCGGTCGGCTTTGCCGCCGTCAAGCTCTTGGAGCAGGCCGGCTGCACGGTCGAGGTGCCGGCGACCCAGACATGCTGCGGTCAGCCAGCCTACAACTCCGGCGACTCGGCCGAACGCGGCCGCGCTCGCCCGCCAGACGATCGCCGCCTTCGAGGGCTTCGACTACGTCGTCGCGCCGTCGGGCTCGTGCGCGGGCATGCTGAAGACCCACTATCCCGATCTCCTAAAGGACGACGCGTCCTGGGCGCCGCGCGCCAAGGCCTTCGCGCCCCGCGTCCACGAGCTGATCTCGTTCCTGGTCGATGTGCGCGGCATGACCGACGTCGACGCCGCATTCGCCGGCCGCGTCACCTATCACGACAGCTGCTCGGGCCTGCGCGAGCTCGGCGTCAAGGACCAGCCGCGCCGCCTGTTGACCTCGGTCAAGGGGCTGGAACTCGTCGAGATGGCAGACTGCGAGACCTGCTGCGGCTTTGGCGGCACCTTCGCGGTCAAGTACCCCGATGTCTCCAACGCCATCGTGGAGAAGAAGTGCGCCAACATCGCCGCGGCGGCACCGGACCTCGTTCTGGCGGGGGATCTCGGATGTCTGATGAACATGGCCGGCAAGCTCTCACGCGAGGGCAAGGCGGTCGCGGTTCGTCACGTCGCCGAGGTTCTGGCGGGCGAACTGGCCGACCCGCCGATCGCCCAGCCTGAGTGAGGAGAGAGCAACGACGCGGCTGCGCCAGCGGGCGCCGCGTAACGACCTGCCGAAGGGCAGTCAGACCCTGGAAGGAAAGGCCGGACGATGACGCATGTTCCCCACGAGCTCGCCGAGGAGTTCCCCGAGCACAAGGACCGCATCCACGATCTGAAAATGGGGAATGGCCACTTCGCGCGCCTGTTCGACGAGTATCACGTCCTCAACCGCGAGATTCACCGCATCGAGGCGGCCGGGGTCAATGTCGACGACGCGGCTTTCGAAGACCTGAAGAAGAAGCGGCTGCCGATGATGGACGAGATCTACGTCATGCTGAAGGCGGAATAGGCGCCAAGCCTCCCGGTTTGCCTGCCGCCACCGCCGTGGCGCCTGCGGGATGCTTTGCAGTTGGCGCGGTGACGCGATAAGTGTGGAACCCTCGCCAGAGGGTCTCTACCAGATGACGCCGACCACCCTCGAGTTCAAAGCCAATTCCCGCGTCGCGCTCGCCGACGCCCAGCTCCAGCGACGCGCTCGCCGGCCTGCCCGGCGGCCTCGTCGCCCAGCGCGCCGCGGCCCAGGCGAACGCTGCCGGAATTCGAGGCCTTGCGCGATGTCGGCAGGCGCTGCGCAATCACACGCTTGCCCACCTCGATCTCTACCTGGAGACCTACGAGAAGCAATGCCAAGGCGGCCGGCGCGCACGTCCACTGGGCCGCGACGTCGACAGACGCCCGCGACATCATCTGACGATCTGCCGGGACGCGGACGCCAAGGTCGTCACCAAGGGCAAGTCGATGATCTCCGAGGAGATCGCGCTCAACGCCCACCTCGCAAGGCGCCGGCATGGAGGTCGTCGAGACCGATCTCGGCGAATACATCGTCCAGATCCGCAACGAGACCCGAGCCACATCATCGCGCCGGCGATCCACCTCACCCAGGCGCAGGTCGAGGCCGACTTCCGCAAAAAGCACACGCACCTGCCGAAGGACCGCGTCCTCGAAGGAGCCGGAGACGCTGGTCGGACGAGGCGCGCGCGATCCTGCGCCAGAAGTTCCTCGACGCCGACGTCGGCATCACCGGCGCCAACTTCCTGATCGCGGAAACCGGCTCCTCGATCATCGTCACCAACGAAGGCAACGGCGACCTCACGCAATCGCTCGCCAAGGTCCACGTCGTCATCGCCTCGATCGACAAGGTGATCCCGACGCTCGAGGACGTGTCCTCGCTGCTGCGCCTGCTGGCGCGCTCCGCGACCGGCCAGGAGTTCTCCACCTACACGACGTTCTCGACCGGCCCGCGCCGCAACGACGATCCCGACGGCCCCGAGGAGTACCACGTCGTCCTGCTCGACAACGGCCGCTCGGAAATCCTCGGCAGCGAGTTGAAAGAAGTGCTGCGCTGCATCCGCTGCGGCGCCTGCATGAACCATTGCCCCGTCTACAACGCCGTCGGCGGCCACGCCTACGGTTGGGTCTATCCCGGTCCCATCGGCTCGGTCCTGACGCCCGCGCTGATCGGCGTCGGCAAGGCGGCCCATCTGCCGAACGCCTCGACCTTCTGCGGCCAGTGCGCGGAGGTCTGCCCGATGAAGATCCCGCTGCCGGACCTGATGCGCATCCACCGCACGACGGATTTCGCGCAGGGTGGCGGGACGACGAGCGCGCGGACGGGGCTGGCGCTGTGGGCCTGGCTCGCCAAGCGGCCGCGGCTCTATCATCTGGCCAACCGCTTCGTATCGGCAGGATTGGGGGCGGCAGGTCGGCGGCGCGGACGCTTCACCCGGCTGCCGTTTGCGGGTGGCTGGACCAAACATCGCGATCTCGCCGCACCGCAGGGCCGCACGTTCCAGCAGCTTTGGGCCGAGCATCAAAGGGGGGTGCCCAGATGAGCCGCGACGCCATCTTCGGAAAGATCCGCACGTCCCTCGGCGTCAAGGCCGGCGACGCATCGCGCGACGCCGCCGTCGCCCAGCGCATCGCTGGCCACGTCCGCCAACTGCGTCCCGACCGCATCAAGCTCGACAAGTCGCAGTCGGAATTGGCCGCGCTGTTTGCCTCCTATCTCAAGGCGGCGTCCGCGACCGTGATCGAAGTGGCCGACCAGAGCGAGGTGCCGGCGGCGGTGGCCGGCTATCTGCGCAGCCAGAACCTTCCCTCGCGGCTGCGTCAGGGCAACGATCCCTATCTCGCGGCGCTGCCGTGGACGAAGGAGCCCGGCCTGACACGCGACACAGGGCCCGCCGACCCGACAGACGAGGCAAGCCTGAGCCACGCGGCGGCTGGCGTCGCTGAGACGGGAACACTGGTTCTCGCCTCCGGCCCGGACAACCCGGTGACGCTGTCCTTCCTGCCCGAGACGCACATCGTGGTTGTCGAGGAAAAGGACATCGTCGGCGGCTACGAGGACGCGCTGGCCGTCATCCGCACGCGCTACGGCGAAGGCCAGATGCCGCGCACGGTCAACATGATCTCAGGGCCCTCGCGCACCGGCGACATCGGCGGCCGCCTCGTCCTCGGCGCACACGGCCCGCGCCGTCAATGCGTGATCGTGGTTCGGAACTAGAGTGTTTCTAACCTTCGTAGAAACACTTGGGTTCTTCGTTCCCGCGCGGCGCGATGCCGGGCGCTCATGTCGGCGATGAGTGAGGACGCGCATGCCAACGCAACGTCAGCGGCGCAGGCACCTGCTGAGACAGGCCTGGAGCTGGGCGTCGCAGCTTGGGCTGCCCTTGGTGGCGATGCGGCACTGATTGTGGGCAGCACGGCACTGGGCCGTGCACGAATTCGCCTCGGCCGTGCCCGCGCCGGAGCCGCTCAGAAGAGCGGCTGCAGCGGTCACGGCAAGTGCGCCGAGGATCATGGAAATGGCGGTACGGCGAGCCACGGTCTTGACCTCCCTGTCGGTGGTGGAGCATCCCCCGATGCCAACAGGCCCCTTCATGTTACGTCGCGCGACCTTACGGCGCCAGCCATGAACCTAACCTGAACCGGACAGGGCGCCAGCCGGCCGCCTTCCTGGGTTGTTGGCACACGTCGTGGCGGTCCGGAGACCTTCGGCGGACGGGCCGAGGTCGAGCAACAGCGGCTCGAATCCGCGCCGCAGCTTCCACTGGGCTAGGCCGTCGCCGGAATGCTCGATCGCGCCATAGAGGTAGTGGGTGACACCGGCTGCGAGGCGATCGGGGTCGTCCAGGAGCCATCGCATGAGGTCGGCGTGCATGAGGTCGTTGACGCCTGCGGCCATATGGTCGCCGTGGCCCATGATCTGAAGCGCGTGAACCAAGCTGCCGGCGCGGCGCAGCTTGACGAAGCCCACCAGCTGGCGGAAGGCGGGCTCGGCTGCCGGTGCGAAGACGCCGAAGTGCAGCGTCCAGTGGTGCCGGCACCAGACGCGCGGGCGGTGGTTCGGCGGCAGGCCCCGGTCGGGCGCCGGCCGGCGGCGGGGCAACACGGCGTAGGGCACCAGCCCGCCCGAGCGCACGAGGCGCGAGCCCAGGATGGCTGACATTGCCGCTTCGAAATTCTGCGGCGGGAACAGGCTCGTGCCGTAGCCGAGGCGGCGTGCCTTGGCGACGGAGCGGGCGAAGGCCTTGTTCGTCCGCCGGGCGACGAAATCGAGATAGCTCTGCGCGCCGTCGTAGGTGCGCAGCGGGATGGCGGCCGCCGTGCCGAGCCAGGGCCGCCAGCGCCAGTCGCGGTCACAACGGCGATATTCGGACAGGTGCTCGGCCGTCAGCCGCACCATATAGGCGCAGCGCGGCTCGCATCCCTCGCGCGGCGACATCAGATCGACCGGCAGGTGGACGAGATCTGACGGCGCGGCGTGGCCGGCGGCGCGATAGCGCGCGGCGCGGTTGCGCGCGAATTGCGCGGGCTGCACGACGATGCGCCAGGTGGACTTGGCGATGTTGGCGAGGCGGTGTGTTGCGGGCATCGGGGCGTGTTGCGCGGCGGAGGACGGACGCGAATCGGCAACAGTACGCCACACGTGAGGAATCACACCACGGGGGCTGGAATCAAGCACCGGACATCGCGCGCCGCAGCATTTGGCTGAGCCGCATGGGCTTGCCGGCGACGGAGACGAGCACCACCATCACGTCGGCCTGGAATAACTCAACGCCGTCGCGATGGATGCGCTGATCGAGGACGAGATGGGCGGCGCCGACCTCGGTGACACGCGTCGTCACCTCCAGCACCTCGTCGATGCGGGCAGGTTTCAGGTACTCGATCTTCATGCGGCGGACGACGAAGGCGGCGGGCTCGCGGCCCGTCCTGCCGTCGATCAGCTCGCGGTGATCGTTGCCGGCAAGGCGCAGGAAATCGGAGCGGCCGCGCTCGCACCAGCGGATATAGCTGGCGTGATAGACGAGGCCGGAGAAATCGGTGTCCTCGAAGTAGACGCGCACGGGAAGAACGTGACGGCGGCCGTCGTGGGCGGCGACGAGGCGGCCGGCAAGGTCGGGCCAGCGCGGTGTGTTCGTGCTCATGCGCCAAGCTCCACCAGGACAATCTCGGGCGGCATGCCAAAGCGTACCGGCGCGATCGAGCAGCCGAGGCCGCCTGAGACGATCAGATTGCGGTTGTCCTCGACGACGTGGCCATAGGCGTAGCGATTGCCGAAGCGCGAGGGGACGACGGGCGCGTAGCCGAAGAGTCGGACCTGGCCGCCATGGGTGTGGCCGGAGAAGGTCAGCGCGACCCGGTCGGGCACTTTGGGGAAGATGTCGGGCTCGTGGGCCATGAGGATAACGGGTGCGTCGTCGGTGACGGCGGCGAGTGTGCGTGGCAGGTCGTCGACCCCTTTCAGCCGCATGCCGCGGCGCGTCACGCCTTTGCGGAAGAGCGCAATCTGATCGCCGAGGCCGGCGAGCCAGAACGGCTGGCCATCCTTGACGATACGGACGGCGGTGTTCTCGTAGACGGGGATGCCGTGTTTTTCGAGGGCGACGCCGGCGGCGACCGGCCCCTTGCCGCGCATCTGCGCGCGCCGGTCGTCCCACCAGTCGTGGTTGCCGAGCACGGCGTGCACGCCGTGCGGTGCCCGGCAGGTGGCCAGCGCCTCAGCCCACGCCTGCATCGGGACCGGGCGGCGCACGAAACGATGCGCGGCCTGGTAGTCGCCGAGCAGCAACACGAGATCGGGCTTCAGCGCGTTGGTGGCGGCGGCGATGTCGGCGATACGGTCAGCCGACATCCACGGCTCGCAGGCGTGCAGATCGGCCAGCACGGCGATGCGCAGCCCCAGGCCCTTCGGCCAGCGCGGGGGCGTCAGCGCGTAGCGCGTCACATTCATGCGCAGCAGCGGCTCCACGCCCATGGCGTAGCCGGAAAAGCCCATGGTGGTGGCCAGAAAGCCCCCCAAGCCCTGCAAAACTCTACGTCTCGTGATCACGGTCGAAGCCCAGATTTCCTATGGCCTGCTGCCGGCAGCACCCGCGCGGCCCTTGTTGCCGGCAGTCTAGCCAGTGCTTTCCGGCAATGCCATGAACGGCCCATGGCGGGCGCCGGCCATCGGCCGTTAGCCTTGATCGTTCTCGCCGTCCGTGGCCGCGCCGCCCTCGAAGAAGGCGAGCTGGCCGCTCGCCCGGGATGGCCCGCTCATGCCGAGATGGCGGTAGGCCTTCATCGTGACGACGCGGCCCCTGGGGGTGCGGCCGATGAAGCCCTGCTGGAGCAGGTAGGGCTCGACGATCTCTTCCAGGGCGTCGCGCGGCTCGGAGAGCGCCGCGGCTATCGTCTCGATGCCGACCGGGCCACCGTCGTAGTTCTTCGCGATGCAGGCGAGATAGCGATGGTCAAGGGCGTCGAGGCCTTCCTGGTCGACCTCGAGCGCGCGCAGCGCGGCATCGGCCACGGGCGCGTCGATCACGTCGGCACCGGCTACGGCGGCAAAATCGCGAACACGGCGCAAAAGGCGGCCGGCGATGCGCGGCGTGCCGCGGGCCCGGCGGGCGATCTCGCGCGCGCCTTCCGGATTGAGTGGAGCGCCCAGCACCCGGCCGCCGCGCGAGACGACCAGCTCAAGCTCGTCGGTGGTGTAGAAATTGAGCCGCACGGGGATGCCGAACCGGTCGCGCAGGGGCGTGGTCAGTAGGCCCGCGCGCGTGGTGGCCCCGACCAGGGTGAACTTGGCCAGATCGATGCGCACGGAGCGGGCGGCCGGCCCCTCGCCGATGATCAGGTCGAGCTGGAAATCCTCCATGGCCGGATACAGGATTTCTTCCACGGACGGGTTCAGACGATGGATCTCGTCGATGAACAGGACGTCGCGCTCCTCCAGGTTGGTCAGCAGGGCGGCGAGGTCGCCCGCCTTGGAGATCACGGGACCGGACGTGGCGCGAAAGCCAACGCCCAACTCGCGCGCCATGATCTGGGCGAGTGTGGTCTTGCCGAGGCCAGGCGGACCGGCAAATAGCACGTGGTCAAGCGCATCACCGCGGGCCTTGGCGGCCTGGATGAACACCTTGAGGTTGGCGCGGGCCTGCTCCTGGCCGATGAACTCGTCGAGCGACTGCGGCCGGATCGACGCCTCGAAGGCGTCCCCTTCCCGCTTGGCGCTCGTGACGATGCGCTCGTTCATTCCGGCTTCCCGTACTGGCCAACGCCGGCCCATCCGCCAGCATCGTCGCGGCAGCGCCCGGTCCGCACAGGGCGGAGCGGGTGCGCGGCGCGTTTCAGTTTCGTTCCCGGCGGAGTGCTATCATGATTTGGCCGCGCGCGGCGAGCGGTTGTTGCTGCATCCACAATGCGTGGAACCGACGCGTGCGAACCTCAAGGGTCGGGCTCGCTGGGCGTGGGAGGGCCGTGGCTCAGGCCTTCTTGCGGACGTGCGAGCGCTCGCGGAAGCTCGACGGGCGCAGGGCGCTCTGGAAGCGAACGCCGATGTGGTCGATCGTACGCCAGACCACCTTGCAGGTGACCTCGGTCTGCTCGTTGCGTAGCACCATGGTGACGATATCGGGGATGTCGGACGTCGACTGGATCGGACCCAGGCGCTTGGGCTCGACCTGGATCTTGGCGCCGGTCGCCGACATGTCGCGCACGACGGCCATCACCGGCTCGCGGAGCTGATCGGCGACCAGGCGCGCAGAGACGACACCCGGCTTGCGGTTCGCCCAGCGCCGATCACTCGGCTTCTCGACGACCTCGCCGGCGGGCTCGACCGACTTGCGCTGCAGCGTGGCGATCCTCTCCTTGAGGCGCATGAGCAACTCCAGACCAAGTTCACGGAATACGGTCGCCAATCTTCCAAAAAATGATGAACAGGTGGTTGCGGGCTCGATGAACTTCCGGTGATGCACGCCTGTTGGCGCGCGTCCTGGCAGCCGGCCGGCGGCTATCTGGCGGTTGCCCGGTGGGGACGGGCGGCCGGCTGATGCGGGGTGTGGCTTGACGGTGTGGCGGCGAGCCCGTGAGATACGGGCAAGCCAGGAGGACCGAATGACCGCTGCCGCCCCACTCCCCGCCTACGACCCCGACAACGTGTTCGCCCGGATCCTGCGCGGCGAGTTGCCGTGCACCAAGGTCTACGAGGACGACCACACGCTGGCCTTCATGGACATCATGCCGCGCTGCGACGGGCACACGCTGGTGATCCCGAAGACGCCGGCGCGCAACATTCTCGACGCCAGCCCCGCGCAGCTCGCCGCCTGCATGGCGACGGTCAAGACGATCTCGCAGGCGGTGATGTCGGCGTTCGATGCCCAGGGCGTGACACTCAACCAGTTCAACGAGAGCGCTGGCGGGCAGGTTGTGTTCCATCTGCATTTCCACGTCCTGCCGCGGCATGCGGGCGTTTCGCTCGGGCCGCATACGTCGAAGATGGCGGATCCGGCGGTGCTCTCTGTCAACGCCGACAAGATCCGTGCGGCGCTGAGACGCGCATAGGGTCCGCGGGACCACTCGATCGAAGGGATGAAGATGTCGACTGTCGGAATCATCGGCGCCGGTCTCATCGGCCGCTCGTGGGCCATGGTGTTTTCGCGCGCGGGCTGGGACGTCACGATCACGGACGTCAGCGCGGATCAGCGCGCGGCGGCACCCAAAGCCATCAAGGCATCGCTGGCCGACTGCGCCAGGCACGGGCTCGTCGCCGATCCGCGGGCCGCCGCCAAACGCATTCGCGTCGTCGACACACTGGAATCGGCGGTCGAGGGTGTCGACTTCGTGCAGGAGTGCGGACCGGAAGTGCTGGCCGACAAGGTGCGCATCTTCAAGGCGCTCGATGCCGCCGCGCCCGCGACGGCGATCCTCGCCTCGTCGTCGTCGGCGATCGTCGCCTCGAAGTACACCGAGACGCTTGCGGGGCGCGCGCGCTGCCTCGTCGCGCATCCCGTCAACCCGCCGCATCTGGTGCCACTGGTCGAGCTGTGCCCGGCGCCGTGGACCTCACCGCAGACGGTCGCGGCGGCACGGCGCATCTACGAGAGGCTCGGGCAGGTGCCGATCACGGTCAACAAGGAGATCGAAGGGTTCATCCTCAATCGCCTGCAGGGCGCTCTGCTCGCGGAGGCGTTCAGGCTGGCGGGCGCGGGCTATTGCTCGCCGGAAGATCTCGACAAGACGATCCGCGACGGGCTGGGGCTCAGATGGTCGTTCATGGGACCGTTCGAGACGATCGAGCTCAACGCACCGGGCGGCATCGCGGACTACTGCGCGCGCTACACGGGCTTTTACAAGCGCGTTGCCGAAGAGGCCGCCGGGCCGGAGGTCTACGCCCGGCGCAATACGGACAAAGTGGCGCGCGCCTGGGGCGAGCCGCTGGCGCCGGAACGCCATGCCGCCAAGACGCGCTGGCGGGACGAACGGCTCGCCGCCCTCGTCGCGCACAAGCGCGGGCGCAAGGGCTTCAAAGGCTGACAGACCAGAAAGGGCCGCCATGACGCTTCGATCCGATCTACCGGACACGCCGTCGATCCCGACAAGGCTCAACTACATCATCGACACGGGGCAGCCGCCGGTCACCTATGTCGACTGGCCGGAGCGGGAGGCCGAAGCGATCCCGGCGCATTACGAGACGCGTGAGGTCGCGATGCACGATGGCCGTCCGATCGCGGACCTGCTGCGGCTCGACACGCACGGCTTCGTTTTCGCACAGCATCCGACCGGGGTGAGGGACTTCACCGACGCGGACGAGCGTGCCCGCGTCTACGACGCGGAAATCGCTGCACTGATCAAGGCGCATTCGAGCGCGTCGGAAGTGATCGTGTTCGACCACACCATCCGCATCGGCGACGAGGCGGGCCGGACAGCGGCCAACGCGCGCCCACCCGTGCGCGGCGTGCACAATGACTTCACGGAGCGCTCCGGCCCTCAGCGCATGCGCAATGCGCTCGGCGAGGCGGAAGCGGCGCGGCACATGACGCTTCGTTGGGCGATCATCCAGGTGTGGCGGCCGATCCGTGGCGACGTTCTGGCCGATCCGCTCGCCATGTGCGATGCGCGCACGATCCCGCCGGAAGGGTTCATCCCGTTCCAGCGGCGCTATCGGCATCGCACGGCGGAGACCTATCATATCTCCTACAATCCCACGCACGTCTGGTTCTATTTCCCGCGGATGACGCGCAACGAGGCGCTCGTGTTCAAGGTCTACGACACGCGCACCGATGTCGGCGCCCGGTTCACCGCTCATACGGCGTTCGACGACCCGACGACGCCGGCCGGCGCGCCGGCACGGGAGAGCATCGAGACGCGGGCGTTCGCGTTCTTCGACTAGGCGCGTGAAAGCACGGGAGGGCTGGCGCGGCCTATTCGATCCGGCGGCCTGCGATCATCTCCATGGCGCGGCCGAAGCCGGCGAGGAGCGAGCCGAGCGCGAACAGCGCGATCACGATGACCTGCAGGGCCCCTTCGATCCATTGCTTGTCGATCAGGTAATTCGCGACGTTGGCGTCGGCCGTCTCGTAGCGAGCGACGAGCGCATCACGCTCGCGCTCGGCAGTCTCCACCAACGGAGCCGGCGCGTTCACCGCCTTCAACGTGGCAAGACCGTTGGCGTAGGCGGCCTTGATCTGGAGCTGGCCGTTCTGCTGCATGGAAAACGCGGCAAGCCGCCATTCGATCTCTCGCTTCAGCGGTTCGACGTAGAAGATCTGCGTGGCGGTGGAGGCGAGCAGAAACAGGATGCCGATCAACTCGCCCCACTGATAAAGCTTCAAGCGCATCGTCTACCCCTCTTCTGCCCTGGCGCCGGCGCGCGAGAGCGTCGTGTTGGCAGATCGTACACACGGCGTCGAGAGGAGCGCGCGGGCCGCCGGCGTCTTTCAGTTGGACGGCTTGCGGGTCTTGGCGACCTCGCCGTCGAGCCAGCCGGCAACAGCGGAGACCGTCGAACCGTCGCTGACGCGGCGATTGGCGTCGCGCATCGTCTCGACGGGAATGGCGCCGACCAGGGGCTTGAGGGCGGCGAGGAAGTCGCGATCCTCGGCGCGCGCGGGGGCGGCGAGCAGGATCGCGTCGTAGGGCGGGATCGCCTGCCTGGGGTCGGCGAGCACGGTCAGACCGAACTTGGCGATGCGGCCGTCACTCGTGAACGCGGAGATGACGTCAACCTCGCCGGCGCCGGCGGCCTGGTACATGAACTCCGCCTGCATCTGGCGCTGTTCCTTGAAGTTCAGGCCGTAGGCGTCGCGGATAGCTTTCCATTCTGGGCGGCCGAAGAACTCGTAGTCGCCCGCAATCGACAATTGCGGTGCGTGGCGGGCGAGATCACCGATCGTCTTGATGCCGAGCGTCGGCAGCCGTCTTGGCCGAAATCGCGAGGCCGTAGGCGTTCTCAAAACCGAGGCCGCCGACGAGCGTGATGCCGTGCTCTTTTTTCAGCCAGCGGCCGACCTCGGCGAGCACCTCGGCGCGCGGCTTGACGTCGGTGTGCCCCATCTGATTGGCCCAGATGGTGCCGGAGTAGTCGACGTAGGCGTCAATGTCGCCCGCCGCGAGCGCTTTGAAGACCACGGCTGAGCCGAGGCCGTCGCGCTTTTGCGCAGACAGCCCCACGGCGGCGAGCCGGCGGGCGATGAGATCGGCCAGGACGTACTGCTCGGAGAAGGTCTTGGCGCCGATCGCGTAGGTTCCGCGCGCGCTCAACGCATTGGGGACGAGGGCAACGGCGACCAGGGCGGCAATGCCTCCAAGTCCGGAGACGACGACACCGCGCCGGCGGCCAGCGATACCGCTTTCGACAAGCGCCAATAACTGGTCGACGACGAGCGCGAGGACGGCGGCGGCGACGCAGCCGAACAGTACGAACACCCAGTTCTGCGTCTGGAGGCCGGTGAAGATGTAGTTGCCGAGGCTCGTCTGGCCGATGGGCGTCGACAGTGTCGCGGTGCCGATCACCCAGACGGCGGCCGTTCGGATGCCGGCCATGATGACGGGCAGGGCCAGCGGCAACTCGACCATGGTCAAGGACTGGCGCTCGCTCATGCCGACGCCGACCGCGGCCTGCTTGATCGCGGGATCGACATTGAGGATGCCTGTGATCGTGTTGCGCACGACCGGCAGCATCGAATAGAGCGCGAGCGCGAGCACGGCGGGCAGGAAGCCGAGGGCGGAGAACGACCAGCCGGTGAGGCTTTCCGTCAATGCCGCCACGCCAAGCAGCAGCGGATAGAACAGCGCGAGCAGGGCAAGACCCGGAATGGTCTGGATGATGCTCGTGACCGTCAGCAGGACGGACCGCAGCACCGGGCGTTTCAAAGCCGCGATCGCTAGCGGCAGGCTGGCGGCGAGGCCGAGCAGCAGCGCCGTGAGGCTGACGAGAACGTGGCTGCCGAGATAATCCGGCAATCGCGCCCAGGCTTCCGACATCGCGCCCGCGTTCACCCGGCACCTCCCGCGCCCGGACTGGCCGTGGCGAACAGGCGGCCGATGCGCGTGGCGTGGCGGCGCGGGGCGGCGATCAGTTCGGCGACGTCGGCGTCGGTGTTGTCGATCATGGCTGACGGCGGGCCTTGCGCGACGATGCGGCCGCGCGACAGGACCACGACGCGGTCGGCCCACGACAGCGCTTCGAGCATGTCGTGCGTGATCATGACCGTCGTCAGGCCGAGCTGATCGTGGAGCGCGCGGTAATCCTCGCCCAGGCCTTCGCGCGTCAGGGGATCGAGGGCCGCGAACGGCTCGTCCATCAACATGATCCCGGGCGAGGCGCCGAGGGCGCGGGCGACGCCGACGCGCTGACGCTGGCCGCCCGACAGCTCGGCGGGCAACCGCGTCGCGAACTCCTGTGGCAGGCGCACGAGATCGAGCAGCTCGGTGACGCGGCGCGCACGGGCCGCCTCGTCCCAGCCCATCAGCTTCGGCGTGATGGCGATGTTCTCCGCCACCGTCATGTGCGGAAACAGGCCCGTTTCCTGGAACACGTAGCCGATGCGGCGGCGCAGCACGACGGGATCGAGCGCGGCGACGTCCTCGCCCTTGATCGAAACGGTGCCGGTGGTCGGCTCGATCAGGCGATTGATGAGGCGGAGTAGCGTGGTCTTGCCGGAGCCTGACGCCCCGACGAGCACGGCGAAGGTTCCCGGCGCGATATCGAGCGATATCGCCTCCAACGCCGCCGCGCCGTCGCCGAAGCGCTTGCCGACGCCGTCCAACCGAATGACCGTCTCCAAAGGCATCGGCGAACCTTTGCACGATCGACAACGCCCGCCAATACGCAGAGGCCCCATCATTCTGCGCCGGCGACGACGATCCGCGCGCCGTGGCGAGGTGCCGTCCGGCTTCCTTCACAGCCGAGGCATGCATTCGCGGCAGCCTTACCGCGCTGGCATCACGCCATGGCCGGGATATGATCGCTGACCAAGCGATGCCGGACGCAGATCCGGCACGAGCGAGGAGGACGATCCATGGCGAGGAAGACGACGACCAGGGCGGCGGCGGCCAAGCCCGCTGCCAAGAAGACGGCGGGCGGCAGCAATGCGACGGCGCCCGGCAAACCGATGCGCGGCGTCAGCGAAGAGTGCCACGGCATGATGATCGACTGGGACGTGCCGGTGGAGGCGGACGACGGGCTCGTGCTGCGCGCCGACGTGTTCCGGCCGGTCAAGCCGGGAAAATATCCGGTGATCCTGTCCTACGGGCCGTATGCGAAGTGGCTGCACTTCGAGGACGGCTACAAGACGGCGTGGGACATCATGGCGAAGGAGTATCCCGACTCGGTCGCCAACTCGACCAACACCTACCAGTCGTGGGAGGTCGTCGATCCGGAGAAGTGGGTGCCGGACGGCTACGTGTGCGTGCGCGTCGACAGCCGCGGCGCGGGACGCTCGCCGGGCTACATCGATCACTTCGGACCGCGCGAGACGAAGGACTTCTACGACTGCGTCGAATGGGCGGCTAAGCAGCCGTGGTCGAACGGAAAGATCGGGCTCAACGGCATCTCCTACTACGCGATCAACGCGTGGCAGGTAGCAGCGCTGCAGCCGCCGCATCTGGCCGCGATCTGCGTTTGGGAAGGCGCTGCAGACTGGTATCGCGACAAGAACCATCACGGCGGCATCCTGTGTACGTTCCAGACGAACTGGTACGACATGCAGGTGAAGACGGTGCAGCACGGGCTGGGCACCAACGGTCCCGTCAGCCGCATGAACGGCGACCTCGTGTGCGGGCCGGACACGCTGGCGGCGGAAGAGCTTGCGAAGAACCGAGCGCCGTTCGGCGAGATGATCGCGGGCCATCCCCTCGTCGACGACTATCACCGCGACCGGACCGCCGACCTGTCGAAGATCACGGTGCCGCTGCTATCGTGCGGCAACTGGGGCGGTAACTGCCTGCACCTGCGCGGCAACATCGAAGGCTTCATGCGCTCGGCATCGAAGGAGAAGTGGCTGGAGGTGCACGGGGTACATCACTGGACGCTTTTCTATACCGACTACGGCGTCAACCTGCAGAAGCGCTTTTTCGGCCATTTCCTCAAGGGCGAGGATACCGGCTGGACGGCGCAACCCAAGCTGCAACTGCAGATCCGGCATCCCGGCGAGAAATTCGTCGAGCGTCACGAGAACGAGTGGCCGCTCAAGCGCACCAAATGGACGAAGTACTATCTGGATCCTTCCGATCATAGTCTGCGCGACAAGCCGCCGAAATCGCACGATCCGGTCGCGTTCGAGGCGCTCGGCGACGGCGTGACGTTCTTTTCGCCGCCGCTGGCGGAGGCGACGGAGATCACGGGACCATCGGCGTGCAAACTGGCGATTTCGTCGTCGACGACGGACGCCGACATCTTCCTGGTGCTGCGCGTCTTCTCGCCTGATGGAAAAGAGGTGACGTTCCAGGGCGCGCTCGATCCGCACACGCCCGTGCAGCAGGGGTGGCTTAGGGCCTCGCATCGCAAGCTCGACGCGAAGCTGTCGCTGCCCTACCGGCCCTATCACACGCACGACGAAAAGCAGCCGTTGAAGCCGGGCGAGGTGACGCCGCTCGACATTGAGATCTGGCCGACGTGCATCGTGGTGCCGAAGGGCTGGCGGATCGCGCTCAGCGTGCGTGGCCGCGATTATGTCTATCCGGGCGGCGGCGGGGAACGGCTGTCCAACATGAAGAACGCGTTCACGGGCTGCGGGCCCTTCCTGCATGACGATCCGAAGGACCGGCCGGCGTCGGTCTACGGCGGCACGACGACGATCCACACGCTCAAGGGCGAGGAGAACTACGTTCTGCTGCCGATCATCCCGAAGGCGTGATCGTGCCGAGACCAAACGCGGCGGGCCTCATGGACCTGCCGCGGCATCTGCCAGGATCATGTCGGCGCCCTTCTCCGCGATCATGATCGCGGGGGCGTTGGTGTTGCCCGATACGATGGTCGGCATGATCGCGGCATCGACCACGCGCAGGGCCTCCAGGCCGCGCACCTTCAGGCGCGGGTCGACGACGGCGTCTGCGTCGCTACCCATGCGGCAGGTGCCGACGGGGTGGAAGCTCGTGCCGCCGCTGTCGCGGACGTAGCGGTGCCAATCGACCTCGGTACCGACGGCGGGACCAGGCGTGTGCTCCTTGTCGACGAAGGCTGCGACGGGGGGCAACGCCATCACCTTGCGCATCTGAATCAGACCAGAGACGAGCGCATCGGCGTCACGCGGCGCTGTCAGGAAATTTGCCCGGATCGCAGGTGCTGCGGCGGGGTCGGCGCTGGCGATCATGACGCTGCCGCGGCTTTCGGGCCGCAGGATGCGCACGACGACAGAGACGCCGGCGAAGGGATGCACGCCCTGGCCGACGCGCTCGGCGCTGTAGAGGGCGAGGCCGGCCTGGAGATCGGGGGTTGCGACATCGGGGCGCGAGCGCATGAAGCCGGCGGCGAGCGCGGCACCGTAGGTCAGGGGACCTTTGCCGCGCACGAGGAAATCGAGGACGGCGCCAGCGCCGCGCAGCGGGTTGTTGACGGCGTCGTTGAGTGTGAACGGCTGAGTCACGCGATAGACGATGCGGGCGTTGTAGTGGTCCTGGAGGTTGGCGCCGACCTGTCCGCGATCGGCGATCACGTCGATCCCGTGTACGGCAAGATGCGCCGCGGGCCCGACGCCGGAGAGTTGCAGGAGGTGGGGCGAGCCGATGGCGCCGGCGGACAGGACGACCTCGCGGGCGGCGCGCGCCTGGCGCATTGCGCCGCGCCACATATAGGCGACGCCAACGGCGCGGCGGCCTTCAAAGAGCACGCGATGCGTCAAGGCCTCGGTGACGACGGTGAGATTGGGGCGGGCGCGCGCGGGCTTCAGGAAGGCCTTGGCAGCGCTGCAACGCCAGCCGCGCCGCTGGGTGAACTGGAGATAGCCGAAGCCTTCCTGGTCGGCACCATTGAAGTCATCGCAAAGCGGATAGCCCGCGGCGTGCGCGGCGGCGATGTAGGCATCGGCCATCGGGTGGCGGGCAGCAACGTCGGAGACGGAAAGCTCGCCGCCGGCGCCGTGGAAGGGATCGACGCCACGGGCATTGTCCTCGCCGCGCGTGAAGGCTGGCAAGATGTCGTCGTAGCTCCAGCCGTCGCAACCGAGCTGGCGCCAGTGATCGTAGTCGGCGCGCTGGCCGCGGATGTAGACGAGGCCATTGATCGACGAACTGCCGCCGAGGACCTTGCCGCGCGGTTCCTGGATCGGGCGATTGCCGGACGAGGGCTCGGGCTCGTGGGCGTAGAGCCAGTTGTGGACGGGATCGGTGAACAGGCGGCCGTAGCCGACGGGGATGTGCAGCCAGGGCGAGGTATCCTCGGGTCCCGCCTCGATCAGCAGCACCGTGTGACGGCCCGATGCGGTCAGTCGGTTGGCGAGCACGCAGCCGGCGCTGCCGGCGCCGACGACTATGAAGTCGAATGTTTGAACAGGCGTGCTCATGGGCCAAATCGTCGGCGTGCTCGTGATCGTGCTGATGGGCGAAGCGAAGCAGGTTCCCGGGACGCTGCCAATGCGAAATTCGCAGCTCAGCCCCGCTGCCAGATGCCCCCTTCGTAACCGCCGCCGTAGCGCCGCCTTGGCGTCGCCTCTGGCGTCACGGGCGGTCTGCGGACTATGATCGGTTTCGCCGCCGGCCTGCGGGCGCGGCGCCAACGAACGCGAAACAGCGCCATTCCGGGGGAGACGCACGATGAGCGACAGCGCGCGCAAGGCCAGAGGCTCGATCGACGCCCATTCGCATTGGGCGCCGCGCGGCTACATCGACTATGCCAAGAACCTGTCGGGCTCGATCGGCGGCACCGACCAGCTGATGCACGATCTCGATGCGCGGATGAAATGGATGGATTCGCGCAACGTGCAAATGCACGTCCTGACGCTGTCCGGCGCCATGCCCTGGCAATGGGCCGCGCAGGACGACGCGGAGAAGATGGCGCGGATCGTCAACGACTCCGGCATCGAAGCGCACAAGGCCCATCCGGGCCGCTTCGTGTTCGGCGCGGCGATGCCGATGCGCGATCCCAAGCGCGCGCTGGCCGAACTCGATCGCATCGCGGGATCGCCCGGCCTGCGCGCGATCCACCTGCCTAACTCCGTGGAGGGGATCGACTACGTCTTCGAGCCGGCCTACCGGCCGTTGCTGGGGCGGTGCGAGGAGCTGGGCTTGCCGATCCTGTTCCATCCGCTGGACGGCCGCCCCAACCACTACGGCGGCCCCGACCGGCTCTATGGCACGGACTTCATCTACAATACGCTCGGCTTTCCGTTCGAGACGGCAACGACGGCGACCAAATTCATCCTGTCGGGCACGCTCGACCGGTTTCCCAAGCTCGACGTCGTGCTGCCGCACTCCGGCGGCTGCTTCCCGTATGTCGCGGGACGCATCGAGCACAGCATCACGAAGGGTGTGGTGGAAGGCGCCAAGACGCTGGCGCGGCCGTTCCGCGACTACATCCGCCGCTTCCACTACGACACGCTCGCCTACTATCCCGAGACGCTGCGGTTCATGATCGAGCTGGTGGGCGCGGATCGCGTGGTCATCGGCACCGACAACTATGCGACGATGGACGTCGAGTATCCGAACCAGCTGGTGGAATCTCTGAAGCTGCCGCAGGCCGATCTCGACCAGATCCTCTACGCCAACGCCGCGCGGCTGATGCGCGTGTCGGGCGCCTGAGGATCGCCCCGCACTGCGGGGGCGGGGCGGGGCGCGGTGATACGCCCCCGCCATTCACAGCTTGATCGTCTTGCCGGTGCGCGCCGATTCCTCGATGGCGAGCGTGACGGCGAGCGTCGTGCGCGCCTCTTCCAGCGTGGTGTGCGGGACGGGGCGGCCGGTCATAAGGTGGTCGAGCCAGGAGCGCGTCTCGCTCGCCACCGCCCCCCAGAAGTCGCCGACGGCAAAATCGGCGGCCGACGTCGTCTGCATGAACATCAGCGAGATGTTGTGATCTGGGACGTAGGCGTGGGGGGCGCCCTTTTCGGTGTAGAGCAGGCTGTCCTTGTTGTCGGCATCGAGCAGGATGACGCCGTCGGTGCCGATCACCTCGAAGCGTGCGGACTGGCCGACGCTGGGGTATTTCATCGGCAGCACGTAGCTGACGCCGAGGTTGACGACGGCGCCGTTATCGAAGGTGACCAGCGCCCAAGTGACGTCGCCGGTGTCGTGGCCGAGCGACTTGAAGACGCGGCGCTGCTCGCGCGCGACGACCTCCACGGGCTTGTGACCCTCCAGGTACCAGCAGGCCATGTCGACATAGTAGGTGAGCACGTCGTTGACGGCGCTCGCGGTCGGCGCGCGCTTCAGGATCTCGAGCAGCTGTGCGCGCGCGTTGTAGACACGCTGCTGGATGCCGAGGATCTCGCCGAGGCGGCCCTGCAGAATCTGCTCCTTGGCGAGCATCCAACGGCGCTCGTGGCGGCGCGAGTAACCGACGCGGATCTCGGTGCCCGTGCGCTTTGCGGCTTCGACGATGGCGTCGCCGTCTTCGAGTGAGAACGACAGGGGCTTTTCCACGAACACGGGCTTGCCCGATTCCAGGGCCTGCACGACGGCGTCGCGATGGTCGTGCTCGGGCGTGGAAATGAAAATCGCGTCGACGGAAGGGTGGTTGATGGCCGCCAGATTGTCGGTGGTGACGAAATCGGCACCGATCTTCTGGGCGAGGATGTCGGCCTTGTGTTTCTGTTTGTCGGAGACGGCGATGAACGTGACGCCGGGATGGGCGGCCGACAATGACGCCCTGAGGGTGCCGATGCGGCCGGAGCCGACGACGGCGACACCTACGGATCTGGCCTTGGCCACTGTCATGACACGGCACCTCCCACTGCCTGCGGTCCGGCCCCGCGGGCGGCCGCCTTGTTGGCGATCATGCCACCACTATAGGTCGCAGTTGAGCGCGCGCCAGTGGCCGCGCCAAGGGGGCGAGCCGGAGAGGGCGCGCGCACGGCAGAGGCGGGCTGGCGGAGGTGGGCCTGGCCGAAGACCTGGCGCGGCGGCGGTTGGCCCCGGCCGCTGCCCATGCTAGGTGCTGGCCCGGCATTTTCGCGCCGGGTCCGCTGGCGCCTCACGAGGACCGACCGCCATGACGAAAACCCGCACCGAAACCGACACCTTCGGCCCGATCGAGGTCGACGCCTCCCGCTACTGGGGCGCGCAGGCGCAGCGCTCGCTCGGCAACTTCAAGATCGGCTGGGAGAAGCAGCCGCAGCCCGATCGTGCGCGCGCTCGGCATCGTCAAGCGGGCGGCGGCGGAGACCAACATGGCGCTCGGCAAGCTCGACGCGAAGCTCGGCGAGACGATCATCGCGGCCGCGCAGGAGGTGATCGACGGCAAGCTCGACGACGCACTTCCCGCTGGTCGTCTGGCAGACGGGCTCGGGCACGCAGTCCAACATGAACGCCAACGAGGTGATCTCGAACCGCGCGATCGAGATGCTCGGCGGCGAGATGGGCTCGAAGAAGCCCGTGCATCCGAACGACCACGTCAACATGAGCCAGTCGTCGAACGACAGCTTTCCCGACGGCGATGCACATCGCGTGCGCGGAGGAGGTCGTGCACCGGCTCGTGCCCGCGCTGAAGAAGCTGCACGGCGCGCTCGACGACAAGGCGAAGGCCTGGACCGACATCATCAAGATCGGCCGCACGCATACGCAGGATGCGACGCCGGTGACGCTCGGCCAGGAATTCTCCGGCTACGCCAAGCAGATCGAGAACGGCATCAAGCGCATCGAGATGACGCTGCCGATGCTGATGGAGCTGGCGCAGGGCGGCACCGCGGTCGGCACCGGCCTCGCCTCGCCCGTCGGCTTCGCGGAGAAGGTCGCGGCGCGGATCGCGGATCACCGGCCTGCCGTTCACGTCGGCGCCCAACAAGTTCGAGGCGCTTGCCGCGCACGACGCCATGGTGTTCACGCACGGCGCGATCACGACGGTTGCCATGAGCGCCTTCAAGATCGCCAACGACATCCGGTTCCTCGGCTCGGGCCCGCGCGCCGGGCTGGGCGAACTGGCGCTGCCGGAGAACGAGCCGGGCTCGTCGATCATGCCGGGCAAGGTCAACCCGACGCAGTGCGAGGCGCTGACGCAGGTCGCCGCCCACATCCTCGGCAACAACGCGGCGATCGCGTTTGCCGGCAGCCAGGGCCATTTCGAGCTCAACGTCTTCAACCCGATGATGGCCTACAACTTCCTGCAGTCGGTGCGGCTGCTGGCGGATGCGGCCATCTCGTTCACGGACAACTGCGTCGTCGGCATCGAGCCGCGGCTCGAGAACATCGCGCAGGGGCTTGCCAACTCGCTGATGCTGGTGACGCCGCTGAAGGAAAAGTACGGCTACGACCGCGCCGCGAAGATCGCCAAGACCGCGCACAAGAACGGCACGACGCTGCGCGAGGAAGCGGTCAAGGACGGCATTCCGGCGGAGGATTTCGACGCGATCGTGGTGCCAGCGAAGATGATCGGCCCCGATCCGGCTTGAAGACGGCGCCGGGACGACCGGCGGAGCGGGACGGGGCGGAGCGGGGCGGGGCGGAGCGGGACGGCAGCGGAGGCCGACGCGCGCGCCGACATCGCTCAGCTGCTGCAAAAAAAGGGCGTCCGAGCCTGGCCGGCCCGGACGCCTTTTTCGTCTCGAAGGTCAGAAAACCTCAACCCTTGATCATATACTCGATCGGGGTCTTGTGGCCTTCCTCCTCCATGTACTTGATGTAGGCCTTCATGATCTTGGGCATGTCGATGCCCTTCTTCTGCTTGACGGCCTGCGCGCGCTCGCTCGGCCAGTCCTTGAGACGCGTCGCCCAGTCCTTGATGACCTCAGGCTTCATCGTCTTGATCTTCACGCCGGCCTTCTTGAGCTGCTCGATACCCCAGTCGTGATCCTTGACGGCCTTGGCGGTGGTGTCGCGACCCCAGGTGATGGCTTCCTCCTCGATGATCTTCAAGACCTCGGGGGGCAGCTTCTTCTGGGTGTTGAGGTTGATCGACAGCACGTTCTGGATGATGTTGCCGAAGTTGGTCAGCGCGTAGACCGTGTTCTTGCCGGACGCCTCGTGGAACTTCAGCTTGTAGTTGGTGTCGGGGAACAGAACGATGCCCTCGCCGACGCCCGTCGACAGCTGCTGGGCGGCCGTCGGAATGGTCGTGCGCACGGGAATCGCGATGCCCTCGACCCACGGCAGGTTGGGACCGGCGGCCAGGATCTTGCGGTTGTTGAGATCCTTGAACTCGTTCCAGTCAAAGCCCGTCATGCAGGCCGTAGTTGCCGAAGCCGCCCATGGCGAGCATGCGCTGATTGTAGCGCTTCTGCAGGATCCTGATTGAGTTCGGGGAACTCCTTGAGCAGGCGGTTCATCACCTTGAGGTTCTTGTTGCCGTCGGGATCGCCGAACGGGACGAAGTAGGTGATGTTGAGTGCCATCGCCTTGTCGTCATCGAAGCAGACGCACCAGCCGCCGATGTCCAGACGACCATCCTGCACGCCTTCGAGCGTGTCGTGCACCTTGACCAGCGAGCCGCCGTAGTGGTGGCTGAACTTGACCTTGTACTTCGTCTCCTTCGCCGCGCGCTCGGAGACGCGCTTGGCGAAGTGCTTCTTCATGAACTCGACGTAGGTCACCTTGTCGCCGTGGCCGGAGCCCATGCGCAAGGTGATCTCGTTGCCGTTCTGCGTAAACGCCAGCGCGCTACCGCTGCCGGCTGCAATCGCCAGCGCGGCAACGCCGGCGGTCACGGTGGATTTCGTCATTCTGCTCACGTTTGAAGTCTCCCTTTGCTCGACTTTCATTCCCGAACACAGCGAGCAGTCTGCTGCGCCCGACGTTCGACACGTGCGGACCGGTTGGATCCGGTCCCGCTTCTCGTTATTTCAGCATCGTGGTGGGCAGCCATGTCGCGACCTGCGGGAAGTACCAGATCAGCGTCATGACGATGAACATCAGCATCCAGTAGGGCACCGAGCCCTTGAAGATCTCGCCCAGGGTCACGGTTCGGTCCTCCACCGTTCCCTTGACGGTGTAGACGAGCAGGCCGAACGGCGGCGTCAGCAGGCCGGCCTCGATGGCGAGAATGCCGAAGATCGCAAACGCGATCGGATCGATGATGCCGGCTGTGAGCGGCGCGAAGATCGGCACGGTAATCAGGATGATCGAGATGGAATCGATCACCATGCCGAGCAGCAGCCAGATCGCGACGATCATCGCCATCACGCCGAAATCGCCGAGCTGATAGTGGACGAACGTCTCGCGGATCAGTTCGGACATGCCCGCCGTCTCCATGAACTTGGCGTACATGTTGGCGGTCAGCAGCAGGAACATGATCGGCGCTGCGGCCTTGCCGGATTCGACGACCGCATTGCCCAGGTCCCTGGGCTTCATGCCCTTCAGGAGACCGAGGATAACGGCGGCGGCGGCACCGACACCGCCGGCTTCAGTCGGTGTGAAAAGGCCGCCCCAGATGCCGCCCAGCACGACAAGGATCAGCGCGCCGATGCCGATGCCGCTGGCGATTTCCGACACGGTCATGTTGTCTGCGACGCCGCTGTCGGCGATCTTGGGCGCCAGCTCCGGCTTCATGGTGGCGCGGACGCCGATGTAGATCATGTAGATCAGCGCCAGCAGGAAGCCCGGAATGAAGCCGGCGAGGAAGAGCTGGGCGATCGACAGCTCCGCGATGATGCCCCACACGATCAGCAGGACACTCGGCGGAATGATCATGCCGAGACACGCGCTGCCGGCGACGGAGCCGAGCGCGAAGGACTTGTCGTAGCCGAAGTGGCGCATCTGCGGATAGGCGATGCGGCTGAAGGCGGCCGCGGCGGCGATCGAGACGCCGGTGACCGCGGCAAAGATCGCATTGCCGGCGACGGTCGCGACGGCCAGGCGACCGGGGATGGCGCCGAGGAGGCGATTGATCATGTTGTAGAGGTCGCGGGCGGAGCCGGACTTGTTGACGAAATCGCCCATCAGCATGAACAGCGGAATGGCCGCGAATACTTCGCTGCGCAGGTACTCGTAGGACACGCTTCCGACGCCGGAGAGGGCGATATCGAGCCCACCTTTCCAATCGCCGCTCGCGCCGCCGAAGACGAGCACATTGCCGATGAAGGCGGTGATCGCGAACGCGAAGCCGATGTGTATTCCCGCCAGAATGCCGAGAAACATCAGGGCGAACATGCCCAAAAGAATAGTGTTCTGGTCGATCATGACGTGATGGCTCGCTGACGGATCGCTGTTTTTTTAGATGGCCGCCAGGGCGACAGGCCTACCGTGGTCGTGGGTCTCAGTCGTGCTCGACGATGGTCTCGGGCGCGAAGAGCGCGCGCATGCTCATCATCAGGCAGATCAGACTGCCGATTGCGCCGATCACGACCACGAGCGTGCGGATGGGATAGACGGGGATGGTGACGATGCCGGAGCCTTCGACCTCGCCGATCTCCCAGGCTTCGATCATGAAGTGCCAGCCGCCGAACGCGATGGCCAGGAAGAGGCAGGCGCCGAAGAAGTAGGAGAAGGCGTCGATGATGCCTTTGCCGCGCGTCCCCAGGACACCATAGCTGATGGTGGTGCGCAGCGAGCGTCGGGCCAGGACGGACAGCGGCAACTGGAGGAACAGGATCGAAAGCACGGAGTTGGCGACGATCTCGTTGGTGCCGTAGAGCGGCGAGCCGAACGCCTCCCGACCCACGACGTCGTACAGGATCAGCAGTGCCAGGCAGGACAGCCAGATTGCCGACAGCACGTTGAGAAAGTTGGCAAAAGCCAAAGCAACGCGGTCGATCATCGAGGTCGGCGCAGCCGACCCGACGGATGAGTCACTCATCTTTCCTCCCTTATCGTTGGGCCCGTTATTGCAGAAGCGATCCGACGCCGCTATCCGCGATGATCCTCACCAGTTGCTTTACTTAGGTTTTTGCCTGCCGCCGGGTAAGCTGCATGGTAACGACCGGTGGTCGCCGACGGCGCGATGCCCAGGCGTTCGCGTTCCGGACGTTCGCTTTGTCACGCATACGGATTGATTTTTTCCGCGATCTCAAGTTCCGCAGCAGACGCGCCGTTCGCTCCACTGCCGGGCAAAGGGCGGTCGTTGTCGGACGGCCGGGTCTGCGTCCGGTCGGGTCCGATCCGTTGGGCGGCGGCGTGGCACACGGCGCTGGAATAAGTCTCTTTACCTAAACGAGCCAGCCCGCAGCGCCCGGTTAGGCCAGGGCAACCGATTGCGCCCGCCGCCAAGCTGACGCAAAGTGGCGGCACGCTGCGATCCGAGGTGGAATGCCGGTGCCGGCATGGCCGGCGGTCGGCCTACCAAGCTCGCGGCCCATGCTGGACAAGGGAGGTTTGAAGGCATGAAGAGGTTCTACGGAATGGCGGCTGGCGCCATTGGCGCCGTCGCGCTGGCGATCGGCGCCACGGCAGCCGGCGCTCAGGAGATCAAGATCGGCTTCGGCATGGCGTTGTCCGGCCCACTGGCCGCCAACGGCAAGCAGGCGCTGCTCGCCATGAAGATCTGGGAAGAGGAGGTGAACGCCAAGGGCGGCCTGCTCGGCCGGAAGGTCAAGCTCGTATTTTACGACGACCAGTCGAGCCCCGCGACCGTTCCCGGCATCTATACGAAGCTGATCGACGTCGACAAGGTCGACCTCGTGCTCGGCGGCTACGCGACGAACCAGGTCGTGCCCGCGCTGCCCCTCGTCATGCAGAAGGGCAAGACGATGATCGGGCTGTTCGCGGCGGACGCGAACCACAAGTTCAAGTATCCGAAATACTTCTCGATGATTCCCATCGGGCAGAACGTCGGCTCGTTCACTGAGGGCTACTTCAAAGTCGCTGCCGCGCAGAACCCCAAGCCCAAGACGATCGCACTTGCGCTGGCCGACGCAGAGTTCGCCCATAACGTCTGCGCCGGTGCGCGTGATAACGCCAAAAAGTACGGCTTCCAGATCGTCTACGACAAGAGCTACCCGCCGGCGACACAGGACTTCGCGCCGATCGTGCGCGCGGTTCAGGCCTCCAACCCCGATCTGTTCCTCGCCTGCTCCTACCCGCTCGACTCGGTCGGTCTGGTGCGCGCGGTGACCGAGGTCGGTTTCAAGCCGAAGATGTTCGGTGGCGCCATGGTCGGCCTGCAGGCGACCGTGTTCAAGAACCAGCTCAAGACGAAGCTCAACGGCATCGTCAACTATGAGACCTGGGTGCCGTCGATGAAGTTCGAAGGCACCGACGCGTTCTTCAAGAAGTACCAGGAGCGCGCCAAGGCAGAGGGCGTCGATCCGCTCGGCTACTACCTCGGCGGCTGGGGCTATGCCTACATCCAGGTGCTCGGCCAGGCCGTCGAAGGCGCCAAGTCGATCAAGGACGACGACATCGCCGCCTACATGCGCAAGGCGACGTTCAAGACCGTGATGGGCGACGTCAAGTTCGGCAACAACGGCGAGTGGGTCGAGAGCGGCATGCTGTCCGTGCAGTACCACGACATCACGGACAAGGCGGACGTGGAGACGTGGCGCGGCATGTCCTACCAGACCGTGCTGACGCCGGACAAGCTGAAGAGCGGCAACGTCATCTACCCTTACGAGAAGGCGCTGAAGTGATCGGCGCACCTCCTGGGTAAGGCTCTACGACGAAGGGGCGGATCAAAGATCCGCCCCTTTTGCTTGGGCATCCGAGGGAACGCGGGGGCTTCAAATCCAGCCCATCAATTCGCGCCGCACGATCGTCTCGATGACTGACATGCCATCGTCGCTGTCGTTGAGGCAGGGGATGTGGGTGAACCGCTCGCCGCCGGCATGCAGGAAGCTTTCCTTTGCCTCCTCGCCGATCTCCTCCAGCGTCTCCAGGCAATCGGCGACGAAGCCGGGATTGAACACGGCGATCCGCTTCACGCCCTCTCCCGGCAGCGCCTCGATGGTCTTGTCGGTATAGGGCTGCAGCCACTCCTCCGGCCCGAAGCGGGACTGGAAGGTGGTGATCAGTCGACCCTTCGGCCAGCCCAGCGCGTCGTTCAGGAGACGCGTCGTCTTGTGGCAATGACAGTGATAGGGATCGCCGCCCTCGAAATAGGACTTCGGGATGCCGTGGTAGGAGGCGATGACGCGGTCTGGGGTCCAGTCGAGGCCGGCCAGATGCGCTTCGATCGAGCGTGCCAGCGCGCCGATGTAGGCGGGGTCGTCGTGATAGGGCGGCACCGTGCGAAGGGCGGGTTGCCAGCGCATCTTCTGTAGCGTCTGAAACGCCTTGTCGTTGACGGTGGCGGTGGTGGAGGCGGCGTACTGGGGATAGAGCGGGAACAGGAGGATGCGCTCGGCGCCAGCGTTCTTCATGGCCTCCAGCCGTTCAGGAATCGAGGGCTGGCCGTACCGCATGGCCCAGTCGACGAGGATCTTGGGGCTCAAAGCTGCCATGCTCTGGGCAAGCCTGTCGCTCTGGCTGCGGGTGTAGGTGCGCAGATAGCTTTCGTCACGCTCCTTGTTCCAGATGGCGGCATAGGCCTTGCCGACGCGCTGCGGACGGCGATTGAGGACGATGCCGTAGAGGATCGGATACCAGTAGAGCGGCGACCACTCGATGACGCGCCGGTCGGTCAGGAACTCGGCCAGATATCGGCGCATCGACCAGTAGTCGGTGCCGTCGGGTGTGCCGAGATTGACGATCAGGACGCCGACGCGGCCGAATGCGACGGGGGGGTGTCCGGACGGAAGCGCACGGCGGTCGGGCTCGAAGCGCGCGCCCGGCATCAGTTGGTTCATCAGAAGGTCCTCCGTGCGTGCCAACGCGCAGAACGGGTGCTCGGATCACCCCTGCGGCAACCACGGCGGCGGGACTTTAGAACCAATCACGTGCACGACAAAGGTGTCGCTGTCCCCGCGGGCTCCGGCTCAGGTGTCCTTTGGCGCCGGCGCGGCCGGATGGGCCTCGATGTCCTCCTCCAAGCGGATCGCGGCCGCGCTTTGCCAGTAGACGGCAAGCCGGCGGGACAGTGCGCCCGGGCGATCCGCGAACAACCGCTCGCCCAGCGCCCAGGCCGCGCGGCGGATCTCCTCCTGACGCTCGAGGCAGATGGCGGCGACGGCGCGCGCTTCGGCGCGCTTCAGCTTCACCTCGCCGGGCCGCGTGGCAAAGGTCTTCAACAGCGAGAGGTCGTGGTCATCGCCTAGCCAGCGTGCGAGCGTCTTGGCCGCTTGGAAGCGCGCCTCGAAGTAGTCGGGCCAGGCCGCGCGCAGGATCTGGACATGGTCGCGATGGCGCTGCACTCCCTTGCGCCATTCGTGGAAGGCCTCATCGCCGACATCGCGGCGGGCCATGCGCATGGCCCGCTCGGCGCCGCGGTAGGTCGCCTCGAAACCATCGACTACGATCTCGAAGGCGTTCGGCGCGATCTTGATGCGCGACCAGCGCTCGCGCGCCTTGCCCAAGCGCGCGAGCGCCTCCTTGGACAAGCTGGCGTCGTAGTGCTCGTGGGTGGCTGCGTGCTGTTCATCGAGGCGGGCGCGCAGGGTGTCCAGGCCGGCGACCGTCCCTGCACCATGGCGCGCCTCGACCAGCTTCACGGTGTCCAGCATGACCTGGAGATCGCGCGCGGTGGACAAGAGGCGCCCGATGTCGCGGAAGGCGTCGTTCTCATTGGCGTAGACCTCCTTTGAGAGGCCGGGGCGGACCATCCGCAGCAACGAGCGCATGCGCTTGAAGCAGCGGCGCGCCTCATGGATCGCGGTCGCGCGATCGCCGTTTGCTTCCAGATGCCGGACGGCAATGTCGATCTGCTGGCGGCCGATGCGCCGCAAGGCCTTCTGGGGGGGCTCGTCGATCTTGAAGCGGTAGGCCATGACGCTGAGGTGCGGGGCGGGATACGAGATGAAACGCGTGCCGTGCCGGCGCCAGGGGGATGCGCCGGGCTTGGCTCTGTGTACCACGCGGGGGGCGGAGTTTTATGACAGTTCTGTAAACACCTTGCCCTCTTGGCGGCCTTGGTAAACAGGTCGCTGCGGCCACGTCTTCAGCGGACGTAGGAGCGGGCCCAGGCCACCCACTCGCGCACGCGCGCCTCGGGATCGGGGTGCGTGAAAAAATCCGTGATCACGGCGAGGCTGTCGGCGCTGGCGGCGGCTACAAGCGGCGCACGCTGCGGAGTGATACCGCCGATGGCGACGAGCGGCAGCGCGCCGATACGCGCCTTCCATCGGCCGATGCGCTCGAGCCCCTGGGGCGCCCATTTCATCGCCTTGAGCTTCGTTTCCCAGATCGGGCCGAGGGCGACGTAATCGGGTTCGGCGGCGAGCGCGATGGCAAGCTCCTCCTCGCTGTGGGTGGAGATGCCGAGCTTCAAGCCCGCCCGCTTGATCGCGGCGATGTCGGCGTCCGCCAGATCCTCCTGGCCGAGGTGGACGTAGTCTGCGCCGGCGGCGATGGCGGCCTGCCAATAGTCGTTGACGATGAGCTGGAGGCCATGAGTGCGGGCGAGCACCAGGCTCTCATCGATCTGGCGGCGGACCTCGTCGGGGCCGGCATCCTTCAAGCGCAGCTGCACGGTGCGGATGCCGAGCGGCGCCAAGCGCGCGAGCCAATCCACATCGGGCACGATGGGGTAGAAGAGCGAAGGGGCCGCATCCCCGGCCGGCGGCGACATCACGATGCCCTCGACAGATCGAAGAAGGGCGTGCCGGCGACGGGCGTAGAGGGCTCGGCCATGTCGCGGCTCTCCATGATCCCGGCTTCGAACGCCTCGCGACCCGCGGCGATTGCGGCGGCAAAGGCGCGGGCCATGCGCACGGGATCGCCGGCCTTGGCCACGGCTGTATTCAAGAGCACGGCGTCGTAGCCCAGCTCCATCGCCTGCGCGGCATGCGAGGGCGCGCCGATGCCGGCATCGACGACGAGGGGGACGCCGGGGAAGTAGTTGCGCATGGTCTTCAGCGCGTAAGGGTTGGCGAGGCCGCGGCCCGTGCCGATCGGCGCGCCCCAGGGCATCAGCACCTCGCAGCCGGCGGCCAGAAGGCGATCGGCGGCGCCGAGATCCTCGGTGGTGTAGGGGAAGACCTTGAAGCCGTCCTTGACGAGCTCGCCGGCTGCCTCGACCAGGCCGAACAGATCGGGCTGCAGGGTGTCGTCGTTGGCGATGACCTCGAGCTTGACCCAATCGGTATCGAACAACTCGCGCGCCATCTGCGCGGTGGTGATCGCCTCTTTCGGGGTGCGACAGCCGGCGGTGTTGGGCAGCAGCAGAGCGCCGAAGCCCTTGAGCAGCTCCATGAAGCCCTGTCCGGACTTCAGGCGCGCGGATTCCCGGCGCAAGCGACACCGTGACGATTCCGGCCCCGGAGGCGGCGACGGCGTCGGACAGCACTTGCGGCGAAGGATAGAGCGCGGTGCCGAGCAGCAGGCGCGATGCGACCTCGACGCCGTAAAACGTCACCGGCCCGGGCCCTGCGGGCGTGGATCCCTTGGAGTTGGAAGGCGTCATCGCGGAAGTATCCATGTTGGTCCGGCAGCGCTTCCTAGCCGCCCTGGCGGGGTGCGACCACCTCGATCCGGTCGCCGGTGGCGAGCCGCGTCGAAGCCCGCCGCCGCTCGGGCACGAAGTCGCCGTTGACGGCGGTCGCCACCTTGAGCCCGCGGTAGCCGAGGCTGTCGATCAGCTCGGCCAACGTCTCTGCCGGCGTCACGACGGTTTCGCCGTTGACGTCGACTGTGTGCTCGGTGCCGGTTTCGGCCGTCGTGGTCATCGCGTGCAGGTCCTCGCGTCGTCGCCGGACACGGCGGTCGCATCTGAGACCTGCGCCGTGGCGGGGGACAATTCAAGGGCTTTCGGCGCAAAACCTCAAGGGCCACAATCACGGGCCTCACGATGGGGCTCACGACGCTCCCTCAACGCTTGGCAGGGCCGACCGGCTCTTCGTTCGGGCCGGCGGGCGTGCACGGACCAGCGGGTGCTTCAGGCGAAGGCGAGTTGCACCTTCATCGAGCGGGCCTTGTCGCTAGCGAGCTCGAAGGCGGCGGCGGCGTCGACAAAGGGCAACGTCGCGGTGATCAGCGGCGTGACGTCGATCAGCCCTCGGCCCATCAACTCCAGCGCGGTTGCGAACTCGGTATTGAAGCGGAACGTGCCGCGAAGCTCGATCTCCTTGGCGACCAGCATGTTGATCGGCAGCGTGAACGTGCCGCTGGCGAGGCCGACCTGGACGGCGACGGCGCCGGGTCGCAGCACATCTAGCGCGCCGACCAGGGCCGCCTCGCTGCCCGACGCCTCCAGCAGAACGTCGAACGTGCCCTTGTCGCGGGCGTATCCGGCCATGGCGTCCTTGTCAGTGATGACATTGACCGTGCGGTCGGCGCCGAGGCGCGCGACACGGGCGAGCGCGGCGTCGGTGACGTCGGTCATCACGATCTCGGCGGCGCCAGCGCGGCGGGCGACCATGGCGCACAGCGCGCCGATGGGACCGCAGCCGGTGACAAGCACGCGCGCGCCGAGCATCGGGCCGGCGCGGCGGACGGCGTGGAGGCACACCGACAAGGGCTCGGCCATCGCCGCTTGCCCGATCGAAAGGCCGTCGGGCACGCGATGGCATTGGCGTGCGCTGGCCACCAGGATCTCGCGGAACCCGCCATCGACATGCGGCGTGCGCATCGCGGAGCCATAAAAGCGCATGTCGAGGCAATGGTGCTGCTGGCCGGCCGCGCAGTAGCGGCATGCGCCGCACGGCAGGCTCGGGTCGACGGCGGCGCGGTCACCGGCAGCCCAGCCTTCGACGCCATCACCCACCGCCTCCACGGTGCCGGCGACCTCGTGGCCGAGCACCATCGGCGCCTTGACGCGCACGGTGCCGAAGCCGCCGTGGTGGTAATAGTGCAGATCCGAGCCGCAGATGCCGCCAGCGGCGATGCGGATGCGCAGCTCGCCGGGGCCCGGGGCACCGGCCGGGCGCGCCTCGATCCTGAGGTCGTGCGGGGCATGAATGACGACGGCGTGCACGTTGATCCTCTCGCTCACGGCTGATCGGCCCAGTTTGACGGCCCGGTGTGTGGGCAGGCGACGCGTTAGACCAAGGCGTGGGATACGGGCCGAGGCCGGGATGATACCCAATCCGCCCGACCAGCTCTAGCATGGCGCCAGTCCCCGGACGATCGGTGATGGCCGGAGGGCTGCGGGACCAGACTGGGCACGGGCGGAGGAAACACGGCATGTCACTCGACCTTTTCAAACTCGACGGGCGCGTGGCGCTCGTAACCGGCGCGGGACGCGGTATCGGGCGGGCGCTGGCCGGTGGACTGGCGGCTGCCGGCGCGACGGTCGTACTCAACGGCCGAAACGAGCGGACACTTGGGACGGCTGCCGCGGAGATCGCGGCGAGCGGGGGCAAGACGGCGATTGGCGTCTTCGACGTGACGGACAGGGCGGCGGTGGCAGCGGGGATCGAAAAGATCGAGACCGAGGTCGGGCCGATCGACATTCTCGTCAACAACGCCGGCGTGCAGCGCCGCCAGCCGCTCGAAGACTTTCCCGAAGAAACCTGGCGGGAGGTGATGGCGACCAACCTCGATGCGGTGTTCTTCGTCGCGCAGGCGGTCGGACGGGGCATGATCGTCCGCCGGCGCGGCTCGATCATCAACATCTGCTCACTGATGAGCGAGCTCGGCCGCAAGACGATCGTGCCCTACACCGCGTCGAAGGGCGCGGTGAAGATGTTCACGAAGGGGCTTGCCACCGAGTGGGGACCGCACGGCGTGCGCGTCAACGGCATCGGGCCCGGCTATTTCGCGACGGAGATGAACACGGCGCTGGTGGAGGACAAGACGTTCTCCGGCTGGGTGGAGGGGCGGACGCCACTTGCGCGCTGGGGGCGGGTGGACGAGCTCGTCGGTGCGGCGGTCTATCTTGCGTCCGATGCTTCGAGCTTCGTGACGGGGCACGTTCTCTACGTGGACGGCGGCATGTCGGCGTGCGTGTGAAACGCCTCACATCGTCGGACTGACGTACAGCTGATCGCGTGTCAGCTCGCTCGTCCACGGCAGGCCGGCGCGCTTCCAGCCCGGTCCGGCTTCGCCCGGCTCGTCGGGATCGAAGCCGTCGACCATTAGGTGGACGCTTGAAAACCCACTGGACTCCAAAAGACGCGCGGCCTTGGCGCTGCGCTCGCCGACGGTGCAATAAAGAATGATCGGCGCGTCCTTGGTGCGGCCCTTCTCCTTGACCAGCATCTCGACGGCTTTCACGAAATCGGGATTGGGCACGAGCTTGTAGGTCTTGCGGCCGCCGTCGTAGGCGAGGTCAGGATCGACGATGAGGTAGGGGATGTTGCGCGTGGCGGGGCGGGCGATGCCGCTAAACACGACCTCGCCGGTGGTGCGCACGTCGAGAAGCAACGCGAGATCCGGCGTGCGGCTCATGAGTGCGTGGGTGTCGCGCGCATTGAGGTACAGCGCCTGGGAGGTCCGGTAGGACTGGGGCACCTGCTTGGGCGTCACCGAGCCGGACAGCCGGCGCGCGGTAGGCGGCTGGGACTGTGCCTGGGCCACTGGAACGGTGGCGAGCCATCCCGCAAACAGCAGCGCGAAGATCGCTCGCCAGTCGAGTTCGTGTCTCGCATCGACGATCGGCACGGAAATCATCCTTGTAAAAAATAATCTAAGTCTCTGTGGCAAAAGGCTAGCACGGCCGCCGGCCGGCTCCAGTGACAAGTCCGTGAAAGGGTCATCACGAGCAAAAAAGCCCGGCACGCGCGGTGCCGGGCTTCGTTCAGGTCAGACGTTGCGCGCGGCGTCAGCCGGCGATGCCCAGGAGCTTCTGGGCGTTGCCGCCGCAGATCGCGGCCTTGGCGGCGTCGTCGAGGGCGGCGTTGCAGACGTGGCCGACGGGATCGGACTCGGCCATGTCGTAGGGATAGTCGGTGCCCAGCACGACGTGGTCGGGACCGAACACCTTCACCAGCGTCTCGAGCTGGTGGTTGGTGAAGACCACCGTGTCGACCCAGACGTTGCGCTTCAGGTAGGTCGTCGGCGCGTGCGGCAGCACCTTCACGTCGGAGCGGGCGCCCCAGGCGTGATCGATGCGGCCGGAGTAGGCGGCCAGATAGCCGCCGCCGTGGACGGAGATCACCTTCAGCTTCGGATAGCGCTCGAACACGCCGTCGAAGATCAGGTAGTGCAGCGCCATCGTCGACTCGAAGGGATTGCCGATGATGTTGTTGAAGTAGTGCCGCTCGAGGCGCTGGCCCTCGGTGAAGCCGTTGGGATGGAGCAGGACGACGGCGCCCAGCTCCTCAGCCTTCTGCCAGAAGGGCTCGGCACTGGGGTCCGAGAGCTCCTTGCCGTCGATGTTGGTCAGGATCTGAGCGCCCTTGAAGCCCATCTTCATGATGCGCTCAAGCTCCTTGGCGGCCTCCTTGCCGTCCTGCATTGGCACGTGGCCGAGGGCGCAGAAGCGATCCGGCTTCTTGGCCACGTACTCGGCGACTTCCTCGTTGACCATCTGGATCGCCTTGGAGGCGATCTCGATCGGCAGCTGGACGTAGGCCTGCGGCGGGGCCGGCATGACGAGTTGCATATCGACGCCCTGGGCGTCCATGTCTTTCAGGCGCTGGTCCTGCGGCATCACCATCACGGGCGTGCGGTCGGCGTCCTGCTTCTGGTTCAGGGCGCGCGTCGTCGCCGTGGAGTGCCGGTACAGCGGAATCGTATTCAGATCGAGGTGCGGCTTGGCGAAGGCGCCCGCCTTTGGTGCCGCGATGTGGGCATGCATGTCGATGGTCATGCTCTTCGGGCGCACATCCTTGCCGGGCTTGCCGTGCGTGCGCGCGGCGGTCGCGCCGTAATGGTTCCAGACGTCGGCCATGGTGTTTCCTTTCCCTGGACTGGGTCGAAAGCTCTGTTCTCGGTGGGGGCCTGCTGGCGCGCGCGGGCGCGGGCCTCGTGCCGGTCCCTCTGATAGCAAGAGGACGCCCGCCAGCGCTACACCGATCGACACCAGTCAGCCCGCGGCCCGTCGTTCGAGCGCCGGCCGGACGCCGCACCATGTCCGCGCGCTGATTGACTGGGTCACTCACGATGGCAAGCTGGAGCCTGGATCGATCGGACGCGAGGCCCGTCATGTCGACGACAAACCCTGCGCAGCCAGCTGCCCCCGACCGCGCGGCGGTCGCAGGCGATGGCAATGGCGCCCGACCTCTCGACAGCATCGTCACCCTCGTCCATGGCACCTTCGACCGGCGGGCCAATTGGACCCGGGCGACGTCGCCGCTTGCCAGCGAACTCGCGGCACGACTGCCCGGCCGCACCGGTGCCCAGACGTTCGTCTGGTCAGGCCGCAACAGTCACCGCGCCCGCGTCGACGCCGGCCGTCGCCTTGCCCGCCGCCTCGACGCCAACGCGCGCCTGCATCCCGGCGCCCGCCAGGTCGTGATCGCCCACAGCCACGGCGGCAACGTCGCGCTCTACGCGCTGCGGCATCGGCAGACGACGACGCCCGTCGACATCGCCTGCCTTGCGACGCCGTTCCTCGTGTGTCGCGACCGTCGCGACATCTCACCGATCACGCACCTCGCCTGGATCATCATGAGCATAATGCTGGCGTTCTATCTCGTGCTGATGGTCCTGAGCTTCCTGCCGGACGGACTGGTGCGCACCAGAGGCCAGCCCCCGCCGATGTGGAGCTATGTGCTCGGCTGGGTTATCGTCTATGCCGCACTTTGGGCCTACATCCGCCGCGCAACGCGGATCTGGCGCGAGCGGCTTGCCTGGCCCGATGGCGCCGGCATCCGGCTGATGACCGTGAGCTACCCCTACGACGAGGCCAAGATGCTTCTGGCCTCTCTCGGCATCGGCACCACACGCATCAGCCGCGCGATCTGGACGCTGCTGGGCGCCCTGTTCACCCTCTGGGCCGCCTACGCGCTGCTGACGGCCTTGGTTTGGAAGTTCTTCCCCGACCTCTATCGCAGCGAGCTGTTCACCACGATCAAATGGTGGGGCGAAGGCCCCGGCGCCCTGCGCACGCCCCGCCACGAGTTCTATTTCCTGCTCTTCTGCATGATGGTGCCGCCGCTGGTGTTCACAGCCTACTTGCTCCCTCTCCTGCGCGGACATCCGCTCGGCTATGGCTGGGAATGGCCCTCCATGACCATGCTTCTGGATGTCGACACGCGGGATACGCCGGACGGCTTCGCGGTCGACGAGGCCCAACACGTCCAATTGGAGGCACCCGACGCCGGCATGCGCGCCGGCCGCTGGGCCCATTCAACGATCTACGACGATCCGCGTCTGCCTGCCGCGCTCGCCGCTTGGCTCGACGGCGATCACAGCAACCGGTCGCTCAGACCGCCCCCGTCGTGAGCCACGCCACGATCCGCCGCGAAACGTCTTCTTCCACGCCGGTATAGAAATGATCGCCGCCCGCGACCGATTCGAATCGCCCGCGCCCTTGCGAGGCCGCAACGAACGCCTCGCCCGGATAGATCTCGGCGGGCTCCAGCGTGCCGCGCAGGAACAGGGACTGGCACGCGATCCGCGGTGCGATCGACGCAGTCTCGGGGAGATTGTCGGCGTAGTCGAGGAAAGCCGCCGCCGTTGCGATGTGCCACCAGCCGGGGAACTGCAGGAAGGTGTCGCCTTTGCCGGCGGCGACCAGTTCCTCCGCCGTGGCGCGCAATTCAGCGAGCCGCGGGCCCGCCATCAGGCCGGCAGCAGAGACCTTGGCCATGATGTCGGGGCCGCCAGCATGGGCCGACAGGATGACGAGGGCGGGCGTATCGGGGTGGTCGGCGGCGTGGCAGGCGGCGAGCATGCCGCCATGGCTGTGGCCGAGCACGATCGGCGGGCCGAAGCCCCGTTCCATCAGCCACGCGCGCGCGAAGCGGTTGTCCGCGGTGGCCTGGGCGAAGGTCTGCAGCGCCCCACCTACGGTCTGACGACTGTTCAAGGTGCCCAGGATATCGTGACCGCGCCGGTTGTAGGCGAGTACGGCATATCCGGCAGCCAGGAAGGCCGGCGGCAGGAAGCGCGAGGGCCCGGTATAAAAGTTCGCGCAATTGCCGTGCAGGATCTGGACGACACCGCGGGGCGCGCCTTCCGGGCGATAGAGCATGCCGTCGAGGGGATAGGTGTCGGTCGGGATCGAAACGAGCTCCTGGTGCATGTCGTGTCCTCCGGTCGGCGGCAGCTGGCGCATCCTGGCATGGCCCGGACAGGTGCGCCAATGCGCGGCGCGCGGTTCGGATCGGCGCTTTAGGCGCTGACATCGCGGCAGTGCCCCGATCCGGTACACGCGTTGACCCGGCATTAGCTGCAATTCTATCGATCCGCTGAAATGAAGCGAAACCTCTCTCGTGTAGGCTCGAAGCTATCAGTCATACGCGTCGGTGTGGGTGGGCGCCGTCTGGCATCGGGTTTTTGAGACAGGGGGAATGCTTCATGGCGTACGATCTTTCAGGGTATCGGATCATCGACGGCACGACGGCCGACGAGTTCCTGGTGGGCACGACGAAGAACGATGCGATCTACGGCAACGGCGGCGCCGATACGCTGTCGGGCGCGCTGGGCGCGGATCTCCTCGTGGGTGGCGATAGCGGCACCACGTTCGTCTATTCGGCCGACAGCACCTGGTCCTCCGGCTATGCCGCGTTCAATGCCGGCGATCCGACGGCGCCGGGCTCGGGCGGGCGCGTCTCGCTCAGCGGCTACGGCCGCAGCTACGACGTGTTCGTGGGCACGGGCACGGACAACGTGCTGATGATGCCCGACGGCAAGAACGCGCTGTTCCTCGACGACGGGCTCAGCCCGGGCGTCGACAACGTGCGCCTCGCCGGCATTCAGACGATCCAGGCCGGCAACGGCGGGCAGATCATCGACCTGACGTCGTCGGCCGTGAGCCTCGGCGACGTGCGCGTCATCGGCGGCACGGGCAACGACTACCTGTGGAGCAACGCGGGCAACGACACGATCGAGGGTGGCGCGGGCAACGATTCCATCTGGGGCGGCACAGGCAACGACTTGCTGGATGGTGGCACGGGCACAGATTCGCTGGCCGGCGGCGCGGGCAACGACACCTATGTCGTCGACAGCACGAGCGACGTCGTGTTCGAAGGCACGGATGCGGGCATCGACACGCTGAAGGCAAGCTTCTCGACCACGCTGTCAGCGAACCTGGAGAACCTGTCTCTCGGCGGAACCGCCAATCTCAACGGCAACGGCAATGCCGCCGACAACGTGATCGAGGGCAACGCGGGGCGCAACGTGCTGGATGGCTTCGCCGGTAACGACACCGTTCTTGGCGGCGACGGCAACGACACGATCCGCGGCGGCGAGGGTAACGACTTCGTCGACGGCGAGAACGGCAACGACGCCGTCTTCGGCGGCCTGGGCAACGACACGGTGCGCGGCTTCAATGGCGATGACGTGCTCTACGGCGAGGACGGCAACGACAAGGTCGAGGGCGGCGCGGGCAACGATACGCTCGAAGGCGGTGCCGGCCGCGACTGGGTCAACGGCGGCGCGCACAACGACCTGATGCATGGTAACGACGACAACGACGCGCTCTACGGCGGCGGCGGCAACGATCGCATCTATGGCGATGCCGGCGACGATAAGATCTGGGGCGACGGCGGCAACGACACCATCCAGGGCGGCGCGGGCAACGACCTGCTCGCGGGCGGACAGGTGAAAAACGGCTTCTCCGTCGGTAACGACACGTTCGTGTGGGAGCACGCCGACGTCGTGGACCAGACGGGCGCACAGATCGGCTTCGATCGGCTGACCGACTTCGGCGCTGGCGACCGGCTGGACTTCTCGGGACTGTTCACGGCGGTGCCGTCCACGCCTGCGCAGGCTGTCATGGCGACGGATACTGGCGAGGGCACGGTGATGTCGGCAGACTTCGGCCTCGGCTTCATGGACATCGTGCTGATTGAGGACGCCCACGGCCTCGACATCGAGCAGATGCTGGCGGACGGCTCGCTGGTTGTGTGATCGAGGCGCGCGCGACTGCGACGCGCAATGACTGGAACAGGTCGGCCCCGACGATCACGCCGGGGCCGATCTATTTTTCGGGCGGCAGAAGCTCGGGGCGGTACTCGAAGTGCATGGTGTCGAAATGACTCCAGCGGCCGCCCCAGATGAAGCCGTGGCGCTCGAAGATGGCAACGATCTCGGCAGGGATGCGATTGCGCCAGCGGGGGCTGCCGTCCGGTCCCGGCCTGGCCCAGCGCCAGTAGTCGCTGTTGGCCGTCGCGATATCGATAGCGATGCCCCAGCCGTGCGCGGACGGCTGGTTGGTGCCGGCGATGACGCGGCAATTGTAGGTGCCGGCCGACGGCACCAGGTAAGGCCGCAGCGCCGGCGGCAAGGCCTCCAACGCGCGGGAGACGGCTTGCAGGCGCGTCGCCACGCCATTGACGCGCGTCGCCTTCAGTTTCTGCGGCGCGGTGCCGGCCAGCCATGTGATCTCGACGAGGTTGCGCGCGGCAGCGCCGCTTTCGCAATTGCCGTACATCTTGTCGAAGAAGGCCCGGTTGCGCGCGCGGCCGGGATCCCACTCGGGCCGGGGCGCGGCAATGGCGGCGCCGGGCGTACGGGGATAGGGCTTGGCGAGCATGTCCTCGACGTCGGGGGCGGCCAGCCATTGCTGAAACGGCTTCTCGCCCTTGCCGTCATCCAGCGGCATACGCGTGCCGTCGCGCCAGACAAGGTCGTTGCCGTCGACGCGGGCGAGATGGTCGGGGTAGGCGGCGAGCAGGCGCGCGCCGGCTTCGGCCACGTCACCGGCCGATGCCGGTGCGCAGAGCAGTGCGACCACGCCGGACAACGCCATCAGTTCACGAACCGCCCGTCGGATCGATCGCCGTCGCGACGGGAACGGATTAGGCGAAGGTCGAGGCATGCGAGGGCCCTCAGGTTGCTTTTGCCCCCAACGATATCCTGTTAAGGTGCCTGTCAAGATTTGATCCAGGAGAGGTCTGATGATGGGATTGCGTTGTGTGTCGCTAATGTTGCGACAGCGCGGTCCTAGCCAGATCCCGGGGAACGCCAGTGGCAGGTCCGCGCGAGGACCAGGACGGCGAAACAGCGCCAGTAGTCCCGTCGGCAGAGCCGGTGACGGGTGCTCGCGAGACTGCGACACGTGAGACGTCCACACGTGGGCCTGGTGCCGAGCCTGCGCCCTGCCGCGACCAACGCGCCGGCGACGGTTTTCACGCAGACCACCGTGACTTTGCGGCGTCGCCCGCCTATGCCGCGCTCGATCTTGGTACGAACAATTGCCGCCTACTGGTGGCGCGTCCGTCGCGCCGCGGCTTTCGCGTGGTCGATGCTTTCTCCCGTATCATCCGGCTGGGCGAGGGTGTCGCTACGCACGGCCGGCTGTCGGATGCCGCGATCAACCGCACAATCGACGCCTTGCGGATCTGCGCCGACAAGATGCGCCGCCATCGGGTCTCGCGCTCGCGCCTGGTGGCGACGCAAGCGTGCCGGGCGGCCGCCAACAGCAACGAATTCCTCACGCGCGTGCGCGACGAGCTGGGGCTCGACATCGAGGTGCTGACGCCGGAGGCAGAAGCGCGCCTTGCCGTATCGGGCTGCGCGTCGCTGATAGACACGCGGTCGGATTTCGCGCTCGTGTTCGACATCGGCGGGGGCTCGTCGGAGCTCATCTGGCTCGACCTGTCGCGCGCGAAGTTTCCGTGGCGGCGCTCGCTTGCCGACCGGCTGGAGGCCCAGAACTGCATCGCGGCGTGGACGTCGCTGCCGATCGGCGTCGTCACGCTTGCCGAGCGTTTCGGAGGGCGCCACGTCACCGCGAACGCCTTCGAGGACATGGTCGACTTCGTGACCGACGCGCTGGCCGACTTCGAGGCCAAGCACGGGTTTCGCGGCCGCATGGCCAACGCGCAGGCCCATCTGCTCGGCACCTCCGGCACGGTCACGACCGTCGCCGGCATCCAGCTCGGCCTGCCGCGCTACGACCGCAACCGGGTCGACGGCTGTTGGCTCGACGTGGTCGACGTGCGCAAGGTGACGGCGGACCTGCTTGCGTGCACGTACGAGGAGCGCGTGGCGGAGCCGTGCATCGGACGTGACCGTGCCGACCTGGTGCTGGCGGGTTGCGCGATCCTGGAAGCGATGCTCAGGATGTGGCCGTGCGAGCGCCTGCGCGTCGCGGACCGGGGGCTGCGCGAGGGCATTCTCGCGATGCTGATGGCGGAGGACGGCCAGTTGCGGCACGATCGGCGCGGCAACGCCGGCCGTAACGGCGGATGATGCCGCTGCCGTCGAGGATCGAGCCACAATGAAGAAGCCGGGCGGAGGACGCCAGACCACAGGGCCGACGGGCGGCCAGCGCCAGCTCAAGGTGCGCGTGAAAACCGCCAAGGCGCGCAAGCCCTCCTCGCGCGCGTGGCTTGAGCGCCAGCTCAACGACCCCTATGTGGCCGCCGCAAAGCGCGAGGGCTACCGCTCGCGCGCGGCCTACAAGCTGATGGAGATGGACGACAGGTACCACTTCCTGAAGCCGGGCCAGCGGGTCGTCGACCTGGGCGCGGCTCCGGGCGGGTGGAGCCAGATCGCGGCCGAGCGCGTGCATGCCCGCCCCCAGGATGGGCCGCCCAAGGGGCAGGTGGTGGCGATCGACTACCTGCCGGTCGATGACCTGCCGGGCGTCGACTTCATCACGCTCGATTTCATGGACGAGAGCGCGCCCGGCCGACTGAAGGCGATGCTACGGGACGGCGGGGCCGACGTGGTGCTGTCCGACATGGCGGCGCCGACCACCGGCCACGGGCGGACCGATCACCTCAGGATCATGGGGCTGGCGGAAGCGGCCGCGCAATTTGCCATCGAAGTGCTTTCGCCGGGGGGCGCGTTCCTGTCGAAAGTGTTCCAGGGCGGCACCGAGCGGGAGCTGCTCGACTTGCTCAAGCGCGCCTTCGCGACCGTGCGGCACGTCAAGCCACCGGCGAGCCGCTCGGAATCGGCAGAGCTCTACGTGCTGGCCACCGGCTTTCGCGGTACGGGCGAGACCTGACGAGGGGCCACGTGCCGGCGGACGGTGCGCCGGTGCGCCTATTTCTCCCGCTGCGCGGCGAAACGCGCCGCTTCGACAAGCACGTCGGCACTGGCGCCGAAGCGCTCCAGGGCGGCGATGGCGTCGGCCTCGGCCGAGGCGAGCTTTTCGCGCGCGCCGGCGATGCCAAGCAGCGAGACGAGCGTCGCCTTTCCGACGACGGCGTCCTTGGCGACTGCCTTGCCGACGACGACTGGATCGCCTTCGGCGTCCAGGAGGTCGTCCGCGATCTGGAAGACGAGGCCCAACGCGTCGCCGAAGCGCGCGAGCGCGCGGCGGTCGGCGGCATCGGCCTTGCCGAGGATCGCGCCGGCCTCGCAGGCGAAGCGGATCAATGCGCCGGTTTTCATCGCCTGCAGCGTGCCGACGTGGGCCAGCGTCGGGGCGGCAGGCTCGCCGAGCTTCTCGGCGACGAGGTCGACCATCTGGCCACCGACCATGCCGGCGGGACCGGCGGCGCGGGCAAGACAGGCAACGAGCTCGGCGCGGACGGCGGGGTCGGCGTGGGCACGGGGGGCGGCAGCGACCTCGAAGGCCAGGGTCAGGAGCGCGTCGCCGGCCAGCACGGCCGTCCACTCGTCGAAGGCCGCCCAGACCGTGGGCAGTCCGCGGCGGAGAGTGTCGTTGTCCATGGACGGGAGGTCGTCGTGGACCAGGCTGTAGCAGTGGACGAGTTCGAGCGCGGCGGCGGTCTCGACGGCCCGGTCGGCGTCGACGCCGTAGAGCCGGGCGGTCTCCAGAACGAGGAAGGGTCGGAACCGCTTGCCGCCGCCCAGCACGGCGTGTCGCATGGCATCGTCGAGGCGCGGAGGCACATTCCGAGGCTGTGTGCGGAGGATCTCCGACAACCTCGATTCCACGTTTTTTTGGGCTTCGTCCAGTCTTTGCGCGAACATGATTGCAAACTACGTAAGGTTTTCGGCAGTCTTCGGCCGGGTTCGGGCGCCCCTTGCCGGCCAGCGCCCTATACCATCGGCCATCGGGCAACTCAGCATGAATGATTTCGACGGGGCACGCGGCTCGCACGGCGAAGGTGACGCCGTGTCGCGCCCTGTCGAGCCCGAGGCGCGGACGGTGCCGCCGGAACGGGCGGGCGCGCGGGCGCGCACGCGACCGGGCTGGCCGCCGGTGCCGCTTGGTCCTCGCGGCGGCGCCAATGGTGGGCCGAACGCTGCCCTGCCAGCCGTCGTCGCCGCGCTCGCCGCGGCGGCCAGCCTGACGCCTGAGGGCCGCCCGCGGGATCGGGCGACGACCGGCGTGCGCCATACGGAGCCGCTGCGCGGGCCGGTCCGCCCGCCGGAGGCCATCCAGCAGGAACGCGGCGGCGCGCAAGGCGCAGTCCGGCATTTGGTATCGCCGGGCGTTGCTGCACCGGCGAGAAAGCCGGAGCGGCCGGTGGCCGTAGATGCGGGTGTGGGTTTGGCGGCCGCGCCGGTCGCGCCCCATCGTCCCCGGATCACGGAGGCCAGCCTGCCCGCGTGGCTCGCGCCACCGCCGATGCCGCCGATGCCTTTGCCGGTACCTCTGCCTGTGACTGGGCCGGTGACTGGGCCGGTGACTGGGCCTCTGACTGGTCCGTTGCCTGTGACGCTTGCGTCTTCGGCGTCTGCACCGGCTTTGGCGGGCGCAGGCGCACCCGAGCCGCGGTCGGCCCGGTCGGGGCTGTTGGTGCCGCCGCCGTCGCTGATGGTCGAGGCGCCGCAAGCGGTGGCGCCGCCGGACGTGGTGAAGCGGGCGCAGATGGTCGCCTTATCAGAGCCCACAGCGCCGGAGCCGGCAGCGCATGTGACGGCGGACCTGATGGCGGAACGGGCGCTTTCGCCCCCTCTCATGCCGGTCGCGCCGATCGCGATCCCGAGTGCCCGGTCCGCCCAGGCCGATGTGGCGCGGGCGCCGCCCCGCCGCCGCCGGGGGCTGCTCGGCTGGCTTGGGCGTGCGGTGCTGATCCTGGTGGGCCTGGCCGGGCTGTGGGCTGCCGCGGTAGTCGCGGCACTCTTCGCCTATCGGACCATCGATCCACCGTTCTCGATGCTGACCGCGTTCCGGATGCTGACGGGCCAGCCCGTCGACCAGCGCTGGGTGCCGATCGATGCCATGTCGCCGCGGCTCGTGCTCGCCGTGATCACCGCCGAGGACGGTCGCTTCTGTCAGCATGCGGGCGTGGACCTGCGCGAGATCGAGGCGGCCGTCGAGCGCGCCCGCGACAACGACGGCACGCCGCGCGGCGCCAGCACGATCACCATGCAGTTGGTCAAGAACCTGTTCCTGTGGCCCTCGCGCAGCTACCTCAGGAAAGCGATCGAGATCCCGCTGGCGCTCATCATGGAGCGGATTCTCGACAAGCGGCGGATCTTGGAAATCTACCTCAACGTGGTGGAGTGGGGACCCGACGTGTTCGGCGCGGAGGCGGCCGCGCGCCATCATTTCCGATCGAGCGCGGCACGGCTTTCGGAGGGGCAAGTCGCCCTGCTGGCCGTGGCGCTGCCGAACCCGATCGAGCGGGACGCGGGCGCGCCGGGTCCGGGTACCCGGCGCGTTGCGCGGATCATCGAGGCACGGATGCGGGCGGCGGGCCCAGCCCGGACCGCTTGCGTCGGCGTCGGCGCCACCCCGGCGCCCCGCCCCGCACGGCGCTGACGGAACGCCGGCGGCCGCGCGCAGCGGCGGGGGCGCATCTCGTCCAGCGTTCGGCCAATGTCTGAGCAGTGTCTGGTCAGCGTCCGGCTTGACCCTCGTCCGGCCCGGCTTTATAGAAGCGGCCTCTCGACCCGCTGGCCCTGCCTGCGGGCGACATCGTTTTCTTGGATCGCGAGCATTCCGCGCGCCGCCCCCCACGGCGGGGAGCCGGCTGCGGCGAAGGAGCACCTCAGATGACCAGGCAATGTGAGTTGACGGGCAAGCTGCCGATGTCCGGGCAGCTCAGGAGCCACGCCGAGAACAAGACCAAGCGCACGTTCCGCCCGAACCTGTGCAACGTCACGCTGATCAGCGACACGCTCGGCCGCAAGGTCCGCCTGAAGATCAGCGCGCATGCGCTGAAGTCGGTGGAGCATCGCGGCGGCCTGGATGCCTACCTGATCAAGGCCAAAGCCGACGAGCTGTCGCTCAAGTGCCGGCGGCTGAAGCGCGACATCGAGAAGGCGCAGGCCAAGGCGTCTGAGGAGACGGCCGCGGCCGCCTGAACCTTTTCTCAATTCTGAGGACCGGGTACGACCGGCCTCCCGGGTCCGCCGAGCGCGTGTTGGTGCGCGGCGGCCGATGGTGGCGATAGGTTGCCCCTGGACGTCGGGGGCAGTGTGCCCGACACTGGTGGAGGTCGCGGTGGAGGGCCCGCCGAGGCAAATGCCGCCTGCCGAGCCGGCCGATCCGGCTGGCGCGGGCGATGGCTCCCCTGACCCCACCCATTCCGTCTCCTTCGTCTCCCCTCCTTCACCGACCGCCTTTCTGGTGTCCGGCCGCACCGGTCGATGGCGCTGGCCATGGGCCGTTGCGGGCACCGCGACGGCGGTCGCCCTGGTGATCGCCGCGGCCTCGGTCGCCGGATCGCTCGAAGAGCGGGTCTCCCTCTGGCTGGCGGGCAGCGCGGCGACCGAGGTCGAGTTGCTGGCCGACCGCGTCGACACCTATATCGGCTTCGTGTTGTTCGCTGTCAGCCTTGCGCTGCCGGTCTTATTGATCTCGCGCATCGTCCACGGCCAGCCGGTTCGCCATCTCCTGGGGTGGCAGGAGCGCTTTGCGTGGCCGCTGTTCTGGCGGGCGGCGGGCGCCTTTCTGCTGGCGATCTCGGCCGGCTTCCTCGTGACCGCGTTCACGGAGCCCGAGGCGATCGCGCGCGTTCCCGATCTGGCCGCGCGGCTGCCGTGGATGGCGCTCGCGCTGCCGGTGATCTTCTGCCAGGCGTTCGCCGAGGACTACGTGTTCAAGGGCTATCTGGTGCGCACGTGGGGCGCGGTGGTCCCGGTGCCCTGGCTCGTCGCCGTGGTCATCGCGGCGGTGTTCACGGCCGGGCACGCGGTCAACGACGACGTGGTCACGGATCTCGCCTTCAACCTGATGGTGTTCTTTGCCGGCGAGATCATCCTGATCATGATCTATCTGCGCGCGGGCAATCTGGCGGCGGCCACCGGCCTGCACTGGATGAACAACGTGTGGAGCATGTGCCTGGTGGCGACGCTGCCCGGACAGTCCAGCGGGATTGCCGTTGCGACCTACACCGATCCGCAGATCGCGGCCGGCGGCTCACATATCGGCGATCCCGTCGCCTACCTGGAGGTCATCGCGCTCTATGGTGTGTTGTGGCTGCTGACGATGCACCCGCGCTCGCCGTTCTGCCTCGTCGCCATGCCGCAACGCAACGCTGCATAGACGCGACACCGAGGCAGAGGCCGCTCAGCGCAGAATGGCTGCGATGCGCTCGGGCTTGAGCGCGAACTGAAGCAGTATCGTGCGCTGGAGGAAGTTGGAGAAATTGTCGTCGGAGATCAGCGTCAGGATCGTCTCGCCGCCGGAGGTGTGGACGGCAAGGCCCTCCATGTTGTCGATGTCGTAGCCCAGGTCGGCTTCGATGAGCACGGGGCCATCAAGCACGGCGCCCGGGCGAACGCCGTCGGCGCGGATCAGGCGCATGCGCATCTTGAGGCCTGACGTCCAAGCAAAGCTTCGCTCCAGAATGACGAGCGTGCCGTCGCCAAGTGCCGCCACGTCGGTAAGGTCGAAGTCGCCGATGCGGCGCACGGCCAACGGCTCCGGCTTGCCGTTGACGCCCGAACGCCAGATCCAGCCGGAGTGGTGCCCATCGCGGTTCGCCTTGTTTTCAGCGAGCGCGAGGACGGCGCCCTTCATCGGACCGCCCGGCAGCACCGTGACGGCCTCGAGGCTTCTGTTGCGACGCATTTGCGACCACTCGGGCGCGCGCTCCAGGTAGCGCAGCGGCGGGGAGAGCCCCTCAGGTCCGATCTCGAACAGGCCGATGCGATGGTTCCGCTCGAACGAAATGAGCACCTGGCCCTTCTGCAAGGTGCCCGAAAGGAGTGTCAGGCCTTCGGCGTCGGCGTCGCGGTCGCGCCGCAGCGCGCGTCCACCCAACGCCGTAATGGGGCCGATGCGCGTCTGACCGATGCCGGATAGACGTTCGCCGTCGTAGTCCAGGCGTCCTGTCATCCAGGACCCGGCATCGGATATGGCGAGGAAACGGCGACCGTCGGGAGCAAGTTGCAGTCCCGACCAGCCGCCGAAGTGGCGGTTGGTGGAGGACAGCGTCAGGCCGCCGCGGAACTCCAGCACACCGAAGCGGCGGGCGGCGGCGTTGGTGCGGTCGAAGCTGCGGATCGGACGTGCCTCGACGGCGATGGCGGACGGTGTGGTCAAGGTCTGCGGGCCGTGCCTGGTGTCGGCAGCCGCGATCGGGCCGAGCACGGCCAGGGCCAGAGCGCCGCCCAGCAGGGTGCGCTTGGCGCCACCGGTGCGTCCCAGACTTTTGCGTAGCACCTCGATCGCGTATTCAGCCATTCCTGGTCCCGTGCTCAACGCGACACGAAAGTCCCTGCGAAAAGTACGCCAATGAGGTCGTAACACTATCGCGCACGCCAAACGTGCGCGTCGCGACACGTCGGCGTCAGTGCGTCCTGGCCCGGGCCGCCAACCGCTTCAACGGCGCGGGCGCCCCGCGGCCCGGAGCCGGCGGCTTTTCGTCGAATAGCTCGACGAGCTTGTCCGTCATGGCGCCGGCCAGCTCAGTAGGATCGGAGATCGTCACGGCGCGGCGGTAGTAGCGCGTCACGTCGTGGCCGATGCCGATGGCGATGAGCTCGACCGGCGAGCGCGTCTCGATCTCCTCGATCACCTGGCGCAGGTGGTGCTCGAGGTAGTTGCCGGAGTTCACCGACAGCGTGGAATCGTCGACCGGCGCACCGTCGGAGATCATCATCAGAATGCGGCGCTGTTCGGGCCGCGCCAGCAGCCGGGCGTGCGCCCAGGCCAGTGCTTCTCCGTCGATATTCTCCTTCAACAGACCTTCACGCATCATCAACGCCAATGAGCGCTTGGCGCGGCGCATCGGCGCGTCGGCGGTCTTGTAGACGATGTGGCGCAGATCATTGAGACGGCCGGGATTGGCAGGCTTGCCGGCCGCCAGCCACTGCTCGCGCGCCTGTCCGCCTTTCCAGGCCTTGGTGGTGAAGCCGAGGATCTCGACCTTGACCGAGCAACGCTCGAGTGTGCGCGCGAGGATGTCGGCGCAGCAGGCGGCGACCATGATCGGCCGGCCGCGCATGGAACCGGAGTTATCGAGCAGGAGCGTGACGCAAGTGTCGCGGAAGTCGGTGTCGCGCTCGCGCTTGAAGGACAAGGCCGACATCGGGTCGATGATGATGCGCGGCAGGCGGGCGGGATCAAGCGCGCCTTCCTCCAGGTCGAAGTCCCAGGCGCGGTTCTGCTGGGCGAGGAGCTTCCTCTGCAAGCGGTTGGCAAGACGGGCGACCGCTCCCGACAGATTGCGCAACTCCTTGTCGAGGAACGTCCTCAGACGCTCAAGCTCGTCGGGCGAGGAGAGTTCGTCGGCCAGCACTTCCTCGTCGTTGGCCTTCGTAAAGACGTTGTAGCCGAACTTGGAGGGGTCATCGAGAACCGAGGTGTTCGGGCGCCAGGGCTCGTCGGCATCACTGTCGTCCTCGCCCTCCGCGTCGGAATCGAACATGTCGGAATCGATCGGCTCGCCATCATCCATGACGTCGCCCATCTCGGCGTCCGCCATCTGCTGCTCTTGCTGCTCCTCGCTGCCGTCGCGGCTCTCGGTCTGCTCCTCGGACTGCTGCTCGCCGCCCTCGGCATTCTCGTCGGCCTGCTCTTCCCCGGACTCCGGCTCGCCCTCCGACATGTCCTCGGTCAACTCGAGCACGCGCAGGAGATCGCGCAGGACGCGACCGAACTGCTGCTGGCTCTCGGCGGCACCGACGAGCCGGTTGAGCACGTCTGCCGCCTTGTCCTCTAGGAACGGACGCCAGGCCTCGACCAGCCCCTGCGCCATCGCGGGCGGCGGCAGGCCGGTCAGCTTTTCGCGCACCAGAAGGGCCAGCGCGTCTTCCAACGGCGCGGTCTCGCGCTCGGTGATGACGGCGTAGCGGGCGTGGTTGTACTGGTCCTCGACCTTGGCGGTCAGGTTCTTGGCCATGCCCGGCATGCGGTTGGCGCCGAGCGCCTCGATGCGCGCGCGCTCGACGGCCTCGAACACGGTCTTGGCGTTGCCGGCCGAGGGCGACAGGCGCTTGTGCAGCTTCTTGTCGTGGCAGGCGGCCGTCAGGGCGAGGCTGTCGGCCCAACCGCGGATGACGGCGATCTCCTTGGCGGAGGGCACGCGCGAGGGTTCCGGGAGCTGGACGTGGCTCCCGTCGAGTTCGGGCCGGCCGGCCGCGAAGGCGACCTGCACCTCCTCGTTGCCGGCGATCGCGCGCACGGTGCCTGTCAGGGCCCGCTTCAGGGGCTCGGACGGCGCCTCCTTCTTCTTGGTGGCGGCGGGTGCGGACGGGGCGGTCGTGGGAGGCGGCATCGGCGATCCGGGTGAAGACGCAAGGACAGCGGACGGGGGCGACGGCCCCGCGAGGCATTGATGAGTGGCCTACTTTTGACGTGCTTCGGGGCCCCGTGCAAGGGCAGCGGCGCCACCGACCGGCGCCTCCACCCCTGCCCTTGGCCGATCGGTCAGGCGATGCGGCGCTCGCGGGCCTTCTGCGCATAGCTGATCAGCTCAGGCGGGACTGCCGGGCCCTGCGCCAGCCAGTCCTCGATCGTCCGCCTCGCCCGCTGGCGCACGATGTCCCGGTCGAAGGCGCCGGCGCCCAGGTGGCCGAGGCCGTGTAGCGCGCTTTCGACGCACGCGGGATTGGCGAGCCGCAACGCCGCGTTGAGCACCGCAATCAGAGCGTCGAGCCGTTCCGGCGTCTTCACGGCCATGACATCGAGCGGGGAGGCGTCCCACAGCATGTAGGTGACGTAGGCCAGCGACCCCTGGGAACGCCCCGACAGATGCCCAAGCACGGGCGGGCTGCGCACGGAGAGACAATCGCGATAGAGCGCGGCGAGCGAGGCTATGAGCGCGATGCGCTGTGGCTCCTCGGGACCCTTGCCCATCAGCCGGTGCACGATGCCGCTGTAGTCGCCGAACACGATGGCCTGGAGGCCGAGGGCGACCTGGCGGTCGGTGAACCGCTTCAGATCCGCGCCGCAACGCTGGAATGTGCACGTCACCAAGTCGGACACTTCGGCTGTTGGTGCATCGAACGTCCATTCCATCTCGAAGGGATCGGACGCGTCGTCGGTGCGCGCGAACATGACGTCCAGCCATTCGGCATAACGCGGCGGGGGTGGATGGTCCGGTCTCACAGCACGTACCCGCGGCGCGCGGCCCGAGCGTAGTCGCGTAGCTCCTGGCGTGCGGCCGGGCGTGATTGAAGGAAGCGGTCGATGGCGGCTTCGATCTGCGGGCGATAGGTCGCGTGTGAAAGGTGCATGTGGCCGAGGCCATGCAGCGCGCTCTCGACGCAGGCGGGGTTTGCGAGGTTCAGAACCTTCCCAAACGCTTCGATCAGCGCACTTCGTCCGCTCACAGGGTCCTTGACGGCAATCCAGCAGTCCAACGGCGTGACGTCCCATACCATATACACGAACGTGTCGAGCGAATGGGGCCGGGACACACCATCTGCGATGTCACGAGACTTGTTTTGGTGCCCCAGAACCGGTGCGGCACGCCGGTCGAGACAATCGCGATACAGGCAGGCAATCGCGTCAATTGCCTGGAGTTGACGCTCAAGCGTGTTGCAACCGCTGATGGTCTGGAACGCATAGTCGGCGTCATGCGTCATGAAGAGGAACGAGAGGCCACGACCTAAGCTCTCATCAGAGAAGTATCCGAGATCGTCGCCCGCTCGCTGGAGGCATGCCGTAAACAGTCGCGCTATGTCCACGTCAGGGGCTTCGAAGTCGGGACCGGTGTCGATGCCGCGCCTATTCTCGGCATTGACGGGATGGCCGAAAACCGCCTCGAGAAACTCGCCATAGCGGTCGGGGCGCTCGATCGTGAAATCCCGGCGCGGCTGTCTTTCCTGGCGTCTGCGCAAAGACCGTTTCATGGTCTTCATTGCCCGACGGCAACTGACTCAAGCGAGCAACCTCGCCGCGCCGCTCTTTATACCGGGCCGAGGTCGCCATGTCGCGCCTCAGCCTCGTCGACCTTCACTCTATAGCAGATCGGGAACGCCCGATCTCGCCCCACCCCGATCAGCTCAGCGCGACGTTGGCGGCGCTCTCGGGCAGTTCCTCGCCGAAGCAGCGCTGGTAGAACTCCGCGACCAGGGGACGCTCCAGCTCGTCGCACTTGTTGAGGAAAGTGAGCCGGAAGGCGAAGCCGATGTCGCCGAAGATCTCGGCATTCTCGGCCCAGGTCATCACGGTGCGCGGGCTCATCACCGTCGACAGATCGCCGTTGATGAAGGCGGAGCGCGTCAGGTCGGCGACGCGGACCATGTTGGAGATCTGCTTCTTCTTGGCGTCGGACTTGGCGAACGACTTGACCTTGGCGAGCACGATGCGCGCCTCGTCGTCGTGCGGAAGGTAGTTCAACGTCGAGACGATGGACCAGCGGTCCATCTGGCCCTGGTTGATCTGCTGCGTGCCGTGATAGAGGCCGGAGGTGTCGCCCAGGCCGATCGTGTTCGTGGTCGAGAACAGGCGGAACGCGGGGTGCGGGCGGATCACCTTGGACTGGTCGAGCAGCGTCAGCTTGCCCGACACCTCCAGCACGCGCTGGATGACGAACATGACGTCGGGGCGACCGGCATCGTATTCGTCGAAGACGAGTGCGATGTTGTTCTGCAACGCCCAGGGCAGGATGCCCTCGCGGAACTCGGTGATCTGCTTGCCGTCCTTCAGAACGATGGCGTCCTTACCGATCAGGTCGATGCGGCTGACGTGGCTGTCGAGGTTGACGCGCACGCACGGCCAGTTGAGGCGGGCGGCGACCTGCTCGATGTGGGTCGACTTGCCGGTGCCGTGGTAGCCCTGGATCATCACGCGCCGGTTGTGCTTGAAGCCGGCGAGGATGGCGAGCGTGACCTCGCGATTGAACAGGTAGTCGGGATCGAGATCGGGAACGTACTCGTCGGCCTTGGCGTAGGCCGGGACTTCCATATCACTATCGATGCCGAACACCTGGCGAACGGAAATGGTCTTGTCCGGCAGGCCGGCCACCCCCGATGGGGCCGCCGCTTGGGATTGGGCGCGCATGTCGTATCGTTTCCGGATTTTTGTGTTGCCTCGCGCCGGCCCGGGAGGCGGACCGGTGGTCGTGACGTCTCGCCGCAAGACCGGATCGTCAGACCAGTCCTGCCTGCTTCAAGTAATTATAGGCTTGGATCACCTCGCGCAACTTGTCCTCGGAGCGCGTGTCGCCGCCGTTGACGTCAGGGTGGTGCCGCTTGACCAGCTCCTTGAAGCGAGCCTTGATGTCGAGGGCGGTCGCTTCTCCGGTAAGATTGAGCGTTTCCAATGCCTTGCGCTCGAGCGGCTTGACCGACCGCTGGCGCGGCTCGCCGTCGTCCTGCGTCTTGCGGGCGCGCCATGCAAAAAAGCCGTTGGGGTCGTTGACGCGGGCGCCGCCGGTGTAGGCGCCGCGCACGTTGTCGCGGGTGCCGTGGGCCCAGGCGTTGGCGCCCGTCTTCCACGTCGGGCGATGGCCGATCACCGCGTCCTTCTGGAACTCGGCGACCTCGGTGTCGCTCATGCCGTCGAAATAATTGTAGGTCGCGTTGTACTGGCGCACGTGATCGATGCAAAACAGGAAGTACTGGCCATCGCGACCACGTCCCATCGGCGCGCGATGAAGCCCGTGCGCCGTACAGCCCTTCCACTGGCAGGGCGGCGCCTTCTTCTCCACGACCGGCTCCGCGCGCTTTGGGGCGGCGCGGATGCTGTCGAAGTATTTGGATTCGAGCTTCATGGTGCCATGAGTATGCTTAAGGCCGTGCGCCGAGACAAGCTGATGTCGGCGGGTCCACCGCCGCCGAAGCGAAGCCTGCGAAGCGCCAGCGGCCAATCTGCCACAGACGGTTGATAGGAGGCTTAATGTCCGCCGAAGCGCGTATGCGCGAACGCCTGATGGTGGCGCTTGAGCCGGTCAGGCTCGATGTCGTCAACGAGTTGCATCTGCATGCCGGTCATCGCTCCTCGCCCGGCACCGGCAACAGTCACTTCCGTGTGCTGGTCGTGTCGCCCGCCTTCCGCGGCAAGTCGCGGCTGGAGCGGCACCGGATGGTCAACGCGGCGCTGGCCGAAGACCTCAAAGGTGGGGTGCATGCGCTGGCGATCAAGGCGCTGGCACCGGAGGAAGCCGATCCCGACGTGCCGAATTGAGCGGCGCACAATGGAAGCGGGCGGCGCGTTGCCGCCCCGCCCGCTATCCGGGCTCGTGAGCCCGGCCGCACCATCAAGAGCCCGCGCTCACCACCAGCGCGGGCGATAGCAGACGCGGACCGGCTGGCAGACACGGCCCCAGCGGGTCCACCAGCAGCGGCGCTGCCAATGGCAGCGCACATGACGGCGGCGCCAACGGACGTTCTCGGCAGCGCCGTCAGCGGTTTGGGCGAGCAGCCCGAGCGGCTGCAAGGGCGCCGGTGTGCTCGCCGGCGCGGCGCCCGCAGGGGCCAGTGCAGCACCCGCCAGGACGGCCAAGGCAGCGGCGCCGGACAGTGCCAACGACTTGCGGGATGTCATCATGGTTCGGACTCCAGTTTGCCTGGAGCGGACGCAACGATCCGGGAGCGCCCCGGCGGATGCCGGGACGGGCCGCAGCGCGCGTGCGCTCCGCTTCTCTCTCCCGGCAATCCCCACGCACAGCCTTGCGCGCGGCACATGAACCCGCGATGAACATCGGCGCGCGTCGCATCGATAAACAGCTGAACTGAAATGCTATTTCAGAGCAAAGCACGGCAGCTACGGTCGCATCACCCCGCCTTGCGGCTGGCCAACGGGTGGTGCTGGAAGACGAGCGACTTCAGCTTCTCCTCGAGCACGTGCGTGTAGATCTGGGTGGTGGAGATATCCGCATGACCCAGGAGTTGCTGGAGCGCGCGCAGGTCGGCGCCCCGGTCGAGGAGGTGACTGGCGAAGGCGTGGCGCAGCACGTGGGGCGAGATGCGCGTCGGGTCGATGCCGGCCTGCGGAGCAAGACCCTTCAGCTCCTGTGCGAACGCCTGCCGGGTGAGGTAGCCCGTGGTCGAGCGCGAGGGGAACAGCCACTTCGACGTCAGCCGCGGCGCCAGCTCGGCACCGGCATCGCCGTCGCGCGACACCGCCAGATAGGCATCGAGTGCCGCCCGCGCCGCCGGGTTGATCGGCACCAGGCGCTCGCGACCGCCCTTGCCCTTGATGGTCAGGAGACGCGGGTCGCCGTCGAGGACGGACAGCGGCAGTGCGACGAGTTCGGAGACGCGCATGCCCGTCGCATAGAGCAGCTCGAGCAGGCAGGCGAGACGAACGGCGGTGATGCGCTCGCGGCCCGCGGTCTCGGCGATGCGGAGACGGGCGGCCTCGATCAGACGCTCGACCTCGGTGACGGACAACGTCTTTGGCAGTGTGCGCGGCTTCTTGGGCGCTTCGAGGCGGGCGGCCGGGTCGTCCACGAGGATATCTTCCGTCGCCAGAAACTTGAAGAACTGACGGATCGCGGACAGCCGGCGCGCGCGGGAGGACGGCGAGAGCCCGGACTCGGCGGTTTCGACCAGGTAGGACTGGATCGTGCCGGTCATCACCTCGCGAACGGTGAGGCCGCGGCGGTCGATGTAAGCCGAAAAATCGTTGAGGTCGCGCCGATAGGCGTCGAGCGTGTTGGCTGCGGCTCCGCGCTCGGCTGCGAGCATTTCGAGGAAGGCTTCGACGAGGTCGCGGGTGCGCATCGGTGCATCGGTGTTCGGGCGGCAGCGCCGCACCGGGACCGGCGCGACATCGATGCGATGCTAAGTGATTCGCGGCAGCGACCGGCATCGCGGTCGAGCGGTGCGGACGTGACTGGATCCGGGTTTTCCCGCTTGTCCCCAGGTGCGCCCGGGTTGGAAGAGCTTTTTTCGCTCACGCCGGAATGCGCTACGCGCAGCGGCTCCGCGGGGGCGGGCTGTTCGCCCGGCGCCCCTTGGGCGCACGAACGCTGGCGCGTTCAGGGTATGCTTCTCGCTCACGCCGGAATGCGCTACGCGCAGCGGCTCCGCGGGGGCGGGCTGTTCGCCCGGCGCCCCTTGGGCGCACGAACGCTGGCGCGTTCAGGGTATGCTTCTCGCTCACGCCGGAATGCGCTACGCGCAGCGGCTCCGCGGGGGCGGATTCGAAGCCAGCGCTTCTATTGCTCGAGGTTGCGCGGCCAGCCTGCGAACAGGGCTTCCATGGCCAAGCGGCGCGCATCCTGTCCCAGGCCCGCACGGCGTAGCGCGCGGATCGCATCGCCGAGCGCGATCATGTGGGCGCCTTCCGCGCTGTTCGGTCCGAGCGCACGCATGGCGAGCATGACGGTGCGGCCGAACTCCTTTCTTTTGGCGGCATCCTGCAGCTCGGTCAGCACGCCGGTTTCCGGAAGGAAGCCTGAGCTGGGCTGCGGCGTGCGGCTCGCGATCTCCCAAAGCGGGATCGGCACGTGATAGTCGAGAGCGTCGAGCACGGTCGCCAGCCGATGCAGGAAATCGGGCGCCAAGCGTCCGCGCACGGCCATCTGCTCGACGGCCGGCAGGGCCGTGCCGCGCGGTCCGGCCAGCCGATCGTCGGCGATGTCGGCCAGCGCAAGCCAGTGATCGAGGCCCGCCCCGCGCCGGCCCGCGGGCAAGCGGCCGTAGCCGTCAAGCGTTTCGGAAAAGCGCACCCACTGGCGGGCCGCCTCGTAGTTGCCGGCCGCGATCAAGGTCTCAACGGCGGTCTCGGCAAACCAGCCGATCTCCGGCACCTTCTGCAGATCGGCGACCAGCGGCGCGGCCAGCATCATCGCCGGCAGCAGCAGGCCATTGCGACGCGCGTCGTCGAACATGGCGCGCATGCCGCGGGTGCGGTTGTTGGGGTTACGGTCGGCCTCGATGGCCTTGAAGATCGCGGCGCGGCGCAAGGCCGGGTCGGCGCGCGTGGGATCGCCGCCCTCGAAGGGCACGGTGCGGTAGACGGCCGCCAAGGTCGCGGGATCGATGGCATGTGCGCGGGCCGCGGCCTCGGCGGCTGGAATGCGCACGCGCGGGTCGAGCCGCTGGTCGCGCGCCAGCACCTCCAGCAGAGCCGGCTGGGCGTGGGGCACGATGGCGGCGGGCTCGGCAAGACGGGCGACCTCCAGCAGGCGGAACTCGGTCACGGAGACGGATTTGGGCAGTTCGATGCGCGGCTTAGCGCCGGCGGCAATCGCATCGAGCACCTGAAGGCCGAGGCTGCCCTGGATGCCCGCCTCTCGGGCGAGCTCGGCAGCCAGGCCGGCAGCGGCCGGGTTGCCGGCAACGGCCGCGCAGTAGCCTGCAAAGAGCAGGATTTCGCCACGCAGCCCCTCGGGTATGCCGTCGATCCGGGCGGACAGGGCGCGCGCTGCGGCGCAACCCTCCTCGGCACGGCCGGCGCCGATGGCGGCCCGCGCCTTCAGCGCCGTGACGACCGGCGCGGCCGCCGCGTCGGCCGAGGCACCGGCCAGCAGCTTGTCCTCGTCGGCAACGAGCCCCGAGCGATGCAGGGCCTCGAGCCGAACGGCCAGGAACGGTCCGCCGCGGCCGCCGGCGGGGGCTGCGACGTCGGCCAGGAGCAGCTTGCGCCACAACCCGGCAAGGGCTGCGGAGCGCGGCGGCAGCGGGAGCACGGCCAGGTGCTTTTCCAGCGCGGCCAGATCGAGACCGCGCCAGAACTCGTGGGGCAGGCCCGAGCCGTCGCCGGCCATGACGGGGGCGAGATCGGCGCGCTCGATGGGGGACAACTCGACCGGGGCGTAGCTCGGTGACGGACGGGGGCCGCCGGCGTCCGGCCGGGCGTCGCCGAACCTGCTGGGAGCGGCGGCATTGGCCGGGCCTCGAAATGCATCTTGGGGCGAAGCTGGCGACGGATATGGGCTCGGACCCTGGCGAGGGCCCTGAGCTGGGCGCACGGTATCGGTACTGCGATCATCGGCGAACGGCGGTGGCGCGTTACCGGCCGCCGGTGCCCCCCACGGCGGCGGAGCGCCATAAGCGGGCAGCGGCGCCGTATCGGGGGAGGCCCCGCGCGCGGCCTCGGCAGGCGGCTCGGCAGGCGGTCGGGGACGGCGCGCGCGGGGCGGCTCATAGCGCTGGACGGCGGTGTCGTCGAAGGGGCGCCAATCCTGGGCGCGGGCCTGGGGTGCGGACAGCGCCAGGAGCGCCCCGATCAGGCATGCCGCAGCGGTTCGGGGGGCAAGGCTTTCAGGGGACATGGGCGATCACGGCGGGCTGGCAGGACGAGCCATCAAGGGCGGCTCTCAGGGCGATTTGCGAATCTTCACGCCGGGTACGGTCTTGGAAACCTCCTTAGGGACCGGCTCGAACACCTCTGCCAACACGTAGAGACCACCGAACGCGATGGCCGATAGCGTGCCTGCAATGGCGAGAAACCGGAAGAGGCTGGGCATCCCGACAGTCCTGCTGTAACGACTATTTCCGCGCGCAACGTGACGTCATTATGACCCGGATGCGATGGGATGTTGAGGGTGCCGAGACCGATTTTCGCCCTGGGGAGGAAGATCTCTGCCGATGCAGGCCTGCCGATGCCTGCTGTGGCTTTGCCTGCTTTGGCTTGGCCTGCTTTAGTTTGGCCTGCCGTCGCCGGTTGGACGCGCGCTGCGCAGCGTGCGGGTAGAATGAACAGATGAGCCGATTCGCATCACGGCGAAAGCCGCACCCGTTGAGCCCGGAAGAACTCGCCGATCTGCGCACGCGGCTGGGCGCGCGCTCGATCGTGCTCGTCGGCCTGATGGGCTGCGGCAAGTCCTCCGTCGGCCGCCGGCTCGCCGCCCGGCTCGAGATGCCGTTCGTGGACGCCGACGACGCCATCGAGACGGCGGCCGGCAAGACCATCAGCGAGATTTTCGCCGAGCACGGGGAAGAGCATTTCCGAGACGGCGAGCGACGCGTCATCGCCCGGCTGCTGGAAGAAGGCCAGAAGGTGCTGGCGACCGGCGGCGGGGCCTTCATGAACGCGGAGACGCGCGCGGCGATCGCCTGCTCGGGCGTCTCGATCTGGCTCAAGGCGGAACTGCCGATCCTGATGCGCCGCGTCATGCGCCGCTCCAACCGGCCGCTGCTGCAGGCCCCCGATCCCGAAGGCGTGATGCGCGCGTTGATGGATGTGCGCTATCCCGTCTATGCGCAGGCCGACATCGTCGTGGAAAGCCGCGAGGTGCCCCATGAGGTGATCGTGGGCGAAATCCTCAAGGCGCTTGGCGAGCGGCTCGGCCAGTCAGACACCGTAACCACGGCAACGCAATGACCGCACCTTCCTCGCAATCGCGCGCCGCGGCTCGCACCGTTCACGTCGACCTCGGTGACCGCAGCTACGACGTGCTGATCGGGCCCGGCCTGATGGCGGACGCGGCCACCGCGATCGCGGCCATCGCGCCCGGCGCGCGGTGCGGCATCGTCACGGACGAGAACGTGGCGCGCGCGCATCTCAAGCCGCTGGAGGCGTCTTTGGCCGGGGCGGGCCTGCATGCGGGCTCGGTCGTCTTGACGCCCGGCGAGGCAACGAAATGCTTCACGCAGCTCGCGGGCCTGTCGGAACGGCTCCTGGAGATGCGATTGGAAAGGCGCGATCTCGTCGTCGCGCTCGGCGGCGGCGTGATCGGCGATCTCGCGGGCTTCGCGGCCAGCATCCTCAGGCGCGGTGTGCGCTTCGTACAGATCCCGACCAGCCTTCTGGCGCAGGTCGATTCCTCCGTCGGCGGCAAGACGGGCATCAACACGCCCCAGGGCAAGAACCTGATCGGCGCCTTCCATCAGCCCAGCCTGGTTCTGGCCGACACCGCGGCGCTCGAAACCCTGCCGCCGCGCGAATTGCGGGCGGGCTACGCGGAGGTCGCCAAGTTCGGCCTGCTCGGCGATGCGGACTTCTTCGCCTGGCTGGAGGCGCACGCAGCGCGCGTCATGCGCCGGGAGACCGATGCGCTGGTGCGCGCGATCGAGGTGGCGGTGGCGGGCAAGGCGGCGATCGTGCAGCGCGACGAGACGGAGACCGGCGACCGGGCGCTGCTCAATCTGGGGCACACGTTCGGCCACGCACTGGAGGCGTGGTGCGGCTACTCCGACCGGTTGTTGCACGGCGAGGCGGTGGCGATCGGGATCTGCCTCGCCCTGCAACTGTCGCAGCGGCGCGGCCTGTGCGCGCAGGAGACGCCGAGCCGGGCCGCGGCGCATCTGGCGGGCGTCGGCCTGCCGACGCGCATCGCGCAGATCCCCGGCGATCTGCCAAGCGCGGAGCAGATGATGACGCTCATGGCGCAGGACAAGAAAGTGCAGCGCGGCCAGATGGCGTTCATCCTGTCGCGCGGCATCGGACAGGCCTTCGTCGCGCGCGACGTGCCGCCCGATGACGTCCGCGCGTTCCTGGCAGAGGACATTGCCGCCGGACGCTGACGCGCGTGCCCCACGCAACATGAGAGCGCGTCGCTGTTGCCCCGCCACGCCAGGTTTGTGTTATTCCTGGCCTCGCCCAACCGCGCCTGACAGCAAACCAAGCCAGGATAGCCAGCATGCACGACGACCTCATCACAATCGAGGACGTGCGCCGCCGCGCGCGCCGCAACCTGCCCAAGCCGGTGTTCGACTACATCGACGGCGCGACCGCGGACGAGTGGACCAAGGGCATCAACAGTTCCGATTTCAAGGAGATCCGGTTCCTGCCGCGGGCCATGGTCGATGTCTCCTCCCGCTCGCAGCGCACGACGGTGCTGGGACAGACCTACGACCTGCCGCTGATCCTGTCGCCGACCGGGCTCACGGGGCTTTATGGACCCGGCGGCGAGATCGCTGTGGCGCGCGCTGCGAAGGCGGCGGGCGGCGTATTCTGCCTATCGACGGTGGGCACGCAAACCATCGAGGACGTCGCCAAGGCCGCGCCCGGCATCTGGTTCCAGCTCTATGTTCAGCGCGACCGCGCGCTGACGCAGGAACTCGTCGAGCGCGCCGGTCGCGCGGGCTGTCCGGTGCTGGTCGTGACGGTGGACACGACAGTGCAAGGGCGGCGCGACCGCGATATCCGCAACGGCTTCTCGTTTCCCCCGAAGATGACACCGGCGAACATCTGGCACTTCGGCACGCATCCGAAGTTCCTGTGGCGGCTGGCCACCAGCCCGAAGCTCGGCTTTGCCAACTTCGCGCACGTGCCCGGCTACAACATGGGGTTCTCGGCGGCGACGCGGCAGGCCAACGCCGACTTCGTGCGCAAGATCACGTGGGACGACGTGGCGTGGTTCAAGTCGATCTTCCCGGGCAAGGTGGCGCTGAAGGGCATCCTGCACCCGGAGGATGCGCGACTGGCCGCCGAGCACGGCGCAGATGCAATCATCGCGTCCAATCACGGCGGCCGGCAGCTGGAGGGCGCGACGTCGCCGATCCGCGCGCTGCCGCGGCTGGTGGAGGCGGTCGACGGGCGCTGCGAGGTTCTGCTCGACGGCGGCATCCGGCATGGCGGCGACATGCTGAAGGCGATGGCTCTTGGGGCCAAGGCGTGCATGACGGGGCGCCCGTATCTTTACGCACTGGCGGCCGGCGGGGAGGCGGGCGTCGCGCGGATGCTGGCGATTTTGAAGGGCGAAATGGATACCGCGCAGGCCCTGCTCGGCTGCAACCGTCTGGACCAACTCGACCGCAGCTACCTGGAGCCCATGGACCGGGCCTGGCCGGCCAACCGCTGAGGTGCGGGGCCTCGGCCCGCCATGGCGGCGCGCGCGTGGCTGCGCGCGAGGCCTGCAGGCGGCCGGCGGACACACTATGTTAGGCTGGCATCATGCTAGTGTTCCGGCACTGACGCCTGGTCCCCAGTCGTCGGCCCGAAGCACCAGCCCAACGTCTCGTTTGGGTTCTGGATTCACGAACGCTCGACGCCCTCCGCCCGGCATTGCGCGTTCGATCGAGAACACGAGCTTTAGAGCGCGACGCCATGGGGCCTCCGGCCCTGCCTGCGGCGCGCCTCACTTGAAGGGTTTGCCTCCATCCATGTCGCTCGAAATCGGCCTCTCCATCCTCATCATCATCGTGTTGCTCGTGCTGTCGGCCTTCTTCTCGGGATCAGAGACGGCGCTGACGGCGGCTTCGCGGGCACGCATGCACGCGCTGGAAGACGAGGGGCACGCCGGCGCGCGGCTGGTCAACCGGCTGCTGAAGGAGCCTCAGCGGATCATCGGCACCGTTCTGCTCGGCAACAACCTCGTCAACATCCTCGCCTCGGCGCTCTCCACCAGCCTGCTGATCAGCCTGTTCGGCGACGTCGGCGTCGCCTACGCGACGATCGTGATGACCGTGCTCGTCGTCATCTTCTCGGAGGTTTTGCCGAAGACGTTCGCGCTCGCCTATCCAGACCGCATCTCGCTTGCCGTGGCGCCACTGATGCGCTGGCTGATCGTGGTGCTGCGGCCTTTCACGGTGGTCGTGGAGTTCATCGTGCGCAATCTGCTCAAGCTGACGCCGACGCGCAAAGACGACCAGGCCAACATCCTGGCGGCGCACGAGGAGATCCGCGGCGCGATCGAGTTGCAGACGAAAGAGGGCGCGGTGGCGCGCCACGACGCGGACATGCTCGGCGGCGTTCTCGACCTGGGCGATCTGCAAGTGCTCGACATCATGATCCATCGCACCAAAATGCAGATGATCAACGCCGACGACCCGCCGCAGAAAATCATCGACGAGGTGCTCAGGACGCAATTCACGCGCCTGCCGGTGTGGCGGGAGGAGCCGGAGAACATCGTCGGCATCCTGCACACCAAGGATCTGCTCTCCGCGCTAGGGCGGGTCGGATGGGACGTGGAAAAGCTCGACATCATGAGCTTTGCCACGCCGCCCTGGTTCGTGCCGGACACCACGAGCGTGAAGGATCAGCTCAACGCCTTCCTGAAGCGCAAGGCGCAGCTTGCGCTCGTTGTCGACGAGTACGGCGAGGTGCAGGGCCTTATTACGCTGGAAGACATCCTGGAGGAGATCGTCGGGCAGATCGCGGACGAGCACGACACGCACGAGACGGCGATCCGCCCGCAGGCGGACGGTACCGTCAACGTCGACGGTACCGTCGCGATCCGGGACGTGAACCGCTACATGGGCTGGAACCTGCCCGACGAGGAGGCCACGACGATCGCCGGCCTCGTCATCCACGAGGCGCAGACGATCCCGGAGCCCGGGCAGGTGTTCACGTTCTACAGCTACCGCTTCGAGATCCTGAGGAAGAGCCGCAATAAGATCACAGCGCTGCGCATCAAGCCGCTGGTCGACGCCACGGCGGCCGAGGAAGCCGATCCGATGGCGTCGGGGTGAGCTACACCGGCAGCGGGTCGGGCGTGCCTTCGGGGACGAGCACCTCGAACGCATTGATGGTGCAGCAGATGTGGCTGTAGTAGCCGCAGATGCCGGTCAGGTCGACGACGCCTTTTTCGCCGAACAGCTTGTGTGCGCGCTCGAATGTCGGCTGCGAGACGCGACGCTTGTGCAGCAATTCCGTGCAGAAGGCGTAGACGGCCGCCTCGTCCTCCTTGTCGAAGTTCGGGTTCTGGCCGGTGCGCAGCAGCTCGACCTTCGCCGGGTCGAGGCCCGCCTTGATGCCGATCGGGGCGTGCGTGGCCCACTCGTATCCGGCGCGCCAGAAGTGGCCCGTGATGATGATGGCGAGTTCCGAAAGGCGCGGGGGGATTGCGGAGTGGAAGCGGCAGAAAGCGCCGAGCGCCTGTGACCGCTCCGCCAGCTCCGGCGAAGAAAGCCAGACCCTGAGCGGGCCGGCGACCTGACCACGCGGGCCGGAAACAATATTGTCGTAGACTTTCTTCTGATCCGGAGAGAGCTTCTCGGGCACGATGTCGGGTATTCTGGGCATCAGCGTTTCCTACCTTCGGCGTTTCTCGTTGAGGGTAAACAGGACTGAGATCACGGGAGGATCCTTGATGAAGCTCTACACCTACTGGCGTTCGCTTGCCACTCTGAGAGTTCGTATCGCCTTGAACCTCAAGGGGCTCAAGGCAGACCCCATCTATGTCGATCTGCTCGCCGGCCATCAGCATCAGCCCGCGTACCGCGCCGTCAACCCGCAGATGGTGGTGCCCGCGCTGGTGCTCGACGACGGCGGGCCGATCCTGTTCCAGTCGATGGCGATCCTGGAGTACCTGGACGAGACGCACCCGACGCCGCCGCTGCTGCCCAACGATGCCATCAGCCGGGCGCGGGTGCGGGCGATTTCGCAGATCTCGGTGGCCGATACGCATCCGCTGGTCGTGCCGCGCGTTCGTGCCTATCTGGAGAACGATCTGAAGCTCGACGAGCCGACCCGGATGACCTGGATCAAGCACTGGACCACGGCTGGCATGAAGGCGATCGAGGAGAACCTCGCGGGCAACCCGCAGACCGGCAAGTTCTGCCACGGCGATCATGTCACGATGGCTGACATCTGCACCGTGTCGCAGGCGATCGGCTACCAGGCGTTCGGCAACGACGTGGGCCAATTCCCGACCGTGAAGCGGATCATGGACACCTGCATGGCAATGGACGCGTTCGCGCGCGAAGTGCCCTCCAAGCAGCCCGACGCGCCGAAGCAGGGGTGAGGCACAAGCAAAAAAACCTCCCGGCACATGATGCCGGGAGGTCGCTTGTCACGCGGCGGCTGGATCAAGGCGAAATGACCGTGATTTCGCCCAGCTCGCCCATGTCACTCCAGCGATAGGCTCGTCCGCCCACGAACTTGATGAAGGGCGTGGCGTTGTCGGCCGGCAGGTAGAAATCGCCGTCGCGTCGTACGATCTTCTCCGTGACCGACTGGGACATATCCATCCAAAAAAGTCGCAGCTCGTAGCTGGCAGCCGACTTGACGATGACGAACCAATCCGACGGTCCATGCCCGTAGCCCTTCATCACAAGGGTCTCGCCAGGTTTCACGCGATATGCGCGCGCCTCTTGCTGGATCCTGCGCACAAGTTCGCCCTCCGTCACCCGATGCAGCAACGTGGCGTCCTGCGTCATCGCACCCGCCGCCGGCAGCAGGCAAAGCCACATTGCAGCGACGGGAATACATCCGCGCATGGGCGACATCGTCCGCAGTCGCTAGGCGAGCTTCAGGCGCTTTCTTTCGCCCATGTACCATTCGAGCATCTCCTCGCCGTTCCAGTGCACCACGCCCTCGAAGCGATTGATGTAGTCGTAGACCTCTTCGAGATACTTGATGCGGTGCGGCTGGCCGGTGATGTAGGGGTGAATGGCGATCGCCATCACGCGCGGGCGATCGGCGCCCTCCTGATAGAGCCGGTCGAAGTAGTCGATGCAGCGGGTCTTGAAATACTCCGACTCGTGCTGCTGCACGATCTGGACGCCGATGTCGTTCAACTCGACCGTGTAGGGCAGCGTGACCAGCGGCCCCTTCTTGGTGGAGATCTGGGTCGGCTCGTCGTCGTAGACCCAGTCGCCGATGTACTTCACGCCTTGCTCGACCAACAGCTCCGGCGACTCCAGCGTCTGCGTGAGGCCTGGTCCAAGCCAGCCGACCGGCCGCTTGCCGGTGTGCTGCTCGAGCCGGTCCTGGGTCTTCTTGATCATGTCCTTCTGGTCCTCAATGCGATGCATCGGACCCTGCTCCCAGGCATGCCCCATGAACTCCCAGCCGGCCGACTTGGCCTCGTCGGCGACACGCGGGTAGTCGTCGCAGACGCGGGCGTTGATCGACAGCGTTGGGCGGATCTTGAGCTTCTTGAACATCTCGAAATAGCGCCAGACGCCGACGCGCATGCCGTACTCGTGCCAGCTCCAATGCGGCACGTCGGGCAGCAGGACGGCACCGGTGGGCGGCGGCAAGACCTGACGCGCCATCGGATTGCGGATGTCCCAGACCTCGAGATTGACGATCGTCCAGACGATGATGCGACCCTTGCCGGGAAGTTTCAGCTTGGGGCGATCGACGATGGCCGAGTACTCGACGCGATCGCGCGGCAGCTGGGCGCCGGCGGGCACCTCGAGCTGGTATTTTGGCTTGTACATGGTCGGGCGCTCCCTGGGCGAATGGGTGGTTTCTGGTCGGCGCGTGTCCGGATCGCCGACACCATACCCAGCCGGCCCGAGACCTACAATGGCGTGCGCACCGCCCGCACCACAGGGCATGCCGGCCAGCGCACGTGAGTCATCGGAGGCAAACGGGGCGGCGCAGGGGGCGGTCCGGCCGGGGCCATCGGGCGGCGAATGGCGATCCGCCTCCCTTCGCCGGGCGTCGCACCGTGCACGAGACGGCCCGCGCCTTGATCCGTGCAAAAATTAACCGACGCCTGATCTTGTGCTTTGTTGGTTTATTTTCGGTTATTATCATTACCAACCTTATCCCTGTGCTGATCTATTGATTCCAATTCTGATTGTTTCTAGTCGTACAGCGTGCGGTAGGCTTTTTTCCATGGCCGCCAATTCGGGAGACCTGGGCAGACGATGGCCATACTGCGTTTGAACGATGAAAAACCCGGGTCCGGTTCCGAAAGCGCACCTCTCCATCTGAAGTGGAAAGGCGGCAGCTACGCGATCCAATCGATCGACGAGTTCACGTTCGTCGTGGCGGCGCCAGCACTGGCGCGCGCGGACACGGACGCGCCAACAACTGCGCGCTACACCGGCGAGGTTTGCGCGCGCACGGGCGCGGTGAAGGTGCAATTCCGCGTTCGCCGGATCGAGGGATCGTGCGTGGTGTGCAGCTTCTTCGACCTGCCGCTGAAGACGCGCGATCGACTGAACGCACTCGTCTCTGCCGCACTGGACGCGTCGAGCAACGCGCTGCACAGCTTGTCCTACGACGAACTCGCGCTTGGGCGCACGGAGGCGCAGCACGTCGCCGAGGCGCCCGCGATCGAACCATCGTCGACGCTGAAGAAGGCGGTGGCGGCCAGCGCCCTGGTGGCCGCAATGCTGCTGATCGCCGGCTGGCTCACCATGGTCGTTCACACGAAGTCGAAGATCCCGGTGGCCAACAGCGTGATGGCCGGCAACTTCCAGCCGGTCAACACGCCGCTCGAAGGCAAGCTGCTCGATGTGCGCGTCGCCGTCGGTGACCGCGTGCACGCAGGCACTGTCCTTGCGACGGTGGAAAATTCCCCCGGCGCATTCGAGTTCGGCGCGGTCGAGGCAAAACTGGATCGGGCAAAGCGGGATCTGGCCGCTTTCAAGAACCAGAAGACCGAGATCGAGGAGATGCTGGAAATCGCCCGGCAATCGCTCAAGACGCGACGTATCGCGGCCATCTCGAAAAGGGCGCGCATCGTGGCCGAATTGACGGCGGCGGAATCCCAGTTGGAGCGGCTGACCAAACTTCTCAGCAATCAAACGGTCAAGGCCTGGGAACACGAGCAGGCGGTCGCGGCGCGGGAGCGCTGGGTCGCGGAGCTGGATAGCCAGAACGCCATCATCGACGGCATCGAGCTGGCCGAGAAGGCGACGGCCGAGGGCGTCATCATCGACGAGACGAAACTGACGAACCCGATGGCGGAGATCCGGACCAAGATCGCGCTGGCGGAGTCGCTGGTCGCGGAGCTGAGTGCGCGATACGAGGGACTTGCCGCAAAGGCGAAGCCGGCCGAACTCGTCGCCCCTGCCAGCGGCACCGTCTACGCCATCTACCGGCGCCCGGGCGAAGTGCTGAGGCTCGCCGAGGAAGCCATTGCCATCAATCGAGATGGCGAGGGCTGGGCGACCGGGCACATCTCGGCGCAGCTCGCCGCCCAGATCAAGCCGGGCCAGCCGGTCGAAATCGAGATCCCGAGCTACGGCAAGACGACGACTGGCGTGGTGCAGGCGATCGGGCACCGCGCGGTGCACGGACGCGGCAGCTACACGGCCGAATTCCGCGGCGGGCCGCTCGATGTGCCGATCCGCGTGGCGCTAGATCAGACGGAGATGGCCATTCCATCCGGCTTGCGCCTCAACATGACCGTGCGCGTGCGCGACCCACTCAAGGACATTCGCAGTTGGTTCAGCGGTTGGGCGGGACCGGTGGCGGCTGATGACGGCACGTCGCCGCGCAAAGGACTGGTCACCGGCTCGATCGCACCGACTGCGGCGCGCGACGTCCAGCCGGCGGAGCCGGGCGAGGCGGCATCGCGGCCACGCATGTAGGGACGGCCGGCGGCGCGGCACACCTGCGCTGACGAGGACAAGGCGCCGGCATGCCGGTGGCCCGGACGGCGGACGGCGGAGCCGATCGACGATCCAGGGATACTGAGGCGATAGGCAGGAGCGGGCACGCGTGAGTCTTCGTTACGACATCTCGATGGGCGCTCGCCTCGTCAGGGCGCTGCCGGTGGTGCTGTGCTACCTGGCGGCAATCGTGATCGTGTTCGTGTCGCTGCCCGAAAGCGCCCAGCGCATTCCGCTGGAGGCCCTGGTGGTCGTCGGCGTGATCGGCATGTTCCGATACACCTGGGTGCTCACCCACTGCGTGCGGGCGGTGATCTACGAGCACTACGTCTATCCCAAGCTGCGCTTTGCGGCCGACCAGCTGCCGGCGGGCGAGCGCATGCCGGGCAAGGTGTTCTTCATCATCCCGACGTTCGGCGAGAAGCCGGAGGTGTCGCGGCAGATGCTGGCCGCCGTTCTCGACGAGAGCGCGAGCATTTCCTCACGGGTGACGATCGTTGTGAACGCGGGCAGCGAGACCGACGATGCGGTGTTCCGGTCGACGCTGGCTGAACGGCCGCGCCTGACGAACGTCGACATGATGTTCGTGCGCCAGATCGGCGGCAAGCGCCAAGGGCTCGCCGACTGCCTCGTGCGCCTGATGGATCAGAACATCGGCCCCAACGACGTCATCGTGCTGATGGACGGCGATACGGTGCTGGGCAAGGGCATCCTGGACAAATGCCTGCCGCTCTTCGCGCTGCGGCCCAAGCTCGGCGCGCTGACGACCGACAACATCTCGGTGACCAAGGGCAACTGGCTCTATCGCAAGTGGTACACGCTGCGCTTTTCCATGCGTCACCGCATGATGAAATCGCAAAGCCTGTCGCGGCAGCTTCTGGTTCTGACGGGCCGGTTCAGCATGTTCCGCGCCAGGGAATGCCTCACGCACGAGTTCATCTCGTACCTGGAGAACGACCGCATCCGGCACTGGCTGCACGGAGAGATCAAGTTCGTCACGGGCGACGACAAGAGCACGTGGTTCTGCCTGCTGCGGCGCGGCTGCGAGATGCTGTACGTTCCGGATGCCCACATCTTCTGCATGGAAGACAGCGGACCCCAGCCGCTGCGCCAGAGCCTTTTGAAGATGCATCGCTGGTTCGGCAACATGCTGCGCAACAACGGTCGCGCGATCCGGCTCGGGCCCGGCCGCCAGAGCCCGTTCATCTGGTGGTGCAGCGTCGACCAGCGCATCTCGATCTTCACCAGCCTGATGGGGCCCGTGGCGGCACTGTGGGCCGCGATCTGGCTGTCGCCGGTCTATCTCATCGCCTATGGCATGATCGTGATCCTGTCACGGCTCGTGTATGCCCTGATCCTGACGATCGAGGGACACCGGATGAGCTTCACCGACGTGCCGATGCTGCTCTACACGCAATGGGTGGGCAGCGCAGTCAAGGTCTACACGCTGTTCCACCTGCACAAGCAGAAGTGGGATTCCCATCGCGTGGACGACGAGGCGGAGGCGGCCAACCGTCGCACGCCGGTGCTCGACAACCTGATCCCGAAGATGGAGATGGCGCTGTCGATGTCGGTCCTGGTGCTGGTTGTCACGGCGCTGGTCGGCATCAAGTAGCCCGCGCCATCGGGCCGAACCCCTCACGCCGAAACGGTCATGCCGAGCTGGCGGTGCGCGGCTTGCGGACGCGCCGGGCCGTGTCGGCATCGCGGCCGCCATCGGGGGCGACGGCGGGCACGCCCCAGCGGGCGTTGAGGCGCAGCGATTCGGTTTCCATGCGGGCCAGGAACGCCTCGGCGGCTTCCGTCATCGGACGGCGCGAGGGCTCGATCATGACGAGGTCGAGCATCAGGTCGGGTCCGGTCAGCGGCGTGACGACGAGGCCGGCGCGGGTGCCGTCGTCGGCCATCATGATGCCGGGCAGGATCGTGACCCAGTCGGTGGAGGCGACGAGATCGAGCGTGCCGAGCATGGCATCCAACTCGATCACGCGCTCGATCTCGATGCCGTTGGAGGCGCAGTAGGTCTCCAGCGTGCGCCGGCGCGTGTTGATGGACGAGGGCAGGACGAGCTTGACGCGGCCGATGTCGGCGGGGCGAACCGGGGACAGATGCGTCAGGCCGTGGCTGGCGGCGAATGCCGGGCTGGAGACCAGCACCTCGGGCGTGCGCATGATGAGGCGGCTCTTCAGGCCGGCCTGGCCGGGGAAGGCGGGGACGATGGCGAAGTCGAGATCGCCGGCGCGCACCTTCTGGGTCAGCGTGCCGCTGTAGCCTTCCAGGATGTGGACGACGACATTGGGGTGCTCGTCGACGAACTGCGACAGCGACGGAGCCAGGACGCAGCGGGTCATGGTCGGCATGAGGCCGACGAGGATGTCGCCTTCCAAGCCGTGGGCGTATGCGCGGGCGGTACGGGTGGCGGCGTCGTGCGCGCGCAGGACGTCGATGCAGCGCTGATAGTAGCCATTGCCAGCAGGCGTGGGCACCACCTGCCCCTTCTCGCGGCTGAACAGGCGGACGCCCAGGCTCTCCTCCAGCTTGCGAATATGCTGGGACACGCCCGACTGGGTGGCGTTCTCGCGCGCCGCCGCGGCGGTGAAGGAACGTTCCTCGTAGGCGGCGACGAAGAGACGGATGTCGCGCAGACTGCCCGGCACGGTGACGGCCTCCCATTCCAAATCTTGATCCAAGCCAGCAGATCATATTATTTCGACTGTTGACTGGCACCCCCTATCTTTCAAGTCTCCGACCTTCGGTTGCCCAGTGTGTGCGTCGCATTCCGGGCCCGGCGGCGCCATAGACCCGGACATCCACGTGAGCGGCACGGACAGAATGACGATCGCCTCTAGCAGCTTGACCTACGAGGCCGGCGGCGACACGCGCACGCTGCGCGATGCGCTCGGCCGGTTCGCGACCGGGGTGACCGTCGTGACGACGCGCTGCGCATCGGGCAAGCTGGAGGGCCTGACGGCCAACTCCTTTTCCGCGGTCTCGCTCGATCCGCCGCTGGTGCTGTGGAGCCTGAGGAAGGCGGCGGCTTCGCTACCGGGATTTGCGCAGGCCCCGCATTTCGCCGTCAACGTCCTGGCGGCGGATCAGCACGAGATCTCCTCGCATTTCGCCCGGTCCCGGCCGGACAAGTTCGATGGCGTCGATTACCGCGCGGGGCTCGGCGGATGCCCGGTGATCGCGGACGCGCTGGCGTCCTTCGAGTGCTCCATGGAGACGCAGGTGGAAGGCGGGGACCACATCATCTTCATCGGCCGCGTGCATCGCGCGTGCTATCGGGACGGGGAGCCGCTGATCTTCGCCGGTGGCGCCTATTGCCGGCCCGAGAAGATCGCGGCGCCGGGCTGAGGCCCTGCGCGACGGGCCTGTTCACCAATCTTTCCGCATGGCTTGACGACCGGCGTCGCCTGGCGTTTCTAGGCGCTTTCGCGCTGCCGGCACTCGGCCGAGCCAAAACGACGATCCAGGGAGTGACACAGGCATGATTCGCGCTGCAGTGACCGGCCTCGGCTGGTGGGGCAAGCACATGATCCGCCGCATGAGCGAGGCCGACGGCGACATCAAGATCGTCAAGGCGATCGACATGAACCCGGAGATGGGTGCGTTCGCCAAGGAGTTCGGGGTTCCCTTCGAGACCGATTTCGCCACCGCGATCAAGGATCCCAATATCGACGCGGTGATCCTGTGCACGCCGCACAAGCTGCACACCCAGCAGGTCGCGATGGTGGCTGCTGCCGGCAAGCACTGCTTCTGCGAGAAGCCGCTGGCGCTCAACCGCGCGGAGGCCGAAGCCTCGGTGGCGGCATGCAACAAGGCCGGCGTGGTGCTCGGCATCGGCCATGAGCGGCGCTATGAGATCGCCATGGAGGAAGCGCGCAAGATTCTGAAGTCGGGCTCGCTCGGCACGATCATGCACGTGGAGGGGACGTTCAACCACGACAAGCTCGCCAACGTGCCCGAAGGCGACTGGCGCACGGACCCGGCCTCGGCGCCGGCGGCGGGCATGACCGGCATGGGCGTGCACCTCACCGACCTGATGCTGGAGATGATCGGGCCGATTACGGAGGTCTATGCGGCAACGACGAGCCGGGTGAAGTATCCGCAAAACGGCGACGTTGTGTCGGCGATCCTGCGTTTCGAATCCGGGGCGACGGGCTACTTCAACGCCGTGCTCGTGACCGCGCACTACTGCACGCTGACGATCTACGGCGAGAACGGCTGGCTTGAGGTCATCAACGACACGCATCCCGACACGCCAGGGCCGACGCACCTCATCGTGCAGTATCGCGACGGGCGCCGCGAGACGAAGGACTTCGAGTGGGTCGATACGGTCCGTCTCAACCTGGAGGCGTTCGCGCGCGCCTGCGAGGGGAAGGGCACCTACCGGTTCACCGACCAGCAGAAGATCGCCAATCCCGCGGTGCTGGAAGCAGTGGCCAAGTCGGTCGCATCAAAGGTTCCCGTGCAGATCCCCCCGATCGCCTGACGGTCTGGAGCAACTCACGACACCGATCAGGGGCAGGCGCAAGCCTGCCCTTTGTCGTTGAGGGGCCGCATCAGCGCGCCTGGACGATGCCGGAATTGATCAGCCGCCGCTTGAAGGCGAGGATGCGGGCCTTGTCGGCGCAGGTGTAGAACCGTCCGTTGCACACGACCATCAGGTCGCGGCGGCGATCATAGCTTTCGGGCAGCGGCAGGCCGGCGGCCTGCAGCAGCGCGGTCGACAGGTACGGCACGTCGAGGGGATCGGGCGTGACCGGCAGGCGCGGGCGATAATTGACGCCGTTGATGGCGTAGAAGGTGATGAAGCCGACCGAATCCATGGGCAGCAGCACGTCCTCGGCGTCGGGCGTGCTGCCCCAGCCCAGCAGGAAGCGCGTCGACATCGGGTGATGATCGCCGTAGCGCACGATCAGGAAGCGCTCGCCGGGGAAACGGCGGGCAAGCTCGCCGGCGAGGTAGTCGTAGTCCTGCTTGGCGATCGACAGCCGCCGCAGGTATTCGTGCATTTCGGGATGCGTGCCGGGACCGCCACCGGACACCTTGAGGTGCGGCTCGTAGGTTTCCTGATAGGGCCAGTGGGTGGCCATGGTCTCGACGAAGGCGAACATCGGGCGGCTGTCGCCGCCGGAGATGTGGCGCGACAGTTCGTTCATCGCGCTGTCGTAGTAGAAGCGGTCGCGCTCGTTGACGCGGGTAGCGCCTTGCCGCTTCAGATCGAAGATCTCGGGGATGCCGACGCCCTTGAAGAACTTTTCGGCGAAGAGAAAGCTCTTCAGCATCGGATAGAACAGCGTGTTGCGATAACCGCAGGCCGCCAGCACCTTGGGCAAGGTGTCCTCGATCTTGGAGGCCATCACCCATTGGACGAACTGGCGCATGCCGCCGAACGAATAGGTCGACAGCCCCGTCATGGCGGAAAACTCGGTCATGGTGGAGGCGCCGCCGTAGGTCTCCACGCGCAGCTTGCGGGTGCGGCCGTCGTCGGAGCGGAAGAAGGGATCGACGCTGCGATCGTAGGCGAGGGTGGGAAACAGCGATGGCTGCACGATCGATTCGTGGTGAACGAGGATGATGTGCGGCGGGCGCTCGGTGGTGTCGCAGTGGGTGGGCAGGCGGAACGGCGGCGCAAGCGACGGGCCAGCAGCCGCCTCCATGATCTGGCCGCGCCAGAGGGTCTCGATGGTCTCCGACCACGACTGGAAGAAGGTGGTCAGGTAGAGCCCAGCCCATTCCATCTGCGTGTGACGGCGCTCGCCGACCACGTGGGCGGAGACGTAGACGCCGAGCGCCAGGAGAAACGTGGCGGGCACGCTCACGCGCCGGGCGATGCGCGTGGAATCGCACCTCCATGCGATCCAGATGAGCAGGCCCGTCAGGGCAAGGGCGGCGAGCGCGCCGAGCACATAGGCGCGATAGCTGTCCCATAGGAATGCGATGGTGGCGGCCTGGGGCAGATAGAAGACCAGATCGTAGGCGTGGAGGACGAGGTTGATCGCCTGACGCTTGACGTGGGCGCCGACAGACACGAGGACGACGACGGCAGAGACGACCACCACAGCGACGAGGATGCGCCGGGTGGCAATCAGGACGACGGCGGCGATGGTGGCGCAGACCAGGCCCGAATAAAGAATGGTGGAGGGAAAGCCTTCGGCGAGCCACAGCCGAACCAGGATCGCCATCGTGGCCAGCCCGGCCACTGCGAAGACGGTGCGTGGGTGTACCCAGCCGATGGCGCGTGCGCGTGGCGCATGCGCCTTGCGGGCAACATCCAAGCCGACCGATTGGTCCGTCATCGGGTCAAAAACCTCGCCACAACCGTCAGTTCCCGACCGACGAAGCTGGCGAGGAAGAGTGTCACAAAGTTGTCATGAAGGACAGATGAACGGATCAGGATTGATCCGTATCGGTTGACGCGGACACCGCAGACGCCGCTGCCGACCCGACCGGCGTTCAGTCCTCACGGGCCGACGCCGCATAGGTTGCCGGCACCACGAGGGAGACGGTCGGCCCGTTGGCCGTGATCTCGATCGGCGTGGTGCCGAAGGGATCACCATCGACTTCGACGGGAACGGGGACGGCGGCTCGGCCTGTGGTCCCTGCCCTGACGGTGACCGTGGTGCATGGCACATGCGTCACGCCCGCGAGCCCTTCGATGCGGCCGGCCGCCAGCGCCAGGAGACGCGCGATGCGCCCGGCGCGATGGGTCGGAGCAAACACAACGGCGACGAGGCCGTCGCGCAGCAGGGACGCGCGGGGCGCCAGGGTGAAGCCGCCGCCGTAGCATCGGCTGCGGGCGGCGACGATCCATTCGGCTTCATGGGCCACGCCATCGATCGTCACCGCCAGCACCGGCGGCGGCTCGGCCAGCGCGCGCAGCACCGGCCCGGCATAGGCGAGCTTGCCGATGCGGCTCTTGAGACGCGGATCGAGCCGGCGAATGACACTTCCGTCGAAGCCGGCGCCTGCCATCAGAAAAAACGGCTCTGCGTTCCCCAGCGCACCTCGCACGTCGACCGCCGGTCCCGACAGCAGGACGGATGCGAGGTCCTCGGCGCTGCGCGGCAGGCCGACCTCGTGGGCAAAGACGTTGCCGGTGCCGACCGGGATCAGGCCGACGGGGGTGCTGCGTCCGGCGATGGCCATCAACACGCTGCGCAACGTGCCGTCGCCGCCTGCGGCGACGAGAGCGTCGACGTCAGGGACACCTGCCAGGGCCTCGGCGGTCGGCACGCCCTGGCGAAGACCGACGAACTCCACGGCGGCGCCAGCCCGGCGCAAAGCGGAAACAACGGCGTCGACGCGCGCGCGTCCGGCGAGGCCGGCGAGCGGGTTGTGCAGGACAAGCAGCCTCTTGCGCCGGGCGGGCGCACGGGTGGGGGCCATGGTCTCGATGCTCAGTCGGGCGTGAAGATGGCGCGGCCGTCGTCGCCCAGGGCGACGCGACCGCCGGCGCCAAGATAGTCGCGCTCGGTCATGTCGGCGAGAAGGCGGGAATCGTCGGGCGTGTTGGCGATGAACCGGGTGCCGTCGGCAAGGCGGGCAAACACGATGGCATAGGCCGGCCGGCCCCGCTCGTGCATGACGGTGTAGGTCTCCACGGCGGCCGCGCCCTCAGGCCTTTCGGTCGTCGGCGGGCCGGGATTGGCATCGATGGCAGCCTGGATGGCCGAAGGGTCAGCCGGGGCGAACGGCTCATCCGGCGGCGTCGTCGTGAGGATGCCTGCGGACTGCTTGGTGAGATAATTGCCGTTGGCGGTGACTAGTCCGCGTGCGCCTGGATGCGCGCGCAGGCGTTGCATCATCTCGGCGATGGCGTGGGTGACGTAGTTGTTTCCGGGGCCGCCGAAGTAGGCAAGACCGCCGGTCACGGTCAGCCCGCGCGGGTCGTCCTCGGCGAGCCCCATCTCGGCGCACGCCACCTCCACGGCGGATGGAAAGCAGCTGTAGATGTCGAAATGGGCGATGTCGTCGCGCGTGAGGCTCGCCATCTCCAAAGCGCGCTCGGCGACGAGACGCATGGCAGGCGAGGTATGGAACGTCTTGCGGTTGGAGATGTACCAGTGGTCGTGGGCGTCCGCGCAGCCGACCAGATAGACGTGCCGGTCCCGGGGAATGCCGAGCGCCTCGGCCTTGGCCAGCGACGTGACGATGACGGCGGCGGACTGGTCGATGAAGGCGTTGGCGTTCATTAGGCGCGTATAGGGAAAGCCGATATAGGGATTGTCGCTGGAGACGGTCGCGATCTCTTCGGCGGTGTAGCCCTGGCGGCGGTCGGCGCGCGGGTTTTCGGCGGCGACGCCGGCGAAGCGCGCAAAGAGCCGGCCCATTGACTGCTGATGCTCGGCAATGGTGCGGCCACGGGCGCCTCGGATGGCGTTCTCAAACAGCGGATAGGCGAAGATCGCGCCGGCCATGCGGTGGCGCTCTTCCACATCGTTCCAGCCGCGCGTGGCGACGCCCCAGTGCTCCGGTTTGGTCGCGCACGTCTCGCGCCAGTCGAGGGCGATGCCGGCGCGCACCGCCGCCTTCTGGGTGGCGAGCGCCTCGCCGCCGGCGATGACGGCTGCGCCGATCTCGCCGCGCGTGATGGCTTCGCAGATCCGGTTGAGGCACCACTGCGGCATGTTCCCGCCGGGCCAGGTGTAGACGTGACGGCGCACGCCATGCGCGCCGATACGCCCGGCCAGGGCGTGGGGCGGATTGCCGGGACCGCCGAAGGGCGAGGCAAAGCGCCAACTCGTGTCGGCGAAGGCGCGAACGACGACCACGGTATCGAGGGCACCGATGAGGCGTGCGCCCGCGCCGGCATCCACCGCCGCCGCCTTGACGGCGGCGGCGGTGAGATCGATCGGGCTGCGGGCCTTGACTGGATCGGGCTCGCGCTGAGTGATCTGGCCGGCGCCGACCAGGACGGGGATACGGCTCTTATCCAAGTCCGCTCACTCCGGCACTCAACCCCACATGGTGTTGGCCGCGCGCAGAAGCAGCGTGCGGTTGACACCATCGGAGTGCAGGAAGGCGGCGGCGTCGCGCACCAGCTTCTCGATCCCCGCCTCCTTCATGTAGCCGTGGCCGCCGTGGATCTCGAGCGTCCAGCCGGCGATCTTCCAGGCGACCTGGGAGGCATAGACCTTCGGCAGCGAGCCGAAAATCGGATCCCAGCCCTGGTCGGGGTTGTCGCCAAGCGCGGCCGCCTTGTGGATGTAAGAGCGGGCGACGTCGGTCATCATCTTCATCTCGGCGAGCTGAGCTCGAATGCCGTCGTGCTCGATCAGCAACTTGCCACCCTGCTTCCTCGTCTGCGCCCATTGCAGGGACTTCTCGAACAGCGCGACCGCGACACCCAGGATCGAGGCGCCGGCGTAGATGTTGCTCGACGGGCCGAATCCCTTCTTGAGCTGCTGGCCGCCATGGGGGGCGCCAACGACGTTGGCGTCGGGGATGAAGCAATCGGTGAAGATCAGCTCGGAGTTGTTGGCGAGGCGCTCGCCCATCTTGTCGTGGACGCGGCCGATGGTGAAGCCGGGATGGCCGCGTTCGAGCAGGAAGCAGGTCGCGCCGTCGACGAGGGTCTTCGACATATCAGTCTGCATGAACACGAGATAGAAGCGCGATCGGTTGGAGTTGGAGATGAAGTGCTTCATGCCGTTGGCGACCCAGCCGCCATCGACCTTCACGGCACGCGTCTGATACTGGACGGGATGCAGCAGGATCGAGTTGGAGCCGTTGTCGGGCTCGGTCGAGCAGATCGACAGGATGGCGCGCGGGTCGTCGCGGAAGGGGATTAGCACGCGCTCCTTCTGCTCGGCGCTGAACACGTTCTGCATGAACCGGGCGATTTTCAGCGTCTGTGCGAAGATCACGGACGTGCCGAGATCGCCGCGGCCGAGCTCTTCGACAACCATCGACGTCGTCAGCATGTCGGCGTTCATGCCGCCGTAGGCTTCATCGAGCGTCATGGTGCGCAGGCCGAACTTGTCGCCGGCCTCCACGATGTCCCAGGAGAAACTTTTCTCAGGGTCCTTCTCGGCGTCGAGCGCGGCGGCGCGCGGCGTCACCTCGGTCTCGACGAAGCGGCGGACGCTGTCGAGGATCGCGCGCTGGTCCGCGTTCTGGATAAAGCTGACTTCCATGATGTTGCTCCCCGGGAACGGAAAAATGGGGACGGTTCCCTTTTCCGTTTCAGCGTTGTTTTCGACTGTCCACTTCGGGAAAACGGAACCGTCCCTTTTTCCCGTCTTGCATTTCGGCTCAGGCGCGGGACGGCTTGAGCAGGATCTTGCCGATGACGGTGCCGGCCTCCAGCATCTGGTGCGCCTTGACCGCGTCGGCCAGCGAAAGGCGCGCGTGAACGCGCGGTTTCAACTCGCCTTTGGCCAGATGCGCCATCAGCGCTTCGGTGGCGGCCGCTCGACGCGGCTTGTCGTGATCGTAGGAATGCATGGAAAACGCGCGCACGCCGATGCTGTCGCCGAAGCGGGTGCGGATCGTCTCGCACATATCGCCGCCGAGCTTGCCGGCAAGGTGACCATAAACGATGATCGTGCCCATGGGCGCCAGCAGCGCCGCGTTTTCGAGCACATTGGGCCCGCCGGCCGGGTCGAGAACGAAATCGATGCCGCGGCCGCCGGTCAGTGCCTTGACGCGTTCGACGACGTTCGCCTTGCCGCGATCGATGACGTCGATGGCGCCAAGGGCCTTCACGAACGCCGCCTTCTGCGGACCGCTTGCCACGCCGATCACCTGGGCACCCGCCAGCCGCGCCAGCTCGACGGCGGCGGAGCCGACGCCGCCCGCCGCAGCATAGACGAGGAACGTATCGCCTTTGCGCACGCGCGCCATGTTGTGGAGCAGGTGCCAAGCGACCTGGTAGTTGGCGAGGTTGGCGACGGCTTCCATGTCGGCGCCATCGGGAATGCGATAGACTTCGTCGGCGCGTACGACGATCTCGTCGACGTAGCAGCCGCCGCGATGCGGCCGCTCGCGCGCAGAGACATAGACGCGCTGGCCGACGGCCAGGCCGGCGACGCCGGGGCCGACCGCCGTGACGGTGCCGCTCATCTCGGTGCCCGGTGTGCAGGGCAAGGGCGGCATCCAGCTATACGCGCCGGAGCGGATCAGGACGTCGGGGATGCCGACGCCGATGGAGTGCGCAGCGACCCGGATCTGATCGGCGCCCGGCGCTGGCAGCGGCGCCTCGACCACGCGCAGCACGTCGGGCGCGCCCGGTTTTTCGAACTGGACGATCTGCATGGGATGTTTCCTCTCCTTATCGGGTCGCGCGGCATCTGACGGGCCGTTGCCCGCATCCTAGTCCAGCCGATCCTCTGGTGTAAGAGCGTCAGGCCGGGCGGTTTGGGCGTTGACAATGCCGGGTCGAGGCCGCCCGATGACCGCCAAGCCATCCGACGCGTTCCCGGAGCCCGAACCATGCCGCTCACACCACAGACCGAGGCCCTGCTGGAGGCCATGCGCAACGCCGGCGTGCAGCCGCTGGAAGCGCTGACGCCCGAGGCCGCGCGGCGCCAGTTCGCCGCGATGATCGCCGCGCGACGCACGACGGTGACGCCGGTCGCCCGGGTGGAGGACCGGCGGATCGCCGCTGACGGCCGCACGGTGAAGGTGCGCATCTACCGGCCCGATCGCGCCGGGCCGCTGCCGGCCATCGTCTATTTCCATGGCGGCGGGCACGTGGTCGGCAACGTCGACACGCACGACGAGATCACGCGCGCTTATTGCGCGGGTACGGGCGCGGTCGTGGTGTCGGTCGATTACGCCAAGGGGCCGGAGCAGAAGTTTCCCGCAGCCGTCGAGGACGTCGCCGCCGTGCTCGACTGGTGGCAGCGCGAGGCCGCGGATCTGGGTTGCGATCATGCGCGGCTGGCACTCACCGGCGACAGCGCGGGCGGGAATCTCGCCGCGGTCGCTGCGATCCTCGCGCGCGAGCGCGGCGTGCCGGTCGCGTTGCAGGTGCTGGTTTATCCGGTCGCCGACTACACGTTGTCGACGGATAGCTACCGGCGCTACGGCGAAGGCTTCGGCGTCGTCACCAAGGCGTCGATGACCTGGTTTCGCGACAATTATCTCAGGAGTGCAGCGGATGCCGAGGACTGGCGCGCCTCGCCGCTCAAGGCAACCTCGCTCGCCGGCGTCGCACCTGCACTCGTCATCTCGGCGGAATACGACGTGCTGCACGACGAGGGCGTCGCGCTCGTCGCGGCGCTGAAGGCCGCCGGCGTGCCAGTGACGCACAAGACCTATGCCGGCGTGATCCACGGCTTCTTCGCCATGACCTCGGCGGTGCCGGAAGCGCGCGATGCGCTCGCGCTCGCCATCGACGCCATGAACGAGGCGTTCGCTGCCTGACGGCGGACATCACGACCGGACCACACAGGAGGACGCCCATGCCTATTTTCGAACGCGACGGCATCGAGATCGCCTACGACGTCACGGGCAACGGGCCGCCGGTGCTGCTGTTTGCGCCCGGGGGCATGCGCTCACGCGCGGAGATGTGGCCGCCGGGGGCGGACGGCAAGGCGCGCTCGTGGTGCGACTGGACGGTGGACCTCGCCCGCAATCACAGCGTGATCGCGATGGACCAGCGCAATGCGGGACGCTCGCTGGCGCCGATAGGGTCCGACGACGGGTGGCACAGCTACGCGGCCGACCACCTGGCGCTGATGGATCATCTCGGCCACCAGCGCTTTGCCACGCTCGGCGGCTGTATCGGCGGCAGCTTCTGCCTGAAGCTCGCGGAGATCGCGCCTGAGCGGATCACGGCGCAAGTGCTGCAGAACCCGATCGGGCTGCATCCGGAGCATCCGACCTACTTCCCGGACGCGTTCGCGGACTGGGCGAAAGAGCAGATGTCGGCACGGCCGGAGCTCGACGCGCAAGCCGTCCAGCAGTTCGGCCGGAACATGTGGGACGGCGAGTTCGTGTTCGCGGTGGACCGCGCCTTCGCGCGCCGGTGTGCGACGCCATCGCTGGTGCTGCCGGGCAACGACGTGCCCCACCCGGCCGTGATCGGCAACGAGCTGGCACAGATCATCCCGGGGGCGGAAAAGCTCGATCCCTGGAAGGGGGCGCATGCGGCCCAGCGGACGGCGGTGCTGGACTTCCTGGCCAAGCACACGGCCTGATCGCGGCTCCCTCATCGCGTCCCCCTTGGCGCATACCCCTGGGCGCATACCCCGCCTGTCGCCCGCGCACTTGCCCCGTGCGCGGACCGGCGGCACACTCCACCCAACAAAAAACCAGCAACGAGAGAGGAAACGACATGGCTGCTACAAAGGCCGAAATGCGCAGCGAGGTGCGCGACGGCATGCAGATCGACTGGGACGCCGGCATCGAGATGGACGACGGCGTGGTGCTGCGCTGCGACGTGTTCAGACCCGCCAAGCCCGGCAAGTACCCCGTCGTCATCAGCTACGGCCCCTACGCCAAGAACCTCTCCTTCCAGGAGGGCTACAAGAGCCAGTGGGTGCGCGTGGTCGCCGCCGTGCCCGACATCGAGGAAGGCTCGACGAACAAATACCAGAACTGGGAGCTGGTCGATCCGGAGCGCTGGGTGCCCGATGGCTACGCCGTCGTACGTGTCGACAGCCGCGGCACGGGCTGCTCGCCGGGCTACGTCGACCCGTGGTCGCCGCGCGAGACGAAGGACTTCGCGCTCGCCATCGAATGGGCGGGCTCGCAGCCGTGGTCCAACGGCAAGGTCGGCATCAACGGCATTTCCTATTACGCCATGAACCAGTGGCAGGTGGCCGCGCTGAAGCCCAAGCATCTGGCTGCATTGTGCATCTGGGAGGGCTCGTTCGATCACTATCGCGAGGCCGCGCGCCACGGCGGCATCCTGTGCACGTTCCTGGAGAGCTGGTACCGGCGGCAGGTGGCGAGCGTGCAATATGGCCTCGGCGAAAAGGGCGGTCGCAGCCCCGTTCACGGTGGTCTCGTCACGGGACCGGAGACGCTGAGCAAGGAAGAGTTGGCCAAGAACCAGCGCGACATCGTGGCGGAGATCCGCACCCGCGAGCTGCTCGACGACTACTATCGCGACCGGACCGGTAAGCCCGAGGCGATCGAGGTGCCGACGCTGTCATCGGGCAACTGGGGCGGCCAGGGCCTGCATCCGCACGGCAACATCGAGGGCTACCTCGCCTGCGGCGCAAAGCAGAAATGGCTGGAGATGCACGGCGATACGCACTTCACGCTGTTTTATGCCAAGCACGGCGAGGACATGCAGAAGAAGTTCTTCGGCCACTTCCTCAAGGGCGAAGACACCGGCTGGGACAAGCAGCCGCCGGTCGAGTTGCAGATCCGCTATCCCGGCGAAAAGTTCGTTCGCCGCGCGGAGAAAGAGTGGCCGCTGGCGCGGACAAAGTGGACGAAGTTCTTCCTCGACCCGGCGACCAACGGCTGGGGGCCGACGGAGCCGACCCAGGCGTCGACGCTCACCTACGACACCGATGGCGACGGCCTGACCTTCTCCACGCCCGCCATGACCGAGCCGATGGAAATCACCGGCCCGATCGCAGCGAAGCTGTGGGTCTCCTCGCAGACCACCGACGCCGACTTCATCCTGGCGCTGAGGCTTATGGACCCCAACGGCAAAGAGGTGACGTTCATCGGCTCGAATGATCCGAGGACGCCGATCGGGCTCGGCTGGCTGCGCGCCTCCCACCGGAAGCTCGACGCGGCGAAGACCAAGCCCTACCGACCCTGGCACACCCACGACGAGAAACAGCCGCTGAAGCCCGGCGATGTCTATGAGATCGACGTCGAGATCTGGCCGACCTGCATCGTCGTGCCGCCGGGCTATAGGCTCGCCCTCAACGTGCGTGGCAAGGACTACGAGGTCGACGGCACCGTCGCCCACGTTCCGTTCTCGCCCTATCCGATGAAGGGCGTCGGCCCGTTCCTACATACCGACCCGCACGACCGTCCCGACGCGATCTTCAAGACGAAGAACACGCTGCACTTCGCGCCGGGCAAGATGCCGTACGTCCTGATGCCGATCATCCCGGACGCCAAGATGCCGTAAGGGGATAGTGCGGACAGGAGGACGGCCTTGATGCGCCGCATGACGTGCCCGAAAGCCGGGCGCGTCGGGCCGAGACCGTCCTCCTGTCCTTTTTTGCCCGCTCGATTGCGCCGGCAGCCGGGCGCATTCCCTGGAATTTTCCGATAAGTCCTTTTTGCCGTCACGTTTCCGTCCTTCCCGGCTGGCAGCCTTGTGACCCTGCCACCTCCTCCGCGACACTTGGCGGAGATCGCGCGCATCACAGCGCGCCTGCCATACGGGAAACGGGAGCGCCTCATGATCCTCCGCAATCGGCACAATCAGCCCGGCTGCAAGTTGCCTGCTGCGCGCATCGCCGCTCTCGCCACGGTTGCGCTGGCGATCGGCTGGCAGGCGGCCCCGGTGCTCGGCCAGACCCCCGGCGGCACGCCATCGATCGGGCAGGCGGCGGCGGGACAGCCGGCCGCGGGCACCTTCAACCATCCGGGCGTGGCACGCGATGCCGAGCGCTACGCAGCGCGCCTCTTGGCGACGATCAAGCCTTCGGGCGCGCGTGCGGACGCGCTGAAGGCACGCGCCGAGGCGCTGGCTCAGAGCAACCCGCGCGCGGCGGCTGCGCTGCTCGCAGAGGCTGTCGTCATCCAGGCCGACGACGCGGGCGCCTGGTCCGCGCTTGCGCGGGCGCTGCTGGCGACGACGCCGGCGCCGAACGTGTCGAGCGAACGCTATCAGCTGCCGCTCAACGCCTCGGGCGCGGCCTACATGGCGTACCAGCACACCAAGACGACGGCGGAACGCGCGCGTGCGCTCGTGCTGCTGTCGGAAACATTGAAGCGCCGCTCCTACTGGCGGCCGGCGATCGATGCGCTCGCGACGAGCCTGGCACTCACCGAGAATGCGGATGCGCGCCGCGCCTACGACGGCTTGCGCGCCGAGCACGGCTTCCGCATCACCGATCACCGGGTCGATTCGGATGCGGCCCAGCCGCGGCTGTGCGTGCAGTTCTCGGAGCCCCTGTCGCGGGCCAACGTGGACTTTGCGAAATTCGTCGCCGTCGACGGCAAAGATCCGCAGTCGATTACGATCGATACGCGCCAGCTGTGCATCGAGGGCCTGAAGCACGGCCAGCGCACCGAAGTGAAGATCCGCGCGGGCCTGCCCTCGCAGATCGGGGAGACCCTGCAGAAGACGGCCGAGATCGCGGCCTATGTGCGCGACCGCACGCCGTTCGTGCGCTTCTCGGGCCGCAACTACGTGCTGCCGTCGCGCGGCCAGAACGGCATCCCGCTGGTGGCCGTCAACACCGAGCGCGCGGAGATCGAGATCTATCGCATCGGGGACCGCAGCCTTGCGCAGACGGTGCAGGCGGGCGAGTTCCAGAAGCAGCTCCACAACTGGGACGTGGAACGGCTGCGCACGCGCACGGGCGTCAAGGTGTGGACGGGCAGCGTCGAGACGCCGATGACGCTGAACGCGGAGACGACGACGGCGGTGCCGGTCGGCGAGGCGATCGGCACGCTCAAGCCCGGCGCCTACGCCATGATCGCGCGTCCGGTCTCCAGCGCACGCGCCGCCGACGACGAGGGCTGGGCAACGCAATGGTTCGTCGTGTCCGATCTCGGCCTGACGGCGCTCACAGGCGACGACGGCATCACCGCGTTCGTGCGTGCGCTGTCGAGCGCAGAGGCGGTCGCCAGCGCGACCGTACGGCTCGTTGCGCGCAACAACGAGGTGCTGGCCAGCGCCAAGCCCGATGCCGACGGTGTCGTCCGCTTCCCCGCGCGGGTCGCACGCGGTGAAGGTGGACTTGCCCCGCAGATCCTGGTCGCGGAAAGCACGGCCGGCGACTATGCGTTTCTCGACCTGACACAGAGCGCGTTCGATCTATCCGATCGCGGCGTGAAGGGCCGCCCGGCGCCTGGGCCGATCGACGGCTACGTGTTCAGCGAGCGCGGCGTCTACCGGCCGGGCGAGGACGTGCACCTGACGGCGCTCATTCGCGACGGGGCGGGCCGCGCGGCCGGGCTACCGGTAACGCTGATTGTGACGCGTCCCGACGGCGTCGAATACCGGCGCTTTGCACTCGCCGACCAAGGGCTGGGCGGCCGGCTGACCACGCTCGGCTTGTCGGGCACCGCGATGACGGGCACCTGGAGGGCGGCGGTTCACGTCGATCCCAAGGCCGCCGCCATCGCGCAGACGGCCTTTCTGGTGGAGGATTTCGTACCCGAGCGGCTGTCGCTCGAGTTGACGTCGGACGGCAAGCCGATCACGCCCGACGCCGCCGGCACGATCAAGCTTGCGGGCCGCTATCTCTACGGGCCGCCGGCCGCCGATCTCGCCGTCGAAGGCGACATCGTGGTCAAGCCCGCAGCGCGCGACGTGGCGGGATTTGCCGGCTACAGCTTCGGCCAGGCCGACGAGCGCATCGCGCCCGTGCGTAAGCCGCTCGAGGCGCTGGCGAACACGACCGCTGACGGCACCGCGACACTGACGGTGCCGCTGCCCGCCGTCACCAAGACGGCGCGCCCGCTTAGCGCCGACGTGATCGTGCGGCTGCGCGAGCCCGGCGGGCGCACCATCGAGCGCACGATCGCGCTGCCGGTCGACCTCGGCCTCACGCGCATCGGCATCAAGCCCGCGTTCGGCGCGCAAGGCCCCGGCGAAGGCGAGCTGGCGACGTTCGATGCCGTGCTCGTCGACGGACAGGGCAAACAATCGGCAGGGGCGCTCGACTGGACGCTCTACCGGCTCGACACGAGCTGGCAATGGTTCAAGCGCGACGGCCAGTGGGCGTACGAGGCGGTGTCGCTGACGCGTAAGGTCGCCGACGGCCGGGCGGACGCGCGCGCGGCGGCGCCGACGCGCATCGCCGCGCGCGTCGACTGGGGCCGCTATCGGCTCGACGTGACGACGCGGGGCGCAGCCGACGCCGCGGCCAGCCTCGCGTTCACCTCCGGCTGGCATGCCTCGGCGGAGGATGCCGACAGCCCGGAGGCGCTCGAGGTGGCGCTCGACAAGCCGAGCTACAAGGCCGGCGAGACGGCCAAACTGCGCATGGTCTCGCGGCTGGCGGGCAGGGCCGTGATCACGGTTCTGGGCGGCGGCGTGCGTAACGTCGTGACGGCCGACATCGCCGCGGGCGGCGGCGAGATCGCGATCCCCGTCGCCGACGACTGGGGACCGGGCGCCTATGTCACGGCGATCGTCTACCGGGCGATGGACACGGCCGCCAAGCGGATGCCGGCGCGCGCGATCGGCGTGGCCTGGCTGTCGCTCGACGCGGGCGCGCGCACCTTGGACGTCAAGCTCGCGGCGCCGCAGAAGGTGGCCTCCGGCGGCCACCTCAGTGTGCCGATCACGATCGGCGGCCTCACGGCCGGCGAAGACGCGCGCATCACACTCGCGGCGGTCGATGTCGGCATTCTCAATCTCACACGCCATACGGCACCGAAACCGGAAGGCTGGTTCAATGCGCAGCGCCGGCTCGGCGTCGAGATCCGCGACTTCTACGGCCGCCTGATCGACGGCATGCGCGCGGAACGCGGCAAGCTGCGCACAGGCGGCGACGGCGGCGGCGGGCTTGCGGCGGAAGGCAGCCCGCCGGTTGAATCGCTCGTTGCGCTGCACTCCGGCATCGTCAGGGTCGGCGCCGACGGTCGCGCAACGGTCGACTTCAACCTGCCCGACTTCAACGGCACCGTGCGCGTGATGGCGGTCGCCTGGTCGGCGGCCAAGACCGGATCGGCCAGCGCCGACGTCATCGTGCGCGATCCGATCGCGGTGACCGCCTCGACGCCGCGCTTCATGACGCTTGGCGACGACGTGCGCATCGCCGTCGACCTGCACAACGTCGAGGCCGCGGACGGGGCGTTCGCTCTGGCGGTCAATGGGGGGCCGGTGGCCGATGTCAACGCCGTGCCGCCCGCCACGGGCGTCGTGCAACGCACAGTGGCGCTGAAGGCCGGCGAGCGGCGGCAGGAAACGCTGAACCTCAAGCCGTCGACGATCGGTCCTGCGATCTACCGGGTCAGAGTCACCGGACCGAACGGCATCGACGTCAAACGCGACCTCACGTTCGATGTGAAGGTGCCGGCCGGCGACATCCGGCGCACGACGGTCAGCCGCCTGGCGCCCGGCGCCTCGCTCACGGTGTCGGCGGATCTGACGGCCGACCTCGTGCCCGAGCGCACGGCCATCAACCTGTCGGTCGGTCCCTTTGCCTCGCTCGACGTGCCGGGGCTGCTGACCGCGCTCGACCGCTATCCCTATGGCTGTGCGGAGCAGACGGTGAGCCGCGCGCTGCCGCTGCTCTACGCCAATGCGGTGGCGACGACGATCGGCCTGGCCAAAGACAAAGCGATCAAGGATCGTGTGCAAACCGCGATCACGCGCGTCTATGAGATGCAGGACAGCGCCGGTGGCTTCGGCGTGTGGGGACCGTTCAACACCGACATGTGGCTGACGGCCTACGTGACCGATTTCCTGTCGCGGGCGAAGGAGCAGGGTTTCGAGGTGCGGGCGCAGGCGTTCGCTCAGGCGCTCGACAAGCTGCAGTCCTATGTCTCCTACGCGCAGGACTTCACCAAGGGCGGCGAGTCGCGGGCGTATGCACTGTATGTGCTGGCGCGCAACGGGCGTGCGCCGATCGGGGAGCTGCGGTATTTCGCCGACACGCGCCTCGACCGGTTCGCGACGCCGCTCGCCCAGGCCCAGCTCGGCGCGGCGCTCGCCATGATGGGCGACAAGGTGCGCGCGGAGACGGTGTTCGCCAAGGCGTTGACGACGCTCGAGGGCAGCAACGACGAGAGCCGCTCAGACTACGGCTCGAAGCTTCGCGACGGCGCGGCGCTGGTGACGCTGGCGAGCGAGACGGGGGTAGCGCGTGCGCGCGCCGTCGGCCTCGTCGACGTGATCGCCAAGGGCTACAGCGCGCGCACGCACACCTCCACGCAGGAGCAGGCGTGGATGCTGCTGGCCGCGAATGCGCTCGCCGACCAGGCGAAGGCCACCACGCTCACGATCGCGGGCCAGCGCGTCAGCGGTCCGCACGTGCGCACGGTGACGGCGGCGGACCTAAAGGCCGGCGCGGTGACGATCCGCAACGACGGCGCGCAGCCGGTCGACGCGGTGATCTCGGTCGCCGGCGCCGCGCTGACGCCGGAGCCCGCCATCTCTAAGGGCTTCACGATCGCGCGGTCGGCTTTCAAGCTGGACGGCACGCCGGTCGACTTGAAGAGCCTGGAAGGCGGCAACGCGACGCTCCAGCAGAACGACCGGCTGGTGATGGTGCTGAAGGTCGCAGCGAAGGAGACGGGCGGGCGCATCCTGCTGGTCGACCGGCTGCCGGCCGGGCTCGAGATCGAGAACCCGCGCCTGGTCGACGGTGGCGACATCAAGTCCCTGCCGTGGCTCAAGGCGACGGTGAAGCCTGAGCACACCGGCTTCCGGGACGACCGGTTCGTCGCCGCGTTCGACTTCTTCGGCCGCCGCAACGGCGAGGAGGGCGAGGCGAAGGACGCCGCGTCGCAAGCGACGGTCGCCTACATCGTGCGCGCAGTGACGCCCGGGCGCTTCGTGCATCCGGCAGCGACCGTGGAAGACATGTACCGGCCCGAGCGTCACGCGCGCTCGGCGGCAGGCACGCTGACGATCGAGGCGGCGGGCAAATGACCAGTCGTCGGCGCAACCCCGCCTCCCCTAGCCTCCTCCCCGCCGACGGGAGGCGGGCGCGGGTGCGGGTGTGGATCGGGCGGACGGCACTGACCGGCGCGCTGCTCGCGGTCATCGTGCCGATGCTCGCCTACCTCGCCTACCGTGTCGCCGACGCCCGCCTCGGGCCGCCGCCGATCGCCGTTGCCGACGACCTCTCGGTGACGGTGCTCGACCGCAGCGAGCGGCTGTTGCGCGCCTATACGACGGCCGACGACATGTGGCGGCTGCCGGTCGAGATCGCCGACGTCGATCCGCGCTACGTGCGCATGTTGCTTGCGTTCGAGGATCGCCGGTTCGGAGCGCACTTCGGCGTCGATCCGATCGCGATCATGCGCGCCGCCGCCCAGTTCGTGCGTCACGGCCGCATCGTGTCGGGCGGCTCGACGCTGACGATGCAGGTCGCGCGGCTGCTCGAGCGGCGGCACGGCCGCGACGTGGCGGGCAAGCTGCGGCAGATGGTGCGCGCGCTGCAGCTCGAGGCGCGACTGAGCAAGGACGAGATCCTGCGGCTCTATCTGCGGCTGGCGCCGTTCGGCGGCAACATCGAGGGCGTGCGCGCGGCCACGCTCGCCTATTTCGGCAAGGAGCCGCGGCGTCTCTCCGACGGCGAGGCCGCGCTGCTGGTCGCGCTGCCGCAGAGCCCGGAGGCCCGGCGCCCCGGACGGCGCAGCGCGGCGACGCGGCGTGCGCGCGACCGGGTGCTCGACGTCGCGCAGGCCGCGGGCCTGATCTCGCGCGCGGGTCTGCAGCGCGCGCGCGGCGAGCGCGTGCCGACCGCGCGGCGGCCGTTTCCGCAGCTCGCCCCGCACCTCGCCGATGCCGAGATCGCGCGTGCTGCGGCGACGAATGTGCATCGGCTGACGATCGAGCGCACCTTGCAACGGTCGCTTGAACGTCTGGTCGCCCAGCACGCCGCAGCGCTCGGGCCGAAGATCTCCGCCGCCGTCATCGTCGCCGACCACAAGACGGGCGAGATCCTCGCCCAGGTCGGCTCGGCGGGCTATCTCGACGCGGAGCGGCTCGGCGGCAACGACATGACGCGCGCGGTGCGCTCGCCGGGATCGACGCTGAAGCCTGTCATCTACGGTCTCGGCTTCGAGGCGGGCTTGGCGCATCCGCAGACGCTGATCGAGGACCGGGCGGTGCGCTTCGGGCTCTACGCGCCGAAGAATTTCGACCAGGACTTCCACGGCACGGTCACGATCCGGCATGCGCTGGCGCAGTCGCTGAACATCCCGGCCGTGCAGGTGCTCGACGCCGTCGGGCCCGAGCGGCTGGTCGGACGCCTGCGCGACATCGGTCTTGATCCGCAGTTGCCGGCGGGTGCGGAGCCGTCGCTGGCGGTCGCGCTCGGCGGTGTCGGGCTGACGCTGACGGACCTTGCGCGTCTCTACGCGAGCCTTGCCAACGAGGGGCAGGCGACGGCCTTGAGCGTGCGGCGGACATCGGGTGCCACCGCTAGGCCGGTTGCCGCGCCGGCCAAGCCGACAGTGGGCACGCCCGCAGCAGACACGCCGGCCGAGGTGCCCCGCGCGCGCCAGCCGGCGCGGCTGATGAGCGACGTGGCGGCCTGGTACGTCACCGACATCCTGAAGGACGCGCCGCCGCCGGTCGCGGCTCGCGCGGGGCGCATCGCCTACAAGACGGGCACGTCCTACGGCTATCGCGACGCCTGGGCCGTCGGCTACGACGGCCGGCACACGGTGGCGGTATGGGTCGGGCGCGCGGACGCCAGCTCGGTTCCCGGTCTTGCGGGGCGAACGGCGGCGGCGCCGATCCTGTTCGACGCCTTCCAGCGCATCGGCGAGAGCCGTGCGCCGCTGGCCAAGCCGCCGCGCGGCGTCGTGCGCGCGGCGGGCGCCGACCTGCCGCCGCCGCTGAAGCGGTTCCGCGGCGGCGCGAGCGAGGAGACCGCCGGCGGGCTTCCTGACGACGCCGGTGCAGATCGCGTTCCCGCCCGATCGCGCGGAACTGGAGGTCGCCGCGGACGCCGGTCTGCCGGTCGTGCTGAAGGCGGACGGGGGCGCGCTGCCGCTGACCTGGCTGGTCGACGGACGGCCGATCACGTCGCAGGCCCATCGGCGCGAGGTGACGTGGGAGCCGCCGGGCGGCGGCTTCTACAAGGTCTCCGTGATCGATGCGCAGGGCCGCGTCGACCGCGTCACGGTGCGGCTGAGGTAGCGGAGGGCGACGCGCGACGGCGCAGTCGCGCGCGCACGGCGATTGCCGCGCGCCGCCAGTTGAAGAAGCGGGGCACGCGGCGGCAGTAGCGGGTGAAGGCTGCGCCATAGACGCCGGCGAGCCAGGGCTCCTCGGTGAAGATCATCAGCACGTAAACCGCCATCATGGCCGCGCAAAGCACATAAGTGTGCGCGGCATCGGTGGCGACGGCGAGCGCGCCATAGACGACGATCAGCATGGTGTTCTGCGGGTTGCGGCTCCAGCGGTAGATGCCGCCGGTGACGAGGCCGTCTTGTGCGCCGTAGCTGTTGTCGCGACCGAGCACGAAGAAGGCGTAGAGGAAGAGCGCGATGGCGGCGAGCAGCACGACACAGGCCACGGCGCGCACGAGCAGCGGCAGCCCGAGCCCCGCCGTCGTGTCCAGGGCCGCGACGAGGAAGCAAAGCACGTTGAGGCCACGAAACAGCGGCCAGAACACATAGCTCTGCCACGTCTTGTCGCCGGGTGTCGGCCACAGGCGCAGCGACGGCATCACGCGCGTGGCAACGAGCAGGGCGACCAGCGCCGCACCCACCACAGTCCCCAGCCAGAAGATCGCCGGCATCATCGCCTGCCCCATCGCGCGCCCCCGTCGCCCTCGCTGTCTTGTCCGACCTTATGCCACGGGAGGAGGGCTGGAATTGAAGAAGTTTTTTCGCTCACGCCGATATGCGCCGCGCGCATCGGCTCCGCGGGGGCGGGCTATCGCCCAGCGCCCCTTAGGCGCTCGAACACTCGCGCGTTCGGGAGGGGGCCGCGACTTCTCGCTCGCCCGGGAATTGTTCGCTCACGCCGATATGCGCTGCGTGCACCAGCTCCGCGGGGGTGGGCTGGTGTCCTTGCGATCATTGTGCGTTGGGGCCGCGACGGCTACACCGGCAGGCAACCGGGGAGTGGGGAACAGATCGATCATGACACTGCAATTGCAGAGCCTTCTGGGGCTCGGCCTTCTGCCGTTCGCGGCCTGGGCCCTGTCGGAGCGGCGCGATGCAATCGCGGCCGGGCGCCTCGTGCGCATCGTCGCGGCGGGTCTCGGGTTGCAGATCGCGATCGCCGCGCTGATGCTGAATGCCGCGCCGGTGCGCGCCGCGTTCGAGTGGCCGGGACGCGGCGTCGAAGCGCTGCAGGCGGCGACCAACGAGGGTGTGCGGCTGGTGTTCGGTTATCTCGCTGGCGGGCCCGCGCCGTTTGACGTCGTCAGACCCGAGGCCGCATTCGTGCTCGCGCTGCAGGCGCTGCCGATCGTGCTGATCATGAGCGTTCTGGCGAAACTGCTCTATCACTGGGGCATCCTGCAACGGATAGTGCGGGGCGTCGCGTGGGCGCTGACGCGCTCGATGGGCGTGTCGGGGCCGGTCGGCACGAGTGCGGCCGCCAACATCTTCGTCGGCATGGTCGAAGCGCCGCTGCTGGTGCGGCCCTATCTCCAGACGATGAGCCGCTCGGCGCTGTTTGCGATGATGACCGTCGGCATGGCGACGATCGCGGGCACCGTGCTGGCCTTGTACGCTGGCATACTGGGGGCTCGCATGCCGGGTGCCGCCGGCCACCTCATCGTCGCCTCCGTCATCAGCGCGCCAGCCGCGTTGATGATCGCGCTATTGATGGTGCCCGATGGCGCGCACGAGGCCGTGGGCAAGGGCGAGGACGGCGCGGGCGCACACACGGGGCACCCGCCGATGGCCGAGCCGGAGATCGCCTCGCGCTCCAGCATGGACGCGATCACCCAGGGCACGCGCGACGGGGTCGACCTGCTCGTCTCCATCACCGCGATGCTGATCGTGGCCGTCGCGTTGGTGACGCTCGCCAACATGGCGATCGCGGCGATCGGCGCGCCATTCGGTGTCGCGCTGACGCTTGAGCGCATGCTCGGCTGGGTGATGGCGCCGGTCGCCTGGACGATCGGCATTCCGTGGGCGGAGGCGTCAACGGCGGGCGCGCTGCTGGGCGTCAAGACGGTCGTCAACGAGCTGGTCGCCTACCTTCAACTGGCCGCGCTGCCCGCCGAGGCGCTGTCGGACCGCTCCAGGCTCGTGATGACCTACGCTCTGTGCGGGTTCGCCAATCTCGGCAGCCTCGGCATCATGCTGGGCGGCCTGGTCGCGATGGCGCCCGAGCGGCGCGGCGAGATCATCGAACTGGGTGCCAAGACAATCGTGTCGGGCACACTTGCCACGCTGATGACGGGCGCGGTGGTCGGGCTGCTGACGCCTGCTTAGAGTGTTTCCGACTTACGTCGAAACACTCTGTTTTGTTTTCGCTCACGGCGCGCGGCGCCTCCGCGAGGGCGGGCTCTCCGAGACAAAAGGGGGCGGCCGGGCCGCCTTGCGACCTGTCGGCTTCGATTACGTCAAAGTCTGAAGTGCTATAGTTCCGGTCCTCGCCAAGCGACCACGTGACGCATGGTGGCCGGGCGCGCTATCCTTGGGCGGAGCGCGGCGCGGCAAGCCGCGACGTCGACGACTGAGCGACGCCAGTGCTGCGGCTCGACGGTGGCTGGACGGCGGCTGGGCAACGGGAGGGGCGCATGGAAAAGAAGTCCGCGGTGGTGGTCGGCGCACTGGGCGTGATCGGCCGCTACATCGTCGATCGACTGGTCGCCGAAGGCGATTGGGACGTGGTCGGGCTATCGCGGCGCGCCGGTGAGGACGGCCCGCGCTGCCGGTATATCTCCGTCGACCTGCTCGACACCGCGGCGGTCGACGAAAAGCTGTCGGGACTGACGGAGACGACTCACATCTTCTACGCAGCGTTCCAGCCCGTGACCGGCGCCGCCACCGGGTATGCCAGCAACATCGCACCCAACCGCGACATGCTGATCAACGCGGTCAGCGCCATCGACAAGGCGTCCGACCGTCTTCAGCGCGTGGTGCTGGTGACCGGCACCAAATACTACGGCATGCATCTAGGGCCTTTCCGCACGCCGGCCAGGGAGAGCGATCCGCGCCATATCGGGCCGAACTTCTATTTCGACCAGGCCGACTGGCTGGCCGACTACCAGCACGGCAAGCGGTGGACGTGGACGGAGTTGCGCCCGCACGCCTTGTGCGGCTTTGCGCCGGGGACTGCGCAGAGCATCTTGCCGGCGATCGCGGTGTATGCCGCTCTCAGCAAGGAGCTGCGCCTGCCGTTGCGCTTTCCCGGCAAGCCCGGAGCCTTCCACGCGCTCTACCAGGCGACTGCATCGGAGCACATGGCCACGGGCGCCCTTTGGGCGGCGACGGAGCCGCGGTGCGCCAACGAAGCCTTCAACATGACGAACGGCGACGTCTTTCGCTGGGCCAATGTGTGGCCGCGCATCGCAGAGGTTTTCGAGATGCCGGCGGGCGGTGTCCAGACGATCCGGCTGGTGGAGCAGATGGCCGAGCTGAAGCCGCTGTGGCAGCAGATGGCCGAACGGCATGGGCTGCGGCCGATTCCCTGGGAACAGCTCGCCGCCTGGCCGTTTGCCGACTACGTGTTCGCCGTCGACTACGACACGATCAGCTCGATGACGAAGGCGCGGCAGTACGGGTTCCACGCGGTCGTCGACAGCGAGGAGATGTTCGTGCGCCTTCTGGGTCAGTTCCGTCGCGAGAAGATCGTGCCCTAGAGTATTTCCGACTTACGTCGAAACACTCTGTTGTTTTTTCGCTTACGGCGCGCTGCGCCTCCCCGGGGGCGGCCTTTCCGGGACAAAGGGGGCAGCCGGGCAGCCTTGCGGCCTGTCGGATTCGATTCCATCAAAGTCTGAAGTGCTATAGGCGGCGCGTCGCCGATCGCTACTCATCAGCACGCGGCGGTCGCGCGCACGGCGCGTGTCAATGCTCGGCCTTCAAAGGCCGCTGCATCAGTTGGGCGATGGTCTCGTCGACGGAGGCGTGGCCTTCGATGATGTCGTGCACGGCCTGTGCGATCGGCATCTCGATGCCATGGCGGGCGGCGAGCACGACCGCAGCTGCAGTGGTGAAGGCGCCTTCGCTGATGCCCTTGGCGCCGGCCGAGGCCTCGGTCAGCGAGCGGCCCTCACCCAGGGCGCGACCGAAACGGAAGTTGCGCGATTGCAGGCTGGAGCAGGTCAGGACGAGATCACCGAGGCCCGACAAGCCGGCAAGCGTCTCGGGGCGTGCGCCAAGCGCGCGGCCGAGCCGCGTCAACTCGGCGAATGCGCGCGCGATCAGCGCGGCACGCGCGCTTTCGCCCAGACCGCGGCCATCTACGATGCCGCAGGCGATGGCGAGCACGTTCTTGATGGCGCCACCGACCTGGACGCCGACCAGATCGTCTGAGACATAGGGGCGGAAGCTCGACTGGCTTAGCGCTTCGGCCACAGGACGCGCGGCATCAAGTGTGCGGCCGGCGAGCGTCACGGCGGTGGGCAGACCGCGTGCCACGTCGCTGGCAAAGCTCGGACCGGACAACACCAGCGGCTCGAGGTCCGGGGCGATTTCCTGAAGGACATCGACGAGAAACCGGCCGCTTGCCTGCTCGATGCCCTTTGCAGCGATAACGGTGCGCGCATGGGGCGCAAGATGCGGGGCGAGCGCCGTGATTACGCCGCGCATGGCCTGCGCGGGCGTCGCCACGAGCAGCGTGTCGCAGGTCGCAAGCGCCGCTGCCTCGGCTGTCGGCGTGATGTTCGCGGGCAGGGCGATCCCGGGCAGATGCGTGGCGTTTTCGCGCTCGCGCGCCAAACGCGCGGCGGCATCAGCGGTTCGCACCCACAGCACGACGGGCAGGCTCGCGCGCGCAGCTACGAGCGCCAGCGCGGTGCCCCATGATCCTGCACCGATGACGCCAAAAGACCGCACACCGTCCGAATCCGTTTCTGCCATCGCTTCCCGTCTCACGTTCACGCCTTGGCGCCGTGCCGGCCACCGCCCAGCACGGGCGCGGCCATGTCGTCGAGCGGCCAGCGCGCACGCGCGGCGGCGTCGAGCCCGTCGACGAGGCCTAGGGCCAGCCGTTCCGCGCCCGCCCAGGCCACCATGGCCGCATTGTCGGAGCACAGCGCCGGGGGCGGCACGAACACAGCATAGCCGGTTTCGGCGGCAAGCTCCTCCAGCCGCGCCTTGAGACGACGATTGGCCGCCACACCGCCTGCGACGACCAGACGCCGTGGGGGATTGGCGGGCCCGTGCGCCTCGTACAGCGCCATCGCGCGGCGCACGCGGTCGCTCACGCTGTCGACCACGGCCTCCTGGAACGCGGCACAAAGGTCGGCGACGTCGGCAGGGGCGAGCGGCGCGTTGGCCTGAGCGGCATGGCGAACGGCAGTCTTCAGGCCGGCAAAGGAGAAGTGCGGCTCGGGCCGACCGACCATCGGGCGGGGCAAACGGAAGCGATCCCTGGTCGAGGCGGCCGCACCGGCGGCGGCGGCTTCGACGGCCGGGCCGCCGGGGACACCGAGCGAGAGCAGCTTGGCGGTCTTGTCGAAGGCCTCGCCGAGCGCGTCGTCGATGGTCGTGCCGAGCCGCCGGTAGCGGTCTACTCCTTCGACGATCAGGGTCTGGGTGTGGCCGCCGGAGACGAGCAGCAACAGGTAGGGTGGTGACAGGCCGTCGGTAAGGCCAACGGTCAGCGCGTGCGCCTCCAGATGGTTAACGGCGAGCAGCGGCAGACGGTGGACGGCGGCTATGGCCTTGGCGGTCAACAACCCGACGATCAGTCCGCCGATGAGGCCCGGCCCCGCGGTCGCAGCCACGGCATCGATATCGGAAAATTCCAAGCCTGCCGCGCGCAGAGCCTCGGCGACCAGATCGTCGAGGCATTCGACATGGGCGCGCGCGGCGATCTCGGGCACCACGCCGCCGAAGGGCCGGTGCTGCGCCCATTGCGAGCGCACGATGCTGGACAGGATGCGGCCGGAGCCGTCGGGCGCGCGCGCGACCACGGCCGCGGCGGTCTCGTCGCAGCTCGTCTCGATGCCGAGCACGCGTGTCTCGCGGCCGTTCCGCGCCGATGCGGTCATGGGTTGCGTTGCCGTTTCGCCTGGAAAACGCCGATCGCTCGATGCATTTGCCTTCCCGCGGGCGCGCGGGCATAGATGCGCGAACGAACGACCGAGACCGCCTAACACCGGGACAGCACCACGTGCAAGCGCGCATCCTCCGCATCGGCACCCGCGGCTCGCCATTGGCGCTCGCCCAGGCGCGCGAGGTCCGCGGGCGCCTGATGGTCGCTCACGGGCGGCAGGAGGCCGATTTCGAGATCGTCGTCTTCAAGACGTCGGGGGACCGCATCCAGGACAGGCCGCTGTCGGAAGCCGGCGGCAAGGGGCTTTTCACCAAGGAGATCGAAGACGCGCTGCTGGACGGCCGGATCGATCTTGCCGTGCACTCCATGAAGGACGTGCCTACGCAATTGCCCGACGGCCTGTCGATCGCAGCGCTGTTGCCGCGCGAGGACGTGCGCGACGCGTTCATCAGCCTCAAGCATCGCGCGCTCGCCGACATGCCGTCGGGCGCGGTGGTCGGTACCTCATCGCTGCGCCGGCGGGCACAGGTGCGCCACCTGAGACCGGACCTCGCAATCGTCGAGTTCCGGGGAAACGTGGAAACGCGGCTGAGAAAGCTGGCCGACGGCGTGGCGGAAGCGACCTTCCTGGCAATGGCCGGGCTCAACCGGCTGGGGCTTGCGCACCACATCACGGCGGTGGTGGAGACCGACACGATGCTGCCCGCCGTCGCGCAGGGCGCCGTGGGCATCGAAATCCGCGCCGGGAACCGGGACACCGCGGCCTGCGTCGCGGCCCTCGACGACGGCGACACGCGCACGTGCGTGGATGCCGAGCGCGCCTTCCTGCAGACACTCGAAGGCTCTTGCCGTACGCCGATCGGCGGACTGGCCCGCATCGTCGCGGGAGCGATCGATTTCCGCGGCGAGATCCTGACGCCGGACGGGCGCACGGTCCATCGCACCCAACGCACGGGAGCGGCCGCGGACGCGATGCGGCTCGCCGTGGATGCTGCCGAGGACTTGCTTGCACGCGCCGGGCCCGGCTTTTTCACCTTGCTCGACTGATGCACCTGATCGTCACACGGCCGAAAGCGGAATCCGACGATCTGGCGGACGCCTTGCGCGCTGCCGGACACGCGGTGACGGCGGCGCCCACGAGCGCCATCGTCGCGGTTGCCGGCGCGGAGGTCGACCTTTCCGGCGTGACCGTGCTGGCCGCCACCAGCCGCAACGCGCTGCGTGTCCTGGCGACGCACCCGACTTTCGACCAAGCCCGCCACCTGCCGCTCTATGCGGTCGGCGGCGCCACGGCGGCGCTGGCGCGCTCGTTGGGGTTCGACAACGTGATCGAGGGGGCCGGACGGGCGCGCGATCTGATAGCGCCGATCCGCGCGGCGGTTGGCACGGGGGGCGGCTTGCTGTTGCACCTCAGCGGCGAAGACGTCGCGTTCGACCTCGTTGGCGCGCTCATGGACTGCGGTGTCGCAGCACGGCGCGCGGTGCTCTATCGTGCGGAGCCGGCAGAGGAATTTCCCGCCGAAGCCTTATCAGCGCTGCGCGCGGGTACGGTCGACGGCGTGATCTTGATGTCGCCGGCAGCCGCGCGCCGCTTCCAGGACCTGGTGCGCGCGGCCGGCCTGCAGGCGGTGACGCAGCACATCGTTCATTTCTGCATGTCCGATAACGTCGCGGCCGAGTTGCAGCCGCGCAGCCTGACGATTGCTGTCGCGCGCAGGCCGAGCCTGGAAGAATTGCTTGCCCTCGTCGGGCAGGTCGCGGCAAAATCAGATGGAAAGCCTTGATAGGCAACGAATTCCGTGCTCATCGTCTGAATCGGTTCCGGCGGCGTTCGTGTGTCGCCGAGGTTCCATGAGCGCGTAGGTGTGGAGGCGTCATTCCCATGGCCGACAAGAAAGACGATCCGGGCAAGGACCAATCACGCTCCGGCGAGAGCGCCGCACCCAAGAAGCCCGTCGTCACGCTCGATCTCACCGCCAAGGAAGTGAAGGAACAGCCGTCGACGCCTGCTACGGGCACGGCGAAAGGCGCCACGAGCACCGGCGCGTCGGGATCGACGTGGTCGAACCTCGCCAGCAAGACCGACGGCAGCACGACAGCGCCGGCAGGCACAGCACCGCCGGCCAGCGGGGCGACCGCGACAGGCGCGGCAGCCGCGGCGACCGCAGCGGCGGGCGCGGCAAAGGCGGCGGCCTCCGCGGCGAAAGACGCAAGGGACGCCGCTTCGGCCACGCCGAAGCCGACGATAGGCGCGACCGGCTCACAGGCTACAGGCACAGCGACAACGGGGACGCCGACGACAGGATCGAAGGCGCCGGGATCACAGGCGACCGGATCGGGCGCGTCGACGGGATCGGGCGGACAAGGCCGCGGGACACCGCCGCCGGCCGCGCCACCGCCACCGCGCAGCGGAGGCGGCTTCGGACGCCTGCTCACGCACATGCTGGCGGGCATCATCGGCGGCTTCCTCGCTTTGCTGGGCGCGGACACGCTGGCACCGCACCTGAAACAGCTCGGCATCAGCGGCGGCCTCCTGGGTGGACAAAGCTCGGAGGCGCTGACCCAACGTATGGCCGATGTCGAAAAGCGGCTGGCGGCGCGACCGGCGGCAGCAAACGACGCGGGTGCAGGGGCAAAGCTCGCGGAGGCCGAGCGGCGGCTGGCCGAGCTCGAGCAGCGCACGAAGGCGCTCGATACGGTTTCGGCGACGGCCGCCAAGCTCGCGGCCGACACCAAGGCGCTGGAGCAGAAGATCGCGCAACAACCCGCGGGCGGGTCCGACACGCGGCTGACCAAGCTGGAGCAGACGCTCGCCGCGCTGGCGGCTGCGGCCGACAGCGATCCGCAAAAGGGCCGCATCCCACAGCTGGCGGCACTGTCGGGGCGCATCAAGGATCTTGAGACGTCGCTCGACACCAAGCTGGCCGGCCTGCAGGCGACGATCAACCAATCGATCGAGGCACGCATCGGCCAGACCGCGGAAGCGGCCGAGGCCGCTCGCTCGGGCACGCAGCGCATCGACCGCGAACTGACCGGCGTGCGCACGGAAACGGCCAAGATCACGCAACGGATCGAGGCGCTAAAATCGGATGCCGACCGGCTCGGCCAGACGCTGCGCGTCGTGCAGGAAGAAACGGGCGGCCTGAAGAGTGGGCTCGATGCGATGAAGGGCGACCTGGAGGCGAAACTGAAGTCGGTCGCGCGTCCCGCCGACGTCACGGCCGCGGTCGCGCCGGTCGCGCAGAAGCTCGCCTCGCTGGAAAGCAGCGTGCAGGGCGTGGTCAGAAGCGAGAGTGACCGGCGCCAGAACGCGCAGCGCATTGTGCTTTCGCTGGAGCTCAACAACCTGAAGCGCGTGCTCGACCGCGGCCAGAAGTACGCTGCCGAACTCGCCGAAGTTAAATCGGCATCGGGTGGCCGCTTCGATCTGGCGGCGCTCGAAGCCTACAAGGACAAGGGCGTGCCGACGCTGCCCGAGCTGATGCGCGACTTCCGGCCGATCGCGGGGCGCATCCTCGATGCGAGCCTCGAGCCCGAGGACGGCACCGTGCTGGAGCGGCTGATGGCCGGCGCCAAGTCGATCGTGCGGGTCCGGAGGACCGATCACGCACCGGGCGACACGAGCACGGAAGCGATCATCGGGCGCATCGAGACCGCGCTCAAGGAGAACCGCCTTGGCGACGTCGTGGGCGAAGCCAAGGCGCTGAGCGCGGAAGGCCGCACCATCGCCAAGGACTGGCTTGCCCGCGTCGAGGCGCGCCAGACCGTCGACCGGGCGTTGTCCGCCATCGAGGGGCAGCTGAAGTCGTCGCTCAGCGGCGCGCCGGCGCCAGCCCCGAAGTCCAACTGATGGAGGGCCATCGCCCTTCGAACCGCACCTAACACGAACCAGGCCCGATCCATGCTGCGTCTCGTCCTGCTGCTGCTCGCCGTCATCGCCGTCGCCACGGGGCTCGCCTGGCTGGCGGACCGGCCCGGAATGCTGGTTCTCAACTGGCAGGGCTTCGAAGTGGAGACGAGCGTTTTCCGCGCTGTCGTCATTCTCGGCCTCACGATCGGGTTGTCGGTCGTCGCCTGGAACCTGTTGCGGCAGCTCTGGCTCGCGCCGGCCGCGCTCGGCGGCATCTTCAACCGGCGCCGCCAGAAGCGCGGGCTCGAAGCGCTCTCCAGCGGCATGATTGCGCTCGGCGCCGGCGACAAGGTGCTGGCCACGCGGTATGCGATGCAGGCGAGGCGGACACTGCCCAACGAGCCGCTGACGCACCTGTTGCGTGCGCAGGCTGCGCGGCTGTCGGGCGACCAGACGACGGCGCGGCGGATCTTCGAGGCAATGCTGTCGTCGCCGGACACTGAGCAGCTCGGCCTGCGCGGGCTTTTCGTGGAAGCGGAGAACGAGGGCGAGACGGAGGCCGCACGCCAATTCGCGGAGCGCGCGCTGAAGCTCAATCCGAAGCTCACATGGGCGGCGGATGCGCTGTTCGAGATCCAGTGCAAGCAGGCCGATTGGGACGGTGCGCTTGAGACGCTGGCGATCGGGCGGCGCAACGGTCTGCTAGAAAAGGCCAGCGCCGACCGCCGGCGCGCGGTGCTGCTGACCGCCAAGGCACAGGCCGCCGAGGACAGCGATCCGGAAAAGGCGCTCGGTTATGCGATCGAGGCGCACGGGCTCGCCGTCGACCTCGTGCCGGCTGCCGCGATTGCGGGCCGCATCCTGGCCTCGCGGGGGAACACGCCGCGCGCGACGCGCATCATCCAGCAGACGTGGCCGAAGGCGCCGCATCCCGACCTCGCCGTCGCGTATGCCTATGCGCGGCTGGGCGACAGCCCGCGCGACCGTCTCGATCGCGTCAAGCAGCTCGCCTCGCTGGCGCCGATGTCGATCGAGAGCTCGCTCGCGGTTGCAATGGCGGCCGTGGAATCCAAGGACTGGGACGAGGCGCGCGCCGCGCTGGAGCCGCTGGTGGAAGACCGGCTGACGCAACGGGTGTGCACGGTGATGGCGCGCATCGAGGGCGAGCAGCACGGCGACAAGGGCCGCGTGCGCGAGTGGCTCGCGCGTGCGGTCAACGCGCCGCGCGATCCCGCGTGGACCGCCGACGGCGTCGTCTCCGACACATGGCAGCCCGTGTCGCCGGTGACGGGCGCGCTCGACGCATTCCGCTGGCGGGTGCCTGTCGAGCAGGCGGAGAAGCGCGATGCCGACCTCGTAGCGCAGAAGCTTGAGGAGCTGGTCGCGCTCGGCGCGCCGCGCGACCCGGTGCTGTCGGCCGACGACCGGATCGTGGAGATCGAAGCCGACGAGGTCGTGGTGCGCGATCCCAAGGTCGTCGATGTCGAAGAGGTGACGGGTCGGACGACCGGCAGCGGCACGACGGCGGGCACGCAGGCAAAGCCGGAAGCGGCTGCGGCTGCGCGCGGAGCCGGTGGGACCGTGGGCGCCGCGCGGGCGAGCGATACGTCGACGACGGCTGGAGCGCAGAAGGCGCCGGAGGCAGGTGCAGGCGCCGCGCCCGCCGCGGTCGTGATCGACCGGCGGCAGACGCAGGGCGCATCTTCGACTGCGGCAGCCAAGCCGGCCGATGCGTCAGCATCGCCGGGGGCGGTCGCGGCGGCGGAATCGCCCGTTTCGGCGGCGGCGCGGGCAGCGAATGCGGCCTCTGGCGCGGCGGACAAGGCCGCGGGCAGCGCGGCAACGGCGGCCGGTAGCTCATCGGGTGCGAAGGCCAAGGCGGGAGCGGGCGGCGCAACGCCGCGGATTTTCGTCTCACCACCGGCGCCGGACGATCCCGGTCTGGAGGCTGCCGAAGCCGACGGGCTCGCCAGACCCGTGAAGAGCTACAGCCAATCGAAGTGATGGCGGCCTGCGCGGCGTTGCGCCTTCAAGCGCGGCGTTGCGCGTGACGCGCCGTGTCGGCAGGACGCGTTGCGCGTTCAGTGGCGATGACCGGCGCGACCGCCTGCGACCGCACGATGCAGCAACAGGACCGGCACGAGGCCGACCGCAACGATAGCGAGCGCGCCCAGTGAGGCCTGTTCGAACTGCTCGAGCGCGGCCAGGCCGTACACGTGCGTGGCCAGCGTCTCGAAGTTGAAAGGACGCAATAGCAGCGTGGCGGGCAGTTCCTTCATCGCATCGACGAAAACCAGCAAGCCCGCTGCGCCCAAGGCAGGCACAAGCAAGGGCAGGTGCACGCGCCAAAGCGCGGACCACGCGGTCTCGCCGAGCGCACGCGCGGCGGCATCCAGATTGGGCGAGATGCGCTCCAGACCGGCCTCGATCGAGCCCAGCGAGACGGCCAGGAAACGGATCGTGTAGGCAAGCGTGAGCGCAAACAGCGAGCCCGACAGGAGGAGGCCGGTCGAGACGCCGACGATCGCACGGGCCCAGGCGTCCACCCAGTTGTCGAAGGTGGCCAACGGAATCAAGAGGCCGAGTGCCAGCACGGTGCCGGGCACCGCGTAACCAAGGCCGGCGAGACCGACAGCGGGCCGGGTGAAGCCGTTGGCGGCGACGCGGCGGGCGTAGCCCAGCACCAGCGACAGGCAGACGGCGACGAGGGCGGCCATCAGGGCGAGCAGGATGGAGTTGAAGGCTGCCTGCGTGAAGCCGACGGCGAGTGCTGCACTGGCGTGTCCGAAAGCGTTGGCGGACAGGACAAGAAACGGCACGAGAAAGCCGACGACGAAGGGGACCGCGCACAACGCAGCGGCGAGCCAGCCGCGCCAGCCCTCGATGTCCTCGAAGGGGATCGAGCGATAGCGGCCGGTCGTGTGATGGAAGCGCGCGGCGCCGCGCGCCATCCGCTCCACCGCAAACAAGACGGCGACGAGGAACAGCATGACGACGGCCAATTGCGCCGCTCCGCCCAGGTTGGAGCGCTGCAACCATGTCGCGTAGACGCTGACGGTCAACGTTTCCACGCCGAGGTACTGCACCGCGCCGATGTCGTTCAGGCACTCCATCAGCGCAAGTGCGGTGCCTGCGGCCAGTGCCGGCCGGGCGAGCGGCAGGGCCACGGCCCAGAACGTGGCCATGGCGGTGCGTCCGAGCGTGCGCGCCACCTCCAGTGCACAGACCGATTGCTGCACGAAGCTCGCGCGCGCGGAGAGGTAGACGTAGGGGTAGAGCACGCTTGCCAGGACGAACGCCGCGCCACCGATGGAGCGGATCTCGGGGAACCAGTAGTCGGCGGGCCGTTGCCAGCCGAAGGTGTTGCGTAGCGCCGTCTGCACAGGGCCGGCGTAGTCGAGCAGCTCCACCCAGACGTAGGCGACGATGTAGGTGGGGATCGCCAGCGGCAGCACCAGCAGCCGGTCGAGCACAGCACGGCCGGGAAAGCGGTACATGGTGACGAGCCAGGCGGTGGCGGTGCCGAATGTCAGGGTCAGGGCGCCGACTGCGATCATGACGAGCACGGTATCGCGCACCGCGCCGGGCAGGACTGTGGAGAGCAGGTGCGGCCAGATGTTCTCGGCCGGGTGAAAGGCGACCCAGGCGATCGTCAAGAGCGGCAGTGCCATGACTGCCAGGATCGTCGCGACGGCCGCCGTCCAGGCCGGCGACGAGCGTCGACGCGCGCGCCACCGGCCGAGCCGATGCGGCAGGGCGCTGATGCGCGCCAGCACGTCGTGCAGCATTGGCGGGGACGGCGGGGCGTGGCTCAATGGGCGCTGGCTCGGGGTGGTCGCTTCGGGCAGATAACGGCGATGAAACGCGGCGGCATCACGAGGGCCGCTCTGCGCGATAGACCATCGCGCATCCGGGTCGTCAATGACGATGCGCCGGGCCCGTGAACATTGGAATTAGTCTCATGAAAAAGAACGGTTTGCGCCCGGCTAGGTTCGGCATTTTCTGCCTCGCGCGCTGAAGGGGCTCTCGGAAGATGGCGCGCGCCGGGCCGCCTTGCGGTCTCGTATGCCGATGGGCCCGACGTCGCCGCGTTGTGCAGCCATCAGATCGGCACCAGGCGGGATTTGTCGAAGCTCAGCGAAACCGACGTGCCACGTCCCAGGACACTCGAAATCTCGATGCGGCCGCCGCTCTGGGCCGCCAGGCGGCGCACCATCGGGAGGCCGATGCCGCGACCACCGCCCGCGCGCGGTGCGCCGGCATCGATGGTGTCGCGCGACATCGCCCGCCGAAGATGCGCGAGTTCGTCTTCACTCATGCCGAGGCCCGTGTCGGCAATGGTGATGAGCAGCGGACCGTCGGCGGCATGCCCAGTGGTGACGGTGATGCGGCCGCCGCGGGGGGTGAATTTCAGCGCGTTGGTCATCAGGTTAAGAACGATCTGGCGCAGCGCGCGTTCATCCGCCACCACGTGGGGAAGGCGCGGGGCCTCGGCGATCGCGATCTTGAGCCCCGCCTGGTCTGCGAGCGGTGCGATCGTGTCGAGACAACCGCGCAGCAGCCGCGCGACGTCGACTTCGGAGAAGGTTGGTGTGGGCTCGTCATGGCCGGCGGCTGTCGCGGGGTCGAGCAGCGCGGAGACGAGGGCGAGCGCATGGCGCGCGCTGTCGTGAATGTTGCCGGCGTACTCGCGATAGCGCTCGGCGGCATCCGGTCCCAGCCGCTGGTCGCGAACAATCTCGGCCATGGCGGCGACGGCGGCGAGCGGCGTGCGCAGTTCGTGGCCGAGGCGCGCGAGCGCTGTGGCGAGCTCGGCGGGCGGCGTCACCTGGGCCTGACTGGCGTCGTCGCCCGATGGCGCGCTGGGGAATGCCGAAGGCGCGCGCCGCGTGGCGTCACGACGGTCCATGCCGTCGCGGATGCGGGCGGCGATCGCGGCCAGCAGCGCGTCGGGCCGGCCGGTGGGAGAAGGCGCGATCGTGGGCGACGCGCTTGTGCGAGACGGTGCGGGGTCGAGCGTGACCCGCAGGCATTCGGGATCGAGGCACACGATTTCGGCGTCACGCGCGACCGCACCATCGGGCGTCCAGAACACCAGCCGCTCTCGGTACGGCGTGCCGGGACGCGCGCCCTGCGCATGGGCCGCGGCCGCGATGCGGCGCAGGCAGGCGACGGCCGGCATGGCCGCATCGAGCGTATGGGCAAGCGCGTCGCCACCCCGAAGGCCGAGGAGCGTCCGCGCGGCGCGGCTGGCGGCAACGATCCGCGCCTGCCCTGGCGCCAGAAGCATGACGGTGCCGTCGAGCGCATCGACCGCGCCCTGCGTGACAGGCTCGGGCAGCGTGGCAGGCTCTGTCTGTGTGACAGGCTCTGGCACCTGCGCGCCAACGCTTTTGATTTCGGCCGTCATTTCCCGGGCTTGGATGATTGCGATCCTGTCCCGTACCCCGAATGCCGGCCAGCGTCCACGCCGTTCCCGATCCGGGCAAGAACACCCGCATCGCCATCGCCGCCAAGGTGCGTTAGGATGATACCGACCGGCCGTCAGCGAACCCGGCGGCGCCGGTGCTCAGCATGGAGACCGCCTCATGTCCGACAAAGCGCCCTTCGAGATCCCCGACACTGTTCGCGAGATGGCCGAGCGCAGCGTGGACCAGGCGCGGCAGGCCTACACGCAATTTCTCGATGCCGCCAAGCAGGCGCAAGACATGGTGACGCGATCCTCGGGCGCGATGACGCAGAGTGCGCTCGATATCCAGATGAAGGCCATGCGCTATGCGCAGCAGAACATCGAGGCGGGCTTCGGCCTCGCCGCGGAGCTGGCGCGCGCCCGCGACATGCGTGAGTATTTCGAAATCCAGACACGCCACGCTCAGCGCCAGATGCAGATCTATTCGGAGCAGGCGCAGGAGCTCGGCCGGATGATGGCGGACGCTGCGCAACGCGCGCAGCCGCGCAGCTGAGGCTCGCCACGGCGGCCGGGCCGGCGTTGGGCCGGAGCGGTATGGCCAGAGCGCTTTGGCCCGCATACCGGGCCGGGAAGCTGAGCCTTGCATCCCGCCTTCCGCCTCTCGCGCTGACGCTCGGCTGGCGCGTTTCAGCGGGACGGCCATCTGGCCCGCACCGTCCCGCTTGACCCCTATCGATCGTCCGTTCACACGACAGAGAGCCACGCCATGAAGGATGCCGTCATCGTCTCGACTGCCCGCACGGGGCTCGCCAAGTCATGGCGCGGGGCGCTCAACAACACTCATGGCGCCACCATGGGCGGTCACGTCGTCAAGCACGCCATCGAACGCGCGGGCATTGCAGCCGACGAGGTGGAGGACGTGATCCTCGGCTGCGCGATGCCCGAGGGCGCGACCGGCTGGGACATCGCGCGACAGGCCGCTATCCGGGCCGGCTGCCCGGTCAGCGTCTCCGGCGTCACCGTCAATCGCTTCTGCTCGTCCGGCCTGCAGACGATTGCCATGGCCGCGCAACGCATCATGGCGGGCGAGGGCGACACGTATGTCGCCGGAGGCCTGGAATCGATCAGCCTCGTCCAGAACGAGATGAACCGGCACCGCTTCGAGGATCCTTGGGTGGCCGAGCACAAGGCGGCGATCTACTGGCCGATGCTGCAGACGGCCGAGACCGTGGCCGCGCGCTACAAGATTCCGCGCGAATCCCAGGACAGATATGGCGTGGAGAGCCAGCTCCGGGCGGCGGCCGCGCAGCAGGCCCGGCGGTTCGACGCTGAAATCGCGCCGCTGAAGACGACGATGCTGCGCCACGAGCTCAACGACAAGAAGCAGGTCGTGCGGTCGTGGGAAGAAGAGGTCGTGCTCGACACCGACGAGGGCATCCGCGCGGACACCACCTACGAGGGGGTCGCCAAGATCAAGCCCGCCGTCGAAGGCGGCACGGTGGCGGCCGGCAATGCGAGCCAGTTCTCCGACGGCGCGGCGGCCGTCGTGGTCATGGATGCGGCGCGCGCGGCCAGCAAGGGTCTGACGCCACTGGGTGTTTTCCGAGGCTTCGCGGTGGCGGGCTGCGAGCCCGACGAGATGGGCATCGGCCCCGTCTTCGCCGTGCCCAAGCTGCTCGACCGGGCCGGCCTCAAGGTCGACGACATCGACCTGTGGGAGCTCAACGAGGCGTTCGCCGTGCAGGTGCTCTACTGCCGCGACCGTCTCGGCATCCCCGAGGAACGTCTCAACGTCGACGGCGGCGCGATCGCGGTCGGCCACCCCTACGGCATGTCGGGGGCGCGGCTCGTCGGGCACGCGCTGATCGAGGGCAAGCGGCGCGGCGCCAAACGCGTGGTCGTGACAATGTGCATCGGATCAGGCATGGGGGCTGCGGGCCTGTTCGAAATCGCGTGAACGCGCGCGTGAGGGCCCTGTATCATTACCGACACGCGATGGGGCACGGCCGCAACGTCGGAGCCACGTTGGCGACGCGCACCTTACGGGTTGCGGCGCACGTTGAAGCCCTCAGGGTTGCAATCGTGTCATAGGATCTCTTTATTGGTCGGCATCGCGACTGTCGCGGCTTCGCGGCGGCGAACCCAACGGGCGGACTGTGCGTTTGCCCAACTGGCGCCGATCGGCCATGCGCATCATGTGTTGCGCTCCCGTCGAGACACCGGAGGTGACGCATGAGTGCGCACGCCGCTGCGTATTCGCAGCATTCAGACGACCTCACATCCCAGGACAGCTCCCTCAAGCACGCCTTGATGTCCAGCCGTCGGCTGTCGCATGCGCTTGCGCAACCGCTGAGCGACGAGGATCAGTGCGTGCAGGCCATGGACGATGCAAGCCCGACGAAATGGCATCTGGCGCACACCACATGGTTCTACGAAGCTTTCGTGTTGCGGCATCACCTGCCGGGCTACAAGCCGTTCTCGGAGGCGTTCGATTTCTGCTTCAACTCCTACTACGAGACGCAAGGGGCGCGGCAGCCGCGCGGTCGCCGGGGACTGCTGACGCGCCCGCCGGCGCGCGAGGTGCGTGCGTACCGCGCGCATGTCGACGAGGCGCTCGACCGGCTGTGCACGACGGCCCAGCCAGCGCCGGACAGCGAGCTGCACGCGCTGCTGACACTCGGCATCAATCACGAGCAACAGCATCAGGAGCTGCTGCTGACGGACGTTTTGGCGCTGTTCGCCAGCAATCCACTGAGGCCAGCCTATCGCAACCGGCCGCGCGCGACCCCGAGCGAGGGCGCCGCCGCGGCGCCGCAGGAGATCGCCAATCCCGGCGGCATCGTGGAGATCGGCCACGAAGGGTCGGGCTTTTCCTACGACAACGAGGGCCCGCGCCATCGCGCGCTGCTGCATCCTTTCGCCATCGCCGACCGGTGCGTGACGAACGGGGAATGGCTGGCGTTCATGGCGGACGGGGGCTATCGCAACGCGTTGTTGTGGCTGGCCGACGGCTGGGCGACGGTGAACCGGGAGGGCTGGACGGCGCCGGGCTACTGGGAAGAGGTCGATGGCGCGTGGCATCAGATGTCGCTCGACGGTCTTTGTGCGGTCGATCCTGCAGCGCCGGTCTCCCACGTCAGCTACTACGAGGCCGATGCGTTCGCCCGCTGGGCCGGTAAGCGCCTACCGACGGAGTTCGAATGGGAGACCGTGGCGGCGGATGCGCCCGTCAAGGGCAACACGCTGGGCACCGACGCGCTTCGCCCGCTGCCGGCTCCGGCCGGTCCGATGCCAGGCCCCAAGCAGTTGTTCGGCGACGTATGGGAGTGGACACAGAGCGCCTACCAGCCCTATCCCGGCTACCGGCCGCCGCCGGGTGCGGTGGGTGAGTACAACGGTAAGTTCATGTGCAGCCAGCAGGTGCTGAAAGGCGCCTCCTGCGCCACTGTCGACGGGCATAGCCGCGCGACCTATCGCAACTTCTTCTATCCTCAACAGCGCTGGCAATTCACCGGCTTCAGACTGGCGACGGACATCCAATGACAGACAAGACAAGCAGTGCGCGTGCCCGCTCCACCGCGGGGCGCGCTGAGACGCCGGCGAGCGTGGGCGGCGCCGGGACTGGGACTGGGATTGGGCCGGATGCCAGCGTGGACGGCGCGTTCGCGCAAGCGCTCATCGAGGGCCTCTCGGCCAAGCCCAAGTCGATCCCGTGCCGGTTCTTCTACGATGCGGCGGGCAGCGCGCTGTTCGAGCAGATCACGGACCTGCCGGAATACTACCCGACGCGCACGGAGATCAGCATTCTGACGGCGCACGTCGACGAAATCGTCGCGCGCATTCCCGATGGCGCCTTGCTGATCGAGTTCGGCTCGGGCTCGAGCCGGAAAACGGAGATCCTGCTCGATCGGGCGGGCGCGCGGCTGGCCGCGTATGTGCCGATCGACATCAGCCAAGCCGCGATCGAGGAGGCGGAGGCACGGTTGCGCCAGCGCTATCCTACGCTCGACATCCGGGGCGTCGTCGGGCCGTTCGATGCGCCATTGCCGGAAATCGCTGGCGCCGAGAACGCTCGGCGTGTCGGATTTTTCCCGGGCTCCACGATCGGCAATCTGGTAGTGGCCGACGCCGTTGCGCTGTTACGCGAGATGCGCACGACCCTGGGGCGGCGCGGCCGACTCATCGTCGGCGCGGATCTGATCAAGGATCCAGCGGTGCTGGTGCCGGCCTATGACGACGCCCAGGGCGTGACGGCGGCTTTCAACATGAATGTCCTGGCGCGCGCGAACCGTGAACTCGGGGCCCGGTTCAACCTGGATCTGTTCGAGCACACCGCGACGTGGAACCCGGATGCCAGCCGCATCGAGATGCACCTGGTCAGCCGTATCGACCAGACGGTGACGGTGCTCGGCCGGCGGTTCCGTTTCGCGGCCGGGGAACGCATCCTGACCGAGCACTCGCACAAGTACGAGATCGCCGGTTTTCATCGGATGGTGCGCCGCGCGGGCTGGTCGCCGCTGGCGACCTGGACCGACCCGCAGGCGATGTTCAGCGTGCACATGCTGGAGAGCGACGGGGCCTGATCTCCGGTCGCGGTGGCGGGCGCGGCTTTCTTTCGTCGCGCCCTGCGCTGTTGGAGGCGCCGTCGGGCGCGTGCCGTCCGGCGCGCCTCAGCGCGCGTTGCGGTAGGCGCGCGGCGAGATCACGGTCAACGCCAGGATCTTCAGGTCCAGGAGCAACGACCAGTTGTCGATGTAGAACAGGTCGGCCTCGACGCGGCGCGCCATCTTGTCCTCGGTATCGGTCTCGCCGCGCAGACCGTTGACCTGCGCCCAGCCGGTGATGCCCGGACGCACGTTGAGGCGGCGCGGATACCGCGCAATCCGGGTCTCGAAGGCGGTATCGTGGGCGAGCGCGTGCGGGCGGGGGCCGACAATCGACATGTCGCCCTTCACGACGTTCACGAGTTGGGGCAGCTCGTCGATGTTCAGGCGGCGCAGCCACGCGCCGATCCGGGTGATGCGCGGATCGTTGTGCTTGGCCTGGACGACGACGGGGCCGTCGTCGAGTGTGGACATTGTACGGAACTTGAGGATGCGAAAGTCGCGCAGATTGTAGCCGCGCCGCTTCTGCATGAAGAAAACCGGGCCCGGGCTGTCGAGCTTGATCAACAGCGCCACAATCGGGAACGCAGGTGCCAGCAGCATCAGCCCGATGGTTGCCAGAACCACGTCCAGCACGCGCTTGGTCATGGCCTGCACCGGCGACAGCGCAGGGCGGCTGAGGCGCAGCGTCGGCAGGCGCCCGACATCGGTGACGCGCAGACCGGCAAAGCGCGCGGAGAGATCGTCGCCGACGAGGTGCATGGTCGCCGGTGACATGGAGAAGGCCTGCACCGAGCGCTCGATGACATCGAGACGGGACAGCGGGATCGTCAGCAGGACGTCGTCGGCCTGCAAATGTCGCGCTTCGGCGACCGACTGGGCAACAAGAGCCTCCAGATCCTTCTGGCGTGCGGCATCGTCGGCGGAAACGGGGAGCGAACGCATGCCGACGACATGGATATCGGGCTGGCCTGCGAGCTCGCTGCGATAGCGCTCGTTGACGGCCTTGTCGCCAAGCAGGAGGACGCGGCGTGGCGCCGCGCGTGCTGACCGGAGCGCGGCGGCGATCAATCGTGCGATCACCGCCTCAAGCGCGATGAGCACGACGAGCCCGAACGCCAGCATCAGCAAAAGCGCCCCGCGCGAGAACATGTCGGCGGTCTTGGTGAGGAAGGCGATGACGGCGACGACGAACACCGCCGTCGTCCAGTCGACGACGACCTGGCGGACGGACCGGCGATTGGCCATCGCCTCGTACCAGCTGCTGTCACGGCGCGTGAAAACCGGCGCGACATACGCGAGGCCGGCGAGGATGCCACTGGCGAGAACGCTGCCAAGTCCGCCGGCGTTGCCGTAGATCGCAACGTGGTAAGACAGTCCGGACGCCAGCGAAATCAATATGATGGCGGAGAACTGAACCGCGCAAACCAATAGCGCGATGCCTGGTGCCGACAGCATCGTGCGCCCGCGCGAGCCAGAAACAACAGTTGCGATACGCTCGACTGAACTCACCGAAATCCCCGCTTCCGCACAAGCAACGCTTCATCGTGCGCTGCAACATCATAGGCCAACCATTATAGCCGTATCAAGACAGCATCTGCTGTTCCAAATCAGAAAAATACATTGTGTTCTCATGGTTGCCGCTTTTCTCTCACAGATCTATCCGCTAAGGATCTTTTGCCGCACTGCGGGATGACGTGGTTCATCGTTTACGGATCGACCGTACCGAGGATAAAGGTCGACCCGCGGCGGCGGCAGCGCCGATCGGACATGCCAGCGGGCTCGCCCCCCCCCTTTCGGGGGCCATCCGCCCGGGACAACACGCCGGTAGCCACGTTTGCCGAAGAGGGTGGCGGGCCGTTCGGCGGTCCGCCATAGCTGCGTGCCGGCGGTCCGCCGCTCGCCTGAAAATCGCCATTGATCCGCTCGAAGACCAGGCTTCGCCCGATGACAGAAAAAATCTTCCGCAGCCCCACGTCTGCCTTCTCAGGCTTCGGGGCCAAGCCGCTGATGCTCAACCATCGCCTGCACCAGTCGGCATTGTTCAGCGACGACATGCTGGCCACGCTGATCGAGCATTCCGCGCGCGCGAACTACTACGTCAACACGATGGACATCACGCGCCACGACACGCGATCGCGGCGCGAAGGCGAGATCCGCGATATTCCCGGCCACGACGTGCTCGAGGCGATCCGGACCGGCGCCATCTGGGTGCTGCTGTTGAAGCCGGAGCAGGTCGACCCCGCCTATGGCGACCTCGTCCAGGACATCTATCGGGAGATCGCGGAGATCGTGCCGGGCTTTTCGTCCTACAATGAGAAGCTTTCGATCCTCGTGTCCTCACCCAACATCCAGGTCTACTATCACTGCGACACGCCCGGGCAGTCGCTGTGGCAGATCCGCGGCCGCAAGACCGTCTACGTCTATCCCAACCGCGAGCCCTTCCTGCAGCAGGACCGACTGGAGAAGATCGTCCTCAACGAGGCGCACGAGATCTCGCTGCGCTACGATCCCGCCTTCGAGGAACACGCCGTCGTCTACGATCTGGGGCCCGGTGAGATGCTGCATTGGCCGCTCTACTGCCCGCACAGGATCGTCAACCAGGACTGCGTCAACGTCTCGTTCACGACCGAGCATCAGACGCGCGACGTGCGCCGCAACTACATCGTCAACACCGCCAACGGCGTGCTGCGCAAGCGGCTCGGGCTGCAATCGCTGTCGCAAGTGACAGACGGGCCGCTCTACTACGCCAAATACGGTGTGGCGGCGCTGCACAAGTTGACCGCGGGCCGCAAGCCCGGCCAGTCCTTCAAGGTCGACTTCGCCGTCGATCCTAAGGCACCACGCAGCGTGCGCGATATTCCTCCGTATGAGTTCAGTAAGTAGCGTGGCCACAGCGGCGAAACGGGCAAGGTTCAGCGCGGTGACAGAGGCAAGCGCCATGCGCGACCGGCTCGTCGCGGCAGTGTACGACGTCGAGCTCGTGGAGAGCATCGATGAGATCTCGCGCCTGGCGCCGGCCTGGGAGGCGATGAACCTGGAGGTGCAGGATCACGAGTCGCCCGTCTTCCTGGCGAGCGCGTGGTGCCAGCACGTCGCACGGGTCCGACTGGCATCTGGCAGCCCCTGGATGAAGCCCCTGGTGGCGGTGGTGCGCGAAGGTGCGCGGCTCGTCGGACTGTGGCCGCTGGGTGTGGCCAGCACCGGTCGCGTGCGCGTGGCGCGCTGTCTCGACGATCCGTTCGGCCAGTTCGCGGGCGCCGTCTTTGCGCGGAGCGAAGAGATTGTGCCTGGAATCGCGGCAATTCTGGCCAGGCTGCGCGCTCAATCGGTGGTGGACGCGCTGGCCATGGAGCACGTGGTGGAGGGCACACCGCTACATCGCGCCCTCATCGCGGCAGGCGCGCGCACGGCGCAGACAAGCCATTCCGTCACTGTCGACCTCAGGCCGTTCGCGACGTTCCGGGACTACCTGAGCGCGGTCGGTCTCAAGACCCGCAAGACCCATCGCAACCATCTCAACCGGCTAACGCGACTGGGCACGCCGACACACATCGTGACCCAGGATCCGGCCGCCCTGGCCGACATCATCGGCTACACATTCGATCGCAGGCTCGACTGGCTCGACCAACACGGGACGACCGCGCCGGCGTTCCGGGATGCCGATTTTCGCGCCGTGGTCGAGGGGCTGCCCGCCGTTGAGGGGCTGTCGATTATGGGGTTCGACCTGCGTCTGGGCGAGGAGATCGTTGCGCAGCAATGGGGTTTTCTCTACCGCAACCGCTACTACGCCTACCTGTCGGCCCGAAACGAAGCGTTCGACGCCGTGGGCCCGGGCAGCGTGCATCTGGGCATGGTGATCGAGGCGTGTCATGCGCGCGGCATCGAGATGCTGGAGCTGATGGGGCCGCCCAGCCCTTACAAGCTGCGCTGGACCGACACGACGAAGCCGATCTCGGAGCTCGTGCTGCCGCTGAACGGGCGCGGGCGGGTGTGGATGACGGGCTGGCATCTCGGCGCCAAGCCGGCGCTGCGGTCGGCCTATCACGCGCTGCCGCGAACGCTGCGGGCACGAGCGGGCGAGTTCCTCAACAAGCGCTGATCACGGCCGATGGTCACGGCCGGTGGCCGCCAGGCAGCAGGGCGCCGAGCATCGGCTCGTCCAGCTGCACCGCGCCCTGCTGGTGGGTCAGGAAGCCGAACGCCTCGTCGAACTCCCAGACGGCCCAGCCGATGCAACGGGCTTCGGTGGTCTCGCGCACGGCGTGGAGCCACGCCAGGCGATCGCGCGCGGATGCCTTGCGCTTGAGCACGCCGAACTCGTTGAGGATGACGGCGCGGTCGTGACGGCGCGACCACGCGGCGACCTCGGCCATGGCGGCGGCGATGCGCTGCGGCGCCCAGCGCGCGCGGGCATCGCGCGCCAGGAGATCGGCCGCGCCGGTCGCCCCCTGGCGCCGCAACTGCGCCAACAACGCGACGACGGCGGGGTCGCGCTCGGCCAGGGGGAATGGCACGCCGGCAAGCGCAGCGACCGGGTCGCCGGGCGTCCAGTCGGCGCCCTGATGGGTGAAGCTCATGGGCTCGTAGAAATGGACGGCGTAGACGACATTGCGATCCGCGACAGGCTGGGTCTCCAAAAGCCGGTGGACCTGCTGGAAGTCGGAGGTGGAGACGACGAAGGTGTGGTTCGGCGCGAGCGGCCGCAACGTTTGCAACAAGCGTTCCAGCTGCCGGCGCCAGATGTCCGGCTCGGGTGCCGGCTCGTTGAGGAGCTCGAAGAACACGCGATCGGGCGGGCTCGAGGCGTAGCGACGCGCCAGCCGGGTCCACAGCCCCGCGAGATCCTCGAACGCCTGATCGGGCGCGCGGGCGTGACGGTCGACGAACGCGCGCGAGGGATGCATGTCGATGCTGACAGCGAAATCGAGCGCGACAAGGTGGGCGAGCGCGGCATCGAGCTCGGCCAGACGATCGTTGATCTCGGCCGGCGCGGCGTGACGGGGCATCAACAGCGCGCCATCGACCGGCAGGCGGATGTGGGTGAAGCCGCGCTGCCGCAAACCGGGCAGTAGATCGAGCGGGGGCCGGCGACGCTCGGCACGATCCAACCAGCCGACCAGATTGAAGCCGCGAGCGAGGCGGCCGAGGCGTTCGGCAGGGACGTCTGCGCGCGGCTGTCCCGCACACGCACCAAAAGACGCGGCAGCGGCCGGTGACGGCACCATGGTGGCGGCGATGGCCGTGCAGCCGAGCCCAATAAGAAGCATCGCCAGCGCGGCGCGGTGGCTCCGACGGCGCGATGGGGCTGGGGTGGCCGGAAGTGGGCTCACGATCATTCGGCGGGTTCCGAGGACGGCGACCGGCGCAGCGTCCAGCGCTCGGTCCGGCGCGCGAGCCAGGCGTTCCGGGGGGCCAGCGCCGAGCCATCGATGCATTCCAGGTCGGCAAACCTGTTCAGGGTATGCAGCCGGCGGCCGGGCCAGTCCGGCCCCGCGGTCAGGCGCGTGCGCAACTCCTGATGATAACCCTCCGGGTCGAGGCGCGTGACCTCCACCAAGCCCAGCGCGGCACCATAGCTCGACGCGCAATCCTGGACCGGACGCCACAGCGTGCCGCCGCGCTGCAGGAAGTGCCCCGCCGGGCGGGCGGTCGCGCCATCGATCAGCACGGGATTGGCGGGATGAGGCCGCCAAGGCCCGAGGAGGTCGTCGGCCATGAACAGATGCAGGGTGTCGGACCATGCGCCCCAGCCATCACGCACAGTCGCGAACATCCACAGGCGGCCCTGATGGCGCACGAAGGTGGCATCGCTCGCCTCGATGCCGGAGACAAGCGTCGCCTCCTTCACCCAGCGGTCGGGGAAGGCTTCGGCGCGGTAGAGATCGATCGTCCGGTTCTGGTGCGTCTCCGGGATCATCCAGATCTGCCCGGCGTGGGCGAAGATCATCGGATAGGATAGGTGCCAGGGCTCTTCCAGTACGGTGCGGACCGCGCCGACCGGGCCGCATTCGCCGATCTCCACTGCGGAGATCAGCCCCTTGCCTGTGCGATGGGGAAAGTCCTCGAACAGGATCCAGCGCCGGCCCTCGTGAACATAGGGAAACGGGTCCGCATAGAAGCGGTCGCCGGGGTCGGGGAGCGTTTGCCAGGGCGCGCCGCCGAGGTCGCCACGGTCCCAGACGCCGGCGCCGGACGTCAGACGCCATCCGATGCGCCAATGAGGGATGTGACAGCTCAGGCCGTACAGCGTGCGCACGGCGCGATGGCGCATCCGGGCGATCGCCTGGCGCGCGAGGAAGGTCCGGTCGGGGAGCGGGCGGACGCCGACGGCAACCGGCGCGACGCGCATGCCAGCCGGCGCGACGCGCATGGCGCCAGCCCGGCCTCCCGCGGCCAGCGCCTCGATCAGCGTGAGGAGGCAGGCATAGACGGCGTCGAGGCCTTCGCGTAGCGAGCCGGCGGCCTCGAGCGACGGTCGCGCGGACGCAACGATCTCACCGGTGGTCGCATCGACGACGGCGATCACCGGCGGGATATGGTCGAGCAGGCTGGCGTAGACGGCGGCGGCGTCGGCGGCGCCATCGAACGTGACAACGTGGGTCGCTTCGGCTGCATCCTGCGCGCCGGCGCCTACCGCCGGCAAGGCGATCACCAGACGTCCGGCGGTCGACTCTGGCTGTCCGTCCAGCGCGCGGCCTGGTGCCTCGGCGGGGGCTTGAAGGCCGGGCCAGGCGACGGCGTCGACAAGGCTTGCCGCGCGCGGGCTGCCGCCCAGGCTGGCGTCGAGCCGCTCGAGCCGGCGCAGCACGTCGGGACGCGGCGGGGCGCGCGTTGCGCGCAGGCGGACATCGTGGCCGGCCGCCGTCAGCCGCTCGATGAGGACCTCCAGCCACCGGCTGGCCTGCGACGGCGCTGTACATAGTACAATTTGCACGCTGTTCTGCCCGGATATGCCGCCACGCGGTCTGGTCAAGGTGTGCTTCTAGACAGCGGCGGGGCCCACCGCAATGTAACGTGCGCGGAATTGTTACCGAAGCCGAAGTCCTCGCCCGCAGGGCCCACCGCCGACGGTTGCCAGTCATCCACCAAGCGCAAGGTCAAGCTCAAGGCCGGGCGCGTCGCGCCGATCCGTGTGCATCGGGCGAACGCCGTCCAACTTAAGGCTTTTCCGGTTTCCGCGGTTGACGCACTGCGGCATATGGAGTGTATGGGCGTTCTTCAGCAGACATCGTGGCCATGCGTAGTATCGGTATGCGGTTCGATCTCAAAGGGTCGCCCCCGCTCAAAATCAGTGAACGGCCGCTCTACATTCTGCCTCTGGCAGTCTGCGTCACCGCATTGCCGATTTTCCTGCATGTCGCCAGCCCGTTTCTCGGCTTTGCGACGTGCTTCCTGATCGCGCTGACGCTGGCCAATTTCGCGCCATCGATCGTGATCGCTGCTCTAGTGTTTTCATTCGCCTTCCAGAACGCAATCGTGGCGATCGTCCTGCCGTGGCTGGCGATGGACGAGATGGCGTTCAACCTGGTCCGGTCCTACAATTTCCTGATGGTGGTTGCGGTGTGGATCGTGTTCGCGATCTCGCTGTTGACCGACGGGCGCACCAGCATGCGCGCGACCCCGGACCGGGCGATCGTGATGTCGCTGGCGGTGCTGCCGGTGGTGGCGATCTATCTCGCCTTGGGGGCGAGCAAGGATCCGACCGCGGCGCTCACGTATCTGCGCAACGTCCTCATTCCCGTGCTGTGCCTGCAGATCGGGCTGATGGCGGGCCGCCACATCTGGCGCCGGCCCGAGCCCGCGCTCATCGCGCTCGGCTGGCTGACGGTCGGCTACGGGTATCTGGAGCTGATCTTCGATTTGAAGTTCCTGCACCTGTTCAACGGCGACATCTATCTCGAGATGCGCATGCGCGGTGCATCGGCGATGGAGACGTGGGCGGTGATGATGAAGCAGACTGGCTTCGTGATCCGCGATCCGCTCGACATGCTGCGCGTGCCGCTGTTCAACACGCCGCTGCTGGCCGATCTGGATATCACGCTGTTCCGTCTGCACGGGCCGAACTTCCACCCGATCAGCTTTGCCTACGCGTTGGCCTTCTTCGGGCTCGTGGGGCTCGCAAATCGCCGGCCGGCGCTGTTGCTGGCGGCCCTACCGCTGCTGGTCTTCATCGGCTCCAAGGGCGCCGTGCTGATGCTTCTGTTTGCGATCCTGGCGTGGCGCGCGGCATTGCTCGTGCCGCGCCACATCGTGATGGTCGGGTTCACGGGCATGCTGGCCGCCTACGTGGCGCTGGCAATCGTCGTGGGCATGCAGATCGGCGATTTCCACGTGCTGGGGCTGTTCGGCTGCCTGGAGGGCTTCTTCTCCAATCCGCTCGGTCACGGCCTCGGTGATGGCGGCAACCTGACCAACGGCCCGACCATCGAGGAATGGCAACAGGCGCAGAACGCCGGCAAGAGCACGGCACCGGTGGAAAGCGGGATCGGCGTGCTGCTCTATCAGATGGGTATCGGCGCGGTCGCGCCGCTGGCTCTTTATGTCAGCGTGGTGATCTGGTGCTGGCAGCTGTTCCTGCGCACGGGCGCGGCGACGTTCGGGCTCGGCGCCTTCGCGATCGCGACGCTGCTGGCCAATGCCGTGCTGCAGGAGGAGGCGCTCTTCTCGCCACTCGCGCTTGGCACGATGGTGCTGTGGATCGGCCATGCCATCGGCCGGGAAGCGATCGCCGCAGAGGCGCGCACGTTGCCAACTGCGGCCGCGCAGGCCGGCCCCCGGCTGGCGCCGGCACGGTGAGCACCATGGGCAATCATGCGCTGCGCGCCATGGGATCGGGACGAGCGCGCCTGTCGGCGGCGTTCGACAAGCTGCGCGGCAGCAAGACGGCGACAGGCACGTCGCTGACACTGGTGTTCGTGGCGATAGGAAGCGTGCTCACGCTGGTGATGTACTCGCTGGCTGCCCGCCACCTCGGCCCGCAGCAGTTCGGCCTGTTCTCGACCTGGTTCAACGGCGCCTCGTTTCTGACCGCGGTGTCGCTGTTCGGGCAGGAATTGCTGATCTCGCGAACATGGAACGAGTATCTGGGCAGCAAGGACGACGCGCGGGCGCGCGGTGCGCTCGTGTTCGGCTACGTCGTGACGATCTGCGGCGGCACGCTGATCGGGATGCTGCTTTATGCGGGCGCGGTGTTTTGGGGCGCGGACACGCACACGGCGTTCGCAGCGGCGCTGTTCCTTGCGACCCAGGCGCTGTTCCACTTCACGACCTATGCCAGCCAGGCAATCGTGGGGATCGTGGCCGGCGAGGGGCAGGGCCAGATCGCCTGGCGCACCTTCGTGCTGATCGCGCTTGGGCTCGCGATCGGCCTGCATCTGGACATGGATGCGGCCGGCCTCCTGGAGCTGATCGCGGTTTCGCAACTCGCGGTCGCACTTCTGCAGACGGTGTGGATGTGGCGCCACATCAGCGCGCGCGTGTCGCCGGTCAAACCGATCGTCAACTGGCGGGAGTGGGCCGGCAGAGCGCGCCATATGACGTTTGCGGGCATCATCGAGGCGGCGACACAGAACCTCGACGTCATCCTGGTCAGCATCCTGGTCGACCCGACGGCGGCGGGTGCCTACTTCGTCGCCTCGCGGATCGCCAACATCTTCTTTCGCATCGGCATCGCAACGACCAGCTACGCTTCGCGCAGCGTGCCGCCGCTCGTCTACACGGAGCGCTACGGCGAGATCCAAGGCGTGCTGCGGTCGATCGCGGCCGTCGGCGGGCTCGTCATCGGCGCCGGCCTGATCGGTCTGCTGGTCGCGGGCAAGCTGATCCTGTCGATGTTCGGCAGCCTCTATGTGAACGAATACTGGACCTTGATCGTCCTGGCGCTGGGGCCGTCGCTGACGGTTCTATTCGGGCCGGCGCGGACCGTACTGCTCAGCATGGGGCACGAGCGCATCTATGCACGCATCGTCGGCTCGGGCCTGATCGCGCGCCTCGTTCTGACCGTCGTCCTGACGCTGTGGCTCGGCACGCTGGGGACGGCACTGGCCTGGACGCTGGCGTCGGCGGGCGTCGGACTTGCTCTCAACATCGCCTGCCGACGGCTGGAGGGGCTCGATCCCTCGGTGTCCGGTCTGGTCCGGCGCATCACGCCACGGCGCGCGGAAGAGGCCGAAGCCAAGGCGCGGGCAGATGCCGCGGGCGCGGGTGTTCTCGATCACACCGCGACTGCGGGCCTTTCGGCGCACGACGGTGCACCCGTGCCGCCCCCGCGGCTCTTGATGTTCCAGCCGCATGCGCAGAACTCCGGCACGCAGGCGATCGCGCAGTTGCTCGAGGAAGAGCTGACGAAGCGCGGCATCGACGTCGAGCAGGTCTTTCTCTACCGCAAGTCGCCAAATGTGGAGGTGCCCGCGCATTGGCGGATCTGCGCGGAGGAGAAAAGCAGAAATCCCTTGAAGATCTTACGCACAGGGCGCGCTCTGACATCGCAGATCAAGCGCGCCCGGCCCGACATCGTGATGTGCTATGAGCACTACGGCAGCATCATCGGTGCGCTGGCGATGCTGGTCACGCGGCGGGTGCCGATCCTGTCGAACCTCAGCATCTCCAACCGGATCGTGCCGCGCTGGATCACTGCGATCGACAGCTTCCTCGGACGGATCGGGCTCTATGATCGCGTGATCGCCAATTCGGCTGCGCTGATGGCGGAGATGCAGAGCTATCCCGATGCCTACCGCCAGCGCGTCGTGCGCATCGACAACGCCTTCCAGCCCAAGACCTCGACGCTCGACAAAGCGGCGGCGCGGGCATCGTTCGGGTTGCCGGCCGGGGCGATCCTGCTCGGCTCGGTGGCGCGTCTGCATCCCAGCAAGAACTTGTCCAGCGCCGTCCGACTGCTGGCGTCAGAACCTGCCTGGCATCTAGCGATCGGCGGCGACGGTGAGGACAAGGACCAACTCGTTGCGCTCGCGCGAAAGCTCGGCTGCCAGGACCGACTGCACCTGGTGGGCGAGTTGAAGCCGGCACAGGTGGGCGACATGATCGCGGCGCTCGACGTGTTCGTCTTTCCCTCGCAATCGGAAACGTTCGGTCTGGCCCCGCTGGAAGCGGCGCACGCCGGCGTACCGGTGGTCGCCAACGACCTGCCGGTGCTGCGGGACGTGCTGGACGTCGACGGCACGCCGTGTGCCGTCCTGACGAATACGGAATCGCCGCTGGCCTTCGAACGCGCCGTGCGCAGCGTTCTGGACGACCCGGTGCTGGCACGTCAGCTCGCAGCACGTGGCCGCGCGCTCGCCCAGAAGTATGCGCCGGGGCGGATGGCCGATGCTCTACGCCGCCCTGATCGCGGAAAGATTGGCCGAGGCCCGCCGCGCAAAGGGTGTGCAGTCGCCGCAGGCCCCGATCGCGGATGCGACAGTCGAGCCGGTGGTGACCCCGCCTTGACAACGTCTCAGGCTCGGGATCGGCTCGGATGGCACATTTCGTGCAGTTTTGAGTCATGGCGCGCCGGAGACGACCAGCAGCGGCGCGCGGCCGTCATTAACCGGAACCCCTGCGCGGTGGCATGGGGTGGGTCGAGACCTGCTACACGAGGCGTACACCGATGGATCTCCCGGACCGCGCGCGCCGGGGTACACTCACCAAGAGCGCTGGCATCATGAATGCGGGAGACAGTGACGTGAGGCCGGATGTGGATGTGACCTCGTCGCCGACGTTTGCGACGGGCAACGGCTCGTTTGCCGAGCGTGCCGGCAGCCTGATCGACCTGCGCAAGATCGCCTTCATGATCCGCCGGCGCAGGCGCCTCATCCTGACCACGGCTGCCGCCGCGCTGGCACTTGCCGCGCTTGCGGTGCTGGCGCTGCCCGCGCGCTACACCGGCACCGCCGTCGTGCTAATCGATCCCCGCCAGGAGCGGGTGGTCAATTCCGAAGCCGTGATCGGGGGCATTGGCGCGGACGTCGCCGCCGTTGAAAGCCAGGTGGAGCTTATCCATTCGCCGACCATGGCCGCGCGCGTGATCGAAAAGCTGAAGCTCGCCGACGACCCGGAGTACGCACAGACCTCACTCATGTCGCGGGTTACCGCGCTGCTGCCGAGCGCACTTGTCCCGACCAAGTCTGTGAGCGCGGTGCAGAACGAGACGGCGCTGGAGAACGGCGCGCTGGTCGCACGCGTCCTCAAGACGGTCTCCGTGCGCCGGCGCGGCCTGACCTACATCATCGAGATCAATGCGACGAGCCGCGACCGCAACAAGGCAGCCCTCATCGCAAACACGCTGGCGGACGCCTACCTGCAGGACCAGGTGGCCACCAAGTTCGATGCCACGGCGGACGCGTCGCAATGGCTGCTCGAGCGGGTCGACAAGCTGCGCGAGGTGGTGCGCGCATCCGACCAGGCGGTGGCCGATTTCAAGTCCAGAAACAACATCGTCGACGTGGGCACGATCGGCTCGGGCGTGACGCTCAATCAGAGGCAGATCGAAGAGATCAACACGCAACTGATCACGGCGCGCGCCAAGACGGCGGAGGCCAAGGCCAAGCTCGACCACCTGCGCAGCTCGGCGCGGGATTCGGCCAACGCGGCGTCGCCGGAGGCGCTGGGGTCGAAGGTGCTCGCGGAACTGCGGGTGCAGTACGCCTCGGTCTCCAACAAGGAGGCGGAATACCGTGCCAATCTCGGGCGCAGCCACCCTGCGCTGGTCGCGGTACGCTCGCAGCTGGCGAGCCTCAAGACGCGGATCGACGAGGAGCTGTCGCGGATCGTGCGCAGCGCGGGAGCGGAGTATCAGATCGCCCAAGACTACCAGGGCTCGCTCGAGACAAGCCTGTTGGACCTAGAGAAGCGGTCGCAGTCGGTGAATACCGTGAAGGTGCGGCTGCAAGAACTCGAGCGGGAAGCGCAGGCCAACCGCAAGCAGTACGAGCAGCTACTGGCGCGCGGCAAGGAAACGCGCGAGCAGAAGGAGCTGCAGAAGCCGGATGCGCGGATCGTCTCGCGCGCCATTCCACCGACATCACCGAACGGCCCGGGCGCGCCGTTGCTGCTGGTGGCGGCGCTGGTGGCTGGCCTGGGTGCGGGGCTGATGCTGTCGCTGTTTGCGGAGAATGCGGACCTCACCTATCGCTCGGCGGCCGCGCTGGAGCGCGACGTGCGCGCACCGTGCCTCGGCGTCTGCCCGCTGGTGCCACGGGGCTTCCTGATGCGCCGACGCGCGCGCGACGGCAGCCTGCAGTTCCAACGGGTGCTTTCGAGCCTCAGGCGCGACCGGCTGGGCAAGGTCGTCCTCGTCACGTCGGCGCTGCCCGATGAAGGCAAGACGACGATCGCCACGCATCTGGCGGCGACGCTGCGCGAGCAGGGCAGCCGCGTGCTGCTGCTCGCGGACGGGGCGCTGGCCGGGCCACTCAATGCCGACAGCGTCCTGACCGCGGAGCAGCTTTTGTCGAACCCGCCGGCGGCGGAGGGCGGCAACGCCCGCCCGGTGCAGCGCGCGCGTGGACTGCATGTCGCCGACCTGCCGGTCGATGCAGCGCTGGAAGGCGTGCTCGCCGCGCAACGCGGCCAGTACGACCGGATCGTCATCGACGGACGCTCGATCCTGGCCGGCGAGCACGGGAACGTCCTTTCCGATATGGCCGACAGCCTGCTGCTGGTCGTCGCCTGGGGCGACACGCGCTCGCCATCGATCCGGACGGCCATGGACACGCTCGGCGGGGACGCCTCCAAGATCGTCGGCGCCGTGCTCAACAAAACCGACATGAAGCGGCATCGCCTTTACGACTACGATTCGTACTGAGGCGCGCGGGACCACCCGACGACCGCCGCACTTGGCGCCGCGCGCGTCGTGCGAGCGCTTGACGACCTGCAGGCTGTCGGCGCCAATGGCCGACGGGACTGGATCGCCGTCGCGGCGACGGCGGTCCATGGGTCCGCGCGAAGGCCGCACATGCGCACACAGGTCGCCATCATCGGGTCCGGCCCGGCTGGTCTGCTGCTCGGTCAACTGCTGGCCACGGCTGGCATCGAGACGGTCATCATCGAGCGGGTTTCGAAAGCCTACGTGCTCGGCCGCGTGCGCGCCGGGGTGCTCGAGGAGGGGATCGTCGGCCTGATGGCCAAGATCGGCCTCGACCAGCGGCTGAAGACGCACGGCCTCGCGCACGAAGGGTTTTCGATAGCGTTCGATGGCTGCTGCCGGCGCATCGATCTTGTCGGACTGTCGGGCGGCAGGGGGGTCACCGTCTACGGACAGACCGAGCTGACGGCGGACCTGATGGGCGGGCGCGAGGCGGCCGGCCTCACGACGATCTACGACGCCGAGGACGTGACGCCCGGCGCCTTCGACACGGGGGCGCCTTACGTAAGCTACAAGCTGGAGGGCGTGACGCACCGCGTCGATTGCGACTTCATCGCCGGGTGTGACGGCTATCACGGCATCGCCCGCCAGTCCGTGCCGGCCGGCGCCATCACGACCTACGAGCGCGTCTATCCGTTCGGCTGGCTCGGCATCCTGGCCGAAGTGCCTCCCCTCAATCACGAACTCGTCTATGCCAATCACGCGCGCGGCTTTGCGTTGTGCTCGATGCGCTCGCCCACGCGCAGCCGCTATTACGTCCAGTGCGCGCTCGACGAAAAGATCGAGGCGTGGCCAGACGACCGCTTCTGGGCGGAACTGCGTCGGCGCCTGCCCGTGAGTGTCGCGGCGGGGATCGTGGAAGGGCCCTCGTTTGAGAAGTCGATCGCGCCGTTGCGCTCGTTCGTCGCCGAGCCGCTGCGGTTCGGCCGTCTCTTCCTGTGCGGCGATGCGGCCCACATCGTGCCGCCGACGGGCGCGAAGGGGCTCAACCTGGCCGCGAGCGACGCGTTCTACTTGTTCGAGGCCCTGCGCGATCACTATTGCGACGGCCGCGGGGCTGGGTGCGGGAGCGGGCGCGAAGCCGGGCTTGACGCCTACTCCGCGCGCGCGCTGGCCCGCGTCTGGAAGGCGGTCCGGTTCTCGTGGTGGATGACCTCGATGCTGCACCGCTTCCCCGACCAGACGCCGTTCGACCGGCGGATCCAGATGGCCGAACTCGATTATGTGACAGGCCCGACGGCGGGCGCGGCGGCGCTTGCGGAGAACTACGTCGGCCTGCCGTTTTAGATTTTTTCCCGGCCTGACAGACGCGACGCACGTTGCCTGATCGCGGGTGCGACGAGCAATTGCGCGTTCAAACGTTCGATTAAGGGGGTTGGCAACCGGGGGCGCGATGCGCAACAATCGGGCGCCAAGAGGAAACGCAAACCGACACGGCGCGACAACAAGCTGCCGGGAGGACCCCATGGATACGAAGCCGCAGGCGAGCGCCGGCGCGGAGACATATGCCTATGCAAAGGGCGATCCCCAACTGAAATCCGAGGTGCGCGAGGGCATGCGCATCGATTGGGACGTGCCAATCCGCATGGATGACGGCATCGTCGTCAGGGCCGACGTGTTCCGGCCGGAGGCGGCGGGCAACTATCCCGCGCTGCTCAGCTACGGCCCCTACGGCAAAGGCCTGCACTTCGAGGACGGCTACAAGACGGCATGGGACATCATGGTGCGGGATTATCCCGACACCGCCGCCAACTCCACGAACACGCACCAGAACTGGGAGGTGGTCGACCCGGAGAAGTGGGTGCCGCACGGCTATGTGTGCGTGCGCGTGGATTCGCGGGGCGCCGGCCGGTCGCCGGGTTTCATCGACCATCACTCGATGCGCGAGACGAAGGATCTGCACGATTGCATCGAGTGGGCGGCGCAGCAATCGTGGTCGAACGGCCGGGTCGGGCTGGCGGGCATCTCCTACTACGCGACCAACCAGTGGCGCGTGGCCGGCCTGCAGCCGCCGCATCTGGCCGCGATCTGCATCTGGGAGGGCTACGCGGACCGCTACCGCGATTCCACGCACCACGGTGGCATCCTGACCACGTTCCAGAAGAACTGGCAGGACATGCAGGTCAAGACCGTGCAGCACGGGCTGGGCACGCGCGGGCCGAAAAGCCGGGTGACCGGTGAACTGGTGTGCGGGCCGGAGACGCTGCCTGAGGCTGACCTGGCGAAAAACCGCGTCAGCCTGGGCGACGATCTTTTGAAGAACACGCTCGATGCCGACTACTACAAGGAGAAGTCGGCGGTCTGGGACAACGTAAAGGTGCCCTTGCTGTCTTGTGGCAACTGGGGCGGACAGGGCCTGCACCTGCGTGGCAATATCGAAGGGTTCGTGCGCGCGGCGTCGAAGGACAAGTGGCTGGAGATGCACGGCGGATCGCACTGGGCGATCTTCTACACCGACTATGCCAACACGCTGCAGAAGCGCTTTTTCGATCACTACCTCAAGGGCGAGGCGAACGACTGGCCGCGCCAGCCGCGTGTCCAGCTCAACGTGCGGCATCCCGGCGAAAAGTTCGTCATCCGCCACGAAAGCGAATGGCCGATCGCGCGGACGCAGTGGACGCGCATGCACCTCGACCCCAAGTCGATGTCGCTGGCGACGTCGGAGGTTGCGGGCGATGCCACCTTGGCGTTCCAGGCGCTCGGCGAGGGCTTGACGTTCCGATCGGCACCAATGACCGCCGACACGGAGATCACGGGGCCGATGGCGGCGAAGCTGTGGGTGTCGACGTCGACCAGCGACTGCGATCTGTTCCTGGTGTTCGGCGTGTTCGATCCGGACGGCAAGGAAGTGCTGTTCCAGGGTGCGCTCGATCCAGCGGCGCCGGTCGCGCAGGGCTGGCTCAGGGCCTCGCACAGGAAGCTCGACGCGAAGCTGTCACTGCCCTATCGGCCCTATCACAGCCACGACGAGAAGCTGCCGGTCACGCCGGGCGAAGTGATGGAGCTCGACGTCGAGATCTGGCCGACCTGCATCGTCGTCCCCAAGGGCTACACGGTGGCGCTGTCGGTGCTTGGTCGCGACTACGAGAACGGCCTGCCGGCGGGCACGCTCTCCAACATGAAGAACCCGATGAAGGGCTGCGGGCCGTTCGTGCACGACGATCCCGACGATCGGCCGGCCTCGATCTACGGCGGCACGACGACGCTGCATTTCGCGGCAGGTCGCCAGCCCTACGTGCTGGTGCCGATCGTGCCGAAAAAATAGCCGCGGGATGCGCGGCAACGCCCGTGCTGCCCGCACCACCGCAACGTCATGCCAGCCTCGACGCGGGCATGTTCAGAAACGTCGGTTCGTCAAAGGAGGAAGTCCATGAGAATGCTGATGTTAGGCGGCGCAGTGGCGTCGCTGGCGCTCGCTGCGCCCGCCGTCGCGCAGACGACGCCGGAATTCGACGCCAAGACCAAGGCGGCCAAAGACTACGTGAGCGGCAAGCTGAAGCTCGACCTGCCGAAGATCACGTATTCGGGTCCGCCGATCGAGGTGAAGATGTCGTCCTTCATCTCGAAGGCCGCCTACATGTGGAAGGCGTGGAATGGCGCGTTCGACCAGCTCGACAAGGAGACCGGCGGCAAGCTCAAAATCAAGGCGTTCCCCGGTGGCGTCCTGCACGCCGCGCGCGACGGCTTCAAGGCCGTGCGCGACGGCATCGCGGATGTCTCGCACTGCTACGTCGGCTACCAGCCGACCAGCTTCAAGCTCTACCATCTGACCGGCGTCGCCGGCATGTTCTCTGACTTGCCGGCCGGCGCAGCCGCGATGATGGAGCTCTACCCCAAGCACTTCAAGAAGGAGTACGAGGCACAGGGTGTCTACCTCCTGCGCAGCTACGTGACGCCAGCCTACAACATCGTCTCGAAGAACCCCATCACCAAGCTTGAGGATCTCAAGGGCTTGAAGCTGAGGACGACGGGCGGCATCCAAACCGACCTTGCCAAAGCGGTCGGCGCGGTGCCCGTGTTCGTGTCCGCTGCCGATGCCTACACCGCCTTCCAGCGTGGCACGGTCGACGGCGTTGCGGGCCATGACGGCGCGTTCATCATCTTCCGCACCGCGGAACCCGCCAAGCACTGGGTCGATACCCTGTTCGGCGCCGTCGAGCTCGGCATCTGCATGAACAAGGATTTCTTCGACAAGCTGCCGGCCGACCTGAAGACGCACTTCTACAACTGGGCGCAGCGCTGGAACCAGGCCGACGCGCAGCTGTGGTTCGAGGAGTTCGCCTTCCAGGCCCGCGACAAGATGAAGGGCATGGGCATCACCATGCACAAGATGGATCCGAAGGAGCGCAAGCGGATCATCGACGCCATGAAGCCTGTGGAGGACGACTGGGTCGCCAAGCTCGAGAAGGACGGCTTCAAGGACGTGCGTGCAGTTCTCGCCGACATGCGTCGCGTGGTGGCGGAGAAAGAGAAGAAGTCCTGGAACGAGCTGTTCATGGACGCTGCGACCAAGCCGGTGAAGGGCGTTATCGACTTCTGACAACGACAGGTTTCGTCCACCGCGGGGCCGCCGCCCAATGGCGGCCCCGCCCGTCGTGCAACGCCTTGCGCCAGGTTGCAGCTTACGCTGCCCCCGGTGCTGGCCGATGGGGAGCGTGCCGGCGCACGTATCGATCATGTGGGATCCCGTCTCCAAGGCCGAAAGCAGCCGCATGCAGGCGCTGGCCGGCTGGCTGTTCTTCGTACCGACCCTGCTGACGGTCGGCCTGATTACGGCGGTCATCGGCACCGACGTGGTGCTGCGCTACGTGTTCAACGCGCCTTTGCTGTGGAGCATCGAAGCCAACGAGCTGCTGCTGCTCGTGATGGTTTTCGCGGCCATGCCCTACGTCTGGGAGCGCGGCGCGCACGTGCGCATGGAGCTCTTGCAGAAGTACTTCCCACCGTGGCTGAAGCGCGTGGCAGGCATCATTACCGGGCTCGCCGGTCTCGCCTACACCGGTGTGCTCGCCTACGAAATGTGGCGCCAGACCTTCAAGATGAGGCAGTACGGCGAGGGCGCGGAGACGCTGGAAATTCCCTTCTGGCCGTTTGCGCTGTTCGTCGCTTTCGTCGCCGCGGTGATGACGATGCAATGCCTCGTTCACCTCGTGCGCGCTGCAACGGGCAGCTTTGCCGAAAACGAAACCTACGATCACGAGCGCCCGGCGACCGATGACCGCGGCCAGCGCGGGGAGCATTGATCCATGGAGCCCACCACCATCGGCCTCCTCGGCATGGCGGCCCTTCTCAGCCTGATCGCGCTCGGCGTGCCGATCTCCTTTGCCATGGCCTCCGTCGGCGTGGTCGGCACCTGGGTGCTATCGAACTTCACGCAGTCGGCATCCCAGGTCGGCCTCAACTCGTGGGAGCAGGGCAACAATTTCGTCCTGGTCGCGCTGCCGCTGTTCATTCTGATGGGCCAGATGGTGTTTCGCCTGGGCATCGCGGAGGATCTCTACAACGCCGTGAGAAAATGGTTCGGCCGGCTGCCCGGCGGTCTTGCCATCACGGCGATCATCGCCTCCGCGGGTTTCGGCGCGGTCACGGGCGTCAGCGCAGCGTCGGTGGCGACGATGGGCGCGATGACGATGCCGGAGCTCAAGCGCTACAACTACGACGACAAGCTTTCGACGGGCAGCCTTGCCGCCGCCGGTACACTGGCGATCCTCATTCCGCCGTCGGTGCTGATGGTGGTGTACGGCATCTGGACGGAAACCTCGATCGGGCAGCTGTTCATCGCCGGCATCATTCCCGGCATCGTGCTGACGACGATGTTCGCCGGCTACATCTGGGTGCGCTGCCTCATCAACCCCGACCTCGGCCCGGTCGGTCCGCGCTTTTCCTGGCGGGAGCGCCTCGTGTCGCTGCGTAACCTGCTGCCGATCCTCGCGATCTTCGCGCTCGTTATCGGCGGCATCTACGCCGGCGCATTCACGCCCACGGAGGCAGCGGCCATCGGCGTTATCGGCGTCCTGATCGTCGGCCTGGTCATGGGGCGCCTCACGTGGCCGGCGCTGCGGCAGGCGATCATGGAATCGGGGATCACGACCGGCATGATCTTCCTGATCATCATCGGCGGTCACTTGATCTCGCGCTTCTTCGTGCTGACGGAAGTGACATCGGGGATCGTGGATTGGATCGGCGCGGCGGGCCTCAATCGCTATGTCGTCCTTGGTCTCTTCACGCTGATGTACCTGTTCCTCGGCGCGGTGCTGGACGTGTGGGGCATGCTGATCCTGACGCTGCCCTTCGTGTTCCCGATCGTACTCAGCCTGGGCTTCGACCCGGTGTGGTTCGGCATCTACGTCGTGCTGATGACGGAGCTTGCCCTGATCACGCCGCCGATCGGAATCAACGTCTACATCATGCACGGCATCGCCAAGGACGTGCCGCTGACGTCCATCTTCCTGGGCATCGCACCGTTCGTGGTGATTGTTCTGACCTTCGTTCTGTTGATCACGATGTTCCCGCAGATCGTGCTGTGGCTGCCGTCGTTGATGAAGATCTGACGGGCGGTGGCCGGCGCACCGCTTGGTGGTCACGATCCGCATCGCGGGTGGTAGCGGGGGTCGCACGTCCTGGAAAGTGGCGCGCGGGACGGGCGAAAAATGCGCGCGGGGGCTGCGCGCATGGCGCATCAGTGGCAGGCCGCTGAATTCATTGACGCTTTCAATCCAGCTCGGGTTGCAGCGGCGCCCCGTGCCACGTCTTGGCCTCTGTCCGTCCCTTCAATGACCAGGAATCGCGCCTACCTCTGAGGGTGGTGGATGGGTCTGGACCGGACGTCCGACTCATGCGATGTTCTTCTCATGTTCCTCTTCTGGTCCATGCTAGAACAGACCCCACCGCCAGTGTCGCGTACCTCGAAGCCCCCGCGAGAGAGTGAGCCTCCCATGCGCACGTTTCTGATCTCCTACGACCTTGCCAAGCCGCACCGTAACAAGCACATCCTGGCGCAGGCCATCATGAGCCTCGGCCACTCCTGGGCCCGGCCTCTGGACTCCACCTGGTATCTGCGTGCCGAGTGCGCCAGCGAGGACGAGATCCTGGAGAAGCTCGAGCCGCTGCTCGACAGCGACGAGGACGGCCTGCTGGTGCAGCCGGTCAACGACGACGCCGTGCTGACGAATGCCTCGGTGCGTTGGTTCCGCCAGCGCCGGGCCGCGCTCGAGATCGAGCCGCAGGCCAATGTGCTGGTGTTCCCGGCCGCTGCGGCGCCGATCGCGCCGATGCAGTCGGAGCTGCCGCTCCGGCAGCAAGCGGCACGATAAGGTCAGTCTAGCGCGGGGCGTTCGCCCTAGTTCCATGGTCGCGCGAGAGAGCCCCCTCGCGCGGCCTTTTCGTCTCCGCGAACCTCTCGCACGCTTTCGTCGATTTCCAAGTCGCGCGGTCTATGTCTCGAGGCCACGCTGGTAGGTCGAGGGCGTCACGGTCTTGACCGACTGGGCGCGTTTGGCGAGCCAATAGGCCGACGGCGGCGGGACCAGTTCGAAACCCTGGTCGATACCCAGCTTCTGCGCCGCGTCCATGGGCCAGTTCGGGTTGTAGAGCAACTCGCGGGCGAGCGCGATCAAGTCGGCGCGGCCGTCCTGCAGGATCGATTCCGCCTGGTCGGCGTGCACGATCAGCCCGACCGCCATCGTCATCAACGCAGCCTCCTTGCGGATGCGCTCGGCGTAGGGCACCTGGTAGCCATACGTGATCGGGCCATGGCTCGTCACCGGCGCGCCGCTCATGCCGCCCGATGAGCAATCGATCACGTCGACGCCCTTCACCTTAACGACCTTGGCGAGCACGACGCTGTCATCCAGCGTCCAGCCCATGTCATCCTCGCACGAGAGCCTGAGAAACAACGGTTTCGAGGACGGCCAGTGCGCGCGCACGCTCTCGATCACCTCGACGCAGAAGCGCATGCGGTTTTCCTGCGAGCCGCCGTACTCGTCGTTGCGCTTGTTGGCAAAGGGCGACAGGAACTGGTGGATGAGATAGCCGTGCGCGCCGTGGATATCGAGCACGTCGAAGCCGGCCTCGTGCGCGCGGCGCGCGGCCTGCCCCCAGTTGTCGATCGCCTGCGGGATCTCCGCCCGCGTCAGCGCGCGGGGCAGCGGCTCGTCCTCGGGAAACTGGCGGGCGCTGGAGGATACCAGCTCCCACGCCGGCCAATCATCGACGCCTTCGGCCTCGGCGGCAGCCTGCGCGAGCGGCTTGCCGCCTTCCCAGGGGCGAAAGCGGCGCGACTTGCGTCCGGAATGACCCAGCTGGATCCCGGGCACGGCGCCATGCTGGCGGATGAAATCGGTGCAGCGCTTGAGGCCTGGGATATGCTCGTCGCGCCACAGGCCGAGGTCGCCGATGGTGCCGCAGCCGCGGCGCTCGATCTTGGTCGATTCCATGATCACGAGACCGGCGCCGCCGGCCGCGTAGCGGCCCGCGTTCATCAGGTGCCAGTCGGTGACGAAGCCTTTCTCGGCGGCGTACTGGTGCATGGGCGCGACGACGACGCGGTTCTTGAGCGTGACGTCGCGCATCTGGATCGGCGTGAAGAGTAGCGGCAGTGCGGCCATCGGCTTTCTCCCTCGAAACGTTTCCCCAACCTGCGTCCACGGATCGAGAGGCGATATGGCCCACCGTTCGCGGCTCCTTTTCCAAGGCAGCGTATTGGTTTTTGCGGCGAGATGCAGCCGGTCGCGCGCACGACAGGCCTGCGGCGAACGCGGGGGCTCACAAGAGCGCGCGCAGGACGACCGCGCTGGCGACGCCGAGCACGACGGCGGCGAGCAACGGCAGACGGAAGGCGGCCGCGAGTGTGATCGCGGCGGCGGCGGCATCGGCTGAGCCGCCTTTTGCCAGGGCCGGCGCGATGACGGCGGTCAGCACGGCGATGGGGACGGCATCGAGCGCGGCCGACGCGCGCGGGCCCGGGCGAAAGGCACGAATGAGCCACAGGCCGGCCAGTCGCGTGACATATGTCGCGGCCGTCATGGCGAGGATCGCCAGAAGGGTGTGGGCGTGAACGGTCATGACGGATTCCCCCGCGCGGGCAGCTGTCGCGCCAACGCGGCCGCCGCCGCCATGCCGGCAAGCCCGCCCACGACGATATGCCAGACGCCGCCGAACTGGCGCTCAACAGCGATCGCGACCGCGGCACTCGCCACCACGACGAGGGCGCAGACCGTGCCTTTCCAGAAGGCCACGATCAAGCCGATGAACAGCGCGGTGAACGCAAAGTCGAAGCCCCAGGCCGCGGGGTCCGCGATCAGCGCGCCGAGGCCAGTGCCGAGCACCGTCCAGACAAGCCAGTTGAGGTACATCACGGTGGCGAGGCCGGCGTAGAAGGCCCAATGCAAGCCCTGCCTGGCGCCACGCCGCTCCGCCAGCGCCCAGACCTCGTCGGCCAGGAAGAACAATCCGACGACCTTGCCGAGCGGGGTGAAGGTGCCCAGGCGCCGGGCGAGCGAGGCGCTCATCATCACGTGACGCAAATTGACGGTGAACGCGGTCAGCGCGAGCAGGGCCCAGGGTGCGGGCTCGGTCCAGATTTCCACGGCGATGAACTGCGCGGAGCCGGCAAAGACGAGGCCGCTCATCAGCAGCACCTCGAGTGCCGACAGGCCCTTGGCGGCGGCGAGCGCGCCTAGCAGGAGACCAAAGGGGATCACCGCCATGGCGGCGGGCAGCATCGCGACCGCGCCGTCCTGGAACTCGCGGCGCGCGGAGGGCTGCTGGGGTTGGCTTTCGGGCATCGGCGCTCTTCTTGGGACGGAGGTCGGTCTTGCACATCAGCGGACGGGGGCGCTCGTGGCAAGCCGTGCGTTCGGCGCGAAGCGCTCGGGTCTCGCATGGCTCGCATCCAGCCGGGACGGGTGGACCGGATGGCCGCAGCGCGCGATCATCGCGCCAACGACAACCAACACCGGGAGAGAACGCTCATGAAAAAGATCGGGATCGTCGGCCTTGGGGCGATGGGTTCGGCGATGGCGCCGCGGCTCATCAAGGCGGGCTACGACGTCTACGGCAACGACGTGCGCCAGACGATGATGGACGAGTTGAAGGCGAACGGCGGCACGCCGTTGCCGTCGGCGCGCGCGGTGGCGGAGGCGAGCGACATATTCATCCTGTCGCTGCCCAACGAGCAATCCTACCACGAGGTCGTTTCGGGGCAGGGCGGCGTCACATCGTCGGGCAAGAAGGGCCTCGTCGTCGCGTGCACGTGCACCATGCACCTCGACGACAAGGCGCGCGCGAGAGAAGCGTTGGAGAAGGCCGGCATGGTGATGCTCGACACGACCGTGTCGGGGACGCGACCGACGGTGCTCGACGGCACGCTGGCTGCCTATGCCAGCGGCGACGAAGCCGCCTACAAGACGCTGCAGCCGGTGTTCGCGGCGTTTACGAAAAGCTTCGACTACCTGGGCGAATTCGGCAACGCCAGCAAGATGAAGTACGTGATCAATCTGATGGTCGCGATCCAGAACGCGACCACGGCGGAAGCGCTGACACTTGCCGTCAAGAGCGGGCTCGATCCCCAACTCGTGCACAAGATCGTCGGCGAGAGCTTCGTGGCGTGCCCGATCTGGAAATCACGTGGCGGCATGATGGTGTCGCGCGACTACACGACATCGCGCGGCACGCTCAACATGGCGCGCAAGGACAGCCGGATTATCACGCAGTTCGCGATCGACAACCAGGTGCCCGTCCCGCTGTTCCAGACAGCGCTCCAGATGCATCGCGCAGGCGTGGCGCAGGGCCGGATCGCCAACGACGCGGCGTGCGTCTACGAGATCTATCGCGGGCTCGCCGGGCTCGAGGTCGAGCCGCCGCAAGACCCTGTGCCCTGACGACGCGGGCGGCCGGGGTGGCGGGCTCAGCCGCGGCGGTAGGGGTAGCAGCGGCTCGGGTCCAGGCTCAATCCGAAGTGGTCGGAGAGGGCCTCGATGGCCGCGGCATAGGCTTCGTAGGGATCGCCGTTGTTGTGACCGACGATGATCGGCCGGAAGCGATCATGCTCCTTGGCCTGGGGCGGCAGCATGCCGGTCACGAGCGCGTTTCCTTCGCTGTCGCGCAGGGTGACGAAGATCGGCATGGCGCGCTGGACGTGCGACTTGCGGCCGATGTTCTGCTCATGCGCCATCAGCTCCCGGGGCGGCTGGTAGGAGCGCGCGGCCTCCTGCTCGGCCTGCCGGAAATATTTCTCAACGGCGTGGTCCATGGCCTGCGACTCCATGGCGGCTTCGGCAGCCGTTTCGATCTGAAACCACGTATAGGGCGACGCATCGCACACATACTTCATGCCAGAACCTCTTCCCGCTCGCCTGCCAGTCCGAGCCCGACGCCTTGCTTGCGCAGTGCGGTACCCACGGCGGCACCCGTGCGCTCCCAGGCTACCACCTCACCCTGCCCGCCGCACCCGTTCGCATTACGTACGACGCGGGGGCGTTGGATTTTGCCACCGGCCCGTGCCGCAGCGACCATGCGACACACCGCGCAACTTCGACCCGGGCGGTGCCGCGCGCGTCCGGTTCAAACTGGCCAAGCGGGCACCAAGCCGATAGTGTCGGCGTCATGATGGCGCGCTATCAAGGCGCCGACACGGCCAGCGGAGAGAACGACCATGGACATGACCGGCGAGCAGCGGATCGCCGCGCCGCGCGAGGACGTCTGGGAGGCACTGAACGATCCCGACGTGCTCAAGGCGTGCATCCCGGGCTGCAAGACCCTGGAGAAGCTGTCCGACACCGAGATGAAGGCGACGGTCACGCTGGCCATCGGTCCCGTCAAGGCGTCCTTTGCGGGCGATGTCACGCTGTCGGACATCGACCCACCCAATTCCTACGTGATTTCCGGACAGGGCTCCGGCGGCGCGGCCGGCTTCGCCAAGGGCCAGGCGACGGTGAGCCTTGCCGAGGACGGCGACGGCACGCTCATGACCTACGTGGTGAAGGCCGACGTCGGCGGCAAGCTCGCACAGCTCGGCGGGCGGCTGATCGACGCCACGGCAAAGAAGCTCGCCAACGACTTCTTCAAGAAGTTCGGTGAGATCGTGGCACCGCCGGCCGAGGGCGAGGCGAGCGCGCCCAAGAAGGGCCTGTGGAAGCGCTGGTTCACGAAGGACCCGGCGGAAGGGTCGGAGCCGGGCTCTGCCTGACGAACCGGCCGCGGGACCGCCCGCGGCCGAAACCCGCAACGCGCCGCGCCGACGGGCGGCGCATGTTTACTGCTCACCCACGTCCTGCTCGTCTGGCAAAAGGTATGCGGATCCTCGCGTTCGACACCTGCCTGGAGGCCTGCTCGGCCGCGCTGATCGAGGCGCAGGACGGCGACGTGCGCGTGATCACCAGGCGCCATGAACCGATGGTGCGCGGACACGCAGAGCGGCTCGTGCCGATGATCGAAGAGGTGATGGACGAGGCGGGGCTCGCGTACGGTGCGCTCGACGCCATTGCGGTCACGCGCGGGCCAGGCACGTTCACGGGCGTGCGGATCGGCGTCGCCACCGCGCGCGCGCTGGCGCTGGCCGCCGGCAAACCCATCCTGGCGACGACGAGCCTGGCGCTGCTGGCGGCGACGGCGCGTGCGTGTCGCGAAGCGTCGGCGCAGGCTTTGCCGATCGTGGCGGCGACCGACGCGCGCAAGGGCGAGATCTACGTTGCGCTGCCCTGCGCGGAGGGCTCTGCGTCCGGACACGCTGCCGCGGCGATGACGCCGGACGCCGCGGCGCGAGGGCTGGCCGCACTGGCGCCGGCGCAGCGCTGGACGGCCGTCGGCTCGGGCGCTCCCGCGCTCACTGCGGCCGCAGCAGCCCTCGGCATCGATATCGCAGCCGGCCCGGCATCGCTTCAACCGGATGCGGCGGCAATGGCCGATGCGCACCCCGTGCCCAGCCAACCGCTGATTCCGCTCTATCTCAGGGCCGCCGACGCGGTCCCACCTGCCCCTTCCGACATCGCGAGGTTGCCATGACGACGCTGTTCGACCCCAAGCTCGTCAGCCTGTTGTGGGCGTCGCCTGAGCGCGCCGAAGAGATCGCGGCCATGCATGCGCGGCTGTTCGATCCGGCCTGGGACCAGGAGAGCGTCGCGCGCCTGCTCGACGGCCCGGCGGCGACAGCCTTCATCGCCCAGCTGGCCCAGCCCAGGGTCGCCGTCGGCTTCATCATCGGACAGGTCGCGGCCGATCAGGCGGAGATCCTGACGGTCGGGGTTGCGCCGGAGTTGCAGCGGCGCGGCCTCGGCCAGTTGCTGGTCAACGGCCTCATTCGCGCGGCGCGCCGGGCCGAGGCCAAGCGGCTGTTCCTGGACGTGGCGGCGGACAATGCCGCCGCGATCGGCCTCTACCAGCGCATGGGCTTTGCCGAGGTGAGCCGGCGCGCGGGCTACTATGCCCGAAAGGAGGGGCCGGCGGTGGATGCCCTGGTGTTGTCACTCGCGCTATAAGCCTGGCCCATGAGTAGCTTGCGTGCCGGCACCATCCTGACGCGCTTCGTGCTGCTAACACTGCCGCTGATGCCGGTGCAGGCCGTGCTCAATCGGACCAGCCCGCGGCTCGCGCGACGCCTGCCGCACTGGTACCACAAGCGGGTGTGCCGCCAGATCGGCGTGCGCCTCTCGATCGAGGGCGAGGTGGCTCGCGACCGTCCTGTTCTGGTGGTGGCCAATCACACCTCGTGGCTGGACATTCCCGTTTTGTCGGCGGTGGCGCCGTTGTCGTTCGTGGCCAAGAAAGAAGTCGGCGGCTGGCCGTTCGTGTCCACGCTCGCGCGCCTGCAACGCACGGTATTCGTCGACCGCACGCGGCGGACTGCGGTGAGCGCGACGACGTCGGAGATGGCCGCACGGCTGGCGGCCGGGGACGCGCTGGTGCTGTTTGCGGAAGGCACCTCCAGCGACGGCAACCGGGTGCTGCCGTTCAAGACTTCTCTGTTTGCTGCCGCCAAGCCGTCCGGGCGCCTCGACGCCGCGCTGCCGGCGCAGACCGCGGTGCAGACGCTGTCGATCGTCTACACCCACCTGCACGGCGTGCCTCTGGGCCGCGCCGACCGGCCGCTCGTCGGCTGGTACGGGGACATGGACCTGGCGCCGCACCTGTGGCGGCTTTTGAAATCCGGGCCACTCGACGTGCATATCCGGATCGGGCCGCCGGTGCCGCTGGAGGTCTACGGCGACCGCAAGGCCCTGGCGCGCGACAGCGAGGCAGCCGTGCGCCGCGACGTCGTCGCGCTGTTGCGGGCGGCCCCTCGTGCGGCCAATTCGCAGCCGGGGTCGCCATGAGGCGGACAAGCTCCCGGATCCAGACGCGACCATGCACTGCGATGCAACCTCAGCGCGAACCCCCACCCTCCGGCAAGGACGCGTTAAGCAAACGCTGTGGAACGCGGGGCGATACGACGCGTTCGTCACGCGTTGGGCTTGCAGTGGCGGTCATGATTACGACATAATGCTGCAATGCAGCGAGGGTCTGGAGCTGCACAGGACCGGCTGTGTGTCCGGGTTGGCACGGGTTTCGCGTCTTCCAGGTCGGCAGGCAATTCGCATCAGGTGGCGTGCCCCCCAGGGGCGCACCCCACAAGTGGAGCATCGGGATGCCCGGGACGACGGCGAAGAAGGTCTACGTCAAGACGTTCGGCTGCCAGATGAACGTCTACGATTCCGAACGCATGAGCGAGCAACTCGCCACGCAGGGCTATTCAGAGACCGACGTCCTGGAGGACGCCGACCTCGTCGTGCTCAACACCTGCCACATCCGCGAGAAAGCCGCCGAGAAGGTCTATTCCGATCTTGGCCGGATCCGCGCAGGTGAAGACCGATCGCGCAGATCGCGGGCAAGGATACGATCGTTACCGTCGCGGGCTGTGTCGCCCAGGCCGAAGGCAGCGAGATCGTGCGCCGGGCGCCGGTCGTCGACCTCGTGGTCGGGCCCGCAGAGCTACCATCGGCTGCCCGACATGATCGCGCGGGCGCAGGCGGGCGCGCCGCACGTCGTCGACACCGAATTTCCCGACGAGGACAAGTTCGCCAGCCTGCCCAAACGCCAGGGCAACGGCACGGCCGCCGCGTTCCTGACCGTGCAGGAAGGCTGCGACAAATTCTGCACCTTCTGCGTCGTGCCGTACACGCGCGGCATGGAATACTCGCGCGCGCGTGCGCGACCTTGAGGCCGAGGCGCGGCGCCTCGTCGAGCGCGGGGTTCGGGAAATCACGCTGCTCGGCCAGAACGTCAACGCCTATCACGGCGAGGGCCCGGACGGGCGGCCGTGGTCGCTGGCGCGGCTGATCCGGCAGCTGGGCACGATCGAGGGCATCGAGCGTCTGCGCTACACGACGAGTCATCCGCGCGACATGGGCGACGACCTGATCGCGGCGCACCGCGACGAGGCGAAGCTGATGCCCTACCTGCACCTGCCGTTCCAGGCGGGTGCCGACCGCATCCTGGCGGCCATGAACCGCAAGCACACGGCCGACGACTATGTGCGCCTCGTGGCGCGCATCCGGGCGGCGCGGCCCGACATCGCGCTGTCGACCGACATCATCGTCGGCTTTCCCGGCGAGACGGAAGCGGAGTTCCAGGCGACGCTCGACCTGGTCGCGGAGGTCGGCTTCGCGCAGGCCTACTCGTTCAAGTATTCACCGCGGCCCGGTACGCCGGCCTCGACGATGGACGGGCAGATCCCGGAAGCAGAGAAGACCGACCGGCTGCAACGGCTGCAGCAGCTGCTCGCCTTGCAGCAGTCCACGTTCAACGAAGGTTGCGTCGGCAAGACCTTTCCGGTGCTGTTCGACCGCATGGGCCGCCGCTCGGGCCAGCTCGTCGGCCGCTCGCCCTACCTGCAGTCGGTCCACGCCGAGGTCGACCCGGGCCTCATCGGGCGCATCCTTCCGGTGGAGATCTCGTCAGCCGGGCCCAACAGCCTGTCGGGCATCGTGCGCGCGGACGCGCCCGCCTTTTGATCACGCACCGACCGGTCCCCGCCCTTATCCGCGCCAGCCATCATCCTGTCGCACGGCGGGGGCAAGCCTATGCGGCGGCCGATTCCGTGCTAGCATCCGGCTGCCTATGCACCTCGATTCGCGCAAACTCATTGAGGAGAACCCGTATTGACCGGGATTCGCGGATCCGGCCCAGCCGGAGCAGGCCGGGCGCCCAAGAGCCAGGGCGCCAAGAAGCGCGTGGTCGTTCCGTTCGAAGACAACAGAGTGCTCACGCGCCTGCTCGGCGAATACGACAGCCACCTCGCGCTGATCGAGGATCGCCTGGGCATCGACGCCCACGCGCACGGCAACGTCGTGATCCTGTCGGGCTCGGAGGCGGCCTGCGCCATCGCGCGTGACGTGCTCGAGCAGCTCTACGATCGGGTCGTCAAGGGACAGGATATCGGCCCTGGTGACTTCGACGGGCTGATCCGGCACGCCAGCCACGAAGCGCCGTCCGGCGACGGGCAGGCGCAGATCGCGACGCGCAAGCGCGTGATCAAGGCGCGCACGCCGATGCAAAGCAGCTATATCCGCGCGCTCAACGAGGTCGACCTCGTGTTCGGTGTCGGGCCGGCGGGCACAGGCAAGACCTATCTTGCCGTTGCCGCGGCCGCGCATTGCCTGGAGCGCGGGCTGGTGGAACGGATGATCCTGTCGCGGCCGGCCGTCGAGGCGGGCGAGCGGCTCGGGTTTCTGCCCGGCGACATGCGCGAGAAGGTCGATCCCTACCTGCGCCCGCTCTACGACGCGCTCTACGACGTGCTGCCGCCGGAGAAGGTCGAGCGCGATCTGGAGACCGGCGTCATCGAGATCGCGCCGCTGGCGTTCATGCGCGGGCGCACGCTCGCCAATGCCTTCGTCATCCTCGACGAGGCGCAGAACACAACGAGCATGCAGATGAAGATGTTTCTCACCCGCCTCGGTGAGAACTCCAAGATGGTGGTGACGGGCGATCCGACGCAGATCGACCTGCCGCCGGGCATGCGCTCGGGCCTGGAGGAAGCGGTCGGGCTGCTGGCCGGCGTGCCGGGCATCGAGGCGGTGCGATTCACCGGCGCCGACGTGGTGCGGCGCGACCTCGTCGCCCGTATCGTGGCGGCTTACGAGAAGCTCGCATGACTGCGGACAATTGCGCCGGATGGCGATAGAATCGACGACGTAACCCAGTACGAGACGTGCCAGCGCACGGCAGACCTCCGTTTGCGGCACGCGAGTGAGATGAACGACGAAAGCGACAGTTGCCCCGAAGACCGGGGCTCGGACGACGACGACCCTCGACCTGGCGCCGCGGCGGCGCTGGTGGTCGATGTGGTGGTGGCAGCCGATAGTTGGGCTACGCTTGGCGATGCGCCCGAGTTGATCCACCGGGCGGCGGAGGTGGTGGCGGCGGGCCTCGGGGCCGGTCTGATCCAGCCGCAAGATCACCCGCATGGCAGTGGCGAGCGCCATGCCGCGGGGCTCTCCGGCCCATTCGAAGCCGTGGTGGCCTTATCGAGCGATACAGAGGTGCGCGCGCTCAATGCCAGCTATCGCGGCTTCGACAAGCCGACGAATGTGCTGTCCTTTCCTGCTCCGAAGACGGCCGGCGGCGCAACGGCGAGCGCGGGGCATCCTGTCATGATCGGCGACATCGTGCTCGCGCACGAGACGCTCGTGCGTGAAGCGGGCGACCTCGGCATGCCGCTCGCTCATCATCTGCAGCATCTCGTGATCCACGGCCTGCTGCATCTGATCGGCTACGATCACGAAACCGACATCGAAGCCGAGGCGATGGAAGCGCTGGAAACGCGCCTTCTGGCCGATCTCGGCATCGACAATCCTTATTGTGAGGCGAGATCGACGGATCAGCGCCTGGCCGCCGCCGACGAAGGTCCAACGACATGACGACCAGCGAACAATCCTCCAACGGCCGGACCGAACGCACCGGCGTCGACGATGAACGCGGCGAAGCCCGCAACCCAGGCTCGACGCTGGGATGGCTGGCCGGCATCAAGGCGAAGCTGGGGTTGCCCGGCGCGCCGACACTGCGCGATACGCTCGAGGACGCGCTGCGCGATACCACGGCGACGGCTTCTTTCCGCGACGAGGAGCGGGAGATGATGCTGCGGCTGTTGCGTTTCGGCGCGCTGCGCGTCGAGGACGTGATGGTGCCGCGCGCCGACATCATCGCACTCGATGAGACGGAGCCGCTGGCCGATCTGTTGCGGACGTTCGTGGAGGCCGGCGTCTCGCGCATCCCGCTGTTCCACGAGACGCTCGATGACCCGCGCGGCATGATCCACATCAAGGATGTTGTCGCCTGGATGATGAGCGAGGCCAACGGCAACGGGCGCAAGAGCCACTCCGAGACGGCGGGGACCGACGCACCAGCTGGCGGCCAGGACGAGGGGTCGGGCGCGGGCGCGGCACGCGAGCCGGCCAGCAAGGACATGAACGGCATCAACGTCTCAGGGCCGTTCGACGGCATCGACCTGTCGCGGTGCGACCTGTCACGCTCGATCCTGTCGGCGAAGATCCGCCGTCAGGTGCTGTACGTGCCGCCGTCGATGCCGGCGATGAACCTGTTGCTGCGCATGCAGACGACGCGCATCCACCTCGCGATCGTGGTCGACGAATACGGCGGCACGGATGGCCTCGTGAGCATCGAAGACCTCGTCGAGCAGATCGTCGGCGAGATCGAGGACGAGCACGACGAGGCCGAGGAGGCGCTGATCTACGAGGACGCCAAGCTCGGTCTGGTCGCGCTGGCGCGGGCTCCGGTGCAGGCGTTGGAGGCGCGCCTCGGCATCAGCCTTCTGGATAAGGAAGAGGCGGAGGATATCGACACGCTCGGCGGGCTGGTGTTCTCCATCGTCGGGCGCGTGCCTGCGCGCGGCGAGGTGGTCCGGCACGCCAGCGGCATCGAATTCGAGGTGCTGGATGCCGATCCCCGCCGGGTGAAAAAGCTCAAGGTCCACGCGCCGAAGGTGCAGGCCGCCGAGGCCGGCGCACAGGAATGACGGTCAGCGCCATCGCCGGCGCCGCCGAGCGCCTGGCCAGCCGCGTCGCAGCACTGCGAGGTTGGAAGCGCGCGACCGCGGCGTGGATCGCGGGCGCCATCAGCGTTCTGGCGCATGCGCCGTTTCACGCCACGCCGGTGCTGTTTGCGACGCTGGCGGTGCTGGTGTGGCTGATCGACGGCACCTCGGTGCCTGCCGGCCGCGGCTTGGAAGACCAGACCGGCGCCAAGTCGGGTGCCAGTGGGGCGTCGGGAGTAAGGGCGAGCGCAAAGCCGGGCGCCGGTCGCCTGCGCGCGGTGTGGCGCACGCATTCTTCGTTTCAGGCCGCGCGTGTGGGCTGGTGGTTCGGGTTCGGCTACTTCGTTATCGGTCTGGCGTGGATCGGGGAAGCGTTCCTCGTGGAGGCGGACAAGTTCGCTTGGCTGCTGCCGTTCGCGGTCACGCTGCTGCCGGCCGCACTGGCCGCGTTCCATGGCGTTGCCATCGCGGCGGCGCGGCAATTCTGGCGGTCCGGGCTCGCGCGCGTCCTAACGCTGGCGATCGCGATCGGGCTTGCCGAATGGCTGCGTGGGCATCTGTTCACCGGCTTTCCGTGGAACCTTCTGGGCTATGCGCTGACCGCGCCTTTGGCGCTCGCGCAATCGGCGGCGGTGCTCGGCGTCTACGCGCTGACGCCGCTGGTGGTGGTAGTTTTCGCCGCGCCGTTGGCGTGCTTTGCGCAACCCGATCACGCGCGCGCAGAGACGGGCAGCGGGGGCAAGGCATCGCGTTGGACGGGGGCCGGCCTGGCGGCAGGCCTCCTTGCGGCACTGTGGGGATATGGCGCGGTCCGGCTGGCGGACGCGCCGTCGCGGTTCGTGGCCGACGTGAAGCTGCGCATCGTGCAACCCAGCATCGCCCAGCACGAGAAATGGGTGCCGCAGTTCCAGCGCGCCAACTTCGACCGCCATCTGGACCTTTCACGCCGGAACGCGGCCGGCCGCGTCGACGACCTCGCCGGCGTCACGCATCTGGTTTGGCCGGAGGCGGCGATGCCGTTCCTGCCGTTACAGCGGCCGGAAGCACTGGCGGAAATCGGGGCGCTGTTGCCGCCGCGTACGCTGTTGATGAGCGGGGCGCTGCGCCTGGAAGCGTCGGCGCCGGCTCGCGCGAACGAGCCGTTGAGGGAGACGGCGGCGCGCGACGATCCCGGGCGCCGCGCCTACAACAGCTTGATGGTGTTCGGCTTCGGGGGCGGGCTGGCGGGGCTCTACGACAAGATCCATCTCGTCCCGTTCGGGGAATACCTGCCGTTCCAGGGTGTGCTGGAGGCGATCGGGCTCAGGCAGCTCACGCAGATGCGCGGCGGCTTCACCTCGGGACGCTCGCCGCGTCCGCTGCTCACCGTCGCGGGGCTGCCGCCGGTCGGTGCACTGGTTTGCTACGAGGCGATATTTCCCGACGCGATCGTCGGAGACGGACGTCCCGGCGTTCTCGTCAACGTGACCAACGACGGCTGGTTCGGCCACTCGATCGGGCCGTGGCAACACCTGCAACAGGCGCAAATCCGCGCCGTCGAACAGGGACTGCCGCTGGTCCGGTCTGCCAATAACGGCATTTCAGCCGTCATCGACCCTTACGGGCGGATCCTGTCGCGATTGGACCTCGATGTGCGCGGCGTCATCGACATCGGCTTGCCACAGGCGCTGGAGCCGACCGTCTTTGCCCAGCATGGCCGGTGGATGCTGCCGGCCGTTCTGGCCGCCCTTGCAGGCCTGCTGGCGCTTTGCTGGAAGAAAACACGGCGCCTGCATTAGTCGCAGCGCGAGCATATAACTTTCAAGTTCCGACCGAAAAACTGACTGCGCACTCGAAAGAGTTGACTCGCCTCGCGTCGGCCTCATACGAATGAGTTGAACGATGATCTTTTTCAAACATCGCAGGATTCTCCAAAAATGGTGCGAGCCAACGGGACGAACGAGGCTGGCGCGAGCGACGATCACAGCGCCCGCCGGCCCAACCCGGTCGACATTCATGTCGGCGGACGGGTGCGGCTGCGGCGTATGATCCTGGGCATGAGCCAGGAGAAGCTCGGCGAAAGCCTCGGCCTGACATTCCAGCAGGTCCAGAAATACGAAAAGGGCGTCAACCGGATCGGTGCGAGCCGCCTTTACGACCTATCCAAGGTGCTCGGCGTTCCGGTGCAATTCTTCTACGAGGACGTCCAGGACACCAATAACGGCCCGGCGTCGGCGCAGGTTGGCTTCGCGGAGCGGCCGGCCGAAAGCTATGTGGTCGATTTCCTGTCGAGCCGCGACGGTCTGGAACTCAACAAGGCGTTCCTCAAAGTGACGGATCCCAAGGTCCGCAAATCGATCGTCGACCTCGTCAAGACCCTCGCCGGGGAAAGCACCAGCTGAGATCGGCCGGGAGGCCAACTCGCCAACAACCGGCCTAACCATACTGGCCGCCAGCCTTGACCCTCCCGGAAAAGGCTGCGAGAACGGCCGGCGAACCCCAAATCCTGTCATTCATCCACGAGGTGACCACGTGGCCCGCAAGTCCTATCTCTTCACGAGCGAATCCGTCTCGGAGGGGCATCCCGACAAAGTCTGCGACCGAATTTCGGACGAAGTCGTCGATGCTTTCTATCGAGAAGGCGCCCGAGAGGGGCTCGATCCGTGGATCCTACGTGCGGCGTGCGAAACACTGGCGACCACCAACCGCGTCGTGATCGCGGGCGAGTACCGAGGGCCCAAGGGCGTCACCGTCGCCATGATCCAGGATCTCACCCGCAAGGCGATCCGTGACATCGGCTACGAGCAGGACGGCTTCCACTGGGCCAACTGCAACATCGAGGTGCTGCTGCACGGACAGTCGTCCGATATCGCAGCGGGCGTCGACGCCAAGCAGCCGAGCAACCAGGAAGAAGGTGCCGGCGACCAGGGCATCATGTTCGGCTATGCGTGCAAGGAGACGCCGGTGCTGATGCCGGCGCCGATCTACTATTCGCATCGCATCCTGGCGGATCTTGCCGCAGCGCGGAAATCGGGCTCGGGGCCTGCAGCCAAGCTCGGCCCGGACAGCAAGAGCCAGGTCACCGTGCGCTACGAGGACGGCAAGCCGGTCGGCGTCACCGCGATCGTGGTCTCGCACCAGCATCTCGACAAGGACATGAGCTCCAATCAGGTGCGCGAGATCGTGGAGCCGTACGTGCGCAAGGCGCTGCCGGACGGCTGGATCGGCAAGGATACGGCCTGGCACATCAATCCCACGGGCGCGTTCTACATCGGCGGACCCGACGGCGACTGCGGCCTGACGGGCCGCAAGATCATCGTCGACACCTATGGCGGCGCGGCACCTCACGGCGGCGGCGCCTTCTCGGGCAAGGATCCGACGAAGGTGGACCGGTCGGCGGCCTATGCGTCGCGCTATCTGGCCAAGAACGTCGTCGCCGCAGGTCTGGCTGAGCGCTGCTCGATCCAATTGGCCTACGCGATCGGCGTGGCGCGGCCGCTGTCGATCTACGTCGACACCTACGGCACCGGACAGGTCGACGAAGCCAAGATCGAGGCCGCTGTGGCGGAGGTGATGGACCTGACGCCGCGCGGTATCCGCAAGCATCTGGATCTCAACAAGCCGATCTACTCGCGAACCTCCGCCTACGGCCATTTCGGCCGCGAGCCGGATGCAGATGGCGGTTTTTCCTGGGAGAAGACCGACGTCGCCGACAAGCTGCGCAAGGCTTGCGGGGCTTAAGTCTGGCACTCGACACGGCGCCGTTCATCGGCGCATGATGGATAACGTCTCATGCCGGCAGCCCACGCTGCCGGCATGTTTTGTGACGCAAGGCTCCCACGACGGGGGCTCAATCAGGGAAATTCGCCATGTTCTCGCATGTGATGGTCGGTGCCAACGACATCGACGCCTCCAAGACGTTCTACGACGCCGTGCTCGGCGCGCTGGGGGTCACGGCCGGTAAGGCCGATCCCAAGGGCCGCGTGTTCTACCGCACGCCGACGGGCGTGTTCGCCATCTCCAAGCCGATCGACGGCGCGCCGGCGTGTCACGCCAACGGCGGCACGATCGGCTTTGCCTGCGACAGCACCGCGACCGTCGACAAGTGGCACGCCGCGGGCGTCGCCGCAGGCGGCACACCGTGCGAGGATCCGCCGGGCTGGCGCCAAGGCGCGGCCGGGAAGGTTTATCTGGCCTACCTGCGCGATCCCGCCGGCAACAAGATCTGCGGCCTGCATCGCGGCTGATGCGGCAACGTAACGGGGCGCCGGCAGACGCCGTGCGCCCCGATGCTTTCGTGTGCGACCGATCATGATCCCTCATTCCCCGCCCGGCGACGCCGACGACCCGGCCCCCAGGGACCAGGCCGACGCGCGGGACGACCTGCGATCGTTCGGCCGGCGGCGCGGCCGCAAGCTGTCGCCGCGTCAGTCACAGCTGCTGGAAGACGTGCTGCCGCGGGTGCGTGTCCCACTCGAAGGGGCGCCGCCTGAGGACCTGGGCGAACTTTTTCAGGCGCGAGGCGCCAAGGTCCGCGAGGTCTGGCTTGAGATCGGCTTCGGCGGGGCGGAGCATCTGATCTGGCAGGCGGAGCGCAACCCAGGCATCGGGCTGATCGGCTGCGAGCCGTTCGAGGAGGGGGGCGTCAAGGCGCTGGCCGGGATCGAGGCGGGGCGGCTGGGTAACGTACTAATCCACCCCGACGACGCGCGGCCGCTGCTGCGGTGGCTGCCGGACGCCTCGCTCGGGCGCGCGTTCGTCCTGTTTCCGGATCCCTGGCCCAAGAAGCGGCACGTTAAGCGCAGGCTTGTGAACCCGGGCACCCTGGCGATGCTGGCGCGCGTGCTGCGCCCGGGGGCTGAGCTGAGGATCGCCACGGACATCGGCGACTATGCCCGCACCATCCTGATTGCCTTGCAGTCTCAACGAGATCTGGTGTGGACGGCCCGATCGGCCGCCGACTGGCGGCAGGGGCCCGACGCCCGTCCACCAACGCGCTACGAGGCCAAGGCGTCGCGTGAGGGCCGGCGTGCCATGTTCTTAACCCTGATGCGCCGATGACGGGCAGATTACGGACCTGTCAAAAAAATTCAAAACGGGGTTGCATATCTTTTCACCATCACGTACTCTTGAATTGCTCATGATCATCTCAACTCGAGAGTGGGCCCTCCGGGGTCCGCTCTTTTTGTTTTGATGACGCACCCCATATCCTAGTTGCAGCGGGCGTTTCGGGTCCATGTCGGAAAACGATGCGAGTGCGCCAAGCGCGCGCTTCATTCGTGAAAAGGGTCGCGCGAGCGAGCTCGCCGCCTTGATCGAGCCCGTGCTCGAGGACCTCGGCTTTCGCCTCGTGCGGCTCGTTGTCAGCGGGCGCGAGGTTCCGAACGTGCAGATCATGGCCGAGCGGCCCGACGGCACGATCAACATCGACGACTGCGAGACGATTTCCAAGCAGGTGTCGCCGATCCTCGACGTCGCCGATCCGATCGAGGGCGCCTATCGGCTGGAGGTCTCCTCGCCGGGCATCGACCGCCCGCTGGTCAGGCCGTCCGATTTCGAGGACTGGTCCGGCTACGAGGCGAAGGTGGAGCTTTCCGAAGCGATCGACGGCCGCAAACGCTTCAGAGGGCGGCTGGAAGGCTACGAGGACGGAGAGGCGCGCCTGGAGGTCGAACTCGACCAGGTCGGCCGCACAGTCATCGGTCTGCCGCTGGCGCTGATCGCGGAAGCACGGCTCGTGCTGACCGACGACTTGATCCGCGAAGCGCTGCGGCGCTCGAAGGCGAAAACAAAGGGTGCGCTGTCGGATGGCGCGGAGGCACCCGACGACATGATCGATGATCAAAAGGAGCACTAGACCATGGCCATGACCGGCATCAGTGCCAACAGGCTCGAGCTCTTGCAGATTGCCGACGCCGTTGCGCGTGAGAAGACGATCGATCGCCGGATCGTCATCCAGGCGATGGAGGACGCGATCCAGAAGGCGGCCAAGTCACGCTATGGCGCGGAAAACGATATTCGCTGCGCGATCGACCCGCGTACGGGCGAAACGCGGCTGGCGCGCGTGCTGACGGTGGTGGAGACGGTCGAGAACGAATCCACGCAGATCTCGCTGGAGGACGCGCAGCGCCGCAAGGCGGACGCAGCGGTGGGCGACGAGCTGATCGAGCATCTGCCGCCGCTGGAGTTCGGTCGCGTGGCGGCGCAGAACGCCAAGCAGGTGATCGTGCAGAAGGTGCGCGAGGCCGAGCGTGAGCGTCAGTTCGGCGAATACAAGGACCGGATCAGCGAGATCGTGAACGGCACGGTGAAGCGGGTCGAGTACGGCAACGTGATCGTCGACCTGGGCCGCGCGGAGGGCATCATCCGCCGCGACGAGATGATCCCGCGCGAGGCCGTGCGGCTCGGCGACCGCATCCGCGCCTACATCTACGACGTGCGCCGCGAGCAGCGCGGCCCGCAGATCTTCCTGTCGCGCGCCAAGCCGGAATTCATGGCCAAGCTGTTCGCTCAGGAGGTGCCCGAGATCTACGAGGGCGTGGTCGAGATCAAGTCGGTCGCCCGCGATCCCGGCAGCCGCGCCAAGATCGCGGTGATCTCCAAGGACAGCTCGATCGACCCGGTCGGCGCCTGCGTCGGCATGCGCGGTGCGCGCGTGCAGGCCGTGGTCGCCGAGCTGCAGGGCGAAAAGGTCGACATCATCCCGTGGAGCCCGGACGCAGCGACGTTCATCGTCAACGCGCTGGCCCCTGCGGAAGTCGCCAAGGTCGTGCTCGACGAGGAGACCAACCGGATCGAGGTGGTGGTGCCGGAGAGTCAGCTCTCGCTCGCCATCGGACGGCGCGGCCAGAACGTGCGGCTCGCCTCGCAGCTGACGGGCTGGGACATCGACATCCTGACCGAGCAGGAGGAGAGCGAGCGGCGCCAGAAGGAGTTCGCGGAACGCTCGCAGCTGCTGATGGAAGCGCTCGACGTCGACGAGGTCATCGCCCAGCTGCTCGTCACGGAAGGCTTCGCCAACGTCGAGGAAGTGGCGTTCGTGGAGCTCGACGAGATCGCGCGCATCGAAGGCTTCGACGAGAACACCGCGGTCGAGATCCAGACGCGTGCGCGCGAATACCTGGAGAAGCTCGAGGCGGAGCGCGATGCGCGCAGGCGCGAGCTTGGCGTGGCAGACGAGCTGGCGCAGGTCGAGGGCGTCACCACGGCCATGATGGTCGCGTTCGGCGAGAACAGCATCAAGACCGTGGAAGACCTGGCCGACTGCGCCACGGACGATCTGACCGGCTGGGTGGAGCGCAAGCGGGAAAAGGACGCCGAGCCGGTGCGCCACAAGGGCGTGCTGGACGGCTTCGAGGTCGATCGTCGGCAGGCGGAGGCGCTGATCATGCACGCGCGCGTGCTGGCCGGCTGGATCTCGCCGGAGGATCTCGCCGCAATGGAAGCGGAGGCCATCGCACAGGAGTTGGCGGCACTGGCCGAAGCCGATGGCGAGGCCTCCCAGCCGCAGGATGACGCCGCCCAACCGGCGGGGTCGGAACTGGCCACGGGATCGGGCACGGGACTGGGCGCGTGATGCGCGCCGTTGTCCACATCGTCGGGAAGGCTAAAGGAACGCTAGCGGCATCATGCTTTGTGAGACGACAGATCGCTCGGCAAAGGACGCGTCACGCGACGACGTCGTACGCCTGTGCGTCGTCTCGCGGGAAACGCTGCCGCCCGGGGAGCTGATCCGTTTCGTGGCTGGCCCGGACGGGCTGGTGCCGGACCTCGCCCGCCGCCTGCCGGGGCGCGGGGTCTGGGTCAGGGCCACACGTCAGTCGGTCGAGGAGGCCGTTCGCCGGAAGGCCTTCGCGCGCAGCCTGAAGCGCGCGGTGGCCGTGCCGGAGGACCTGCCCGACCTGGTCGAGCGGCTGATGCGCCGCCGGCTCGGTGAAACCCTGGCGCTGGCCAACAAGGCCGGGCAGGTGACGACCGGGTTTACCAAGATCGAGGCCGGGCTTAACGCCGGCAAAGTCGCCTGCCTGCTGCACGCCCACGAGGCGGCCGCCGACGGGCGCGACAAGCTCGATCGCAAATTCGCAGCCGTGCAAACCGCGCTCGGCAGGTCCGCGCCCGTGTTCGACGATCTTTCGATCGAAGAATTGAGCTTGGCCATCGGCCGCCCAAATGTGGTACATGCTGGCCTCGGCACGGGCGGGGCGGCTGACCGCGCGATTTCGGAGGCCGGGCGCCTTGAGCGATACCGGCGCACGACCGATTGACAGCCTGGGCAGCGATGCCCGTCGCCCATCGATGACTTCGAACGGATAAAGCATGAGTGAAACGAAGGACACGACCGACAAAACGCTCCGCAGCGGGACGCGCAAGCCCTTGAGCTTGCAGCAGACGGTCGAGTCCGGTCACGTCAGGCAGAACTTCAGCCGGGGCCGGTCCAAGACCGTCCAGGTCGAGGTCGTGCGCCGGCCGCGCAAGCTGGTCACGTCGGCGGGCGGCGAGGCGGAGCGACCGCAGACAGCGCCGACACCGGCGCCGCAGGGTCAGAAGGCGCGCGCCACGCCGGGCGCTGCGCGCACCGAGCCGCCGCGGCCGCAGCAGGCACAACGCTCGCTGTCGCAGGGCGAGATGGACGCGCGCAACCAGGCGCTTGCCATGGCACGCCAGCGCGAGGCCGATGAGCGGCAGCGTGCGGAAGCCGAAGCACGCGCCCAAGCCGAGCGCGCCGAAGCGGCGCAGCGCGAGGCGGCCCTGAAGCAGGCGTCGGAGGCTGCCGAGGCCGCCGGGCAGGCCGCTCAGGCGCCGACAGATGCGCCCGCGACGCCGGTGGCGGCGAGCGAAGAGCCGGCACCTCCGGCACAAGCGGACGTGCCAGCGACGCCCGCACCGGTCGAGGCGCGGGGCGAGACGCAGCGGGCGCGGACGGCTCAGCCGGCTGCAGCGGCGCCTGCTGGCGCGACGCCCGCCGGGCGCGGACGGTCCGAGTTCCATCGTCCAGGCTTCATCCAGGCCGGTGGCCGGCCCCAGGAAATCAGCATTCCCTCGCGTCGGCCTGCGGCCGAAGCCCCCACGGCGCCGGCCCCCGAGGTCGAGACGCCGCGCCGGCTCGCACGTCCGGCGGTACCGGTGGCCGATACCGGTGACGATGATGACAGCCGCGCGGTCAAGCGTGGCGCCAAGATGCCCCTCAACAAGCCCGTCAAGACGGGCGAGGAGCGGCGCGAGCGCGTCAAACTGACCATCAACAACGCCTTCGACGAGCAGCAGCGCGAGCGTTCGCTCGCATCGCTGCGCCGCAAGCGCGAGCGCGAAAAGTTGCGCGCGATGGGCGTGCAGCAGTCGCGGGAGAAGATCGTGCGCGAGGTGACGATCCCCGAGGCGATCACGATCCAGGAACTCGCCAACCGCATGACAGAACGCGCTGTCGACCTCATCAAGCTGCTGATGAAGCAAGGCGCGATGCACAAGATCACCGACGTGATCGATGCCGACACCGCCGAGCTGATCGTGCAGGAGTTCGGGCATACGCCCAAGCGCGTCTCGGAAGCCGACGTGGAGATGGGCTTCATCGGCGACAAGGACGCCGACGACGCCCAGACGCCGCGCGCTCCAGTCGTCACGATCATGGGTCACGTCGACCACGGCAAGACGTCGCTGCTCGACGCGATCCGCTCGGCGAACGTGGTGGCCGGGGAAGCCGGTGGCATCACCCAGCACATCGGCGCCTATCAGGTGAAGACGCCGTCGGGCGACGACGTGACGTTCATCGACACGCCGGGCCACGCCGCGTTCACCGCGATGCGCGCACGCGGCGCGAAGGTGACGGATATCGTCATTCTGGTCGTCGCTGCCGACGACGGTGTCATGCCGCAGACGATCGAGGCGATCAGCCACGCCAAGGCTGCCGGTGTGCCGATCATCGTGGCCATCAACAAGATCGACAAGCCCGACGCCGATCCCAATCGCGTGCGCACCGAGCTGTTGCAGCACGAGATCGTCGTCGAAAGCATGTCGGGCGAGATGCAGGACATCGAAGTCTCTGCGCTGAAGAAGCTGAACCTCGACAAGCTACTCGAGGCGATCAGCCTGCAGGCGGAGATCCTGGAACTGAAGGCGAACACGGATCGCTCGGCAGAAGGTTTCGTGATCGAGGCGAAGTTGGAACGTGGGCGCGGCCCGGTCGGCACCCTGCTCGTCCAGCGCGGCTCGCTGAAGGTCGGCGACATCGTCGTGGCTGGCTCGGCGTGGGGCCGCGTGCGCGCCCTGATCGACGATAAGGGTGCGAATACGCAGAAGGCCGGACCGTCGGTGCCCGTGGAGGTTCTCGGCTTCGACAGCGCGCCGGAAGCCGGCGACCAGTTCGCCGTGGTGGAAAGCGAAGCACGTGCCCGCGAGATCACCGACTATCGCGTGCGCAAGCGGCGCGAGACGCTCGGCTCGGCGGGTACGCCGCGCACGCTCGAGCAGATGATGCAGTCCTTGAAGGACAGCGCCGGGAAGAAGGAATTCAACCTTCTCATCAAGGGCGACGTGCAGGGTTCGGTCGAAGCCATCATCGGCTCGCTGCAGAAGCTTGGAACCGACGAGGTCGGCGCCCGCATGGTGCATACCGGCGTCGGCGGCATCACGGAATCCGATGTCGCGCTGGCGAATGCGTCGAAAGCCGTCGTGGTCGGCTTCAATGTCCGCGCTAATGTGCAGGCGAAGGCGGCGGCGGATCGCGACGGGGTCGAGATCCGCTACTACAACATCATCTACGACCTGGTCGACGACGTGAAGGCGGCGATGTCGGGCCTGCTGGCGCCGACGGTGCGCGAGGTGTTCCTCGGCAACGCGCAGATCCTGCAGGTGTTCAACATCTCCAAGGTCGGCAAGGTCGCGGGCTGCCGCGTCTCGGAAGGCAAAGTGGAGCGCGGCGCCAAGGTGCGTCTCATCCGCGACAACGTCGTGATCCACGAGGGGACGCTTTCGATCCTCAAGCGGTTCAAGGACGACGTCAAGGAAGTGCCCGCCGGCCAGGAATGCGGCATGTCCTTCGCCAACTACCAGGACATCCGCGAAGGCGACGTCATCGAGTGTTACAACGTCGAGACGGTGAAGCGGACGCTGTGAGCGCCGACGATCGCTCAATTGCGGCAGGCCGCATCGGTCTGCCGTACTCATTGTTTTGATGCGCAAGCTGCCAGCCGGTCCAAGCCCGGCCGCAGGAGACGACGATGCCCCGACACACCAAACGGCAGGGCCATGCCGCCGGCCCGTCACAGCGCTCGCTGCGCGTGGGCGAACTGATCCGGCACAAGCTCGCCGAGATGCTGACGCGCGCGGAGATCCACGACGACGTCATCGCCGAGCACGTGATCACGATCTCGGAAGTGCGCATGTCGCCCGATCTCAAGCTCGCGACGGCTTACGTGATGCCGCTGGGCGGGTCGGACATCACCCCGGTCATCACCGCGCTCAATCGCCACAAACGGTTCATCCGCGGCGAGATCGCGGGTGCGCTCGATCTGAAGTTCGCGCCTGATATCCGGTTTCGCGAGGACGAGAGCTTCGAGGAGGCCTCGCGCATCGACCGACTGCTCGACAGCCCGCGCGTGCGCGCCGACGTGAAAAAAGAGTGAGGACCGGGCGCGGATCGGCGTCTGTGCCGCTCGGCTCTCGTGCGTTGCCCGACATCCAGGAGCGGCGAAGTCGCTCCGGTTTCGATGCACCGACCTCAAACGCCCATCCGGCGATCCCTACTCGTTCGCTCCTCGTCCTCTCTTCAATTTCCAACGGCAGCCCGACCTCTCATGGCCCGACGCAAAAAAGGTACGCCCGTCCACGGATGGCTGGTTCTGGACAAGCCAGCCGGCATGACGTCGACGCAGGCGCTGGGTGCCGTGAAGCGGCTGTTCGACGCACAGAAGGCAGGGCATGCGGGCACGCTCGATCCGCTCGCCACCGGCATCCTGCCGATCGCCTTCGGGGAAGCGACGAAGACGGTCTCATTCGCCGTCGATGGTGAGAAGGCCTACCGGTTCACGGTGCGCTGGGGGGAGGAAACCAACACCGACGACGCGGAAGGCAAGGTCGTGCGCGTCAGCGAGGCGCGGCCGACGCGCGCTTCAATCGAGGCCGTGCTGCCACGCTTCATCGGGGAAATCCTGCAGCGTCCGCCACAGTTCTCCGCCATCAAGATCGACGGCAACCGCGCCTACGATCTCGCCCGCGACGGAGAGACGGTCGCGCTGGAACCGCGGCCGGTGGTGATCGATGCCCTGGACATCGTCGACATGCCGGATGGGGAGACCACCGTGTTCGAGGCGGTCTGCGGCAAGGGCACCTATGTGCGCGCGCTCGCCCGCGACATCGGTGAGATCCTGGGGTGTTTCGGCCATATCATCGCACTTCGGCGGACACGGGTCGGGCCGTTCGCGGAAGTTCAGTCGGTCACGCTCGATGCGCTGCGCGAGCTCGGCGCTGGCGATGCCGGGGCGGGGACGCTTCAAAAGCACCTTCTGCCGATCGAGACGGCGCTGGAAGACGTGCCGGCGGTCATCGTTAGCGCATCCGACGCGGCACAACTTGCGCGCGGGCAGTCGGTGCTGATCCGGGGACGTGATGCGCCGATCCTGTCGGGCATGGTCTACGCGACGGTTCGCGGCCAAATCATCGCGCTGGGTGAGATCAGCAAGGGCGCGCTGCATCCCATGCGTGTGTTCAATCTTTGATGGCGCCGGCAACTCCCCTGCGGGGAGCCGGCCGCCAGCGCGGCGTTGCCCCTGCAGCGTGAACGCTCGAGATGTCGTGCGGCTTGCGCCGCTCAGGTGCGGTAATAGCCCGCGCGCTGGCAGATTTTCAGGATCTCGCCGGATGCTTCCTGCAAGCCTGCCTCGATGCCCAGACTGCCGGCCGCCATGCGCGCGATGCGGGGGCCGAGGACATGCTCGGAGATCTCCTCCCACTCCTCGATCAACGGGCGCCAATCCGGGTTGGCGAGCTTGATGCTCGCGCGCAAGAGATCCACCGGATAGCGCTTCTTGACGTCGGGGTGGTCGAGCGTCGACAGCCGGATCGGCAGGCCGCCGCGTGCGGTGATGCGCACGTCCTGGGGCTTGGCCGTCAGCCATTGCAGGAGGACGAAGCCCGCCTCCTTGCGGACGGCGTTGGCGGGAATGCCCAACCCCCAGCCCCACATGGCGCCCGAGGCCGCTTTCGCCTGCGGGTGGACGGCGAAGCCGAGCTTGGAGATCAGCTTGGTCTTTTCGGGATCGGACGCGGGACCGAAGATGGAGATGCCATCGAGGTACATGGCTGCCTGCCCTTGCAGGAAGGCGGATGTCATTGCCGCGCCGTCGAAGGTGGCAGTGCCCGCGGGGCCGGTCTCGACGATGAGCTTGTAGGCGCGCGTGGCTTCCACTGCCTCCTGGTCGGCGACGTGCGGCAGGAACGCGTCATCGATCACGCTGCCGCCGTGCGGCGACAGGTGCATCAGCCAGCCGGTGGTCGCCTCGCTGCCGGACTTCGCGCGGGCGGCCAAACCGCCGATGCCCGGCTCCTTCTGGCGGACTGTGGCAATGGCGGCCAGCAAGTCATCATAGGTCTTGGGCACGGCGATCTTGTGCTTCTCGAACAGGTCGCCGCGATAGCCGAGCACCGAGCATTCGGCGCTGTAGGGCAGGCCGTAGACCTTGGCCCCGGGTCCGGTCAGGTAGCCGCGGCGTCCGCCGGCCACTCCCAGGCCTTCCAGGTAGCTCTTGACGATGTCGGTCAAGTCGTAGCCCGGCATAGCCAGATCGGCGTTCTTGAAGAGCGGCTCGAGGTCGGCGAGATAGCGGCGGCGGGCAAATTCGGTCTTCCAGAGGCTGTCGTAGGCCACCACGTCGTAGCTGCCGAAGGGCCGGGACAGATCCTCGCGCGCGGCCGCACGCAGCGCCGAAGGCGGGCGCATGTCGAGCTCGACCTTGATGCCGGTAGCAGCGGTGAAGTCGGGCAGCAGCGTTTTGGCGAGCACAAAATGGGGCGTGTCCGGCCAGAAAACGCGGATGCTCTGGCCCTTCAGCTTTGCCCAGCCGACCGCCTGCGCCAGCGCGGCCGTGGACAAGGCGGCACTGCCCGCCAGCCCCGCGAACAGCGAGGCCGCGCCCAGACCCTTGATCGTCTGGCGGCGGCTCAGTGGCCTCACGGCTGCCTCCCTTCGCTCGCTCCGCGGTGGTGCCGACCATTCCGGCGGCATCGTGCATCAACGCCCCAGCGCGCGGACGCGGGTCGCATCCTGCCAGGGCTTGTCTTTTGTCATTGATAACAGAGGCCGAGGGACATTGTCAGGGCGTTTCAAAGCCTGTGGGTGAGCTTTCACACGGTTTGCGTGCCGACACGGCCTCGCGCACGGGCGTGCGATCTGGCTCGCGCACGGGCGTGCGATCTGGCTCGCCCACGGTGCGTGCGATCAGGCCTCAAGCTCGGCGCGCAGCAGTTCCAGCTCCAGCCATTGGGTCTCGGCGACCGTCAACTCGCCGCTGGCGGCGGCCAGGCGCGCGGTCGCGGCCTGAAAGCCGCTCACGTCGCGGGTGAAGAAGCCGGGATCGGCGAGCCTGGTGTTGAGCGCGGCGACCTCGGCCTCCAGTCGCTCGATTGTTGCCGGCAGCGTCTCCAGCGCGTGCTTCTCCTTGAACGACAGCTTGCGCCGGGCCTGTTGCACCGACGATCCCTGAGAGGCTCTGCGCGCGTTCGGCGAGAATGCGTTGCCTGCCGGCTGGTTTGCTTCGGGCGTTGCCCGCTGGTCTGTTTCGGGCGCTGCCCGCTGGTCGACATCGGGCAGGTCGCGGCCGCTTCTCTGGGCCAGCATGTCCGAATAGCCGCCCGCGTATTCCGTCCATCGGCCGTCGCCCTCCGCCGCGATGACGGAGGTGACGAGGCGATCGAGGAAGTCGCGGTCGTGGCTGACGAGCAGCACTGTGCCGGTGTAGTCCGCCAGCATCTCCTGCAGCAGATCCAGCGTCTCCAGGTCGAGATCGTTGGTCGGCTCGTCGAGCACGAGCACGTTGGAGGGACGCGCCAGCGCCCGCGCCAGCATCAGGCGGGCGCGCTCGCCGCCCGACAAAACGCGCAGCGGCGTGCGGGCCTGCTCTGGCAGAAACAGGAAGTCCTTCATGTAGCTTGCGACATGACGCGACTGACCGTTCACGACCACCTTGTCGGTGCCACCGCCGGTCAGGGCATCGGCGACGGTCCACTCGGGCCGCAAGGCATCGCGCCGCTGATCGAGATTGACCATCTCGATATTGACGCCGAGGCGGACATGGCCGCTGTCGGGGGCGAGCGTGCCCGTCAGCAGCGCGACCATCGTGGTCTTGCCGGCGCCGTTGGGTCCGACGATGCCGACGCGATCGCCGCGCAGGATGCGCGTCGAAAAGCCTTCGACGATCGACCGGTCGCCAAAGCTCTTGGCGATCGCTTCAGCCTCGACGACCAGGCGGCCGGAGGGGGCGCTGTCGGCCGCGACCATGCGGACATTGCCTTCGACCTTGCGGGCCTCGCGGCGCTGGCTGCGCATATCTTGCAGCAAGGCGACGCGGCGCACGTTGCGCTTGCGGCGGGCGGTGACGCCGCCGTGCATCCACTGGTCCTCGCGGGCGATCTTGCGGTCGAGCTTGTGGCGCTCGAGCTCCTCTTGCTCGATCACGGAGTCACGCCAGGCCTCGAAGCTTGCGAAACCACGGTCCAGACGCCGGGCGGCGCCGCGGTCGAGCCAGACGGTGGCGCGCGACAGCGTCTCCAGAAAACGGCGGTCGTGGCTGATCAGCACCAGCGCGCCGCGCTCCGAGGCGAGGCGGCGTTCCAGCCATTCGATGGCCGGTAGGTCGAGGTGATTGGTCGGCTCGTCCAACAACAGCACGTCGGGCGTGGCCGCCAGGACGCGCGCCAGTGCGACGCGGCGCGCCTCGCCGCCGGACAAGCGATCGGGGTCGGAATCGCCGGCAATGCCCAATTCGGCCAGCATCGCGTCGGCGACATAAGGATCGTCGGTGGGACGCAGGCCGGCGTGGACGTAGTCGGCTGCCGTGGCGAAGCCGGAGAAATCGGGCTCCTGGGGCAAATAGTGGACGAGCGCGTTGGGGTGCACGAATCGCTCGCCGGAATCGGGCGCCACGAGGCCGGCGGCGATACGCAGCAGCGTGGACTTGCCGGACCCGTTTCGGCCGACCAGGCAGATGCGGTCGCCGGGCGCGACGTCGAGGCTCGCACCGTCGAGCAGCGGCTGGCTGCCGAACGTCAGCCGGATATCCTTGAGCGAGATGAGGGGGGGCGCCATGCGGTCAGGATAGAGCATGCCCGTCGGCCCCGAGGCAAGCCTGCCCGCTCAGCGTCATATTGACGGGGTAGTCATGGAAAGCCTGTTTGGCGTTCGGCACTTCCGGCAAATAGCGAACCGGGCCGCCGTTAGCCTGACGGGCACGCCATTGACCGGCGTCGGGACCTGACCGGACGGTCACGGGGCAATAAAGCATTTGTGAGTAGGGCGTGTGCGCCGTCTGCTGGTAGCCTTGCGCTCATAGGTCCGCTGCAACGCAAGCGCGGCCATCGTCGACACCGCACCCGAGGATCCTCGTGAAATTCGTAGAACTGGACGCCACGCCGCCCGCTGCCCTGGCACCTGCCATCGGCAAATTCATTGACCCGGACAGGACGGCCACGGGCGAGGTGCGCGCAAGTGTGCCGCTCGACCGGCTGGAGACGCTTTGGATCAATACCGGCACGCTGTGCAACATCACGTGCCAGAACTGCTACATCGAATCGAGCCCCGAGAACGACCGGCTGGTCTATATCTCGGCAGCGGAGACGCGCGCCTTCCTCGACGAGATCATCCGCGACGGCCTTGCGCACGCAGGAAATCGGCTTCACGGGCGGCGAACCGTTCCTCAATCCCGATGCGCTGGAAATGATCGGCGACGCGCTGGATCGCTCGTTCCATGTGCTGGTACTGACGAATGCGATGCAGCCGATGCAGCGGCCGAAAATCAAGGCCGGATTGCTGGAGCTCAAGGCGCGCTATGGCGATCGTCTCAAGCTTCGGATCAGCCTCGATCACCATACACAGGCGCTGCACGAAACCGAGCGCGGGGCCAAGACCTGGGCCAAGGCGCTGGCCGGACTGGATTGGCTGTCGCAGAACGGCTTCAACATCGCGATCGCGGGACGTACGTGCTGGGGTGAAACCGAGGACGAGAGCCGGCGAGGCTATGCCGACCTGATCGCGACACGCGGCTGGCGCATCCGGCCGGAGATCGCCGCCGAGTTGCTTCTGCTGCCCGAGATGGACGGCATGCACGACGTGCCGGAGATCACGACGGCGTGCTGGGACATCCTGCACAAATCGCCATCCGACATGATGTGCGCCACGAGCCGGATGGTCGTAAAGCGCAAGGGTGAGGAAAGGCCGACCGTCGTGCCCTGCACGCTGCTGCCCTACGACGCGCAGTTCGACATGGGTCCCACACTGGCGGAGGCGGCTGAGAGCGACGGTGGCATGTTCGCCAACGGCGCGGTGAAGCTATGCCATTCCCACTGCGCCAAGTTCTGCGTGCTGGGCGGCGGCAGCTGCTCGTCGTGATGTCCAGCGCCGGCGCGTCGAACCACCGGTTCGTCACGGTGCGATATCGAACATGATGAGGGCCCCGCAGCAACGCTGCGGAGCCCGTTTCGATAGCGCGGAGCGCGAACCGCCTTACTTCTTGGCGACGAGCGCGTCGCGGATCTCCTTGAGGTAGACCTCGGAGGCGGGCGGCGCGGCAGGAGCGGCCTCCTTCTTCTTGATGACCGAGTTCATCGCCTTGATCAGCATGAAGATGGCGAAGGCCGTGATCAGGAACTTGATCACCGCATTCAGGAACAGACCGTACTTGATCAGGACTCCGTTACCGGTCGGCGTCGGCAACGTGATGGCCAGATTGGAGAAGTCGATGCCGGCCATCAGATACCCGATCGGCGGCATGATGACGCCATCGACCAGGGTCGAAATGATCGGTGCAAAGGCGGCACCGATGATGACACCGACCGCCAGATCGATGACGTTGCCCTTCATCGCGAAATCGCGAAATTCGCTAAGCATGCTCATGGAATGCCCTTCCCTTGGCGTTGAACGAATTCTCCCGGCAAGCCGGCACCCGGCAATCGCGATCCGCAGACGCTCTGTTAGGTCTGGCGGGTTGCGACTTTGCCACTGCTTATTCTCGAACGGCGTGCTCGATGCGCTGGAGCAACGCGCACACCGACTGCTGCCCGCGAATCGAATTCCGACCACGGCGCTGCCGTTTTGAGGGGTCCCATTCGCACCGACGGCTGTCAACAGAAGTATCGCGTACCGAGTTATCTTTAATTGGAATAACTCATATTCTTAATTTTATAAGTTATGGGAAGTGACGTTCGCCAACAGACCCCAGCCCGCTTGCGCAATCCGCGCCGCCGGTTACCGTGATGTCATCGCCGCAATTCGTGCGGCCAAGCTCCAGGGCGATCGCGCGCACCCATGTTCGACGGCTGGCTCATCATCTCGGTGGCGCTGGGGTACATCACGGCGCTGTTCCTGATTGCGTGGGTCGGCGATGTCGCCATGCGCCGCAAGACCGCGGGCGCGGCCCGGCCGCTGATCTACGCCTTGTCGCTGGCGGTCTACTGCACGTCGTGGACCTTCTTTGGCAGCGTGGGACGCGCCGCCTCGACGGGCTACGATTTCATACCCGTATATATCGGCCCGATCGTGATGTTCGTACTGGGCTGGCCGCTGCTGCTGCGGATCGTCCGGCTGGCCAAGAGCCAGAACATCACCTCCGTCGCCGACTTCATGGCCGCCCGCTACGGCAAGAGCCAGGAAGTGGCCGCTGTCGTCACGCTCGTGGCCGTGGTGGGGACGCTGCCCTACATCGCGTTGCAGCTCAAAGCGGTGACGGTCTCCATCGAAACCCTACTCGGCGGCACCCCGCTGGTGCCGATCGAGGTGCCGACCATCGGCTTCATAGAGACCGCATTCCTGATCACCATCGTGCTTGCGGCGTTCGCCGTGCTGTTCGGCACGCGCCATATCGATGCGACAGAGCACCAGGACGGCCTGATGGTGGCCATCGCCGCGGAATCGGTCGTCAAACTCGCCGCCTTCATCGCCGTCGGCGTTTTCGTCGTGTTCTACATCTTCGACGGCATCACACCCTTCGTTGAAATCACGAGCACGAACGCGCAGGTCGCGGAGGTGTTCGGACAAAGCTTCAACGGCGGGTCGTGGCTGACGGTCTCGTTCCTGAGCTTCGTGTGCATCATCCTGCTGCCGCGCCAGTTCCACGTCACCGTCGTTGAGAACCACTCGGAAAAAGAGATCCGGCGCGCGGCGTGGCTGTTTCCGACCTATCTCGTGCTGATCAACCTGTTCGTCGTGCCGATCGCGGCGGCTGGCCTGTTGATGCTGCCACCGGGCATCGCGGATCCCGACTTCTACGTCCTGGGCGTGCCGATGGCGCAGGGCTCGCCGACGATTTCGCTCCTGGCCTTCATCGGCGGGCTGTCGTCGGCGACGGCGATGGTGATCGTGGAATCGATCGCGCTCGCCGTGATGGTCTCGAATGGCGTCGTCATTCCGCTGCTGCTGACCAACCGGATCGCGCGGGCCGACGGACCGGCGGACATGGCGCGCACGCTGCTGACCATCCGCCGCGTCTCTATCGTGGTGCTGCTGCTGCTCGGCTACATCGTGTACCGGGTGCTGGGCAAGTCGCAGGAGCTGGCTGCGATCGGCTTGATCTCGTTTGCTGCGATCGCGCAGCTCGCGCCGGCGTTCTTCGGCGGCCTGATTTGGCGTAACGGCACCGCGCGCGGCGCCATGGCCGGCATGCTCTCAGGGTTTTCGCTGTGGTGCTACACGCTGCTGCTGCCGTGGGCGGCGAAGGCAGGCCTCGTCTCTATGAGCCTTGTGGCGGATGGGCCATTTTCGCTCGGCTTCCTGAAACCGCAGGCATTGTTCTACCTCCAGTTCGAGCCGTTGACGCATGGTGTGATTTGGAGCCTCGCCGCCAACGTCGCCGCGTATATAACGGTGTCGCTGCTGAAGGCGCCCGAGCCGGTCGAACGCCTGCAGGCGCATGTGTTCGTGCAGGACGGTGCGGTGGCGCTGCGGCCTGCGCCGCCGGCCAGCTTCCGGCTGTGGCGCTCGGCGATATCCGTGGGCGATCTGCAGGCAACCGTCGCGCGCTACCTGGGGCACGAGCGTGCGGAGCGATCGTTTGCGGAGTTCGCCAAGAGCCGCGAGCTGCCGCTGGAGCTCGATGCGGAAGCCGATCTTCATTTCATCCGGTTCACCGAGCATCTGCTGGCTAGCGCGATCGGCGCGGCGTCGTCGCGACTGGTCCTGTCGCTGCTGCTTAGACGCAACAACGTGTCGACGCAGTCGGCGCTGAAGCTGCTCGACGATGCGTCCGAGGCACTGCAGTACAATCGCGACCTTCTGCAATCGGCGCTCGACCAGGTTCGCCATGGGCTTGCCGTGTTCGACCGGGATCTGCGGCTGACGTGCTGGAATCGCCAGTTCCGCGAGCTCCTGGAGCTGCCGAACGAGTTCGGTCATGTCGGCGCGCCGCTGGAGAACGTCCTGCGGTTTTGCGCCGAGCGCGGCGATCTGGGCCCCGGCAACATCGATGCGCTCGTGGCCGACCGGCTGAAACGGCTGTCGGTGACGCAGGAGACGTTCCAGGAGCGCGTGATCGAAGGGCGGCGGATGCTGGAGGTGCGCACCGCGGCCATGCCCCAGGGCGGGATCGTGGTCACCTACTCAGACATCACAGACCGGGTGGAGGCGGCACAGGCGCTGGAGCGGGCGAACGAGACGCTGGAGCGGCGCGTGCGCGAGAGGACGGGCGAGTTGCTGCAGGTGAACACGGCGCTGGCCGTCGCCAAGGCAAAGGCCGACGAGGCCAACCTCGACAAGACGCGCTTCATCGCCGCGGCGAGCCACGACATCCTGCAACCGCTCAATGCGGCGCGCCTCTATGCAACGTCGCTGGCGGAGAGACCGCTACCGAATTCAGATTCCCAACTGGCGCGCAATCTCGACGCGTCACTGTCGGCGGTCGAGGAGATCTTTGGCGCGTTGATCGACATTTCGCGCCTCGACGCGGGACGCTTGGAACCTGAGATCTCCGACTGCGCGTTGAGCGAGATCCTCGAGCAGCTCAAGCTCGAGTTCGGGCCGCTGGCGGCGGGCAAAGGACTCGACCTGCGGTTTGTGCCGACCAGTCTGGGGGTGCGCGCGGACCGGCGGCTGCTGCGCCGCCTGCTGCAGAACCTCGTGTCGAATGCGATCAAGTACACGCAGACGGGCCGCGTGCTGGTGGGTGCGCGCCGGACCGGCAACACCGTGACCGTCAGCGTGCTCGATACCGGCCCCGGCATTCCCGAGGATAAGCAGATCATCATCTTCAAGGAGTTCCAACGGCTGGCGGCGACGGCGGCGGAAACGCGCGGCATCGGTCTCGGCCTGTCGATCGTAGAGCGCATTGCCAAGGTTCTCGGCGCGCGGATCGGCCTGACCTCCAGGGTCAGGCACGGCACGACGTTCAGCGTCACGCTTGCCCGCGCCCAAAGACGGATTCCGGCCGGCACGCCGACGCTCGCCGACACGGTCGCGGCCAGCGCAGGTGCGGACCTGCCCGCGCTCACGGCGCTGTGCGTCGACAACGAGCCGGCCGTTCTCGATGCGATGGCGACGCTGCTGACAGGATGGGGCTGGCGGGTGGTCACTGCGGCCAACCGCGCACAGGCGCTCGAGGCGCTCGCGACGCTGGGCAGCGTGCCCGACGTGGTGCTGGCAGACTATCATCTCGACTCGGAGACGGGCCTCGACGTGATCGCCGCCGTGCGCCGCCGGCTCGGCCATGAGGTTCCTGCCGTGGTGATCACCGCGGATCAGTCCGCGGAAGTGCAACGCGACGTCCGGCTGTTGGATATCGGGTTATTGCGCAAGCCGCTGCGGGCGGCGGCGCTACGGGCGCTGCTGGCGCAACACACGCTGCGGCGCACAGCGGCGGAATGAGACGGGCGAGACTTTCAACGATCGATTTGCAGGGAGACATCCGACCATGGCACAGCATCACTTGAAGCCCGGACCGAAGACGGTGCACTGGGGCTATTTCGACTCGCGCGAGGCGCCGATCGTGGAGATCGCGAGCGGCGACGAGGTGGTGATCGAGACGGTCAGCGGCGGGCCGGAGCATCTACCGCCGGACGGCAGCGGCATGACCGTGCTGCCGGAGCTGCTCGCGATCCACAAGGAGGTGTCGCGGACGTTCATCGGCCCGCACATCATGACCGGCCCGATCGCGGTCAAGGGGGCCAAGGCCGGCGACGTCCTCCAGATCGACATCCTCGACATCGCGCCGCGGGCCGATTGGGGCTATGCGCTGATCCATCCGCTCGCCGGCGCGCTGCCGCAGGATTTTCCAGAGCCGCATATCCGCCACATCCCGATCGATCGCGCTCGCGGGATCGGGAAGCTGCCGTGGGGCGGGGAGATCAAGCTCAAGCCGTTCTTTGGCAACATCGGCGTTGCCCCGCCGGCGAACTGGGGGCGGATCACATCGATGATCCCGCGCCGGCACGGCGGCAACCTCGACAACAAGGAGCTGGTGGCGGGCTCGACGCTCTACCTGCCCGTGCTCGTCGACGGCGCGTTGCTGTCGGTGGGCGACGGCCACGGTGTGCAGGGCGACGGCGAAGTTTGCGTGACGGCGATCGAAACGGCGCTGACCGGGCGGTTTCGCATCACGGTGCGGACCGATCTCGACTACGATCACCCGCATGCGCAGACGCCGAGCCACGAGATCACTATGGCGTTCGATCCCGATCTCGACATGGCGGCGAAGAATGCGTTGCGGGCGATGATCGCGCTCGTGGCCAAGCGCCGGGGCATCTCGCGCCAGGACGCCTACATCCTGTGCAGTCTCGCCGCGGACCTGCGCGTGACGCAGATCGTGAACCAGCACAGCGGCATCCACGTGATGCTGGAGAAGGGGTACCTGACGGCCTGATGCCTACTGGCACGCGCTGGTGCGCCCTAGTGCACCTAGCCTCGCGCTGGCGCGAACACCGATCGCGGACGCCGGACGCGGGTGGCCATCCCGCGGACGCGCGTATCCTCAGGCGGCCCCTCAGGCCGCCCCTTTGGCGGCGGCCGGCGCCGGCGTGTCACTGCGGCCACCCCAGTCGCCCAGCGTGTCCGTGTCCGCGGGAACAAGCACCTGCGTAGTTGCCTCGCTATCATCAGGTCCTCGGTCGGGGATACCACCCAATGCAGCCAAGGCGGCTGCGATGTCCGGGTCGCGGGATGCCAACTCATGCGCCAGCGTCGACCACGCGATGACGCGGCCGTGCGTGATGCGGGCGTAGACGCGTCCGGTCTGGTGCTCGGCGAACGTCACGTGCGCGATGTGCTGCACGCATTCGCGCAGAAATCCGGTGTTGCGCTCGGGCGCCATGGCGGCAACGGAGGGATAAACCGTACCGGGCGATCGCGCCTCGATATCGATCTTGCGGAAGCGGTCGACGTCGATCAGGTACTTCGGATCGAGTATGATCATGTGATCATTGACGCCGTAAGCGACCGTGCGCGGCAGCGCGCCTTCCGCGACGGCGTTGTCGAGAAACTCATAGTGCACGACCTTGTCGGTGCGCTGCGCCCAGGTGAAGAACAGCCGTGGCATGCCCGTGAACGCCTCGACGTTGTGGGCCAGAAGATCGTCGACGGCCTTGTAGCGGCCAAACTGGAGTCCGCGCTTCCAGGCCCGTTCGACCGTCGCGTCGGGCGGCGTGATCATGAAGAACATGTAGACGAGGTGGCCGAAGCGGGTCAGGAGCTGGCTGCCGTCCTCGACGGCGCCATCGGCGGCGAAGCTGTCGAAGCGGAAGCGGTCGATCAGCAGGTGTGTCATGCGCCCGCGCTCGGCCTTGCCGGCCATGTAGCGATCGAGCTTGCGATCGATGATCTCCAGCTCGTGGCCGGTCAGCGTACCGGCGTAGAGCGTCGCCTCGCCGAGCGTGTCGTAATCGAGCAGGTATTTGCGCCAGACGTCTGGACTGATGAGGGCGAAGTCCTCCCAGGCCACGCCGAGGCGGCCGGCGAGCGCGCGCTGCTGCGGGCGCATGGTGCTCTTTCCGGCGGCTGAGGCGCCCTTCACGTTCATGACGATGGCGCGCTGCTGGACCGGCAGCAATCTGAAACCTTCGCGCGCGACGGCCTCGCGAAAAAGCGGATCGATCTGCGCGCCAATAAAATCGCTGCCGTAGTCGTTGGTGTAGAGCGTCAGCGCGATATCGGCGAGCAGGCCGGCATCGCCGACGATGCGGCCGCGCCGCCGGATGAGCGCGGCGGCCATTCGCGCAAGTGCCTTGTAGATTGCGCGGTCCCGTGGCGTCGGGGCCGTCTCGGCCTGCCGGCGCCAGGCGGCCAGCGTTGCCAAGTCGCGCTGCTCGGCGCTCAACTGCGGCGCGGCCGGCGGCGGGGCACGGCGCGGGCGCAACCAGCTGCGCCATCCCGTCGGCGGGGGTGGCGGTGACACGGCGGGTAAAGACCCTTGCTGGCGGGCTGCGATCAGCGCGGCGATCTCGGCGTGCGCGGCTGCCGTCATGGTCACGAACGCGGACGCGATGTCGGCCATGTGAGGCGCGATGTGCCGATCGAGGATCGCGGCGGTCATGGCGCGGACGTTGATGCCGAGGTCCTCATAGCGCTGCCCGTCGGCGACGGTCAGGTCGCAGGTCACTCGGATCAGCAGCTCGTGCAGGACGAGGCGCGTGGGAAGGAAGGCGACCAGCTCGAACGGGGTGAGGCCGCAGAAATCCGACAGTGCTTCGGCGGTCTCGAGCGGTGTCGCGACACACTCGGGCCGAAACATGGTCGACAGCGGCAGGAACCTGCGAGGCAAGGTCGATTGCAGCCCCGGGTTCCAGGGACCAGGCTCACCTGTCTCGTGCGCCAGCGTCGTCACGTCTTCACAGTGGAGAACTTCGCGGGAATGTGGAACTCGAGGAAACTTGCGCCCGCATGACCCGGCGCCGTCTTCAGACCGTGCCGATCGTTCATGCGGAAATACGCGACCTGACCGGGACCGACGACGACCTGGCGGCCTTCCACCGTGAACTCGCACGCGCCGTCGATCAGCACGAACAGACTTTCGGCATCCGGGTGATGGTGGAGCGCGGTGTGGGTCTCGCCGTCGTAGACGACGATCATGGCGTGGCCGCGCTCGGTGTGCGCGCCACCATGATGGCCGCAGAAATAGATGCGCTGCTTGTGCTCGGCAGGAACGGGGACGACGGGGCAGTGGCTGCGCTCGGCGACTGCGAGCGTGCCTTCGAACCCGGGCAGGCCCTGGCGCGGCTTCAACGGCGTGCGCACGCGGATGACGTCGAGCGGCGCATCGCGGGTGGCCTGCACCTCGACGGCACGCCCTGCACCGACGGTCGCGAAGGTCTGGCTGACGAATGCATGACGCTCGGTGCCAGACGCGATCTCGCCCGCGCCCTTCAAGGCGAACAGGTAGGTGTCGGCGGCGGGCGGCGCCGTCATCGACCAGCGCCTGCCGGGCGGGACGCGGATCAGATCGGCCGCAAACTCGTCGAGATCGTCCGCTGTCAGAGCGCCGAAGGAGATGCCGCCTTCCTCCGACAGATGCGCATCTGCCATCGTGACAACCCGACCCATCGGCCACTCTCCTCAGTTGTGCCGTCTCGGCCGATGCGCGGCCGGGCGGCTCACCGGTGGACCTTACGAGGGGGGCGGTTTGAGCGTCAATCGGAGCGCGCTGGCGCCGGGGGCCGGTAGCGGGTGGTTGGGGCGCTCACGGACGGGGGGCAGAGGGGCGCGAAGACGGGTCGTCGATAAATTGACCGCCGTTCAATGCTGTCCGGCAACGCGGGGGCGTCCAGGCCGTACCCGGCGCCCGCACAAGGGCGCGACACACACTGGCGTGGCCGGTGATTTCCCTCTATAAGGCGCACGATCGAACCAGGGCCTTGCGTCCCGCGGCAGCAGTGCCGGAGAGGGCGCGGGTCGTCTTGTGTTGGCGCGACAGGGCTGCGCCAGCGTGAATTGGACCACATTCGAACGCGGAGCGTCACGTCATGGCCGTACCGAGGAAAAAAGTTTCCCGCATGAAGAAGGGCATGCGCCAGTCCCACGATGCGCTGGCGGCGCCCACTTATGTCGAGGACAAGCAGTCGGGCGAACGTCGCCGTCCGCACCACATTGACCTGAAGACGGGCCTCTATCGCGGTCGCCAGATCCTGCCGCCGAAGGCCGAGGCCTGAGGCCGGTCGCAGCGATGGCAGGGCCTGGGCGCTGCATCAGGACCGGTTCGGTGCCCGCCCACTCCTATGACGACTGCCCTTGGCGGCCGGCCGGAGCGATCGGCGCCCAGGGCTCACTGCCACGCGACGGCACTACGGTTTCCGCCCGGGACGGGTGGACAGAGGGTAAAAACCGCCACATTTAGGCCGGCAGGCTGAAACGGTCGGTACGGAGGGTTAATCCATGTCGCTCAGGGCCATCCCGGTCATCGTCTTCGCGTTCATTCTCTACAACGTCATCGTGCTCCTGGGCGGCTCCGCCACCCCCGATGCCGTCATGGGCAAACACTTATTCTCCATCCCGCTGGTCGGCCGCAAAGTGCCGATCACCTGGGGCGACATCCTGATGGCGCTGACGCTCATCATGCTGTTCGTGGAGATCTTGAAAGCGACGTACACGTCGACCACGTCGCTGGTCGACCACGGGCTGTCGATGCTGGTGTTCGTCGCCTGCCTGATCCAGTTCCTGCTGTTCGAGAGCGGGGCCACCGGCGTGTTCCTCAACATCACGCTGGCGACCCTGATCGATGTCGTGGCCGGCTACACGATCGGCATCCGCGTCGCCAAGCGCGACATCGGCTTCGGCGGCGGCGACGCCTGATCGCCTCGATCACCTGCGGGCGGCGGCATTGCGCCGCCGCTGCCTTCCTTCACCGTTGGCTGCGAGGGCATCGGGACCCCATTCCTGATGGGCGCATTTTTTGTGCGTACACCATCGGTGCGAGATCCGCCGCACAAGGCCTTTTCATGACTTGTTAGTGAATTCGCCTTAGCTTTTCGACAACGAAACGCCGAGTGGAAAGCCCGTCAGCCAAGTGGCCGGGCGACTTCGTGGGGCCACCCGTGAGCGCAACGCCGACAGCTATCGACCCCTTGATGGTCGAGTGTAGCCAGATCGCGACCGAGACCGATTTGACGGTGTCGGCGACGGACCTCGTGGACATTCTATCGTCCGTGGAGGAGACGGCCTATACCTGGGACCTGCAGTCCGACAAGATCGAATGGGAGAGCAACGCCGGCGAGGTGTTGAAGCTCTCCGAGCCGGCGGCCGCGGCCACCGGTGCGAGCTTCCAGCTGATGATCGCGCCCGAGCACATCGGCCGGCGCCACGATGCCATCTCGGGCGCCAAAGCGCTCGCGACCGGCAAAGGCGTCGCCTACCGCGTGCAATACCGCTTCATGCCGGGCGGGCGGCGCAGCGACACCTCACTCTGGCTCGAGGATCACGGCCGCTGGTGGCCGGGCCCGGACGGCAAGCCGGTGAAGGCGCGTGGCGTCATCCGCGTCATCAACGAACGCTACTGGGAGGAGCAACGTCTCCTCTATCGCAGCGACCATGACGAGCTCACCGGGCAGCTCAATCGCATCCGCCTCACCGAGGCGCTCGGGGCCGTGATCGGCCGGGCCGACCGCACCCGCCAGCCTTGCGCGTTCCTGATGGCGGCCGTCAACAACCTGGCGGTCATCAACGAGACGTTCGGCTTCGATGTCGGCGACGAGGTGATCGCGGCGACCGCACGCATCATCGCGGACCGGCTGCGCGGCGGCGACAGCGTCGGACGCTACTCGTCCAACAAGTTCGGCATCATCCTCAACGATTGCTCGCCGACCGCCATGCGCACGGCAGCCGAGCGCTTCATCAAGGGCGTTCGCGAAGCGACGATCCGCACCTCGGCCTGCCAGCTGTCCGCGACCATCTCGATCGGCGGTGTCGTGCTGCCCGATCAGGCCCGCAGCACGCATCAGGCCGTCAGCCACGCCCTGCAGGCGCTCGATCGCGCCAAGCTCAAGCGCTACGACTGCTTCATGGCGTTTGAGCCGAGCCCGATCCGCGAAACGGCGCGGCGGCGCAACATCAACATCGCCGACGACGTCATCTCCGCGCTCGACGAGAACCGCATGGTGCTCGTGCTGCAGCCGCTGGTGTCCACAAAGACGGGCGAGGCGGAACACTACGAGTGCCTGCTTCGCATGGAGCGTACCGACGGCACGCTGGTATCGGCGGGCGAGTTCATCCCTGTTGCCGAGCAGCTCGGACTGTCGCGGCTGATCGACAAGCGGGCGCTGGAGCTTGCGGTCGAACTGTTGAAGCAGCATCCGTGGCTGAAATTGTCGCTCAACGTATCGAGCCTGACGGCCAACGATCCGGACTGGATCGTCACGCTGCACAGGCTGACGGGCGGCAAGTCGAGCCTGACGACGCGCATGACGGTCGAGATCACGGAGACCGCGGCGATCCACGACCTCGACCAGTCGATCGCCTTCGTCAACGCGCTGAAGGAGCTGGGCTGCGCGGTCGCGATCGACGATTTCGGCGCCGGTTATACGTCGTTCCGGAACCTGAAGCTTCTCAACGTCGACATGGTCAAGATCGACGGTGCTTTCGTTGCCAATCTCGGCCAGGACACGACGGATCGCGTCTTCATCAAAACGATGGTGGATCTCGCCCAGTCGTTCGGGCTGGAGACGGTCGCGGAATGGGTCGGGGATGCCGAAACGGTCGAGTTCGTGAAATCGGCCGGGATCACGTACATGCAGGGTTACTTTTTCGGAAAACCCATTCTGCCGAAGGACCTGCCGCAGCCCAAGGCCGCCTGAGCCGGCTCGGCCGATCTGCCACGCGGCAGCGTTCAACGCGTTGGAAATGCTGTACTTTCAATAATTCCGGCTGGTCGCACATGATGGCGGCCTGACGCACGTCGCCTTGTGCACGTCGCCGCGCGCGCTCGGGTTCTTTTCCACCAACGCAGTCGAAAAGACCAACTTCCTCCGCCTACGTTTCATTGTCCAGCATTTGATTCAATTGCGATGCAAACAACTCACGCATTCTTCAGAGCGGCGGACTTAAAGTTTGCCCACGAATAGTCAGGATCACGAATTGGACGTCAGGATGCGGGCCCGATGAACAGTCTCTTAAAGCCGAAAATCGCCTTTCGCGGAGACGCCAGTGGCAATGTCGCGGTGACCTTCGGGCTGCTGCTGACGCTTTTGCTGGTCGGCTCCGGCGCCGCCGTCGACTTCGGCCGCTGGCACATGGCGAAGACTTCGACCATGAGCGCGCTCGACGCAGCCGTGCTCGCAGGCGGCCGGGCGCTGCAGCTCGACCCCGAAAACAGCGGCGCCGCGCTGGCGGTCGCACGGCGCTATTACGACGAGAACGTGCGCAATCGCCTGACGCTGAGCGACGATACCGTCGATTTCGTTATCACGAGACAATCAGCGCGCGATCGCGGCAACGGGTGCGGCGCACATCGAAACCACCCTGCTGGCGCTCGCGGGCATCGACCGGCTGCCCGTTGTCAACCACAACGCGGCGCGCCTGCCCAAGGCCAAGGTGTCAGGCGGCGAGAGCGGCGGCTCGAACATCGAGGTGGCATTGGCCCTCGACGTCACGGGCTCCATGTGCGCGGACGGTGTGGGTCCCTGCACGTCCAGCGCGAAGCTTACCGGCCTCAAGGAGGCCGCGAAAGACCTGATCGACATCGTCGTTTGGGCCGATCAATCCAACCGGACGTCGCGCGTGGCGCTGGTGCCGTTCTCGACGCGCGTGCGTGTGGGACAGGATGGTGATGGCGGCAGCCGCATGCAGCTGCTGACCAACCTCGATCCGACATGGTCGGGCTGGTACAGATCAGTGCGTCAACGGCTCGGGCTCGGGCGGCAGCGAAGGCAACGGCAACTGGACCTGCAACCAGTATCAGGCCCAGTACAAGAACAACTGGAAGATCATGCCGTGCGTGACCGACCGGTTCTACAACAACGGCTGGACCTACGATCTGACCGACGACGCACCGACCCAGAACCGCTGGCTCAACGCCCATGACGGCGGGCGCATGACGCGCAGCTGGGACAGCTCGAATACCGGTCCGGGCAACCAAAGGGGTGTCAACCAGAACGATCCGGCGACCCACTGGAACTACACGTCGAACGGACAATGCGCGGACGTCGCCGAGGACAACGAGATCCTGCCGCTGACCGACAACAAGCAGCTGCTGAAGGATCGCATCGACGACCTGGAGGCCTATGGCTCGACGGCGGGTGCGCTCGGCACGATGTGGTCGTGGTACATGCTGTCGCCGAAGTGGAACACGGTGTGGGCCAGCGGCGAGTGGCCGGGCGCCATGTCCGCGGGCAGCTATGCCGACGTCCAGGCGAACAATGCGAACGGCACGCCCGTGCTTCGCAAGGTTGCGGTGATCCTGTCGGACGGCGTGTTCAATACCTACCGCAGCTGGAAGGACCAGAACCAGCAGCAGGTGTCCGACTACGCCAAGCAGACGTGCGCGAACATGAAGGCACAGGGCATCGAGATCTACACGGTCGGCTTCGCGCTGCAGCAGCTCAATGCGGCCGAGCGCGCCATCGCCGAGGACACACTGCGCTCGTGCGGCACCGACGTGGAGCACTTCTACAATACGTTGAACGTCGACCAGCTGAAGCAGGCGTTCCGCGACATCGCGCTCGAGCTTTCGACGGTGTACCTGACGCGCTGATCGCTTCGCGGCGCCAATCCAAGACCTGCGGCGGCCGGCGGTGACCTCATCGCCGGCCGTCGTCGCTTGTCAACGCGGGCGGCGGTCGAGCGCCTCGGCAAGGTCGGCCAGGCTCTTCAGGTTGTGACAGGCACGGACCTCGGTGACGTGGTGGGCCAACGCTCGCGCACCTGCCGCCAACGGCTCGTAGCCGTCCCAGCGCAGCAGCGGGTTGAGCCAGATCAGACGACGGGCAGAGGCGCCAAGTCGGCGCGCGGCGCGGTCGATGCCGGCGCCGCCGTCGCGATCGAGACCGTCGGTGAAGAGCAGAACGGTCGCGTTCTGGCCGAGCACGCGGCGCGCCCAGCGCCGATTGAACTCGTCGAGCGTGGCGCCAATGCGCGTGCCGCCCGACCAGTCCGTGACCCCGTGAGACACCTTCGCGATGGCCGCATCAGGATCGCGGTTCCTTAGCTCGCGGGTGACGTTGGAAAGCCTGGTGCCGAACAGGAAGGCGGACACGCGGTCGCGATCGTTGGTCAGTGCGTAGAGGAAGTGCAGGAAGACGCGCGCGTAGGTATCCATGCTGCCGGAGATGTCGCACAAGACGACGAGCGGGGGGCGGCGCCAGCGGCGACGCTTGAAGGCCGGCATCAGACTGTCGCCGCCCTTGGCGGCGGTCTCGCGCAGCATGCGCCGGAGATCGATGCGCTCGCCGCGGCGCCCCTGCTCGAAGCGGCGCGTCCTTACGGGCTCAGCGATCAGCTTGAGATTGGCGATCGCGCGCTTGGCGAGCGCAAGCTCGGCCGCGCTCATCTGGTCGAAGTCCTTCTCGCGCATCACGTCGAGATCGGAGAACGTGCCGACGGCGTCGACCTCGACCTGCTCCTCGCGCGGGGCGTTCTCCTCGTTGCCCTTGAACAGGCTCTCGGCAAGGCGTCGCGACAGCGCCTTGTCGTCGGCACCGCGCTCGACCTTCATGGTCGGCAACATCAGGGCCATCATCTGCTCGAGATAGCCCGGATCCTTCCAGAACATCAGGAAGGCCTGATTGAAGATGTCGTGCTCGGCGCGCCGGTTCACGAAGACCGCGTGCAGCGTCCAATAAAGGGTCTTGGGGTTGTCGATGCCTGCCGCCAGCACGGCGCGGGTGGCGGTGACGATCTTCTCGGGGCCGACCGGCAGGCCGGAGGCCCGCAACAGGCGGCCGAAATAGAGTATGTTCTCGGCGATGCGCCCGCCGTCCACCTCCGCGGCGATGAGGTTGGGATCGAGGCGGACGCGCGCGGCTGGGGGCATCGGGCCGGCCGGCGGGGCCTGTGTGGGGCCCTCGGGCGTGGACATGCCTCAGCCTCCCGCAGCCGCGCCCGCCTCGGCCTTGACCTTTGCCAGCAGGCGGGCCGCCTCGCTGCCCTGGATGCGGGCGATGTCATCTTGATACTTCAGCAGCGTGCCGAGCGTGGAATCGATCTTCTGCGGATCGAGGGCGACGGTATTGAGCGAGGCCAGCGCCTGCGCCCAGTTGATGCTCTCGGCGATGCCGGGGTGCTTGTAGAGGTCCATCTGGCGCAGCGACTGGATGAAGGCGACGATCTGGCGCGTCAACTCGGCGGGCGCCTGCGGCACCTTGAGGGCCAGGATCTCCTTTTCCCGCTCGGCGCTGGGATAGTCGACCCAGTGATAGAAACACCGACGGCGCACGGCATCGTGCACCTCGCGGGTGCGGTTGGAGGTCAGGATGGTGATCGGGGGCACTTCGGCCGTGATGGTGCCGAGCTCGGGAATGGTGACCTGATAGTCGGACAACAACTCCAGCAGAAAGGCCTCGAACGGCTCGTCGGCGCGATCGAGCTCGTCGATCAGCAGCACCGGTGCGCGGCCCGACTTCGACAGCTCCAGGGCCTGGAGCAGCGGGCGCTTCAACAGGAATTCTGGCGCATAGATGTCGCGCTCCATGGCGTCCAGGTCGGCGCGCTCGTGGGCGGCCTCGGCGGCGCGGATGTGCAGAAGCTGGCGCGAATAGTTCCACTCGTAGACGGCGGAGGACACATCGAGGCCCTCGTAGCACTGCAGGCGCACCAGCGGGCGGTCGAGCACGGCGGCCAGCACCTTGGCGATCTCGGTCTTGCCGACGCCGGCCTCGCCTTCCAGCAACAGTGGGCGCTCGAGCTTCAAGGCGAGGAAGACGCTGGTGGACAGCGCCTCGTCGGCCAGATAGCCGCCCTTGGCGAGCAGCGTACGGGTTTGTGTGACGGAGGTCGGGAGGGCGGTCATCGGGGCTCGGGATCGGTCAGACGGGGAGACGCCGCAGCATAGGGCGCGCGGTCGGGATGGCAAGCGCGGGGCCCCGCAGTGCTGCGGGGCCGCTCGTCCTGCCAAACGCTGGCCAGACGCGGGCCAGACCGGGGGCTCCGTGACGGCGATCACCTACCGGCTGCCGGCGGCGTCGACGGATCGCGCCGGACAGCGGGGCGACGCAGACCGCCGGCGTCAGGCGGTGGCTGACGCGGCGCCGCGCTTTTCGGCCCTCGCCTTGCGCTTGGCGGCCTTGGCGTTGCGGCTCTGCTCATTGCGCAACTTGCGCTGACGCGCCTGAATGCGCTTGCGGCGTGCGTCCGACATATTGGGCATGATGGTCTCCTGAATCGATTGCCGAGGGTTCACGAGCGAAAGAGCCGGGCAAATCGCCCGGCTCCGACGCAATGTCAAATGATGTGACGGCTACTTCGCTGCGGCGACCGCGCGAGCGGCCATCACCGGCACCATTGCGGCGCGGTACTCGGCCGAGCCGTGGATGTCGGACAGCATATCGTCGGCCTTGACGGCGATGCCCTTGCAGGCGTCGGGCGAGAAGTTGGCCGATAGCGCCTTCTCAAGCTCGGGCACGCGGAAGACGCCGTTGTTGCCGGAGCCGGTCACGGCGACGCGCACGCCGGCGGCCGTCTGTGCAACGAACACGCCGACCAGTGCATAGCGCGAGGCGCGCTGCTCGAACTTGGCGTAGCCGGCCTTCACGGGCTTGGGGAAGCCGATGGCGGTGATCAGCTCGCCGGGCTCCAGCGCCGTCGAGAACAGGCCGGCGAAATACTGGTCGGCCGGGATCTGGCGCTTGTCGGTGACGATCGTGGCGCCGAGTGCCAGGACGGCGGCGGGATAGTCGGCGGCGGGATCGTTGTTGGCGAGCGAGCCGCCGATGGTGCCACGGTGGCGCACCTGGGGATCGCCGATGCCGCCGGCGAGCTGGGCGAGCGCGGGGATCGCGCCGTGGACGGCCGTGCTCGTTGCGACCTCGGCGTGCGTCGTCATGGCGCCGATGCCGAGGCCATTGCCCTGGGCATGAATGCCCTTCAACTCGCCGACCTTGGCGAGATCGATGAGCACCGAAGGCTTGGCGAGGCGCTGCTTCATGGTGGGAAGCAGGGTCTGGCCACCGGCGAGATACCGGGCCTCATCGGACTTCGCTGCGGCGGCGACCGCATCGGCGACGGAGCCCGGCCGGCCGAATTCGAAAGCGTACATGCTTGTGTCCTCCCGGATCGATTACTCGGCGGCCTGGCGCGCCGGTGTTGCATTGCATCGCCCGCCAGACCTTTTCCGGTGTCGCCGGCATGTCGATGTGGTCGACGCCGTACTCGCGCAAGGCGTCGCAGATGGCGTTGATGACGGCAGGCGGCGCGCCGATGGCGCCGGCCTCGCCGCAGCCCTTCACGCCGAGCGGATTGTGCGTGCAGGGCGTGACCGTCGTGGTCGACCTTGAAGGAGGGCACGTCGTCGGCGCGCGGCATGATGTAGTCCATGTAGCTGCCGGACTTGAGCTGGCCCGTCTCGTCGTAGACGGTGTTCTCCAGCAGCGCCTGGCCGATGCCCTGGGCGAGGCCGCCGTGGACCTGGCCCTCGACGATCATCGGGTTGACGATGTTGCCGAAGTCGTCGGCCGCGGTGAACGAGACGATCTCAGTTATGCCGGTGGCGGGATCGATCTCCACCTCGCAGACGTAGGTGCCGGCGGGATAGGTGAAGTTCTTGGGATCGTAGAAGGCGGTCTCCTCGAGCCCCGGCTCGATCTCATCGATCGGGTACTTGTGCGGCACGTAGGCGGTCAGCGCGATCTCGCCGAACGTCTTCTTCTTGTCCGTGCCCTTCACCTGGAAGGCGCCGTCCTCGAACACGATGTCGCTTTCGGCGGCTTCGAGCAGGTGAGCTGCGATCTTGCGGCCCTTGTCGATCACCTTGTTCAGCGCATTGACGATCGCGGTGCCGCCGACGGCGAGCGAGCGCGAGCCGTAGGTGCCCATGCCGAAGGGAATGCGCGCGGTGTCGCCGTGGACGATGTCGACCTGCTCGATGGGGATGCCGAGCTTGTCGGAGACGACCTGAGCGAAGGTCGTGTCGTGGCCCTGGCCGTGGCTGTGGGAGCCGGTCAGGATCGACACGTTGCCGGTCGGGTTGACGCGAACGGTGGCCGCCTCGTAGAGGCCGGCGCGGGCGCCGAGCGCGCCGACGAGGCTGGAGGGCGCGATGCCGCAGGCCTCGATGTAGCTGGAGATGCCGATGCCGCGCAGCTTGCCCTTGGCCTTCGCGGCCGCACGGCGGCTTTCGAAGCCGGCGTAGTCGGACAGCTCCAGCGCCTTGTCCATGCTCGCCTGGTAGTTGCCGGTGTCGTAGACCACGGCGACCGGCGTCTGATACGGGAACTGCGAGGTCTGCAGGAAATTGCGCCTGCGGATCTCGACCTGATCGAGGCCGAGCTCGCGCGCGGCCTTGGACATCAGCCGCTCGATCAGGAAGGTCGCCTCGGGGCGGCCGGCGCCGCGATAGGCGTCGACCGGCACGGTGTTGGTGAAGATCGCCTTCACGTTGCAGTAGATGGCCGGCGTCTTGTACTGGCCGGCGAGCAGCGTGGCGTAGAGCCAGGTCGGCATGCTGGTCGCGAACGTCGAGAGATAGGCGCCCATGTTGGCGAGCGTCTCGACGCGCATGGCGAGCGCGTTGCCGTCCTTGTCGAACGCCATTTCGGCGTGGGTGACGTGATCGCGGCCGTGGGCGTCGGAGATGAAGCTTTCGGAGCGCTCGGCGACCCACTTGACGGGCCGGCCGACGTGCCGGGCGGCCCAGGTGACGAGCGCTTCCTCGGCGTAGTGGAAGATCTTGGAGCCGAAGCCGCCACCGACGTCGGGCGCCAACACGCGCAGCTTGTGCTCGGGGATGCCCAGCACGAAGGCGCCCATCAGCAAGCGGATGACGTGCGGGTTCTGGCTGGTGGTGATGAGCGTGTGCTCTTCGGTGGAGCTGTCATAGGCGCCGATGGCTGCGCGCGGCTCCATGGCGTTGGCGACGAGGCGCTGGTTGACGAGATCCAGCTTCGTGACATGGGCGGCGTTGGCGAATGCGGCGTCCGTCGCGGCCTTGTCGCCAAGCTCCCAGTCGTAGCACTGGTTGTCGGGTGCCTCGTCGTGGACAGCGGTGCCAATGCTGTTCGCTGAGCGCATGTCGAGGACGACGGGCAGCGTGTCGTAGGCGATGTTCACACGCTCGGCTGCGTCGCGGGCCTGATTGAACGTCTCGGCGATGATGGCGACGACGGGATCGCCGACGTGGCGAACCTTGCCGTCTGCCAGGATCGGATGCTTGGGCTCAATCATCGGCTTGTCGTCCTTGCCGGTGATGAGCCAGCCGCAGGGCATTCCGCCGACATCCTTGAAGTGCTCGCCGGTGAGGACTGCGACGACGCCGGGCGCCTTTTCGGCGGCGGACGTATCGAGCGAACGGATCCTGGCGTGGGCGACGTTGGAGCGGAGGAAATAGCAGTACGTCTGATTGGGCAGGTTCATGTCGTCGGTGTAACGACCTGCTCCCTTGAGGAACTTGACGTCCTCGCGGCGCTTGACGGCGGCGCCGATGCCGGTGCTCGTGGACATGGGAACTCCCTGACAGTCTTGAGCTTGGCGGACATGGCTGCGGAACGGGCTGTCCAGTTAGACGCCGGTGCGCAGCGGCTGGGATCTCACTCGGCGGCGGCTTTGCCCGACATCGTGTTGGCGGCGATCTGGATCGCCTTCACGATGTTGTGGTAGCCGGTGCAGCGGCAGATGTTGCCCTTGAGCCAGCTGCGGATCTCGTCCTCGCTCGGGTTCTTGTTCTTGGAAAGCAGATCGACCGCCGACATCACCATGCCCGGTGTGCAGAAACCGCACTGGAGGCCGTGTGCCTCGCGGAAGGCGGCCTGGACGGGGTGCAGTTCGTTGCCCTTGGCCAGACCTTCGATGGTCACCACGCTAGCGCCTTCGGCTTGCATAGCCAGCGTCGTGCAGCTTTTGACGGAATTGCCATCCACCAGCACCACGCAGGCGCCGCACTGGCTGGTGTCGCAACCGACGTGGGTGCCCGTCAGCGACAGGTTCTTGCGCAGAAAATCGACAAGCAGCGTGTTCGGCTCGACATCGCCCGACACCGCTTTGCCGTTCACCTCCATCTTGACCTGGGGCACGGACATTCCTCCTTCAGTTGAAGACGTTACATTCTCTATAGCCCGGCGCCGCTCCCGCGCCGGGGCCTGACGGGTCGACCCATCTGGCGTCTCAAATGGGCGCCGATGCGACATCGGACCTTCGGTCTTCATCGCGTCCTGGGCGCCCGCTGGGTATCGGGGCCTGAGCGTAGTGGCGCGGTGCGACGGGTTCAAGGCCGATCTGGTAGCGCCCGCGCCCCCGCGCACTCGACCTTTGACGGAGGATCGAACCGGTGCGCTGGCGTCAGGACATGGTCAGAACCACGCGGCCGATGTTGCCTTCCTGGGTGACGAGACCGTTGGCGTCGTTGGCCTCGACCAGAGGGAAGGTGTGGTTGACGACCGGGCGCAGCGTGCCTTGCGCCACCAGATCGAGGGTGTCGATGACCTCCTGGCGGGTGAAGCCGCGCGAGCCGAGGATCTCATGCTCCTGGCGCATGACGGCGGCGGCGAGAAACGACGGCGCGGCGCCCGCCGTGAGGCCGATAATGACGAGGCGGCCACCGTGACGCAGCGCGGCGAGGCCTGCTTCCAGGGTGTCCTTGGCGCCAACGAAGTCGATCACGACGTCGGCGCCCTTGCCGCCCGTCAGCTTGCGGACGGCATCGGGCATGTTCTCGCGACCGGCATCGATGCCGTCGTGCGCGCCCAGGTCCGCAATTGCCTTCATCTTCGTCGCGCCGCGATCGACGCCGATGACGCGCGCGCCCATCATGCGGGCGACGTCGATCATGTGAATGCCCACGCCGCCGGCAGCGCCGATCACGACACAGCTTTCCAACGGTGCGAGGCGGGCGCGTCGGCCGGCCTTGTAAGGCGTCGCCACGGCATCACAGACGAATGACGTGCTGACCGGATCGTAGCGTTCCACGAGGGCCGGCGGCAGCTTGATGACGTTGCGATCGGGCGCCTTGACGTACTCGGCGAAGCCACCGGGCGTGACGTGGCCGATCATGCCGGGGCTCGCCTCGCAGATCGAACTCGCGGCCCGACAGGCAGAAGCGGCAGCGCCCGCAGGTCAGGATGCAGTAGAGCGTGACCTTGTCGCCGACGGCGACGCCTTCGGCACCGGGACCCAGCGCCACAACCTCGCCCGCCACCTCGTGGCCGACAATGGCGGGCAAGGGCGCCTTGTTGGTGCCGCGCAGGGAGTGATGCAGGGTGAGGCCCGCGCCGCAGGCGTCGACCTTGATCAGCACCTCGCGGGGACCGGGCGTCGGGGTCGGCAGATCCTTCAGAACGAGGGGGCTGTTGTAGGCCTCCAGGACCATGGCTTTCATGGGCGTGCGTCTCCTCGGGGCGGTTCTGGTTGGCGCCGAGAGTAGGGCAAGCCGGTCTGAAGCGAAATGGCGCGGATGCCCGCGGCGGCTCACCGCCGGACAGCCGGGGTCTCGATGGCGAGGCCCTCGGCGCGGGCGGCGAGATAAAGCTCGAGATCGAGGTATTCGGGGGCGCCGAAATCGAGCACCTCGGCGCGCACGCCGAGCTGGCAGGCGCGCAGGCGACGCTGCAGGGAGCCCAGCGTCTGCCATTCGATGCGGTAGACGGGAAAGCCCGTCGGGTGGCCCTGGCTGATCGTGTCGCCGCGCAGCCTGCGCCCCCAGCTGTCGTCGTGGCATTGCGCGCAAGCGAGGTTCAACTGACCCTGGCGGGTCGTGAACAAGCGGCGACCAGCCTCAAGGTGCGTGCGCGCGGGGCCATCGGTTGCAACCGCTATCGGCGTCCCGCGCGACTGGTGGGCCACGAACGCCGTCAGCGCGAGCAACGGTTGGGTTTCCCAGCCCAGAGGCTCGGCCTCTTGATGGCGCGTGCGGCAGGCGTTGATGCGCATCTCCAGATTCATGAGCGCGCCGCTGGCCACATCGACGGCTGGATAGCGCGCGGCAACGCCATTCATCGAGGCGGCATCACCGCCGTGGCATCCCGCGCAGGCCTTGCCGGCAGCGCCTTCGGGCTTGCGCCAGAGCTCGCTGCCCTCCGCGACCCACAGCATGCCGGGATTGGCGCCGTCTTCGGACTGCTGCGCGCGCAAGGCGGGGCCGAGGAACGTGGTGCCGGAGCGCTTCGGCGCAAGGTGGGTGGGGGCTGGCGTCGCCGGCGGCTCAGCGGAGGCCGGTGGCACGAACGCGGTGACGACGAGCGCCAATGCACCCCACAACGTGAGCCAGGCCCAGGCGCGCACGGCCGATGGCCTCATGTGACGGTGATCCGCGCGCGCGCCTCGACCGTCTTTCCGGCGAGGTCGGTCCAGGTGCAGACGATCTCACCCGTTTGCGTCGCGACTACGTCGAAGGCCAGGAAGGGGTTGGCGGCGATCCCCTGGGAGAGATCGGCGCGGAACACTTCTGCGCCGTTCCACGTCGCGACGAAGGACGTCAGGATATCGCGCGGGATGGCGCGGCCCATGTCGTCGCGGCGGTAGCCGGTTTCCATGACGTGCCGACAGAGCGTCTTGACCTCGACGACGTCGCCCTTGCGGGCGGCTTCGGGCACGGCGACGCGGGCGATGTTCATGGTCGATGCTCCTCAGCCGCCGTCGGTGCAGGCCGAAATCGTCACCACGACGTCGGCAGCGCCGATGAATACGCGCCCGTCGCTCATCTCCGCCAGCGCGGCAATACGCTGAGTGTCGGCCAGGCGGATGTAGGCGCGCACGCGGGCGCGTCCGGTGCGCGGGCCCAGATGGAAGCGGGCGACGTGGGGCTCGAGGTTCTTCTCCGATACGATAGAGATGGACCGGACATGATCGGCGGCCGTCATGGGGCTGTCGACGGTGACGGTCAGGGGCACGGAAAAGCCGTTCTCGGCGAGCTCGGGCAGCTCCAGGCGGACGCGGCCTTCTTCCACCTTGGCGTCACCGGCGACGGCGCGAATGGCGCGGGCGAGCTGATCGCCGTCGGCGGCGCGGGCGGTGTTCGTGGCAAAGCGCATGGCGACCGGGATGGCGATCGGGATTGCGCCGAGCGCTAGCGCATGGGTCAGCACGCGGCGGCGCGTGGTGGGCGTGGCGCCATGATCGGGGATCTCATCGGGCATGACGCGTCTCCGGCTCGCTCAGTCGCCTGTCAGGCGCGACAGATACATGACGACGTCCTCGATCGCTTGCGCGTCGAGGACGGGGCGACCCCGATACTCGGGCGCCACGCGCGTCAGCCGATCGTTGCGATAATAGGGCGGCATCAGCGTGGCAGGATTGATGCGGCTCTGGTCGACAAGGCGCAAGCGCAGCTGCGCCGGCGTGAGGCGCCGGCCGACGCCGGCCAGATCGGGGCCGAGATCGCCCATGAAGCGCTCCGAGGGCTCGGGTATGCGGTGGCAGATGAGGCAATTCCCTGTCTCCCGGTCGCGCACGATCGCCTGACCGCGGGTGGCGTCGCCCACGCGCCCGGCGAGCGGCGCTGCAATGGCGTCGCCCACGATGGCGACAGGCGCGAGCGGTTGGCTGGCCTGTGCCTCAGCTTGTGCCGCGGCCTGACCGGCGCCCGCAACCGCCAGTGCGGCGGCGGCTGCAATGGCGCGTGCGCGCGGACGCACGGCGCGCCTCACACCAGGTTGTGGTGCTTCAGCGGCAGCGTGCGCACGCGCTTGCCGGTGGCGGCGAAGATCGCGTTCATGACGGCGGGCGCCGCCACCATGATAGTCGGCTCGCCGACGCCGCCCCAGAAGCCGCCGGAGGGCACCAGCACGGTGTCGATCTTCGGCATGGCATCGATCAGCAGCGTTTCGAAGGTGTCGAAGTTCTCCTCGACGATACGGCCGTCCTTGACCGTGTTCTCCTGATAGAACGCGGCGCCGAGGCCGTAGACGACGGAACCTTCGACCTGCGCGGCGATCTGGTCGGGATTAACCGCGGTGCCGCAGTCGGTGCCCATGACCAAACGCTCGACCTTGACCTTGCCGTTGGGGCGCATGGTGATCTCGGCGACGGCGGCGCAGAAGGAGCCGAAGCCCGCGTGCTGGCACAGCCCGCGGAAGACGCCTTGCGGGGCGGGTTTGTCCCAGCCGGCCTTTTCGGCCACCGCGTTCAGGACCGCCAGATGCTTGGGATGGTTCGCCATCAGCTTGCGGCGGAAGGCGAGCGGGTCCTTGCCGGCGGTGTGCGCGAGCTCGTCGATGAAGCTTTCGAGATAGAAAGCATTCTGGTTGTGGTTGACGCCGCGCCAGAAGCCCGGCGGTACATGCGTGTTGCGCATAGCGTGGTCGATGACGAGGTTCGGGATCGTGTATCCGAGCTCGCCGAAGCCGGCGCCTGCCGCAGGATGCAGGCCCTGGAACTGGAGGGGGTCCATGCCGTCCTTGAGCGCGGCGGGGCGGACATTGGCGAGGATCGACTGACCGGAGATGCGCAAGGTGAGCGACGTCAGGTCGCCGTTGGCGTCGAGCGTGCCCTTGAGCCGCGCCTGGGTGATGGGCCGATAGCGGCCATGCACCATGTCCTCCTCGCGCGACCAGATCATCTTGATCGGCACGCCGGGCAGCTGCTTTGCGGCCTGCACGGCCTTCGTCACGTAGTCCTGCATGCCGCGCCGGCCGAAGCCGCCGCCGAGGTGGTGCTTGTAGACCTCACATTGCGAGGGTTTGAGGCCGGCGGCGGATGCGCAAGCGGCCAGCGAGGCCTCACCATTCTGCGAGGCGACCCAGACCTCGCACCTCTCGGGCGTCCACTTCGCCGTGCAGTTCATCGGCTCCATGGTGGCGTGATTGAGAAACGGTGTGGCGTAGTCGGCCTCCACCGTCTTGGCCGCCGCGCCCTGCGCAGCGGCGACGTCGCCCATCTTTGTGAGCGTGAAGACGCCTTCGGTCGCATCCAGACCCGCTTTCAGCGTGGCATCGATGGTCGCACTGGACACGTTGGCGTTGGGGCCCTTGTCCCAAACGATGTTGGCCGCATCGAGCGCGGTCTTGGCGCGCCACCACGTATCGGCGACGACGACGAGCGCGGTGTCGCCGAGCTTGACGACGTGCTTGACGCCCGGCATTGCCTTGACCTTCGCCTCATCGAAGGCCTGGAGCTTGCCGCCGAAGTGGGGGCAGTCCCTGATCGCGGCGTTCAGCATGCCCGGCAGCTTGAGATCGATCGCGTAGACGAGCTTGCCGTTGAGCTTGTCGACGGTATCGAGGCGCTTCAGCGGCTTGCCGGCGATCGTCCAGTCCTTGGGGTCCTTGAGCTTGATCTCGGCGTCAGCGGGCGGCGCGAGCTTGGCGGCGGCGGCTGCCACCTTGCCATAAGTCGTGGTGCGCCCGGTCGGCTTGTGCGTGATGACGCTGTTGTCGGCGACGCACTCGGCGGCGGTGACCTTCCACTCCGCGGCTGCCGCAGCGACGAGCATCATGCGGGCGGCTGCACCGCCCTTCCTGACGTAATCGTGGGAATTGCGGATGCCACGGCTGCCGCCCGTCGACATGTCGCCCCACACGCGCTTCCTGGCGAGGTTCTCGCCGGGTGTGGGGTACTCGGCCGTCACCTTCGACCAGTCGCACTGCAGCTCCTCGGCAACAAGCTGGGCGAGGCCGGTGAGCGTGCCCTGGCCCATCTCGGAGCGGGCGATACGAACGACGACGGTGTCGTCGGGCTTGATGACGACCCAGGCGTTGACCTCGGGCGTGTCGCCGGTGCGCGCGAGCGCGACGCCACCTTTGTTATCGAGCGGCAACGCAAAGCCGATGCTCAGGCCGGCCGTGGCGGATGCGCCGCCGATCACGAAGCCGCGGCGGGAGACTGTCAGGTTGGTCTGCATGGTTCTCTCTCCCGCGCTCAGCCGTTGCCAGTGTTGGGATTGCCGGCGGCGCTGTGGATGGCAGCCCGTATCCGCTGGAACGTGCCGCAGCGGCAGATGTTGGTCATGGCCGCGTCGATGTCGGCATCGGTCGGCTTCGGCGTCTTGGCGAGCAGGGCGGCGGCCGCCATGATCTGCCCGGACTGGCAATAGCCGCACTGGGGCACCTCGTGGGCGAGCCACGCCTTCTGGATGGCGTGGGAAGAATCCGGGGTGAGGCCCTCGATGGTGACGATCCGGTCCGTTTCCGCGACGGCCGATACAGGCATCGCACAGGAGCGCTGGACCTCGCCGTTGATGTGCACCGCGCAGGCGCCGCAGGCGGCGATACCGCAGCCGTACTTAGTGCCGGTCAGTCCGACCTGCTCGCGGATAACCCAAAGCAGCGGCGTGTCGGGCTCCACGTCGACGTCTACGACCTTGCCGTTGATATTCAGCTTCGCCATGTCGCTGAGTTCCTGTTGTTCATGAGCCGATCGGCTCGGCAACGGCCGCACGCGACCGCACCAAGCATCCGGGGCGACGCCGCCCTCGCCGTCCATCAGTACGCGCGAACCCTATGTCAGCTTTGGGGACGCGAACGATCACATTTTCGCGTGCTCGGTCCTGGCTCGGCGCGCCGGCGCCCCGACCGGACCGTCCAACCGATCCCCCGTGACCCGGCCGGTGGGCAGGGCCGTCAGTCGAACATGATCACGCCGCGTGCGACGGAGCCCTTGACGAGGTTCTGGAAGCCCTCGTTGATCTGGTCGAGGCTGTAGGTGCGGGAAATCAGATCGTCGAGGTTCAGGCGCTTGGAGATGGTCATGTCCGCGAGCACGGCGAAGTCGATGTCGGGGCGGATCGAGCCGTAGTAGGTGCCCGTCACCTTCTTCTCGCCGAAGACGATCTGGAAGGGCGAGAGCGGGGCCTTGACGCCGATGGCGGGGATGCCGACGAACACGGCGTGGCCGCCCGGCGCAATCGCGTCGACAACTTGGGTCGCTGTCTTTTCCGAGCCAATGCCGTCGAACGCGAACTCGACGCCAAGCCCTTGCGTCAGGTCGCGGACGCGTTTTACGACATCGTCGATCTTCGCGTTGATCGTGTGTGTCGCGCCGAAGGTTCGGGCGTAGGCCAGCTTGTTGTCGAGAAGGTCGGCGGCGATAATGGTCTCGGCGCCGGCGAGCCGCGCGCCCTGCACGATGTTGAGGCCGACGCCGCCGCAGCCGACGACGAGCACGCTGGAACCCGCCGGCACCTTGGCATGGCGGATCACCGCACCGACACCGGTCGACACGGAGCAGCCGATGATGGCGGCGTGCTCCCACTTCAGATCCTTGCGCACGGCAACGAGTTGCTCGGCAGGGCAGACAACGAACTCCGAAAACGTGCCGATCCGCGCCATCTGATGCAGCGGCTCGCCGTTCATCTTCAGCCGCGTCGTGCCGTCGTGCATGACCCAGCGCGGGGTGTCGTTGTGGCCGATGCAGAGCACTGAGCGGCCGGACGCGCAGTAGCGGCAATGACCGCAATTGGGCCGGAAGGAGAAGACGACGTGGTCGCCCGGCTTCACGTTGGTGACGCCGGCACCAACGGTGTCGACGATGCCGGCGGCCTCGTGGCCGCACACGAACGGCAGCGGCATCGGCCAGTCGCCGTTCATGATGTGCCAATCCGACATGCACACGCCCGCCGCCTTGACCTTGACCCGCGCCTCGCCCGCCTTGGGGCCCTCCTGCTCGACCTCGACGATCTGGAGCGGCTTGTTGACCTCGGTGAGCACGGCAGCGCGCATGTCTGTCCCCATTCGCTGAGCGTTCGACACCCGACCTTAGGCCGGCCTGGAGGCGGCCGCCAGACGGGTCGCCAGCGTCTCAAAGCGGTTCGGGTGTGGTCAATGCGTGGCTCGGGGGCGGGCGACGGGGCGGCCTGGGGCGGCCTGGGGCCGAGCGGCCGCGCTTGCGACCGGTCTGGCCCGCAGCTTGCAGACTCTGCGCCGTCACGACATCAGACAGCGGATCAAACGACATGAAAGTTGCCTATGCCGCCGCCTTGGCGGCCGGTCTCCTTGTGCTGGAAGCCGGTCCGGCGCGGTCCGACACCGATACGGGTGAGGGCCCCATGACGATGACGCGCACGGGCGCGCGGACTTGGGTGGTGCGGCCGGCGAAGGGGCCGATGTCTTTCCAGGGGCTCGGCCCGCACAACGCGGGACCGCGGCCGAAGCAATGGTGCGGCTGGTACATGCGCACCCGCCACGGCGGCGGGCCCGCGCTGAACGTCGCCTGGGCCTGGCGGCACTTCGGGCGGCCGGGCGCCCCGCAGGTCGGCGCGATCGTCGTGTGGCGCCACCACGTCGGCGAAATCGTCGGACAGACGCCGCAGGGGCGCTGGATCGTGCTCTCGGGGAACTGGAGCAAGGGCGTGCGTCGACACGTCATGTCGCTGAAAGGTGCGATCATTCGCGTGTCGTGAGGCGGCCCGTACCGGCATGCGCGGTGGCATGACGTCACCAAGCCCGCCGGCAAACGCCTGTCCGGCGTCTAGGCGACGGCGCCGCCCGGGACGGGTCGCCGTACCGGATGTCGCCAGGTGGTCTCCGCGCGCACCCGCATTGCCGCCCACGTCATGGCTGTAACAGCGACCATCTCCCCGCCGTCTTCGATCAACGTCAGCATCTGACTGAGGCGCAAGTTCATCCCGCCCACGACCTGGTGGAGAAAGTCCGCGCCTGCCGCAAAGCCGCCGAGCGCGACGAATGCGGCCAGGCACAGAAGCGCACTTGGGCGCCATCGTAGCGGGCAGCTCAGATACCAGAAGGCAAAGAGGACGATGAAGCCTGCTGCGGGCAGGCCCAATGCGAGAAGCTCGACCACGTCGGACAGGTCAACGCCCGGTGCGCCGGATGCGCGCGCGCCGACCGTGGCGTGGGCGACGCGTTCATGGATCGACAGCGCGTCGTCGAGCAGGGCATAGGCGTAAGCTGCGCCTAGAACCAGGAAGACCGCCCCACCCGTTCTAACGGCAGCCGACGTCAGAAGGACTGTGCCGACAGCAAGCTGCGCATAGATGAACATTTCGGGCAGTGCGTTATCGGTGCTGATCGAGAGCAGATCGAAAACCTGACGATCGACGGCATAGCCCCAGTCCCGCGCGAACCGCAGGCCGGCATGCACAGTGATGAAGATAAGATCGACGACGAGGAGCGCGGCGAGAAGGCGTCGCTGGGCCATCGGCAAAGGGAAAAGCGCGCGCCGGCCTGTAAAATAACATCCGTATAAGCCATCATAACTCCACCACGGTCAGGCGTGGGGCTTACGTTATGTGACAATTCTGCGACCGAAACTCCGATCAGCGCGCAAGGGTTAAGTGGCGCTTGCTGAACAAACGAGTACTGATTTCACGCGCGCTTGCACACCGCGCGGAGGCCAGGGCATGCCGCTAACGCAATTGACAACAGAAATCGCGGCCGCGGGGCAAAAGAAAAAGCCGGCCTTTGGCCGGCTTCCAGACTGCGCCTGGCGGGACACCGCCGGGGTCAGTTGAGCTTGGATTTCAAATCGCGGATCGACTGCTCGATCAGCGATGAACCGGTAGCGCCGGCGACCTTTTCGCGGAGCACGGCCTCGGCAGCGGCCACGGCCTTCTCGACGGCGGCGGAGCGCACCTCGGCCACCGCCTGCGCCTCGGCGCGGGCGATCTTCTCCTGGGCGAGGCGCGTGCGGCGCTCGAGCTGCTCGCCCAGTGCGCGTCGCGCCTCGGCGCCCATCGCCTCGGCTTCCTTCCTGGCGCCCTCGACGATGGTCTTGGCCTCTTCCTCCGCCTCGCGCGCCTTCTTCTGGTAGTCGGCGAGCAAGGCCTGCGCCTCCTCGCGCAGACGGCGGGCTTCGTCGAGCTCGGCGCGAATGGCGGCGGCGCGATCGTCGAGGCCCTTCATCATCAGCCCCGGCACCTTGTAGTACAGCAGCATCAGGACGAAGAGGACGAACGAGACCAGCACCCAGAACTCGGCGGCGCCGGGATCGAACAGTGCGGACAAGGCGAGCATTGCCTTCGGGGCCATGACGATCGATCCTTTATGTCAGCGCCGCTCGAGGCTCTTGACGGCAGCTGCGACCTCTTCGGGACGCGCATCCTGGCCGAGCAATCGGCCGATGATGGCGGTCGCGGTATCCGTTGCGATGTCGTTGACGCTCGACAGCGCCTGCGCCTTGGTCGCGGCGATGCGGCTCTCCGCATCAACCAGCTTGCCGGCGATCTCGTTGTCGACGCGAGCACGCTCCTTGTCGACCTCGGCGGAGACGCGGGCCTGCGTTTCCTTGGCGAGCGCGCTGGCATTGCCGCGGGCGTCGGCGAGTGCCTTTTCGTAGCCGGCCAACGCCTTCTCCGTCTCACCCTTGAGGCGGGCGGCCTCGTCGAGATCACGCTGGATGCGGTCGGCACGCTCCTCGAGCACCTCGCCGATGCGCGGCAGCGCGACGCGCGACAGCAGGAAATAGAGGGCACCAAACGTCAGCGCCAACCAGATGAGCTGGGGCGAGAAGTCCGGCACGTTGAGCTGCGGCAACCCACTCTTGGTCTCAGCGGCCTGGGCCGCTGTCGCTGCCAGAGCTGTCGCCGCCAGAACGGCGAACCGTACGAGCATCGTCGTCTCCCATCAGTTGACTGAAACCATCAGACGGCCAAAGCGCCGCCACCGGCCACGACCGGTCGCGGCGCGAAGGCCAGGATGGCTCAGCCGAACAGGATGATGAGCGCGATGAGCAGGCCGAAGAGGCCGGTCGCCTCGGCGAGCGCGAAGCCGATCAGCAGGTTGGTGAACTGGCCCGGCGCGGCCGACGGATTGCGCAGCGCGCCCGACAGGTAGTTGCCGAAGATGTTGCCGATGCCGATGCCGGCGCCGATGAGCGCGAAGCAGGCAAGGCCGGCACCGATGTACTTTGCGGCAGCAGCGTCCATGACGATGATCTCCCCTTAGCGGATCTGAAGGTTGCAGTTGTCGAAAGGCTGAAGGCAGGCCACCGGACGGCAGACTGCCGGGTTTTCGGTCAGTGGTGCATGTTCACGGCATCGTTGAGGTAGATGCAGGTGAGCACGGTGAAGATGAAGGCCTGCAGCAGGGCGACGACGAACTCGAGGCCCGTGAATGCCACGGTGAACAGCACCGGCGCGGCCTTGAGCACGCCCGGCAGCATGATGGCGAAACCGGCGAACACCTTCAGCATCGTGTGGCCCGCCATCATGTTGGCGAACAAGCGCACCGACAGGCTGATGGGCCGGATGAGATAGGAGATGAGCTCGATCGGCACGATCAGGGGCATCAGCCAGAACGGCACGCCCTCGGGCACGAACAGCTTCAGGTAGCCGGCGCCGTGGCGGGCGAAGCCGATGGCGGTGACGACAAGGAAGACCAGGGCTGCGAGCGCGAACGTGACGATGATGTGGCTCGTCACCGTGAACGGTGCCGGGGATCATGCCGAGCAGGTTCAGCACCAGAATGAAGATGAAGAGCGTGAAGACGAAGGGAAAGTACTTCATCCCCTCGGTGCCGACGTTCTCTCGGATCATGTTCGCGATGAACTCGTAGAGCATCTCGGCGACGGATTGTGCGCGGCCGGGAACCAGCGAGCGCGAGCCCATGGCATAGACAAGGAAGCCGACGATCAGTGCCGTCGCCAGTACCATGAACAGGGAGGAGTTGGTGAAGGAGGCATCAAGCCCGAACAGATTGAGCGGGACGATCCGCTCGATCTCGAACTGGTGCATCGGTCCGTGTGCTTCGCCGGCGCCCGCAGCCACGTGTCGCTCCCCCTCAGGTCTCATCCTCGTCGTCCTTCACCGACGGCGCTGAGCGCTGCATCGGTTCGGCGCGAGCCTGCATCCGTTTCGCCGTGCGGATCGTGTTCATCATGCCCGCGGCGAAGCCGAGCATGAGAAACAGGACGAGGAGCCACGGCCGCGTGCCGAGCCATCCGTCCAGGAACCAACCGATCATGCCGCCAACGGCGACACCGGCCACCAACTCGATGGCGATCTTGAACGCCTGACCGAGCGCCGAGCTACGTGCCCGATTCTCCGCCTCGGAGGCTGGTGCCTTGCGGGCCTTCACCTCGTCAAGCCGCTTACCCAAATCCTGAGCGCGACGGCGAAACGCCGCGCGCTCTTCGGGGCTCAGCTCGCCAGATCCTTGCGGATCAAGGCGGTGCTCAGACCCGTCGCCGGATGACGAGCCATTGCCTGCTTTGGACATGGCAACTCCCGCCCAGCTCTGGGAAGAGGGCACTCAAAACCGTCTTATCAACGGCGCGGACCATAGTAACGGGCAAAGCCCAGTGTCAAGGAACGCCGCCGCCGCCCGGGCTGCCACGGGTATGGCGAAACCGCGCAGGGGCGGCCTGTCGCAGGGCGGCACGGGCGTGCGGGTCCGGCGGGGCAGCGTTTTCGGGGATGCGACCTAGCTGATAGAGTGGGCGCATGAACGGGCACCTCTTCGTCTATGGCAGCCTGGTCTCGACGCAGACCCAGGCCTTCGGTCGCGCGCTGCGTCAGCGGCTGGCGCGCGAATCCACGCTGATCGGGCCGGCCACCCTCAATGGCCGGCTCTATGACCTCGGCCGCTACCCCGGCGCCGTCGACGGGTCGGGCCCGCGCGAGGTGGTTCACGGTGAACTCGTGTTGCTGGCAAAGCCGCTCGCTTCCCTGCTCTGGCTCGATGCCTACGAGGGAATCCGGCCGGGCGGCGGGCGCGAGGATGAGGAGTACAAGCGCGTGGAGCGCATCGTGCGGCGTGTTGGGGCCGGTGTCGAGGCCGGGGCGGCACCCGGCGCTCAACCGGCCGCGCGCGACGTCAAAGCCTGGGTCTATCTCTACCGCCGGGACGTGACCGGCATGACGCGCGTGGCCAGCGGACGATGGGTCGGGGCCGATGGCGGGGGCGCCGGTTCGGCCAGCGGCAACGGGCGCGCGTGGGACGCAGACTGAGCGGGGCACATCCTCTGCCGCGCTGTGCTTGCCGTGCCGATGCGCGCCATTGCAAGATCGCTCCAGCGGCCACCCCGGCAGGACCACAACAACGGCCGCAGGGAGCGGAGCGCGTCATGATCAAGCGGATCGGCCTCGTCGGCATGGGCCTGATGGGCCAGGCCTTCATTCACAACCTGCGCAAGTCGCAGTTCATCATCCAGGGTTTCGACGTCGAGCCGGCCCGGATGGACGATCTGAAGGCGCAGGGCGGACATCCTGTCGAGAGCCCCGCGGCAGCCGCCAAGGGCGTCGATATCGTCATCACCTCGCTGCCAACCAGCACGATCGGCAAAAGCGTGATGCTCGGCGCGGGCGGCATCGCGGAAGGTGCAAAGGCTGGCACGCTCATCTGCGACACGACGACGGCGCGGCCGGAGGATTCGGAAGCCTTGTCGGCGGCCCTGAAGGAGCGCGGCATCCGCTTTCTCGACTCGGCCGTGTCGGGCACCAGCACAATGGCGCAGGCCGGCGACCTGATCGTGATGGCCGGCGGCGAGGCGGCCGACTTCGAGGCTGCGCGCGAGGTGTTCGCAGGATTTTCTCGGGCTGCCTATCACATGGGCCCGGTCGGCTCGGGCGCGCGCACCAAGCTCGTCGTCAACCTCGTGCTGGCGGGCAATCGGCTGGCCATGGCGGAAGGGCTGGTGCTCGGCACCAAGGCGGGGCTGGAGCTCAACAGCCTGCTCGAGGTTTTGAAGGACGGCGCGTGCAGCTCCAAGACGATGGTCGACAAGGGGCCGAAGATGATCGACGCCGACTACTCCAAGCAGGGGCAGATCAAGACGTCGCTCAAGGACAACCGGCTGATGCTGGAAATGGGGCAGTCGGTCGGCGCGCCGATGCTGATGACGGCGCTTCTTTCGCAGCTGCTGCAGGCGGCCTACGAGAAGGGCTACGCGGAAAAAGACACGGTCGCCTACTACGAGATCCTGCGCGGGATGGCCGGGCTAGAGGAACGCGCGGGGATCGACGACGTGCCGATGGGGAAATCGAAATAGCCCTTCGGCGACGAGCGAAAGAGCGGGGTGGACTTGAGCCTCACGGCTTGCGATCCATCGCCGCTATCGCCTGCTCCAGGCGCCTGCTCAGCAGCCAAGAAAGGCCGAGGAAGGCGACGAGCATGACGACACCGAGTCCGGATGAAGCGTCGTTGAGCGCCTTCTCCGAGACATGACCGAAGGCGTAGCCGGCCGAGACGACGGCCAGCGACCAGACGCCGGCGGCCACGAAGCTCAATGCGAGGAACGGCGCCCAGGCGAGGCTCGACATCCCGTAGGCGAAGCCGGCGAAGCCGCGGATGCCGTGCGGGTAGCGGTGCAGCAGGATCATCCAGACGTGGTGGTGATCGGTGAGGCGCTGGACGACGTGCATGGCGCGCGAGATCCTGGGAAAGCGCGACAGGAAGCCCATGCCGTAACGGCGGCCGATCCAGAAGCGCAGGACGTCGCCCAGGAAGCTACCGAGCCAGCACACCACGATCAGGGTGCCGAGGGAGAGCGCGCCGGCGTGGGCCGCGTAGCCCGAGAACAGTCCGAAGAGCAGGCTGTGGGAGGCGGCATAGCCGAACATCAGGCTGTAGGCGGCGTCGCCGTGCTGACGGATGAGTTCGAGAAAGCTCGCCAGATCTGTCGGGATCAGCACGTGCGGCTCCTTCTATCGCCTTGCTTCTGCGGGATTGCGAATTGGATCGTGTGTCGGGCTCGCGGCGGGATTTGGTGCACGGGCGCTCAACGGGCAAGGCCGGCAGGTGCGTCAGGGCTGCCACGACAGGAAATTCGCGAGCAGCTTCAAGCCGAGTGCCTGGCTCTTTTCGGGGTGGAATTGGGTACCCGCGATATTGTCGCGCGCGACCATCGCCGTCACCGGCCCGCCATAGTCGGTCACCGCGACCACGTCGCCGCCGTTGCGCGGGACGAGATGATAGGAGTGCACGAAGTAGGCGTGCAAGCCATCGGGGCCCGTGCGGATGCCGTCGAGCAGGGGATGGGGACGCCGCTCGTCGAGGGTGTTCCAGCCCATGTGCGGCACCTTCAGCGCGGGATCAGCGGGCATGATCGCCGTCACGTCGCCCGGTATCCAGCCGAGGCCTTCGGTGGCTCCGTGCTCGAGGCCGCGGGTCGCCAGGAGTTGCATCCCCACGCAGATGCCGAGGAACGGGCGGCCGTTGCTCTGCACGGCCGTTTCCAGTGTCTCGATCATGCCGGGTACGGCGGCGAGGCCGCGCCTGCAGTCGGCGAAGGCGCCGACGCCGGGCAGGACGATGCGATCGGCGGATGCGATGTCCTCGGCCGTCGATGAGACGACGATCCGGGCGTCGGATGCGCCTTCACGCGCGGCGCGCTCGAAGGCTTTGGCCGCCGAGTGCAGGTTGCCGGAGCCGTAGTCGATGATGACGACACGCTGCATCGTTGGCTCACTTGCGTCCGAGCAGCCGGCGCCAGCCGCCGCGCGGTCGCCGCGCGGCGGCGCGTTGGCCAGTGCCAGGTCGCCGTCGGCGGCGGCCAGCGTGCCGGTGCGCGGCTCGCCGTGGAACTCCATGGTCATCATCGGCTGCGCGGGCAGCCAGGCCTCGAAAAAGCGACGCTCGCAGGTGTCGCGGTCGCGGCCGTTGACGGTGCCGAGCATCTGCCAGCCGCGCCGGTCGAGCGTGAGGCGCTGGATGGCGTCGGCCTCGAAGCCCAAGATGAGGTGCAGGGCGAGCGACATCGCCGCCGACGTCTGGTCGCTGGCACCGGCTGCGGCCAGCGCCGCGCCGACGGCGACGACGATCAGCACGTAGGCCAGAAGGGCGAGCCAGAGGCCCTTGGCGATCAGCCAAAAGGGGCCGAATACGGCGGCCGCCCAGTTGAAGCCTTCCTTGACGAACACCAGCATCTCGGCGCGGTCGATGCGATCGGCCGGCGCCTCGGGCGGCTCATGAACCGTGAACGTGATCACGCGACGCCTCTCACCTCGAAGTCTCTCACCTCGAACGCCGGTTTCGCCCGCCTTGCTGCTGGGGCAGGCGGGCAAGCCGGCGGCGCGCCGCGCACGAACGCGGGCGCTCGCTCATCCTTGCAGTGTGCCCTTGGTCGACGGGACCCGGCCCGCTTGGCGCGGGTCGATGGTTAGCGCCGTCCTTAAGGCACGCGCGAGGCCCTTATAGCAGGTCTCGGCGATGTGGTGATTGTTCTCACCATAGAGGTTCTCGATATGGCAGGTGATACCGGCGTTCTGGGCGAAGGCCTGGAACCACTCGCGGAACAGCTCAGTGTCCATGTCGCCGACCTTGGGCCGCGTGAAGCCGACCTTCCAGACGAGATAGGGCCGCCCCGACACGTCGAGCGCGACGCGGGTCAGCGTCTCGTCCATGGCGAGGTGGACGTCGGAGAAGCGGGTGATGCCGGCGCGGTCGCCCAGGGCCTTGGCCACGGCCTGGCCGAGCACGATGCCGCTATCCTCCGCCGTGTGGTGGAAGTCGATGTGCAGGTCGCCCTTGGCGCGCAGGGTGATGTCGATCAGGCCATGCCGTGCGACCTGCTCGAGCATGTGGTCGAGGAAACCGATGCCGGTCTGGATGTCGGCCTTGCCGGAGCCGTCGAGGTCGACGGTGGCGGCGATGTCGGTCTCCTTGGTCTTGCGCTGAATAGTGGCCTGGCGCTTCACGGGCGAGCCTCGATCGGGTTTAAGTGGGCCGGCTGGCGTTTGGGCAGGCGACCCATCGGACACGGGGCGAGCCTCTAGCAGCTTCGCCCGTCCCCTACCAGACCCGTACACCGCTTAACGTTCCCTTGACGCGGCCCGCCCGGGTGCCGAAATTCCGATCATGACACACACCCTCTCCTCAACCGATCCCACGCAGTGGCACGGCACGACGATCCTGACCGTCCGCAAGGGCGGCAAGGTCGTCATCGCCGGCGACGGCCAGGTCAGCCTCGGCCAGACAGTCATCAAGGCCAACGCGCGCAAGGTGCGCTCGCTCGGCAAGGGCGACGTGATCGGCGGCTTCGCGGGAGCCACGGCCGACGCCTTCACGCTGTTTGAGCGTCTGGAAGGCAAGCTCGAGCAGTACCCGAGCCAGCTGACACGGGCGTGCGTGGAGCTCGCCAAGGACTGGCGGACGGACCGCTTCCTGCGCCGGCTCGAGGCGATGATGATCGTGGCGGACCGCGAGGCGACGCTCGTACTGACCGGCACGGGCGACGTGCTCGAGCCCGAGCATCACGTGATGGGCATCGGCTCGGGCGGCAACTATGCGCTCGCGGCGGCGCGTGCGCTCGTCGATCAACCGCTGTCGGCGGAGGAGATCGCGCGCAAGGCGATGGGGATCGCCGCAGACATCTGCGTCTACACCAACCGCAATCTGGTGCTGGAGAGCCTGGAAAGCGCCTCGTAGCCGCTGCGCATCGCGGTCCGGGCCCTTACGGAGCGCGCTGCGACGGCCGCGCCGAGCCGGCGCAACGTTGCACGGATCGCCCAGTGGCCATGCGAAACAACCGAGTTGACGATATCAAAGTCTTCAGATCAGCTCCTTTCGCCCGATAATCAGCAGGGGCGCGGTTTCTTTCCAGTCCGCGACCTCGTGCGGCGCAGCACGCCATTGGAGGCGGCGGCGGAACACGGGCGCGAACAGGAGGAAACATGTCGCGCATTCTATTGGCCCTCTTGCTGGCAGCACTGACGCCGGCAAACGTTTTCGCACAGAGCTATCCCACAAAGCCGCTAAAGGTCATCGTGCCATTCCCCGCGGGCGGCCTCGTCGATGGGGTGGGGCGTCTGACCTCGAACAAGCTGGCAGAGGTGCTCAAACAGTCGGTGGTGGTGGAAAACCGGCCGGGTGCGGGTGGCTCGATCGGTGCGACGGCGGCGGCAAGCGCGCCTGCCGACGGCCACACGATCCTGCTCATCCTCGACCCGCACGCGATCAATCATCATCTCTACAAGAGCCTGCCGTTCGATACCTTCAAGTCGTTCACCTACGTCACGCAGCTCGTCGGCTCGCCGCAGCTCGTGGCGGCCGCCACGAACTTCAAGCCGAACAGCATCAAGGAACTCGTCGAGGCGGCCAAGGCCAAACCCGGCGACATCTCCTATGGCTCGATCGGCTCGGGCAGCGCCAACCACTTGAACGCTCTGATCCTGCAGGAGCTGTCGGGCACCAAGATGCTGCACGTGCCCTACAAGGGCGGTGCGCCGCTGTTGCAGGACATGATCGGCGGCCAGATCAACGTCGCGTTCCTGGCCGCACCCTCGACCATCCCGCACATCAAGGCAGGACGGATGAAGGCACTGGCGGTCGGGACGCCCAAGCGCCTCCCGCAGCTGCCCGACACGCCGACGCTGAGCGAGACCTTCAATGGTTTCGTGGCGTCGGCCTGGATCGGCATCGTCGTGCCGTCGGCAACACCCAAGGCGGTCGTCGACAAGATCCACACCGCCTATCTGGACGTGCTGAAGGACAAGGACGTCAACGCCAAGCTGACGGCCCAGGGCTTCGAAATCGTCGGCAGTTCTCCTGACGCCTTCACGGCTTTCGTGAAGGAACAGTCCGACAAGCTCGGCAAGGTCATCAAGGACAACGGCATCAAGGTCGAATAAGGCTTGCGATTGATGCCGCGAGCGTGCACGGGGCGGAGGCATTCGCCCCGTGGCGACGACATTTCTCGTTGCCAGACAACCAACAACCGGCACGCCATCGCCGGAGATGCAGAAGATACGAAGGGAGACGACGCGTGGAACTCGTACTGACCGATATTCCCGTCCAGGAGCGCTACAAGTTCCTGACCGCAGTGGTGATCCCCCGCCCCATCGCGCTCGTGACATCGCGCGATGCGAACGGGGTGACGAATGCGGCGCCGTTCAGCTTCTTCAACGTGTTCTCGGAGGATCCGGCGATCGTCGTGCTGGGCTTCTCCTCGCGGCTGGAGGACCCCAACGCGGACACGCGCAAGGACACGCTGCGCAACATCCTGGAGGCTAAGGAGTTCGTCGTGAACATGGTCGACCGGCCGATCACGGAAGCCATGAACGTGTGTGCGAGCGACTTTCCGCGCGGGGTCAGCGAACTCGATGCGGCAGGCCTGACGCTGACGCCGAGCCGGTTCGTCGGCGTCGGCCGCATCACCCAATCCCCGGTCAACCTGGAGTGCCGGCTGTTCCAGAGCATCGATCTGACTTACCGGCGCTGCCTGGTGCTTGGCGAGGTCGTGTGCGTACATGTCGCCGACGAGATCATCGATCCGGCAACCCGACGCATCATTCCAGAGAAGTACGATCCCCTCGCCCGCCTCTACGGCACCAACTACGCGCGGCTCGGCGAGCGGTTCTCGATGGCGATCGAGCCTTATCAGGAGGTGCTGGCGCGGCAGGGCAAGAAGGGCTGAGCCCGAGCGCCAGCCTGACTGCGCGAGAGCCGATCTTCTGTTCGATCCGAGATGCCGCGAGGGGTCATTCCTCGCGGAACGCTTCCTCGCGCATCCGGCCCAGGGCCGGAAGCAAGACCACGACCAGCAGAACGATGGCGATGGTGAGCATCGTCGCGCTGATGGGGCGGGTGAAGAAGACGGTCGGATCGCCCTTCGACAAGAGCAGTGCCCGGCGCAGGTACTCCTCCATCATCGGGCCGAGAATGAAGCCCAGCAGCATCGGCGCCGGCTCGCAATCGAGCTTGCGGAAGACGTAGCCCAGGCCGCCGAAGATCACCATCAGGTAGACGTCGAAGGGCTGGTTGGAGAGCGAAAAGACGCCGATCGTGCAGAACACGAGGATCATCGGATAGAGCAGGTGATAGGGCAGCGCGATCATCTGCACCCACAGCCCGATCAACGGCAGGTTCAAGATCAGCAGCATGATGTTGCCGATCCACATGGAGGTGATGACGCCCCAGAACAGCGCGGGCTGCTCGGTCATCACCTGGGGGCCCGGCTGGATGCCCTGAATGATCATCGCGCCGATCATCAAGGCCATCACCGGGTTCGAGGGCAGGCCGAGCGTCAGCATCGGAATGAACGACATCTGCGCGCCGGCGTTGTTGGCGGCCTCGGGCCCCGCCACGCCCTCGATGGCGCCGGTGCCGAGCTGGGCGCGGTTGCGGCCGACCTTCTTTTCCAGCGCGTAGGAGCCGAACGAGGACAGCGAGGCGCCGCCGCCGGGCAGGATGCCGAGCATGGAGCCGAGCGCGGTGCCGCGCAGGATCGGCGCGATGATGCGGCGCCAGTCCTCGCGCGTCGGCATCAGCCCGGTCACCTTGCGCACCATCACGTCGCGGCTGCCCTCGCTTTCGAGGTTGGCGATCACTTCGCCGATGCCGAACATGCCCATGGCGACGATGACGAAGCCGATGCCGTCGAACAGTTGCGGCATGCCGAACGTGAAGCGCTGCGCGCCCGAGTTGACGTCGGTGCCGATGATGCCGAGCAATAGGCCGAGCAGGATCATGCCGAGCGCGTGCAGAATGGAACCGTGGGCCAGTACGATGGAGGCGACGAGGCCCAGCGCCATCAGCGCGAAATACTCGGCCGGACCGAACTTCAGCGCGACCTCGGCCAGCGGCGGGGCGAACACCGCGATCAGCAGCGTCGCCACCGTGCCGGCAAAGAAGGAGGCGATGGCGGCGGTGGCCAGCGCGCGACCCGCCTTGCCCTGGCGCGCCATCTGATAGCCGTCGAGCGCGGTGACGACGGAGGACGTCTCGCCCGGCAGGTTGACCAGGATCGCGGTGGTGGAGCCGCCGTACTGGGCGCCGTAGAAGATCCCGGCCAACATGATGAGCGAGGATTCCGGGGGCAGCGTGAACGTCGCGGGGATCAGCATGGCGATGGTCGCGGCCGGGCCGAGCCCGGGCAGCACGCCGATCGCGGTTCCCAGGAAGACGCCCGCGAGACAGTAGGCGAGGTTCGTCAGCGTCAGCGCCGTTTGGAAACCGAGGATCAGATTGGCGAAGAGTTCCATTGCCCGCGGCCCCTCACGACAGCCAGGCCGGCAGGCCGCCGAACAGCGCCTCGAACCAGCTACCCAGGATCGGCATCGGCACGCCGAGCCCCTTGACGAAGACGATCACGCAAAAGGCGATCAAGGCGACGAGGCCCGCCGTCGCCGTCCACTCGAAGCGGAAGCGCCGGCTCGCCGCCGCGCTGATAAGGACGAGCGCCATCAGCGCGATGACGAGGCCTGCCGGGCGCACGAGCGCGCCGAAGGCTGCGCAGGCGATCATGATCAGGATCAGAGGCTGCCAGCGGATGGGCTCGACCGGATTGGCGTTCGAAAGGACCGCCCTGCCGATGGAAAGCACGCCGATCGCGCCCAGGCCGATCGCGAGCATGCGCGGGAAATAGCCCGGTCCCATGCGGCCGGCGGTGCCGAGCGGATAATCCATGGCAAACCAGAAGGCGAAGGTGGCGATGGCGATGTAGATCACGCCTGCCCAGAAATCCTTCGAACGCGTCATCTGCTCGAACACGGACGACCCTCCCCAGGATCCACGGCGTGCGGTCCTCTTCCAGGCAACGCATCGTCGGACGTAACCAGAGCATCGAACACACACCTGCGCAATCGCACAGACCTGCGCGCCTGCCATGCGCGCCGAAAGGCGGCCCAAGCGCGTCGACAGGGTGGGGGTAGCGTGTTACGGCTTTCACGGATGATTGTTGGTCGGGGGGTGATGGCGTGTTGCGTCGTGCATCGGTACTGACCGCGGTCGGGCAAGGCCAACGCAGAACGGCCGACCGGCGCGGCGTGAACGGGTTGGCCCGTGGTTTGGCCAATGCCTTGGCGGCTGGCTTGGCGCTATCGGCCTGCGCCAACCCCGGCGCGGACCCGCAGAGCGCGGCCGGAGGTTCGGCCAGCGCGACACCTGCTGCAGCATTGGCTGCAACATCGGCTGCGGCGCTGGCAGCAGCATCGGCGACCATCGACCCGCACCGCGCCTACACGGAAGTCGCCACGGCGACGCTGCGCCAGGGGGCGTTTCCCGAGATCACGATGCTCCAACTGCTGGGCCGGCGCGACCGGGCGACGGGCGTGACGACGACGCATGCGCGCGTCCACATCGGCTACCAGGCGCACAGCGCGCGCCGATACAGCAGCGCACGCGACGCACACGCGCAGCCTTTGAAACTCACGGCGCTATCGAAAATGTTTCCGACATGCAGCAAGACGGACGGCTGCGTCTATGGCGAGGCCTATCTGATCGACCTGCCGGCTGCGCACGCGCGGGCTGCGCGGCAGACCGGCTACCGGTTCAAGATCTTCTCGCAGGGCACGCATGAGAAGCTCGTTGCCGTGCCGGCATCGCTGATCGCGTCGCTGCTGGATGGTCTGGATAAGCCGCCGGCCAGCATCGCGCGGCTCGCGCCGGCTGACAAGAAGTAGGCAGGCGGGCCGATCACGGATTACGGCCGCCGGGCGCCCGGGTGGTCGGATCAGCGCTTCCCGGGGCAACAGATGGTGAGGCCGTGGCCGGGCGGTTCGCCGACGACCGCGGACGCGCCTCCGTCCAGGCCATGTAGAGGCCGGCCGCGATGATGATCGCCGCGCCGGTCCAGGTGCCCAGATCAGGCAAGTTGCCGGAGACGACGTAGCCGACGATGACGGCCCCGACCATCTGCCAGTAGCCGAAGGGCGAGATGATGTTGGCCTGCGCGTACATCATCGCGCGCGCCACGCAGTAGTGGCCGAGGCCGCCGATCACGCCGAGCGAGGCGATCATGACGAGGTCGGGCCAGGACTGGATGGGCTGCCAGTAGAACGGCACCATCAGCGACATGACGATGGCGCCCAGGACGGCGCTGTAGAAGGCCGACGTCTCCGCGGAATCGTGACCTGCCACGCGCCGCGTGGCGATCTGATAGGTGGCGTAGCAGAAGGCGCTGCCGAGGATGAAGAACGACGCCCAGTGGAAAACCTCGCTGCCGGGGCGGATGACGACGAGGACGCCAGCGAAGGCCGTGACGACGGCGAGCATGCGGCGCAGCGTCATGCGCTCGCCGAGGATCGGCCACGCCAAGAGGGCGACGATGAAGGGGCCGGTGAAGCTGATCGATGCCGCCTTGGCCAGCGGCAGATACTTCACGCCGGAGAAAAACAGGAAGGTCGAGGCGAGCTGGGCGACCGAACGCAACAGCTGCCAGCGCGGCTCGTTGGTGTGCAGGATGCCCAGGCCGGCGCGCGGGCCGAAGATCGCCAGAATGAAAACAACCTGCGCAAGGATGCGCGCCCACACGAGTTGCTCGGAGCTGTAGCGGGCGCTCAGCACCTGCACGAGGCCGTTCATGACGGGAAACAGCGAGGTCGCCATCACCATGAACGCAATGCCGAGCAGCGGCCGATTCTGACGGGCGGGTGGCAACGGAGACATGTGCGTCGGCACCAGACGAGAGGGTTTTATCGTGACCGGACTGGGGCGGGGCGTCGAGGCGCGGCACGTTTCCTCGCGTTCCGGGCACCTAGACGCCGACGCGGCGGCGGCGTCAACCCTCTTGCCGCGGCTGGGCTAGCCTTTGTGCCGGACGCGCCCGGCCACTTTACCGTACCCGGATTCGCGTGTTGCAGATGGGATGATGTTCCTTTAATGTTCTTTCGGGGATGAGTAGCCAGAAAATGGTCCGGGCATGGATGTCGAGAACGAAATCAGAGAGTTGCAGCGCCGCGTGGGGGATCTCGAGGGTGCGGTCAACGTGCTGACGGGTCAGTTGGGCACGGTCAGTCCGAAGCTCAACAGCCTTCAAGAGGAGACCGGTGCTCGCTTCGACGCGCTGGCGCAGTCATTGGCGGCCATGGTCGGCCGCCTCGACAACGTGAACAACCAGCTTTGGAGCCTGCGTGACGATCTGCCGGAGATGCTGCGGATGGTGCTTGGAAGCGGCGGCCAGCGGGGCAACTGAGACGCGCGACGACCGTGGGGCTGCATGGGGCGGCCGTATGGGGCGGTCCGGGGCTGGCCTGCCGTGCTGCCTGTGCGTCTCTACCGCAACAGTGGCTGGCAATCCCGCCCGGGGCCGACGATGCCCAATCGGGACAAGGAACTGGGCAGACAGGCCGGCCGTTGTCGACGTGCAGGCCTATAACCCTCTACGCGGGCCGGGGAGCGTCAAAGGCTCCCAGGGTGTCGAAAGCGGGGAAAAGCGCGGGTGCTCGCATGGAGAACCGCGCCGAGAGCCGATAGGGTTGCTCGTCTTCGGGGCTGAGCGGACATCGACCCTGAAGGCAGGCCTGCCGCGGCCGTGGCGTCGCGCGCGCAGTGAAAATGGCCCAGCCGGGCCGAGGGAGTTGTACCATGAACAAGCTTATCGTCCTGGCCGTCCTGGCCGCCGCCGTGGCCTCGTCGGCCTGCCGCCGCGAAGTGCCCTACGAGCCGCTGAAGCTCGGCGGCCCGGTGCCGGTGACGGCGCCCGCCAGCCGCTGAGGCACGGAGCCGATAAGCGGCTCCAATTTCACCATTCCACGGCCCGGCGCGCCCGACGGCGCGACCGGGCCGCTGCTTTTTCTGCCTCGCTCAAGATGCCGCAGTTCGGGATTAATCCGCCGCCGTCTCGATTTTCGGGGACGGGTCTGCCTTGGCTTTGTCACAGCTGTGGACCGAGTTCCGCCGCTGTACTGACACAGGACGCCGAATCGCAACGAACTGCCGCCCAGTTGTCGCGTCAGGTGTGGCGACGTTGCGAGGCAGTAGTCATGACGGTAGTGGGCTTGAGGTGTGTTGGTGCGTGGGGCGTCGTTGCGGCGGCTCTCATTGCGCTCGCCGGTTGCGGCGCGCCGCGGCACTACGAGGAGCGCGGTTCGATCAAGGATACGGTCGCCGCGCCGAAGCCGGTCAAAGCGGCGGCCAAGGCGCGTGCCACCACTGCCAAGCGCAAGCCGGTCCGAGCCAAGCCACGGGCTTCAAGCGCGGCCAAACCTCGACCCAAGGCCATGGCCGCACCTGCGATCGCGACGCCCAAATCGTCGGCGAGCGAGCGCATGGCGATGACCGTCGCGCCAGTCACGGCCGAGCCTCCTGCACCGCCGCGCACAGCGCCGCCGTCGCGCCCGGCCCTGCCCGTCGGTCCGCCGCCCAGCATTCCGCCGCCCGCCGCCGAGCCAGCGGCACCGGCCGCGCCTGCGCCCGCCGCACCCCGGCAGGTCGCGCCAAAGCAGGCCGCGCCGGACGGCGCCAACGGCACCCGCCTGCTCGCGGAAGGCCGGGCACTGTTCCAGACCGGCGAGGTCCTTGCCGCACGCGAGAAGTATGTCGCCGCGCTGACCGCACCGCTGCCGGACGTGCTGCTGGAGTTGGCCAGGACCTACGATCCCAACTACCTCGACCGGCTGCCGAAGTCCGACGCGGACGCGGACGTGGACCGTGCACGCGCGCTCTACGAGCAAGCCGCTGCCCTGGGCGCGCCCGGCGCCCAAGAGGATCTGCAGCGCCTGCAGGGGCGGTGAGGCAGGACGTTCTCGCCGTCGCGATCGAGGTCCCCTGCCGATCGAAGTCCCGTGCCTGTCGAGGTTTCGGCGCCGGCGCGCGGCGCCATGCGACCGGCCACGCGCCCGCAGGGTTTGCCTCGCGATCGACGAAGCTCTTGCGCGGAATTGTCATCCGGCGGTCATGGCGCCGGCACTTTTGAAGCCTAACGTTTCCTGACTGCGGGCGGGCGCAGTTCCGGCAGACGCCGAGGCAAAAAATCTGCCGAACGTTCCCCCCGTTACATCGGATTTAAGACGCCTTCGCTACTCTGGCATCTGCAGGTCGAGAGGATACGACTGCAGATCCGGAGCGCGGGACGGGTGTGCCGCTTTCCGAGCACAGAGGCACCGCTTCGTCCCATGAACGGGATCTGAATGGGTGCTTCAATGCGGGTTCAGCCGCTGCAGCGCATCTTCCTCTCCAAGCCTGACGGCGCACAGGGCGCCACCAAGTCTGGCCGTTTCGGCAAGTGGAGAGTTGAGATGATCGAAGTCGTCAGGAGCGGAACCGTCATCATGATGGGTTTGAGCGTGATGATGGCCGCCGTCGCCGTGATGATCTACGGCTGATCCGAGTTTCAGTCCGGGAGCGCGGCGCCGCCCCTTCCCGGTCATGCGCGCCTTGCGCAATCCAGCGACCTGCCCCACTTTCGAGGGAGCCCGCCTGGAGGTTCCCCCTTGCGACTGCCCGAGATGGCCGACGGCCTCGCGAGCGCCACGGCCGAGGCCGTACGTGCCGCAGGCACCTATGTCACCGATGCCCTCGACGCCCACATCCGGCTCGGCGTGACCGGCCTGTCGCGGGCGGGAAAAACCGTACTCATCACCGGCCTGGTGCGCGCACTGACCCAGGGCCGGGAGACGCCAGCCATCACGTGGGCGGCCGGCCGTAGCGGCGCCACCGCCTACCTGGAGCCGCAGCCCGACGACGACATTCCCCGCTTCGCCTACGAGGACCACCTCGCCGCACTGGCCGCCGAGCCCCCGCAATGGCCGCAGAGCACGCGGCGCATCAGCCAGCTTAGGCTGACGCTCACCTGGGACGGTGACGACCTGGCCCGACGCTGGCTCGGATTGAAGCGGCGGTTGCACATCGACATCGTCGACTATCCCGGCGAATGGCTGACGGATCTCGGGCTGATCGAGCAGGATTTCCAGGCGTGGTCGCTCAGTGCGCTGGCGGCTGTGCGGCATCCCCGGCGCGCGGCCGAGGCGGCCGCATTCCTGGCGCTGATCGCGCGGCTCGACGCGGGCAGCGAGACGGGCGAACCCGAGCGCATCGCGATCGAGGGGGCGCGGCTCTATACGGCGTTCCTGGAGGCGTGCCGGGCGCGGGAAGCGCACCTCGCCATCCTCGGGCCCGGCCGCTTCCTGATGCCCGGCGACCTGGAAGGCTCGCCGCTGCTGACCTTCTTTCCGCTGCCAAGCAGCACACTTGCGCCGGGTGGAGTGGGGGTTGGGGCCGCGGCGACCAACGGCGCGCTCGGCACGCTGCTGTCACGCCGGTTCGAGAGCTACAAGACCCACGTCGCGATACCGTTCTTCCGCGACCACTTCGCGCGGCTGGACCGCCAGATCGTGCTGGTCGACGTGCTGTCGGCGCTGGAAAGCGGCCCGGATGCGCTGGCCGAACTGGAAGATAGTCTCGACCGCCTGCTGGCAGCCTTCAAAGTCGGGGCGAACTCCTGGCTGAGTTTCCTGTCCGGGCGGCGGATCGATCGCATCCTGTTCGCCGCCTCCAAGGCGGACCACCTTAACCGATCGGACCACGCGCGGCTGACCGCGATCCTCGACAAGGCGGTGACGCGGGCGAAGGCGCGCGGACTGGCGGCGGGCACCGAGCACCGCACGCTGGCACTGGCCGCGCTGCGCGCGACCGAGGACGTGGAGACGGTGCGCGGCGGGGAGCGCTTTTCGAGCCTGCGCGGGCGGCCGATGGCAGGCGAGCGGCTGGCTGGGCGCCGCTATTCCGGCGAGGAGGCCGCGGTGGTGTTTCCCGGCGACCTGCCGAAGGATCCGCTCGACGCCTTCGACGCGCACGCCGTCGATACGGGCGCGCACAGGTTCGTCCGTTTCGCGCCGCCTCGCATCGCCGATGCGGATACGGCGTGGCCGCACCTCGGCCTGGGGACGGTGGTCTCCTTCCTCGTCGCCGACCGCATGTCCTGAGGTTCGTTCCATGCGCCGCCGTCCGCACGTCACCCGCGCCGTCCGTTGTCCTCATAGGGGGCGCGCTCAATGAGTCAGATTGGAAGCTACCGGCGCCCGCAGGCGTTCGATCCCGACGACCCGAGCATCGCGCCGACGCCGGAGACGACCGATGCGGCGGATCGGCAGGATGGGCCGACGCGCGACGACATGGCGGCGGAGGACGCGGCTCGTCCGCCGATGGCGCGGGACAGCGAAGCCGCGCGGCCCAGGCGCCGTCTGCTCGGCCCTTGGGGCAGCCTGCTCGTCGCGTCGGCCACGGGACTGTTCTCGCTGGCGGCGGGCCTGTGGTTTGCGAATTTCGTCTCGATCGCGCTCGCGCGCGAGGACTGGCTCGGCCTCTTGGCCAACGGTCTGCTGGCGCTGCTCGCCCTTTCGGTGATTGCGATCGTCGTACGCGAGTTGATCGGGCTGTGGCGGCTCGGCCGCCTGACGCGCATCCGCGCCGACGCCGAGGCTGCCATCCAGACCCAGGATCAGGCGGCGGAGGCGCGTGCGGTCACAGGCTTGAAGCGGCTGGTGGCGGGGCGGCGCGAGCATGCTTGGGCGCTCGCCCGGTTCCGCGAGGAAGAACGGCACATGCGCGCGCCCGGCCAACTGCTAGCGCTCGCCGACCGCGTGCTGATGGCGCCGGCCGATGCGGAGGCACGGCGGATCGTGTTCCAGTCCGCGCGCCGCGTCGGGATCGCCACCGCGATGGTACCGATCGCCTTCTTGTCGATGCTGTTCGTGCTGTCGGAGATCCTGCGCATGATCCGCCGCCTCGCGACGGCCTACGGCGGGCGGCCCGGCGTGCTCGGCGGCATGAAGCTGTTCTCGGGCGTACTGGCGCACATGGCGGCGACCGGCGCGATCGTGCTGACCGACGATTTGATCGGCCAGTTCTTCGGCCAGGATCTCGCCCACCGCTTGTCGCGCCGGCTCGGGGAGGGTGCGTTCAATGCGGCGCTGACGGCGCGGCTTGGCATCGCGGCGATCGAGGTGTGTCGCCCGATGCCGTACGTGGCGGCGCCACGCATCAGGGCGCGCCAGATCCTGACGCAGCTTTTTCCCGAGCTTAAGCCCGGCGCGCTGATCCGCGCGACACTGCGGGGGCGGCGCGCGGGCACGGGGGCGCCCTCGCGCCGTGACGCGGCGGGGCCGGAGACCGATGCGGGCGTGTGAGCTTGCGCGGGGCTCAGGCGGCCGTTGCCATGGAGGGCTGTGCTTCGCCATCCGCTGCGGCGTCCGCGTCCGGCTCGGCCAGACGCAGCGCCCACACAGGCACCAGCGCCTCCGTGTGCGCGACGATGGCGGGCGGCCAGCGCTCCTCCTCGGTCGACAATAGCCAGCTCAGGGCACGGCCCGCGGGACGCGCGGTGAGCCACGTCAGCGGCACGGCGAGCGCAAGGCCCAGGACCACCGGCAACATCCACGCCAGCAGGGCGGCGGAGGCAACCCAGCATAGCGCGGCCAGTGCGATTCCGCCGAGGACATGGACGCCGTGGAAGGCCACCACGTCACGCAGGGCGAGCCCGCCGTCGTCGCGGCGCTGGGCGCGCCAGCCGGAATCGCGGCCGAGCAGGATGCCGACGACCGCCGCCGTCTGCGTCGCCATGAGGATCGGCGCAAACAGCATCGAGAAGATCGTTTCCAAGCCCACGCCAGCCACGGCGCGCGCGGCTCCGCGCGGCTCGCCGCTGTCGCGCACGCGCTTCAGCTCGAGCGCCAGCCCCAAGGCCTTGGGCAGCAGGACCACCGCCATGGTGCCGACAAACAAGCGCAGCGCGGCGCCGGCATCCATCACCGGCCAGATCGGGAACAGCGTGCGGCTGTCCTTGAAGTAGCTCGGGATCAGGTGCTCGCCCTGGAGCGCCAGGACGAGGCCGACGGCCAGCGACAGTGCCCAGATCGCGGACACGAGATAGGACATGGCGCCCATCGCCAGGTGCAGGCGGCCCATCGCCGTTAGCTTCGCGCTGCCGACGATGGCGAGGTGCTGCAGATTGCCCTGCGCCCAGCGCCGGTCGCGAACGACGTGATCGATCAGCGTCGGCGGCGTGCCTTCGTAGGAACCGGTGACGGTGGGGGCCATGTAGACGCCCCAGCCCGCGCGCTGCAGTAGCACGGCTTCGACGAAGTCGTGGCTCTGGACGTGGCCGCCGAAGGGCGCACGGCCGGGAAGCACAGGCAGGCCTGCAGCGCCGGCAAAGGCGGCGGTGCGGATGATGGCGTTGTGGCCCCAGTAGTTGCCGCGATGGCCGTGCCAGACGGCAAGGCCGGCGGCGACGGATGGGCCATACGTGCCGGTGGCGAACTGCTGCAGCTTCTGGAACAGGGTGCGGCCGCCGACGAGGCGCGGCACGGTCTGGATCAGGCCGGCATCGGGACGCGCCTCCATCGCCAGCGCCAGGCGCAGCAGGGTCTCGCCAGACATGATGCTGTCGGCGTCGAGAATGAGGAACTGCGGGTAGGCGCCGCCATAGCGCACGATCCAGTCGTGGATGTTGCCGGCCTTCTTGCCGGTGTTCTGCGCGCGGCGGCGGTAGTAGATGCGCATGCGACCGTCGAGATGACCGGCGAGGCGCAGGTAGGCGGCCTGCTCGGAACGGCCGGCCTCGTCGCCGCGCGTATCTGAGAGCAGGAAGACGTCGAAGCCGTCGGCGGCGCCCAGCGCGGCAAGCTGGTCGGACATGGCCTCAATGGCCGCGGCGATGCGCGCGGGATCCTCGTGGTAGACGGGGCAGAGCAATGCTGTGCGCTGGCGGGGCGTGCGCGTGGGCGCGGGCAACGAGATGCCCCCGGTGTCTTCACCGGCGAAAAGCGGAAGGAAGCCGACGGCTGCGCTCAGCGCGCCCAGCGCGATCCATCCGAACGCGACGGTGGACAGGCCGAGAAACACCAGCTGGATCGGCGTGACGCGCTCGAGCGCCAGCATGTGGTACATCTCGATGGCAAAGACGATGGTCAGCAGCAGCGCGCCGCCGAACAGGGCCGCGCGCGGCATCCATACGCGCGAGGCGCGCGGGGACGGCGCGATCGGCGGCACGGCGGCATGCGGCAGACGGGCCAGATCCTGCTCGGGCATCGCCATGGGATGGCCCGATGGCATGAGCACAGGCGAGCTGGCGTAGGGCCAGTCGGAGGCACCTGACATCGTGTCGGGTCGGGGGAGACTGCTCATGATCGTGTCCAGCGGTAGAGCCAGCTTTCGGAAACGTTCTGCTCGCCGTTCTTGAGTTGCAGGCGGAGCTCGACGAGCTCGGCAGATCCGGGATCCAGCTCGAAGGTGACGCGGAAGCCTTCGATGGCGGGATTGCGCTGCACCACCTTGTTCAGCAAACCGCCGGCGGAAGCGGTCAGTTCCGCGCCCGGGATGGCCGTCAGGTCCTTGGCGCCGGGACCTTCGAAGTCGACGACGAACAGGGCGTGGCCGGATTTCCTGTTGTTGTTGGGGACGCCGACGCGCGTCTTGGCGACATGTAGGCCGCTCCATGCGGCCGGCACGTTCGGGCCCCAATGCAGGCGGTACTCCAGCGTCAGGGGCTTGCCCGGCTCGATCGGGTTTTTCGGCCGCCAGAACGCGACGATGTTGTCGTGGATCTCCTCCTCGACGGGGATCTCCACCAGATCGACGGCGCCGGGGCCCCAATCCTGCTTGGGCTCCACCCAGAGCGTCGGGCGGCGCTCGTAGCGCGCTTCGAGATCCTCGAAGTTGCGGAAGGCACGGTCGCGCTGCGCCAGACCGAAGCCTTTCGGTCCGCTGTCGATGAACGAGCTGATCTGCAGGCGCTTAGGATTGGTGAGGGGGCGCCAGAGCCGCTCACCGCGGCCGTTGAGGATGGCGAGACCCTCGCTGTCGTGGACGGCGGGGCGGAAATCGCCCGTGACGCGGCGCGCGGCCGGACCGTGCAGGAACATGCTGGTGAGCGGGGCGAAACCGGCATAAGGCACGGCCTTGCGCGCAAACAGCGTGGCGGCAACATCCATAACGGTGGTGGCGCCGGGCCGAATGACGAAGCGGTAGGCGCCAGTCATGGAGGGGCTATCGAGCAGGGCGTGGACGACGATCTCGGGCGCGCCGGCGCCGGGCTTTTCGATCCAGAAGGTGCGAAACAGCGGGAATTCCTCACCGCCCGGGCGCGCGGTATTGATCGCCAGACCGCGCGCGGACAAGCCATAGATCTCGTTGCGGCCGACGGCACGGAAGTAGGACGCTCCCTGGAACAGGGCGAACTCGTCGTAGTAATCGGCGCGGTTCAACGGCCCGTGGATGCGGAAACCAGAAAAGCCGAAGGGCGCGCCCTCGGGCACCTGGCCGAGCGAGGGCCCGAAGGTGAACTGGCTCGTCTCCGGCTTCAGCAACCGCCCCTTGCCGCCTTCGACGATCCAGATGTCGACGGGGATGTCGTAGAGCCAGCCGAGTGGGAAGAGTTGCAGCTCGTAGTCGAGCTTCTCGGCGTGCCAGACGGCACGCTCGGCGCGGAAGCGGATGTCGCGATACTGATCGTAGCCCAGTTTGCGGAACGACTCGGGCACATCGCGCTTGGGCTTGGTGAAGGGCTTGGCCGCCAGCTTCTCGGCCAGCTGCCGCACAAGCTCGGGGGAGACGCCAGTCGCCTCGTCGGCGGCCGCGACAGCAGGCTTGGTGGCGGCGTCCTGAGCCCACGCGGACGCGACGCCGAGGACGCGCTCCAACGCACCCGCAGCCATCCATGCTCCTGCACTCGTCACGACCGCACGGCGGTCAAAGACGTTACGTCCCATCCTGATTGTCCGTTTTTCGACTTCAACGCCGAACGCTCAACGCGCACAAAGCATCATGCGTTCAAGCAGCACTCGCCGTGCCGCCACTGCCGGGGCCGCGCCCCCGCTTACCGAACCCTGCCTGCCGGCAGGCTCCCTTCCAGTCCCTTGCGACGACTTTCTAAGTTGCGATTGTGGCAGCATTTTCACAATCGGAGACGCGCCTTGGGGGGCAACTCGTCCGTCGACGCAACTCGGGCGGTCAACCCGGCTTTTGCGCTGCAACAAGATATGATATCGCAGCGCAAAATCCGATGGTCCAAAACTGCATAGCTGCTGCGTGGCGGACGCGTCATCGCCTTAAGCCGCCATTCATGCTCAAACGAGGTGAGCCGGCCCGACCGGGCGCGCTGGTGGTCGGGTTCCGACACTTGCTTTGCGTTGCCGGGCTCTCGCGCGCAGGCGCCGGAATGATGAAGAGCACTCACAAGCCCATGATTTTAGAGTATCTTTTTTCATCGGACGTTTGGCTTCGAGATCAGCTGCGACCGGGCGCCGAAGGTCAGATGTGCGACACGAGCGGCTGAGGGATGCCAGGGGCGGAGACCGCATCCGGGCGAAGGGTGGGAGGAGACGATGGAACAGCAGGCGCTGGTGGAAGCGATCGTGGGGGCACGGTCGCAGATCGACTTCATCTGGCAGTTCTTCGTCAGCGCGCAGCTGGCGGTGTTCGCCTTGTTGATGATCTATGATCACGTCGTGGAGGAGCTCAACATCTTCGCCAAGTTCCTGATCCTGGTGGCCATCGGAACCTTCGACTGGATCAACGCAGGGGCGCTGATGACGGCCTATCAGCTGCTCGACGCCCTGCACGACCAGTATCGCTCCAGCTTCGGCAGCCTGGCCGGCATCAGGCCGCTGTTCAGGGCGCATTTCGTCAACGCGCGCTTCGATACCGGACCGCAGACCGTGATGTTCACGCACTCGCTGGCATTTGCCGCGGTGTTCTTCACGATCTTGTGGCAGGGCTTCATCCGCCGACGCCCGCGCAACATCGAGACGTGATCCCCCGTATCGGCCGGGGACCCAGGCCGACCGCTTGACTGAGGCGCGCGGCACCGCAATCTTGAACGCTGGCTCAAACCGAACCGGACGCAGCCCACGCCATGTTCGTCACGTTCTTTACCGAGCTCAAGGCCGCCCGCATCCCGGTGACGCTGAAGGAATACCTGACACTGATGCAGGCGCTCGAGGCGGACCTCGCGGGCCAGCGGGTGGAGGATTTCTATTACCTGTCGCGCGCAGCCCTGGTGAAGGACGAGCGCCACCTCGACAGGTTCGACCAGGTGTTCGGGCACGTGTTCAAGGGCCTGGAACTGATGAGCGAGACCGTGGACGGCGCCGAGATCCCCGAGGATTGGCTGCGCAGCGTGTCGCAGCTCTACCTGAGCGAGGAGGACAAGAAGAAGATCGAGGCGCTCGGTGGCTGGGAAAAGATCATGGAGGAGCTGAAAAAGCGCCTCGCCGAGCAAAAGGGACGCCATCAGGGCGGATCGAAGTGGATCGGCACGGGCGGCACATCGCCCTTCGGCGCGGATGGCTACAATCCTGCGGGCGTGCGCATCGGGCAGAAAGAGAACCGGAACTTCCGCGCCGTGAAGGTCTGGGACAAGCGCGAGTTCAAGGATCTCGACGACACGGTGGAGCTGGGCACGCGCAACATCAAGGTGGCGCTCAGGCGGCTGCAGGAAATTCGCGCGCGAGGGCGCGGCCGAAGAGCTCGACCTCGACGGCACGATCAAGGGCACCGCGCACAAGGGCTATCTCGACATCCACCTGCGGCCGGAACGGCGCAACACGGTCAAGGTGCTGATGTTCTTCGACGTCGGCGGCTCGATGGACTGGCACATCAAGACGGCGGAGGAGCTGTTCTCGGCGGCGCGCACCGAGTTCAAGCATCTGGAGTACTACTACTTCCACAACTGCCTCTACGAGTTCGTGTGGAAGGACAACCATCGCCGCTTCTCGGAGCGCACGCCGACGTGGGACGTGCTGCACACCTATCCGGCCGACTACAAGGTGATCTTCGTCGGCGACGCCTCGATGAGCCCCTACGAGGTCACGATGCCGGGCGGGTCGGTAGAACACATGAACGAAGAGGCTGGAGCGGATTGGCTGCGGCGCGTGACCGGCATCTACGAGCAGTGCGTGTGGCTCAATCCCGTTCCGGCCGATCATTGGGGCTGGACGCCGTCGATCAAGCTCGTGCAGCAGCTCGTGGACGGGCGCATGTACCCGCTGACGCTGGACGGTCTCGACCAAGCGATGCGCGAGCTGATGCGCTGAACGTGGGCCCTGCTTGCGGCGCGGTCCGGCTTTCGTTTCCGGACCAACAGGCGCATAATCCGCGTGCATTGACGAATCCTGCGGGAAGGCCCATGGAAGGGTCTGGACGTCCCAAGGGGGGAACGCCTCATGACTTCATATCGACCGGTCGGCTCCGCCGCCGCACTTGCCGTGGCAGGTCTTCTGCTGGCGGGGTGCGCGGGCAGCGGAAACGAGCTCACCACGGCGAGCCTGTTTGGCTCCAACAAGGCAAAGCCCGCCGCAGCAGCCGCACCCGCCGCGCCGGCGACGCCGCAGGCGCGCGCGCTGGAGGTGGCCGCAGTGTCGGCCCGGGCCACGAAGTGTGGCTATAACTTCGACCCGGCACGGCTGAGATCGGGCTACCTCGCCTCCGAGGCGACGGGCGGTCTGCCAATCGACCAGATGGCGAATCTGGAGAAGGCCTACGACGCGGCGCACTCCGGCGTGCTGAAGGCGATTTCGGGCCAGGGCGACTACTGCACGGAGCAGCGCACCAACCAGATCAAGGCGGATCTGACCCGGCATCTGGCCGGCGACTACTCGATCCGTCAGACCAAGCAGGTCGCCGTGAAGAAGGACGACGGCATCTTCGGCGGTCTGTTCAGCAACGACTGTCCGGATTGCGAGAAGCCGACCACGGCTGATTCCTTCTACGACATCACCGGACGGCCCAAGAACTCGCTGTAGCCATCGGCGACGTTCACGGCTGTCCGCATTCGCGGCCGCCGCTGCGCAACAACGTGCGCAGCACTTGTGGCATGCGCCGCCTTGCAGATCGGTCAATACGCGTGCTGCAGGTTTTCGCTATCGAGGTTTTGTTGAAGCTCGGCGTCGGCGTGGCGCTGGTTCTGATGCCGCTGACCGTCATCAAGGTACTGGGGCTGCCGCGCAGCGACGAGTTCGGGGTTCTGGCCGCGGCTGCTCGGTGCGACGCTGGTCGGCTTGGCGGCGACCCTCTACATGGAATCCCGGCTCACCGGCGGCAAGGGCCTAGCGCTCGCGGGCGCGGTGGTAGTCAATCTCATCGCGGCGATGATGATTGCGGCACACCTGATGGGCGGAAGCGCGGGCGTGAGCCGGCGTGGGCGTCTCAGCCTGTGGCTGTCGGTGGCCGTTCTGGTGGCGCTGAGCGTCGTCGAAATGGCGCACATGTAGCCGGCACACCTCCTTCCTCACGCCACGACGGCAGCGGAGATCAGCGCACGCCGAGCTTCTTTTGCAGGCTCGAAGACGACGTCGTGTACTGAAACAGCACCTTCTTGTCGGGGTAGACGAGGCGGTGCGCGGCCTGCGCCATCAGTGCGCCTTCGTGGAAGCCGGACAGGATTAGCTTCAGTTTGCCCGGATAGCGGTTGATGTCTCCGATGGCGAAGATGCCGGGCTCGCTGGTCTCGAAGCGCTCGGTGTCGACCGGGATCAGGTTTTCTTCCAGGTTCAGTCCCCAATCGGCGACCGGGCCGAGCTTCATCGTGAGCCCGAAGAACGGCAGCATGGCCGTGACCGGCAGCGTCTCCTCGCCGTCCTTGGTGCGCAACTTGACCGCCGAGAGGCGTCCGCCGTCGCCTTCGAGCGCCGTCACCTGTCCGATCTTCAGGCGGACACGGCCCTCGGCGACGAGCGCGCGCATCTGCTCGACGGAATGCGGCGCGGCGCGGAACTCGTCGCGGCGATGCAGCAGCGTCAGCGTGCGTGCGTGCGGCGGGGCGAGGCTCAGCGTCCAATCGAGCGCGCTGTCGCCACCGCCGACGATCAGCACATCCTGGTCGCGGAAATCATCCATGCGGCGCACGGCGTAGTGCACGCTCGTGCCTTCGAAGGCCTCGATGCCCTCCAATGGGGGACGCTTCGGGGTGAAGGACCCGCCACCGGCCGCGATGACGACGACCCTGGCCTCGAACACCGTGTCGCGATCCGTCACGAGACGGAAGCGGCCATCGGGCAGGCGCGTGAGTTGGTCGATGCGCTGGCCGAGATGAAACGTCGGCGCGAACGGCTTGATCTGCTCCATCAGCCGGTCGGTCAGCTCCTGACCTGTGACGATCGGCAAGCCGGGAATGTCGTAGATCGGTTTTTCGGGATAGAGCTCGGCGCACTGGCCGCCTGGGCGGTCGAGGATGTCGACGACGTGGGCGCGAATGTCGAGCAGGCCAAGCTCGAATACGGAAAAAAGGCCGCAAGGGCCGGCGCCGATGATCAGCGCATCGCAAGCTATGTGCTCGCCGGGCGCGGTCACTGGCGCGGTCACTGGCGCGGATGCTTGCTCGCTCATACCGGCCGTCCTGGCTGCCTGCCTGTCATCAGAACTGCTTGGCCGGCACGGCGACGATCAGGCCGTCGAGCTCGGCGGTCACCTTGATCTGACAGGACAGACGCGAGCTGTCGCGGACATCGAAGGCGAAGTCGAGCATGTCCTCCTCCATCTCGGAGGGCTTGCCGGTCTTGTCGCGCCAGGCGTCGTCCACGTAGACGTGGCAGGTGGCGCACGCGCAGGCACCACCGCACTCGGCCTCGATGCCGGGGACGAGGGCCTTCTTGGCCGCTTCCATCACCGTATTGCCGGGCTCGGTATCGACGACCTGACGGCTGCCGTCGGGCTGGATGAACGTGATCTTCGCCATCGGATCGGCGCATCCCCTGCTGGCGGCCATCGGGTTGGCCCTGCCGCTCCGGCAGAGCGCCGGCGCTCGCGCAGGCCTACTGCCGGACACGTGATCCAGCGGCCGTTCTGTTGCGTGACGGCCGGACAATGGGCAATCCCGCCCGATAAATCAAGCGAGTGGGGGCAACTGTCCCGGCGCCGTCGGTCGCAGGCCTGTGGCGGGACGGGACGGGACGGGATGGGCCGCGACCGGGCCGCGTCAATCGCTGGCGTTCAAGTCGGTGATGAAGGCTGTCGCCTCCGCCAGCGCCGTTTCGACCGAAGCGACGGCTGCGGCCTTGGCCTTGGCGGTCCGCCATGCTTCGATCCGCTCCACGGCGGCGGCGGCCTCAGCCAGGCGCCAGGCGCCGACGGCACGTGCAGACCCCTTCATGGTGTGGGCCGCCTCGTGCCAGGTGCGCTCGCACGCTGCACTGCGCAGGCGGTCGAGGGTCGAGGGCGCCTGGCCGGCGAAGAGATCGAGGATCTCTCGTTCCAGCTCGACATTGCCCAGCGTGTAGCGTGCCAGGTGCACCAGATCGATGGCGGGCGAAGCGTGCGGCGCGGCGGCGGCGTCCGGGCGCTCGGCCAGGGTTGCTGTGTGCGATGCTTGACGCATGATCTCTCCTCGCGGCTCACCGCGGCGCTCGACCAGCCGCACAGGGGCGGGGCGCGCCGTCGTTGTCCGCAGATTGCAGCACAAGAGCGCGAACATGGTGTTAAACCGAGGGCGTTGCCGGCAACAGACTTTCCACAATTGCGCAAGGCGTGGCGGCAGCGGTCCGGCGGGCTTCATGCTTTCGCCTCAAACCGCGCCTACTGGCGAGGTGCGGGGGGCCGAGACTCACGTTGCAGATGCCGCCGGAGGCCGGTGGCGCGGCGGGCTGCAAGACTGTGCGCTGGTTCGAAATTCGGCTATGAAGTCCCGACTGTGGCGGTATGCTCGCCAAGGGGGTCGGTTGCGGACGGGCGGATGGCAATAGAGTATCAACCAAAGCGCGAAGGCGGCGCGGACTCGGGGATGTCCAGCGACGGTTCTTCGGCGTCTGGAACAGCTGACGTCAGCGTCGGCAGCCGCGATGAGGCGCTGTCAGGGCCGCCGCCGCTGCCCGGCGTCAAACCGGCCGATTCCGCAGGCGGTACGCTTGGCGACGACCGGCTGCGGCCGGCGCAGGGCGCCGACGACACTTCCGCAAACGCCGGCGCAAATGCCGGCGCAGAGCCGCCCTCGCGACGTCTTGCGCGACGGCGACCAGCCGGACCCACGCGCGGGCGCATCGCTGCCAACGACGATGCGCCATCGATCGGCGGACTGATCTACGCCCTCGAACAGAAGCCGTCCGACAAGCCGTTCCGCTTTGCGGCCGTCGCCAGCGGACTGTGGACCGTCGTATGGCTCGTTTTCGCGGCGGTGATGGTTTATCCGCACGTGCGTGACGGGGCGAGCGTGTTCGACGTGATCGCGCGGTCGAACGCGCTGCTGATCGTGGCTGCCATCTTCGTGCCGGTTACCCTGTTCTGGTTCCTGGCGGTACTCGCGTGGCGGACGGAAGAGCTGAAGCTGCGCTCCTCGACCATGACCGAGGTGGCCATCCGGCTGGCCGAGCCCGACCGCATGGCCGAACAGTCGATCGCCTCGCTCGGCCAGGCCGTGCGCCGGCAAGTGTCGTTCATGAACGATGCCGTGGCGCGCGCACTGGGCCGTGCCGGCGAGCTGGAAGCGCTCGTGCACAACGAGGTCTCCGCGCTCGAACGCTCCTATGAGGAGAACGAACGCAAGATCCGCGGGTTGATCCAGGAACTTGCCGGCGAGCGCCATGCGCTGGTCAACACCAGCGAGCGCGTCAGCGACACGCTGCGCGGGCTCGGCAGCGAGATCCCGGCGCTGATCGAGCGGCTTTCCGACCAGCAATTGAAACTCACCACCATCATCGACGGCGCGGGGCAGAACCTGACCGCGCTGGAGAGCGCGGTCGCGGACACCTCGCGGCAGCTCGAAACGACCGTGGCGACGACGACGGACCGGCTGCAGTCGAGCATCTCGACCTCGACGGGCATGCTGGAAACCACCCTCGACGGTCATGCCTCGCGCCTGCAAAACGTGCTGGAAGACTACACCTCCGGCCTGGGTGTCGCGCTTGAGGTTCGCACCCAGCAGATGCAGGACGCCTTCGAGGGGCATGCGAGCCTCCTGGACGAGCGCTTCGGTGCGCGCTCGGGCGAGATCGAGGCCGCACTGACGACGCGGACGGAAACACTGGAAGCGGTGCTGGAGGAATACGCGCGCGCGCTCGACACGAGCATGGAAACGCGTACGCAGGCGCTCGACATGCAGCTCGTGGAGCGCACACGCGCGCTGGACGATGCGTTCTCCGAGCGGCTCAAGATTTTCGACGAATCCGTCCTGCGCTCGACGATGGCCATCGACGGCGCGATCAGCGAGCGGTCCGCGGCACTGACGGCGGCGCTGGAAGACCACGCGCGCAACATGTCGGACGTCGTCGGCAAGCAGGCGATCGAACTCGACGAGACGCTGATGAACGGCATCAACGCCGTGCGCCGTTCGAGCGAAAGCATCACGCGCCAGTCGCTGAAGGCGATCGAGGGGCTGGCGAGCCAGTCCGACATGCTGAAGAACATCTCCGAAAACCTGCTGGTCCAGATCAACAACGTCACCGGCCGCTTCGAGCAGCAGGGCGGCGCGATCATGCGGGCGGCGACGTCTCTTGAGACGGCCAACTACCGGATCGACAACACGCTCCAGCAGCGCCACGCCGAACTCAACCGCACACTCGACCGGCTTTCCGGCAAGGCCGACGAGATGGGCGAGTTCCTGCAGGGCTACTCGACGTCGCTGGAGGGCTCGCTGAGCGATGTCGAGCAGCGTGCGCGCTCGCTGACCGAGGAGATTTCGCGCGGCACCGAGAGCCGTTCGCTCGCCGCGATCGCGGAACTGGAGCGGCTGCGTCAGTCGACCGACACGGAGACGCAGCGGGCGCTGGAGGATCTGCGCTCCAAGTTCTCGACCGTCGAGACGGAGATGTCGCAGCACCTGGGCTCTCTGACCCATCGCGTCGACGAGACGTCGCTGGAGGTGCGCCAGCGGGCACAGCGCGCCGTGGAAGCGCTCGAGCAGGAGCAGTCGCGTCTGCGCCAGCAGATCGATTCCCTGCCGCAAACCGCGCAGGCAAGCGCAGAGGCGATGCGCCGTTCACTCCAGGACCAACTGCGCGCGCTCGACCAGCTCTCGAGCCTGGCGCACCGCCAGGTGCAGAACCGGGACGTGTCGCCGCCCGTGCCGCTCCATGCGACCAACGTGCACGCCGAGCCGACGGGCTACATGCCGCCGCATTATTCCGATCCGGCGGCCGCCGCCCATGGCGCGCCACAGCACGGCGGGATGCAACATCAGGCACACCCGCCCGCGCACACAGCCCCGCAAGCGGTGTCGGCTCCCCGTCAGCCTGCCGCGCCGCAGAGCCCGCCACACACCGGGCCGCAGGGTGCACCACAGGGCGCGGCAAGTGGTGACCGTGCGCGGACGCTCAGTTCGCTCACCAGCGGGCTCGGCCGGGAGCTTGCCGCGCGCCAGCAGGCGCAGCCGACGCGTGAGCCGCGCGGGACGCCTGCCCCCGCCAACAATGGATCGGCCCGCGAAAACTGGTCGCTCGGCGACCTGCTGGCACGTGCCTCCGTCGGTGAAGAGCACGGCGACGCCGCGGCGGCGCAGGGTATGGCGCAGGGCGGGGGCCACATGATCGAGGTCGCTCAGATCGCCAATGCGCTCGATGCGGCGACAGCGTCGGCGATCTGGTCGCGTCTCAGGGCCGGCCAGCGTGGCGTGATGGTCCGCAGTATCTATCCGTCCGCCGGGCGCGAGACGTTCGACGAGGTCAGCCATCGCTACGCGAACGACGGCGTGTTCCAGGAAACTGTGAACCGCTATCTGGCCGACTTCGAGCGTATCCTGCGCGAGATCGAGCAGAAGGATCCGAGCGGCCGCAATGCGCAGACCTACGCGGTCTCAGAGACGGGTCGGGTCTACCTGTTCCTCGCTCATGCCAGTGGCCGCCTCGCCTGAGGATGCCAGGCAAGCCTCGGGTTCACGTCATGCGCCCGCACGCAGTCGGCGGCCAAGGCACCAGGCCATGTCACAGCGTCTGACAATCACCGCGGAAACCTGGCCGATCGCGGGCCGGTTCGTGATCTCGCGCGGCGCCAAAACCGAAGCACATGTGGTCGTGGTGCACGTCACCGATGGCAATCACGCTGGCCGGGGCGAAGCGGTGCCCTACGCGCGCTACGGCGAGAGCCTGGACCAGACGCTGGCGACGCTGCGCGGCTTACCTTGCGACATCGACCGCGGAACACTGCAGACGCTGCTGCCGGCGGGCGCGGCGCGCAACGCACTCGACTGCGCGTTGTGGGATCTGGAGGCCAAGCGCTCGGGCGTGCGCAGTTCACCACGCTGCCGGGCTCGATACGGTGGCACCGCTCGTCACGTGCTACACGCTGAGCCTCGATACGCCCGAGGCGATGGCGGCGCGCGCGCGTGACATGGCGCATCTGCCGATGCTGAAGCTGAAGCTCGGCGGTCCGGAGGACGCTGCGCGCATGGCCGCGGTGCGCGCTGCGCGTCCCGATGCGCGCCTCGTCGCGGACGCCAACGAGGCGTGGTCGGCGGACACGCTGAGGGCGTTGCTGACGGCGGCCGCGACGGCGGGTTTCGAACTCGTCGAGCAGCCGCTGCCTGCGGGCGCGGACGACGGCGCTGGCCGGCATGCATCGTCCCGTTGCGGTGTGCGCCGACGAATCCGCGCACACCGCCGACGATGTCGCCGCGCTGGCCGACCGCTACGACGCGGTGAACATCAAGCTCGACAAGGCGGGCGGGCTGACGGCGGCGCTGGAGATGGCGAAGGCGGCGCGCGAGGTCGGCCTCGACATCATGGTCGGTTGCATGGTGGCGACGTCGCTGGCGATGGCGCCGGCGACGCTGGTTGCGCAAGCGGCACGGTGGGTCGACCTCGACGGGCCGCTGCTGCTGGCGCGCGACCGCGCATTCGGCCTCGACATCCGCAACGGTGTCATCGCGCCGGCCGATCCGCGCCTGTGGGGCTGACCACCGCGTCTGGCGTCAGCCGCGCGAGTACCAGCGTGCCGACCAGGCCGACGGCGGCCAGGACCACCATCAGGAGATAGGTCTTGCCGCCCCAGATGGCGTAGAGGGGGCCGGCCAGCAGCATGGCGCCGCCGATGCCGATGCCGGCGGTGACGGTGGCATAGAGCGCCTGCGCGGTGCCCGCCTGGCGCTCGGGCACGACGCGGGCGAGTACGTGCATGGCCCCGATGTGGGCGGCGCCGTAGGTCAGACCGTGCAGCACCTGCAATGGGATCAGCATGGGCAGCGCAGGATCGAAGGCCATGGCGAGCCAGCGTACGACCGCGGCGACAGCGCCGATCGTCAACAGGCGCACGGCGCCGACGCGGGCGACCAGACGGCCCGAGACCATGAACAGGACGATCTCGACGATGACACCGATCGACCAGAGCGCGCCAACCCAGGTGGTCGAAATGCCCTGCGCGCGCCAGTGCACGGCGCCGAACGTATAGAAGACCGCGTGCGCCGACTGTACGCCACCGGCCGCGAACAAGAACGCGATCATGACCGGCGCCGTTACCAATTGCCTGACGTCGCGCAGATCGATGCGGGCGGCGCTCTTCTCGGATGCCTCCGAGCGGTCAACTCCGGAGCGGGGAAGAAGGTGGGCCGCCACGACGGTCATGACCGCGCCGGCGATGACGAGCCAAAGGCCCGCGGCCGGGCCCAGCCGGTCGACCAGGTGGCCACCGATGAAACTCGTGGCGATGAACGTCAGAGAGCCCCACAGACGCATGCGGCCGTAATCCAGCCCGGCGCGGCGCACGCCCGACATGGCGAGCGTTTCGGTCAGCGGCATCAACGTGGACAGGCACAAGGCGGCGAAGGTGGCGACGACCAGGATCAGGGCGAACCCCTGCGACCAGGACAGCAGCAGCAGCGCCGCCAATCCGATCCACGACAGCATGATGACGTAGGCGCGGTGGTGCCCGCCACGGTCGGCCAGAAAGGCGACGGTGGGGGTGGCCACAAGGCGCAGGATGAGCGGGGTCGCGCTGACGATGCCGATCTCGGCGGGGGTCAGCCCGCGCCAATCGAGCCATACGGGGAGATAGGGGACCTGGGCGCCCAGTACGACGAACAGCGCACCAAAGAACAGGCCGATACGAATCGCGAATCCGCGCTTCTCCTGCTCATCGGTGGGGCCCTGCTGCATGCCTCGTCCTGCCTCCTCGCGTGCGCGCTCGATCAATGCGCACCCTGCACCGAATCACGGGCAGGCGCGAGGTGACGATGGGGCCGTGTATAGCCGGGGGCAGCAGTTGCATCGGCCCGACAGAATTGCAGTAAACAGAGCTGAGATTCAGCCAGTCGCCTCCAGGGATCCGCGATGACACAACCGATGACCTCGCCCGCATTCGATGTCGAGCAGGAGTATCGCGCCATCGAGGCCACGCTGCTGGAGACGGCGACGGGACGATGGTTCCTGTCGGAGCATGGACGGCGATCGCGGCGGCTCGACAACGCCCTGCTTGAAGAAGCGATCGGGCGGCTACAGTCGTCGATCCGCCAGCCGCCGGCGCTGCTCGGACAATTGCAGGCCGAGATCGGAGAGCTTCGACTGTTCCTTGCCCAGATGCGCGAGGAGCTGATGACCAAGCGGGCCCAGCCGGTGCTGCCGGATGGCGCGAAGGACGGCGACAAGCCGGACGCACCCGCAGGCCAGGGCACGGGCACGGCGACGGCGAACATTCTCAAGGCGGCGGAAAGCATGCACGAGCTCGCCTGGGGTCTGCAGGCCAGGGAGGTCGATCCGGTCGCGTGCGAGGCCATCGCCAAGCATGCTTCGATCATCTACGCGATGAGCATGCAGCAGGCGCAGAGTTCGGAGCGCATCCTGGCGCTGGCCGCCTCGCTCGACAGCGCGGGCGAGCGTCTTGCCGCGGTGCTGGAGACGATCGCGCACGAGATGCAGGAGGACGCGCTCGAGGGCAGTGCGCCCCAGGCTACGAGCGGAGCTGCGGACTGAGCGGCGCTGCCGCGCCGCCGACACCTCGTTGACTGCGTCGTGCTGCCTCCCGCGCACAACGTCGAAGCGAAAACGGCCCGCTTCCCGCGGGCCGTTTTCGTATCTGGCGGGTGGTTGTCGCCGATCGGCGGATCAGTCGGCGATGTAGCCTGCGAAGTCGGCCGGATCGACGTTGCCGCCGGTCAGAACAGCCACGGTGACGCGTGAGCGTGTCTCGAGGCGACCTTCGAGGATCGCGGCCAAGGCAACCGCGCCGCCCGGCTCCAGCACCAGCTTCAGCTCGTGATAGGCGAAGCGGATCGCCTGGCGCACCTCATCGTCTGTTACGACCAGGGAGCCTCGAAGATGCTCGCGGGCAATTGCGAAGGGGATCTCGCCGGGCGACGGCGCCATCAGCGCGTCGCAGATCGAGCCGGACATGCGCTCATTGGTCTCCCGGCGCCCGCTGCGCAACGAGCGGCCGAAGTCGTCGAAGCCGGCCGGCTCGGCTGCGTAGACGTCGGTCGCGGGGGCGGCGTGATGGACGGCAAGCGCCGTGCCCGAGACGAGACCACCCCCCGAGCAGCAGACGACGACGGCATTGGGCACGAAGCCCATCAGTCGCGCCTGCTCCATGAGCTCCAGGCCGACGGTGCCCTGGCCGGCGATGACGTTGGGATCGTCGAAGGGATGGACAAACGTGGCGCGGCGCTCGGCGCAGATGGCGAGCGCGATGGCGTCGCGGTCTTGCGTGACGCGATCATAGAGCACGACCTCGCCGCCGAATGCCTTGGTGCGCGCAACCTTCAAACGCGGCGCATCGGCGGGCATCACGATAGTGGAGTTGAGACCGCACAGCGTTGCCGCCGCCGCGACACCCTGTGCGTGATTGCCGGAGGAGCACGCGACGACGCCGCCCGGCGAGGCGACCGGATCGATCTGGGAGATGGCGTTGTAGGCGCCGCGGAACTTGAAGGCACCGACGCGCTGCAGGCTCTCGGCCTTGAGCAGGACGCGGCCGTTGGCGCGGGCATCGAGCGTGGGGTGGGACAGCAGGGGTGTGCGCACGGCGTGCGGCGCGAGGCGATCACGGGCAGCGAGAATGTCGTCGTAGGTCGGGATCGCGAGGGGCATGGACGATGTCGCAGTTGAGAGGGTTGTCGTATCGGCGCTCGCGCGAGCAGTCGGTCGCGGGCGAGCGTGATCGTGCGCGCGGGCGGACGCAAGTGAAAGTATCGGTCGGCGGACCGCCGTACCGGACACGCAGAAACGGCCGGCATCGCGTGCCGGCCGTCTCCCTTCTCCCACCCCTGACGCGGCTCAGCGCGTTCTATTTCAGCGGTTCGGACAGGCGAGACGGGCCGCCCCATTTCATCTTGTAGCCGACGGAGAGGATGTCGGCGCTGGTTTCGACGTCGGCGTCCAGGAACAGGCCGGCGCCCAAGACACTTGCGGGCTCGCGGCGCAGATGGCTGTCCTCGACGAAGACGTGCGAGTAGCCGAAGTCGAGGGACGTGGTCTCGCTCAGCTTGTAGCTGGCGCCGAGGCTCAGCCAGACGCGGTCGGCGTCGGGGACCTGCGGCAGTCGCTTGGTCGGGTCGTCGATGGGCGAGATCTCGTAGGCAGCGCCAGCGCGCAGCGTGAGCTGGCGCGAGTAATCGTACTCGCCACCCAGCGCGAAAAACCACCCGTCGCGCCAGCGGAAATCGAAGTTGGCAACGGTGGCGCCCGTCGATGCGACGACGGGATGAATGTCGAGCTTGTCCCAGTGCGTCCACTCGATCGTGGCCAGCAGGCGCATATTGGCCGACAGCGCCTGACGCAGGCTCAGCGTCACCATGTCCGGCGTGTCGATGTCCATGGCAAACTTGAGTGGCGTGTTCAACAAGTCCCCTTCGATCTTGTGCGATATCGACGACCGGTAACCGAGGCCGATGCTGGTACCTGGCGCGGGCTTCCACAATAAGCCAGCCGTGAAGCCGACGCCGATATCGTCGCCGATCAGGCCGCCATTGGGTCCGCCTGGCGCCGTTGCCGTCTTGAACTTCAACTTGGCGTATTGAACCTGCGCACCGACTCCGAGGTAGAAGCCGGGTGCCATCTGGTAGGACACCATCGGGTTCATGTTCAACGTGAACAGCGACGACGACCGGTGGTGAGCCTGACCGGCCCAATTGCGGTTGTCCGGTTCCGACGACAGGCCGAACGGCGCGTTGATCGCGACGCCGAGGACCGTGCGGTCGTTAAGCCGGTACGACGCGTAGCTGGCACCGACGAGAGCGGGCCGATCCTGCTCGGCGCCAGCCGTGCCGAACGCCGGGTTCACCGTTGATGCGTTCGAAAACTCAGTCCGGCCGAGAATGAGCGAGTAGGCGCTCTCGGTCGTCAGGCCCCAGCCCGCCTCGCCGATGGCGGCCGAGTTCCAGAAGCTGGAGCTGAGCGCACCACCCGCGCCGTTGCCCGCGAAGGACGAGCCCTGGAACTGGGTCGACTGCTCACGGACGGCAAGCCCGCCGGCGAGTGCGGCGCCCGGCACGAAAACGGCCAGCGCGAGAGCCGATGCTGCGACGCGGCGCGCTGCGCCCGTCATGCTTGTCGACTGTGTAGCGTTGCTCATCGTCCTGCCCCCGGGTCCATCAAGCCACACGATGGTCCATTCCGTGCCAGCTGTGCATCTCGCTTGCGAAGCTGCGCGGAGCCCACACCCCGCGCTGGTGCCTCAGTGCGACGACGCATCGTCAGATGTGCGTCACATTCCGTCCATAATTACCCGTTGACGCGCACGCTTCCCAGCATCGACAGACCGAATCACCAGACATCGGAGTGCGATTTCCGCACCATTGATGCAGCAATGCCACGGCGTGGGTTGCGGTCGCGGACGTGTCGACCGCACCGGCACGCTGGCCGCTTTTTTGGGGGGCGAGGGTCGGGGATGAAGGCCCCCGACCGAGACTGGGGCCGCAAGCTGGGGGCTGGAAAACGAAAACCGGTCCGGACGAGCCGGACCGGTTCTCTTCAAAACCGCCCTGCAGCCATTTCGGCGCGGGCAGCTCTCTCCCCCCGGAGGCAAATCGCCTAATCAAACGCTTGATGAAAACGACCGGACGTCATTTGAAAGATGAGCGCCGAAAGCCGACGCCGTGACATCCGTAGAAGTGCGATATGCCAATCCACTGAACAGATCAAAAAGTTGACACTTTTGGGATCAGCTGGCAACTCCCGCGTCTTCGTCGCGCAGTCTCATCCGTGTACGGTCGATGTAGATTCGCCACAGTCATACATAATCCAGCTGATTGGCCGGAGTTTTCAACACCTTCCCAAACCGATGGAAATCTTCGCGACGTCGAAGCCTTGCGGGGCAATCTGGATCGATTGCTTGCAGGCCGTCGTGGTCACGGCCATCGCCGCGGAGAACGTCCGGCCGCGAATGGCCAGTCGAAAGCCGTTGCCGGTCATGCGGCCAGAAACGGAGCCGACGGCGGACCACGTCTTCTCCGTCCATTCGCCCGAAACGCGGTCGCCATCGACTTCGTAGGTCGCGCTGGCGTCGATCTTGTAGCTCGAGGACGCGCAGCGCAGGTTCTGGCGAACGGCTGCGCCGCCCTTCTGCAGAAAGTAGGTCGCAACGCATTTGACCTGCTCGGAGTCGCCGCTCGTCAGCACGACGGAGCCCCAGCCCGACCAACGGCCGGCCAGGTTGCCCATGGGATTGGCCGCGGCGGGCGCGGCAGCGACAAACGACGCGGCGACAAGTGCCAGCGTGGCGCTCATCGCCAGCCAGTCGCCACGAGGCGCGCGAGCGGGCACGCGGGAGGGTATGCGGGAAATTGCGGGCACTTTCGCGTTGCGCTCGCGCATGATGGCCTCCTCAAGATCGCAGCGACGACATCGGGCGGAGTGAGCAAATCTCAACGACCTTCACCCTGCGCGCCTCTTCGGGCGACGAAAAGGCAATTCCGTCACATGCCTCAGGAACATGAAGCCAGCGTGGCGGACGGCGCACACGGGCGTCACCTGTGGCACGGCTGAAAGAAGCGGCCGCGCTTCGGGCGGGCCGCCGGCGCGCCGTTCACAGCGGCAGTGGCGCGCGGCGGATGGCAAACAGGTGATCGACCGGGCCGTGGCCGGCACCGATCGCCAAGTCCGCACCAGAGCGGAGCGCCTGCCAGAGATAACCCTTAGCGCCGTCGACCGCGTCGTGCAGCGGCAGCCCCCGCGCGCGCAGGGCCGCGATGGCCGCCGACAGCGTGCATCCCGTGCCATGGGTGTTGGGCGTATCGATCCACGGCCGCGAGAAGCGCGCCACGCCGTCCGGCGTGACCAGCAGATCGAGAGCCTCGGCGCTGTCGGCATGACCGCCCTTCATCAGCACGGCGCGCGCGCCCATGGCCAACAAGGCGCGGCCCTGCTCGGCCATGGCCTGCTGGTCGCGCGCGGGCTGGGCCGCGGCGAGCAACGCGGCAGCTTCGGCGAGGTTCGGGGTAATGAGCTCAGCGGCCGGCAACAGCAGCTGGCGCACCGCTTCCACAGCGTCCGGAGCCAGCAGGACGTCGCCGCTGGTCGCCACCATGACGGGATCGGCGATCAGGGGGCGGCCGTAGGGGCGCCATCCGGCGACGACGGTTTCGACGATCTCGCGCGTCGCCAGCATGCCGGTCTTGGCGGCGGCGACAGACAGATCGCTCATGACGGAGCGCATCTGTTCGGCGATGAAGGCGGGAGGGACGGCGTGGACGCCTTGCACGCCGGTGGTGTTCTGGGCGGTGAGCGCTGTGATGACGCTTGCGCCATAGACCCCCAGCGCGGTGAACGTCTTCAGGTCGGCCTGGATGCCGGCGCCGCCGGAGCTGTCGGAGCCGGCGACGGTGAGTGCGATCGGCATTGACGCGGTCGACATCGCGGTCGTTCCTCTGGCTTCAGGCGCGCCATCCAGGATCGATGCAAGCGCAGCGCGGCGCTGCGGCCGCGCGCCAGGGCCTCAGCGCTCCAGCCCCTGCTTCATGATCTCGTGCTGCAGCTTCTCCCCGCCGACCATCTCCTCGATGGTGACAAGGCTCGGAAACGTCTCGATCAGCCATTGTCCGAGCGCGTTGATGCTGAGCCATGGAAAAATGTTGAGGATGGCGATGCCGGTCAAGACCAGAACCGCGCCCATGACCTTCTCGACGGTGCCGAGATGGCGGCGGAAGCGCTTCATGAACGACAGGAACGGGCGAATGGCGACGGCGGCGAGGATGAACGGCACGCCTAGACCGAGCGAATAGGCGAGCAGCAGACGCACGCCCGCGCCGATACTAGCCTCATTGGCCGCAACGATGAGCACGGCGGACAGGATCGGCCCAATGCACGGCGTCCAGCCGAAAGCGAAGGCGAGACCCATGAGATAGGCACCCAGCAGGCTCGCGCCGCTCGACTCGGCGTGGTAGCGCGCCTCGCTGTAGAGCAGCGGAATGCGCAAGATGCCGAGGAAGTGGAGGCCGAACGCAATGATGACGAGGCCGGCGACGATCGAGAGCTGGGCCTTGTAGGTCTGGATCAGCTGGCCGAACAGGGACGCACCTGCACCCAAGCCGACGAAGACGGTGGTGAACCCGAGCACGAAGAAGACCGACGCGATCACGACGCGGCGCCACACGCGCGCCTCGATCCCGCGTTCGTTCGACATCTGGTCGAGCGAGGTGCCGCCGATGTAGCCGAGATATGGGGGGACGAGCGGGAGAACGCACGGCGACAGGAAGCTGACGAGACCGGCCATCGCCACGCCGAAATACAGATAGACCTCAGTGAGCATCGGCCGGGGGTTCCTGCTCGATCATCAGCGCGCACGCCGCGCCGCCCGACATGCACCGGGCTGCTTGATTTAGTGCCCGGCGGATCGCATGGCAAATCACGCCAGTGTCACATCCCCGTCAGGCCGGCCGGCGGCGCAGGCGGTCCAGGGCGGCTGGGACCTCGGCCAGATCGGCGGCGATCTCGTCGGCGCCGAGGGCTGCGACCGGCCCCTTGGCGTAGCCGTGCGCCAGCGCGATCGCGGGCAGGCCGGCGGCCTTGGCGGCCCCGATGTCGGCGCCGGAATCCCCCACCATGACGGCGTCGGCCGTGTCGCTGCCGATCTCGGCCAGGGCGAGGCGCACCGGCGCGGGATCGGGTTTCCTGGCCAGTCCGTCGCGCGCGCCGATCACGGCATCAACGCGGCGCGCCAGGCCGAGGGCGGCGACCGCAATGTCGGCGATGGGCTGGGCCTTGTTGGTGCAGATCGCCAGCCTGACCCCTTGGGCGCGCAGCTGGTCGAGCAGCGCAAGCGCTCCGGGATAGAGGCCGGTCCCGCGCTCGGACGCGGCGGCGTAGACCTCATAGAAGCGGGCCATGACGCGGGTCTCGGTTTCCGGCGGCAGCGTCACACCCGCGATCTCGCAAGCGCGCGCCACGGCGGCGGGACCGCCACCGCCGATCATCGTGCGCACCTGGGCGAGATCGAACGGTCCCTTGCCAACCAGCGCGAATGCCGCGTTGATCGCCTCGCCGATCTCGGGCGCACTGTCGACCAGCGTGCCGTCGAGGTCGAAGATCACCGCGCGTGGCCAGGCGGCCTGCCCCCCGGATGCCTCCATCTCAGGCCGCCCGCGCCAGCGCGGCGACGCCCGGCAGCTCGCGGCCCTCGAGCCATTCGAGGAACGCGCCGCCGGCAGTAGAGACATAAGTGAATTCGTCGGTGACGCCGGCAGCGTTCAACGCGGCGACGGTATCGCCGCCGCCGGCGACGGACACGAGCTTGCCGGCCTTGGTCAGCGCTGCCGCCGTGCGGGCAAGCTCGAAGGTGCCGTTGCCGAACGGTTCGATCTCAAAGGCGCCGACAGGGCCGTTCCACAGCAGCGTCTTGCAGGTGGCGAGCGCCTCGTTCAGCGCGGCGACAGAGCGCGCGCCGATGTCGAGGATCATGGCGTCGGCGGGGACCTCGTCAACGGGACACGTTGAAGACGCGGCACCGGCCTTGAACTCCTTCGCCACGACGGCGTCGACGGGCAGCAGGATGCGGCAGCCCGACTGCTCGGCAGCGGCCATGATCTCGCGGGCCTTGTCGGCGAAATCGGGCTCGGCCAGCGACTTGCCGACGGCCACGCCCTTGGCCTGCAGGAAGGTATTGGCCATGCCGCCACCGATGATCAGCACGTCGACCTTGGGCAGAAGGTTCATCAGAACGGGGATTTTGGTCGACACCTTGGCGCCGCCGACCAGCGCGGCGGTCGGGCGCTGGGGCTTTTCCAGAGCGGTGCGCAGGGCATCGATCTCCTCCATCAGCAGCGGGCCGGCATAGGACGGCAGCAGATGGGTGACGCCCTCGGTGGAGGCATGGGCGCGATGGGCGGTGGAGAAAGCATCACCGACGAAGAGATCGCCGAGGGCGGCGAGCGCTACGGCGAAGGCTGCGTCGTTCTTCTCCTCACCCTTGTGGAAACGCAAGTTCTCCAAAACGAGGATGCCGCCTTTGGCGAGCTTGGAGACCGCAGCCTCGGCCTTGGGTCCGATGCAGTCCTCGGCAAAGGCGACCGGCGCGCCGATGAGGCGCTGAAGCGCCTCGGCAACCGGCTTCAGGGAGAGCTCCGGGTCGGGGCCGCTCTTCGGCCGGCCGAAGTGGGACATGACGATGACGCGGGCGCCGCGGCGGGCCAGTGCCTGCAGGCCGGGGACCAGGCGCTCCAGTCGCGTGGCGTCGGACACCTGGCCGCCATGGACGGGCACGTTGAGATCGGCGCGCACGAGCACGCGTTTGCCGGCGACGTCGACGGCGTCGGTGGTTTTCAGGTTGTCGAGGTTCATCTGGCTCTCCCGCGGCGGCGAACGTTCCGGCGAGCGGTCTAGCCGAGGGGCGGGGCGCAGGACAAGGGGCGTCGGCTCGGAGTGTTAGCGCAGAGGGGTCAACAGCGGCGTCCGGCAGGACGTGTCGCATCGGGCGACTGTCGGGAACGGTTCATTAAGCTTCACGTGTGAAAACATTAAGACCTGTTATCGTGGAGTGGAGCCAATGACAGTCTCGCGTCACTATCTCGTCAACGTTTGTGCCTTTCTGATCAGCCTTCTGGTCCTTGCTGCCGGCGTCGTCACGCCGACGCGCGCGGCACCTGCCGACGCCACGGCCGAATTTGCCCAGGCCGTCGAGGACTTCCGGTCCGCCATGGTGCGTGGCGACGGCAAGGCGCTGACAGCTCTCGCCTCGCCCGCGCTCTCGTTCGGCCATTCGAACGGCCACGTGCAGACCCGCGAGGCGTTCGTTCAGTCGGTCGTCACGAAGCAGGAAATCTTCACGTCGATCCGGCTTTACCAGAGCACCAAGGCCGTGACCGGCAACACCGGCATCGCGCGACACGTCTTCGATGCCGACATCATCTACGAGGGCAAGCCGATCAAGGTGAAGCTCGAGTGCCTCGAAGTCTGGCACAAGGTCGGCGGCAAGTGGCAGCTGGTCGCCCGCCAGGCCTTCAAAAAGGCGAGCCCCGTCTGAGACGGTCGCGCCCGGTTCGACTACAGACCAAGCAAGCGGGGCGGATCGGCGGATCCCCCGCTTTCTTCACTTCCCGCGTGGCCTCGCTTTGCGCCGGACGGCGCTCAGCGCTCAAGCGGCGATGGCGCGCCGGGCCTTGTCTGCGATAGCGGCGGCCGTGATGCCGAAATGCTGGTAGAGCTTGCCGGCCGGTGCCGAAGCGCCGAATCCGGTCATGCCGATGAACGCATCTCCCGGTCGCAGCCACTCGTCCCAGCCGAATCGGACAGCGGCCTCCACAGCGATGCGCGGTGCGTCGCCCAGGACCTTCGCGCGATAGCGCTCGGTCTGGCGGCGGAACAGCTCGAATGACGGCATGGAGACCACGGCGGCGGCGATGCCCTCGGCTGCCAGCAAGCCGGCTGCCTCGACCGCGACGCCGACCTCCGAGCCGGTCGCCATGAGCGTGACAGCGCGCTTGGCCGTCGGCTCGCGCAGAACATAGGCCCCACGCGCGGTGACGTTCTCGGCGCCAACGGTTTCGGCGCCTTCCACGCCGCGCAGCAGCGGCACGGCCTGACGCGTCAGCACGACGACGCTTGGATGATCGACGGCGGCCAGCGCGACTTCCCAGCATTCCGCCGTCTCGACGGGATCGGCCGGTCGCAGCACGACCAGATCCGGAATGGCGCGCAAGGCGGCCAGGTGCTCCACGGGCTGATGCGTGGGTCCGTCCTCGCCCAGGCCGATGGAGTCGTGCGTCATGACGTAGACCACGCGTTGGCGCATGAGGGCCGACAGGCGAATGGCGGGCCGGCAGTAATCGGTAAAGGCGAGGAACGTTGCGCCGTAGGGGACGACGCCGCCGTGCAGCGCCATGCCGTTCATGGCGGCTGCCATGGCATGCTCGCGCACGCCATAGTGGATGTAATTGGCCGTGAAGTCCTCGGCGCTGACGGGCTTGTGGTGCTTGGTGCGCGTGCCGTTGGAGCCGGTGAGATCGGCGGATCCGCCGATCAGCTCGGGCATCACGGGCACCAGCTGCTCGAGCGTCATCTGCGACCATACACGCGTGGCGCGCTTGGCCTCGTCGGCGGCAAAGGCGGCCTTGGTGGCGCGCACGGCGGCGACGATGGCGGCCTGGCGGGAGGCGGCGGTGGGGGCCTGCAGCCAGGCCTGGATCGCGGGGGACGCCTTGGCGAGGCGGGCCTGCCAAGCGTCATGGTCGGGGCGGCAGCGCTGGCCGATGGCGCGCCACGCCTCGAGCACGGGCGCGGCCACGTCGAAGGGCTTATCGGAAAGTCCGAGCCTAGCGCGCGCGCCCTTGATCTCCTCGGCCCCCAGCGGCTCGCCGTGGGCAGACGACTTGCCTTCCTTTGTGGGGGCGCCGAACCCGATGCGCGTGCGGCAGGCGATCAGCCATGGCCGGGACGCGTCGGCCTTGGCGGCGGCGAGGGCCTTGCGGATCGCTCCGGCGTCGTGGCCGTCGATGCGCGCGGTGTTCCAGCCGGCAGCGGTGAAGCGCGCGATCTGGTCCTCCGACGTGGTCAGGCTGGTCGGTCCGTCGATCGAGATCTCGTTGTCGTCGAACAGCACGACGAGCTTGCCGAGGCGCAGGTGCCCAGCGAGCGAGATGGCCTCCTGGCTGATACCTTCCATGAGGCAGCCGTCGCCGGCGATGACCCAGGTGTGGTGGTCGACCAGCCCCTCGGTTCGCGCGTTCAGCAGCCGTTCGGCCAGCGCCATGCCGACGCCGTTGGCGAGCCCCTGGCCAAGCGGACCCGTCGTCGTCTCGATGCCGGGCGCGTGGCCGTACTCGGGATGCCCCGCCGTCTTGGAGCCGAGTTGGCGGAAGCCCTTGATCTCGTCTAGCCCCATGCCCGGGTAACCGGTGAGATAAAGCAAGGCATAGAGCAGCATGGAGCCATGGCCCGCCGACAGCACGAAGCGGTCGCGGTCGCCCCAGTCCGGGTTGGTCGCCTCAAAGCGCAGGAATTCGCTGAACAGCACCGTCGCCACGTCGGCCATGCCCATGGGCATGCCGGGATGGCCCGACTTGGCCGCCTCCACGGCATCCATGGCGAGGCCGCGGATGGCGTTGGCCATATCCTGATGCGTCGCACCGGCCGCCTTGTTCTTCGCTGAGCCTGCTGCCATCCCTCGTCCTCTCGATCGGGTGCATGCGAGCCGCACTGTTGCGGCCCCCGCGGGCGACCCGGCGCCCGTCCAACTCCACCCTGCCCCTGTCGAGCGGCAGGTTTAGCCCTCGGCCGCCGACACGTAAAGGCAGGTGCGCGGGCGTGCACGCCCCTTTGCCGCCGGGCTGGCGTTTCAGGCGCGCGGGTTGCGCCTTCGCCTCACGGGATGACCGGCGGGTCCTTTGGCTTGGCAGTCGGCTTGGCGGGCGGCTTGGCCTCGGCCGCCTCCTTCGCGATCCTGGCCTCTTCCTCCGCGTCCTCCGCGAACAGCCGCTCCAGGGTTGAGGCATCGCTGCGGGCGTTGTCCAGGATCTTCTCGATGTCGCTGTAGTGCGTGTAGTCGGCGATCAGGCGCCGCTCGTCGTGGGCCCGGAATGTGCGCACGGTCCGCTCGATCTCGCGCTCGGGGATGTTCAATTCCCGCAGGACGCCGTGCGTGATTTCGAGCGCCGACAGGAACGTCTCGCGCTGGACGATCTTGACGCCGGCGTCGAGCAGGCGGTGGGCGTGATTACGATTGCGGGCGCGGGCGTAGACGGGCAGCTTCGGATAGATGGCGCGGACGAGCTCGGCGGTGCGCAGGGACGCCTCGACGTCGTCGATGGCCAGCACGAAAGCGCGGGCCTTGCCTGTCTGGGCAGCCTCCAGGATGTCGCGCCGGCTGGCATCGCCATAGAACGCCTTCTGGCCAAACCGCTCCACCAGCGTGATCTGGTCCGGGCTGATATCCAGCGCCGTGAAGGGGATGCGCTTGGCGCGCAGGACGCGGGCCACGATCTGGCCGAAGCGGCCGAAGCCGGCGATCACGACGTGACCATCGGCCTCGGGCGGGCGCTCGAACTTCTCCGGCGGCGCGTTGCGATCGAGGTGTCGCGCGAGCACATTGTCGAGCGCCAACAGCAGCGGCGTGGCGGCCATCGACAGCGTGACGACGACGCTCATCACTTCCACCTGGATCTTGCTCAGAATCCCATAGGCGACGCTTGCGCCGAACAGGACGAAGGCGAACTCACCGCCCTGGCTGATGGAAATCGCAAAGCGCCGGGCGGGCCCTTGCGGCAGACCCTGGCGCCGGCCCAGCAGATAGAGCACGACGCCCTTGACCGTGACGAGGGCGACGGTCAACAGCAGGAGGACGTCGGGGCGCTCGATGACGAGGTTGAGGTTGAGCGACATGCCCACGGCGGTGAAGAAAACCCCGAGCAGCAGGCCCTGAAAGGGCTGGATGTCGGCCTCGATCTCGTGACGATAGGAGGATTCCGCAAGCAGCGCGCCAGCGATGAAGGCGCCCAGCGCTGCCGACAGGCCCGCCTGCTGCATGACGAGCGTGATGCCGATGATGACGAGCAAAGCCGCTGCCGTCATCGCTTCCTTGACGCGCGTCTTCGCGATCAGGCGGAACATGCGATCGAGCAGGAAGTGGCCGACCAGGACGACGAGACCGATGGTGACGAGCGCCATCAGCGCCGACCACAGGTCCATGCGCGCGGCGGCGCCACCGGCGGTGATCGCGAAGACGGGCGCCAGCGCGATGAGCGGGATGGCGGCGAGATCCTGGAACAGCAGAACGGCGAACGCCAGGCGGCCGTGGCGCGCGGTGATCTCGCCCGTTTCCTCCAACGTCTGCAGGGCGAACGCGGTCGACGACAGCGCCAGGGCGAGGCCCGCATAGAGTGCGGAGGCGGCCGGCAAGCCCAGCACCATGCCGAAGACGGCGAGCACAGCCGCGGTCAGCGCCACCTGCGAGCCGCCCAGCCCGAAGATCGCGCCGCGCATGGCTTGAAGGCGCCGGGGGCGCAACTCCAGGCCGATGAGGAAGAGCAGCAGCACGATGCCGAACTCTGCGAAGTGCAGAATCTTCTGTGCGGCATAGATCGAGAACACCGAGCCGATGCCGTAGGGCCCCAACAGGACGCCGGCGATCAGATAGCCAAGCACGGTGCCGATGCGGGCAAACCTCGCAAGCGGCGCGGCGATGGCGGCGGCGGCCAATAAGACGGCAACCTCGAGCAGTGTGACGTACATTCTCACCTATGCCGCGTGACGTCCGGTGCGCCCGGCGCGTGCAGCCCCGTGTTCATAATTCGCTTACCTTAACGCAATGTTAAGGGATCTTTACGTAACCTTGCAGGGCTGACGCGCCGAAAGAAGACGCTTAAGCGCACGATCGGCCGCCGGCACCACCTGGAGGGTTAGGTCATGTCAGTCTTGGTACCGCGTATCGTTGCTGCCGTCGTGACGACGGCAACAACCAGCCTGTTCTCGACGATCTTCGCAATCGCCGTGATGGGCGCTTCGAGCCTCAACTGGGACGGCTCGTTCTGCACCACCAAACACTGCGCTGCGACAACGGTCGCCGCTGCGCCGCGAACGAGTGCGGTGCGCTGAGCGCCGCCGGCCCGCGCCTGCGGCCGGCGTCGTCACGACCAGAGGAAATCGGCGCCGGCGGGCTTGCCCGGTCGACGCTCTCAGGTGGAGCGATCACGCAGATGGCGTGCGCCGCTCCGCCTTGACCACTCGATCGATCGCCATCAGCTCACGCATCAGTGCACCGAAGTCCTTCAACGGTACCATATTGGGGCCGTCGGAGGGCGCGTTGTCGGGGTCCTGGTGGGTCTCGATGAAAAGGCCCGCCACGCCGACGGCCACGGCGGCGCGCGCCAGGACCGGCACGAAGCGGCGGTCGCCGCCAGAGCTCGTGCCCTGGCCGCCCGGCTGCTGCACCGAATGCGTGGCATCGAAGATCACCGGCGCGCCCGTCTCCGCCATGATCGGCAGCGCGCGCATGTCGGTGACGAGCGTGTTGTAGCCGAAGGAGACGCCGCGCTCGGTCAACAGCACGTTGGGATTGCCGCTCGCCGTCACCTTGGCGACGACGTTCTTCATGTCCCAGGGCGCGAGGAACTGGCCCTTCTTGATCTTGACGACGCGGCCCGTCTCGGCGGCGGCGACGAGCAGGTCGGTCTGTCGGCACAGGAACGCTGGGATCTGCAGCACGTCGACGACCTCGGCGAGGCGTGCGCACTGGCCGGCCTCATGGACATCGGTGACGACGGGCAGGCCCAGGCTCTCGCGGATCTCGGCAAATACCGGCAGCGCGCCGTCGAGGCCGATGCCCCGCTTGCCGGTCAAGCTCGTGCGATTCGCCTTGTCGAAGGACGACTTGTAGACGAGGCCCAATCCCAGGCTCGCGCAAATCTCCTTCAGCGCGGCCGCCATCTCCAGCGCGTGGGCGCGCGATTCCATCTGGCAGGGACCGGCGAAGACCGCGATCGGCGCGTCGTTGGCAAACGTCACGCCGCCGGCGGCGACGCGCGGGCTCGGGCGAATCGTCTCTGGGTTGCTCATGCCGCGCTTATAGCCTGCCGGACATGGAGACCGGTATACTTTCTGATCGCGACCGGGCGCCAAGCGACGGTCTGACCGGGCATCGGGCCTGTCTCCGACCGCGCTCAGCTCTTCTTGCGCGGCCCCTTGCGCGCCGGCGCGCCGCCGATCTTGTCGAAGCGCGGCAACTCGTCGTGGGTCTCGAACCAGGAGAGCTGCTCGGCGGTGTTGACGTGAGCGCCCGGCGCGAAGCGCTCGGGGTGCTCAAGCGTGCCGAGATAGAGATGCACCTCGCCCGGCATCGTCTGGTCGGCGGTGTGGGCCATCGGCGAGCCGCAGCGGCCGCAGAAATAACGCCAGACGCCCGGCGAGGACTCGTAGGCGGTCGGATTGCCCTGGAGATACTTGAACTGGTCGAGCTTGACGCCGATCAGCGTCGCCACAGCCGAGGACGAATGCCGACGGCAGCTTTCGCAATGGCAGTGGGCGACCCACATCGGATCGCCTTCGAACTCGTAGGCGATGTCGCCGCACATGCAGCGGCCCTTGGTGGTGGTCATGGCGGTACGCGTCCTCCGGGGCAGACTGAAATCACAGACAGAATAGGCTCAGTGTAGGCGGAGGTCCCCGCAGCGGGCCAGTGAAAAGGGCTTGCTGGGGATTGGGCAGGGTTGGGGACACCCACCAATTCCGGATCGGAAACGGGTGGGCTTCTCCGCGCCCGCTTTCGGCGTCGCCGCTGTGCCGCTGTGCCGCTGCGATCACAGGCCGGGTGCAAAAGGGTGCGCGGCGGCCGGTGCCGGGCGATCGTTCTTTTGACTCCCACGCTCGGCCTCGCCACGCTCTACGCATGGCAGCAGCTGATTCGAGGCCGGCGATGAAGCCAGCCCCTTCCTTCGAGCTGGAAAGCGCGGAGATCGCGCTCGGGCACGGTCCCGTCGCGGGGATCGACGAGGCGGGTCGCGGGCCCTGGGCCGGCCCTGTCGTCGCCGCCGCCGTGATCCTCGACCCCGCCCGCATTCCCTCAGGCATCGACGACAGCAAGGCGCTGGACGCGGATGATCGAGAGGCGCTCTATGCGCGCATCGTCGCCACTGCCACGTTCGGTGTCGGCATCGCGGACGTGGCGCGTATCGATCGCGACAACATCCTGCAGGCGACGTTGTGGGCGATGGCGGAAGCGGTGCGAAACCTGCCCGAGGCGCCGCGGCTCGCGCTGGTCGACGGCAACAAGACGCCGCTGCTCGCTTGCGGTGCGCGCGCCATCGTCGGCGGCGATGGCAAGTGCCTGTCGATCGCGGCGGCTTCGATCATCGCCAAGGTGACGCGGGACCGGATGATGGTGACGCTTGGCCGCGAATATCCCGGCTACGGCTTCGAGCGGCACAAGGGCTATGGCACGCGCGAGCACTCCGAGGCGGTCGCGCGGCTGGGGCTGACGCCGCATCACCGGCGCTCTTGGAAGCCGACGCAGCTTGCCCTCGGGCTGTCCGACGTGGCGTGAGCCGCACTTCTTCGTTCGCCCTTCGTTCGCCACACTGCGCCGATAGCTCTTCGTCCGAGGGTTGATCAATCGTTAACCCATCGCGGGAGGCTATGGGCTAGGCTCGCGCGATCCGTTCTCGGCGGGGGGCGGGGCTTTGCGTGTGCGCCTGTGGCGCGCGCGCGGTGCACACGTGCTCCGCCTTCCGTCAGCGCGTTCAGCACGAGTTGCGAGTTTCATGGTTCAGCGTCGCCCGACGGCTCCTGCCGTCAAAACTCACGAGCCGGCCCCTGCCGTCAAAGCTGCCGCCACAGCGAGCCCATCGGCTCCTGCCGTCACACGCCGCAAGACGGCCAAGGCCGCCGCTGCCCTGCGCGCCACGCCGGCCGCCACGCGCCGTGCAACCGTTCCGCCCCGGCTGCCGCTGGACGAGATCCTGGTCGGGGACTGCCTGGAGCGGCTGGCGAGCCTGCCTGACGCAGTCCGTCGACCTCGTGTTCGCCGATCCGCCCTACAATCTGCAGCTCGACGGCGATCTCCTCCGGCCCAACAACACCGTCGTCGACGGCGTGCATCAGGACTGGGACAAGTTCTCGAGCTTCGCCGACTACGACGCGTTCACGCGCGCGTGGCTCGCCGAATGCCGGCGCGTACTGAAGCCCAACGGCGCAATCTGGGTGATCGGCTCCTATCACAACGTATTCCGGCTGGGCGTGGCGCTGCAGGACCTCGGCTTCTGGATCCAGAACGACATGGTGTGGCGCAAGACCAACCCGATGCCGAACTTCCGCGGCAAGCGCTTCACCAATGCGCACGAGACGCTGATCTGGGCGGGGCGCGATCAGAAGGCGCGCGTGACGTTCAACTACGAGGCGCTGAAAGCCGGCAACGACGACGTGCAGATGCGGTCGGACTGGCTGTTCCCGATCTGCGCGGGCCCGGAGCGGCTGAAGGACGGCGGCGGCAAGAAGGCGCATCCGACGCAGAAGCCGGAAGCGCTGCTGCATCGCGTTCTCGTCGCGTACGACGAACGCAGGCGACGTGGTGCTCGACCCGTTCTTCGGCACCGGCACGACCGGCGCCGTCGCCAGGCGGCTCGGACGCCGGTTCATCGGCATCGAGCGCGATCAAGACCTATGCGGCGGCGGCCAAGACGCGCATCGCGGCCGTGACGCCGCTCGATGGCGCGACGGTGGAACCGTTCGCGACCAAACGCAGCGAGCCGCGTGTGCCGTTCGAGACGGTGGTCGCGCTCGGCCTGATCGAGGCGGGCACGATGCTGTGGGATGCCGATGCGCGCGTCCACGCCCAGGTGCGTCCGGACGGCACGCTGGCCAGCGGGACGAACCGGGGATCGATCCATCGGCTGGGCGCGCAGGTGCAGGGCCGCGCGGCGTGCAACGGCTGGACGTACTGGCATGTGGAGCGCGGCGGACGGCTGGAGCCGATCGATGCGTTGCGTGCGGAGGCGCGGCTCAGGCTCGGATTACAGGCGGTGCCGGAGCTGATCGCGGCGGAGTGAAGCGTTTCCCGATTGTGAGCTCCTGATGGCACTGGCGACCCCCGGGCCGCCAGTGCGTGGCGCGATCAGGTCGCGTAAGGCGTCAACTCGTCGAGCGCGGGTTTCACCTCGGTCATGAACGTCTTCAGCTGATCGATGACCGCTTCCTTCGGCGCCTGGGCGTAGTGGTAGATCAGCACGATGTACTCGGCGGGCAGCTGCTTCCACTGGCTGACGTACTCGTCGCGGATCTCAGACGCCGTGCCCATCTGGAAGAGCCCGGTCTCGTCCATCGCCTGCAACAGCGGCGCGCCGAACGCTGTGCCCTTGCGGTCAGCCCAGTCGGGAAACAATGGCCCGTAGAAATTGCGGAAGATGTCGCCGGACCAGTCGAGCGCGTGCTGGCGCGCCTCCTCAGTGGTCTTACCGATGTGCGGCCAGCGCACGATCGCCTGGTTCTGGCCGGGCGCGAGCTTGTGGCCATTCTCGTTGGCGATCTTCGTATAGGTCGGGCCGAAGTGCGCGCTCTTGCCGATCGAGGAGAAGTAAGTCGGGATGAAGCCCATGCGGCCGGCGTACTCGACGGTCTCCAGGCTGGCGTTGGAGGCGATGAAGACGGGGGGATGGGGATCGGTATAGGGCCCCGGCACGACGGAGATCTTCTTGATGACGCCGTTCTCGTCCATTTCGCCCGGCGCGCCCATCTCGCGCGTCACCTCGCCCATGAACCAGCCCTCCAGTCCTTTGTGGGGATAGGGGTACTGCCAGACCTTGCCGTCGTGGTCGAAGGCGTCGTTCTTCCAGGCCTTCAAGACGATCTCGACCTGCTCCTCGAAGATCTCGCGGTTCTTCAAGTCCTCCGCGCTTTTGTCGGAGCGGGTCGCGACGGCGCCGATCTTCTGGCCGAGCACGTTCGTCCAGCGGCTCTGGTAGCCGCGCGCGAAGCCGACGAAACAGCGGCCTTCGGTCATGTGGTCCAGGATCGCGGTCTCCTCGGCGACGCGGATGGGATCGCCGGCAGAGATCGAGTAGCCGAGGCTGCCGATACGAATGTTCTTGGTGATGGCGGCCCAATAACCGTTGTGAAAGCCGATGTTGGGGCCGACCTCGTAGCCTTCGGAATGGAAGTGGTGCTCGATGCACGAGACGCCCCACAGGCCGAGTGCGTCGGCAGCGCGGATCAGATCGGGCATGCCGGTCAGCGCCTCGTGGACGCGCTGCTTGTTGCGTCCGATGGGGCGTAGCGCGCGGCGCTCGTCCTCGCTCTCGGCGCGGATGACGGGATAGAGTTGCAGGATGACCTTGACCATGTCGCCTCACTCCTCGTGCTTCGACGTTTGCGTCGACGTTTCCTCGTCCCCTGAACTGCGGCAGGATGGCACAGGTTGCGTCTACGGTCCAGAGCAAAGTGAGGCGTGCTGTGGCCGGCGTCCGCGCGACTTGGGTGACGGCGCGAAGAGCTTCGGCGGGTCACCGAACAAGAAAGCCCGCCGCGATGAGGCGGCGGGCTTCCCCCTTGGGCGCTTCGGAGCGGTTCGACCGCCCTCCCGCGAACTCGTCGTCAGTAGACCGCGCAATCCCGGCTATTTGATGATCTTGCGCGTGGGACGCAGGCGCTGGACCGTGTCGCCGGCGAGGTGGCTCCAGATGAAGCCGTCGCGCACCAGCTTGTCGGCCTGCTCGTTCAACTCGCAGCCCGCCGCATCGTGGATGTCGAGGTTCAGCTCCGTCACCTCCTGGATGACGTCGGTCGACCAGTTCATGACGAGGCCGGCGTTGGCGGAGTGCTGCTTGGCATCGTGCTCCCAGGCAACACGCATGACGTAGGAGCGCAGCCCTTCGGTGAGGATCTGCATCCTGTTGACCTTCAGCTCGATCAGCTGCTGGTGCTTGAGGAGCTCGCCGCCCTGCTTCTTCGTGCGCACGAGCTCGAGCGCCTGCTCGCAGGCGGCATCGCAGACGCCGAGCGCGTTGGCGGCTAGCTCGAGATCGCCGAACAGATCGCCGGAGTTGTCGCCGACGGCGCGCTTATAGGCACCGTTGACCTCGCCGATGATGTTGGCATGGGGCACGCGCGCGTTCTCGAAGACCAGCTCGGCGTTCTGGTAGAAGCGCCAGCCCGACTTGTTGAACGTCTTGCCGCGGGTGAAGCCTGGCGTGTCGCCGGGCACGAGGAACGTCGTCACGCCCTCGCGCAGGGGCACGCTCGGATTGGTGCGCACGTCGAGGAAGAACAGCTTGCCGACGCTGCCGTTGGCGATGAATGCCTTCTCGCCGTTCAAGATCCAATGATCGCCATCGCGCACGGCCGACAGACGCAGGCCGGTCTTGGGATCGTCGTTGGGCGGCAGTCGGTTGTCGGAGCCGCCGTTGTGCTCGGTCATGCCCTTGCCGAGGACGTAAGTGTCGTCGGCCATGAAGGGCTCCAGGAAGCGCTTCTGCTGCTCGGGCGTGCAGGCACGCGCGATCAGGTGGCTCCACTTCCAGCACTGGGAGAACGCCTTCGACATGGCGCTGTCGGCCTTGGCCAGCTCGGCCATGACGAGCGCCTGGGTCACGAAGTCGATCTCGTGGCCGCCGAACTTCTTGGGCACGCAGGCGGTGCGGAAGCCGAGCGCAGAGCCCTTCTTGATGATGTCCCAGCTCCAGGTCTCGAGCGGCTCCTTGATGCGGTCACGCGCCAGCGAGAAGGGCTTCAGCTCCTCGGCGGCGAACTTGCGCGCCTTCATCTGCCAGGCGCGCTGCTCTTCGTTCAGTGAGAAATCCATGGTCGTCCTCGATTTCGTTTGCGGCGCCGCGCTCTCCTTGCGGGCAGCGGTCGCCTTGCGATGTCACTCGATCAGGCGCGGCGATAGCCGGCGATGGCCTCCGCGATGATCAGGCGCGAGTCGTCGACGCCCGCACCGATATGGAGCGCCATGCGCGCGTCCTGGATGTACTTGTGCGCGGGCATGTCACGCATCACGCCCATCGCGCCGAACACCTCCGCAGCATCCTTCGTGGCGCGATGGATCTGCTCGGCGGTGTAGACGTGGGCCATGGCAGCAAGCGGCATGTCCTCGATGGAGCGGTCGGCGAGCGCATCGGGTTGGTCGAGCACGTAGGCCGCCTTCCAGACCATGTTGCGCGCGGCCTCCAGACGGATCGCGCAATCTGCGAGCTTGGCGCCGATGGCGGCGTGCTCGATCAGGCGCTTGCCGCCCTGAACGCGGATGCCTGCATATTCGACGGCAGAATCGAAGGCTGCCTTGCCGACGCCGAGGTTGATCGCGTGCGCGATCGGGCTCGCGCGGCCGCCTAGGAGGTCTGCCATCATCTTCGCGTCGGTGCCGGCCGCCAGGACGGCGTCGGCGGGGATGCGGCAACCCTTGTAGACGACCTCGCCGCAAGAGCCGTGGAAGCGGCCGGGCTTGTGCTCGTTGACGCGCAGGCCTGGTGTCTCGCGCGGCACGAGGAACGTCATCGGCGCGGCGCCGCTCGTCGGCTTGGCGGAGACCACAATCAGCTTGGCCAGCGGCGCATTGGCGACGCAGTGACTTTCGCCGTTCAAGATCCAGTCGTCGCCGGCCTTCTCGGCAGTGGCGGTGATCTTGCCGCTTTCGAAGGGCCGGTGATAGTTGACGCCGAGGTCGGTCTCGGTGCGCGAATCCGCGAACGCCAGATGATAACGATCATCGGAGGTGAATGCGGAGACGAGCGCGTCCTTGCGGGCGCCGTCGGCCATGTTGGCGAACATGTAGCGCGCGACCGCCGACGTCGTGGCGAGCGTCTGGGCCAGGTCGACGTCACCGGCGGCGAGCTCCTCGGCGACGATGGCGGCGGTCAGGTGATCGGCGCCCGCGCCGCCGAGCTCCTCCGGCAGCGACAGCGTGCGCAGGCCCATCTGCGAGCCCTGATCGAGCAGGTCCCACATCGGGCTGCGGTCGAGGGCTTCCATGCGCTCGGGCAGGATCGCCTTGGGCCTGACGTCCTTGACGGCGAACTCGCGAACCGTATCGCGGATCTCGAGCTGCTCTTGGCTGAGTTTCAGGGTGTACATGAGGGTCTCGTCTCGCGCTCCCTATTGTGTGACCGGCTGAATGCCTCTTTGCGGTCACGTTGGCTTATTCGGTGCGACGGGCGGCGCTGAGTGGCGCTGCTGGCCGCGGCTTGACGGGGATCGCGACTATTTCGCGATCGCGTTGGCGATGGCATCGCCCATGGCTTGCGTCGATGCGCTGCCCCCGAGATCGGAGGTCAGCGTCTTGCCTTCCGCGATGACGCGCTCCACGGCCGCAGCGATGACCGTGGCGGCTTCATTCGCCTTCGGCACATTATGCTTGCGGCCAAGCCAGTCGATCAGCATCTGCGTCGACATGATCATGGCGTAGGGATTGGCGATATTCTGGCCGGCAATGTCGGGCGCGGAGCCGTGCGTGCATTGCGCCATCGCCTGCTTGTATCCGACGCACAGGCCGGGCGCGAGGCCGAGGCCACCGACCACGCCGGCGCCGATGTCGGACAGGATGTCACCGAACTGGTTGGTGGTGACGATGACGTCGTATCGGCGGGGATCCATCGCCATCTTCGAGGCGACGGTGTCGATCAGGCCCTCGTTGTACTCGACGTCGGGATACTCCTTGGCGACCTTGCGGCATTCCTCCGCGAACATGCCGCAGACCTGCTTGTAGACCGGCTCCTTGTGGGCGGCCGTGACCATCTTGCGCTTCCGGGTGCGCGCATACTCGAAGGCCTCGCGCGCGACGCGGTTGGCGCCCTTCCTGGTCACGACGCGCATGCCGATGGCGATCTCGTCGTTGGGGCGGAATTCGCCGGAGCCTGCGATCACGTTCTCGTTGTACTGCATGCCCTCGGAGATCTCGCGCACCGTGGCGAGGTCGACGTTGTCGTGCACCGAGCGGATGTTGGGGAACGACTTGGAGGGGCGCAAGGCCGCGAACATCTCGTACTTCTTGCGGATCGGCGGGAAGAACCATGTCGGGTTGTTGCGCGGATAGGCGTTGTGGCCGATCGGGCCGAGGATCCAGCCGTCGAGATCGTAGAGCGTCTTCTGCGTGATCTCGGGGAAGGTGGTGTTGTGCTCGGCGTGGTCGACCTTGCCGATCGGCAGCGGCTTCCAGTCGATGTCGAGACCGACCTTCGATGCCGCGGCCTTGGCGACCTTCACGGCCTCAGGCACCACTTCCAGTCCGATGTCGTCACCTTTCAAGATCCCGATCTTCATCTGGCGATTCCTCTCCTCCGCCGTGCCGCGGCCGTTCGCATCCCGTGCCTCGATCTCGCCGATGGCGGCTGAGACGACGTCGCGATCCCGCGCCGACGCCCCCGTGCCAGCTACCTTGCGGGTCAGTTCCCGACCGGCACCCGATCATCCGTTGCTGTTTGACAGGGCTTGGCGGTTCCGATAATCGGAACGCCTTACCATCATCCGAAACGCTACCGAACGGACGTTTGACTGTCAATGAAGCCCGTGACGCCGCCCAAGACTTGCGAGATGCCCTCATGACGGCGGAAACCGGCACCGTGCGGCGAACGCTCCTCATGCTGTCGTGCCTGTCGGAGCAGGAGACTTGGCAATTGTCCGCGCTCGCCCAGCGGCTCGGCCTGCCGCGCTCCACGGTGCACCGACTGCTCGGGCTCGCGCGGACGGAGGGGTACGTCGAGACCGACGGCAACGGGGTCTATCGCGCGGGGCCTGCGCTGCATCGGCTCGGGGGCCGGCTGGCCGCGCGCATGCCGCTGAAGCGGATCGCGGCGCCGCGGCTGGAGGCGTTCACGGCGCGCTTCGGTGAAGTGTCGCTGCTCAACGTGCTCGATCGGCCGGCGCTGAAGATGTTCTTCGCCGCCAAGGCCGAGCCGCCCGCGCCCATGCGCTACGTGATCGAGCTCAACGTGCCGGGCACGCTCGCCTGGGGCGCGGCGGGACGCGGCATCCTCGCCTTCATGCGCGAGGAGGAGATCGAAGAGGTGATCCGCCGGCGCGAGCCCTCGCCAGCCGACGGGCGAGCGCTGGTCGAACGGGACTTGAGGACGGCGCTCGCTGAGATCCGCGGGCAGGGATACGCCATCAGCGCGCAGCAGCGCACCATGGACGGCGTCGGCATCGCGGTGCCCTATTTCGCGGCCGGCGGCGAGGTGATGGGCAACGTCACCGTGACCGTTCCCGTGTTCCGCTACACGCCGGAGGCCGCGCCGCCGCTGATCGCCGCGCTGAAAGAGATGGCGGGTGAGATCTCCGGCGCGTTGGGAGCTTGATGGCTAAGCCGGGGTGGGGCTCCGCCGGGGGGCTGCCTGGGGGCGTCAAGCGTCAGGTGCAGGGGCGCTGCCCCTTCGACCCCGCAAGACGGCTCGCCCTTTTGACACCCGTCCTGATTTGGGGTGTGCGGCTTCGGGCGATTTTCGTGTCTGGCGTGGGGGCGGTGCAAGCGGCGGACGGGGTCGCCGGGCAACGGTGCTGGCTTGGGTCGCCGGGTCTCGGGCGGCGCAGCGGCCGGCTCTCGCAAGCCGTACAATCCGGCGGTTCACAGATCCATCCTGCACCTGCCAGCCGACCTGAACGGGACGCATCGCGCCCAACCGACATCGGTTGCTAATGCCGGTTGCGAGGGGCGACCGGGGCCGCTATAAAGCCGCCTCTGCCGCCGCCGGGCGGGCCGCCCTTCGGCCCTTTTCGCGCGACCGGCAGCTATCCAGACGGTCGGGCGGAGCGTAGCGCAGCCTGGTAGCGCACTTGCTTCGGGAGCAAGGGGTCGGGAGTTCGAATCTCCCCGCTCCGACCAGTCTTTTCAAGTGTCCACGCGCATCCAACGGGGAGCTGGCAGGATCCAAGGCGCATCGCGCCCGGAGCGCGCAGCCGGATTGCTCAGCACGCGCGTTTCGTTAGAGGACCGGCCCGGCAGGATACTCGGGCTCAGGCCACGTAACCTCTGCTCCCCTTTCAGCTCAGGACAGCCTGCGTGCATCTACAAAACTGCGTCACCTGCCAGCCTGGTTTGGCGGCGGCGCAGACGGGACATCACACCTTCAATCGCTCCCAGAACGAGAGTGGCTCGCGGCTGAAGACCAGCTCAAAATACTGTCCGCCGTTTGGATGTTTCGATGTCCGTTTCCGGTGAACCTCTCGAAATCCGTGCGAAGCCATGAATGACTCGATGTCGGACACCTTGCAGCAGCCCTTGTAGGCATCGAAATCAGCGGCCTCCACCTGGACAAACCGGAAGTTCGGAAGCAGCTTCGCGGCGCCCCTCAAGACAAGAAGCTCGGATCCTTGGGTGTCCAGCAGGAGGAAATCATACTTCGACATGTCGATGTTCTCGAGCTCGACCACACGCTCAAGTGTCGCCGTCTTCATTGAGAATGAACTAACATAGTCGACATCGGGAAAGATATCCCTGTGATCGCCAAGCTCCAGAATCGACGAAGACGATCCATCGTTGCTGGCGACATGAAAAATGACGTCCTCGTTATTCTTGTCAGTGACCAGATAGCGGAATGCCCGCTGCCGTGGACAATCGGCAATATTCGCTGACAGCCGGCGAAAGACATCTTCGATCGGCTCGATCCAAACGACATCGAGGCCGTTCCTCTCATACACCTCACGTTCCTGACCCAGGTTCGCCCCGACGTGGATCACGCCACGGGCAACTTTTATGACGTGATACTGGAACTTTCCGACGATCTCGCGCCGTAAAACGAAGCTGAGTGAGCGCCGCTGTTTACTTGCCATCGCCGAAGTCTCCCGCGCCACGCCGCGCCAACTCGCATCGCTTAAGCATGCATCCTGGAGCGCATGCGACGAACCATCCTCATCCAGCTGGCAAATTGGCGAACCTGCCATCCGGGATAGGCGCGCCCATCGACGGAAAGTCCCTCGAACGCCTCGCCCAGGACTTGCGTCGCCGTATGAATTGTATCCTCGCCATCGAAATCGGTAACCAGATGCGCGCGCTGCCAGATGGGTTTTCTGCGCGTTGGACTTCGCCTCTGCTCAAGATCTTTTGCATGAACGACAGGAACTGTTGACAGACGCGCCAGTACACGCTCGTCGAAATCAGAATATGCCTGACCATTCTTGGCCGATTGCAGAACTGCCGGGTCGCGCGACAGCTCGGCCACAATGCGATTCATCCATGCCGGCTCGCTCGGACGGACCTCCAGCCCCAAGGCGTCCCCCGCAATCTGCAGACTGAGGAACGTGTAATAAGAAATGGCCGCGAAGTGGGGATTGAATGGAACACTGTAAGCGCCAAGATAACAGCTTCTGTCCCCACCAACTCGAACCTGGGATGATGCCGCTTTCGATTTGCGGATCAGGCGCAGCGCGATGGTGGACAGACGGAAACGTGGGATCGCGACGGTGCGGCCACCGCTTGATGAGGACATCACGATCAACGTGTGTCTGGATCCCGTCGATTTCCGGATGGGCATCAACGGGCTGTCGGTCTTGATCGAGGCGTCGCTGAAGTACGACCCGTTCAGCCGCAACCTGTTTTGCTTCACCAACAAGCGGCGCAACCAGATCAAGGTCCTGTACTGGGAGCGCAGCGGGTTCTGCCTGTGGCTGAAGCGGCTGGAGGAGGAGCGCTTCAGATGGCCCTCGCACCTGCCAGGGCGGGTCGCAAGGCTGACGCCGGAGCAGCTTGCATGGCTGCTCGACGGGCTCGACTTGAAGCACCTGAAGCCACACCGCGCGCTGGAATATCGCACCGTGCTGTAAAAGCCTGGGATGTGGCAGCAGTCCCACGCACAAATCAGTTAGCCTCAAGCCATGGGCACGTCCGAGACATCGCCGACGCCTGAGAGCGATGAAATCGCAACGCTGAAGGCGTTGACTGCAGCGCAGGCGGCGCGCATCGCGATCCTGGAGGAGCAACTCAGGCTGGCGACGGTGAAGGCCTTCGCGCCGAAGTCGGAGAAGCTTTCCTCGCTGGCGCAGATTGATCTGTTCAACGAGGCCGAAGCGCTCGTCGGCGCGGATACGCCAGAAACGGACGTGACCGAGATCACGATCCCGGCCCACGCGCGCGCCCGTGGCAAGCGCAGGCCGATCGACGCGTTTCTGCCGCGCGTGCGCGTCGAGCATGACATTCCCGAGGCGGAGAAGACCTGCGTGTGCGGCTGCCTGCTCACGCGCATCGGCGAGGTGACGAGCGAGCAGTTCGATCTCGTGCCGGCACGCGCCCAGGTCCTGCAGCATGTGCGCTTCAAGTACGCCTGCCGGTCGTGTGAAGGCTCGAGCCATGAGGGCCCCGCTATCGTCACGGCAGCCATGCCTGCACAGCCGATCCCGAAGTCCAACGCCTCACCGGGGCTGCTCGCGCATGTCAGCACCGCGAAATTCGTCGACGGCCTGCCGCTCTATCGCCAGGAAGGCATTCTTGCGCGCTATCATGTCAGCGTGTCGCGCACGGCGCTGGCCTACTGGATGATCCGGCTCGGCGATCTCGTGACGCCTTTGATCAACCTCATGCATGAGACGCAACTTTCCTATGACGTCCTGCAGATGGATGAGACCAGCGTGCAGGTGCTCAAGGAGGACGGCCGGTCGGCGACGACGAAATCCTTCATGTGGGTGCGTCGGGGCGGGCCACCGGGCCAGCGGGTCATCCTGTTCGATTATGCGCCATCCCGCGCCGGCGCCATCCCGATGCGGCTCCTCGACGAGTACCAGGGCTATCTGCAATCGGACGCCTATTCGGGCTACAACGCGCCGGCTCGCCGCGACGGCGTGATCCATGTCGGCTGCCTCGATCATGCGAGGAGAAAGTTCGTCGAGGCGGTGAAGGCGCAGCATGCGATCGCCGGCCATGAGCGCGGACTTGCGCCCGCCGCCCTGATGATCATCCGCAAGCTCTATCGTCTTGAGAAGCTGGCACGCGACGCCGGCATGACATCTGACCAGCGACATCGCTTGCGCAACGAGAAGGCACGACCGATCTGGGGTGAGCTACGCACGTGGCTCGATGCGAACCGCAACGCGACACCTCCGCAGTCGCTGACTGGCAAGGCGATCAGCTACCTCGCTGACAAATGGCAGCGGCTCACCCGCTATCTCGAGGACGGCCGGCTCGAGATATCGAACGTGTTGTGCGAGAACGCTATCCGCCCGTTTGTCGTCGGAAGAAAGGCATGGCTCTTCAGCGATACCCCGAAAGGTGCCATAGCGTCGGCGCGGCTCTATAGCCTCGTCGAGACAGCGAAGGCCAATGGTCTGGAGCCCTACGCCTACCTCCGCCAAGTCTTCACGCTGCTGCCGCAGGCGAACACACTCGAAGATATCGAGGCCCTGCTCCCTTGGAACGTCGCGCTACCCGCGACGCGAAGCGTCGCAGCCTGAGCCGAAGCCAGTCAAGCGAAAACCAACGCTGCACCGTCAGGCAATTCGTGAGGCGCTTACGGAACACTCGCACCTCGGTCGCTCCGCGTCTCATCGAGGAACATGCTCGAGGGACTTCTTTTTTCCATTTGCGGCTGACCACTGCCTTCCTGCGCAAACAACGAAGACCCCGTCGAGTTCGACGATGCCCCCAGAATACTCATGGGGTGGCCGATGGAAACACCCTTGTCCCCGACCAAACAGCTTGCGGCCTGCGCGTAGATATCGGGGATATGATATAGAAACATCGCTCCGGTGCGCTCTTTGATGCGATCGACAAGCGTCCGTGAAATACAACCATGATAGATCTTTGGCACAACACGGAAATGGATTGGCTTTCCATCCAGCAAGCGTCGCGCCAATTGATGACAGTTAACAACCTTGCGCGTGCCGAACAAGTTCGTTCGCTTCAATGGCGTTCCCGTGCTCTCGCCGTAGCCGGGCCAAAAGTAGTAAAGCGTGGGCCAAGAGGCGAAATCGTATCTGTCTCTCGAGAAGATCGAATCCAGTGCGGTTAATGCTCCAGGCGCAACGCCGTCGTCGTCGCCAATGCAAATCAAGTAGTCGCCACGCGCATTGCCGAAGGCATTCTCGAAGTTCTGACGCATGCTGACGCGTTCGGGGGTGCGGAAATATCGGACGCGCGGATCCTTGAGGCTGGAAACCAGTTCCCTCGTGCCGTCGGTGCTCGCATTATCCTGGATCACAACCTCGAAATTCGGGTGATCCTGCAGGAGGCAGCCCGCGATGCAGGGACCGAGCGTGTAGGCACGCTCACGCGTCGGCACCAGGATCGAGAATTTAGGCGGCATAGCGGAACCTTAAATGAACGATATCAACGAATGCGCTTCAGCCATGCGTCAGGCCAGTGTGTCAGGTTGGTGTCCAGGGTCGACTCGTTGAAGTCCCAGGCCGGCTGCTCCAGCACGAAGTTGGGATGGCGCTTTGCGAAGTCGCGCGCTGCATCAGCCGGATTGTCGCGACCCCAGCCTTCCGCCCCGCGCGGCACGTCGGCGAGATCCTGCATGATGCCATCCGTCGCCACGATATATGACCCGATCGACACGAGTGGCGCGTAGGCTTCGAGCTCGTCAGTGACGTGGGCATAGCTGTGGTTGGAGTTCGAGGACCACGAGAGTGCGCTCATCCGGCTTGACGAGGGACGCGACCTTCTTGACGACCTCTAGTGCCGTCGACGATCCCTCGATGAGCGTGATCAGGGGATTAAGCGGATGCGTCTCCAGGCGCGCACGATTTTGAGGGCGAATTTCGATATCGACGGCGACCACGCGACCCTTTCCGATCAGCTTGAGCAGGGACGCCGACAGCACGGCCGAGCCGCCATGGGCGATGCCGGTTTCTATGATGACGTCGGGCTGAAGGCGCCAAACCACTTCCTGGAAGCGAACCAGATCCTCAGGCATCTGGATGATAGGCACTCCAAGCCATGAGAAGGTGTAGCTGTACTTCTGGTTCCAACCGACTTTCAGCCAGACATCAGAGACGACGCGGAAGGCTGCATCGCTGTAAAGGGGCAGCTTCTCGCCGTCGACGTGCAGCACCTTCTCGTCGGTATCGATCTCGATCTTCATGACGTCGTCCCCTCAAATCTGGTCCAGGCACACCAGCAGCGGATCCATGCCGAGCTTGAGCGCAGTCTTTTCGATTTCCGCCCGATAATTCGGGTTCATCACGACAATCATCCGAATGCCCCGGCCGGCCGCCTGTTCGGGCGATACGATTGGAAGCCCGGTGGCTCCGAGGTAATGGCCCTGCTTGGACGGGTTGATGTCGATCACACAATCGAGATCGCAACCCTCCGGGTCAATCAGCAGGGAGAATGTGACGCCCTTGGCGCCTGCGCCCCAGACCGCAACAGGCCCCTTCTCACGCGCCCTGGCGATGAACTCCCTCCACTTGCTGCTGAAGCGATCGAAATTGAGTTCGGTTCCCAAGCCGCGACCTTGCGGCGGCGTTGGCTGCGCGGGTCCGCCCGCCGTCGCACGCGCCCACAAATACTGTCCGCCAAATACGGCAGCGACGCTTGGAGATGAGAAGCCGGATTTGGCAAGAGCGTATTCGAGAGCCGCGGCACTAACCCGCACTTCTCGACAGCCGCGCTGCATGGGTGTTGGCTGACGAGTGGCTCGGAACTGCCGGCCCTGCCAGCGTTCAGGCCGAACCCGATCGCCGCCGCCGGCAGGCAGCGTGGGCAAGCGCGACGATAATCCTCTGTTGTTGACGTTCGGGCTCTGGGCGCGGCTCTGCCGCTCGCTCATAATCGGCGTGCGACCAGCTCAAAGATCTCCCGCTCCGGACAAGCCGACGCGAACGCGAGCTTGACCGCCGGACGCTGATCGTGACCAGCGCGCCGATCTTCATGAGCTTCAGTCGAACGGTGCCGCAGGTCGCGACCGCGAGCTTGGTGCCGGCGAGCCCGATGCGGCGCACCGCGCACATCAGAACGTACGCCAACGACGAGAGCGAGAGCCGCAGCTGATCTGGCGCGCATCGTTGGCGCCGGCGTCCTGTCGCCGAACAGGTCACCCTGGCACTCCTTCAGCCGGTTCTCCATCTCACCGCGCTGGCAGTAGACATCTTCGTAGAGGAAGCGCGCCGGCCCGAAGGCGGCGTGGACGTTGGTGACGATGAAGCGCGGGTCGGCTTCGCCTTGGTGTCCTCCGCCTTGCCGATCACGCGGCGCTCAGCGCTCCAGCTCTTGCGCGTGCGACACGTGAAGTCGGCGAACACGCGCGCCGGCTGCCCCGTCCGCGTGGCCTTCGCCGGGCAGCCTTCATCTCGGGCGCGATCCTGACGACGAGCCGCTCGTTACCAGCGAGCCCGAGCACGTAATGGCCATCGTTGGCCTCGCACCACGTCATGAAGATCATCGCGGCAGAAGCCACTGTCGGCACGGATAACGATGGTCGTTGCTGGCCAGCGCGCACGGACCTGCGCCACGATGCGGGCGACCTCGGCGACGCTGCCGTCAGCGGCATCGACGCTCGACGTGCGCAGCTTGGCAGCGAGCAGATGCCGGCCGCAGAGCGTAGAACGGGCAGGTAGCAGTAGCAGTCGTAGTAGCCGGTGAAAATGCCGGCCCTCCTGCTCGCCGTAGACCGGCATCGTCGGCGGCATTGAGGTCCAGCACCAGGGCGATGGCGGCTCGGAATGAGCATCGAGAAAGATGTCGACGAACAGACGCTCGATCGCGCACACGTCGTGGTCGAGCTTGTGATGCCGATCGGTGCCAATCTTGCCAGCGTGCTCCATGCGATTGAGCGTCGACTTGCCGGGAAGGCGCCTGCCCGGCTTGTCGAGCACGGCAGCCAGTGCCGGATCGTCGCGCAGCGTATCATGGTCGATCAGGTCCTCGCGGCCCAGCGCCAGGGTAGTAAACGCGCTGGCGCAGCAGGTCGGGATGAACGGCGGACCGCGTCGGCAAAGCGCAGATCGGTGAAGCATTGCGCGAGCCGCCGGCTGAGCCTGATCGCCCGATCGGCTGCGGCCAGCAGCACGACGCCGCCGTTCGAGGAAATGGCGCCACCGTCGAAAGCGCCCACAAGCCTGCGCCCGGCAG